>CAWHIK010000008.1:0-388837 GCA_963829485.1 uncultured Chloroflexia bacterium
CTGCCCTCGAGACCGATGAGATGATGACAAGTTTGATCAAGATGAATCTTCGAAGGATTGCTCGTCGTTCCGGGAAGCTTTGCGAGGTTGGTCGGTCCCCTCGCAGAATATGGTCTATGCGGATACTCAGGGGAACATCGGATATTCCCTGCCCGGAAAACTGCCAATTCGTGTAAAAGGCGACGGCCGGCTTCCGGTTCCTGGCTGGACAGGTGAATACGAATGGGAAGGGTATGTCCCCTTTGAAGAGTTGCCGCACCTGAACAACCCGCCTCAAGGTTTTATCGCTACCGCCAATAACCGTGTGGTGGGCGACGACTATCCTCATTGGATCGGTTACGACTGCTGCTGCGGGAATCGGGCGGAACGGATCGTCGAATTGATAAACAGGCAACCCAGGATCAACGTAGGATATATCCGTTCCATGCAGATGGACCAGGTTTCGAAGTCGGCGCAAAGAATTGCGCGGGTATTTGATACTCTGCAATCGGAGGATCCTGCCCTCAAACCCGTCATCATGTTGATGCGCGAGTGGGACGGGTCGCTTGCGCCGGACAGCTCGCAGGCTGCCGTATACGAGGTATTCACGATCAAGCTCCTGTCAAACCTTCTCTCAGAGAAGCTGGGCGATCTGGCAGTACGCTACGCAGGCAGGGGTGCTGTGCCCGTCCTTCAGGAGACCAGCCTGCACGGGGAACGTTCGAGGGAGTGGCTGGAATCCATTTTGTCTAACCCGAATTCCCACTGGTTTGATTGTGGCGATGGCAGGAGCCGCGATGACCAGATTCTTTTTGCGCTTAGGGAGAGTGTGGAGTTTCTCAAAACCAAATGTGGACCTGATATCCAAACCTGGCAATGGGGCAAGCTCCACAAGATCACGTTCGGTCACAACCTGGGCAGTGTCAAGCCGCTGGACAAGTTCTTCAACCGGGGACCATTTCCTCTCGGCGGGGATTTCGACACCATCTGGGCTGCCGGCGCGACGCGTTACGATTTGAGCCATGACCTGATCGTGGGACCACCCTTCCGCTTTATCGCTGACCTGCAGGATTGGAACCGATCACTGGGCATGCTGGTGCCGGGACAAAGCGGCCACCCGATGAGTCCTCACTATGCGGATAATATCCAGGGGTGGTTGAAAGGGGAGTACCATCCTATGCCTTTTGACCGGGAGGCGGTGCTCAAGGAAGCGGATGCTACACTGGTCTTAGAACCCGCATAAATGACTTTGCACAATAAGCAAATATTATTCCCCTTTCTTTGAGAAAGTGACATGGTAAAGGGGGTATATTCAAATTACCTTTTGACAAATCAAGATCCTGGAATTGCCAATTAATTCGAATTATTGTTCAGGGAATTATGATAACATTGATGGGAATTTTCTTTTACTGGATTACATTTTTGCATGAAAACCAAAACCCGTAAAAAAGACCCATCAGATATCCTGCTGCAGACAAAGTTGCACCGGCCGCGTCCCACACGCCACCTGGTCCAACGCCAGCGGTTGTTGGAGCGGCTCGATCAAGGGAAAGATCACCCGCTGATCCTGGTGTGTGCCCCTGCTGGTTATGGAAAGACCACTCTCGTCAGCTCGTGGATCGAGACTATGCAGCCGGCGGAAAGGCAGCGATCAGTCTCCATGCCTGCAGCCTGGCTGTCGCTGGATAATCATGACAGCGATGTCATGATTTTTTTGCAATACCTCATTGGTGCCTTGCGCACAATCTTTAAGGGTGCTTGCCCCAATACTCTCGACCTCATCCTTTCAACGCAACAGCCATCATTGAAAGAGATTTCGATATCCTTAGTCAACGAAATCAATCAGCTCCTGTAGTCCTTTACCCTGGTCCTGGAGGATTATCAAACTATCCAGGGGCAGGTTGTCCACGATCTGCTCGATGACTTGCTGCAACATACTTCCCCTATTTTTCACCTGGTGTTGATCTCACGCTCCGATCCGCCCTTATCGGTCGCCAGACTGCGGGCGAATGGGATGCTCACCGAAATTCGCAGCCGGGACTTGCGTTTCTTAAAAGAGGAGGCGACCGCCTATTTAAACGATACTCTGGATATAACGCTCAGAGATTCCGTTATAGCGCAACTGGAAGAGCGTCTGGAGGGTTGGATTGCCGGGCTGCGCCTGGCAGTGCTTTCACTGCGTTCAGCAGACGAAGCCAATGCCGTACTCACAACATGGCAGGACTGATACCAACATAACGGATTACCTGGCGGATGAGGTACTCGCACGCCAGCTGCCTGCCATCCAGACTTTTTTGCTCAAGACATCCATCCTGGATCGTTTCAGTGTTTCACTCAGTGAAGCTATCATCGGGGAAATTGACCCTGCCTGGAATTGCGCGCCTGCCTGGAATGGATGGAACGGTTGGAACTGTTCATCATCCCTCTGGATAACCGCGGCAATGGTACCGTTACCATCCAGCTATTCCAGGAATTGCTGAATCAGAGATTAATCGCTCAGTCGAGGCCAGCCAGGTGAAGGAGTTGCATCGACGGGCTTCGGTCTGGTTTGCAAATCAGGGCATGCTCGAGGAAGCCTTCCACCACGCCCGGGAAGCAGGTGACTCGATCTGGTTGCCCGGCAGATAGGGAGGGATGCGAGAGGTGCTCAATATCGAGGACCGTCAGACCTTGGAGCGCTGGCTGCGCCTGCTGCCGGAAGAGATGATTCAGCGAAGTCCCGGGCTGTTGATGATCAAGGTCTGGGCGCTGGAGTTCTCATGGCGAATTGACCTGCAACACAGGTGCTCCAACAGGTGCAGGAGCTGTTGAATTCAGCTGTGAGCTGCATCGTTGCAGGCGAATGACCTTCAAATCCTGCGCGCACAAATCTTCGTGATCAGATCTCAGCAGATGTATTTCAGCAACCAGGTCTTTGCGGGGAATGGACCTTTGCCGACAGGCAATGGCGGTCCTGCCTCTTTCGTGGACATTCGTTCGCGGGTAGCCATGTTTTACCTGGGCTTGTGCATGCAGGCCAACGGTCAGGCACAGGAAGCCGAACAGCTCCTGCTCGATGATTATAAGTCTTACGACGATAAGAACGATGCTTATGCCCTGCTTCTCCTGGAATCTTATGTTTCATCTATCTAACAACCGGCCAGCTGAGCAGACCAGACAAATGGCGCAGATACTTCTCCAGAGTGCAACCCGTAGCGGAGTGGCAATCAGGAAGAACTGGGGTGACTGGTTTCTCGGGATGGTTTGCTACCACCGCAATGAGCTGGACGCCGCTGCTCAGTATTTTTCCCAGATCGTCGAACATCGCTTTTCAGCCCAGATAACCACCCGCGATGCAATTGCATGCCTGGCCTTGATCCATGAGATTAAAGGAAAGAGCACTGAGGCCTGGCAGATGGTGGAGTCGATCAGCCAGTTTGATCTGGAGCAAAGAGGGAGCGAAGATCCTCGAACACGTTCTCTGCGCGCCAGGTTGATGTTTATGCAAGGGGACATGGAAGGCGCCGGCCAGTGGGCTGACTCATTCAACGATCTGCCACCGGACCAGACTCTTCTTTGGCTGGAAAACCCCCAGGTGACACGGGTGCGCATCTTGTTGGGTAGAGGTACTGATGGCGACATCAGGTCGGCTATGCAAATTTTAGACATCCTGGGTGACATTGTCGATCGAACTCACAAAACACGCTATAAGATCGTGATTCTGGCATTGCATGCCCTGGCGTTGGATGCACAGGGGAAAACCACCAAAGCCAACACCGTGCTGAAGCAAGCATTAGACCTCGCACGGCTGGATGGCTTCATCCGGGTTTTCATCGAACTGGGTAAACCCATGCAGGCAATGCTATACCGGCTTGATGGACGAAGTCCCAACAATTATTATATTCAAGGATTGCTGGCAGCCTTCACGGCGGAGAAACCCAAAGAAGAGCGATGGCAATATTCATCTGAATGCTGTCACAAGAAAACCACCTAACCAACCTGTAATAGCCGAACCGTTGACCACTCGTGAGATGGATGTCTTGATGCTCTTACGAGAGCTCTAAGCAACAAAGAGATCGCAAGCCAACTTTATCTGTCCCCCGCGACTGTAAAACGCCACACGGTAACCTGTACGGCAAGCTGGGTGTCCATTCGCGCAGGGAAGCGGTCGCTGCAGCGACTAATCTCGGAATCCTTCCACCTGGCTGACGCCACTTTTAACCTTGCTTGGTCTGAGCCTCCTACACCTAATTACACCCCAATTACACCCTCGGGGTGGTTCTGCTTATCAATATCTCCTACTATACTAAAATTGCTCTGGTATAAAATTCCGATATTTAATGCCTTTCAATTTTCAAAAAGGAGAAAGAAAATGAGACAACAGAATAATTCAGGTTGTTTGACAGGATTTGTCGCTGGATTCTCCCGGTTTTTCCTCATCTTTGCATGGCTGGCGCGGCCGATTGCTTTTGAACGTGTCTTCGGCGGCTCGTGGATCCTCCCCTGCCTCGGGATCATGATCCTGCCTTTCACGACATTAATGTATGTGTTTCTAGTGACCAATGGCGTAGGCACGATCGGTGGTATCTCTGGCATCGTCTGGCTGTGGATAGGGTTGGCATTAGTCGTCGATTTCGCCACCATAGGCGCTGCCGGTGCTGCAAACCGCAACCAGATCCCGCAAGGTTACCCGGGCTCATTGCCGCCGGAACCTCCCATGGCTCCACCGGCTGCTCCCACCAGCACCCCGCCCGCTCCCAAGCCTTAATATAGCTAGGTTTGGATATAACTCCATCACAATGCCCTCATAGTTTTCCACCGTGAAACTTGGTCGAACGACACCACAAGATTTTCCCTCTCCAGCCTCACAGACTAAGACCGTTAGGCTGGAGACCAATTAGAACGATTTCTCTAGCGCAAAACTTGGTGTTATACGCGGGATCGCTTATCCATGGTTTATCGGAGTGGTTCGTGGCCGCCATGACGACCTTGAAGAAGTCAAGCTTAAGCTACCACCCTCAGTTTGAAAGCGCAAAGTCTCAGGTCACAGGGGAACTCTTTTTCCGCTGCTCGGCCAGCACGCCATTACAAAATATACATACTACGACTAATTACACCTCGATCGCACCCTGGGGGTGGTTCTGCTCATCCAGTTCAAATACTATGCTGTAAACATGGCGAAAAATTATAATATTCAAGTGCCTTTCGATACACCCGTGCCTTACCGGATTCAGGTTCAAGGCCGGGTGGCTTCCAAATTGGTCCGATCGTCTACAAGGATGGATATCCGCCAGGCCGCTTCCGATACCGGGTATATCGTGTCCACATTGACGGAGGCTGCCAACCACACCGCCCTGGCAGGTGTGCTCAACGCACTCTATGAAATGCATCTGACGGTGCTGTCGGTGGAATGCCTAAAATGCGTATAATATTAACCGATTAGGCAATAAGCCTAAGAATTCAACCATTCATCCAGGCAAAAGGAGCATCTCATATGACAACAGAACAAGTCAAGAAGAAATTCAAATTCCCAACCGCTTTCACGATCCTGGTTCTCATTACTGTGGTGGTCGCCATCCTGACCTTTGTGATACCCGCAGGACGGTATGATTACCATGAGAATGACAGCCGGTCCCGGGGTCCTATCACGCTGCGGATTTGGATCCACGGCGTGATAGGACCCCGGGACCGGCTGTCCATTCTCATCGTAATCATACCGTCCTGCGGGTATCACAAAGGTCAGGATGGCGACCACCACAGTAATGAGAACCAGGATCGTGAAAGCGGTTGGGAACTTGAATTTCTTCTTGACTTGTTCTGTTGTCATATGAGTATGCTCCTTTTGCCTGGATCTTATGGTTGAATTCTTAGGCTTATTGCCTAATCGGTAAATATTATAACGCTTTTTAGGTATTCCACCGACAGCACCGTCAGATGCATTTCATAGAGTGCGTTGAGCACACCTGCCAGGGCGGTCTGGTCGGGCAGCTCTCCCGTCAATGTGGACACGATAATACCCGGTATCGGAAGCGGCCTGGCGGATATCCATGCCTTGTAGACGATCGGACCAATTTGCAAGCTACCCGGCCTTGAACCTGAATCCGGTAAGGCACGGGTGTATCGAAAGGGCACTGAATATTATAATTTTTCGCCATGTTTACAGCATAGTATTTGAACCTGGATGAGCAGAACCACCCCCAGGGTGCAATCCAGTGTAACAGATCGTAGGTATGTATATTCTTTGTAATGGGCGTGCTGGTCCGAGCAGCGGAACCTAAAGAGTTCCCCTGTGACCTGAGACTTTGCGCTTAATCAAACAGAGGTCGAGCTAAGCTTGACTTCTTCAAGGTCGTCATGGCGGTCACGAACCACTCCGATAAACCATGGATAAGCGATCCCGCGTATAACACCAAGTTTTGCGCTAGAGAAATCGTTCTGGAATTGGTCTCCAGCCTAACGGTCTTAGTCTGTGAGGCTGGGGAGAGGGAAAATCTTGTGGTGTCGTTCGACCAAGTTTCACGGTGGAAAACTATCAGGGCATTCTGATGGAGTTATATCCAAACCGCAGCTATATTAAGGCTTGGGAGCGGGCGGGGTGCTGGTGGGAGCAGCCGGCGGAGCCATGGGAGGTTCCGGCGGCAATGAGCCCGGGTAACCTTGC
Organism: uncultured Chloroflexia bacterium; assembly: GCA_963829485.1. Lineage (GTDB taxonomy): Bacteria > Chloroflexota > Anaerolineae > Anaerolineales > Villigracilaceae > JBGPQJ01. The sequence continues at coordinate 6,620 of CAWHIK010000008.1, forward strand.
GGGATCTGGTTGCGGTTTGCAGCACCGGCAGCGCCTATGGTGGCGAAATCGACGACTAATGCCAACCCTATCCACAGCCAGTCGATGCCAGAGATGCCACCGATCGTGCCTACGCCATTGGTCACTAGAAACACATACATTAATGTCGTGAAAGGCAGGATCATGATCCCGAGGCAGGGGAGGATCCACGAGCCGCCAAAGACACGTTCAAAAGCAATCGGCCGCGCTAGCCATGCAAAGATGAGGAAAAACCGCGAGAATCCAGCGACAAATCCTGTCAAACAACCCGAATTATTCTGTTGTCTCATTTTCTTTCTCCTTTTTGAAAATTGAAAGGCATTAAATATTGGAATTTTATACTCAGAGCAATTTTAGTATAGTAGGAGATATTGATAAGCAGAACCACCCCGAGGGTGTAATCGGGGTGTAATTAGGTGTAGGGAGGCTCAGACCAAGCAAGGGTAAAAGCGGCGTCAGCCAGGAGGAAGGATTCCGAGATTAGTCGCTGCAGCGACTGCTTCCCTGCGTGAATGGACACCCAGCTTGCCGTACAGGTTGACCGTGTGACGTTTTACAGTCGCGGGGGACAGATAGAGTTGGCTTGCGATCTCTTTGTTGCTCAGAGGCTCACGTAAGAGGATCAGAACATCCATCTCACGAGCGGTCAACGGTTCGGCGAGTACAGGTTGGTTACGTGCTTTTCGGGACAGTCAGTCCGATGAATATTGCCATTCGCCTTCTTCTGCGGTTTCTCCGCCGTGAAAGCTGCCAGCAATCGTTGAATATAATAATTGTTGGGACTTCGTCCATCAAGTCGCTATAGCATCTCCTGCATGGGTTTACCCAGGTCGACGAAAACCCGGATGAAGCCACCAGGCCGTGCAAGGTCCAGAGCCTGCTTCAGCACGGCGTCGGCTTTGGTGGTTTTCCCCGTGCATCCAACGCCAGGGCACGCAATGCCAGAATCACGATCTTATAGCGTGTTTTGTGAGTTCGATCGACAATGTCACCAAGGATGTCTAAAATTTGCATAGCCGACCTGACGTCGCCATCAGTACCTCTACCCAACAAGATGCGCACCCGTGTCACCTGGGGGTTCTTCCAGCCAAATAAGAGTCTGGTCCGGTGGCAGATCGTTGAACGAGTTAGCCCACTGGCCGGCGCCTTCCATGTCCCCTTGCATGAACATCAACCTGGCGCGCAGAGAACGTGTTCGAGGATCTTCGCTCCCTCTTTGCTCCAGATCAAACTGGCTGATCGACTCCACCATCTGCCAGGCCTCAGTGCTCTTTCCTTTAATCTCATGGATCAAGGCCAGGCATGCAATTGCATCGCGGTAAGTGGTTATCTGGGCTGAAAAGCGATGTTCGACAATCTGGGAAAAATACTGAGCAGCGGCGTCCAGCTCATTGCGGTGGTAGCAAACCATCCCGAGAAACCAGTCACCCCAGTTCTTCCTGATTGCCACTCCGCTACGGGTTGCACTCTGGAGAAGTATCTGCGCCATTTTTCTGGTCTGCTCAAGCTGGCCGGTATTTAGATAGATGAAACATAGAGATTCCAGGAGAAGCAGGGCATAAGCATCGTTCTTATCGTCGTAAGAACTCATAATCATCGAGCAGCAGCTGTTCGGCTTCCTGTGCCTGACCGTTGGCCTGCATGCACAAGCCCAGGTAAAACATGGCTCCGCCGCGAACGAATGTCCACGAAAGAGGCAGGACCGCCATTGCCTGTCGGCAAAGGTCGATTCCCCGCAAGACCTGGTTGCTGAAATACATCTGCTGAGATCTGATCACGAAGATTTGTGCGCGCAGGATTTGAAGGTCATTCGCCTGCAACGATGAGCTCACAGCTGAATCCAACAGCTCCTGCACCTGTTGGAGCACCTGTGCTTGCAGGTCAATTCGCCATGAGAACTCCAGCGCCCAGACCTTGATCATCAACAGCCCGGGACTTCGCTGAATCATCTCTTCCGGCAGCAGGCGCAGCCAGCGCTCCAAGGTCTGACGGTCCTCGATATTGAGCACCTCTCGCAGCCCGGTACCTATCTGCCGGGCAGCCAGATCAAGATCGTTTGCTGCCATGGCGTGATGCAAAGCTTCATCGAGCATTCCATGATCTTCGAACCAGACTGAAGCCAGACGATGCAACTCGTTCACCTGGGCAGGCGTCGACTGAGCGAATAATCTCTGCTGCAGCAATTCCTGAAATAGCTGGTGATAACGGTACCATTCCCGACGGTTGTCCAGAGGAGTAATGAACAGTTCGGAACGTTCAATCCAATCCAGGCAGGCGCGCACATTCCAGGCGGCGTCGATTTCTCCAATGATGGCTTCACACACTGACGCGCTAAAACGATCCAGGATGGAAGACTTGAGCAAAAAAGTCTGGATGCCAGGAAGCTGGCGTGCCAGTACTTCATCCACCAGATAGTCCGTTGTGTTGGAATCGAGTCCTGCCATGTTGGTAAGTACGGCATTGGCTTCGTCTGCTGAACGCAGTGAAAGCACTGCCAGGCGCAGTCCGGCAATCCAACCCTCCAGACGCTCTTCCAGTTGCGCTATAACGGAATCGCTGAGCGTTATATCCAGAGAATCGTTTAAGTAGGCGGTTGCCTCCTCTTTAAGAAACGCAGGTCCCGGCTGCGAATTTCGGTGAGCATCCCATTCGCCCGCAGTCTGGCGACCGATAAGGGAGGATCGGAGCGTGAGATCAACACCAGGTGAAAAATAGGGGAAGTATGTTGCAGCAAGTCATCGAGCAGATCGTGGACAACCTGCCCCTGGATAGTTTGATAATCCTCCAGGACCAGGGTAAAGACTTCAGGAAGCTGATCGATTTCGTTAACTAAGGATATCGAAATCTCTTTCAATGATGGCCGTTGCGTTGAAAGGATGAGGTCGAGAGTATTGGGGCAAGCACCCTTAAAGATCGTGCGCAAGGCACCAATGAGGTATTGTAAAAAAACCATGACATCGCTGTCATGATTATCCAGCGACAGCCAGGCTGCAGGCATGGAGACTGATCGCTGCCTTTCCGCCGGCTGCATAGTCTCGATCCACGAGCTGACGAGAGTGGTCTTTCCATAACCAGCAGGGGCACACACCAGGATCAGCGGGTGATCTTTCCCTTGATCGAGCCGCTCCAACAACCGCTGGCGTTGGACCAGGTGGCGTGTGGGACGCGGCCGGTGCAACTTTGTCTGCAGCAGGATATCTGATGGGTCTTTTTTACGGGTTTTGGTTTTCATGCAAAAATGTAATCCAGTAAAAGAAAATTCCCATCAATGTTATCATAATTCGCTTGAACAATAATTCGAATTAATTGGCAATTCCAGGATCTTGATTTGTCAAAAGGTAATTTGAATATACCCCCTTTACCATGTCACTTTCTCAAAGAAAGGGGAATAATATTTGCTTATCGTGCAAAGTCATTTATGCGGGTTCTAAGACCAGTGTAGCATCCGCTTCCTTGAGCACCGCCTCCCGGTCAAAGAGCATGGGATGGTACTCCCCTTTCAACCAACCCTGGATGTTATCCTCATAGTGGGGGCTCATCGGGTGGCCGCTCTGGCCCGGGACGAGCATGCCCAGAGACCGGTTCCAATCTTGAAGGTCGGCGATGAAGCGGAAGGGCGGACCCACGATCACATCATGACTCAGATCATGCCGAGTTGCGCCTGAAGCCCAAATGGTGTCGAAATCGCCGCCAAGCGGAAAGGGTCCCCGATTGAAGAACTTGTCCAGCGGTTTGACACTGCCCAGATTATGGCCAAAAGTGATCTTGTGCAGTTTGCCCCAATGCCAATCGTGGAAATCCGGTCCACATTCTATTTTAAGGAACTCGACACTCTCCTTCAGCGCGGCAAGCATCAGATCATTCCGGCTCCGGCCGTCGCCCAGATCAAACCAGAGGGAATTCGGATTATCCAGAATGGATTGCAACCACTCCCTCGAACGTTCCCCGTGGAGGCTGGTTTCCTGAAGAACAGGCACCGCACCCTTCCCGGTGTAGCGCAACTCCAAATCGCCCAGTTTTCCCGACAGGAGAATCGACATCAGCTTGAGTGTGAACACCTCGTAAACTGCCGCCTGCGGACCTTCAGGGGTTAACGACCCGTCCCACTCACGCATCAACTTTATAACCGGGATGAGGGCAGGGTCACCCGACTGCAGTGTCGCAAAAACCTGGGCAATTCTCTGCGCAGATTTCGAGACCTGGTCCATCTGCATCGAACGGATGTAGTCCGTACCGATAGTCGATTGTTTTTCAATCAATTCGACGATGCGCTCCGCACGGTTGCCGCAGCAGCAGTCATAACCGATCCAATGAGGATAATCATCCCCGACGACGCGGTTATTAGCCGTTGCGATAAATCCTTGCGGAGGGTTATACAGGTGCGGAAGTTCTTCAAAGGGGACATACCCTTCCCATTCATATTCTCCCGTCCAGCCGGGAACAGGAAGGCGGCCGTCGCCTTTGGCACGAATTGGCAGTTTTCCGGGCAGGGAATACCCGATGTTCCCCAGGGTATCTGCATAGACAGTATTTTGCGAGGGAACCGACCAATCACGCAAAGCTTCCCGGAACGACGAGCAGTCCTTCGCCAGATTCATCTTGATCATACTACCCATCATCTGATCTGTCTCAAGGGCAGTCCAGCGGAGGGCAAGAGGTTGCTCTCCGATATAATCCGGCGCCAGTCCGTTGATCACCGGTCCATGTCGGGTGATGACCACTTCCTGGGTCACTGCATCGCCGCCCTTGACATGGATCCTTTCCTGAAGGACCTCCGCGGATACCCATATCCCCATAAATTCATATTGGACCTCTCCCTGCTCCGTTCGCCGAATATGTTCAATGTAGAGGTCCTGAACATCAGTAAATCCATCGGTAAATCCCCAGGCCACATGCGGGTTGTGACCGGCGATCACCAGCGGAATACCCGGAAGCGAAACACCCGTAACATTCAAATCACCTCCCACCAAATGATTCACATACCAGATGGCGGGCATGGTTATCCCGAGGTGCATGTCGTTTGCCAGCATAGGATGGCCACTCTCCGTTCGACTCCCGGAGAGCACCCAGTTGTTGCTCCCCACCCCTTGTTGGGATGCAGGACCCGTGAATCGACGCGCTTCAGCAGCCCGCCGCAAAGCCTCGCCTCCGATACAGGAATAATCCACACCTGGAGGCACAACCCGCGGCCAGAAGTCGAACCACGGCGGCTCCAGTTCCGCCGCTATTTCAGGACCCAGCTTGGCGATCAGCTTTGCCCGCAGAATTTCTGATTCCCAGTTGACGCACAACGTCCACGCCATCATCTTCGACCAGGCTATTGCGTCCGCTGGGGACCAGGGTTCGGGTGTATATCCCAGCAGCATGAACTCCACCGGCAATGGACCTTTGGTAATGGCTGCATTAACTCCTGCTGAATACGCGCTAAAAAGAATTTGGGTCTCTATCTTCCAGCAGGCTTGCCTGTTTTTCTGCAATGCGCCGCATCCCCAGGATCCGCATCCATCGGTCCAGCGGGAGAGCCACATCACCCAGGATCTCCGCAGCCGGCCCGCCACCAGCCGGCGGTTGAAATCCATTTGCCAGAGTCGTTCCTGCGCGTGGACCAAATCCCTGCGCAAAGAGGGCGTCCTCCAACGATCTGGGCATAGATATGAGGCACATCCCATTTGTCGCGGATGATCTCAACAGGTGCCTCAACTCCCTTAAGCTGCAACGCGTCCCGTCCTCAATGGTTGAGGGGTGTCGTAAGCAGCTTGCTTTTTGCCAGAACAGTTAGTGCTGAAACAGCCTGCATCAAAGAATTTGTTGAGCGTCCCATATCACCCTCCGATTGCACTAAATATTAGAAAATTCCTCATTTCCATTATAGGTAATGTGAAGGAAAAATCAAATTGCCCAAAATAAGAACCATACCCTTCGATTTGGAATGCTCAAAGGGATGGTTAGGAATTTTGCGATGTAGATTACGCCAATCCGAGTTCAGCCAGCTTGGATTTCGTCGGGTAACCTTTTTCGTCCCAGCCGCGTGCTTTGTAATATTCGGGCAGCATCTTGTCCAGGTCGACCACGCGGCCTTTGGCGGGACCTTCCGGCAGGGGTTCGTTGAGCAATCGGGGAGAGAGGGTGTCGAATTCCGGTCCGGACCCTGCCTTGATCAGGAACAGGCGCTCCAGGTTGTAGACCCGTTCAGCAGCCTGCAAGGCTTCCTCAGGAGCTGTATCCCGCGCCAGTGGTCAGGTTGAGCAGCGCCGCGAGGCGATCCGGCCAAATCATCATCTCGCGGGTGAAAACATAACGTACGGCAAAGAATACACACACGCCGCCCGAATCAATGAGCACGAATGCATCCTGGAAGCGCTTCACGAGTTCCGCCTTGCCATCAGTGCTCAACGGATCCGCCTTCACCGGCACACCGAAGACTTCTTCGTAAGCCACATCGCCCTCCATGTGCGAGGCGCCCTTATTGGAGGTAGCATAGAGCAGCCCCATACCCTGCGAGCCGCGCGGATCATAACCGGGCAATTCCTGCTTGCGTGCGGTCACCGACATCTCTGGGTGATCGTACTTATCGGCCAGACGGAAGCTGCCGTCAGCGAGTTCATTCCCAAACCCTTCGCGATGGGCGATCTTCTTGACCATTTCAATTACCGCATCGCCATCACCAAACCGAAGCGGGATTCCCGTCTGTGTCTCGGTAATAACACCTTTCTCGAACATCTCCATCGCGGCAGAGATGGTCAACCCGGCGGAGATGGTGTCGAGCCCGAGTTCGTTACACAGGTAGTTGGCCTTGGTCAGTGCAGCGAGATTGTCCACGCCGCAGGATGAACCCAGCGAGGCGATGGTTTCGTACTCAGGTCCTTCTCCCTTACCCGCATATTTTTCGTCGTCCACGGCGGTCAGGCGCCCACAAGAGATGGGACATCGGTAACATGGCTTGTGCGTGATCAAGTATTTTTCCTTCAGCGCCACACCGTCAATTTTATCCACGCCTTCAAAGACGCCGGTCTGGAAGTTGCGCGTGGGCAGGATGCCGAGTGTATTGGTCACCTGCGGGACGTAAGCCGTGCCGTAAATGCGCAGGTTGGACCCCTTCTTGATATCCACGCCGACTTCTTTGGAAAGTTCCACGCTCAAGGCGCGCATGCCGGCATCGTCAAAGAAGGCTGGATTCTTGCGTCCCATCGCCACCACGGCTTTGAGGTTTTTGCTTCCCATCACCGCGCCAACGCCGGAGCGGGCTGCCGCGCGATGCTTGTCGTTCATGATGGCTGCCATCAGCACGAGATTCTCCCCTGCCGGACCGATGCAGGCGACCTTGGCCTCGGGATTCGTCTCCGCAAGCAGGAGGTCCGTCGTCTGGTGGACATCCTTTCCCCACAGATGAGCCGCTGACCGAATCTCAACCTGATCCTCGTTCACCCACACATACACCGGCTGGTCCGCCTTGCCTTCGAAAATGTACAGGTCGAAACCTGAGCGTTTCATCCAGGTGGGAAAATCTCCTCCGGAGTTGGAGTGAGCCAGCGCGCCTGTCAACGGGGATTTGGTCACCACCATGTAGCGGTTGCCGGTCGGCGCCGTGGTGGCGGTCAACGGACCGGTGGCGAAGATAAGCTTGTTTGCTTCTGAGAGCGCATCAACTGACGGATCCATCTCCTTGTATAGATAATGGATCGCGACGCCGCGCCCGCCGATGTAATCGCGCAAGATTTTCGGATCTATCACTTCGATGGTCGCCTTGCGTTGGGATAAATTTATTCGTAAAAGTCTGCCGTGCCATCCATACATTTTTGTTCTCCTTGAGACAATTATCCGCCAGCAATAGCCGAAAATGCGGCAATCGTATCACCTTCCCTGAGCGGTGTATCGAGCGGAACAGTAAGTCCGTTAAGTAGAATCACACTCGTATCGTCGAGCGGAACATTGTACCGCGCCATGACCTGCTCCACAGTGGTTCCATTGAAAACATCAATTGCTATGAGATTGCCCTGTGTGCCCGGCGGTAAAAGCTGTTGATACGTTGCGATTAGTTTAATTTGGACTAACATGGACCGATTTTATCACGCCAGATGATTCTCTATTCAAATTTCACCTGGATATCCTGACCGGACGTGAGCGTTACCGGCTCCAAGTTGAGCGTCCGTGTAGCAGCATCATAATGACCAGTTATTGATGCCTTTACCTTATCGTCCACACCGCGCAGGTGGATGCGGTATAACCGGCTGACCGGATTAACGCCCAAGTCACCTTTGGCAGGGTGGATCGTAAAAATGCCATCGTCAAGCGAAAATCGGGTAATGGAGAACTTCCCGCGCTGGTAATCGGTTGTTTCGCCATCGTCTTCATAAAGATCGAATTTATTGTCCGTACCAGGGAATAAGTATATATCGAGTTCCTCCGGATTGCCAATTCCTCCCCACCCGACTTTGGGTGCCAGAGGGACGATCGCTCCTGCCCTGGCAAAAACAGGGATATCTTCCAGAGTTGCGTGCATCTCCCGCCATCCGTTGCCTGAAACCGGTTCGCCGGTGAAGAAGTCGAACCACGTCCCGGGCGGGAACCAAGCGTTTCGTTTCGCCAGACCGGTCTTCGGGTCGGATGGTTTCAGGATGGGCGCGACGAGCAGCTCCGAGCCGAAGAAATACTGGTCCTTCGCCTCGAAGGAGGAGGCGTCATCCATGTTCCCATAATACATCGGCGTGACAAGTGAGATGCCGGTCTTATGAGCGCGCCACGCCATCGAATAAATATACGGGATGAGGGCATGACGCAACTGCATGGCGTCCTTCGCCGCTTGATAGATTTGCTCCGGTTTCGACCACGGTCTCCGATCGAACGCTGCCTTTTTAGTGGAATGCAGGCGGAAGATGGGGCTGAACACACCAAACTGTACCCAGCGCAGGTAAAGCTCGGGTGTGCCGTCTTTGAACATGTGCCCGCCGATGTCGTGACTCCACCAGCCGTAGCCGACGTTGGCTGCGGAGGCTGTGAAATGGGGTTGGTGTTCGAGCGTGCGCCAGCGGACGAAAGTGTCGCCGGAGAATCCGATCGGATAGCGGTGGTTTCCGAGTCCACCCCAGCGGGAGAAGATGAAGGGACGCTTGAGCCCGTCACGACCGAGATCGTTGTAATGCAAATGGTTGATCCACCATAACGGGTCGAGCCCTGGGATGCGGCTTTTTCGCCCCTGCTGCCAGTCCATCCACCAGAAATCGACCCCCCTCTCTTCGTATGGATGATGGAGAATATCGAAATATCCCTCCACGAAATGAGGGTCGGTCATATCGAAGGCGATGGGTTCTTTTGTGGACGGATCAACGCCCATCCACTTTGACATGGCGTCGTATGGTTCTTCGTGTGGGTGGATGCCCCTCGCCGGGTGCAGGTTGAGCGCCGTCCGCAGCCCCTGCTCGTGCAGCCAGCGGATGAAACCCGGAGGATCGGGGAAGAGGTCTCGGTTCCAAGTGTAGCCGGTCCAGCCATCGGATGTATTGCCGGTTTTGGTGATGTGCCAGTCCATGTCCACGATGCAGACTGAGAGGGGTATCTCACGCGAGCGGAACTCTTCCATCAAGGATTGCAGCTCATCCTGTGAATACTCCCAGTAGCGGCTCCACCAGTTGCCGAGGATGTATCTCGGAATCATCGGGATGGGTCCCGCAATTCGTGTGAAATCCTGAAGGCAGGCTGCTGCGTCCGTGCCATAACCGAAAAAGTACAAATCCTTTTGCTTGTTCGTGCGAGGTTCCAACCAACCGGAATCGTTGAACACTAACGACCGGGAGTCGTCCACCACCGCCCATCCCGCTCGGGAAAGCAGACCATCCTCGAGACGCGTGTTACCAAAATCGCCGTCGAGGGTGCGTGCAGTCCCTTTGAGGTTGCCGGCGCGGCGGGACGAGTCACCGTAGTGCCATGTAACTCCACTACCTTTGAGGGTTATCGACAGCGTCCAGCGAGTGAATCCGAAGCGGGTGGGACGGTACCGGAGGAGCAGGTCATCCGTTTCGACCTCAACCGACCTTTCCGAGACGGATTTTTTGAACGAAGGAACGTGCTGTCTGCGGAACCAGAATGGCTGCGATGCGCGGTCTTCGAATCTCCCATCCTTGCTGTATTCGAGTCGGATGAGGCGGCTGGTCAGCACCGTAAAGCGGACATTTCCTTTCACGACAATCGCTTCCGGTGATGCGACGGGGTCATATGGTGGGACTGGCGGAAGTGGCATGGGATCCTTTCGGAACGCATCTATGAGAATTGGATTAATTTTATCCCTGTTCGGGAACAAACGCAGTGAACCAGGCGTCCATTTCGCGTTGCAGGAACATCAAAATCAAAGGTTATAATCATTACAACAAGGAGATAATCTATGAAAACAATCTGGGTATTTTTAGCAATATCAGCCACAGCGCTTATTCTCAGCGCTTGCGCGTCTCCCGCGGGAAGCACAACGGCTCTCCCCGGTACCAAATGGGAACTTGTTACATTAAGTGGTGCAGCTCCCGTTCAGGGTACTTCATTGACGCTGTTCTTCGGCAACGATGGGCAAGCCGGCGGTGATGCAGGCTGCAACACCTATGGTGGATCCTACACCGTGAAAGGCAGCAGCCTGACCTTTGGGCCGATGATGTCCACCATGATGGCTTGCGAGCCTGCGATCATGGACCAGGAACAGGCTTATTTAAAGGCACTCGGCGAGACCAAATCCTACGAAGCAACAGCCGGCAAGCTTACATTGAAGGACGGATCCGGCAAGGAGCTGGCTGCCTTTGCACCGTTCAAGCCCTCCGCGCTGGCGGGTGAATGGGATGCGATGGCCATAAACAATGGCAAGGAAGCGGTGGTAAGCGTTGTTAATGGAACTACCGTTACAGCCATCTTCAGCGCGGACGGGAAATTGTCCGGGAATGCCGGCTGCAACACCTTTAACGGCACCTATACCACCGACGGCGACAAGATCACCATCGGACCTCTCGCCACCACCCGTATGGCGTGCGAACAGGCTGTTATGGATCAGGAGACCGCTTACTTGAACGCACTGGCAAATGCAGCAACATATTCGTTAGGCAAGGGTACGCTCGAGCTGCGTGACGCCAGCGGTGCGCTGCAAGTTGATTACGTCGAAGCGCAGTAATCTGAACAATCGATTAACCACAAGCACCGGACAGGAGTAACCCTGTCCGGTGCTTCCATATACCATCTCAAGTTCCTAGATAAAAATAATCTGAGCGCCTTCAGACATGTCGATAAAGTCGCTGGCGGTGACCACGGCATCCACCTGAGGCAGGAAATCTTCCTTCTTCAAGCCGAACATATCCACGGTCATCTTGCAGCCGTACAATTTCGCACCGCCGTCATGGAGCATTTCAATGTATTCCTTAACCGGCGGGACCTGCAGACCCTTCATTTTCTTCTTCATGAACCAGCTGGCGAACCAGGTCATGCCGGGGATGATGCCCAGTATACTGGGGATACCGAGGTTGCCGGTGGGCAGGCCCATTAACTTAACCTTGAAGCTGGTGTTGGCCAAGGGCGCGATCTCCAAATGGTTCACGCGCGATTTTGTGATCATATCCAAACCCCAGAATGTGAAGAAAATGGTCACGTCAACGCCGTTTCCGAGAGCGGCCCAACCCATGATGAGGGCGGGGTAGACCATGTCCAGGTCGCCTTTCGAGCAGATAAAAGCCATCTTGCGATTTTGTTCAGCCATGTCAATTCTCCTGATTGTTTTGGTTTTCTCGAATCATTGGCAGAATGAAGATTTACACACAGCCTTCGGGCTTGCCGAGGCCTGAGATCTTGGCGACCTTTTTAGCCGGCCCCTTGGGATATAGGGCAAACAAGTCCTTGGTGGAAACACCCGTGCCGGTGGTGATCTGGCGCAGCGTGGGTGAACTGCCGGTCTGGACACTGGCCTGGCGGCAGTAATCAATTATTTTCCAGTGTTCGTCTGTCAGGGTTTCAATCCCCTCCTGGCGGGCGATTTCCATGGCAATCTCCCGCGTCCATTGGGATTTGTCAACCATGAAACCTTCGGCATCGAATTTGACCGTGGATAAAACAGGTGCGACCATAGTGTTCTCCTTGTCTTGGAAAAAAATGAAGTTAATGACGTTTTATGCGGGGACGGGTTTCTTTCCGCTCATGGACATGTGTGAATGCACGGTGGGAATATCCAATCCCTTAAGCAACAGGTTCCAGTAGATCCACTTGAAAGCCAGCTTACCCCAGTGATTGACGACACTTTCACCCAGCAGCGTGAATGGTCCAATGCCCGGAAGGGGGAATTTACCTGGCAGCGGCTCGACTTCATAGTTGAAATCGATCAAAACAGCTTTATTGAATCCCGTCTCGATGTAGCAATTGGCATGCCCGTCAAAGCTGGCACGCATCTCCTGCCCTTTCATATGACTCAACATATTCTCTACCACGATATCGAGCATGAAGTGTGCCACCGACCCCGCCTTGGATGTAGGAACATTCCCGGCATCGCCGATGATGAAGATGTTCTGCCATTTGTCCGATTGAAGCGTGTGTTTGTTCGTGGGGATGAAATCCAGCGGGTCGCCCATGCCGGAATTCTTGATGACCTCCGCTCCCTTATTGAGCGGGATGCTGACCAGGACATCGTAGGGAATTTCGGTTTCATCGTAAGAGCGAATGAGCTGCTTGGAGTTATCCACTTCCATGATGTTGAATTCCGGGAAGACGGTAATATTCTTGCCTTTTAAAATGCCTGCCAGCATGGTGGAACAGACAGGTTTAGTAAATGCTCCGGGAAGCGGTGTTGCATAGATCAATTCCACCTTGTTGCGAATCCCGCGCTTCTGAAAATACCAGTCCGCGAGCATCATGAATTCCAACGGCGCGACGGGGCATTTGATGGGCATTTCTGTCACATTAAGCACGAACTTCCCACCCTGCCATGTTTCCAAAAACTGATGCAGTCTCTCTGCGCCAGCCGGAGTATAAAAATCGAAAATGTTCTGGTGCCAGCCTTCCCGCAAACCGGGAGTCTCATCCGGGTAGATATAGCTTCCCGTGGCGACAACCAGATAATCGTAGTTGATCGTTTTCTTATCCGCGAGCGTAACTTTGTTTTTGTCAGGTTCAATGAGTTCCAGTTCGCCGAATATCACTTCCACCTGTTTGGGCAGCAGGTTGCGCTTGGGCTTGATGACATCTTCCGGGCGGTAGATACCAAAGGGAATGAACAGAAAGCCAGGCTGGTAATAATGATTTGCGTCCTTATCAACAATGATGATGCGCCACTCTTGAGGGTCAAGCCTCGACGCCATTTTATTGGCTACCATCGTGCCACCTGTGCCGGCGCCAAGGATCAGGAAAGTTTTCATAAAGCTCCTCGTTGATGATTTATTCCGCAATGGCTTCCACTAAAGCCGCCCGCCTGGTCATGATCTCTCGCATGGCTGCGCGCAGCAGGTCGAGCGCTTCGATCAAACGTGTATCACCCAGGCTGTAGATAATCACTGCCCCGCGCCGCTCGGTTGTGACCATCCCCCGTTCCCGCAGGACCTTGAGATGGCGGGACACCAGCGGTTGAGTCATGTTCAATTCATTGCAAAGCTCGGTGACGTTGCGCGGACCCTGCGACAACGCATAGAGAATTAATATTCGATTGGAATCCGCAAGACCGGCACATATCTCTGCATGGAGTTGAGTGACTTCTGCTTCAAGATTGGGATTTGTCATCGATTCTCCTTATATACCTATATTCATATATATTTGTGAAAATAATAACAAGTTAACTAACTTCCCCGAAGTGCCTTGTATCCTGTGATTTATATGACTTAATTAATGATTGTGAATAATTTCACTACTTAATTTTACAATTCGTCACATATTTTTGACAGGTTCCTTCTCAAAAGCACCTCCCTTTCGCGAAGGCGAAATGTCATTATGTGCAGCCAGCATGTTTATCTGCAGACTTGCCGTCTTGCGAGACCATTCTCTTTTCGTCTATAATGAGTTGGGCACCGGTAATACGCAGAGGAGATGATTTGACCATCGAACAGACTCGCCCACGGTCCATTTCTCCAATAAGATAGAGAAGGCATATGCACGAAACTGAAACCGTCAACAACCCAGCTTTACTCGTCAATCGCGAACTCAGTCTGCTTGAATTCCAGCGCCGGGTTTTGGACGAAGCCCTGGACGAGCGTAATCCCCTGCTCGAGCGCTTGAAATTCCTTGCCATTGTCGGCTCGAACATGGACGAGTTTTTCATGGTACGCGTCTCGGGCATCCTCAAACAGGTGGAGGCACGTTTCATGGGGACATCCCCCGACGGGATGACTCCTCCCGACGAAATGGCTGCCATCCGCAAGTCTGCACTCAGCCTCTTTGCCGACGCCCATCAGTGTTTCATTAAAAAGATCAGACCCAAGCTCGACAAAGCCGGCATCCATGTGATGGACTATGGAAAATTATCCAAAACTCAGAAAAGCAAAGTGGACGATTACTTCAAGGAAGTCGTCTTCCCGATCCTGACCCCGCTGGCGCTCGACCCTGGACACCCTTTCCCGCACATATCCAACCTCAGCTTGAATCTCGCTATTATCATCCGCGACAAAAAAGGGAATGAAAAATTTGCCCGATTGAAGGTCCCCGATACGATGCCGCGCCTGGTGCCCATCAAGCGCTCCTCGGGCGCTGTTCGCAAGGATGGCACGATCCCCTTCAACCATTACTTCGTGTGGCTGGACCAGTTGATCATGGCCAACCTGCAGGCATTATTCCCCGGCATGGAGATTGTCTCGGCACACCTCTTCCGAATTGTACGCGACGCGGATATCGAGATACAGGAGCTCGAGGCGGACGACCTGCTCGAAACCATGCAGCAGAACATCCGCCGGCGCAAGTTTGGGTCCGTCGTGCATGTGTCCATTTATGACACCATGCCGGCTGAGTTAAGAAACCTGCTCATCGAGAATCTCGAAGTCGACCACAACGATCTTTATGTGCTCCAAAGTCCGCTGGACCTTTCCTGTCTGTGGCAGTTGTATAACAACATTGAGCGTCATGACTTGAAATATCCACACTATTCACCCTATGTCCCGAAAGTTTTTCGTGAAGTCACTCTCGCCGGGGATTTTTTCGACGTCATCCGGCAGGGAAACATCCTGCTGCACCACCCCTACAACTCGTTCAACCCGGTGGTTGATTTTCTCTTTGCAGCTGCGCGCGACCCACAGGTCCTCGCCATCAAGCAAACCCTTTACCGCGTCGGGCAGAATTCACCCGTCGTCGAGGCGCTGCTGGAGGCTTCGGAGCGCGGTAAGCAGGTCGCTGTGCTGGTCGAGTTGAAAGCCCGTTTCGATGAAGAGAGCAACATCGGCTGGGCGCGAACATTGGAGCAGGCGGGAGTCCACGTGGTGTACGGGCTGGTGGGTCTCAAGACGCACAGCAAGATCGCCCTCGTCATCCGAAAAGAAGGGGACGGCATCCGCAGATATGTTCATCTCGCCACGGGGAATTACAACACGGTGACCGCGAAAATCTATGAGGATATGGGACTCTTCACCTGCGACGATGCGATCGGCGCCGACGCGACCGACCTGTTCAACTATCTGACCGGTTATTCCACCAAACAGGATTACAAAAAACTCCTTGTTGCCCCAGCCAATCTTCGGTCGAAGCTGGAGACGCTCATCCGCCGTGAAATCGAACACGCGAAAGCAAAACTTGACGCGCGCTTGATCTTTAAAGTAAATGCTTTAATTGATCCACGGATGATTCAGCTGCTCTATGAAGCCTCGCAAGCCGGTGTCAAGGTGGACCTGCTGGTGCGAGGTATGTGTTCACTGCGTCCCGGCGTGAAAGGTGTGAGTGACCATATCAAGGTATTCTCGATTGTTGGTCGGTATTTGGAACACAGCCGCATGTATTATTTCCTCAACGGCGGCAAGGAAGAGATCTACCTCGGTTCCGCCGACCTGATGCAGCGCAATCTCAATCACCGCGTGGAAGTCGTTTTCCCGGTAGAGAACCCTAAACACGTGCGGTATTTGAAAGATGAAGTCCTGCAATCGTATCTGAAAGACAACCTCCGCGCGCGAGTCATGCAGGGGGATGGCACTTACAACAGGCTGACGCCCGAAAAGGAAGATAAGACGATGGACATCCAGGATTGGTTAATGAAAAATCGCCCCAAGTAAGGGCTAAGTACAAAGATGCCCCGAAAGGGGTATTTTTATTTCATTCAGACCTGCCATTCAAATTGCAGATCATTGGTTGAAACGGGTCGTTTAACTGCCAATTGCTTACCTGAATATCTTGTGCAATAATAGGTCAACTCAAAGGAGTAGATCTTATGAATCTTACCGGTCAGTCCTTCGGTCGCTACCATATCCTCGAGCAGCTCGGCGAGGGAGGCATGGCGACGGTATACAAAGCCTACGACACGCGCCTCGATACAGATGTGGCTGTAAAAGTGATCCGCCGAAGCGCCTTCCCCCCAGACCAACTGGATCAGATGTTGAAGCGATTCGAGCGGGAGGCTCGGTCGCTTGCCAAACTATCTCATGCCAACATCGTCGGCGTGATTGACTACGGGGAACACGAAGGTGCTCCCTATCTGGTGATGGAGTACCTCCCCGGCGGAACCCTCAAGGACAAAATGGGATCACCCATCCCGTGCAAAGACGCAGCAAGAATCCTACTTCCCATCGCCCGCGCGCTGGATTTCGCCCACCGCAAGGGAATGGCACACCGCGATGTCAAACCGTCCAACATTCTGATCACCTCCGATGGGGATCCGATGCTGACGGACTTCGGCATCGCCAAAATCCTCGAATCACAGGAGGGAGCCACATTAACTGGTACGGGAGTAGGCATCGGCACGCCGGAGTACATGGCTCCAGAACAATGGACCGGGCAGGCAGGACCTTCGTCTGATATTTATTCGTTGGGAGTGGTCTTCTATGAAATGTTGACCGGCAGGAAACCTTATTCGGCAGACACGCCTGCAGCTGTTCTCCTTAAACAGGCCAGCGACCCACTCCCGAACCCTCGCGATTATGTGGCTGATCTATCCTATCAGGCGGAACATGTGCTGCTGCGGGCGCTGGCTAAGAAACCGGAGGACCGTTTCGCCAACATGGGCGAATTCGCGGCGGCGCTTGAGAACCTGGTGAGTGAATCAGCGACAGCCACCATGAAACCGTCTGTTTCTGCGGCTGTTCTGGCCAGCACTGGAATTCCAACTCCACAGCCACCTGAAGAGACCACCGGCTTGAAGACAATAATCGGTGACGAGGGTGAAGTTCCAGCCGCAAAGACAGTCATCGCTGCACAGGGAATGGGACGGGCTGAAACCAGGGAAGCCGTGAAAAAGCCAATCGCGGCAGAGAAACCCGCCAGGAAAAGTCAGCGCTGGTGGTTGTGGGCAGTAATCGGGGTGGCCGCTATCGGGCTGATCTTGATTGGCGCAATGACAGTACTCCCTGGAATTATCTCGCCATCCGCGGAAGCGACGATCCCTCCGACACTTCTTGTAAAAAAGGAGGACACTCCTAAGCCAGCCCTTGCGACAGCCCTTCCCGTATTCACCACACAGGATTGCCCTAAACCGGAAATTTTCTGTGTCGGGTTGATCACCGACATGGGAACTGTCGACGACAAGAGTTTCAACCAATCCGCCTGGGAGGGCGTCAAACTTGCCAAGGATAAGGGATTGGTGCAAATTACCCAGGTTATTGAAACAAAGGACACTGGCGATTATGACCACAATATCAGTGTCTTTGCGGATAGCGGTTACGATGCAATTGTCACTGTTGGCTGGGCAATGACCCAGGCAACCAAGGATGCTGCGTTGAAGTATCCGGACATCCTCTTTGTTGGTGTGGATCAATTTGCCGACCAACCCTGGCCGGCAAACCTGGCTGGATTGAATTTTCCTGAAGACCAGGCAGGTTTTCTGGTCGGCGCACTGGCAGCACGGATGACCCAAAGCGGGTATATTGCAGCAGTGTGCGGGATGGAGATTGCACCCGTCGTACGATTTGGCGAGGGTTATCGCGCAGGTGCGGCGTTTGCGGACCAGCAGACGGGCAGGAAAACCATTGTCGATGTCGTCTACCATCCCAATGATGAGAAAGCCTTTACAGACCCCGATTGGGGCGTGGAAATCGCCAAAGCATTGATGGACAAAGGCGCAGATGTGGTCTTTGGCTGCGGAGGGGAGACCGGCAACGGTGCGGTTACCGCGGCCGCGCAAGCTGGGCGTTATGCCATCGGCGTGGATACGGATCAGTACTACTCTTTACCGGAGGCTGCACCTCGCATGCTCTCCAGCGCCATGAAGGACATCACCCCCAGTGTGTTCAACCTGCTCGAATTTGCCAGGAATGGCAGCTTCAAAGGCGGCTACCGTCTGGGCGGTGCAGCCTATGCGCCCTATCACGACCTCGAACAGGAAGTTCCGGCCGAAGTGAAGATCTGGATGCAGGACGTACTTAATGGTTTGAGAACAGGAGCGATCAAGACCAACCTGGCACCCCCCAACAGCTGTGACGAGGACCCGCTCGGTTGCATTACGATAAAGGCGGGGGAACCGGTTCACATTGCATATGCGCTGGCTGTTGAAGGCCCGAACCAGGCATTGGGCCTCGATGCGCGCAACGGTGTTGAAATTGCCATCGAGGATGCAGGGGGGATGATCCTTGGTCACGAGATCCGTTTCGACGGTCTAAACACCGGATGCGACTCGGAGGTGGGTCTGGCGGCAGCCGCCGAGCTATCCACGGACCCGACCATCGTGGGCGTGATCGGGCCTTCCTGCTCGAGCGAAGCCCGGACAGGATTACCTCTCCTTTCCAAAGCTGGTTTCTCAATGATCTCGCCATCCACCACAGCCCCTGACATGACGGAGCCCGGTAACCCCAACAATCACGCCGGCTACCTGCGCACAGCACACAACGATATCGTCCAGGGAACTGCAGCAGCGGAGTACGTTTATACTGTCCTGGGGGTGCGTACAGCGGCCACCATCAATGACGGCTCACCCTATTCAAAACAATTGCAGCAGATTTTTTCCGATAACTTCAAGAAAATGGGAGGCAAAATCACCGCCCAGGGCACCATCACGCCCGATCAAACTGATATGAGCGCCGTCCTTAAAAAAATCGCCGGGGGGAACCCAGAGCTGATCTACCTGCCCGTTTTCCTGCCGGCAGGCCCGACGATTGTCCTGCAGGCCAGGACCACCGCCGGTTTAGAGAAAGCGCTCCTGATGGGCGCGGATGGATTGTTCTCACCCGACATGGTCAATAAAACTGGCGGTGCCATTGATGGCTTCCTTGTTTCCAGCCCGATCATCAGCAGCCCGGCTTATGATGAATTTATCAAAAAATATGAGGCAAAATTCGCGACGTCGCCAATCGGCGCCTACCATGCCCATGCCTACGACGCATTCATGCTGCTCAAGGCTGCCATCGAGAAATCTGCTGTGCTGGATCTGGACGGCACACTGCACATCGGGCGCCAGGCCTTACGCGACGCTTTGTATGCCACTCAGAACTTTAACGGTATCTCCGGCACTCTCACCTGCACCCCCACCGGTGATTGCGCCAATCCTGTGATCGGAGTTTATGAATTTCACACAGGTGAATTTCCTCCCACGCTTGTCCACCCCAAATAAGTAATCCCTGATCAAGATACTCACCTCGAAGTTCTCTTCGAGGTGAGTATTCGATATGAAATACCAAGTATGCTATCCCGTCCACATATCAAATGTGAACAGCATGGCATACATACCCATCAGTAATATGCTAAGGATGGTCCAGGATTTGTCGAACGACTTGTTCTGTCCCAGCCGGCTGAGGAACAGGAATACGGGCGGCGCGGCAAGGATGTACCGGTGCATACCCTGCGCGGGTCCGCTGGTGAACGAGAGCAGGACGACCATAAGACCGAACCATGCCAGGTCCGGGTGGCGGCGGAATCCCACGATGCAAGCGGTGAATCCGAGCAGGATGCCTCCCCACTCGATCAGGTAATAGGCTGAAGCCTGAGGGTTACCTTCAAACAGGGTTCGCAGTGACTCAGACCAGGTAATGAAGGATACTCCAAGGGTGAACAACCCTCGTCCGAAGAATTCCTCCTCCACTTTGCTGAAGAACATACCGTAGTAGGACACCTTCCAGAGCATGAACGCCAGCAGCGGGGCGAACACGACGACGCCATTCCAGATGATCTTCCACGGCAAGCCGCGGTAATAGATCTGACGCCATTCCATATCGAGGTCGCGCCATTCTTCATCCTTGAGCCAGGACAGGATCAACGGGATGACCAGCGCCACGCCGACCGCACGGGTGTAGGTTGCCAGGATAGCCAGAATCGCCGCCCAACCCCGGTGACCCTTTCGCAACAGCACGAGAGATGAAAATGCCAATCCGATGAATAATCCCTCCGTGTAGATCTGAGCGAGGAAGAATCCACTCGGGAAGATGATCAAGTAGAATGCTGCCCGCAGCCCGCCGTCGTCCCCAAGCTCAGGGCGCGCCAGCTCGAACAATGCCCACATCGCAGCCAGCGTCCCCAGCATGGACACGATCACACCTGCCAGCGAGGCGGTCGCGATGGGATTCATCCCAAAGAGAGCCAATGGCGCGGAAGTCACGCGAATCATCAACGGATAAAAGGGGAAGAAGGCATAGCTGAGTGAGATACCCTTGCTGACCCCTCCCGCATTCTGCGGGATGACGAACGGCCAGAACCCGCCTGATGTATCATTAAATCCGCTCCCCACCCTGCGGATGGCAGGATCTTCATATCCTCCCACCGCAATCGCCAGGTAGAACTCAGAATCCCATGAGACATGGGCATTGAAAAAAGGTTCGTTCAGGTAGAGCTTGCCATCCTGGCTGCCCTTGAGTGTTTCCGTCTTGGTCCATTCCAACGCATAATCGGGGCGGGCGATATCCAACCGGGCAGGGACCAGGATCTGGTAACCGATCATGATCAGCGCCCAGCCCAGCCAAATGCCGAAGATCGTGCGATACCAGGGATTGCCGAAAAGTTGCCTCATCGTTCCATCCCGGTGACGACAACATCCTGCATGAAGTAACGCTGGGAGATCAGCAGCACCACAGCGGGAACGATCATAATGAGCAGCGCGCTGGCCTGCAGAAGGTTCTGGATGGGCGCCAGCGATTGGAAATTCTGCACACCGAACGAAACTGGCACCAGATCGGGGCGTGTGCTCAGGTAGAGTGCTGCCTGCCGGGTTTCATTCCACATGTAAAAGAAATGCAGCAGGGAAACGGTGATGATCACCGGCCAGGACTGCGGCAGGATCACATAGAATAGGGTGCGTAAAGGTCCCGCGCCATCCAGCATCGCTGCTTCGTCAAGGTCCTTGGGAATACTCTTGAAATTCTGCCGCAAGAGGAAAATGTAGACGGCATTCCCGAAGAAAAATGGAAGAATGATGGGCAGCCATGTGCCTCCCCAATCCAGAATACGGACGTACATGAAGTACGTCGGGATAAGGGTCACTTTTTCCGGGATGAGGATGGTGGCGATCAGCACATAGAACAAAAGATTCCCACCCGGCAGCGGGAATCGCGAGAATCCATAGGCAACTATGATGGATGAGACCAGCATCCCGATTTCAGTGATCAACGCCATCAACAGTGTATTCCGCACCATCTGCGGGAAACGGATCGAGCGTGAAAGCAACTCGAAATTTTCCCAGCTGATGTAACGCACATAGACACCCTTCAACTGCCGCCAATTACCTTCCCAGGTGATGACGCCCTCCTGCGGATTTTGCGGATCGACGAAATCGGTAGCCGTCCTGCCGGCTTTGACCAACGCCAGTTGTCGCATCTCGTCCCCGAACGGCACATTGTAGACGGCCAGATTCTTCCCATTGTATTCGTACCTGACCTGGCGTGAAGGGAATATCGGCGCATTTTTATCGGTAAGCTGCGGCCCCTCCATGAATGCTGTGAAGATCATGAACACGATCGGGAAAAGATAGACTCCCAGCAGCCCGAAGACAACAAGATTGAAAAGACCGGTTCCCAGCGATTCCCAGCTTCGAAGGGAAACGTACGTGTGCGGAGCTCCCAGCTTCCGGATGGATTTCGTCCTCGCCTGCATACTATATCTCCCGATCAGGGTAATATACCCAGCGGCGCGACGTGGAGAACAATGCCACGACAAGGACCATCATCAGGATGAAAAATAACCACGATAGGCTGGAGGCGTACCCCAGTTGGAACTGGCGGAACATCACATCCGAGACATACCCATCATAGGGTGAGATGCTCCCGCTGTAGATGTTTCCGCGATCGAGAAGCACCACGCCTCCGAAAACGGATATCAAGTTGATGATCAGCGCAAAGAAAAGCGCCGGTGAAACGAGCGGCAGGGTGATGGAGAAAAAACGCGTGAGCGGACCCGCTCCGTCCACGCGCGCGGCTTCCTGGATCTCGGGCGGCAGGCTCATCATCGCCCCCAGCACGATCAGCATCCCGGGACCGATCGACCACAGCGAGCTGAAGGCGAACAGCATCGCGATCGCGCCTTCCGAGTAGACGTTATTAAAGCCGGTCAGTCCCAGCGGCTCGAGGATAAGGCGGTTCAGCCAGCCTGTGGATGGGTTGACGAATCCTATCCACATGAAAAAGACTGCCACGCTGGGAATGATACTCGGCAGGAAGAACAATGTCCTTGTGGCGGTCTTGGCTTTCAGACGCGGGCTGCTCAATAGCGCAGCCAGGATGATCGATGCGCCCAACTGGATCGGGACGGTAAAAAACGCCATGCCGATGGTCTCGAACAGGACATACCCTGCCGCCTGGTCGTGGAAAATTTGCAAGTAATTTTCCAGTGCGACGAAGGATGTTTCCTCCGGTGTCAGCATGTAAAAATTCGTAAAGGAGATGCCCAGCGAGGCCAGGATCGGAAGCAGTTTGAACAACACCAGGCCGATAAGCCAGGGTGAAATCAGCAGAAGACCGGTAAGTTGCTTTGGATGCAAGCCGAGGGGTCTGTGGAGAGATTTGGTTTCCCGTTCCATCGCAGGCATCGGATTTCTCCAACAAAATTTATTAAGAACCCAGTCACTATATACCAGGATTTAGTTTCATGCAAGGACGCTGGAATTTCTTATTGATATATAATTTATGTGTTCAAGCGTACGAATCTCAAATACGGAGAATAACATGATCACCACTCTGACACAACTCCTGGGGGCTCTCTTATGGTTCGCCATTGTCCTTTATGTTATCGGCGTTATCATTCTGATACTGCTGGATAATCGGTCCCCTCAATCGACCTTCGCCTGGTTGTTCCTGCTGCTGGCCTTCCCCGTAATCGGACTCTTCATTTACATTTTCTTTGGGCGCGGTCACAAGGCATTTACCAGCGACGAGAAATTGGCACGCAACGCCATGGCGGAAGAACTTAGAAAGGTCGCTGGGAAGCTGGAATCATCTCAGGATGAATACGCGCAGAAGATGGAGAAGGAAAAACCCGCATCATTCGACCGCCGTCTGTTGAATTTGGTCAAGCGAAATTCGGCATCGCTGCTCACTGCTTATAACAGCGTCGAGATCCTGCAGAATGCGACCGAAAAATACCCTCGATTGATGGGCGACATCAAGGAAGCCAAACATTCCATCAACCTGCTGTACTTCATCTGGTCGGAGGATGAGTTCACCATCGAGCTCAAGGACGCCCTGATCGAACGTGCCAAAGCCGGGGTAAAGATCCGTGCGCTGGTGGACCAGTCCGGTTTCGCAGTCAGCAAGCAATACCGGGAGGACCTGCTCAATGCCGGCGTGGACATCCGTCCGTACAAGGTGTTTAAATACCTCGGCGGTCTGCACAACGCCAGCTACCGCATTCACCGCAAGGTGGTCGTCCTGGACGGGAAGATCGGCTATGTTGGCGGGATGAACCTGGACAGGGAGCAGCTCCCGGGGCACCACCCGCTCGGAAACTGGCGCGACACCCACCTGCGCATTGAGGGCGAAGCCGCCACCGCCCTGCAGCTCGGATTCGCGGCCAACTGGTTCAACGCCTCGGGTGAGAAGATCGTCGACCCTGCGTATTACCCGCCGGTAGCGCCCGGCTCGAAACCTTTCACGCCTGTGCAAATCACCCAAAGCGGACCGGATTCGCAGTGGAAGGCAATGCAGCAGCTCTACTTCTTCATGATCAATTCCGCCCAGGAAAAATGCTACATCCAATCCCCCTTCTTTGTCCCCGATGAAAGCCTGCTGGAGGCGATCAAGGCTGCCGCTCTTGCCGGCGTGGATGTGCGTATCATGTGCACCCCGCGCGGCGGATCGTACCAGATGCCCTATCGCGCCGCTCACACCTATTTCGCGGACGTCGCCCGGGCTGGCGCCAAGGTCTATCTGTTCAACAAGGGATACTTCCACAGCAAGACCATCATGGTCGACTCAAAACGCTGTGCTGTCGGAACCGCCAACTTCGACATCCGCAGCTTCTACATTGATTATGAAACAATGGCAGTGATCTACGATGAAGATAAGACCCGCGAGCTTGAAGCAGACTTCATGGACGATCTCCAGAACAGCGATGAATGGAAGCTGGCGGATTACGAAAAGGCTCCCGTTTTGACAAGGTTGCTCGATTCCATTTTCCGTCTGGCATCGCCGATCATGTAGTGTTATCCATAATTTCACTGGCTCGCGGGATCCCGCGAGCCAGTTTTTATTTTCTCTTAAGATATCTTTTAAACTTCTGCTTCATAAACCAGTTATTGAATTGTTGCGGGAATTTCTGTATTATATAATCACACCGCTTTTCACCATTGCACGCCCCCCATCAAACAAGCTTTTCCCGGCGTGATTCTCTTGAGAGTATTTTTCAGGGAGGGATATCATGTCATTCACGCACCGATTTATTCGAACGGGGGGGGTCTGCACGTTCGTGCTCATTCTATTGCTGACGGGAGCCTGCGGACCCGGAAATGAAATCATCGACCCGGACCCGCCGACATCCCCTATAGTGACCGTCAAGAC
Organism: uncultured Chloroflexia bacterium; assembly: GCA_963829485.1. Taxonomy (GTDB): domain Bacteria; phylum Chloroflexota; class Anaerolineae; order Anaerolineales; family Villigracilaceae; genus JBGPQJ01. The sequence goes on from CAWHIK010000008.1 coordinate 31,672, forward strand.
GGATATCGGCTGCCGCTCGGGTCCGTCAGCGGATTACGCCATCACGGACACACTCAAAACCGGGGAGATCCTTACCGTAACGGGGAGAAACCAGAAAGGCGATTCCTATCAGGTCTTCAACCCTGACCTACAGGGAGACTGCTGGGTGGGAGGCGAATTCGTGGATGTGACCGGAGCCTTGAGCCTGGTGGGTATCATTAATCCAGACCCGCCGCACAAGCCGTCGGCGACCGTGAAAGCGGATGCTGTCTGCCGCAGCGGTCCCTCCGCGGAATATGGGATTTTAGATACATTAAAAGCCGGAGAAATTCTTGATATTCAGGGGCGCAGTTCGGACGGCAATTCCTGGGTGGTATTCAGTGCAGACATTGGCGGCACCTGCTGGGTTGATACGGTTTGGGTGGATGCATTCGGTGCCCTGAGCCTGGTGGGAATCATTAATCCAGATCCCCCGCTCAAACCATCAGCGATCGTCAAGGCAGAGACAGCCTGCTACACCGGACCGGGAACCGGCTACGCTCTGTTTGGGGAGTTGGCTCCCGACATATCCTATCAGATCGTGGGCATCGATGACGACGTCACTTGGTTACAGATCGACCTTGTAGCTATCATTGATCCCAGTCCGCCGGACTCGCGGGTGAACGAGCTCTCCCCTCAGCCCGACCCGCCCGGTTCCGTCAGGAGCTTGCGCTGCTGGGTGCCGGGCTCCGGTGTGGATCTCAGCGGCGATCTGAGCGGGGTGCCGTTGGTGGAGATGCCGGTCATCGAACTGCTCGCCTCTGCCACCTGCGGTCAAGGGGCCGCGGCGGAAGGCGACTCCGAGTGGGTTCTGAATTCAGGCGCGGTCTTCCGCGTGCTGGGCGTCGGTGACAATCTTGTCCGCATCGACGATGAGGTCACCTGGGCCCAGATCGACGACGAGGTCACCTGGGCTCAGATCGACGACGAGGTCACCTGGGTCCAGATCGACGACGAGGTCACCTGGGTCCAGATCGATCCGACCGCAGTTATCGACCCCGATCCTCCACATCAGCCGCTCGACGAATCATCCCAGCAGCCGGAGATGCTCCCGCGATGCTGGGTTCCGATCGACAGCGGGGATCTCAGCGGCGATCTGAGCCAGGTGCCGATCATCCCGATCCCGGTTGCCCTGCTCCAAGCCCAAGGCGTCATCGACATGCCGTACAGGAGTCCCGTCGAGGTGGAGGCGGTGTGTAGCGCCGAATTGCCAGACCAGGTCGCAGTGCGAGTCAGCCACGTGCTACCGAGCCCCGGCGATCCAACAATCACCGTTGATGGCGCGTCCTTATCATTTTGTGGTAACCCGGAGGCCGGGGTGAAGGAGTGCCTGCCGCTCCATGGCTCTATAGGGTCAGTCCACGGGGTCATGACCTGCTACCCCGGTGAAGGTTGCGAGTACTGGTCTGTGACCGTACCGGCCTGCCTGGAGACGGGCATAGCCGAGGTTGTTCCCGTCTGCAGACCATTCTTCGAAGGTCTGCCGGCAGTGCAAGTCAGCGGGGCGTCTGCCTCCATCGAGGTGGTACGGATATCCACGAGCACCTCTCCCCTCCGTTTTTGCTACAATCCGGGTCGCTTCATGAGAGTGTGCGGGCCACTTCCCGGCGCGGCGGGCTCGGTCTCCACCGTGCGCACCTGCCTGCCAGGTGAACCCTGTGACAATTGGCCGGTCACTGTGCCCGAGTGTCCTCCGCAAGCCGAAGTCGAGGTGACGCCGATTTGCGATCACGGCTACGCCGCGGTTCAGGTCGCCTACACGCCAATTACCCTGGATCCGCCCAGGGTCTATGTCGTAGGCGGGAGCTCGTCCATCTGCCACTTGCCGGAGCGCGGAGTGCAGCAGTGCTTCCCGCTGCCCGGCGCAGCGGGCTCGACCGCGAGCGGTACGGTGTGCTTCGAGGGTCAACCCTGCACCTCCTGGTCTGTGCCGGTTCCGGATTGTCGGAGTGAGGCTGCCACGGCAATCGTCAGGCAAAATGCCGTCTGCCGGGATGGTCCCACAACCGAATACCCAATCCTTGCCTATTTTGAGGTAGGAACCGTGCTGAAAATTGTCGGCAAGAACCAGCAAGATACATCCTGGGTGGTCGAGAATCCTGCCAATGGAAGACCGTGTTGGATAGCAGGGAATTTGGTGGATGTGTCCGGAGATATAACCCAGGTCTCGATCATCAACCCCGGTCCGCCCCCCACTCCCACCGAGAAGCCTGCAGCACAGTCTTTTAATTGTGCACAGTTCAATACCAATCCGGTTGCCTGCAATGCTGAACCTGCTTGTTCGTGGGATGCTTCGGTCTTACCGAATGGGGAATGCAAGAACAAATAGTAATCACAGGCTCGCGGTTTCCCGCGAGCCTGTTCTTTATTCCACGATTTCCTTCACCCTGCCCACCTCCCCGCTCATCAGGCGGACCTTGATTCCGTGCGGATGCGTGGATGAATTGGTCAGGATATCCTTGACGATACCTTCCGTCAGTTTACCGGTGGTCTGGTCTTGCTTCAGTACGATTTTCACCCGAAGTCCAGGCTTGATGTTTGCGCGTTTTTTCCGTCCATGAATCGATCAGCACTCCTTCTGGAAGGTGTCCACGGACTGGGGATAATACTTATCCCTTAATTTAAACGCCACGTTGACCAGCCCGATCATCACCGGCACCTCCACCAGCGGACCAATCACAGCCGTGAAAGCCTCGCCTGAGGCAATGCCAAATACTGCCACCGAAACGGCGATCGCCAGCTCGAAGTTGTTGCTGGCGGCGGTGAACGAGAGCGTTGCCGCCTGCGGGTAGGTCGCCTCCAATCCCTTGCTCATGAAGAAGCTCAGGAAGAACATCGTCACGAAGTAGATCAACAGCGGGATGGCGATCCGCACCACGTCGAGCGGGATGCTGAGGATGAGATTCCCCTGCAGGCTGAACATGACCACGATGGTGAAGAGCAGAGCGACCAGCGTAATGGGGCTGATGCGCGGGACGAACTCACGGTGGTACCACTCCTTCCCCTTGGCGCGGACCAGGAAGAAGCGGGTCAGGAATCCAGCGATGAAAGGGATACCCAGATAAATGAACACGCTCGATGCGATTTCCTGTATGGAAATATCCACCACATTGCCGGTCATCCCAAGCCAGGTCGGCAGGACGGTGATGAAAATATAGGCATAAACGCTGTAAAACAGCACCTGGAAAATACTGTTGAAGGCCACCAATCCCGCCGCGTATTCGGTATCGCCTTTGGCGAGGTCATTCCACACGATGACCATGGCGATGCAGCGCGCCAACCCGATCATGATCAGCCCGGTCATGTAGGAGGGATAATCATCCAGGAAGATGACCGCCAGGATGAACATCAAAATGGGACCCAGCACCCAGTTCTGAAAAAGCGACAGTCCGAGGATCTTCCAATCGCGGAAGACCTTGCCCAGTTCCTCATACCGCACCTTGGCAAACGGAGGGTACATCATCAGGATCAGCCCGATGGCGATCAGGATGTTCGTCGTCCCGACAGTGAACATCTGGTTAAATTGGCAACGCCTTCCGGGGAAGAAATAGCCCAGTGCGATGCCAAATCCCATCGCGAGGAAAATCCATAAGGTCAGGTAGCGGTCGAGTGTTGACAGTTTTTTGGTAGTGGATTGTTCAGCCATGTCGTCTCCAATCATGAGTATTGATGCAGCAAAGGAATAATGATGCTCTCGATGTCATCGCGCACTTGGCGGAAATTTTCGATGTCATCCGTCTTCGCAGGGTCGGGGAAGCTGTGATGGACGCGTTTTCCCCTACCGAGCCAGACGGGACATTCCTCGGCCGCGGAATCGCAGACGGTCACCACAAGGTCGAAATCCTGTCCCTGGAATTCATCGGCCAGCTTCGAACGACCCGCATGCTGGATGCCGATCTCCTCCAGCACCTGCAACGCCTTGGGGTGGACGTACCCTGCCGGCTTTGTCCCGGCGCTGACTGCCTGCCACTCCCCCGACAGGCGGGTATTGACGATCGCCTCGGCCATCTGCGAGCGGCAGGAATTCCCGGTGCAAAGGAAAAGCACTTTCGCTCGGTCATGTCAGGCCGTCTCCAGAGCGCTTGTGATAAAAGTGGTGATCTCTGACTCGCTTGGGATACGTCCAGCAGAAACTACTTTCTCGTTGATCACCAACCCGGGAGTTGCCAGGATCTTGTATTTCATGATCTCCGCATGATCGGTCACTTTCTCGATTTTCGCCTCAATGCCAAGGGAATCGACCGCCTTTGTGGTCAGGGAGGCTAAATTTTGACAGTTTTGACATCCAGGACCAAGGACTTTGATGTTGAGCATGGTAACCTCCATAATGATGAAATAGTCATGAGTTCGATAGAATTTGTATTTCAGGGTCAATGATGATCTCGGATTTCACCGAGTTGGCGACCAGGCTGTATTTTTGAGCGGACTGCATGGCACGACGGGTGCGGGCTTCCACCTTGCTCGACTCTTCTTCGCCTGCGGCAACCTTAATGACAGGTTTAAACCGCAGATGGGTAAAAATCTCGGTTCGGTCCAACTCAATGAGCTTGGTGCCTTCGGCACGGCATTCATAGGAAAGCAGCTTTAATTTGTATCGCTCGGCTGCCCAGATGAACATCATCATAATGCAGGTGTTGGCAGCGGCCACAAAAGCATCTTCAGGAGTAAACACACCGGGATGTCCCTGCGCATCAGGCGGGGCGGAGAAATCCATCTCCGGTCCATTGCCCATAATGATGTGCCCCCAGTGTTCTCCTTTCCACGCGACGGTGGTGTAATAGTCAGTCGTTCGGCTCATTTGGTTTTCTCTTTTGTGCTGAAGGTGAGGTAAGCCTGTAAAAGCACTTTCTGATATCGTTCATCGTCTCCATCCGGAACCGGGTTGTAGATCTTGACCGCCTCAAACAACTCGCGACCCGTCTCTCATGGAAAGGGGTTTCCCTTCCGTTTGGAACTGCTCGAAGATGAGCGGAAGGGCAATCAGGGTCACTTCCTGACCGTCGATTTGAACCTTCTGGACGGGAATCCCCGATCCGCACGAACACGTGGCTTCCTTCCCGCCCTCCTCTCCAATTTCCGTAAGCGGCATTAGCAATGACGGATTCACGAAGGAACCATTATGCCGATTCCATCCTTTGGCGAGAAGTTCATCCACCAGTATCGCCGTTTTCTCAGCGGCAGCGTCCACAGCCTGCAAACCGGCAGCGTTCAGGCGGCGCTTCCCTTCCGGTTTTCCCAGACCATGTTCTGTAACGAGTTCCGTGACACGATGCTGGCAGCGGGCTTGCCGGAGTACATTTCCGTACCGCGCGCCGCGCAGCGCTTGTCACAGCCGTCAATGGCGATGGTCGGGTAAAACTTGGCGAAAGCCCGATCGCCTTCACCACCGGCCAAAAATAGCGGCAGGCAGATGGTGACCGTGTCCGCCGGGCGTAACTGCTCGAGCACTTTTAGCGCTGCCAGGCGAGTCACTGTTCCTTCGGGCAGTTCCTCACCGGAGCAGGAGACGATACCCACCTTCTTCTTCGGCAGGTCAACCATTTTGACCTCCCTCTTCTTCAGAGACCAGGGCATCGATGGTGATGGCGATCTCCTCGGCAAGGGCGTGTGCCAGTTGACGCCCGCCTTCGTTGAGTTCGGCGATCCCCTGCGGTTTGAAGTCCTTATGCCGCCGGTAGACATCCAGGACAGCAATTTCCTGCACCACCTTGCCGCCGCTTTCTTTCACCATCTTGCTCGCGCAGGCCAGCTTGCAACCGTCAATGGTGATGGCTGGATTCCCGGAAATGGCAGAACGCGCTGATTCGTCTCCCAGGACGAGCATCGCGAGGGCGACCAGTTGTGTGTCATCAGGACGCAAGTCCTCGGTAATGTCATACGCTGCCTCACGACTGACGGTGCCGTAGGTCTTGCCGATGCCGCTGCAGGGAACGATGACCACTTTCGGTGGATGCATTTTGACCGGTCATCCCTTTTTAACCTCCTGCTCGGCTTCCCGTTTAATCTTCTCAAAATATGTCAACGGATTCAATAGATGGGATTGATCCGTTTCCCAGTCGGTCGCTTCGATCACAACCAGCCAGCCGGTCCCGTATGGGTCCTGGTTTATGAATTCAGGAGTCGCTGACATGACCGGATTGACTTCAACGACCTTGCCGGTCACGGGGGAGCCCAGGCTGATATTGACCTTGATGGTTTCAATGACGGCCACTTCATCGCTGAAGGTCACCTCGACACCGACCGGTTTGACCTCCGCAAAAGCCACGTCGCCGCTGCGTTGTTGCACAAAATCAGATAGCCCGACCCGGACCAATTTCCCTTCGGGTTTTGCCCAAACACCTTCGGTATTGTAGAGCCGGTCTGTGGCAATTTTGAAGGTGAACTTGTCCACCGTGGTCTCAAGATATTCAGACATAATGATCTCCTAATTTTCCTGTCGCAAATATTCCTAAATAAAAATGATCGAATTATCTTCTATAGAATAGCGTCCAATGCCACGCGCCGGTCAGCGAACCCGGGATCAGAGGCGAGTATTGGACATTCGTTCAGTGATCGATTCTGCTGAAGCAAGCCAACTGCAAAAGCCATGCAGGTTGGTTCGCCGCACTGCCTGCAATTGGTCTGCGGCAGGAGCGCCCAAATGTCGAGCGGGCGGGGGGTGCGCTTCAATGTTGTGACTGCAACCAATTCCTGCCTGTGCTCCCAGACGGCGTTGATACTCTCCGTCAACGCGGCCAGCAATTCAAGGCCTTCTTGAACATCCTTGACCTGGGTAATGTTCACCTGATCACGCTGGATGGTAAGAAAACCAGGCTGGCGTCTGAAGGTCAACGTGCACTGGTCCGGGTTGAAGGCAATGACGCCGGGCAGCGTTGCCAGGTAGGGCAAGACTTCGTCCAATGTCCGGTCAGGCTTGCCAATCACAATGATCTTGCCCGGTTCAGCCAGGCAGGGGAGGCTGCGCGTCAGCGTAATGGAGTTGAGGTAAATCATTTCCTGAACAGATTTCCAGTTACCTGGACATCGCCCGTACCGGGGATGTTGATTTGGACCTTTCAACCGCCTTCAAGCAGCTCACGCGCCTTGCCTTTGTAATGCGTATGCAGAAAGGTTAACGCACCTTCAGCGTCATCATCCAGAAGCACGCGCATCAACTCGATGACATCGGGATCTTCCAGAATCACATGAATGGATTTTTTCATGGGTCACTTCTCTCTTGGTACGACAATTGGAACAGCCACACTCTGGCGAGGGGGCCAGTTCCGGCAGGGTGGTACCCAGCAACCCCGCCATGTCGTGGATGATCTTTAGCAGAGCCTGGTTAGCCAATCGATAGTGAATAAAGCGTCCCTCGCGGCGCGACAGGACCATGCCCGCTTCCCGCAAAGCCATCAGGTGTTGGGAAAGATAAGCCTGCCGCCAGCCAAAAGTTGCTTCCAGGTGGCAGACACAGGTCTCACCCTCGCCAATGGCAAGCAGGATCTGCAGCCTGGCGGGTTGGTCGATGCTTTGCATCAGGCGGGCCACTTCTTCAACGGACAATATATTCCTATCCATGAATATATTGTATCTTCCCTATTCAATCCGGATTAGTGTGAGGCATCATCAGAATAAGGTGACACCTGTCACCTTTTCATCCTCTTGAGACCAGTCGAGGTTCATTTCCGCGCGGAGACCTGCACGGAGTAAACTGCCACGCCCTCCGCAACACCTTCGCTGGTGGAGCGCCGCACGCGGATATCCTTGAATCCAGCCTGCTTTACCAGATCAACATACTCTGCCTCGGGCAGCGCGCCGGATACGCACTCCGACCAGCCCTGGGCGGAGTAAGCGCGCCTCGGGCAGCACCGGACCGCTGAAGACCACATCGTTGACCTCCAGCCGCCCTCCGGCTTTCAGTGCGCGGTAGGCTTCAGCCAAACACCTTCGCCTTGTCCTCCGCCAAGTTGATGACGCAGTTGGAGATGATCACATCGATCTCACCGTCCTTGACGGGCAGCTTTTCGGCATAGCCATGGCGGAACTTGACATTGGTGTATCCTCCTTGCTTGGCAGCTTTACGAGCGCGCTGCAGCATGGCAGGGGTCATGTCAATGCCGTAGACGAAACCGGTCGGGCCGACACGTTTCGCCGCCAGGAACACGTCGATGCCGCCGCCGGAGCCGATGTCGAGCACCGTTTCGCCGGGCTTGAGCTCCGCCATTGCGATGGGGTTGCCGCAGCCGAGCGAAATTTCCGCTGCCTCGCTGGGGATCTCGGACAATTCACCCGCTGAGTAGTTGCTGTTCCAGTTCACAGTGCCGATGTCCTCAAGCTGTATCACTCCCGGCGAGCAGCAGCTCGAATCACCGCAGCCGCAGTTCCCGGACAGGGCATGGGCGGCATAGGTTTCCTGTACTGACTCGCGCATGCTCACTTTCTTAGTCCCCGCCGCGACAAAAATGCTTATATCAGCGTTCTCCCCCTCCCCGCTTTTGCAGCCTGCCTGGCAGGACTCGCCAGAACAGTCCACGATCACGTTGACCAGCTCGGCTTGCTCGAACCACTGGCGGATCTGGTTCCGCTCGAAGCCCAGCCAAAGGTCAGCCATCTCGGTCTTGAGCCACTCGTGAGTATGCGCGTCCATGTCGGTGATGACCAGCCGGCCGGCGGGGCGCAGGATGCGCACCATCTCTCGGATCGCCGTGAGCGGGTCGGGGCAGTGATGCAGGACCATGTTGGCAAAGACCGCGTCCACACTGGAATCAGGCAGGGGCAGGGACAGAACATCCGCTTCGTGGAATTCCACGTTTTCAAATTGAGACAGGTTGCGGCGCGCTTCGTCCAGCATGGCGGATGAACCGTCCAGCACATGGACGTGCTTGACCAGCGGTGTGAGTCCGGCAGCGATGAAGCCTGTTCCGGAGCCCACGTCTGCGACAACCATGTCAGGGTGCAGGTAGGCTTTACGGATGGCGGTTTCGCGCACAGCCTCGGTGAAATAACCGGCGCGCAGCTTGTCCCACTCTGGAGCGACTTTTTCAAAATAGCTGGAGGATGGATTTGTGGTTGACATTTTCTCCTTACCTATATCGCAAAAATACGATAATTTAGGTCAAAATAAATCCGCCAAGGCGGGTAATTCAGAAATTGTATTTATTGCAGTTTTATCACCGGCTCACAACACATGGCTGCTTCCTCCAGCCAGTTGCCGATCTGTTCTTTGAGCCAGTTGAAGCCGTCCGGGTCGAGGCAGTAACTCGTGGCGGGACCTTCGATCTCTCCACGGATCAACCCGGCTTCACGCAGCACCTTGAGATGCTGGCTGACGGTGGATTGCGCCAGCGGTGTATTGCGCACGATGTCATTGGTGATACACATCTGGTTGGCTGCCAGGAACTCGACGATCTGGAATCGCTGCGGATTGCCGAGTGCCTTGAGCATCTTCGACAAGCGCTGTTTCTCTGGCGAGAGTTTGAGTTCCTTTTCCATATCGTAATTTTACGATATAGCGGTTGGATTGTCAAGAGGTTCAAACCAAATGAGACGATCCATCTCCTATTTGACCAGCCTTCGCATGGTACTTTTTTAAGGGGAAAAACCTGAAAAAACTGTAAAGCAATAGTAAATTTACATGGCCTCCGGTTATATGAATCTTTGCTATACTCAAGGTAATGGGTGTAAAAGCGCATTATTTCGCGCCAACTCCCTGGCCGGTTTAGTGAACGGCTCATTGTTCCAGGCAGGATATCTACATGGCAGCAAAAAACGGCAACGAAGAAAACCAGGGAAGCCCACGGGGCGGATCGTTGAAGCTTATTTACGCGCTTAACGCGATTGCCACCACGCTTCAGGAATCCATCCAGAGCGAAGAAAACGTCTACGAGGCTTTCAACAACCAGGTTGTCGCGCTGGGTCTGCGCGGCGGCATCAGCCTGCTCGATGAAGAACAGCAGACCCTGCATTTTAAATCCGAGGTGCTTTCCAAATCACTCAAGAAAAATACTCGCCGCATGGGAAAAAGTTTGCACCTTCCGGCGGATGATGTTTCAATACCTGTCGATAAGGTTGACGTCTACAAACAGGTGGTGGAGGAAGGCCAATCGGTGTACGTTCCCGATACAGGCAGGGTTTCCGAGCAGATAATCCAGCGCCGCAAGAAAGGTCAGACAAAACCTGCTTCATCAACAGTGGGCGATCCGCCGGGCATTTATGCCCCACTGGTCTTTGACCGCAAGATCAAGGGGATGCTTAACGTGGTCGGACCGGAATTGACCGAAAATGACATCCCCACCCTGCAGGCCTTTGCCAACCAGATCGCGGTCGCCTTGGAAAACGCGCGTCTCGTCCATAAACTGCAGGACGCGAATGAAGCACTAAACCGGGCTTACCAGCTGACTCTCGAAGGCTGGGTCAAAGCACTCGACTTGCGAGATAATGAGACCGAGGGGCACACCGTGCGTGCCGCAAATATGACAGTGCATCTGGCACGATTCATGGGCGTCCGCGAAGAGGACGTCCCGCACGTCCGCCGCGGCTCGCTTCTGCACGACATCGGCAAGATGGCCATCCCGGACAGCATCCTGCGCAAGCCGGGTCCACTCTCACCGGATGAGTGGAAGGTGATGAAGCAGCATCCCAAGACCGCGCATACCTGGCTGTCAGCCATCGACTATCTCAAACCCGCCGTGGATATCCCCTACTGCCATCATGAACACTGGGACGGTAAAGGTTACATCCAGGGCTTGGGCGGCGATGACATCCCATTCTGGGCGCGCATTTTCACGGTGATCGATGTATGGGACGCCATGCGCTCAGACCGTCCCTATCGCAAGGCTATCCCCGAAAAGAAGACCCTCAAATACATCCGCGAGGAGTCAGGCAAGCTCTTGGATCCGCGCGTGGTGGAAGCGTTCTTCGACCTGCGTTCACAGAAACCCCGCCTGCTTGCTGCATGATGGGCGTCACCTAATTCTCCTCTCGTGCTAAAATCTTAACCAAATTCGCCAAAGGCTCCACTCTTGCGGAGGAACTGTCATGGATTCACAAACCATCCTGTTCTGGTTTATTCTTGATCCGGTTACCTTCGGGCTGGGTTCAATCGGTGCCTACATTATTTTCCGCGAGTTATCAGACCTGGACCACTTCCCATCCATGACTGAATTAATCCAATTGTTGAAAAAGCGTTGGCTGGCATTTCTATTTATAGCCGTAGCCGTCGGGTATTTCTTCTACCGATTGATTAGTGTGCTTAACTATACGGGAGGAATATCGCAATGACTTTATATGGAGGAATCGAAGGCGGAGGCACAAAGTTCATCTGCGCAGTGGGCACCGGTCCCGGTGACATCCGCGCAGAGGCTCGCTTCCCAACAACCTCACCAGATGAGACATTGGATCGGGCAATCGATTTTTTCAAACATCAGGAATCAACCCTGGGAAAGCTTACAGCCTTGGGTATGGCATCCTTCGGACCCATCGATCCTCGGCCTGGATCACAGACCTACGGGCATATCATGCTCACTCCCAAACCCGGTTGGTCAGATGCGGACATGGTCTCCGAACTGAAATCTGCATTTGCCATCCCGGTCGGATTCGACCTCGACGTCAACGCGGCTGCCCTCTCAGAGTGGCGCTGGGGCGCATTGAAGGATTGCAACCCGGCTGTCTACATTACAGTAGGTACCGGCATCGGCGGTGGGATCATGGTCGATGGTCATTTGATCCACGGACTGCTCCACCCCGAGATGGGACATGTGCTTCTGCCGCACGACCGCGATGCCGATCCCTTCCCAGGCAGCTGCCCCTTTCACGGAGATTGCTTCGAAGGCCTGGCTACCGGTCCCGCCATGGAAAAGCGCTGGGGGCAAAAGGCAGAGACGCTTCCGCCGGATCATCCTGCCTGGGCGCTTGAGGCGCATTATATTTCCATGGCATTGGCAGGATATATCTACACTCTCTCACCTGAACGTATCGTGCTGGGTGGCGGAGTGATGGAACAAGCTCAGATGTTCCCCCTGATCCGCAGCGAAGTAAAAGCCATACTGAATAGGTACCTGCAGTCGGACCGTATTTTGGAACACATCGAGGACTACATCGTCCCGCCTGGATTGGGCAGCCGCGCCGGTGTACTGGGGGCGATCGCGCTGGCTCAACAAGCGGCGATTTGATCTCTGAAAACGCAAAACGTCCCGAAAGGTTGAAAATCCTTCGGGACGTTTATATTTGCCTTTACCAGCGTGCCTGGTGCTCTTCGGCGAATCCAATCAAATCGCTGACCTTTATTTCCTCCCCATTGTCAAGCTTCACAATCCCGGTGTATCTCCCAAACATCTGATGCACTTCACTGAAGATCACCCCCAGGTTGGTTTGCGCTGTGCGGTCCTTGAAAGGAGTAAAAAACAGGTCGAGGCGGCCCTCGTCGTCGGTGAAATGCCAGGGACGCATGAAATCCCCCGACTTGTAATCGAAACGCACCGCTCCCAGCTTGTGGACGCGACCATCAAGGATCACACAATTCTCCGAAGCCTGATTGAGATCGCCAAAACCGCACCCTAGATTTAAACCAAGTCTGCGTCCATCCGCAAGGAAACCGGATGCGCTCGCCCAATTCCAGAAACTCTTGTACTCCCAAACACCACGTCCCCAATCCAAAGAACCCAGGCTTTCTGCGGGATTCAAGTCTTCGTGCCAGTCGCCATAATCGATGGTGCCGGCAGCCGGCATATTGTTGATCTTGCGGTTGTAGTAAAAACGGTTGTGCTCGATGGGTATGACGATCGTCATCAATTCATGGTCCGGTGGGCAGCGCAGGGTGAGTTCGGCTTTGATTCCCCGCCCGTCGTGGAATCCCGGCCAATCGACGAAGATGCGTCTTTCCCCCGAATTCGCCTGAAAGCGAAGGGACATCTGCTTATTCTTGAAGGTCGTCAGACCCGATATGCTGTCACGCGGCAACACGATCCCCTTTCCGAATGGAATCACCGCCCCTTCTTCATGCAGGTCGCCTGTTGTGAAATCAAGGGAATAGACGAAAATGTTGCCGGCATAGCCGAGGTCCGCGATGGTTGCGGAGAAGAAACGCCGAGGCGTGAAGACCGCATAGTAATCCCATCGTTTGATGCGGAACCGTTGCAGGAATTTCAGCGCATAGAAACGGGCATTCTCCAGGTTGCACTCGAGCACTGGTTGGCGCGACCAGCCGACTTGTGCCAGTTTGCCCCTGGCATCCAACAACGGACCAGGTTGGGTGAGTTCGTTTTGCATTTATGACTCCTTGTCGGGTGTGATGTTGCCAGTGACATAACCATTCTTATCTGTTGCGAGCATTCCTTTACTGAAATCCAGCAGCACCAGAGAGTTTCCCCACGGATCCCTGACCACGGCGCACCGGCCTATCTGGATGTCGAACGGGGGCACAGTCATTTCCCCTCCTGCCTTGACGAACCGCATGGCTGATTCGTCTGCAGAATCCACCTCGAAATCGATCTCCTGCCCATCGTCTTCTGTCTGCAAAACTAGTTCGGCTTCTGTTCCCGGTATGGACAAGCCGGCAGCGCGATCCGTGCGCCAGATGAGAGCGTGACCCAACTTGTCGCGATAAAAAGCAAGACCGGCATCCAGATCAGGCACATGCAGGCGGATGCAATCGATTTTATTCAAGAGCGGTTTTTGCGAAGAAACATCCATAAATCAAGGCTGGGAAATCTTTTCACGCTTGATCTGATCGCCCAGCATTTGGATCCCGCCCACGCCGATGGCAATGATCGCCAGCGTATAGATCGCGAGTGATACCATAACGAGAGCCCACTCCCAGCCGTCCGGAGCGGTCTCACCGGAAGCCAACCCTGTTGCCACAGCCAGTGCCTGCCCCCCCACCAGCATGACAACCGCGATGCCGAGTCCCCAGCCGATGATCTTGATCCGTGAGCGCATTCGAATCGCAGCCCAAAGCAGCAACAGGCTTCCGCCCAGGGCGAACAGGAATAACTCCGCCGGCATGAGATAATCCAGTTGGAAAACCTGCTCCTCGATGAAAAACATCACAGTTAATAAGAGTGGAGCAAAAATGGGGAACCAGACCAGCAGCAGACCGGCATAGGTCAGCAGCTTAGTGAAAGTGCCTATCTTTTGCATAGGAACACCCTCCCGGATATTCAGAATGGTTTTATGAATCATTATACGTCAGCCGCATTGGAAAGAATCATGGAATTTGGATATGCATCGGAGCACCTGGCTTTGCATATCTGTGATGTCCATCACGATTGACAGATGCCACAGGATGCGGTATAAAAATACCGACCAGTCGGTATTTTTTCCAAAAAGGTGAAACAATGCAGCAGCGAAGCGAAGAAACGCGGGCACACCTGCTCGAAGCAGCCCTCAAGCAGTTTTCTGGAAGCGGCTATGACGCCGCCAGTGTGGACGATATCTGCGCGGAAGCCGGTGTCAGCAAAGGCGCTTTCTACCATCACTTCCCCTCCAAGCAGGCGGTGTTCCTGGCATTGTTCGAGGATTGGCTCACATCCGTCGATGCCGGTCTCGAAGCGGCGCGAAAACCCACTGTCCCCGAAACGCTGACCAACATGGCGCGCATGCTGCCTTTCATTTTCGCCCAGGCAGACGGACGGCTGCCCATGTTCCTCGAATTCTGGCTGCAAGCCAGCCGCGATAAGACCGTCTGGAAAACCATGGCTGCCCCCTACCAGCGTTACCAGAAGTTTTTTGCCGAACTGGTGAAGCAGGGCATAACAGAAGGCACGTTCAGGCAGGTGGACCCGCACAGCGCCGCACAAGTGATCGTCTCGTTTGCTGTCGGCATGCTGCTGCAAGGTCTCATCGCCCCGCGCGACACGGATTGGCAAAAAGCAGCAGAACAAAGTATGAAAATTTTAATGAAAGGTCTAGCGAAATAAACTATGTATCTCATCACGGGTGCCACGGGTCATATTGGAAATGTCCTTGTGCGTAAACTGCTCGAGCGCGGGAAGAAAGTCCGCGCGCTGATCCTGCCCGGCGAGGACACGACTTCGCTGGAGGGTGTTGATGTTGAAAAGGTGGAGGGGGATGTGCTCAACCTCGAATCGCTATGGAAGCCGCTCGAGGGGGTCAGCGGGGTATTCCATCTCGCGGGGATCATCTCCATTATGCCGGGAGCAGATCCGCTGGTCTGGCGGGTTAATGTCGAGGGGACGCGCAACGTGCTCAAAGCCGCCATCCAAAGCGGGGTGCGGAGGCTGGTGTACACCAGTTCCATCCATGCCATTCAGCGCGTCGAGGAGGGAGTGATCGACGAGCAACTACCGTACGACCCCGGTAATCCTTACGGAGAATACGACCGCTCCAAGGCGCAGGCGACGCTCGACGTTCAGCAGGCAAGCCGGGGGGAGTTGGATGCGGTCATCGCCTGCCCAACGGGAGTCATTGGTCCCTTTGACTACCGCGGCTCGATGATGGGATCCGTCATCCGCACCGCCGCCGAGAACCGCCCCACCCTTTACGTGGACGGCGCCTACGATTTTGTGGACGTGCGTGACGTGGCCGACGGGCTGATCGCGGCCGAGGAGAAGGGGACGCGCGGCGAGAGTTACATCCTTTCAGGGGGGCGCATGTCGGTGCGCTATCTGCTTGAGACTGTTCGCGAGATTACCGGCAGGAGTTTCCCTACGGTCAAGATCCCGTTCGGGTTGGCACGTGCTGCATCCGTGTTCACGCCGCTCTATTACCGGTTGGCGCATGCCTCGCCGCGTTTTACACCCTATTCACTGGAAGTGCTGCAGAGCAACTCGCATATCAGTCACGCGAAAGCCAGCCGCGAACTTGGGTTATCACCCGCGCCCTCTGCAGGAGTCGATCGCTGACGCAATCCATTGGTTCACTGACCGCGCCTTTTCCCCGGGTTGATGCTTCATTATGAAGGAAAATAAAAACGGGAGCGATAAACTCCCGTTTTTGCTGTCAGGCTGCTGCCGGAGCTGTCTCCACTCTCTCCAGTCTGTCGTGGTCCGGCAGGATATCCTCTGCGTTGCGAATGGAGCGGACATAATATCCGATTGCGCCAACCGCAGCCGCCCCAATCCCACAGAAAAAGATGAGCAGACTCATACCCGAACCGGATGTCGTGCCCACCAGCGGCCCGAAGATCGTCGGCAATGCGCCGCTGCCTGCCATGGCTGGCTCAAGTACGAAATCCGCCAATGTGCCTGCAATAATTGGAGATATCGGCTGAGTGGACCAGGCGATGAGCCGGCGGGCGGAAAAGACGCGTCCCTGCACGTCGGGAGCAACCTTCGCCATCCAGATGGACTGGTTGGAGGCATTGATCAGCGGACCAACCAGCGATGCCAGAACCGAGGTAATTATCCATACGGGAAGCGCTTGGCCTAGCCCAAACATCGCAAAACCAACACCGGTTATGATCCACCCACCCAACACGCCGTGCACACGCCGCTTGAAACCGCCCCAGATGCTCATGCCGATTCCGCCAGCCACGGCGCCCACAGCACCGGCAGTCATCACTGCACCAAGTGCAGCGGCATTATTCGAGGTACGCTCCAACACCATTGGGGCGAGCACAGTGTAACCGATGCCAGAGAACAGATTTCCGAATAAAAAGATCAACTGCAAGCCAAGCAGGCTGGGGCGGGCGAAAATATAGGTAAAACCGTAAAGCGCTTCCTTGAAAAAATTTCCTGATTCCTTCTGCCCTTCCACGGTTTTTGGCGGCTGGGGGACATATACAATCGCCAGCGCCCCGATGGCAAGAATAAAAGTGACGACATCGAATGCAAGAATTCCGGTAAGGCCGATGATGGGAAGCATCATCCCCGCCAGGAGTGGAGCGACCACACCAGGTCCAGCTTCCATCAGAGTCATCAAGCCGTTGACCCGTCCATACTGCTCCTTGGGCACCATGGTGGTAATCGCCGCTGAATAGGCAGGCCACTGGAAGGCTCCGCCCAACCCGATCAACGCGGAAACAAAATAGAGCATCCAGAATTCGAGAATACCCTGCGATTGCAGGACCAGGATCGCCACCGTGCCCAATCCTGCTGCAAGATCGCTGATCATCATCATCAACTTGCGGTTGTAGCGGTCCACCATCACGCCAGCTATCGGCGAGATGACCAGGAAGGGAACGATGTAGAAGACCTGCATCAAACCCAATGCAGTGGCGCTGGAAGTCTGCTGGTACATCCAGATGGTCAGGGCGAACTGTGTCATCCCAGAGGCAAGCACCGAGATGATCTGCCCCAGCCATACGATAAGGAACCCCGCCATTCCGCCTAAACGATGTTTTTCAACAGTCATTCATTCTCCTCGGCAGTAAACAAAACAGCGGTTTCACTGACAACCGAAACCGCCGCTGTCTTCGCTGGATTTTACCTTCACTCCACGAAAATTTCCACGTGCTCCCCGTCCTCTTCATCGATGACATCCACCAGTTTTCCGGTCACTCCGGAGCGGACAGCATCCATCAGCTGGGTCAGGTCCACGCCCTCGACCTCAGGTGCGAAATGCGCGCCGATCTTAAGTCCCGCTTCGAGCAGTCCGATGGGGATCTGCACTGTGGCTTTCGAACGCCCGGAAGCGACGTCTGTTACCTTGACTCGCAGCCAGCGGGCATTTCCGGTGCCACGGCTGAGTCCACCTCCAGTCATAGCCCGGCTTCGGCTGTCGCTCAAAGCGGAGAGAAGCTTGGCGCCTTCCTCGGCTGAGATCTTTCCCTCGTCGATCATCTTGAGGATCTTCATCCGTTCTTCTGTGGTTGCCATCATCGTGACCTCCTTACCCGATATAAACCTGTACGTGCTCGCCATCTTCGTCGTGGACATCCACGTAAAGCGGTTCATTAAAAGCACCGTCTTCTTCAAAGATCGCCTTCATCGCCAAATCAGCCGTATCGCGATGCTCAGGCGGAATATTGTGACCGAAATTGCGGATCCCCCATCGAAGCATCGCGGATGGGATCGGGAATGCAAACACGATGCGGCGCGGACTCTCACCCGGTTTTTGCTCGACGTTGACATAAAGCCAGCGCGAAGTCTTGCTGATCGCCCCCAGCGTGACCACCACCACACCCAGAAGGAACGGGACCCATGCGCATAGGAACCAGAACCCAAAGCCTGAGCTGAGCATCGCGGAATACATCCAATATGCCCCAAGTATCGTTAACACCAAACCGACTGTCAGCGGGATCAGCCACAGGCGGCGAAAACGATTGATCTTGTTGGTAAATTCTGGGTCAGGCTTGGGCTTCGGCGGCGCTTGTTCTTCCTTTGGCTCCGAAGCTGGAAGGGGAGTGAAATCAAGTGGTTCTTCAACAGGAGCTTCGTCGAGCGCCTGCATGAGTTTAAGCGCATCTTCGGCGGTGATTTTTCCATCCGCAACCATCTTCAGGATTTGTTCCCGTTCATCGGTCGACATGGGAGACTCCTATTTTCCTTCCAGGGCAGCCAATAATTTCTCGGCATCTTCCATGGAGATTTTCTTATCCTGAAGCATGCGCAGGATGGTCAGGCGCTCCTCGTCACTCACCGGCTGGTCGGTGGGCGGGACAGCGCTTGAGGCAGAACGATCGGGGTTTGTTTTCCCCAGTCCGATAAAGACTCCGCTGGCTTTCATTCGCCGCTCATTGGCGCGCATCTTGCCTTCCGCGCGGCGGATGGCGGCATCAGCCCGGGCTTGTGCCCTTTCCTGTGAGCGTGCCGACTTTTCCATTGCGCGTTGCGTTGCTTCCTGGACTTTACGATTGATCCGTTCATGCAGGTCGGACGGCATTCCGGGGACAGTGCCGATATTGTAGCTGTCATCGCGGGCATAACCATCGAACTCCGCCATGGATTCCCACTCATCTGCCCGGCTGGTCACCACCACATCGTCCCCGGCGGTCACAGTTATTTTTGCCAGGCCGCTGCCCAACACCAGGGTACGAATGTTATCATCCTGGAATGGTTCCACATTCGGGAGGTCGACGCGGATCGATTCGGACGAACCGCCTTGCAATACCAACTCAGCATCCAGTTGAGCAGGTAATCGAAGCAGCACATCGCTCCCAGCTGTGATCACATACTTAACCGCTGTTTTTGGCTGGAGGTAGAGAACAGCATCCGACCCGGCATTGATGGCCACATCGCCGCGCACGCCGCGCAGATAGAGGTCCGAACCAACCCTGTCGATGCCGACCGATCCATTCACTTCGCGGAGCGAGGCATCGGAGCCGATGCTCTTGGCAAGGAAATCGCCCGAGGAACCTTTCAGGCTCAAGTCGCTGCCCACATTGATGATCTCCATCGGTCCGACGTTTCGCAGACTCAAATCTCCGCCGACACTGGCAATCTTTGTCACTCCAGCCAGTGCGCGCAGGTCTGCATCGCCGCCGATCGAATCGATAGTTAAGTTTGCTTCGCTTGGAATGTACAGAATTAAATCTGCATCACAGGCAACAACAACCTCTCTGCCGCCGCCCGATACAGCCAGGTGACTTCCATCTGTTTTTGCCATGAGTTCCTTGCGCTCCCAACCCACAACCTGTAGATCGCCGGGAACACTTTCGGCAATCACCTTGACCCTGGCATCAACCTGGATCGTCTGCTGCTTCATGACTCATCCCCCTGCAGTATTCGCATCGCGTCTTCGGCTTTGATGCGGCCGGCATCCAGGTCTTCAAGGACCTGGCGGCGTTTGTCCTCTGTGATCTCCACCGGTTCGTCCTTACCGGGCTCGTAGCCGAGGGTGCGGATCACTTCATGCAGCCTGTTGCGAATGGTCGGGTAGGAAAGACCCAGCTCCGTCTCCATGCGGTTGATCTTCCCTTCGCAGCGGATGAATGTTTCGACGAAGTCGAGTTGTTCGGACGAGAGATGGGAAAAGGGTCCACCGGTAAAGCGTCCCTCGAGTGTCGTATCGCAGGAGGGGCAACTCAAGCGGGTAATGACAAGTTCACCATCACAAACAGGGCAGCGGGTTAATGACGTTTTCATGATTCCTCCGGATCAGCGTGTGCGATACGCGTTCTGTATCGAATAATGTGATTTCAGCCAGGTGCCGGAAAATACGAGCGCGTCTCCCAGCTTCGTCATTGTGCGCCCAATCCAGGACGGCTGTCTCGTTCTTCCGCTGACAAGAAGGTGCTCCGTTCGAGCGATATCTATCATCTCATTTTGGTGGTCCTGAAGCATCTGGTACGTTATCAAAGATCTCTGTTCCGATCAAATTATCCATACCTGCCTCCCGCTAGAACACACTCAATAGGTAAGTTTTATAAACACATTTTACAATAAATTTCAAAAAAGTCAAGTGTTAATATCAATATTATTAAGTACGATATTAAATATTATTAAAATATCCATATCGAGTGTTTTTCGTAAACACCTGCCACCCAATATGGTTTTTGGCGTAAAATAAGGGGAAACTGCCTCACCTTGGAGATTTCATGATCCGAACTTATTGCTACCTGCCTGGCGAAGAACCGCGTACCGATATTCCAATCAAGGAATTTTCCACCTACTTGAGCAATCCCCAAGCGTTGTTTTGGGTGGATTTCATCGGTGAACCAGACCCATCGGCGGATGCCATTTTGACCGGTATCTTTCGATTCCACCCCTTGGCTGTGGACGACGCCCTCAAGGAAACCCATACGCCCAAAGTGGATGACTGGGGAGACTATCTCTACATCGTTCTGAATACCGTATCCCTGGACCGGGATGACGGACTGGAAATTAACGTCCAGGAGTTGGATGTGTTCCTCGGCCGGAACTACGTCGTCACTCATCATGACGTCCCTCTTCCTGCCCTCGAAAAGGCCTGGAACAGCATCAATGCCGACAAGCGCTACACCAGCCACGGCCCGGACCATTTGCTCTACAAAATCCTGGACGATCTCGTCGATGGCTACTGGCCTTTGGTCGAGACGCTGGACGATGAGATCGAATGGATCGAAGACCAGGTCTTCGCCAATGCAAAATCGGAAATGATGGAACGCATGATCGCTCTCAAGCGGGCATTGGTGTCCATTCGGCGCATCATCACCCCGCAGCGCGAAGTGCTCAACCGGCTGGCGCGTGACGACTTCGAAGTGGTGGACAGCATGGACAGGGTGTTCTTCCGCGATATTTACGACCACCTGGTCCGCCTGCACGACCTGACCGAATCCATGCGCGACCTGCTCAGCGGGACCATGGATGCTTATCTATCCGTTATCAACAATCGGATGAACGAGGTCATGAAGATCCTTGCCATAATCACGACTCTCTTCATGCCGATTTCGTTTGTTACCGGCTTTTTCGGCATGAATTTCTTCTCACCTACCTGGGATGAACTGGGGCGATGGACTGGCAATCTGGCCTTCATCATCGCCATGCTGATCATTGTCGGAACACCTATCACAATGTACACCTGGATGCGCCGCCGCACCTGGATATAGACCGTCGCAAAGCCTGATAAACCCTCTCCGCAGTGGGAGGGTTTTGTCATTTATGGGTTGATGAACAGTCTGAAATTCGGACTTGACATCGAACAGTTGTTCGTGTATTATAGGATCATAAATAGCACAAATGAGCGAGTAATGATTGGCTCACTCCAAATTTCAGGAGCATGATTATGATGGTTCGAAAAAGCAAGGGGTTAAGTGAACGGCACAGGAAGATCCTGGAGTTTCTGGATTCGCACCAGGTCAAATATGGTTATCCCCCCTCCATCCGGGAAATTGGTGAGAAAACCGGGATCTCATCAACCTCGGTGGTGAATTATTATCTCGATCAGCTGGAAAAAATGGAATACATCGAGCGTGACCGGCGAATCTCGCGAGGCGTCCGTCTGCGCGACAAATTCACCGAGGCGGTCCACGGCGCTTCCACCACAGCCAAGGGTGCGGCTTCTGCCGTTCATTCTGCTGTCGAAGACCTGCTGCGGATTCCGGTCCTGGGCAACATCGCCGCAGGCACACCCATCCCCGTTTTTCCGCTGGACCCCAATGAAGTGGAAGTAGATACGACTGTCGATGTCGCACGCAGCATGATCCCCGCCCGGGACACGGGTCGGTCTATACGCCCTGAAAGTGACTGGTGATTCCATGATCGACGCCATGGTCAATGACGGGGATTATGTCATCCTGCGCCCTGCCGAGACAGCACAGAACGGCGAAATGGTGGCCATCTGGCTGCCCGATGCAGAAGAAACCACCCTGAAGTATTTCTACAAAGAGAAGGATGGCTATCGCTTCCAGCCTGCCAACCCAAGGCATAAATCCATTCATAAAGACAAGAATGAGAAGGTTGAGATCAAGGGCAAGGTAGTGATGGTTGTAAGGCAGGTCCGGGCGATATAGTCAGCAGCAACAATCAACTTAAACCAAAAGAGACAGCTTTGCAGCCGTCTCTTTTTGATTGACTTTGTTGTGAAAGACTAGGCAACTTCGATGACAGCGCCGGCTTCTTCGAGCTTCTTCTTGGCGTCCATGGCGGCTTCCTTGCCGACAGCGGCCAGGACCTTGCCGCCAGCGGTCTCGGCCAGGGCCTTGGCTTCGGTCAGGCCCAGGCTGGTCAGCTGGCGGATGACCTTGATGACCTCGATCTTCTTGGGGCCGGCATCCTTGATGACGACATCGAACTCGGTCTTCTCTTCAACAGGCTCGGCAGCGGCAGGCCGGGGCAGCGCCGCAGCGGCAACCGCGACGGGAGCGGCAGCGGAAACGCCCCAGGCTTCTTCCAGGTTCTTGACCAGTTCAGCAGCTTCCAGAACGGAAAGCTTGCTCAATTGTTCAACCAATTTTTCCAGATTTGCAGCCATTGTTCAAATCTCCTTCTGATTCACGAAAATACGATTATTGATCATTTCAACGCGCAACCATTGTTCCAGTTACGCAGCAGTGGGGCGGATCTTTTCAGAATACGCCTTGACGACAGCCGCCACCTGGCGGCCTGGTTCGGCCAGCGTGCGGACCAGTTTGCTGGCGGGGCCTGCAGCACGCCCAGCAGCTGAGCGCGGACAACGGGCAGCGGCGGCAGGCTGGCCAGGGCTTTCACCTGGGCAGCATTCAAAGCCTGTTTACCCATGAAACCGCCCTTGACCTTGACGCTTCCATCGTCTTGGTCACGTCGCTCAGCGCCTTGGCAGTAGCCTGCCGCATCGCTGAACGCAAAGCCGACGGCCGTGCTTTTCTCGAAAGTACCCTCGGGCAGGGAGATCTCGCCTTGCATCGAAAGCCTTTCTGGCCAGCGTGTTCTTGACGACATGGAACTCGCCGCCGGTTTCACGAACCTTGGCACGAATGGCATCCAGATTCCTTCATCTTCAAACCGGTGTATTCCACCAGGATCACAGCCTGACTCTTATCGATCCATTCGACGTACTGATCAGCATGACTTCCTCTTTGCGTTGTTTTGAAATTGCCAATGAATTCACCTCCTTTCCATAAAAAGTCTTTGCCGCAGAATTCCAGGCAAAGACTTTTTCCCGAAAGGGACGGCTGAACGATCAGCCGGGAAGTTACTTCCAGTCTTCACCTGGGCAGGAGATTAAGTCCGCAAATCCGGTGGACACCTGCCGTCTCCGGCGAAGGTAAACTGTCAGACGGTTTATGCGAGCAGGATTACTCGCTTACCTCCATGCGATTGGGCCAGGTTGGCGTCGATCTTGATGCCGGGGCCCATCGTTGAAGTCATGGTAATGTGCTTGATGTAATTGCCCTTGGCGGCTGCCGGGCGTGCCTTCTTGATGGCTTCCATCAGAGCAGAGAAATTTTCGTAGAGATTTTCGCTCGTCGAAAGAGGCCTTGCCGATCGAACATGGATATTGGCGGTCTTGTCCAGGCGGAATTCCACGCGCCCGGCTTTGGCTTCCTTGACGGCGCGAGCCATGTCATCCGGCGGCGACAACCGTGCCGGCCTTGGGGTTGGGCATCAAGCCGCGCGGGCCAAGCACACGGCCGAGTTTACCGACCTTGCCCATCATATCGGGTGTGGCGATGGCGACATCGAAGTCGAGCCAGCCAGCCTGGATCTTGTTCAGGGTTTCGTCGTCATCCGCAACGGTGTCCGCGCCGGCATTGCGGGCGTTGGTGGCGCCATCGCCCTGGGCGAAGACCAGCACGCGGACGGTCTTGCCCAGACCGTGCGGCAGAACGACCACGTCGCGCACCTGCTGGTCGGCCTGGCGCGGGTCGAGACCCATGCGCATGTGGACTTCCACCGTGGAGTCGAACTTGGTGTATGGCTGTTTCCTTGACCAGCTCGACCGCTTCGCGCGGTGTGTAGAATTTGTCCAGATCAACTTTGGCCGCTGCGGCCAGGTATTTCTTTCCGTGTTTTGCCATGTTCTCCTCCGTGGTGCAAGCGGGCTGACAAACAGCCCTCCCACATGGATTTAATCAACGACGTGATGCCCATGGTGCGGGCTGTGCCTTCGATCTGGCGCATGGCGCCTTCGATATCGATGGCGTTCAGATCCTTCATCTTGAGCTCGGCGATCTCGCTGACCTGCGCGCGGGTGACCTTGCCGACCTTGTCCCTGTTCGGCACGCCCGAGCCTTTCTCGATCCCGGCAGCCTTGCGCAGCAGGACCGCCGCAGGGGGGGTCTTCAGGACAAAGGTGAAGGAACCATCGGTGTAGACGCTGATCTCCGCCGGGAGCACTTCGCCCGGGCGGTTGGACGTGCGGGCATTGTATTCCTTGCAGAAGGCCATGATGTTGATGCCATGACCTGCCAGCGCCGGACCGACCGGGGGAGCCGGATTGGCTTTTCCAGCCTCAATCTGGAGACGAACAATTGCTTTGATTTTCTTTGCCATTTATCTTCGTCCTAACCGGTACTGTGGTTTTAGCGGGTGATTAGGGACACCCTCCCACTGCATCAGGCCGAAGCGGTCTGTTACTGTCAAATTTATGCTTTCTCCACCTGCAGGAAGTCCAGTTCCACGGGTGTTTCGCGCCCGAAGAAACTGACCATCACACGGACTTTGGTGCGCTCCATATCGATCTCCGCCACCATGCCGCGGAAATCGTTGAACGGTCCATCGATGATGCGGACACGTTCGCCGACCTTGAAGGTCACCTTGACCGTCGGCGCTTCGGCTTCCATGCGCTTGATGATCTGGTTGACCTCTTCCGGCCGCAGCGGGGTGGGCAGGTTGCCCATGCCGACAAAGCCGGTCACACCGGGGGTGTTGCGCACCACGATACCAGGATTCTTCGGACAGGATCATGTTGACCAGAACATAGCCCGGGAAGATGTGGCGTTCGACCGTGCGGCGCTTGCCGTCCCGGACTTCGATCTCTTCCTGGGTCGGGACGACCACATCGAAGATCTTGTCCTTCATGCCCATGGTCTCGATGCGCTGCTCAAGATTGTGGCGCACCTTGTTCTCATAACCCGAATAGCAATGGATAACATACCAGGCAGCCTGTCCTTCAGGGACCTCATGCTCGACAGCAGCTTCCGGTCCGGATACAGATTTCTCGGCTTCCTGCTTAAGCGGTTCAACCGCCGGCGATTCTTCCTCGCGGCGTTCTTCTTCCACAGGCTGCTGATTATCTACTTCTTCCGGTTCCAGATCGAACATTAACTGCCTCTTTCTAGGGGCGTGAAACTACAGGCCGATAATCCAGGAGACAAACATGGCTGCCGAGTGCATCCACAGACCCAAGGAATATCGTCATGATGACCAACACAATGACCACCAGGATGGTCATGTTGGTGGCTTCCTGCCGGGTGGGCCAGCTCACCTTGCGCAATTCACCGACCGTTTCGCGGTAATAACGGACAGCGAAGTTCGGTTCCTTGCGTTCCTTTTTTCCACCGGCTTCGAATCCTTTTTCTGAAGCGGGGCGTTGGTTTCCTTCTTGTCGGTCAAGTCGAAATCCTCAACTTTCTTTACGGCTAAAACGCCGCCTCGAGGACGGCGTTGTCACAGCTGGCAGGCCAGGCAGGACTTGAACCCACAACCACTCGTTTTGGAGACGAGAGCTCTACCAATTGAGCTACTGGCCTAAGTGATAGTCTGTAGTCGCGATGGCGCAGTGTGCAATCGTGCCTGCACTGGACCTAGACTAGCAGACTTACTTTCGTCTCGCGATGCACCGTATGCTTCCGGCAGCGCGGGCAGTACTTGTTGAATTCCAGACGGTTCGGGTCGTTACGCCGATTCTTCTCTGTGGTGTAATTGCGTTCCTTGCAATCGTTGCACGCCAGCGTGATCACAGGGCGGACATCTTTCTTCTTGGATGCCATTGCTCCTTACTACCAATCCTACTCAATGATCTTGGTGATGACACCCGCGCCGACGGTCAGGCCGCCTTCGCGAATGGCGAACTTCGAACCCTGCTCCAGCGCCACCGGCACGATCAGCTCCACCGTCAGGTTCACATTGTCCCCCGGCATCACCATCTCCACGCCCTCCGGCAGGGTGATGTTCGCCGGTCACATCCATCGTCCGGATGTAGAACTGCGGCCGGTAGCCCGTGAAGAACGCCTTGTGCCGCCCACCTTCTTCCTTCTTCAGCACGTACACCTGCGCCAGGAACTTCTTGTGCGGCGTGATGACTCCCGGGCTTCGCCATCACCTGCCCGCGCTCCACGTCCGTGCGCTCGATGCCGCGCAGCAGCAGGCCCAGGTTGTCGCCCGCCATGCCCTCGTCCAGCAGCTTGTGGAACATCTCCACGCCCGTCACCACCGAGTTGCGCGTCTCGCGCAAGCCGACGATCTCCACCGGCTCGCCCACTTTGATCATGCCCGCGGTCCACACGCCCCGTCACCACCGTCCCGCGACCCTTGATCGAGAACACGTCTTCCACCGGCATCATGAACGGCTTGTCCATCTCGCGCTTCGGCTCCGGGATGTACTCATCCACCACCCGCAGCAGCTCCTTGATGCACGCATATTCCGGCGCATTCGGGTCCGTTGCTGGTGCTCTCCAACGCCTTCAGCGCGCTGCCGCGCACGATCGGCGTCGTGTCGCCCGGGAAACCCGTAGCTCGGTCAGCAGTTCGCGCAGCTCCATCTCCACCAGCTCCAGCAGCTCCGGGTCGTCCATCATGTCCACCTTGTTCAGGAACACCACGATGCTCGGCACTTCCACCTGGCGCGCCAGCAGCACGTGCTCGCGCGTCTGCGGCATCGGCCCGTCCGGCGCCGCCACCACCAGGATCGCCCCGTCCACCTGCGCCGCTCCCGTGATCATGTTCTTGATGTAGTCGCGGTGCCCCGGCATGTCCACGTGGGCATAGTGCCGCTTGTCCGTCTCGTATTCCACGTGCGCAATGTTGATCGTGATGCCGCGCGCTTTTTCTTCCGGCGCATTGTCGATCGAGTCGTAGGCCCGGAAATCCGCCTTGCCCAGAAACTGGCAGTATTTCGTGATCGCCGCCGTCAATGTCGTCTTCCCGTGGT
Source organism: uncultured Chloroflexia bacterium (assembly GCA_963829485.1). Taxonomy (GTDB): domain Bacteria; phylum Chloroflexota; class Anaerolineae; order Anaerolineales; family Villigracilaceae; genus JBGPQJ01. The sequence continues at coordinate 59,056 of CAWHIK010000008.1, forward strand.
CGATGTGTCCCATCGTCCCTACATTCAAATGCGGCTTGTTCCGCTCAAATTTCTGCTTCGCCATGTTCTTTCTCCTTCAATATAATATGACAATTACGATGTCAGCCACAGAGCCCTCAATGGGATTTGAACCCATGACCCCGTTCTTACCAAGAACGTGCTCTACCGACTGAGCTATGAGGGCCTGACTTGCTGCCCGGACCATACCGGGAGTGGGCAGTGAAGGATTCGAACCTCCGAAGGCTTCTGCCAACTGATTTACAGTCAGTCCCCTTTGGCCACTTGGGTAACTGCCCGTGTTTAGGTCGAGTAGTTAGACTGCTCGTCGCTTAGTCCCATTATTACGAATGAGGCGAACCGACCAAGAGACTAAGCGGCTTGCAAAGGTACAGAGCCGACGATGGGAATCGAACCCATAACCGCCCACTTACAAGGCGGGTGCTCTGCCGATTGAGCTACGTCGGCGAGCCTATCCTCCGCTTAAGCGGGGGAATTATACCAAAGGCTCCCCGCTCATACAAGGTTTTATAGACCACCCCACAGGTTATCCGCGCTTGATCTGACGGTCAACAAGCCCAGGGCGGTCGGTGCGGCGGGTTAGTCTATCAGGATTCGAAGGCAGAGTCAAGTGTCAGTCTCCCAAAAAGCGGTTATGTTATAATTTTCCAACAATCACCACTCTCAATGGAGCTGACCATGCTGAAAATATCGATCACTTATTGCGCAGTCTGACATTACACCGACAGAGCCACCGGTCTGGCGGCTGAATTATTGAAACTTACGAACCAGAGATCGAAATCGATGGTTTTAATTCCTTCGGATGGCGGAAAATTTGAAATCGAAGTCAACGGAAAACTGGTTTACTCCAAATTGCAGACAAAAAGACATGCTGAACCGGGTGAAGTTGCGCAATTGATTTCGAAATCACATGGATCGAGGCTTGAATGGCTAAAAAGGGAAGGGTTTTTTCAGGAATACGTCCCACCGGGCGGGCACATCTCGGTAATTACCTGGGTGCGATAAAGAATTATGTCGCCCTTCAGGATGATTACGAATGTGTGTACTGCATCGTGGACCTGCACGCCTTAACGACGGTCGAAGACACGGAAAATCTCAGGCAGAACACAACCGAGCTGGCACTGGATCTACTGGCTGCCGGGATCAGACCTGAAGAGACCATCCTGTTTGTACAGTCCCATGTGCCGGAAGTTACAGAGTTGCATACCATCCTTTCGATGGTAACGCCTTTGGGCAAATTAACTGACCTGCCCACCTTCAAGGAAAAAATTAGACAACAACCTGAAAACGTCAATTATGGACTGGTCGGTTACCCTGTTCTGATGACAGCCGATATTGTCCTTTACAAATCGGACATTGTGCCAGTCGGCATCGACCAGGCTCCTCATCTAGAGTTTGCCCGGGAAATTGTGCGATCGTTCAATTATCGTTACAGTTCCAACGTCCTTATCGAGCCGCAGATGAAGAATACCGAGATCCCCAAGGTTCTCGGCATCGACGGCAAGGAAAAAATGGGGAAGAGCCTCAACAACCACATCGAGCTGGCCGCCTCGCCCGAAGAAACCCGGCAGCGGGTCATGATGATGGTCACGGACCCGAACCGGATGAAACGCAACGACCCCGGCAATCCGGACATTTGCAACGTGTTCTCGATGCACAAGATCTTCACCCCTCAAGCCGACGTGGAAATGATCAACACTGAATGTCGGCGGGCTGGGATTGGTTGTGTCGATTGCAAGAAGCGCTTCGCTGAGAATTTAAACAACGCCTTGCAGCCGTTCCGTGACAAGCGGGCGCAATTGGCTGCGGATCCGAATTATGTGATCGAAGTCCTGCACGACGGCGCGAAGCGAGCCCGTTCCATCGCGAGGCAGACTATGGATGAGGTGCGGGACGCAGTTCAGCTTCCGAAGTAAACACAAGTCGCATGGGACAGGAAAATCCTGTCCCTTTTCTTTATGGAGACCAAATGAGGGCGATAGTACAACGGGTCAGCCACGGGAAAGTCTCAGTGGAAAAACGCCCGGTTGCAGAAATTGATCGGGGGGTAGTCATCCTGCTGGGAGTCGGCGTCGCGGACGGGGAAGCTCAGGTCGATTTTCTAGCTGAAAAAATAGCTACACTGAGAATATTCGAGGACGACCAGGGTAAGATGAATCTATCGCTGCTCGATGTGAATGGCTCTGCGCTGGTCGTTTCCCAGTTCACGCTGTACGCGGACACCCGAAAAGGGAGACGCCCGTCCTTCACCGACGCTGCCCTTCCCGAGAATGCCCGACCGCTGGTTGACCGGTTTATTCGGCAATTGACCTTGCTTGGAGTCCCGACCCAACAAGGAGAGTTTGGCGCCCACATGCTTGTCGAAATTAACAATGATGGTCCGGTAACGATCATCCTTGAACGTTAATGCCGGTTATATCGGGAACCGAAACCTTGAACCCGCATGTAGAATGAACAGATATTACCTTTGCCATGAAGAATTTTTTCGAACCTGTCATGAGGTAAGCAACCATCAACATGGTCAAATCAATCCTAACACCGCCCGTTTTCGATGATCCCGAAAAGACTGCCACGGCAAAACTGCTGTATGCAATCATCGCAATCAATGTGGGTCTTTGTGCGGTGTTCCTTATTCCATTCCTCGTCATAAGCCCTGAAAACCTAAATAGGTACGTTCTGCTAACAGTCATCGTATTGTCGACCAGTGTTGCATCCATGATCGCAGCTCGAAATGGACATATCAAAACCGCCAGCATCATTCTTGTAACATCTTTATGGATCGCGATCATAGCTGGATCGTTCAACGATGGCGGAGTGGGGTCATCGCTTTTTCTGGGCATCTTTGTTTTGATTTTCATCTCAGGCATGCTTCTGGGCGATCGGGCAGGATTCATCACAGCAGCGGTCAGTCTGATCGCTGGCTTGTTAATGGTGTTTGCCGAAATGAGAGGGCTCACTCCACCCATTGAAGCCAATTCGCTGGGACGTTTGCTCAGTTACACCTTCTTTGTCTTCATGATCATGTTATTCCAGCGGATCTCATCGCGCACTCTAAGAGATGCGCTTAGAAAATCCCAGACAGAGTTGGCTGAACGACAAAAGACCGAACAAGCCTTGCGTCAAAGCGAGGAACGGTACAGGTTGATCTCCTCTATCAGTTCCGACTATATGTTTTCCACCCAATTAGGAGACGATGGAAATTTACATCTCAATTGGGTGGCAGGGGCATTCGAGCAGATTACCGGTTACACCTTCGATGAATACACATCCCGTGGAGGCTGGTTGGCTTCCCTGCATCCTGACGACCGGGATCAGGATGCGCGTGACATGGGCAGTCTGTATAAAAACCAAATTGTGACCTCAGAATTACGCACCATCCACAAGAACGGGGATATCCGCTGGGTCAGGGTTTATGCCCAACCCGTCTGGGATAAGGAGAAGGATCGCTTATCTGGAATTTACGGCGCGGTACAGGAAATTACAGCCGGGAAACAAGCAGAGGAGGAGCTTGAGCAGCATGCCGAAGAAATGTACATCCTTTACCAGATGAGCTTGGTTCTCGCCACCGGACAGGATATGTACCAAACTCTGCGCAAATTACTCGATCACCTTCGCCATCTCTTTATTTTGGACACGATCTTTGTCGGAATTTATGATCAAGAAAGCGGGACGATCTCATATCCCTTATATGTGAACATGAATGAACCGTTGGAGGTACTTCCCAGAAAACTGCACGATAACCCGGGCATGTCGGGTGAAGTCATTTTCAAGCAACGGTCGATCTATATTCAAGACATGGATTCACCCTACGCACAAAAATCCCATTCACCCATCATCGTTGGCAAGACTCATATCCGCTCTTTCCTGGGTATCCCCTTGATGGTTCACGGAAATGTAATTGGCCTGATCTCAGTCCAAAGCCAACACCCTAACGCCTACAACGAAAAGCAAATCCGATTACTGGAAACGATCGCCGCACAACTCGCCACCGCACTCGATAAAGCTAATTTATTGGAAAAGCTCAAACAGGAACTCATCGATCGCAAACTGGCGGAAGCGGAGATCCGCAAGCTCAACACCGAACTTGAACAACGAGTCCTGGAGCGCACGCTTGCGCTGAGTGCAAGCGAATCATCCCTGCGGGAGCGCAGCATCCAGCTCGAATCAGCCAACAAGGAATTGGAGGCGTTCGCCTACTCTGTATCCCACGATTTACGCGCCCCGTTACGTGCGATCAAGGGTTTCAGCCAGATCTTGCTAAAAGATTTCGCAACAAATTTGAACGAGGAAGGCGTTGAATTCCTGCAGCGGATATCACTGGCAGCCAGCCAGATGAGCGATTTGATCGAGAGTCTGCTTTCGCTATCGAGACTGACGCGAGGGGAGTTGACCTATAAGGTGATCGATATTTCAAAAATGGCGCAGGATATATTCGAAAAAATGCAGCTACAGGAACCGGAGCGCCGCGTCACCTGGTCAGTGGCATCCGGGCTGCGTGCCAACGCCGATGAAAAACTCTTCCGCACTGCTCTGGAAAACCTTTTAGGGAACGCCTGGAAGTACACGTCAAAGACCAAGGAACCTGCCATAGAAATGGGATCGCTTTTGAAGGACGGTCAATTAACCTACTTCGTTAAAGATAATGGCGTGGGTTTCAACATGGCAAATGCCGGCAAGCTTTTTGGCGCTTTTCAGCGGCTCCACTCTGAAGCAGAATTCCCCGGTCATGGGATTGGTTTAGCTACCATTCAACGCATCATCCACCGACACGGAGGCACGATTTGGGCTGAAGCTGAACTGGACAAAGGCGCAACGTTTTATTTCACACTCGGCAATGATGATTATGTTTCGATTTAGGGCATAATAACAACATGGAAAAAGGCTCGCTCACTCCCACCGCCCAATTCACTAAGCCTGCATATAAGGCACTTGAAAAATATGACCTGAAAGTCCAGGATGTACTATACATCCAACACAGTGAGAATGTAACGTTCAAGGTCACAGCATCCGGTAAATCCTATTTATTGCGGCTCCACAAGCCGTTGACACCTGGCATGGGGTCGCATGGTGTAAACCCGGAAGTAATTCGTTCCGAATTACGCTGGGTAAACTCCCTCCTCCGGAATAAACTTCCGGTCCCTCGTCCCATCCGCAACCACTCAGGAGGATTTGTAACACGAGTAACCAGCGGCGACGGTCCATTGAATTGCTCGGTGCTCGGATGGCTGGATGGGGATTTATATACCCGGGAAATGGAATCTGAAGACACCGTTGCCCAGATCGGCAGGCTTGTGGGAAAAGTCCACCGTCATTCCAACCGCTGGCGATTGCCAAAAAAGTTTCAGCGACCTGTCCGGGATGCCGCATATTTTTCAAAAGTAGTCGATTCGCTGCTGCCAGCAGTAGATGACGGGAGAATTAACTATCTTGATTTCAAGGCGATGCAAACATCCGTCCAGGAGTTGATCCAACTGCTCCCGTCAAGTCGAAAATCAAGGGCGACTGTCGGATTGATCCATGGCGATTTGCATCGTGGAAATTTCATCATCCATAACGGCGAAATCCGTTTGATCGATTTTTCATTATGCGCTGTTGGCCATTTTTCATACGACCTGGGTACCTGCCTGTCGAATATCAGCCCTGCATTGCATCCGGTATTCCTGGAAAATTACGAGCGGTTCTTCCCGCTCCCGAAGGATTTTGAGCGAATAATTGAAGGTTTCTTCATTGCAAGTTACGCAGCGACATTCTCGTACTGGCTGGAGAATCCTGAAGCCCAGGAAACGCTCGTCCAGCGGGTGCCCTACATTTCCCAGCAATTTGCTTCACGTTTCAATCGGGATGAGCGATTCTGGTTCACGACTTGAGCCAGCAAGGCTTTTCAAACCCGATAAATCCGCTCGAATATCTTGACACCTACCCATCTCTCTGGTATAGTGTCGAGGTAGGATGCAAGTAGGTTTTCGTTGGAAGATCAAGACGACGGCTCAAAGCAGTGCCTTTGAACCGTCTTTTTGTTGACCGGCCGATGGAAGACATACTGCTCCATAATATCCTTTTTTTTCTTTTGCTCAGGAGGCAAAAAATGTCTGAACGTGTAATCGGTACGGTCAAATGGTTCAATGGCAGCAAGGGTTACGGATTCATCTCCCGCGATGGCGGTCCGGATGTGTTCGTTCACTTCTCTGCTATTCAAGCTGATGGTTTCCGCAACCTCGAAGAAGGCCAGAAGGTGGAATTCACCATCGAACAAGGCCCCAAGGGTTTGCAGGCGGCCAACGTTAAAGCTGTCTAAAAATTCGCAACCACGAAAGACCCCGCCTTCCAGGCGGGGTCTTTTCTTTATTCAAGGATGTGCTTGGTATTAACTGGAATTCCATAGCACGGTGTCAAGTTGGCAAGCCAGCGCTCCTGCAGTCATAGCTGCCTTACAGTTTTCAGATGAAAAAAGCCCACCGGCAGCGATGACAGGCAGACCAAGCCTGGCTGCCGAGTGAACAACTTCCAGCGCTTGTGGAAATAACGATGGACCGTACAACCTGCCAGTCACCAACCCGCCTTCTTCTCCTGACAAAGCACCACGCGGGGCGGCCATACTCACGGCAGCAGCGCCGGCTTCGATCACCTTCGGTCCGAGACTGAGGATCTGCCCACTTTCAAGACTCACAACCAGAGGAAGTTCTCCGGAGCACATCTCGACCACCATCAGAATAATGTCTCCCGCCAGCTTTGGTGCAAACCCGAGCTCAATGGCAGCGATGTTCTCCAATCCTTCCAACGACCGGACCATGCGTACCGTTTCTTCAGGCCGATCCGCCATCAGATGAACCATCACAGGCAGAACCGATCGAACCCATTTACCGGCATACTTCTGCAGTACTGATTTAAAACCGGGATTGGGCAGACCGGTATGCAGCAGCAACCCGCCGGGAAAGTTGATCAGTTCCGGCCGGGCGGCAGGTAACCGCTGGCGGAGGCTGATCGGATTGGTCACAAAGACACCGAAGTCATCATAAGGAAGCGAATCCCGGAAGTTGGGGGAGAATCCCAGCATCCCGGCTGCGTTCATCATTGGTTTGGAAAAGAATAGGTCGCGTTTTGGCATCTCATATACCCATTCAGCGTTTCCGCAGGAATGATAAAATGATTATACAGCCTCTCAATTCTAAGATGAACCATGACTGACTTTAAGAACTATCAATCCCCCTTTTCCTGGCGTTACGGAAGCGAGCCGATGCGGCAGATTTGGTCCGAGCATAACAAGCGGCTGCTTTGGAGGAATATTTGGGTCGCGCTGGCGGAAACCCAATTCGAGTATGGATTAGTGACCCCGGAACAGGTCGCTAACTTGAGAGCTCATATGGATCAAGTGGACCTGGCTCGTTCACTTGAGATCGAGCATGAGATCAAGCACGACTTGATGGCTGAAATCCGGGTATTTGCGGAGCAGGCGAAAATTGGCGGAGGCGTCATCCACCTGGGTGCGACATCGATGGATGTGGAAGACAACGCCGATGCAATCCGCCTGCGGCAATCAATGGACCTGGTCCTGGTCAGTCTAAAATCTCTACTGGAAATACTTATTCAGCTCATCGACCGGTATGCCGATACACCGCTTATCGCGTACACCCATCTGCAGCCTGCAGAACCGTCCACGCTTGGATACCGGCTCGCGCTATATGCCCAGGATTTACATCAAGACCTCCGGTCGATCGAGACCAGCCGCAATGCAATTAGAGGCAAGGGTTTCAAGGGAGCAGTCGGCACAGGGGCTTCCTACGCCGAACTGATCGGCAGTGAAAACCTGGTTGACTTCGAATATAAACTCAGTGAGAAATTGGACCTGCCGTTTTACCCGGTGACTTCCCAGACTTACCCGCGAAAACAGGACTATACCCTCCTCACCGCAATAGCCGGCCTGGGACAATCGCTTTATAAACTGGCATTCGACCTGCGTATTCTGCAATCCCCTTCGGTCGGAGAAATAGCGGAACCTTTCGGCGTGCACCAGGTTGGTTCATCCGCCATGCCGTTCAAGCGGAATCCGATCCTGGCTGAAAAGATCAATTCCCTGGGCAGGTACCTTGCCGGTCTGCCTCGCGTCGCGTGGGACAACGCCGCACACTCCCTGCTGGAGCGCACGCTGGACGATTCTGCCAATCGACGGATCATCCTCCCCGAGGCCTTCCTTGCCATCGACGAGATGCTCAAAAACGCATTGGAAATTTTTTCCGGCTTCACCGTCGACGAAAAAACGATGAAAAAGAATCTACGGATTTATGGTCCTTTCGCGGCGACAGAACGGGTGCTCATGGCTGCCGTCAAGGCGGGCGCAGACAGGCAGCTCATGCACGAAGCGATTCGCGGCCACGCGATGCAGGCGTGGGAAGCCATCCGGGCAGGTGAAGAAAATCCGTTGGAAAGCTTGCTTTCAGATGATGAAGGATTGTCGCACTATCTTTCCACAGAACAGATCAGCGAGTTGATGATGTATGAATTGCACCTGGGGAATGCGCCTCTACGGGCGCGGCAACTGGCAGACCGGCTGGCTTCAGAGATTAAATTAAAAGCGGGGACGTGAAGAACGTCCCCGCTTTTTAGCGATTGTCAGGACTATTTTGCCAGGAATACCAGCGAATCAAGGTCCTTGTCAGAGAAAAGAACCGGCAAAAAGCTCATCACAACAAACAGTGCGAGCACAGCGATTGAAATAACAAGCGGGTAAAGTGACATTTCAGCCTCCTATTAAACCAGAACCTTACTTACTATACGAGAATGGATACAAAAAAGTTCCCGTTTGCTTAATCAGAACACCCAACCCGGCTCTCTGTTGCTTAACAGCATCCATACAAAAGCGAAAGGCGGTGGGAACCCACCGCCTTTCGCTTTTGTCCAAGATTAAATAATTCTACTAATCATCCGACAGACATGATCCTTTCAAGCATTTCCTCGTTGGAGCTGAATTTAAAGGATTCGACTCCGCGTTTCTTGGCCTCATCAGACTCGATTTCGACCAGTTTGCGGACATCGTTCTCAGTGACCACAGGTTTGCCTAATTTCTTCAGTTTCGCTGATAGCGCGGCATCGTCCGGGGTGATGGGTTGAAGGGTTTGAACGTACTGCAGCACGGCTTTCGAGCCATTCGTCCCATCCTTACGCGCATAACCGACCAGCCCCGTGCTGGCTTGACGGGACCACCCGGCGAAAAAAACGTCATCGATCGGACGGTATGTTTGAGGGTCGAAAGCTTCGTATGAAATCTCCTCCACGGGAAAACGAGGCTTGAGATTCTTGACGAACTCCGAACCGGCTGTCGGCAGACCAAAAGAATCATCCACCGTGTCACCGATCGCAAAAACAACCGAGTTGACTGGTATCACACGTTTGTTTCCGGTACCGCGCGCTTTCGCTTCGCCATCTTTCATTGCCAGGGTGTTGTCCTCCACTTCCAGGCCGGTTACTTTTTCATTCTCGTCGCTCAGGATTTGAATGGGCGAGACTAGAAATTCGAACCGAAATCGTGTCAGGCTGGAGGTGGATTGAGCTTTCGGCAGCGCTTCGAGGATCACCGCTTTTGCCGCTTCGGCATCCTGCCCGATGGATTGCATGGTGGGTGCTACCCGGGCAATTTCTTCGTCGAGTGCGCGCTGGTCCAGGTTGGCAATGACGTACTCCATTTCCTTTCGGTCGAACTTAACCTCGGCAGGTCCGCGCCTCACTACTGCAATGACCTCATCCACTTTGATCTTTTGGATCAAATAACGGGAGATGTCCAGCATGACGTTTCCTGCACCGACCACCGCAGCACGCTTCCCGAATTGGAACTCGTCGCTGCTATAAGGAGGCAGCTGGTTGTAGTGGTACACCAGACCTTTTGCATGGTACACACCCTTGAGGTGTTCGCCTGGCAGGCTGAGCCACTTGGTCCCCTGCGCGCCAGCGGTAACAAGAATAGCCTGGAAACCAAGCGCGCGCAGGTCGTCAAGGCTCAGGTCGCCTTGAGCGCCGATGGTGATATTGCCGAAATAAGTCAGGCCGGGGGTTTGCAGCGCCTGATAGAACTGAGTGCGCAGCCCTTGTTTCATCGCCTGCTTGTCGGGGTAGATCCCATATTCAGCGAGGCCGCCCGGTTTAATATCCCGATTGAACATGACGACTTTGACACCGTTTCGGGCAAGTTCACGCCCCGCAAACATCCCCGCAGGTCCGGCGCCAACAACTGCGACGTAGTAGCTTTCTGTGGACAAATTCTCTCCTTGGATGATTATGGGAAAATGGGAATGATGGTGATTATCAGGGAAGGGATTAAAAGAAATGTGGGGGTATTGGTAGGAGTCGGCGTGGAAGTGGGTGCCGGGACAACGATCTCCACCCAAAAGACACTGTTTCCAGCCGGGCCGATTCCAAACCGGGAACCGTCAGGAGCGCGGAGCATGAAATCGCCGCGGTAAGTTCCCGGAACAGAGGGAGCCACAAGAGGAACAGAGACATCCACCTGGGCACCGGAGGCCACCGATCCGCCCGTCACCGGGACCGAATCAGGCGCACCCATGCGATCCCCCTGGACGTAAACCACGGAATACCCCGAAGTCCACGCGCAGGAACCGGTATTCTGCAGGCGCCATGTCTTTGTGAAGCTTGTTCCCGGGAGGACGTTGGTTTTGTCGGGATAGTTGACATCAGAGACGAATTCAGCCCGGTTGCAGGGAACCGGCGTGATGGTGGGAGACAGTGTCGGAGGATTTGGAGTGCTGCTCGGCGGGATGGCCAGCGTCGCGGTAGCCAGGAGAGGCTGAGTAGGAGCTACTGCAGAAAGAGTAAGGTGGAAAATGGCTGTCTGCGCTGCAAAAGTCCCAGCCGCGGAAACCGGGTCGGTCGGCGTTGGCGCTGATACTCCAGGCATGCTGCAGGCTAATATGGCAGACAGAATCGCCAGAATTGAAAACAGCACGGCGACTTTGCGCTGGTTGGGTGTCAATGTCATTCCATCCTCCTAGGCTGGTATCTCATCTATTATAGCCTCTTCATATGCACAAACAAGTGGGGTTCTGCACAAACCATGAAAAAGCCATCTCCCGTGGGTTGAAGCACCTTCCGGATGCCTTTCAGCCTTGCATTAAAATAAGAAGTCTGTGCTATATTTATCAGTAGAGGAGGAATTAATCGTATGAACACGAAAAACTCCAAAAAAGACGAAGACGACGATTCGATCCCTCACATGCACGCAGGCTGGAGCATGTCCTCCGAGGTATTTACACCTGTGGATGACACACAGTCTCCTGTCGCGTCAGCGCATCTTGAGCCTGATGATACCCCCTCCGCAGGAGAGTTCGAGGAGGAGAGCTTCGAATCTGCCGCTCCTGTGGCTGTCATGGCCAGCGTCGCCGATGCCGATGCAGAAGAAGCCGTTCAGGCTCCCCCTCCTGTTGTGGAAGAAGATTCCGAACAGAAACGGGAAAGGCGAATGCGCACTTTGTGGACGGTCGGCAGCATTCTTTCCATCCTTCTTAATTGCATTCTTATCGTGGTGTTGATCGGCCTTGGGAACCAGTTATTTACGCTCAAGAAGATGGTCGGCATTGACCTGCTCGGGGGTCTCTATGCCAACTTCGTCAAGATGGACGAAGCGAGCATCAAGACCACCATCACAGTTAACGACCAGATCCCGATCAATTTCAACCTGCCCATCAGCCAGGACACGTCTGTTTATCTCCGCGAGCCGACCAGCATCAATGCGCGCGTCACCTTGAATACCGGAGGTCTTTCCATCGTTAATGCTCCTGCGGATATTGTCCTCCCTGCCGGCACGATACTCCCCATCCATCTTGAACTGATAGTACCGGTTCAGCAGACCGTTCCCATCGCGTTGACCGTTCCGGTTGACATCCCGCTCAACCAGACTGAACTCCATGAGCCTTTCACCGGCTTGCAGCAGGTCGTCTCACCTCTGTTTTGGCTGCTCAAGCCGGAGTGGAAAACCTGCAAGGACGTCCCCGTGATCGGCACATTCGGTCCCCTTTGCACCTTGATATTCAAGGACCCGAGATAGATCCAACAAACCGCTCCCCCCTTCCGAAGCAGGAAGGGGGGAAGACAAACTGGAGTCGTATTGCCCCCTTTCTCGCTCGTTACTCTCGATAATGGTTTAAAAATCCTGCTTAAGGAGATCCACACTGCGCCGTTGATCAGCAGCTGGGTCTGGTATCGTGTCGGTTCGAAGGATGAGCCGACTGGCAGGACTGGCATCTCGCACTGGTGCGAGCATATGCAGTTCAAGGGCACGCCACAGTTCCCATCCAGCATCCTCGACAAAGCCATCTCACGCGAAGGGGGGGTGTGGAACGCCTTCACTTTCCTCGATTGGACAACTTACTTCGAAACCATGCCGGTGGACAAGATCGACCTGGCGCTGCGGCTTGAAGCGGACCGAATGACCAATGCCCATTACGATCCCAAGGAACTCGAATCAGAGAGAACCGTTGTCATCTCAGAGCGCGAAGGTGACGAAAATGAGCCGCTCTTCCAGCTGGGCGAGGCGGTCCAGGCTGCAGCCTTTCGCGTGCACCCCTATCAGCATGAGATCATCGGGGACAAGGCGGACCTGCTGACCATGACGCGGGATGACCTGTTCGGGCATTACCGCACCTACTACATCCCGAACAATGCGGTCATGGCAGTGGCGGGCGATTTCAAAATCCGGTCCATGCTTGCCCGAATCCGCGAACTGTACGAGGAAATCCCGGCGGGACCGACTCCCATGCGCTTGGATCGCCCCGAACCGCCGAGTACCGGCGAGAAACGGGTCGAGGTCGAAGGACCTGGAGAGACGACCTACCTCCAGGCAGCGTATCACGCTCCAGCCGCCTCCGACCCCGATTTCCACGCCATGTCCGTGATGGACAGCTTGCTATCGGGTCCTGCCAACCTGAACATGTTCGGCGGCGGTATATCGAACAAGACATCCCGTCTCTATCGCGCGTTGGTGGAGAAGGAACTCGCCATCAATGTTCATGGCGGGTCCATGGCGACCATCGACCCCTTCCTGGATGCGATCACCATCACAGTAAATCCCCAACGAAAACCCGATGAAGCGCTCGCTGCCCTGGATGACGAGATCAAAAAGCTGCAGGATAAGCCGGTGCCGGCGAAGGAGATCGCGCGCGCCATCAAGCAAGCCCGCGCCATATTCGCCTACGGTTCCGAGAACATCACCAATCAGGCTTTCTGGTTGGGATATGCAGAAATGTTCTCAACCTACGACTGGTTCCTTACTTTCCTTGATAAGCTATCCTCGGTCACACCGCAGGACGTCCAGCGGGTGGCGCAGAAGTATCTGCGGACACAAAACCGTGTGGTCGGTACCTATATTCCCAACGGAGCGGAGAGCAGCGATGACTAGGAAAGTACAGCCCCTCCGCTCTGCGAAATCACCATCAAAAACGGTTAACTCCCTCCCCGGCTCGGATGATATCACCCGGACCGTACTGCCGAACGGGATCGTCGTTCTTGTCCGGTCGAACTTCGACAGCCCATCGGTCGTCATCAGCGGGTATGTCAATACCGGCAGCATTTTCGAGCCGGACGAAAAATTAGGTCTGGCTGATTTCACCGCATCCGCGTTATTGCGCGGAACACGAAAGCGGTCCTTCCAAAAGATCTACGACTCCATCGAATCGGTCGGCGCCAGCCTGGGTTTCAGCGGTGGGACGCATACCACCAGTTTTAGCGGGCGGGCGCTTTCTGAAGACCTGCCGCTGCTTATCGACCTGTTATCCGATTCGCTTCGCCATCCGGCCTTTCCTTATGAGCAGGTGGAAAAACTAAGGGCGCAACTCCTCACCTCGCTGGCCGTCCGTTCCCAGGATACCAGCGACATGGCATCCATGGCTTTCGACAAGATCGTGTTCGCGGGTCATCCCTATGCCCGCCCGGATGACGGCTACCCGGAAACAGTCCGCGCCATTACGCAGGAAGACTTGAGGGACTTTCATCGAAGGCATTTCGGACCGAAGGAAATGGCCATCGCCGTCGTGGGGGCAGTCGAACCCCGCTCGGCCGTGGAGCAAGTGGCGGAGGTGCTGGGCTCATGGAAGAACCCGTCTCAGCCTGAGCAGCCTTCCCTGCCGCCTCTCGAGCCATTAAAGGAAACCACCCGCCGGCACGTCCAAATTCCCGGTAAGACACAGACCGATATCTACTTGGGCGCTTCAGGTCCGCTGCGAAAAGCGCCTGAATATGTTGCTGCGACGTTGGGGAACTCCGTCCTCGGGCAATTTGGCATGATGGGGCGCATCGGCGATGTGGTGCGCGAGCAATCGGGGCTTGCCTATTACGCTTATTCCAGCCTGACCGCGGGTGTCGGTCCGGGATCATGGGAGGTCAGCGCGGGTGTCAACTCCGCCAACGTGGACAAGGCAATATCCCTCATCCGTGAAGAAATCCGCCGGTTCGTGGCTGAAGGGGTCACTGCTGAGGAACTGGCCGACAGCCAGGCAAATTTCATCGGCCGCCTGCCTCTCTCGCTCGAATCGAACATGGGTGTCGCCAATGCGCTGATCAACATCGAGCGCCATGATCTGGGCCTGGACTACTACCGCCGCTATGAAAAGCTGGTGCGAAGCGTCACTCCCGAACAGGTGGCGGATGCAGCGCGCAAATATCTCCACCCTGACCGGCTTGCCATAGCCACCGCTGGATCGTGAGTGGACATGAGACTGGCTACCGGCGTTGACCTGATCGAAATTGAGCGAGTACAAGCTGTGGTTGAAAGGCATGGGAAACATTATCTGGAGAGAGTGTTTACCCCAGCGGAGCGCGAATTGTGCGGTAGCCGATCCGAATCATTGGCGGCGCGTTTTGCTGCGAAGGAAGCCGTAGCCAAGGCGCTGGGAAGCGGAATCGGCGAAGTCACCTTTCAGGACATTGAAATCCTGCAGGACGAACAAGGCGCGCCTGTGCTTCATCTCCACGGCAAGGCAGCGACAAAAGCAGACCTGTTGGGATTGACGACCTGGTCACTCAGCCTAAGTCACAGCCATGAATTGGCGATCGCCATGGTAACGGCCGTTGGAGAATAATCAATTCCATCTCCAAAATTCGAGAAGACACCGAAGTAAACGCTCCGGTGTCTTCTTCTTAATTACCAAAGGATTCCTAAAGAGCAGCAACCCAATCCCCCCGATATTGCCGCCCGTGAAAAGGTTTCCCTGTTCAATCCGCCCCAAGCGGTGTTTTTTCATCGACTCCGATCCATAAATGTCCCGGTAAAACCGTCTTCATGGCGCGGACCTGGATCTTGCCAGCCTGGACATTCGGTTCCGGGAGCATGCCCGGATTGACCAGGCAAACGTCCGGTGTCTGCCCGTATTTGGCGCGGTAATACTCCGCAGCGTGTTTGATTTTCTCGGTCAGCGCTGTCTTGGGATCGTTATCAAACCACATCATACCTGTAATCATTTTTCCTCCTATTTTGATAAGGGCAGCCAGAAACGCAGCCAGTGGTTGCGTTCACGGATGCAGAATTGGGCACCGCTGAGCAGCGTGCGTAGATTGGCGCCGGGCATGGGCGTCAGTCTTTCTGCGACACCCGGATCACCCACCCGGCCGTAAATGCGGGTGCCGAAGGCTTTCACCCATAAAGGCAGGCTGCCGGCAAGGCCAGCTTCGAGGGTCGCAAACGTCCAAATCCGGTTTGAGGTTCCATTCGCCAACAACCAGTGGATATTCTCCTGTATATCAAAAGGCAGGTCGGTAATGCATTGAAGGTTATCCACCAGGAGAAGCAGAGATTCAGAAGATGAATCCTTCTTGTAGCCCGAGCCGAGAGGTCGACGAGGAAGTCCTTTAGGCTGGGATTTTCCGGAGTCCACACACCGAAGCAGTGCGGCTGACCAGACCATCCTGCCCACTCCTCGAGGCGGGAGGTGACGACAGCGAATCGCAGGGAGCGGCGGATGGTGTGTCAGGGACGCAGCACGAGCCACCCCTTGCAGGAAATCCGTTTTACCGGATTGCCTGTCACCCAAAACAAGCAGCGCGCCGGGGCGGGGATCCGCCATGTTGAGCAGGACCGGCAGCCCATCACTCGCCACGCCCATGAACAATCCATTCGCAGGAAGAGGCATGAATTTTGTCAGCACGCTCTCAAGGGTCGGGTAAGCCGGAATCCTGGAGGCTGAAGCCAGGCTGCGGGTATCATTTTCCACCTGACGGAGCATGTGTGTCGAACGTAGAAATTCAGCAGTTAGAGACATAAGTTTCACCCATTCATCGCCACCAATATTAGAACTTATGTTCTAATTATATACAAATGCCCAATTTATGCAAGGGGCAGATTAATGACCCCATTTATTAATAATTCTCTTACACGTCGCATGGGCGAATAAGTCTTGCCACCCCCTTTCGACTGTACTATAATCCTCAGGCTCATAAAGGAAGAGGAAAGAATGCCGGTTTATACTTATCGTTGTGCAAACTGCGGAATTGAATTCGAACGACATCGAAAATTTGAAGACAAGCCGTTGAAGCGCTGCCCTGAATGCTCGAAAAATTCGCTCAAGAAAGTGATTTCTCCGGTGCGCGTGGTCTTCAAAGGCTCCGGTTTTTACGCCACGGATCACAAATCCCCCTCCGGGAGCAAACACACTTCCCGCAAGAAGGAAGAGAAGCATCAAACGGAAGCGTCTGAGAAATCTGAAACGAAAACAGAAAGCACATCCACAGATAGCGCCCCCGCCAAGAGCACCAGTGAGGCGAAAGAATAAATTGAGCCACTAACTGCAAACCGGACAGCTTCATGGTTGTCCGGTTTTTGTTTAAAATAAAACGCCTTTGCGAGGCGTTTTGATCAGGCTCCTGGCCGAGGACTCTGAACCTCGAACCTAGCGGTTAACAGCCGCGCGCTCTGCCGATTGAGCTAGCCAGGAAAGCAAGGCAGGATTATATGTAAAAGGGTCAGTCCTGTCAAGTCAGGCCACTTCATGCTAATAATGAATAGTGCTCAGCCGGTTCAACTTGTCCCAGCGGTGCGTGGCGACGATCTGGCGGACGGTCCCCGTCAGTCCGCGCACCACGAGAGAATCAGTGCGGGCGCCATTGCCGAAATACTTAACTCCATCCAGCAGCTCTCCGTCCGTGATGCCGGTCGCTGCGAAGAAGACATCCTCCGATGCGACCAGGTCATCCATCTGGAGGACCTGGTGGAAATCGTAACCCATTTCCTTCCCTCGACGGACCTCCTCTTGATTTCGCGCGAATAACTTTCCCTGGATCTCGCCCCCCATCGCGCGCAGCCCGCAGGTGGCGATCACTCCCTCCGGGGTGCCGCCGATCCCCAGCAGGACGTCGATGCCCGATTCCGGCCAAGCGGTCATCAACGCGGCATTGATATCACCATCGGGTATCAGGCGGATGCGCACTCCTGCCTTGCGCATCTCCAATACCATTTCATCGTGACGAGGGCGGTCGAGGATAATGCAGGTCAGGTCTTCAAGATCCTTGCCCTTCGCTTTGGCTACTGCTTTGAGATTATCCGTGATGGGTGCTTCGATATCGATCTTCCCACGGGCTTCCGGTCCCACAGCTATCTTATTCATATAAAGGAATGGTCCCGGGTTGAACATCGTCCCGCGCGGGGCGATGGCGACCGTGGTAATGGAGTTCGAGCGGCCAAATGCCACCGGGCGTGTGCCGTCGATCGGGTCAACCGCAAGGTCCAATTCATGGGCGTTTGGACCCGCCGAGCCGACATGTTCTCCGTTGTAGAGCATCGGCGCCTCATCTTTTTCGCCTTCGCCAATGACGATGACCCCATTGATGTCAATGCTGTTAAGGACGAGGCGCATGGCATCGACGGCAGCCTTGTCCGCGGCATTCTTGTCCCCGCGGCCCATGAAACGGCCGGCGGCCAGGGCGGCGGCTTCCGTCACGCGGACAAGGTCCAGCCCAAGATTGCGCGTGGGTTCGCTCCCGATATGTTCGCTGTGCAACATCGATTAATCTCCTGAAACATAAACGGCGCTTTGCGCGCCGTTGTCTTATGGTCGATTATCTGATAAATAAAATGAAAAATGTGATGTAGAAGTACCCTACAGTGGCTGCCCAAAGCCAGGAGTTGATCCGGTCGAAGGCACCTCCGTGCCCGGGTATCAGACCTCCCGAATCTTTTATGCCCGCCTGGCGTTTGATCATGCTCTCACCCAGGTCGCCCAGCGTGGGGACGGCGCCCATCAGCAAGCCGATGAATAGACTATTTAGAAGTGAAACGTCCAGCCATCCCACATAGTTCAGTATCCATCCGACGAGAATTCCCGCAAGTCCTCCGCCAATGATGCTGGCGATGTAGCCTTCCCACGATTTCTTGGGGCTGAGGCGGGGGGTCATTTTGTGTTTTCCGTACCGTGACCCTATGTAATAAGCTGCCGAATCCGATGCCCACAAGGGAACCATGACGAGGATGAACCAACCTAATCCTTGGGGCAGGGAACGAAGAGCAAAGAAGTAACTGCCGATCCATCCCAAATATAGGATGGCAGCAGCGGTGACCGCAAAATCGGTCGCGGCTTTGTCCCGCCCCTTTTCATAGGCGACAAGGTACACCGTCATTGATGCCAGGATAGTGAGGGTAAGAAGGGGCACTACAGCATTTGGAAAGTAAGCGCGGCTAATAAGAACCATCGCAGTACCGCCGACCGTCAAGACGCTGTAAGGTTTGACGTCCAGAGGGATGAACAACCGGCCGAATTCCCAGGCTGCAATGGCGGTCATCGTGCCGAAAACGACGAAGAAAAATATTCCGCCAAAGTAGATTGCCGGAATCCCAATTGCCGCCAAAATGAGCGCAGCCAGTTCGCGATTAATTTTCATGTTATGTTTTTGTTTCCTTGGGATGGACTGTCCCATACCGGCGGTCGCGCTGACCAAACTCCTCAAGCGCCTTGTGATATTCCTCCTTGCCGAAATCAGGCCAGAAGGTGGGGGTAATGTACCATTCGGAGTAAGCCGTTTGCCAGATCAGGAAGTTGCTGATGCGCAGCTCCCCGGATGTGCGGATGACGAGGTCCGGGTCCGGGATGCCAGCGGTGAAAAGATAACGGCTGACCAGCTCCGGGGTCACGTCGTCCGGAGAAATGCCGTCCTTGAGCAGATGCTGGATGGCGCAGACGATCTCATCGCGGCCGCCGTAATTCCATGCGACACAAAGGATCAGCCGGTCATTGTCCTGGGTGATCTCCATCGCGTTGATGACTTTCTTTTGGAGCTGCGGTGACAGGCGTTCCAGGCGCCCAATGTGCTTGATCTGAACTCCCTGCTTGTTCAGTTCCTTCAATTCGCGGTCGATGACATCTTCGAGTATCCTGAGCAATCCTTCCACTTCTTCGGATGGACGCCCCCAATTTTCAGTGGAGAAAGCATAGATGGTCAGGTACTTGACCCCGAATTCCACCGATGCTTCGATGATGCGGCGCAGGTTATCCGTGCCGGCTTTGTGACCGGCGAGACGGGGCAATCCGCGCTTGAGCGCCCAGCGGCCGTTGCCGTCCATGATGATGGCAACATGCTGGGGGATCTGTTGGAGTTCGGGGCGGCTTGCAGCTTTCCTGGCCATCACTCCGTCTAGACCTCCATGATCTCGGCTTCTTTAGCCTGCCCGGCTTTTTCGATATCCAGAATCTGCTTCTCGACGATCTTTTCGAGTTCCATTTCGCCGCGCTTGTGGTCATCTTCCGAGCAAAGCTTTTCGGTCACGGCGTCCTTCATGTCCTTCATGGCATCCCGGCGGACGTTCCGTACGGCCACCCGGCTCTCCTCGAGGCGGTTGTGGACATGCTTGACCAGATCACGCCTGCGTTCCTCGTTGAGGGGAGGAAGGGTTAGGCGGATTTGTTTCCCGTCGTTGTTTGGATTCAAGCCGAGGTCGGATGCCAGAATCGCTTTCTCGATTGCTTTTACAGAAGTGGGGTCGAAAGGTTTGATCAACAACTGGCGGGGCTCAGGGACGCTGATCGCCGCAAGCTGCATGAGAGGCGTCTCCGCTCCGTAGTATTCCACATGCAATTTCTCAACCAGCGCGGGGTTCGCACGACCTGTGCGTATGCCGGCCAGGTCGACCTTAAGAACTTCGATGGTATGGTGCATGCGTGACTCTGCATCTTTGAGGATATCTTTGATCACGGCGACCTCCTTAACCGATTAGACAGATTGTTATAAGGATACCTTAAAACCATAAAATGCGCTACTTTGGCACGAGATGCCTGATTTCCGTTCACATTATCCGGTCTTTACCCAGCCGAAATTCTAATGGCTTTGGATCATCGTTCATCTCCAGTGACAGCTTGTATCTGAATTCTACACGGTGGAAGGTTGCAAAAACCCTCAAAGACTATCATCACTTTGAGGGTTTCCAAAATCCAAGGATTAATTATCCAACCGCCACCCTGCTGCTACTTCACAAGCGTCCCGACTTTTTCTCCATTTAGAGCCTTCATCAAGGCGTGCGGGTCCCAAAGATTAAGCACAAGGATCGGGATTTTGTTTTCCATGCAATGGGTGATCGCTGTACTGTCCATCACAGCAAGACGCCGATTCAATACGTCGATATAGCTCAACTCGTCGAGTTTCACCGCGGATGGATTCTTCTTCGGGTCTAAGTCGTAAACTCCGTCCACTTTGGTGGCTTTGATCAGGACATCCGCGTCGATCTCTGTTGCGCGGAGGGCGGCAGCCGTATCGGTCGAGAAGAATGGATTCCCTGTGCCGGCACCGAAGATCACCACCCTGTTCTTCTCGAGGTGACGGATGGCGCGCCGCCGAATGTAGGGCTCGGCGATGGTGCGCATCTCGATGGCTGACTGAACCCGCGTATACACATTGATCCGTTCGAGCGCGTCCATGAGGGCAAGGGCGTTCATCATCGTACCCAGCATGCCCATGTAATCCGCCGTGGCGCGGTCCATGCCATGGTCGAGTCCCTGCTTGCCGCGCCACAGGTTGCCTGCCCCTATGACGATGGCGACCTGCACCCCCATCTGGTAGATCTCCTTCACGCGGCCGGCGATATTTTCCGCTTCATCGACATTGATCCCGAAACCATTCTCACCACCAACCGCTTCACCGGATAACTTGAGCAGGATCCGTTTGAAATAAAGATCTGGCATTTGGAGTCCTTTCACCCTCAAAAATGGTATGAACCCTCGAAAGGGATTTTACACTAAACACGACCCAAAAAAAAGCCAACCTGTCGGTTGGCTTTTCAATAAATTTATTCAGCAAGGCCTTCACCCAGCTCCCAGCGCTGGAAGCGGCGAATGACGATGTTCTCTCCCGTGCTGGAGATGATCTGATGCAGCAGCTTCTCCACGGTCAAATTCTCATCTCGGATGTATACCTGGCGCATCAGGCAGGACTCGTCCTTGAACTTGTTGAGGCGTCCTTCGACGATCTTCTCAGCGACAGCCTCGGGCTTGCCTTCTTCCATGGCGCGATTCTTGGCAATCTCCGCTTCATGCGCGAGGACTTCGGCGGAAATTTCCGCATCCGTAACGTAGCGGGGAGCTGACGCAGCGATCTGCAGGGCTATTTCATGGGCAAATGCGCGGAAGGATTCGGAGCGGGCAACGAAGTCGGTTTCACAGTTGACCTCGACCATGACACCCACACGTCCAGCGCCATGTGAATACAGTTCCACCACGCCATTTGATGCAGTGCGGTCAGCGCGCTTGGCAGCGGTCGCCATGCCTTTCTCACGCAGCCAGTCCACAGCTTTTTGAAAATCCCCGTCGGATTCTGTCAGGGCTTTCCGGCAGTCGAGCACACCGGCGTTGGTCGCCGAGCGCAGTTCTTTGATCATTTCAGTAGTGATTTCCATCGAATTGTTCCTGTGCTTTCAATACTATTTTTTCGTTGTCTTGGATTTGGTTGTTGTCTTGGTGGCTGCCGGTTTCTTGGCAGGCTTTTTCGCTTCGTCTGTCTTGACAGCTGCCGGTTTCTTGGCAGGTTTCTTCGCTTCGTCTTCCTTGGATGCAGCCGGTTTCTTGGCAGGGGCGGGAACTTCCTCTGCGGAGGCTTCAACGACAGGTTCCTCGACTACAGTCTCTTCCGTTTCAAGAGCAGCGAAAACTTCCTCGACTTCCTTCTCCTCAACAGCCGGCTCGACGGGTTCGTCGGTAATTTCAGCAAAGATATCAGCGACTTCGGCTTCTTCTGCCACCACCTCGACTGTTTCAGCCTTGATTTCCGGCTTCGGGGTCAATTTTGCGAGGGTGGATTTACCGAGCAGAGCATCATCTCCCAGCTCCACTTCACTCTCGACCGAAGGACGAGTCTGTCGCTTTACAGCAGCGGCAGTGGAAGCGCCGGCTTCGGCAGCCTGGGGCATATCCATTTCGGGCTCGATATCCTTGCGCATCGCGCGGCCTTCCAGCGCCGCATCGGCCATTTTACCGACCAGCAGTTTAATCGCACGGATGGCGTCGTCGTTGGAGGGGATCACATAGTCAACCCCTTCCGGGTTGCAGTTGGTATCCACCAGCGCGACGATGGGAATATTAAGGATGTTGCATTCATGCACGGCGGCATCTTCGCGGCCGACGTCCACGATAAAGACCAGATTCGGGAGTCCCTTCATGGAACGGACACCGTCCAGCCGGGTGTTCAGGCGGGTGATCTCGCGTTCGATGAGCAGGCCTTCCTTCTTGGTCAGCCGGTTGATCTCACCGCTGTCGCGCAGATGTTCGAGGCGTTCCATCTCCACGATACGGGCATGCATCGTGTTCCAGTTGGTGAGCATACCGCCCAGCCAGCGCTCGGTCACGTAGGGCATACCGGCACGCACAGCTTCTTCGCGGACTGTATCCTGCGCCTGCCGCTTGGTCCCGACGAACAACACGACGCCGCCGTCGGCAACCAAATCGCGGATAATGCCATAGCCCGTGTTGATGGATTTGACGGTTTGCTGCAGATCGATAATATGAATGCCGTTGCGCTCGGTGAAGATGAACGGTTTCATACGGGGATCCCACTTGTTGGTACGGTGCCCAAAATGGACGCCGCTCTCCAAGAGGGCTTTCATGGAAATAACAGCCATTATTTCTCCTTTATATCCGTCCTCCGGTGCGCAGTCTTTACTGGCGTGGGACGGAATGAGTTTAGCGGGGATATTCTTGCAATATAACCCGCTCAGGGACGCTTGATGCCCGTCCCGGGCAAGATAGGCTCCCTTTTCGGGAGCGGCGGTTAGTATACCATTAAATTAGGCTTCGCAAAGGTTTTTTCACCAATTTTACAGTTCAGAAAGCTATAATACTCCGTGCAATCCAATTATCAGGAGGTAAGAATGGAATTCACCCTATCCACCCCTGCCCTGCTCTTCCCGGCCATCTCCCTTTTGCTACTGGCATTCACCAACCGGTTCGTAACCCTGGCAGGCATCATCCGCAACCTGCACGACCGCTACATCGATAACCCCCAGGACAACCTGCTTGGTCAGATTGCCAACCTGCGATACCGTGTCTATTTGATACGCAACATGCAGATCTTCGGCGTGGTTAGCCTTCTGCTCTGCACATTCAGCATGTTCGCCCTGTTCACCGGCTTGATCAGCCTCGGCGCCTGGGTCTTTGCCGCTGCTCTGATCCTGATGATGATCTCGCTTGGAATTTCCATCAGGGAGCTGCTCATCTCCGTTGGCGCGCTGGACCTGCTTCTCACGGACATGGAAAAATAATCGATGGTTCCCCTTTAAACAACTGACGCAGAGGGGTTCTCTGCGCCAGTGTCACTGGGGAGTGGATAATGGCTAAGCGACAGCCTGCCCGTACATTTGTTGTTTGATGTCGATCACATCTTTACGCAGCCCCGAATCGGTTTCGATCTTGTTGGCGATCTGGTCGATGGCGTACATGACCGTGGTATGGTCGCGGCCGCCGAGTGCTGCACCGATCTGCGGTAACGAGACATTAATCTCGCGCCTCAGCAGGTACATCGCCACCTGGCGCGGGAGGGCGATCTCGCGAGACCGGTCGCGCCCGATCAACTGGTCCACACTGACTTTGAATTTATCCGCTACAAGGGCGACCACCTGCGCGGTGGTCAAGTCTCGTCGCTGCGGCAGGAGATCTGCGAGGGCAACTTCAGCGAGTTGAGACGTCAGAGGAGAACCGCTCAAGTCCGCGAATGCCACGATGCGGTTGAGTGCCCCTTCCAATTCACGGATGTTCGACTGCACCCTGCGGGCGATCGTCTCGAGGATCTCGTCAGGGACCGTGCGACCGGTGCGCTCCGCCTTGGAGCGCAGGATCGCGAGGCGCGTCTCCAGGTCAGGCGGCTGGATGTCCGCGGCCAGACCCCACTCGAACCGGGATCGCAGGCGTTCCTCCAGCGTGACCATCGCCTTGGGCGGCCGATCCGAGGAGACGATGATCTGCTTGTCCTGCCCGTGCAGCGTATTGAAGGTATGGAAGAACTCTTCCTGGGTGCTTTCCTTGCCGGCGATGAATTGAATATCGTCCACCAGCAGCACATCGCACGACCGGTATTTATCGCGGAACGCCTGCGTGGTGTGCATGCGGATGGAGTTGATCATGTCGTTGGTAAATTCTTCAGACGATACATAAAGCACATTCAAGCCTTTGTCATGGCAGGCATTTCCAATGGCATGGAGCAGGTGGGTCTTGCCCAGACCGACACCGCCGTATAAAAAGAGCGGGTTGTACGAATGCGCCGGGTTTTCAGCAACTGCCAGGGATGCGGCATGCGCCAGCCGGTTGTTCGAGCCGACGACAAAATTATCGAACGTGTACCGTGGATTAAGAACCGGATGGCGGTCCGGAATTGCCTGGATGGGTAATGGTGCAACCGCTTCATAGTCCAGTCCGACTGCGGGCGAGTCCTCGATCAACGCATCCGTTTCCAGACCTGAGCCGACGACAAACTTTACATCCACGGAGCGATTCATCACGCCCACCATCAGGCGGTTGACCGTGCTGGCAAGCCGTGACTCGAGCCAATCACGCGCATACGCATTGTCCACCCCGATGGTCAGCAAACCATCATCATAAGAAAGGACCTGGGTATCGCGCACCCAGGTATCATAGGACGCTCTGGGCATTTCTGTCTGAAGCTGTCCGAGAACCGATTGCCAGGCTTGTTCTGCTTTCATGATGAGGCTCCGAAATCCCCAAAAGGACTCGATCCTTTGGGGTGGCGTGGGATGTATCTACCTAACCCCGTTGTTTTCACAACGAGTTTTTAATATTCATACTGCTTCGAGTTGTCGCTCTGGGTATGATCAACCCAGATAGGGGTTCCAGCAAGAATGGGAATGTAACCCATTCATCACATGCAAGTCTATTCTAATCAATCTTCACCAAGATTGCCACACGCCAGACCTACGCTAACTTAAAAACATCACACTTTTTAAGATAACAAAATGTTAAAGAACACTGTCGTAAAATTATGAGGGGATAGAACGGGCGTTTCAGCCACACTCACCACCGGAAGGAATGCTGCCCCCCACATATGGCGTTTTAAAGCTGAATGAACACATATATCGTATATATACCTTAAAGAAATCTGTGGGACAACAAAAAGATTTTCTTGAACACGAAGCACACAGGCTGGTGACTCACAAGGCGACTTTTTATAAAAACGATGATGATTCACAAAGAACATAAAATTTTTGTTGTGAGTATGGATTCACCCGCATAAAAAACACCCTTATCCAGCACTTGCGATGATCAAAACGCCGATAAATATGATAACGGATCCCATCAATCGCTGCCTGCCCATCTTTTCTCCAAGAAATCTCCAGCCTGCAAGAGCGCCAAGAACTACACTTACCTCTCTGATTGCACCCGCATAACTGACAGGTGCAATCGAATAGGCTGCCAACGCCAATAGATAAGCGCATACAGTCAATAATCCGATGGCGGTTATTCTTCCTCTGTCCTGATTCCACACTTCAATGAGACGCTGTCTTCCATAATTC
This sequence comes from uncultured Chloroflexia bacterium, assembly GCA_963829485.1. GTDB lineage: Bacteria > Chloroflexota > Anaerolineae > Anaerolineales > Villigracilaceae > JBGPQJ01. The sequence continues at coordinate 85,058 of CAWHIK010000008.1, forward strand.
CAAATCACCAACGGGGATGTAAGCACGGGTGCCAGGAAGAATACAACAATGGCATAGGGAAAAGCGGATGTCTGCTTGACTGCCGCTCCATCGATGACTGTGTAAATTGAAATTAACAATGCAATCATGATCGCAAGCAAAATGCCCGCGGTGTGAGGTTTCGTTTGAGTGGATAGGACTCCATTGCTGCCCACGATGAACAAACCCAGGATAATGACAACCAGCCCAACCCACCCTCCGGGAGAGAGCGCTTCGCCCAGAAAAATTGTTGACCATAACACGATAAATGCCGGTGCAGACCCGCGCGCCAGCGGATATATCAAAGAAAAATCAGAATCGCTATATGCCCGGGAAAGCAATCCATAATAGATCACCTCGATGCACACACTGGCAAGGAGTAATATCCATGTCTGCCGGGCAGGGAAGCCTGTGAAAAGCAGCGCCGGCAGGAATATGACTGACCCGACCAGTACAGCCCACCAAGTGGATATGAACTTCTCATCCGTTTGTTTTAGGAGCAGATTCCAGGTTGTGTGAAGAATGGCGGAAAGAAGCAGAAGAACGACAGCGAGCGGCGGCATAGAGTTAGGATTCTAACCGTAAATTCTGATTTAAATAAAAAACGGCTGCCAGCCGTTCGATCTCAGTATTCCATCGATTATTTGGCGGTTCTAGGCACCCATGCCAGGATACTGGTCCCTTCCCCAATGATCGAAGTGATTTCAACATCACCGCCCACGTTATGGGCGCGGGTATGGATATTCGAAAGGCCATGTCCCAGCGTCATGGTCATCTTCTCGAGTTCAAATCCATTGCCGTCGTCCCGGACCTCCATCAGCACGCGGTCATCCGTCTTCCAGATGAAGATATCCACCTTTCGGGCTGCAGCGTGCTTGGCAACATTCGCGAGCAACTCCTGACAAATGTGAAACAACGCCAATGCCTGTTCCTGACGAAGGTCGTTCAAATCGTCGGGGTTCCCGCTCAAGGTAGCCTCGCTGAGCGTGTTGGCGCGATACTCCGTCACCAGACGCTTCAGTCCCATCATCAGGTTCTCGTTACCGAGCTGTCGCGGGCGGAGATCGAGGATATAAGAGCGGATATCGCGGATGGTTTCGTTGAGGTCCTTGATCGCCTGCTGGATCCTTGATTGGGCATGACGGGGATCTTCCACGGCAAGCAGCTTGGCGTGCTCGAGCACAAGTCCCACCCCGTAAATGGATTGAATGATGCCGTCGTGCAGGTCCATGCCGATGCGTTCGCGTTCCTCGAGCACAGCCAGTCGGCGGGCATTGTTATGAAGGCGCGCGTTCTCAATGGCGAGACCTGCCCAGCCGCACACGGCCGTCAGAAGCTGGGTCTCATGTTCGTCGAGCGGGGTCAGGCTGCGGGTGGCAGCGCTCAGGACTCCCACCACATGACCTGCGCTCATCAGAGGGAAACAAGCCAGTTGACGGAATCCCGCCTGGATGACAGCATCCCGCAGGAAACGCGAATCACTGGCGAGGTCATGCGAAACGATCGCATCGCCGCTCTCAGCCACGAGTCCAATGATCCCTTCGCCCAATTGAAATTGATTGCGGGACCAAAAGGCTTCGGCAAACTCTCCACGCTGGAGAACCAGCCTGAGAGAATTCTTGTCGTCCTGCAGCAGGAAGATCTCGCCGGCTTCGACTTTCAGATAATCCATCACCAGGCCAAGTGTTTTACCCAGAATGTCATCCAGATCGAGCGAGGCGGTCAGGACTTCTGCGATGTTGTTAAGTAGAAAAAGATCTTCGTTGCGGCGGGTCAGAGCGCGATCGTGCTCGCGCAGGTCGTCATACAGCCTGGCGTTCTGGATCGCGACGGCCGCATAGGTGCCGAGCATCTCGATGATGCCTTCATCGTCCGGGGTGAACTCGGGTGCGCCGATTTTATCCGTAAGGTAGATCTGACCGAGGGATTTGTCGCCTGCCTTGATCGGAACGCCCAGGAACGAATGCATCCTGGGGTGTTTTGCAGGGAATCCGACCGAACGAGGGTGTTCGCTGATCTCCGATATGCGGATGGGAAAAACGGAACGAATCACCTCGCCCAGCAGCCCCTTTCCTTCGGGCGGGTGGGGAATTTTCCGGACTTCATCGGGGGTCAATCCAACGTGAATAAAGCGTGTCAGCTTGCCGCTTTCGTCCAGGACCCCCAAGGCGGCATAACGCGCATTAACCTGCTCCAGCGCGACAGTCGCGATGCGCTCCAACAGGGTATCCAGCGAAACATCCTTGACGAGTTCGAGGCTGGCGCGATGAAGCGCAACCAGTCGCTCCTCCAACTGTTGTCGCGTCAGAAGCATTCTGACACCTCCGGATTTATTGTACTGTGTTAGTCCAATTCATACAAGTTGATAGGTTTTGCCAGAAGGTAAAGATAAAATAATGCAGGATGTAATGGTAGAGATCCTTTTTTCACACAACCGAAAAAACATCAGGAGTGACGGCTTTATGACATCATCCCGAATCCCGGGTTTTTACAACAAATCACTGAGCGAACGCCAGGACGAGATCGCCAAATCAAGCGGTTTAAGCCTTGAAGATTTGGCTGTTTTCCAGTCCCAGGGTGGATTATCCCCTGAAGCCGCCGACCACATGGTCGAAAACATCATCGGAACGTATGCCCTTCCCCTGGGGATCGGACTCAACTTCCAGGTAAACGGGAAAGATGTGCTTGTGCCGATGGTCATTGAAGAGCCTTCTGTAGTGGCGGGCGCTTCATTTATGGCAAAACTCATCCGGGCTGGCGGTGGATTCCAGGCGACGACCACAGCTCCCCTGATGATCGGGCAGATGCAGGTCATTGAGGTCCCAAACCTTAATGAAGCAAAATTGAAGCTATTTGAACACAAATCCGAGCTGCTGGCGGAGGCTGATGAAATTGACCCGGTGCTGAAGAAATTCGGCGGCGGTGCGCGGGATCTGGAAGTCCGCATCATCAAAGAATCCCCCATCGGTAGTTTTCTCGTCGTCCACTTAATCTACGACGTGCGCGACGCGATGGGCGCCAACGCCGTCAACACCGCCTGCGAAAAACTCGCCCCCCATGTGGAAGCGATCACCGGTGGTAAAGTCCACTTGCGGATTCTATCCAACCTGGCAGATAAACGTCTCGCACGCGCTCGATGCACTGTCCCGCTCAACGAGTTGGCCTTTGACCGCTTCACGGGTGAAGAGGTGCGCGATGGGATCATCGCTGCCTACGCCTTTGCTGCAGCCGACCCTTACCGGGCTGCGACACACAACAAGGGAATCATGAACGGCGTGGACGCAGTGGTCATCGCCACAGGGAATGACTGGCGCGCCATCGAAGCGGGAGCGCACGCCTATGCGGCGCGTTCAGGAAAATACACCAGCCTTTCCACGTGGGGCAGGGATGCACAGGGGAATCTGATCGGCACGCTCGAGATGCCGATGGCGGTCGGAATCATCGGCGGTGCGACCAGGGTCCACCCTGCCGCACAAGCAGCGGTTAAACTGATGGGTGTGAAAACAGCTTCCGAGTTGGCGGAGATCATCGTGTCGGTTGGGCTTGCTCAAAATCTGGCTGCGCTGCGCGCGCTCGCCACCGAGGGCATCCAGCGCGGACACATGTCCCTGCATGCGCGTCAGGTCGCCATCGCGGCTGGGGCAACGGGTGAGCAGATCGAAAAGGTGGCAGCGCAATTGGTAGAAGAAAAGACGGTTAGAATTGACAAGGCGGAAGAAATCCTGAAAAGGATGAAAACTCGTTGACCACAAAAGTTACAAAATATAAAGAAGGTTTAAATGACAACCCCTAATCCTCAATATTCCCACACACTCCTAAAACCCAACAAACCTGTCGGTATCATTGGCTATGGCGCTTATGTGCCACGCTACCGCCTGCCCGCCAAGGAAGTCGCCCGCGTCTGGACCGGCGGCAAGGGCGGGCTGCCCATCAAGGAGAAAGCCGTCCCAGGATTGGACGAAGATGTCATCACCATGTCCATCGAGGCGGCGCGCAATGCGATGCTGCGTGCAAAGATCGACCCAACGGAACTGCGCGCAGTATGGGTGGGGTCCGAATCGCATCCGTATGCGGTGAAACCCACCTCCACGCTGGTGGCGGAGGCGATCGGCGCGGTCCCCAACACTCAGGCTGCAGATTGGGAGTTCGCGTGCAAAGCCGGCACCGAGGCGCTGGTCGCTGCCATGGGACTGGTCGGCTCGGGGATGGGGCATTACGCCATGGCCATCGGCATGGACACCGCACAGGGCAAACCGGGCGATGCGCTGGAATACACCGCCGGCGCCGGCGGCGCTGCCTACATTGTAGGACCTGCTGAAGAGTCACTGGCCGTGATCAACTCTTCATATTCCTATGTCACCGACACGCCGGATTTCTGGCGGCGCGAATATCAAAAATATCCCGAGCACGGGATGCGCTTCACCGGCGAGCCGGCGTACTTCAAACACATCACCGAGGCTGCCACCGCACTTATGCAGGCAGCCGGTACGACAGCCAAGGATTACAAGTGGGCTGTTTTTCACCAGCCAAACACCAAGTTCCCGCAGCGGGTGGCGTCGCAGCTCGGCTTCAGCTTGGACCAGATCGCACCGGGATTGCTTGTCCCCGTTATTGGGAACACGTATGCCGGCGCTGCAATGATCGGGCTGACGGGGATCCTGGATATCGCCCAGCCGGGTGAACGGGTATTGGTTGTTTCGTTCGGCTCTGGCGCAGGTTCGGATGCGTTTGATATCTTCGTGACTGACAAGGTCATCGAACGGCGCGACCGTGCCGTCAAGACCCAGGAATATATCTCCCGGCGGACCGAGATCGACTACGCCACCTACGTCCGTTATCGCGGTAAATTGGCGATGAAGTAAAAGGGATGCTGATGACTAACATCGTTATCGCAGGTATCGGACAAACTGAAGTCGGTGAACACTGGGATATCTCCCTGCGTGACCTGGCCTATCTCGCCATCCGGGCGGCGATTCAAGATTCCGGCGGGCTCAAGCCCCAGGCGCTGTTCGCGGGAAATATGCTCGCACCCAATCTATCCAACCAGGCGCATCTCGGCGTTCTACTTGCTGATTATTCCGGGCTGTCCGGTATCGAAGCGGTCACCGTCGAAGCGGCTGGGGCGTCAGGCGGCGCAGCGCTCCGACAGGGGTATATCGCCGTAGCAAGCGGAATGGTGGATGTGGCACTGGTCATCGGCGTGGAGAAATTCACTGACAAGGTGGGTCCGTCGGTGGATGAAGCTCTCTCCACAACCGAAGATGCAGACTTCGAGTCCGTCCATGGGATGACGGCCAGCGCACAGGCTGCCCTTCTCATGAAGCGATATATGCACGAGTTCAAGGTGCCGGCAGATGGATTTGCCGGGTTTGCCCTGACCGCCCATGCCAACGGAGCGGGAAATCCGAACGCCATGTTCCGTAAGGCGATCAAGCTCGAAGCCTATACGAAATCCGAAATGGTATGTGATCCGGTCAATATGTTCGACGTGGCTCCCAATGCCGACGGCGCTGCGGCTGTCATCCTTACCAGGCAAGACCTGCTCCCCTCCAAATCTCATTTACCGCTGGTCAGGATAGCCGGCTCCGCAACGTCGTCCGACACACTGGCATTGCACGACCGGCACGACCTGCTGGGATTCGATGCTGCGAGAATTTCAGTCGAGCAGGCGTTGAAAAAGGCCGGTACCCAGCTCGAGGAAATCAATTTTTTTGAGTACCACGATGCCTACAGCATTTTTGCAGCGCTCTCCCTCGAAGCGGCGGGTTTCGCCTCACGAGGTGAAGGCTGGAAACTGGCAGCAGATGGTGCAATCGCTCGAACGGGGAAGATTCCCTGCGCAACCATGGGCGGACTCAAGGCGCGGGGATTCCCGGGCGGCGCAACAGGCGTGTACCAGGCCGTGGAAGCGGTCATCCAGCTTCGGGGCAGCGCAGACCCGTCCATACAACTTGGCGACGCTAGAGTTGCCATGGTCCAATCCCTGGGTGGACCTGCATCCACAGTTGTCACACACATCCTTGAGAGGATTTGACAGTTTTTAGCCTTGTTCAGACCTCGGTTTATCCAGCCTGATAGTTCCTGATAGAGGGCCTGGATAAAATTAGCATTGCACATGACATTGACGCACAAATACAAGGAGTTGAACACATGGAAATCCCACGCCATTGGCGGCTGAAGCAGCAACGATACGGACTTGTGGGCGAAGTCTGCCCGCACTGCGATTACAAGATCTTCCCCCCTCGCGATGTTTGCCCCTCCTGCGGAGGTGAAGCTAAAAACCTTTACTCGTTCAGCGGGAAAGGTGAAGTCTTTTCCTACACGACCATTTATGAAGCGCCCACCGGCTTTGACCAAAACGCCCCCTACACCGTGGCGCTGGTCAAGTTGAACGAAGGTCCGATGGTGACCGCACAACTGACCGACCTCGGCAGCGAACCGGTGGAAATCGGAATGCCGGTCGAGATGGTCACCCGCAAGCTCCGCTCAGACGGTGACGAACGCGGCGTGTTGGTGTATGGGTACAAATTTAGACCAGTACTTGCCGGTCCGCGGTGAATTCCGAAATTCTTTAGACAAAGAAGCGTCTTCCTGAATTGGAAGGCGCTTTTCATTTCATACCAAAATAACTTTTCAATCTCCCGGGCTGCGCTCTGCCTTTGGTCCGTGGTTGATCCAGCAGGTATAATAAATTTTTGCCATCGTGAATTTCGCTGCAACGTAAATTTGATCGTTATGGGAGAATCTAAAAACATGAACAAAACGAATAACAACAAAAAGAGTTTATCACCGGGGAAAAGCGAAGAACTACTCAAAACATTGAAAGCCCGTTTTGAGAAAAACATGAACCGCCATAAAGGTGTTGAATGGGCTAAAGTCCAGGCTAAGCTGGAAGCCAATGCTGAGAAGCTGTGGTCGCTCAATGAAATGGAAAGAACCGGTGGCGAACCGGATGTGGTTGGTTATGACAATAAGACAGGCGAATACATTTTTTATGACTGTTCAGCGGAAAGCCCTAAAGACCGCAGAAGTATTTGTTATGACCGTGAAGCGCTGGAGTCAAGGAAAGAAAATAAACCGAAAACCAGCGCCATGGATATGGCTGCTGCCATGGGCATTGAAATTTTAACGGAAGACCAATATCGGGAATTGCAGAAACTTGGAAAGTTCGATACTAAAACATCGAGCTGGGTGAAAACATCTTCTGAGATCAGAAAACTAGGTGGCGCCATCTTTGCTGATTTCCGCTACGGCACAGTCTTCGTGTATCACAATGGTGCAGAATCTTACTATGCTGCCAGGGCATTCCGCGGCTCGTTAAGGGTCTAGACTAAGACCAGCAGTCGCAGTTACAAACCTATAAAACGCCCAAAATTCAGATGGGCGTTTTTCTTATCCATTTCTTAGGTTTCGTGGCGAATGACGCGTATAATTGCGATAATCTATATCTGATTATTTTATATATATGAGACACATTCTCCCATTACTACTATTATCTCTATTTGTAATGACTCTCTCCGCCTGTTCTCAGTCGGAAATCGCTGTGCCGTCCACAGAGACTCTGCCTTCGCCCTCTGCCACCCCTACGCGAGTAACCCCGACCCCGTCATCTACGGAAACACCGACGCTTACAGCCACCGCCTCTCCAACTTCAACACCCACCTATCATCCCATGGCAATCCCAGCCATGCGCCAGACGGAATATCCCGGCAGCGACATCTCCATCGAAAAGACGCTGGAGCCGGGATCAAATTACGACCGCTATTACGCATCCTATCTCTCCGAAGGGTTGAAAATCTACGGGCTGCTGACAGTTCCTCGAGGCGAGATGCCTGCCGCCGGATGGCCGGCCATCGTTTTCAACCATGGCTACATTCCTCCTGATGTCTATCAGACCACGGAGCGTTACATCGCCTACGTGGACCGACTCGCTCAAAGCGGCTACATCGTTTTCCGCATCGACTATCGAGGGCACGATCGATCCGAGGGCGAGGCCAGCGGAGCGTACGGCGACCCCGGTTACGCGGTGGACGTGCTCAATGCCGTCTCATCACTCAAGCGGTATCCACTCGTTGACCCTGAACAAATCGGCATGTGGGGACACTCTATGGGCGGATACCTGACCCTGCGCTCCATGGTCATCTCGCCCGATATCAAAGTCGGTGTCATTTGGGCAGGCGTGGTCGGTGATTACGAAGATCTGCTCTACAACTGGCGTCGCAGCGATGGATTCACACCGACACCCCGGCCCGATCGACGAAGCTGGCGCATCGACTGGGTCGAGACCTATGGCTCACCCGCCCAGAATCCCGATTTTTGGGACTCCGTCTCGTCCAACAGCTACCTCGAGGATATCTCCGGACCTGTGCAACTTCACCACGGCACCGCCGATGAAAGCGTGCCTGTGGCGTTTTCAGAGACGCTGTTTATGCAGCTTCTCGATGAAGGAAAAATGGTCGAGCTGTACACGTACCCCGAGGACAACCACAATATATCCCTGTATTTCTCAACCGCCATGAACCGAACGATCGAGTTCTTCGACCGGTATCTTAAGTAGCAAGGGCTTGCACGATTGGGGGGTGATCAACCTAACTTCATAGCTGAGAATGATTATCTCCAGGCTACATGGAAGTGATATAGTTAGAGAGTCTCGGAAAGATCGCCTTGCTATTTCCTTCCAGCGTAAAAAAGGCCAAAAAATGACAAGCGATTGCGAATCCACAAGCATAATTATTTTTGGCGCGTCAGGCGACCTAACCTGGCGTAAACTCGTCCCCGCTTTGTATAACAATTTCAAGAAAAGTCGACTGTCAACGAGCACCAATGTTATCGGCTTTGCCAGGCGTCCTTATAGCAGCGAGACATTCCGTGACTATTTACGCAATGGGGTGGAGAAATTCAGCCCTGAAAGTTTTGAAATCGGTACATGGGACAAGTTTGCCGAACATATTCACTATTTCAATGGCAACCTGGATAATGCGGACGATTTTCCAAAACTTGATTTATTCCTGCGCTCATTGGAAAACGGTCCTGCCAATCGCCTTTACTACCTCGCTACTGCACCCGAGTTTTATTCACCGGTTGCAGGCTTCCTTGGCGTGGCGGGCATGTCAAAGGATGATGAAGTCTACGGTCCCTGGCGGCGCATCATTATTGAAAAACCCTTCGGGCGTGACCTGACATCCGCTGTTAGAACTCAACCGTTCAATCCATGCCGCCTTCGATGAGCATCAGGTTTACCGCATTGACCATTATCTCGGCAAAGAAACCGCACAGAATATCCTCTTCTTTCGCTTCGCCAATACCATTTTTGAGCCTGTCTGGAATCGCCGTTATGTGAGCAATGTGCAGATCAGCGTTGCCGAAAGCGAAGATATTGGGCACCGTGCCGGATATTACGATACTGCCGGCGTGCTGCGAGACATGTTCCAAAACCACATCCTTCAACTTCTGGCACTGGTGGCCATGGAGCCGCCCAGCTCGTTCAGCGCGGATGCCATCCGCAATGAAAAAGTCAAGGTTTTTCAAAGTATCCGCCCCATAGCGATGGCTGACACTGTCCGTGCTCAGTATGAAGGTTATCTCAAAGCAGAAGGTGTGGCACCCGGCTCACAAACACCTACATACGCCGCACTCAAGTTGTTTGTGGACAATTGGCGCTGGAAGGACGTACCATTCTATCTGCGTTCCGGCAAGGCGCTCAAACGAAAGACCTCGGAAATCATTATCGAATTCCAGCGTCCGCCGCACATGATGTTCCACCTGCCCGAAACCAGCGACTTTACCCCTAACATCCTTTCTTTGTGCATCCAACCTGATGAAGGCATTCACCTGCGCTTCGAAGCCAAGGTCCCAGATTCAGACCAGGAAATGCGCTCGGTGGATATGGATTTTCACTACCATTCATCATTCAATGGGACGCTTTTACCCGAAGCCTATGAGCGACTGCTGCTCGAAGCCCTCCAAGGAGACGCCTCTCTGTTCACTCGCTCCGATGAATTGGAAGCTGCCTGGCGGTTGGTGGATCCCGTCCTGCAAGGTTGTGCGGATCAAAATACCCCGCCGCTCGCCTCCTACAAAGCGGGATATTGGGGACCTGACGAGGCCGATCAACTGCTCGCGCGCGATGGTCATCTTTGGCGGTTGGGCTGTTCGCATGAGTCAGGTTGAATCTGACAATGTGTTTGCGTTTGTTAAAACCACAATACTGAAGAAGTAATTTTTGTACCACTCACCCATGATTATATAAGAACAACATCCCTGACAATCCCTCGCAAGTGAGTATGAGCAATTTCCTTATGGATTAGACCATCCTCTAATGGTTATTCTTGATTCTGTGACATAATTATGTAGTTTAATTTAACGTAACATTTTCGGAGTTGATATGAAACCCTACAACCTTGGCATTATCGGCGCAGGCATGTACGGGAAGATTCTCATGCGCTGTTTTCAGCAGGACGAACGCGCCAGGATGGAGTGGGTCAATTCCGCAACTGAAAAAACTGCCCGGTCCGCTGCGGAGGAGTTCGGTGTAAAAAAATGGACGCTGGATTACCGGGAGGTGCTCGCAGACCCGAACGTGGATGCCGTGGTCATCGCCACGCCTCCCTACCTGCATGCGGAGCAGCTAAGCACAGCGCTTTCCGCAGGGAAACACGTCCTGCTCGAAAAACCGATGGCAGAATCACCAGAGGGGGTCAAGAAGATTCTTGAAACTGTGGAGAAGTTTCCCCGGCAGCTGGTGCTCGAGGCTTCCTGCCGGCACACAAGGTTGACGCGTAAGTTCGAATTCATCAAGTCCATCATCGACAGCGGAAAGCTGGGAACGGTTTACCACATCCACCATAACCACCTCGTGCGCGGCACATTCATCGAATACAATCCAAACGGAGCCTGGGCAATGAACACCAAGCTCGCTGGCGGGGGTCCCTTCATCGACTGGGGTGTCTATGACCTTTCATTTCATCTCGGGTTGCTCAGCGATGCGCCGGAATTAAAATCCCTTCAGCGGTTCTCCCGTAATGACCTGCGCGACATGAGCCGGTGGGTGCCGTTCAGTGATGTGGAACAGCACGGTGCAGCCTGGATGGAGTTCGACACCGGCTTGACTTACTATTACGAGCGGGGAAGCGGCGTTCATGCAGAAACACCCAACGAAACACGGATCTACGGCACGAAAGGCGGATTGCGATTTCAATTCCCAAGCTGGGATTCCAATACTGTGGAATTCTTCCATGTGGAGAACGGCGAGCCTGTTTCAGAAAACCTCGCAGTGGACATGTCCAACGCCCCGGAGGACAGCCTGGTACTCGCAACTCATTTTCTGGATTGCCTGGACGGCGCACAACCGCTGATGACTGTCCAACTGGCAGCAAAACATCTCGACATACTTTTTAATATTCTCGGCAGGTAATATGACCACACTCCACGATCTTGCCAAAATGATCGACCACTCCCTGCTCCACCCCACCATGACGGATGCAGAAATACTCAAAGGCTGTGAGATCGCCCGAAGGTATGATACAGCCACGGTTTGCGTCAAACCTTACGCTGTCGCTATGTGCAAATCAGCGCTCGCCGGCTCCCATGTGGAAATCTGTTCCGTTATCGGCTTCCCGCACGGAAACAACACAACGGCTATCAAAGTCGCCGAAACGGAAAAAGCCATCCAGGATGGCGCTGACGAAATCGATATGGTCATCAATATTGGGAAAGCCCTCGGTGGCGACTGGGATTACGTCAGGGCGGACATCGATGCAGTCAACAAGGCGTGCATCGAAAACAAATCCATCCTCAAGGTAATCCTTGAGACAGATTACCTCAACGATGAGCACATCATCAAACTCTGCCGGATTTGTTCGGAACTTCAGGTGGCTTTCGTCAAGACGTCCAGTGGTTACGGTTTTATCAAGCAACCTGGCGGAGACTACAACTACAAAGGAGCCACCGATCACGTCCTGAAGTTGATGCGCGAATACAGCGCACCTGAGGTACAGGTCAAAGCAGCGGGTGGTGTTCGCACGCTGGATGACCTGCTGCGTGTGCGTGAACTGGGCGTCATGCGCATCGGTGCGACCGCCACGGAAGCCATTCTGGAGGAAGCTCGCAAGCGCGGCTATGAATAACTATGAAATCCTGTCTGTCCAAGGAGTTGAGAAAATGATGCGCCTGACCATGACCATGATATTGATCATCTTTTTACTTGCCGCTTGCGGACCCGGACCCGCACCGACACCGGTTCCCGATGCATTGTTCGTCGACCCCGGCACGGATCTCGGTCCGATCAGCCCTTACTTGTTCGGGACGAACTATGGTCCGATGCACGCCGTTGCCCCGGATATGATGCCCCTTGTCGAAGATGCGAGGTTTCAACGCGCTGCGCTTCCCCGGCGGCGCATGGACGGATACGGTGGATATGAAATCATTCCAGATCGACATGCTCATGCCTTTCGCCGAAAAGGTTGGAGCCATGCCCACCATCAGCGTGCGCCTGCTGGGAGGATCACCCGAGACCGCCGCAGATCTGGTCCGCTACACAAATCTCGAGAAGGATTATGGCGTAACCTATTGGAGTATCGGTAACGAGCCGTCCTACTTTACAGCAGGAGGTTACGCGGATTACGATTACACCACCGAAAACCTCAACAAGGATTGGCGCGCGATTGCCCTCGCCATGAAGGCAGTGGATCCGACCATCAAACTGATGGGTCCGGAGATCCATCAGTGGAACGACAGCTATGAAACCACCCTGAAGGATTCTGCCGGGCGCGACTGGATGACGGAATTTCTCAAAGCTAACGGCGACCTATTGGATGTGGTTACCGTGCACCGATACCCGATGCATTCGCCCTCCAATCCGGTGGATATCGAATGCCTTGCGCAATAACACGCGGGAATGGATCGGTGAAGTCGAATACCTGCGCAGCCTGACCAAGGAGATACTGGGACACGAACTGCCGATTGCCATCACGGAAGTCAATTCCGACCCGAGCAGCGCCATGCTTCAGGAGACATCGCCCGATTCGTTCTACAATGCCATTTGGTACGCCGATGTGCTCGGACAGTTGATGAACGCGGATGTGTTCATGGTCAACCAGTGGGTCTTGTCCCAGCGCAGCACCGGGCTTGGGCTGCTCAAAGGGACAGAAATTCGCCCAACATTCTACGTTTTCCCACTCTACAAGAATTTCGGCAGCGAGCAGGTTTATGCCGCTTCCGGCGTGGAAGATGTGGACATCTTTGCATCCAAACGTGAGGACGGCAAACTGACATTGATGGTAATCAACCTGTCGGATGTGGAACAACGCATCCCGCTCCAGCTGAAAGGTGTAAAAGCTCAAAGAAGCCGAAGTCTGGCTTTTGGATGCTGCGCACAATGCCGAGAATCTGGGCATGCGGGCTTTTCAACCAGATGGTATTGTGACCCTGCCGGCTCAATCGGCGACACTTTTTCTAATCAAATGAGTACTCTCTAATGCAAAGCCAAACCATGGTGAACAAAAATACCTTGACCGGCAAATCCCGCGCCCTTGTGCTGAGTGTGGTCGGCACAACTGCTTCTGAAGCCATTCTTGAAGAAGCCAGAGATCGAAGTTATGATAAAAGTGGAGTACATCAATGAATAATAAAACACATCCAATTTTTATCGGAGAGACTGTGCAAATATCCCCAGACCGGGATGTCAAAGGGGAGTTCATTGACATGCTGGGCGATGTCTTCTATAGAATCAGAAACTACGACGTCTTGCAACCGTTCTTCATGAGCATCGTCAGCAGTTCCAATCACTGGCTCTTTATTGCATCAACAGGAGGGCTCTCAGCCGGACGGGTCAGCGCTGAACAGGCACTTTTCCCCTACTATACGGTGGACAAGCTGACGGAAAATCACGAAAACACGGGTAACAAGTCCATTCTGCTGGTCACGCGCGGTGAACGGACAAGTTTATGGGAGCCGTTCTCAGAACGGCAACATGGCAGCTACCAGATAGAACGTAACCTGTACAAGAATGTGGTCGGTACCACAATTGTTTTTGAGGAAAACAACGACAGTCTCGGACTTTCCTATCGTTATGCCTGGCGGACAAGTGATATCTTTGGCTTCGTCAAGACGACCTGGTTGCACAATTCCGGGAACACACCCTGTCGGGTGGAAATTGTCGATGGCATTCAGAACATTCTTCCCGCCAATGTGACCACGCTGACCCAGAATACCTTCAGCCCCCTGCTGGATGCCTATAAGCGCAGCGAACTTGACCCGGAAACAGGTCTCGCGATCTTTGCGTTAAATTCGACCTTGACCGATCTGGCCGAGCCCAGCGAATCCCTTCTGGCAACGACGGTCATGGAACTGGGACTTGATCAGGTTGACTATCTCCTCTCTTCAATCCAGTTGGATGGTTTTCGAGCCGGCAGGGGTGTAACGCTCGAGACAGAGGTGCGCGGGCAACGGTGTGCCTATTTTGTGCATACCACCCTGGATCTTGCCTCAGGCGCAGACCGTGTCTGGCACCTGGTGTCTGAAGTAAGCCAGGACAGCGCCGCAATTGTCAGTTTGTCCAAAAAACTCCACGGGAAACGATCCGAGCTCACCGAGGTCCTTGAGCGCGATATCTCCATGAATAATGCAAATCTGGCGAAGATTGTTGCAAGTGCCGATGGCTTGCAGGTCTCCGGGGATCATTCATGTTGCTCTCATCATTTTGCCAACGTGATGTTCAATGTGATGCGGGGCGGAATATTCGCTGACCAATACCTTATCCACAAACAGGATTTCATCGAATTCATTTCGGAACGAAATCGTGCTGTACTCTCTGAGGCGGCAGCCTTTTTTTCCGGATTGCCCCCGGAAGTGAAACTCCTCGACCTTCATACCCAGGCCGAAGCAAGCGGACTGCAGGATTTGATCCGCCTGAGTTATACCTATCTGCCATTATCCTTCAGCCGGCGGCACGGCGATCCCAGCCGTCCCTGGAACAGCTTTGTGATCGATCTTAAGAAACAGGATGGTTCTCTGAAGCTGGGTTATGAAGGCAACTGGCGCGACATTTTCCAGAACTGGGAAGCGCTGGCCTACTCCTATCCGGAATATGTCGAAAGCATGATCTGCACCTTCCTGAATGCCACAACCGCTGACGGCTACAATCCCTATCGACTCACCCGGCAGGGAATAGATTGGGAGATTCCTGAACCACATAATCCCTGGGCGAACATAGGGTACTGGAGTGATCATCAAATCATCTATCTCCTAAAATTAATGGAAATAAGCGGGAAAGTACATCCAGGTAAACTTCAAGCCTTTCTCTCGCAACCGATATTCAGTTACTCCAATGTGCCCTACCGCATCAAATCCTATGCCGATTTACAGAAAGATCCCTTCAATACTATTGACTTCAACTGGGAAATGGAACGGGAAATTAAAGGACACGTGCAGGAACGCGGCACAGACGGCAGATTGGTCTATTTGGGAAATGGGCGCATCCTGCACACCACCCTGACGGAAAAAATGCTCACCTTGCTGCTCGCCAAATTGGTGAACTTCGTCCCGGAAGGTGGCATCTGGATGAATACCCAGCGCCCGGAGTGGAACGATGCCAACAATGCCCTGGTGGGTAAAGGATTGTCGGTGGTGACGCTCTGCTATTTGCGACGTTACATTGGATTCTATCAGGAGCTGTTGGAGCAAAGCGGTCTCACGGCGATCCGGATCAGTGAAGAAGTGGCGGGATTCCTCGCGAATATCTTCCAGGTTTTGAGCCGTTTTCAGGATACCCTGAAAGGTTCTTTTAGCGATGGGCAGAGACGCGCCATCCTGGATGCCTTGGGGCAGACGGGCAGTGACTACCGCTGGAATTATTACACCCACGGTTTCTCAGGCGAATCCGCCGAGGTGCTGACGCAAGATCTGGTCAACTTTCTCAAGCTGGCACAGCAGTTTATCGACCATTCCTTGCGTGCCAACAAACGCAGCGACCACCTTTATCATGCCTATAACATCCTGCATCTTGAGGATGGACTGGCTTCCGTAACCTCTCTTTATGAAATGCTGGAAGGCCAAGTAGCCGTTCTTTCATCAGGGCTGCTGTCAGGAGAAGAGTCGCTTTTACTCTTGAATAGTTTGAGGCACAGTCAGCTTTATCGACCCGACCAACACAGTTACATTCTCTATCCTGACCGGAATTTGCCGGGTTTTCTCAAGAAGAACACCCTCACGCCAGCTCAGGTAAGCGGGCTGACGCTTGTATCAGCGTTGGAGAGAGATCAGGATAAAACCCTGATGATTAAGGACGAAAATGGTAATTTTCACTTCAGCGGCCAAATTCGAAATCTAAAAGACGTGATGCGTTCGCTCGATAAGCTGAAAAACCAGCCCCAATACACAGAACTTGTCAATAGGGATTCCGAGAAGATCAAGGTCCTATTTGAGGAAGTTTTCCACCATGCAATATTTACCGGACGGTCTGGAACCTTTTTCGCCTACGAGGGCCTGGGCAGTATTTACTGGCACATGGTGTCAAAGCTTTTACTGGCAGTGCAGGAGACGATCCAGCGCACACGACATGAGCCCTCCAGCCAGGCGCTTATTAAATACTATGCAGACATACGTGAGGGCCTGAGTTTTAATAAGGCTTCTGATAGGTATGGAGCCTTCCCAACGGATCCCTACTCTCACACCCCGAAAGGTCAGGGAGCCAAGCAACCGGGCATGACCGGAATGGTCAAAGAAGAGATTCTGACCCGGCAATTTGAGCTTGGTTATTCCATTCAAGATGGCAACCTTTCATTTGATTTCCTGCTGCTGGATAGAAATGAATTCCTTGATGCGGCTACACCGTTTATCTATTGGAGCGTTGAAGGACAACAGAGGCGAATTGAACTGCCGCCGGGTTCCATCGCCTACACGATCTGCCAGGTTCCGATAATCCTTCAGGCATCGACCGAAGCCCAAATCAGAATCCATCTCACAGATGGAAGCACCCGGCAGATCGATGGTCTCAGGTTGGATTCGGTCAATAGCAGGCATATCTTCCAAAGAGATGGATCCGTCCATCACCTGGTCGTCTCTGTCCCTGCATAAAGCCAGTCAGTCACGGATGGGAATCACGGATAATTCATAAGAAAAAGGATAAACATGCATCAACAATCTCTTTCCGGTCAATGGAAGTTTCGTCAAACCAACACTGATGGTTGGCTCCCTGCTACCGTCCCCGGTGGCGTACATACGGATCTGCTCGCGCTGGGAAAGATCCCCGACCCGTTTGTGGCAGACAATGAAAAGAAAGTCCAGTGGATCGGCGAAACCGATTGGGAATACACGTATTCTTTTACTGCCACACCCAATCTACTGAAGGAAGCCAAGAAGTTCCTGGTCTGCGATGGATTGGACACACTGGCAGAAGTCTCTCTCAATGGGAAGCTGCTCGGAAAAACAGATAACATGTACAGGCAGTGGAAATGGGATGTGACCGGTGTCATCAAGAAAGATGTAAACGAACTGGTCATTATCTTTCGCGCTCCAGTTTCATACATTACCGCCAAACAGAAGGAAAAACCTCTGACAGGCGGCGGGGACATTCCCGGCGGACCTCATCTGCGCAAGGCACCCTGCCAGTGGGGCTGGGATTGGGGTCCCAAGCTGCCGCCCATCGGAGTATGGAAGGACATCCGTCTGGAGGGATATTCCTCGGCGAAGTTCGAAGATGTCCACGTCAGGCAGAAGCATGAAGGCGGGAAAGTCACCCTCAGCGTGAAATCTTCCGCTGAAACATGGGATAAGTCCCAGCTCAGTCTCATCGTAACCCTCACGGCGCCAGATGGAAAAAAGCAGTCAACAAAGGTGATAGTCTCTAGCGAAACCGTTGCAACCCTTGACGTGGAAAATCCCCAGCTCTGGTGGCCGAACGGCTATGGCAAACAGAATCTGTATCAGTTGGAAGTAACCCTTCAAAATGGAGCATCCATCCTTGATTCGAAGCAGTACCAGCTTGGGCTGCGCACCATCCACTTGAAACAGGAATCCGATGAATGGGGAGAATCGTTCACTTTCATCGTCAATGGGACCCCGGTGTTCGCCAAAGGCGCAGACTGGATCCCCGCAAACTCCTTCCCCACACGCATTACAGCCGATCATTTGGAATATCTGCTCAAGAGCGCAGCAGACGCTCACATGAACATGCTGCGCGTCTGGGGCGGCGGTTTATACGAGAGCGATACTTTTTACGAATTGTGCAACCGCTACGGACTTATGATTTGGCAGGACTTCATATTCTCTTGCGGTATTTACCCCGAAGACGAGGGCTTCACAAATAACGTACGCGTTGAAGCGATTGAAAATATCCGACGCCTGAGGCATCACGCCTGCCTCGCGCTGTGGTGCGGTAACAACGAGATGGAGGAAGGCTGGTGTGATTGGAGTTGGAACAAACCTGCCGACGCGTCGAATCAAAACCTGAAAGCCGGCTACGATCGAATGTTCCATCATACGCTTCCGGGAATTGTAGCGGCAGAAGATCCAGACCATCCTTACTGGCCTTCATCCGCCTCATCGGGGATTCCCTTTGCCGACCCCAATGGCATGCAACGCGGTGACATGCACTACTGGCAGGTATGGCATGGACGCAAGCCATTCACCGCGTATCGCACACAATTTCCGCGATTCATGAGCGAGTTTGGATTCCAGGCTCTGCCCCCCTACAAGACCATCCAAACTTATGCCGCGCCTGAAGACCAGAACATGACCTCCTACATCATGGAACATCACCAGCGCAGCGGTTCGGGCAACGGACTGATGATCGGGCAAATGACCGACACCTTCCGCATGCCGAAGGATTTCGAATCGCTGGTGTATCTCAGCATGCTGCTGCAGGCGGAGGGCATCCGCTATGGAGTCGAGCACTGGCGGCGGAACATGAACCGCGTCAGCGGGACGCTCATCTGGCAGCTCAACGACTGCTGGCCGGTCGCCTCATGGTCGTCTCTGGATTACTTCGGCCGCTGGAAGGCACTGCATTATGCGGCGAAACGGTTTTACGCACCCGTCCTGCTATCGGTTGAAGACGAAGCCACGCGCATGTCAATTCATGTGACCAGCGACCTGACTGAACGCTGGGAGGGACTCGTCCGCTGGCGGCTTGAGACGGTGGGTGGAGATTTGCTTGCCTCCGGTGAACAAGCTGTCGATGCTGCTCCACTGGCGGATACGCCTGTCGCCGCACTGGATTTCTCTGACAAGGTGACCGATGACAACAAGAGAAAAGTGATCTTTGTTGCTGAGTTGTGGCAAGGCAGCGATAAATTTACTACGAGCGTCTCGTGCTTTGCACCGGTCAAACATTTGGAACTCGTTGATCCCGGTCTGAAAGTGGATGTCGGTTTGGCAGAAGGCATTCTCACCTTTGAAGTCTCATCCCAATCCCTGGCGCGATTCGTCGAATTCGCGCTCGAGGGCGCGGATGTGGTATTCAGCAACAACTATTTCGATGTTCCGGCGGGTACGACGGCGAAAGTAACCACTCCCCTGCCCGAGGGATGGACACTCGATCGTGCGAAGAAGACACTGCAGGTCAGATCGCTGATAAATTCGTATTGCTAGATATTCGGGATGTAAGCTTCTCTTGATGATATTCACCTACGAAAAGGCGCTCCCGCGGAGATGTTCAATCGTCTTCGCGGGTGTTGTTTTTCTGAAAGCTTGTTCAGGTCAAAATCCCATGCCGCTTGGGAGCGTAGCCGGGGAAAATCTCGCCTGACGATGGATTGTTCATCCTAATCGCAAGCAGTTCAGCCAGTACATCGCGATAGTCGGTTGTCACAGCCAGATCGCCGGGACCAATGAGTTGACCTTTCTCCAGACCGGGCCAAACGCCATGGACTTTTCCGCCAACGACATGACCACCCAGCACCATCATCATGCTGCCGTGGCCGTGGTCGGTACCAAGCGAGCCGTTCTCAGCAACACGCCGGCCAAACTCGGACATGGTGACGACGGTCAGCCTGTCCATGTGATCCGTCATATCAGCGTGGAAGGCCGCCAGACCTTGTGAAAGATCCTGGATGAGTCCGGCTTGAATTCCGCTTTGCGCGAAGTGCGTGTCCCAGCCCCCCAGGTCAATGGCAGCCACCTCTAATCCGACTTCGGCTTTGATGAGCATGGCTGTCTGTTTCAAGGCCAACCCGAATTCGGTTTCGGGATACTGTGAAGTGCCATATTGACTGGGATCCAGCTTCTGTAAAATATCAAGAATCGTTAGCGTTTCCTGCCCGGCATCGTCACCGGCATAAATCGCATTCAACGCAGCACGCATCCGGGTAACAGCACGGTCATCGCCGCCGAGGTGAAAATCCGTGATCGAGCGCAGCGCGGTGACCGGCACGGAACCGCTCAACGAACGCTGGGGCAGGCGTCCCAAGCCGATGGCGCGCAGAGGTGAGGAATTTCCCGTATCGAGCGAAGCCAGGTGGCGGCCAATCCAGCCGGAGCCCGGACCGCGCTCATCGTCCACGCCGCGCTCCATCAATTCCATGGCTTTGAAATGGCTGCGCGATTCATCAGGCGCACCGCAGGCATGAATGATAGCCAGGTGCTGACTCTGCCAACTCTCAAGCAGCGGATGCATAGCGGGATGCAGACCGAAGAATCCATCAAGGTCGAGGGTGCGCTCGTTTTTACTTGCACGGGAGTCATCCGGGCGGGGAATGCCGAGGCTGGGACGCAATCCGTAGTACGCCGATTCGCCGTGAGGCACCACCATGTTGAGCACATCGGCTGCACCGCGAAGGAAGACCACCACTAATGTGTCACCGCGCGGAGCGGTCTGGGCTGGAGCAAAAGCCAGGCGGGGTAACCAGGAAGGTGGGCGGGAGAGGGTGAGAGTCATATTAATACCTTATATTTTTAAGATTTGCGCAGATGAACCCTTAAGTTTAGAGGCTTCATCACGAAGGACACCATAGGCACGAAGGGGCACAAAGTAAAAAACATTTAGTTTTTTTATTCCCTTTGGGGATAAGGTTCTTGAATCTCTATCGCCATTGGAACGCCGGCGAAGCGAGAATTCCTCCTGCCAGTACGGACAGAAATTCGTCGTCCGAGCCTCCAGCGCTGCGGACGGAGTTGATCAGGTTGTCGCGCTCAGCCGTCGGGAGGGGGGAACCAAGGAGAAGCGTGGAAAGTGAGTCCATGCTTGACGTCAGGTCAATTGCACCGGCGGCAGACATTAACGCCGGCAAGTCCACTTCAGTTTTTCCAATTTCATTCCGCACAAGCCCAAAGGCAAACTGCCAGCGCGGCATCAGGTTGCCCTGCCAGGCTTCCGAGTGATCGGGATAACCATCCGGCGTCGGCCAGTTGAATGGCACCTGCCCCATGCGTAACAGATAATCCTGCACGGCAGCTCCACAATCGCTTTCAGCATTGAGCATTCGTAGCGAAGCGGCAACATAGTTGACTGGGCGTCTGAATTTTGCTTTCGCCATGGGCAATCCGTCGAGCAGAATGACCCGCAAGGTGGCGCGAATATCGCCGTTCGTGTCTCTAAATGCGGATGCGGCTTTTGCAACGATCTCAGCAGATGGTTCATCCGCGAGAAAACGGCGGGCGAGCTTGGTGGCCACGAACGCTGCTGTGGAGGGATGCGTCGCCAGGTGCTCGACGACACTTTCGGCTTCTTCCTGCCCACCGGAATGGAGGTACATCCCGAGTACACGCTTCTCACCCGAGTCGTGCTTCTCTTTATCGAAAGTAAAATCGCCCGTCCAGAAGCGTTCTTTTACCGTCCAACCGGTAAGACAGCGCGCAAGTTCCATCACATCCTGCTGGCTGTAACCGCCGTGAACGCTGAGGGAGTGAAGTTCCATTAATTCGCGGGCATAATTCTCGTTGGGCGCTCCTTTGTGATTGGCCTGATTATCGAGATAGGTCAGCATGGCCGGTGAATGTGCGGAAGCCCACAGCAGATCACGAAAAGAACCGAAAGCATGTTTTCGAGCGACCTCGCGATCATCGACGGTCTTGAGATAAAAACAGTTACCTTTATCGGTGGAGATGTTAAAGTGGTCATTCCAGAACTCGACCAGCACTTCGTAGAGCTGCCGGCGGCTGTAGACCTGGCGGATGAGCGTCCCCTGGCGCAGTTCGGTGGGAACCGTCTCGCGGTCAACGTCATCGAACAGCTTGTTGCTCAAGTCGGCGAGTTGCTGGGCGCTCATTTTTAAACTCTCGAGATTACGCAGGCGGACGTGGCAAGCTAGATCATCGATTGAATCTGGGGCGAATTGCTCCTCGACCCAGGCTTGCAAGCCGATCTCGGCAACTCGCGCGCGATCCATCGGGCGCGCACCAAAGGTCAGCCGGTTGAGGGCAAGGAAGTCCGCTAAATCCAGGGCAGGAAAAGCACGCACCGGTTCGCCGAGAAACTGCCGGGAGAGCGGGGCACAGGATGAGAGCACAGCGCTCGTTGCGACCAGACTGGTTAGTTTGAGAAAATCACGTCGGGAAAGGGTCATTATTTTAAGTAAAAGGTAATAGGGTTATCGTAAAACTAGGGAGAGTCCGCGCGGAAAAGATCCCATACATGGAGCGCCGGTTTGGGTGTGCCATCCTTTTCGAGCAGGCCTACGTTTACGAAAAAGCCCAGGGTGGTGATATCGTTTTCTTTAATACCTTGCTGGCGGAAAAACCGGGCGTAAGAGTCTTCGTTCAAATCGCTCAGAAGCAGATAAATCCAGAAGTCGAGGCGCTCTCCCAGCTGGGAATGGATGGCATTGAGATAATCGACCTGATCCTGGGGATTGCCGGGAAGTTGACCGGTCTGTTTGGAGATAAATCCACCTTCCGCAACGGCCAGCGGCTTGTCAGTTCGGGAAAGGAGCGGAATGTAGTAATCCGCTGGGATTTCAGCCCCGGTACGATACGCGATGAACGGGTAGGAGGAAATCACCCATAAGTCGAGCTGCGGCTCGAATATTTCTATCTGGTCCCACTGGATCTGGTTATGTGCTCCGGTATTCTCGAACCCGCCGAGGTTGTTGAGTTGTTCCCATTGGAAGGTGACGAAAACCTGAGTTTCGGGTGATTCGGCTTTGATGGCGGTGTAGGTCTCCTGATACAAGCTGAGGAAGTTTTCGGCGTCCTCAGGATGGCTCTCCATGTAAGTGTTTATTTCGGAGGCGAGCCCCAGGTAACGCGGCTTGAACTCACGCAGAATACGCAAGGTGAAATTCACGTAAGCGCTGCGCACATCAGGGTTGCCAAATGAGGCTTCCCAGTCATCAGGCAGTCCCATGAATTCCCGCCGGTTGAAGCCGTTGAGCGGATCGACAATGTAGATGGAATCCAGGTTATTAGCCAGTGACAGAGTTCGGGCATTTTTCATGTCGGTGATTTTTTGCAACTCAACATCAATGCCATCGACAAAATCCGTCCAAGGGATACTCTCCTGCACCAGTGAAACGTCAGCGTGCCTGCCCATAACCTTGATATGCTCAAAAACACTCTCCAGCGAGACCTCAGGTGGAGTGGGGAAAAAGCCATAGGCAGTGCGCCCACTATCGAAAACAGAGGCTTCGGGTGTGTAGGTCGGGTCTGGAAAAGGCGATGCGCTCTTCCCGCAAGCCAGGCTGGCAAGAATAATCAAAAGGATAGGCGCGAGGATAAGGCGGTTCATCATGCTTCCAAAGGCTTAGGGGAAGGGGCAGGAGCGTAAATCGCCCTGGGTGTCCAGCGCAGGAGGGCAAAGCCGGTGGCGCCGATCGATGTGACAATGGTCAACGGAAATACAATAAACCACCCCAGCACAGGGAAAAAGACTGCCATTTCAAGAGCAATCGCGCCGCGCAGGAAAGCTGAAAACGGACTGGTCGTGGATAGCCCTGTCAGGCGTTCGCCCATCTTGGCGGCAATCCCGGCAGAACCAAGGCTGGAGAGGGTCAGCACCACGACGATGACAGCCCAGCCGAGGAATTTCGCTGCACCAAAAGGCAGCGCGAGCAAAATGACGGTTGGGATGACCAGGACGGCGGTGAGAATACCGCCAAACCAAAACGACTGCCAGGGCGTTCGCTCCAGACGCAGACGGGCGCGCTCCACAGTGGAGGGAAATAAAAGCCACCAGGTAATCAACATACCGGGGAAGGCGATGCCAAAGATAAGCAGGACACCAAAAATCGCGGAAACATCAGCCATGGGAATATCCTTTCATGTGTGGTCTATATCAAGGAATACAGGGTTCCGGGGGAAAATGTTGCAAAGTCGAAATCTTATTCACGAAAGACAATAAGCAGTAAGAAGGAAAAATGGATTGTTTACTTTTTGGTGATAACAAAAAACGCGCCGAGTGGCGCGTTTTTTGAACTTTGGCTGGATCTATTTCTCTGGTTTATGAAAAAACACAATAATGAATGCACCCATGCCTGCCCAAGCGGTGGCAGGCAAGAGCAGGAACCAGCCCAACACAGGGACAGCGCAGCCCAATCCCAACAGAAGCGCGCCCCAAAGCGTTCGCCGCCAGGGGCTTTGGGTTGGGGTTATTCGTTCTCCAATGACTGTGGCGATACCCGTCAATCCGATACTCAGTGAAACACAAAGGATGATCGAGATGGCCAATGCCAGGACAAAGAGGATGCCTTTGAGCAGTCCGTTCGCCTGCTCAGAGAGCGAGAACAGGAGCATTGCCACTGCCAGGATAAATAAAAAGTTGACCAATCCGATAGTGAAAGAACGGACCGGCATGCGGGTGATGACTTCCATTATTTTTACAGTCCGTACGGGGAACAGGGCACTCAGCACGATGAAAAACGGGATCAGGATTAAACCGAGGCTGATGGCGGTAAGGGTAACGATCAAGAAATCATTCATGGATGTCTCCGGGAACGTGGAATGAGCAACAACCCATTGCTGATCAGCCATAGGAACAATATGCCAATCACAGCAATGACCAGCGTGGTAGATGGAATGTCAAGAGAGAATGAAGGAACATCAAACGAAAGAGTTGGAATTTGAAAAGTACCAATTGTGCTGAACCAGAGCGACAATGAAGCAAACAATTCATTCAACGACGGCAGTGGTGGAATTATTCCCGCCGGGAACACTGCGGTGACCAGCGGCCAGGCAATAACCACAGCAATGGTTGCAGCCATTATCTGAGCCGCGGCAAGCCAACGAACTGAGCGCGGCAAAACAGAATCCGGCAGGCGGGATAGCACCCGCGGGACGAGGTCTATCTCCAGGGTCCGTTCAGGCAGGAGGTCGAGTTCGGCGAACAGGATGCGTAGTCCCGTAAGCCGGCCAGCGCATTCAGGGCAGACAGCGAGGTGCGATTCCGCTTCCGAAAGATCGGCAGCTGCCAGAGCATTGTCAAGATACTCGTTCAGGGTTTCGTTAGAGAGATGATTTCATCTTTAAGTTTTTCTGCCAGCATTTTGCGGGCGCGGAACAGGTCGCTTTTAATATCGCTCATCGGGCGGTCAAGAGTCCGGGCGATTTCATCATAACTTAATTCCTGAAAATGGCGTAATTCGATCACAACTCGATAACGGGGCGGGAGAGCCAGAAGTGCGGTGTGGATCCGCCAGGATCTTTCACGCTGCTCAACAAGAGATGATGGACCTTCACCAGGTTCCACTTGATCGCGTTCCTCGTCAAGTTCAGCCTGGTCGGGTGTCTGTGCCGACAGATGATTTAGACACAGATTTGCCGCCACACGCCGAACCCAGGGTAAAAAAGGCCGCTCCAGGTCAAACGTCCCCAACCGCTCGTAGGCGCGAATGAAAGCCTCCTGAGCCATATCTTCAGCCTCGCGCCGTTCACCCGTCAGGCGGTAACAGACATTGAAAACAGCCGTTTGAGTACGGCGCACAAGTTCTCCAAACGCCTCGGACTCACCGCGACGGGCACGCAGGATCAGGTCGCGGTCAGAGGAGTCATTCATGCCTAAATTTTAATACAGGAAACGAAGTATTTTTGTTGCATATGGAAAGGTGCGGATTTGAAAAAAATTCTTCGAAAGGCACGCCCGGTCAATCAATTGGCAATACGGACTCACCTTTTCTTAATAGAATTCATGGACATCAATCCTACTGGTCACTGAACAAGAAATAATCCCACAGCGAAAAAACTGCGGGATTATTTCCATTAAAATCTCAATTTAGCTTTTCAGATCCTCGGCAGTTATCGGGATATGCCGAATGCGTTTTCCGGTTACTGCGAAAACTGCATTGGCAACCGCAGGCGCAACCGGCGGAACCCCCATTTCGCCAATGCCGGTGGGTTTTCCGTCGCTCGGAACAATGTATACCTCGATCACTGGCATTTCATCCAGCCTCCAAATGGGGTAATCGTGGAAATTGCTCTGCTGGACCATCCCGTCTTTGATGGTTACCTTGGCTTTCAACGCAGCGGTCAAGCCAAAGACGATGCCCCCTTGCATCTGGGCTTCGATATTGTCGGGGTTGAGTGGCATACCGCAGTCCACGGCACAAACCACTCAATTCACCCTGACCCGGCTGTCATCCCCCACTGTTAATTCCACCACTTCCGCGACATGGGTAACGCCAAAGGTGGCGAAATAAGCCATTCCTCGTCCCTGTCCGGTCGGAAGAGGATTTCCCCAATCGGCTTTCTCGGCGGCAAGAGTGATCACTCCCAATGCACGGTCGTTATTCGCGTACAATTCCCTCCGCATTTCCAGGGGATCCTTCCCCAATGCAAGAGCCATCTCGTCAATGAAACTTTGCTCACTGTACGCCCGCGTAAATTGATCGACAGACCGCCAGGCTCCTGTTGGAATGGAGGTTCCATTTTCCACACGGATGGCAGGTATGGAGGGCTTGCTGAGAGACACAAACGCATACTGAACAGACATGGGGTGGTAAAAATCATGCTGAAGATCATCATCGCGTGTCCAGAACACTAGAACAGGGGCAGCAATCGTCTTCGAGAGCAATGCTGCTTCTTCCGCATAATCTGTCTGTAAGCGGCGCCCAAATCCGCCACCGATCAATGGGAGATGGACAGTAACCTTATCGGTTGAAATCCCGCACACGCGTGCGATCGCATTTTGGACATCCTGCGGGCTTTGCGTGGGCGCCCATACCTCACACGAACCATCATGGAAATTCGCAGTGCAATTCATCGGCTCCATGGTGGCATGAGCTTCATAGGGAATCTCGTAATAGGCGTCCAGGATGTTTTCCTTATCCGACTTCTTTATCCGTCCTGCCGCCTTGTCCATCATTTCATCGCTATTTATTGATTTATTGTCCCCTTCGTCCCAGGCGATCTTCAAGGCATTCCGTCCCTGGATGGCAGCCCAGGAGTTTTGAGCGACGACAGCCAACCGGTCACCGAGCAGCACCACATCCTTAACCCCGTTCACTTTCCGCGCATCGACATCATCATAAGTCGCCACTGTTCCATCGAAAACGGGACAGCGAGCGATGGCAGCAAACAACATCCCCGGCAGTCGCATGTCCAGTCCAAAAACAGCCTTGCCGGTAATAATTTTCTGTGCATCCCAATGACCCATGCCCTTGCCTATGAGATCAAACGCCTCCGGTTCCTTGGTCTTCACCCTGCCCATCATTTTGACCTTGGATGCGGGTTCTGCGAGTTCGCCATAGGATAACTTCTGAGCGCCATCCGGGTGGATAACATAACCTGTGTCAGTAGTGCACCCTTTATAATCCACGCCCCAGATCTGGGCAGCTGCCTCGACCAGCAACTGGCGGGTCTTTGCGCCAGCCAGACGCATGATATCCTGGTGACCCGAAATACTTGCACTTCCACCGGTCATCTGGTTTCCGTAAGCCGGGTCCGCATCCGCCTGGATAATCCGGACGGACGACCAGGGGATGTCCATCTCATCTGCAGCAAGCAATGCCAAAGCGGTGCGGATGCCCTGCCCCATCTCAGACCGGAATGCGGTGAACGTCATGATGCCATCCTGATCGAGTTTTATATAGATGGAGGGTTCCCAAATAAAGGAAGAACGCTGTGTGGCGGTTGCTTCCTGACCTTCAAGAACCAGGGTCGGGGTCGAAATCAGGTCTCCAGCAGGTTTGCAACCTTCAAGATAAATTGCGACTAACAATCCTCCACCGGCAGCTCCTGAAATCTTGAGAAAATCCCTTCGTGAAAGCCTGGATCTCATCTCACACCTCCTGCGCAGCCCGGTGAACCGCCGATCTGATCCGCTGGTAGGTTCCGCAGCGGCAGAGGACACTTCCCATCGCCTCATCGATATCGGCATCGGTCGGATCCGGGATTTTCGTCAACAGACCCACCGCGGTCATTATCTGCCCAGGCTGGCAATACCCGCATTGCGTGACATGCTCATCGATCCAAGCTTTCTGAACAGGATGACTTGCATCCGTAGATAGACCTTCGATGGTGAGAATGGATTTTCCTGTCGCATTCTGCAAAGGTGTGATGCAGGAACGGGCAGGCTCTCCGTCCATCAGAATTGTACAGGAACCGCATATGCCCATTCCGCAGCTATATTTTGTCCCCGTTAAATCTAGCAGGTCGCGCAGGACCCAAAGTAAAGGCATTTGGCCATCGGCATCGACTTTATATTGTTGATTATTGATTTCAAGATCGAATATAGGCATGATTAACCCTCCATATGATAATGAAGTCACTTCAAATTATAAGCATTGTGACATATGTTTCAATCACCAATACCGGTATGAAATCATTGGATTCCAATACCTTGGAAGGGTACCGATAGTCACGACAAGGAGCGATGAAAGTAACCACCTTTCGACCATACTGTAGAAATTTGTTGACTTTATTATCCCAATTTGCTAAAATTATGAAAGCGCTTTCAGAAAGCGCTTTCATCATGACACTTCCCAAGTTACGCCCCCCTACGATAGCGGATGTCGCTCAACGGGCTGAAGTTTCAATCGCCACAGTCAGCCGGGTGATCAATTCCAGCACACCGGTCAACCCCGAGACCGCCAGCCGCGTCCGGGATGCGATCAAGGAGCTGAACTACGTCCCCAGCCCTGCCGCGCGAACACTGGCCAACCGGCGTACGAACACCATCGGCTTGCTGCTGCCGGAGATCAGCGGGGCTTTCTTTCCCCCGATGCTTCGCGGTATCGAAGCCGGAGTACGATCTGCCGGGTACGGGCTGCTCATTCACTCGACCTATGACTTTCATCGGCGTGGTGGAAAAGCGCTGGCAGAACACAACACGGACGGTCTGCTCGTCTTCCCCGAAAGTGTGGACGAAACTGAATTGCACAGGCTGCACAATCAGAATTTTCCTGTCGTGCTGCTTCACCAATCTCCCCCATCCGGGCTGCAAATTCCGACCGTTACAATAGAAAACAAATCCGGCGCCGAAGCGCTTGTGTCGCATCTGATCGAAAAACACAACCGGCAGCGGATCGCGTTTTTGCGCGGTCCTTCCGGCCATGAGGATTCCATTTGGCGGGAACGCGGCTACAGATCAGCTCTTCAATCGCATGGCATTGCATTCGAAGAAGAATTAATCGGTGACGGTGATTTTGACGAGGACGTCTCCCGGGAGACGATCCAAAGCTGGCTGTTGGACGGGATGGTCTTTGATGCTGTTTTTGCCGGAGACGATGATTTTGCCATCGGAGTCATCGCCGCTCTCAAGAATGCCGGTAAACGGATTCCCGAAGACGTGGCTGTTGTCGGTTTCGATGATGTCCCTTTTGCGCGATTCATCAGCCCAGCGTTGACCACCATCCGCGCCCCGATCGAGGACGTTGGCCGCGAAGCCGTCGTGCTCTTGGTGAAATGTATTCAACAAAAGCATTGCGAGCCAACGATGTTGTTACCCACTGAGCTGGTGATACGCCAATCTTGTGGATGTGAATAGATCACTCATCGGCAACAAGGAGGCAACCGGAAAACAAACAATCCCTTACCATCTAATTCATGTCCATGCCACCTATATGATATTTCAAAGGAGAAAAAGATGAAGAAGCTATTGGCAGTATTTAGTTTGGTCATTGTCGTGAGCATGGTACTTTCAGCCTGCGGTGCAGCCGGAGGTGAAGAACAGGCGGGCGAGTCTGAACCCCTGCGCGTGTGGATTCAATGGGGTGATAATCCGCAGCAGATCCAGGCTCTCTTCGATAAATACACTGCTGAAACCGGAATCAAGGTCGAAGTGACTGCTCCGCTTGAAGACGACAAGATTCTGCCTGCCCTCACAGGCTCTACCCCGCCCGATATCCTCGTCTTGAGCGGTGGGGACGCCGCCAAATCATTCTATGCCGAAGGGCTTGTGGAGGAACTCTCTGGTGCGATCAAGACTGGCAACATTGACATGGAAGACATGTTCGATGCGCCATTAGCCAATGCGAGCAGGGCGACAAGGTCGTCTGCCTCCCCTGGGGCACGGATGCTTATGCATTATTCTGGAACAAGGACATGTTTGAAGCTGCGGGCTTGGATCCCGAAAAACCGCCCTCAACCATGGAAGAACTGGTCGAAATGGCTGACAAGCTGACCGTCGTCGGTGCAGACGGCAAACTGGAGCAGGTTGGTTTCATTCCCGACTTTCGACTGGAGTCACAGCGATCTCTATGCCCGCAACTTCGGAGGTTTCTGGTACAGCGATGACGGCACGGAACTCACCGCCAACAGCCAGGCAATGATCGATGCCATGGCCTGGCAGCAGCAGTTCTACAACAAGTATGGCGTGGAGAATCTGCAGGCATTCTGGTCCGGTTTCGGTGAGTACATGTCGCCCGACGCGCCCTTCAATGCAGGAAAGGTCGCCATGATGGTCGAAGGCGAGTGGCAGGTGGGTCCCAACTTTATCCCCACACTCAAACCCGAATTGAACTACGGCGTAACCGCCTTCCCGCCGCCTGCAGATCACCCCGAACGCGCAGGGACCATCGTAAACCAGGGCACAGTCGGTCGTCATTCCTTCCGGAGCCAAGAACAAGGATGCCTCCGCCAAACTGCTGGCCTGGATGATGTCACCCGCTATTGTAGCCGAAGAATTCTGCTTCAACGCCAACCTGCCCACGAGCAAGAAAGCCGCGGAAGCTCAGTGCTTCAAAGACCTTGGTCCCAAATTCCAGGTCTTTGTTGACCTGATGTCCAGCCCGAACGCCTACGCGATGATCACCACTCCGATGTCGTTTGAGATCAATGATGCGCTCGCTTCCGCCGAGGAAGCCATTCTCTACACAGGCGCTGACCCGAAAGCGACACTGGATGCCGTACAGGCTGAGTTCGAAGCAAAATTCAATGAGATGATGGGCAAGTAACCACCCAAGCAGGACAACAGACCCTAAAGGTGTAAAAGCCTTTAGGGTCTGAACTCGAAGCGGAGTGCGACAATTATGGAAAACCATCAAGCAACTCAACGGAAATTTCTTGGCATTGCCATACCTGCCAGAAGGAAATGGTCAAAACGCGATAAAGCAAACTTTAAAGTTGCCATGCTCTTTCTGTCCCCCTGGATCATCGGGTTTGTCGCATTCACACTTTACCCCATGCTGGTCTCGCTCTATTACAGTTTCACGATTTACCATTCCAAGATCGCGCCCGAATGGGTGGGGCTCCAAAACTACGCCGAACTAATCGGGGATAAAAAATTTTGGATCGCGCTATATAACACCCTGTACATGGTTCTCATCGCCGTGCCATTGGGTCTGATTGCATCGTTCTTTTGCGCAATACTACTCAACTTGAAAGTACGAGGGCAGTCCTTCTACCGCGTGGTCTATTTTCTTCCATCCATCGTCCCAACCGTGGCAGGTACCATTCTTTTCCTTTGGCTGCTTAATCCCCAGGTGGGGTTGGTCAACACAATACTTGGCAAAATTGGCATCGAAGGTCCCAACTGGATGGCGGACCCCAACTGGTCCAAACCTGCGCTGATTCTGCTGGGATTATGGGGCATGGGCGGAACCATCGTCATCTATCTTATCGGGTCTGCAGGATGTCCCCGTCAGCCTGCTTGAAGCGGCGGAACTCGACGGGGCGAACTGGTGGCAGCGCTTGTGGTATGTCACCATCCCGATGGTCTCTCCAATCACCCTGTTCATCCTGATCACCGGCATGATCGGCATGTTTCAATATTTCGCCCAGGCCTATGTCGTCGGCGGGGGGGATAGCCTGGGACGCCCTTTGAATTCAACCCTGTTTTATAGTGTGTACCTTTATCAGAAAGCATTCCTGTTTCTCGAGATGGGATACGCTTCCGCAATGGCATGGATCCTTTTCATCATCATCCTGATCTTTACCATCCTGCTGCTCAAAGTAAGCGACAAGTTCACATATTATTCGGGATAAAACGATGACAAACACCATCCCCACCCAGGTCGAACTGCCGCCCAGGAACGAGGCTAAACGTACCTCGGACAAGCAGGCCAAGAAAATTCGGGACATTCTTAAGTCCACGATCAGCCATGGACTCATCATCTTCATCGGCTTGTTCTTTGCGGTGCCATTCGTCTGGATGCTGCTGACAGCCTTCAAGTCGAACCAGGATGTTTTCCACTCTCCGCCGCGCTGGCTGCCCTACGACAATGTGCGCGTGGAGGTGAACGGGGAGCAGCTCCCGCTCTATGATGTCAAACTCCCGGACGGGACGATCAAGCGTCTGGCTGCCGTAAAAATCTTCGAGGGCGTCGGGACATTCGTAGACCCGGAGAATCCCGCTGTAATCTTCGACTACGAACTTCAGCAAGGCAAGGAACGCATTGCCGAGGCCGTTATGGAGGTATCCTTCCGCTGGCAGAATTTCCCGGATGCCATGAACCGGGGCAGCCGTCCCGGCGTCGGCGCGAGCTTCTGGGTTTATTTCAAGAACAGCCTGATCATCGCCTTCTTTGTCATCATCGGCACGCTGGTGTCGAACACACCGGTCGCCTATGCCTTCGCGCGGATCAATTTCCCAGGCCGGGATATTATATTTATTTTAGTGCTCGCCACCATGATGCTCCCCTTCCAGGTGACGATGATTCCCATCTACCTGTTATTCAACGATACGCTCGGCTGGGGTGATACCTTTCTGCCTCTCATTATTCCAACCTATTTTGCGAATGCCTGGGATATCTTCCTCCTGCGCCAATTCTTCAGGACCATCCCGGAGGAAATGTGCGATGCCGCCCGCGTGGACGGGGCGAATGAGTGGCAGATCTTCACTCGAATCGTCATTCCCCTCTCCACGCCGGTGATCGCCACTGTCACTGTTTTCACATTCCTTTACGTCTGGAACGATTTCACGGGACCGCTGCTCTTCCTCAACAGCCCGAAAAACTTTACCATGGCGCTCGGTTTGCAGGATTTCCAGGGTCAGAACATCATCATCTGGAACCAACTCATGGCAGCGGCAGTGGTCTTCACCGTCCCCATCATCATCGCCTTCTTCTTCGCGCAGAAAACCTTCATTCAAGGCATCAAGCTGACGGGGTCGAAGGAGTAACGTACACCAGACACAGGATTCACCATGGAACTCATCAAAGCCAGGAACAATCAAATTGTCACTTCATCCGGCCAAACCCATCAGGCTGAAAGGCTGGAATGTCGGCGGCTGGTTGAACATGGAGGATTTCATCGACGGATTCGTCGGCGCGGAGCACAACCTGCGCGCAACGATGGCGCACACACTGGGCAGGGAGAAAGCGCAGTTTTTCTTCGACCGCCTGCTGGATTATTTCTTCACCGAAGACGATGTCAAGGCGATGAAAAAGCTCGGCGCAAATGTAATCCGCATTCCGTTCAACTACCGTCACTTCGAGCGGGATGACGCGCCATTCGAATATCTCGAAGACGGGTTCAAGCGACTCGACCAGGCTTTCGGCTGGTGCGCCAAACACGGGATTTATATCATCCTGGATTTTCACGCGGTGCAGGGCTGGCACAATCCCGACTGGCACAGCGACAATGCTCACGTGCACATCCTGCTATACCAGCACAAACACTTTCAGGACCGCTTCGTAGGGCTGTGGAAGGAAATGGCCAGGCGCTACAAGAACCATCCTGCGCTCGCCGGATACGACCTGATGAACGAACCCTGCACCCGCGTCCGCTATGAGAACTATGACTCGGACGATTACAACTGGGATGCGCTCAATGCAGTCCACTGTAAAGCCGCAAAAGCCATCCGCGAAATCGACTCGAAGCACATCATCTTTGTCGAGGGTGACAATTTCTCGTGCGAATACGACGGGCTGGACGTGACCTTCGACGACAACCTCGTCGTGAGCACGCACAATTACATGTCCCCCACCGGCGGTGGCAAACCTTATCCCGGCGTGATCGACGGTCTGTACTGGAACCGTGACATCGTCGCCGCGGAGTTGGGGATGCACAGCGGGACCCGGCTGGCATTCAAACACCGCAAACCCATTTTCGTCGGTGAGTTCGGAGTCTGGTATGCCGGTTACCCGTCAGCGCTGAAATATCGTGTCGCGGCGCTGGACGACCAACTGGGCGTTTTCGAATCAGCGGGGGTCCATTGGGCGATCTGGACGTGGAAGGATATCGCTTCGATGGGATCCTACAACCTGGACCCCGAGTCGGAATATGTCCGCCTGATCAAGCCGATCCAAAAAGCAAAACGGGAAGCCGCCGATTGGGAAGGCGAGATGCCAAAGGGAAGTGTCGCGAAAGCTCTGGTAAACTCAGCCGATGCGATCGACGCCTATTTATCCAGCTCGAACCTGGGCGTAAAAATTGACCGGCGTTGGTTCGCGCAATACACGTTGTTTGGTTATCTGGCACAATTCCTGCAAGTGCCTTATGCCAATCTTTTCAAAGACATGCCGGAAGAAAAGTTGGATGACCTGCTCAGCGCATTCAAGTTAATTAACTGCAAGGAAAATAAACCACTCACAGAGGTACTCAAAAAACACTTATGACATCCATCCATAAATTTCCTGTCAACTTTCTTTGGGGCGCGGCGACCGCGTCCTACCAGATTGAAGGCGCCTGGAACGAAGACGGCAAGGGCGAATCGATCTGGGACCGGTTCAGTCACACGCCTGGCAAGATCTCAGATAAATCCAACGGGGACATAGCCTGCGACCACTATCACCGTTACCCCGAAGATATCGCCCTGATGCGCCAGCTGGGACTCAAGGCTTATCGCTTCTCGGTTTCATGGCCGCGCATTTTCCCTTCCGGGTTTGGAAAAGTCAACTTGGCCGGTCTCGATTTCTACGACCGCCTGACCGATGCGCTGATGGCAGCCAACATCGAACCCTTCATTACATTGCATCACTGGGATTACCCGCAGGCCCTTTACGAAAATGGCGGCTGGACCCATCGCGACAATCTGGGTTATTTCGCCGATTATTCCGCGGTGATGGCTAAGCGGCTCGGCGACCGCATCCGCCGCTGGACGACATTCAACGAGCCGGGAGTCATCGCCTGGGACGGTTATGTCAGCGGTGAGCATGCTCCGGGCGAACAGGATCCGCTCAAAGCACGGCAGGTGATGCACAACCTGATGGTCGCCCACGGGCTGGCTGTACAGGCCATCCGGGGAGTCGATCCGAACCTCGAGGTGGGAATCGTCCTCAGTCAGTGGGGCATTGACCCCGCCACCGATGACCCGGCCGATATCGCCGCTGCCGAGCATGCCTGGAATGCCGGGGATACCATCTTCCTGCATCCCATCTTCACCGGTCATTATCACCCGGAGACCATCGAGCTCCTCGGGGGGCAGCTCCCGGAAATCAAATCCGGTGACATGGCATTGATCTCTCAGAAGCTTGACTTCCTGGGTATCAACTCGTATTCACGGAGCGTCATCAGCGCCAAGGATGGCCGGCTGGAAAACATCCCCGGCTCGGAATATACCGAGATGGGCTGGGAGGTCTGCGCACCCGCGTTCAGACGCATGCTGGTCAAGATCAACAAGGATTATCGGCTGCCGCCGGTTTACATCACTGAGAACGGCGCAGCATTCAAGGATATGATCACGCCCGATGGCAAAATACATGACGACCGCCGCCTCGATTACCTGCGGCAGCACTTCATCAATGTGCGTCTTGCCATGCAGGACGGTGTGGATATCCGTGGTTACTTCGTCTGGTCGCTGATGGACAACTTCGAGTGGGCGCATGGTTTCACCAAACGGTTCGGCATCATCCACGTGGATTACAAAACTCAGAAACGCACACTCAAGGATTCAGCCAATTGGTACAGCGAGGTGATTCGTACTAATCAGGTGGAAGGTTAACCTCCCCCATGTCATTGCCCACCAAGATCACGGTTATCGGCGCAGGCAGCACCAGCTTTGGCGAGAACACTCTGGCAGCGCTCATGCAAAGCCGCAAGCTTCGCGGGTCCACCCTCGCGTTGGTGGACCGCAATCCGTCAAGCCTGGATATCGTCAAACGGCTGGCGGACCGGTTGAATCGCGAGTGGGATTCAGCGATGACCATCTCTGCCCACTCCCATCACAAGGACGCACTCGATGGCGCATCGTTCGTCGTCAATGCCATCGAGGTCGGACCTCGTGAGGAATTGTGGAAATCCGATTTCGAGATTCCGCTCAAGTATGGCGTCCGCCAACCCTATGCTGAGAACGGCGGTCCCGGCGGGTTTGCCCACGCAGCCCGCAATGCCGGACCCATACTGGAGATCGTGCGCGCCATGGAACAGGACTGTCCCGACGCCTGGTTCATCAACTATACCAACCCGATGGTGCGCATCTGCGACCTGGTCAACCGCCACAGTACCATCAAGTCCGTCGGCTTGTGCCACCAGTTGATGATCGGCTACGTATTCGTCGGCATGACCCTTGGAGACGCCATTGGAGTAGAAGTGCCCGAAGGCATCAGCGGGATGCACGCTGGAGATCCGCTGGCAACACCGGGGCGTGAGCATGTGCTGCAACAGACTCTCCCGCTGATCGACATTCGCGCTGCCGGGACCAATCACTTCTCATGGATACTTTCCATCCGTGACCGGCGCACGGGCGAGGACCTGTATCCGCTGTTCCGCGAGCGCTGGGCTGCCATCCCCGAGGATTTCGAACCCCTCACCCGCCGCGTGTTCGATACCTTCGGCTTGTTCCCTGTCCCCGGCGACACGCACCTGTGCGAGTACCTGCCTTGGGTGAGCAACCCCGACACCAAGCCCTGGGAAAAGTACAATCTCCGGCTTTACGATTGGGATTTCGCTGCCAACCTGCGCGATTTTGACCTGGACCGGATGAACGACATGGCCAACGGCGCCATGACCATCGATGGCTTGCGTGGCAGCGACAGCGAAGGTGCGTTGGAAATGATCGAGAACATCGCTGGAGGCGGCACTCACTACCACCTGGCAGCCAACCGTCCCAACGTGGGGCAGATCCCCAATCTGCCGATGAACGCCATTGTCGAGACGCCAGTGGTTGTGGATGGAGCGGGAATCCACCCCGTGCCTGTCGGACCGCTGCCCGAATCGATAGCCGAACTGTGCCGCCGCGAATTGACCGCTGTCCAGCTGTGCGTGGACGCCGCCGTGGAAGGTTCGCGTGAAAAAGCGCTGCAGTGCCTGCTGCTTGATCCGGTCATCACGGATATCGAACAGGCGAAATTGATCCTCGAGGATTATCTATTAACTTACAAGGAACATCTTCCTCAATTCTGGAAGTAATACGTTGCGCGTATCGCGGGTCGACGGTTGAGGGTTCCCGCGTAAAGACCAAACCCTATAACCTCCACATCTCAATCTACTGGAGGTTCTTAATGTCGCACGAGCACGATCATCACGAACACGAACATGAGCACGATCATGAAGGACATGAACATGGGCATGAACATGTACACGACCACTCTCACGATGGATTTTGGGCGAAGGTCAAACATGCCATCATGCCTCACTCCCACGGCCACCAGGAAGCCGCACTGGACGCTGCCTTGGCCACCGATCGAGGTATTTGGGCGGTCAAGGTTTCGCTTGTCGCACTTTTGGCCACAGCGTTCTTTCAGGTTTTTATCGTCTATATGAGCGGAAGCGTGGCTTTGTTTGCGGATACCGTCCATAATTTTTCGGATGCGCTGACCGCCATCCCGCTGGGAATCGCTTTCACGCTTGCCCGGCGTGCGCGGGACAAACGCTACACCTACGGGTATGGGCGCGCCGAGGACATTGCTGGCGTCATCATCGTCATGATGATCCTGTTCAGCGCATGCGTGGCTATCTATCAGGCAATCATGAAGATCCTATACCCGGAACCCATCACCGACCTGGGCTGGGTGGCTGCTGCAGCAATCATCGGCTTCCTTGGGAATGAGTTGGTAGCGGTTTTCCGCATCAATGTCGGCAAGCAGATCGGCTCCGCGGCGTTGATCGCCGATGGTAATCATGCCCGGACGGATGGTTTCACCTCGCTGGCGGTACTGGCTGGCGCCATTGGCGTGTGGATTGGCTTTCCGCTGCTCGACCCCATCATCGGCCTGCTGATCGGCATCGCTATTTTGGTTATCGTGTGGAACTCCGCCAGGGATATGTACTTCCGCGTGATGGACGCCGTCGACCCGGAGATCACGCATCTTGTCGAACATACAGCACAGCATGTGGAAGGAGTGCAATCCGTGCATGATACAGCCATCCGCTGGGTGGGGCATCGCCAGCGGGCTGAGCTGCACATCACTGTCGATTGTGAGCTTCCCACCCACGAGAGCCACCACATCGCCGAAGAAGTTCGCCATGAACTATTTCACATCTTACCGGCGCTGGTGGATGTCACGGTGCATGTGGACCCGTGTGAATGCGAGAAGAGCGGTGATCATCACCATCATACCGAGCATCATGTTCAGCTTTCCCCGGCATGAATTTAATGGAAAAGATAGTTAACCTCCCTGTTGCTCATCTACTGCCTTTTGCTGAACTCGAGGACAAAAGACCCGCACTTCTTGTTACATCTGCGCCAGCCTGGGATGCAGTTAAGGCGAAATTGAATGGCGTTAACATTGCCGCACAGATCGAAATCACGGAAGCGACCACTTTATATTGGGACTCAATGCTGAAAGGTGTGTCAAAATCCCGCTTCGAAGCCGTGTACTCGGTCGGTGGAGGTCTGACTGCGGACGCCGCCAAGTATCTTGCGGCCAAAATCAATCTCCCACTCACCGTCGTGCCGACCGCCCTTTCCGTTGACGCTTTCATCACCGCTGCATCCGGGATTCGCCGCGACGGCTGCGTGTACTACATCCCGACCAAGGTTCCGGAAAATATCATCCTCGATTTCAACGTGATCGCGCAAGCGCCTGCATCCATCCGCGCGGCAGGCATCACGGATGTCATGTCCATCGCCACCGGCTGTTGGGATTGGAAATTCGCCCACGAAAAGGGGAGAAATCCCGAGGGCATGGAGTTCATCCCGTGGGTGTACGATAATGCCCAGAGCATCCTGAACGGTGTACTGCGAATGTGCCGAAGCGGCGGGGCGGGGTGACAGGGACGGGTTAAAGACCCTGTACGACTGCCTGGCGATGGAGGTTCAATTGTGCAACCAGGTCGGTCACGCCCGGCCGGAGGAAGGCAGCGAGCATTACTTTGCCTACTCCGCTGAGAACCACATGGGGCACGGACTTCCCCACGGCGACCTGGTTGGACCGGGAATCATGATCATGTCCCGGCTGCAGGGACAGGACACGGGGCGTTATGAATCCGCGCTCAAGGCATGCCATATTCCACTCGATCGAATTCCCGCCAGCGTGACAGAAAAAACACTCAAGGAATTACCTGCCTACTGCGAGAAACATTCTCTCGCATATGGATTGGCACATTCATTGTGAGATTAACCAGGAGGAAACATGAAATTTGCCATTGCAGGCGCAGGGTATATTGCCGCCATCCATGCCAAAGCGATAAAAAATAACGGCGGAGAAGTCGTGGCGGTCGTCGAGAAATATGCCGACAAGGCTGAACCGTTCGCAAAAAAGTTCCGTATCAAACAGCAGTTTGCCACGGTCGAGGAATTGTTAAAAACCGGCGGTGTGGACGGGCTGGTCATCGGCACGCCAAACTTCCTGCATGCCCCTCAGGCAGTCGCCGCGCTCAAGGCAGGCGTGGCTGTGATGGTCGAAAAGCCCATGGCGATGAATTCCACGCAGGGACAGAAGATGGCGGAAGCCGGCGAGAAATGCGGTGCTCCGCTCATGGTGGCGCACTGCTGGCGTTTCGATGAGGATGTGCGCTGGCTCAAGAAACAGACTCCGCGGCTGGGAAAAATCATCCGCACCAAGGGATACGGCGTGCACACACACTGGGGACCTGCCGGCTGGTTTACGCAGAAGAAGTTCGCAGGCGGCGGTGCACTGGCGGACATGGGCATCCATGCGCTCGACACAGCGCGCTTCCTGCTCGGCGACCCGCAGCCGGAGAGCGTTTATGCGCGCATCGGCACCCACTACAAGGATTTCGACGTGGACGATACCGGTGTCATTATCGTGAACTG
Source organism: uncultured Chloroflexia bacterium (assembly GCA_963829485.1). Lineage (GTDB taxonomy): Bacteria > Chloroflexota > Anaerolineae > Anaerolineales > Villigracilaceae > JBGPQJ01. Next base: position 125,475 of record CAWHIK010000008.1, read on the forward strand.
GGACAACGGCACGACGACCTACATCGAATCCGGGTGGTGGCAGCCCCACAGCGACGGTCCGGAAGCCGGGACCCAGCTCTACGGAGAAAATGGATTCGGGCAGATCTTCCCCACTCTGCTCAAAATGCCGAATTTTCAGGCTCAAAGGTTGGATGTCATCAAGTCCGGTTTCAAATTTCCGCGCAAGGAACATTGCCCTCAAACGATGTATGACGCTCAGATGATGCATTTCATGGAATGCATCCGGACTGGTACAACTCCTGTCCCCGGCGCTGCGGAGGGGCTGGTCAATTTGAAGATCGTGGATGCAGCTTATAGATCGAGCCGCACGGGTAAAGTTGTGGAAATCAAATAAATATCGATTATTTCGCTGGCGCTCACAACCTTCAAAAATACCCTGGTGGACCGTTAATAAAAGATAACACGAACGGAGTCTTGCAATCAGCTGTTTTCTGTGAGCCAGAAAAACTTTAGATCTATCACATGAAGAGAATTTTCTCCCCTTACCGCATTTGCCCCATCGGCGCCCACATCGATCACCAGGGCGGATCTGTGTTAGGCCGCACTCTTGGCTTTGGAACGACACTTGACTATGAGCCAATTCCCTCGCGGGAAATCCATCTCACCAGCGCTCAATTTGGCGAGACGCGCTTTGAAATTGGCGATGAGGTCGACGCCTCGCACTGGGCACGCTACGCTCAGGCTGCCGCGCTGGTCCTTGGAGACAAGCTGCATCGCGGGCTGCGCGGCTATGTCAGCGGGGCATTGGTCGGCGCGGGATTAAGCTCATCCGCTTCGGTTGGGCTGGCTTATCTCAAAGCGCTGGCGGATGTTAAACAGCCTGGACGTCACCGCTGAGGAAATGGTCTGGCTCGATTTCCAACTTGAAAACGGTCAACTCGGCTTGCAGAACGGCATCCTCGACCCGATGACCATCGTCCATGGAACAAAGGATGCCCTGCTGTGGATGAATACGGTTACAGGGACATTCACTCCCATCCCCGATCCAGAACCTGATTCCGCTTCGTGGATTGTGGTCTACTCTGGAATTCCCCGCGAGCTGACCAAAAGCGGATACAACATCCGGGTGACGGAGTGCCGAGAAGCCGCAACTATGCTGCATCCCGGTGCGAGGAAGCTGTCTGACATACCACACGAGCTTTTCAAGGAGAAAAGAGCTTCACTGCCCGGAAATTTGTGCCGTCGCGCCGAGCATTTCTACACCGAAGTGGAACGTGTCCACCAGGGTGCACAAGCCTGGAAAGAATCCGACCTGGAGAAGTTCGGCTCGCTGATGAATCAATCCTGCGCTTCGTCCATCAACAACTACGAATCCGGCAGCCCGGTGCTGGTGGAGCTACACCAGATTGCCAGCAATACCGCCGGGGTGTACGGAAGCCGTTTCAGCGGTGGTGGTTATAGCGGGTGCGTGGTCGCGCTTGCGAACCGGGAGCAGGTCATGGGTGCGGTACATGAAATCACGGAAAAGCTGGCGGAACGGTATCCAGATCTTCCAACCCGGGTATTTGTAGCCGAAATGGGTGACGGCCTGTTCCCCCGTCCGGTCTCTCTCCCGACGAGAGTAGGGACAGATAACCCTCCCCCTGCAGAGGAGGAATTGGGAGTGAAGGCGAATGGTTAAATCGGCCATCCTTCTCGCCGCCGGCCGAGGAACGCGCCAACGCCCCTACACCGACGCGACACCCAAACCGCTCCTGCCCGTCGATGGCCGCCCGACGCTCGATTATGTTCTTCGTGCCGTTAAAAGAGCCGGGGCTGAGCGGATTTGCGTTGTCGTCCACCATCTCGAAGAGCAGATCATCGCCTTCGTCGGCGACGGTTCAAGATGGGGATTGGATACTTCTTTCGCACACCAGACCGCTCTGCGCGGAAATGGCGATGCGCTGATGAGCGTCCCGGCGGAGTGGATTCAGAATGAGCCGGTGATGGTCATAGCCACGGATTACATCCTGGACGAGAATTCCCTGCTCGCATTGACCCAGGCTTATGAGGAAAGCCATGCTGACATCGCCATGAGCCTGAAGGAATGCCCGATCGATGAGCTGATGGCCCGTTCGAGCGTGGAAGTGGACGACGGCTGGAGGGTATGTCGCATCATCGAAAAGCCGCAGCGCGAGGAAATCATGAGTCCCTATGCCGCCTCGATCCTGTTTATCCTGCCGCCGCAAACCTGGGAATACCTGGTGAAAATCCAACCTTCGGAACGCGGAGAAATCGAAATGCAGTCCGCCATCAACCAGATGCTCGAAGAGGGCTTCACGGCTGTCGGCCTTCTGCAACCCGCTCCCCGCGAGTGGACGCCTAATGGAGAATATCCATGAAAGTCGGATTCGCCCAAACAATCATCACCCCTTCGCTCGACCGCCCGATTTTTCTTGCGGGATTCGGGCATAACCGCTTTGCAGAATCGATCTCATGATGATCTGTTCTCCCACTCCAGGGCGATCTCGAACGGGTCGAAGACTCTTGTCCTTCGCGCCGTAGACTTGATCGGACTTTTCACTCCGGATGTTAACCATGTGCTTTAATCCCGGCGCACAATACGAAGAAACCAACTCCATCGGCAAAGGTATTGGACCGAAGGTGATGGACGCCATCCTGGATCTAATTCACGTTGAGGGATAAACCATGACAAAAATCGCCATCATCGGCGGCGGTTCCTACACCTGGAGTCCGACCTTCTTGCGGGATATTTTTACCACACCGGAACTGAAGGGTTCGACCATTGTCCTGCACGATATCTTGCAGGACCGGATGGATCTGATCTACTCCCTCGGCCGTAAAGTGCTCACCGATTTCCAGCTTGATTTTCAGCTCGAGAAAACTCTTTCGCTCGATGAAGCTTTGCAAGGCTCGGATTTCATCATCCTGACCATCACCACAGGCCGCCTGGATTCCATGCGACCCGATCTCGAAATCCCTGCCCGGTACGGCATCCACCAGACCGTAGGCGACACCACCGGCCCGGGTGGACTGGCGCGTGCCCTGCGCAATATCCCCGTGGTTGTGGATATCGCCCGGAAAGTGAACGAGATCTGCCCGGATGCCCTGTTCTTGAATTACACAAACCCCATGTCCACGCTGACTCGCGCCCTGTGCATGTTCCGCACCGTCCCCCGCCGAACAGTAGGACTGTGCCATGAATACCTCGGGGTGCGCAGGAATCTTGCCAAGCTTTTCAACACCAGCCCTGAAAAGATTCAGGCGAGGGTGGCGGGCATCAACCATCTGATCTGGATCACGGATCTGTATGTCGAAGGCCGGCACGTGTGGGATGAATTGCCCGTACTGACAGCCAAAATCCTGGACGGTATAATGGAAGTGGATGCGGATGATCCTTCGGTTTTTGCCGATCATGCCAGGGTCAAATCGACCTTGTTCCAGTTGTATGGCGCACTCCCGGCGGCAGGCGACCGCCACATCGCCGAGTTTTTTCCGCATTTTCTCAACGAGTCCACTCACCGGGGCGCGGATTTCGGTATGCGGTTGACGAGCATCGCGGATCGAATTGAAATGGAAACCGAAGCCAGGACCCTGATCGAGAATGCCATCCGGGGTGATCTTCCGCTGGAACCTTTCCTGCAGGATGTCTCCGGCGAAGCGGCCAACAAAATCATCCGCGCCGTTGTGTGCGGGGAGAATTATGCAGGCATCCTGAATCTGCCAAACTCCGGCCAGATCACCAATCTGCCCCGCGAAGCGGTTGTCGAAACCTTCGGCGTGATCGATCAGACCGGCACGAGTGCCCTCAGTTTCGGGGAAGTCCCGGCGGGAATACAAAATGTCCTTGAACACCACATCCGCCAGCAGGAAATGACCGTCGAAGCGGCGCTGACCGGCAGCTGGGAACAGGCCCTCCAGGTACTGCTCAACGACCCGCTCTCCAGCCGCCTGACCATTCCTCAAGCCAGACAAATGCTTCGGGAATTACTCGAGGCGAACAAAGTTTATCTGCCAGTATTCTTCGGTAAATCATCGTAGATTAAATATCAAAATTTGAACCAATGAAAAGGAGTTACACATGTCTGAATTAGCAATCTTGGGTGGATCCAAGACCCGCACCGAACCCTACCCCGAATGGCCGGTCTGGGACCAGCGCGACATCGACGCCGTGACCGAAGTGATCAAATCCGGCCGCTGGGGTGGTTATCCCTACCCGGGTCCGAAGACTGCCGAGCTCGCCAAAAAATTCGCAGAGATGCAGGGCGGCGGGTATGCGGTTCCGATGGCCAATGGCACGGTGACGATGGAAGTCGCTTTACGTGCGGCAGGAATCGGCTGGGGGGACGAGGTCATCGTCCCGGCTTACACCTTCCAGGCCACCGCATCCGCACCTATGGCGGCCGGCGCCATCCCCGTCATCGTCGACGTGACCTCGGACACCTATTGTCTGGATGTGAAAGCTGCCGAAAAAGCAATCACGCCTAAAACGAAAGCCATCATCTGCGTGCACCTCGGACACCAGATGACCGACATGGATGCATTGATGACGCTTGCTGAGAAGCACAACCTGGTGGTCATCGAGGACTGTGCCCATGCCCACGGCGCGAAGTGGCGCGGACGCGGTTCCGGTACCATCGGGCATTTCGGCTCGTTCAGCCTGCAGTCTTCGAAGATATTAACTTCCGGCGAGGGCGGAATTCTGCTGTGCCGGACGCCGGAGCTTGCGGCGAAAGCAGCCTCCATCATCGACTGTGGGCGTCCGCATGAGCCGGGCGGTGGACCGGAAACCAACGAAGGCGAATACATGACCGGAGGCAATTTCCGCCTGGGAGAACTGGCCGCAGCTTTGGCGCTGGTGGGCATCGAGCGCTTCCCGGCGCAGGCAAAACAGCGTGAGGAAATGGCTGCCTACATGGACGAGTCTCTCAGTGAAGTCCATGGCGTGCGCGTGCTCAAACGGGATGAGCGTCACACCACCCGCTCATTCTATCGCTACATGTTTGCTATCAACCCTGCAGAGTTTGGCGTGGAACACGATGTGATGTGCGCCGCTCTGGATGCCGAGGGCGTGGACTGCTGGACAGGCTACGAAGCCATGCACAACTACAAGCTCTTCCAGCCCCAGAAGTCGAAGCTGGCGGTGCCCAACGCCTTCCCGGAGTATTTCAAGTTCGAGCAGATGAACCTGCCCGTTGCAACGCAAGCCTGTGAGCATGAAGCGGTTTGGCTCGATGAAAATGTCTTCCGCTGCGGTCCTAAAGGCGTGGACGATGCTGTCGCTGCGATCAAGAAGATCCAGGCAAATTCCAAAGAGTTGGCAAAAGCAGCCGAAGAATTGCGCAAGTAGCCTGTTTTCAAGAATTACCGAATGAAAAATCGTCCCGAAGGTTTTTCCAACCTTTGGGACGATCTGTGTTAGGTAAAATCGCTAATGACACGCACCAGTGGCAGGGTCAATGATGCAGGGCGTTGGCTGAGGCTGGGAAGGCTTATCTGAGTCGTTTGGCTTGGATTCATCGCAAGTGCCAAGTTTAAATTGGTAGGTGATCGAAGTTGGTATAGATTTCGATGTATTTGAAACTGGTTTATAACAGATCCTTTGCTGGGGATCGTAGATGTTCCCCGGTCCACAAGCAGGATATTGAATCTGGTTAATACCTGCTTGTGGTGGATTCTGTGTACAGCACTGGGACTGTAAATTGTAGGAATATCCGCCAGGGCAGGCCATACTGGCTGGCTGATTTGCTGAACCAGCATATTGGCATGTTCCATTTGATTGCAAGGTGTACCCTTTGGCACAAACCGCAGAAACACTCGTAAGCGTCGGGGGAGGAGATAGCTTGACGTCACATGCAGGAAAATCTATTGTAAAAGTATATTTAGCTCCTTCAGGTCCATAAAAGCCATGACCCCAATATGGATACGCGTTTACAAATCCGGATCCGGGACCAGATCCAGCCCACTTAATATTTGGGTCTATAGCATAGGTAAACGCAATATTACAATTTAATAAAAAGAACTTCCCTAAATTAGAATAATCATCAACAAGAAAAGTCCCCCCTCCAAGTTTCGCAGATTTATTGGCGCAAAAGGATGAATTTTTCACAGGTACTGTTGACAAATCAAAAGAAAATTTCTCAGAAGTCGAATCGCCTCCACTAGAAGCAGACTGCTCAGGTTGTGGAGCACTAGGACTCAAAGGGATCACTGCCGGCGCTTCACAGATCGGTGCGAAGACTGCCGGGTCTTCCACCACACAGCGAAAACCCACGTCCATTTTGTATCGATCGGGTTCCAAGGAAGAACGCTGAGCAGAAAAGACGGAGTCCACGCCTGTGTCAAAGCTCGATCCGCGTACCGAACGGGTTTCTCCATCCACAGGTCCGGTTGGATTCGATGCAGGCGACTGGGTATAGTAATCTTTCGCGTACCAGTCACTCACCCACTCGTAAGCATTACCCGCCATATCCAAGCGCCATGTAATCACTAATCCCCTCGGGATGGTCGAGCACGCTGCTTAGCAAACCGTTGCATTCGCCAAAATTAAGCAAGTCACAGGCAGGGGTCTCTTCGCCCCATGGGTAGGGCTGGATCTTCGTCCCGCGCGCGGTCTTCTCCCATTCGGCTTCGGTCGGCAGGCGTCCGCCCACCCACTTGCAATAATTGTCCGCCTGGTCCCAGGTCACATTGGTAGACAGGCAAATCCTTCAAAGCATAACCATTACCTTCGGGACCAGTGATATAACTGATGAGGGAAGTCCCTATCAGTGTTGCACCTGGTTCTTCCTGTGTGGTCGCAGCAGGCGTGCACTGCCCCAGCGAGACGCACAGGTTATACATCTCGTTGGTGACCTTGGTGCTGTAGATCCAGAATCCGTTCAACGAAACGGGATGTGCAGGGTTGAAATCCTGCTCTTTAGGTTCGTCCGCGCCCATGACGAACTCCCCGCCCGGCACATAGACCAGCGTGCTGGTGTCGAACCAGGAGATCGTCGAGCCGATGGTGGGAGCCTCCGGCACAAGAGGTTCAGGCGTCGGCGAAGATGGGAGTTCCAGTGTTGCTAAGGGAACTTCCAGCGCCGGCTCCACGGCATTACCGAACGGCAAGTTGCACGCGGACATAAGCAGAGTCAAAACGATCAAACTATAAAGGGATGCGTACAAATTTTTCATGTCGGTCTCCTTATGATCCCTTGATGATTATTGTTGTTGCGCTACTGCATTTAAATAAATCGTCTTTGTGTTATCGATCATATTTTTCTCCGGCGCAGCTTGTTGCTGGTAATTCACATAGAAAGTAAATTTATATATACCGGGAGAGGAAATCTGATTTCCCGGGACGGTGAAACGAACAATTCCAGGTTGGTTACTGAGTAGTTTCGCATCAGGGCTATCAGTAAACCATTGAGGTAATGTATAAGGTGGTAAATCGGCTGGGGAGGGGCTGGCGCAACCGTTCAGTCCCGTTGCTCCTTTGCAAAAGAACATGGCTGCTGCGGCAGGGTTACCAACATATTTGTATGAAGTTATCCCATTTATTACACTGGGAGACCCAAGACCTATGGTATACACTTCAACCGGTCGTCCAGCATTAATCCATCCATTGGTTGTTACTGCACAACCTAGCACACAATTTTCGTCTTGAAGAACTACTACTTTATTTTCAAAATAAAACTGGTTGTCAGGAATTGGCGTTGCAGTAGGAAGGGCTTTTGCAATCGACGTATCGCCAGTAATCTTAAAAGAGAAGGTTATAAAATTATTGTCATAGTTTTCCAAGAAAGCCTGCTGATTAAAGTTGACATAAGCAGTTAATAAATAATTACCTGGTCCTTTAATCCAGTTTTTCGGAATATCAAATACATAAACTCCTGGTAAGGACTTACCATAATTCTGGAAGAAGTAATTGTTCAGACTCCAACTCCAAGATGCTTGCTCCTCTGGACTAAATCTATAACCAAGTACAGGATTGAGACAACCATCTTCTCCTGTAGATCCAAGGCATAGAGCAGGATAGAAATCTTCTTCTTTTCCTTCGATAACTTTTGGAGCTACTACGCCTTCAGGCATTATGATGACTTTAATATTGTCGTAAGGGTAGCGAGTTTCCATATTCGGACACATGGGTCCGCCCATGCAGTACTTATATTCACCATCCACAACATTGACTTTATTGAGCCAAAGCAAATCTTTAAGAACAATTGAACTGGATTTGCCAGGAAAGAGACTGTTTACCCATTTTATGAACTGATCAATGAATCCACCCCACGGGCTCTGCTGCGATTTCGGTGTGACCGGTTTGGGCGGCAGGATGAAAGGCGCCGGTATCTCGACGAGAGATGTAGGAGTTGTCTTTGGAAAAATATACTGATTGGTTGCTGTCGCCATCCCAAGTGGTGTTGGCGTTGCAGTTTCCTTGGGCATAATAAAGTAAGTAGTTGGCGTAGTAGTGAAGGTCGCCGTGGGCAATGGAGTGTTAGTCGGCCGAGGTTTGGGCGTGCGAGTCGGATCCGGGTTGGATGGTGGCGGGACCGGCGTGCAGGCGTTCCCAGCCGCATCCGTGCAGCCGCTGGGCGGCGAAGTCGGAGGCGGGGGTGGTGGAGGTTCACATGGAGGTGTGCCAGGTACTCCGCAGGTGGGTCCCGGTGGAACGGGAGTGCACGCTGCTCCGGTCGCCGGATCAATACAATCCGATTGCGCGTGCGCAACCTGTTGGGAGGAGAAAAAAGCCAATCCACCTGCCAGCATAAACACCAGCAGCATGATCTTCCAATTCATTAGGGATTTACCAATAAGATTCATTTCAGCAACCTTTCTCAAGTTATTCATAAGAAAAGAAACGACTTCGGAAATCAAGGGATGTTGTACGAAACCAGCTCCTGCACAACGAGTTCCCCAATATCGATCTCGGATTTGACCATGCCCACCTCCTGGACGTACCACAGGGTTTGAATCATGGGCTCCGGACCACCCATGCTGGTACTTTGCTCGATCTTGAGGGCATTAAACGTGCCAGCCGGCACGGAGACATTCTCATACCCAACAGCGGTGTAGGTGGAATCAAGCGTGAAATCCATTCTTTGGTCTCCCGCGGACACTTCCACGCCAAGAGTCTGCGACCAGTCATCACCCACCTGGATATCTCCCGGCAGAGTCACGCCTTCATTGCTTGTGGTGGTCATGGTGGAGCTGCCGGCTTCACCCGAGTAGCTGAGTGAGTTTCCCGGGACTTGAAGCAGGTTGATATCCCCCCCTTCCATGCATAATGCCTGGATGTTGAAGGTATTCGCCCCTGACTCGACAAGGATGGTGAATATGCCGCCGCCGCTGCTGGAGATGGTATGGGTAAATGCACCTTCCGGCCCTGTGTACGTCCACTGCGCGCCGCTCTTCAGAGGATAATAAGGATTACCGCACTCGTCGCCTGAAACGGGCGCCTGTTGGGGAGGCACTTCGGTGGCAGGATTTTCAGTAACGGTGACCCCCCAACCGCCAGAAGGTGTTGGGGATGAATTAGCCGGAATCGAGGTCTGCGGACTGCAACCGATAATGAGAAATGCAGCAATTACGAAAAACACTAAACGCTTGATCATGGTTTGCTCCTTTTTACTTTTGAGATTCTTCAATAACTTTTCGCGAAAAGACATAATCTGCTGAGGCAGCCGGGAGATGACAGGCGATGCATACCGGGACTTTTCCGCTCATCTCGGCAGTCTTACCTTCCTTGTCATACATCCCCCACCACCAGTCATTGTGGTCCGGGTCATAACCCTCAGGCATCTTGACCATAATCGTGATTGCAGTGACGATGTCGCTGTCACCGGCCAGATGTGTCTTGACGATTTTCGCGCAGACCGGGAAGGCTTCACCCGAGGCTGAGAGATAAATATCTTTTGCCAATTCGTCCACGTAGATATTTGTCAGTGTTTCGTGACCTTTGATTGGCTTCGGATTTACCTTGGTCCAGGATTCAAATCCGCTGAAATCAGGGGCATCCCCAATCTCGCATTCGGGTACTGGGATGGCAGTGGGTGTGGGAGGCAGCGGTGTTGAGGTGGGTGTGGCTGTCGCTGTGGGGGTCGGCGCGACGAAAGGATTTACAGCGCACCCACTCGCGATCGCTGAAAGTAAAAGCATCATGGGTAAAAGGATTCGGAATTTCATCGGAGCTCATTCTCTAAGGCAATGCCAGCAGCAGAAACGGCGCTGCCACCATCATGCCTTCAACATTTTCCTGGTCGCCAATGGCAACCATCACCGCCTTGTCGCCTGCGCGAACCCACAACTGACGGGCATCCGGTCCATAGTTTAGGAAGGCGGAGTCTCCCACCGTGGTCACCGGTTCAGCGTTTACAGCGGATGTAAGGGCATCATTGAACTGGTCTTCGCTGGCAAAGGTCACGTAAGAGAAGTAAGCTGCGCTGCTGTCACTGCCGAAATCAAATGCGCACCCGTCTCCCAAGGAGGGATCCTGAAATGGAGTCGGCTCACCCGCCTGCGGCCGCGCCATGACCATCTCCCACACTTCAGACGGAACCGCTTCGCAAATGTCAATCGTCCCATTTCCGTTTATATCGACTGCAGGCATCATGCCGGTCAGGTCGGGGAGAAGGGAAGATGGCTGTTCAGGTTGGGATGCGTCCGCAGGGGTCTCTTCCACAATAGGTTGAGGTACCCGGGTTGGCTCATCAAACGGGATTTCAACTTCTTCAGTTGGGTTGGTTCCTGGTGCAGAGAATAGTCCGCAAGCCAAAGAGCTCAGCATGAGGGAGAGGACAACAAGAAGTAAGGGTAATTGTCTGGTTTTCATTTTTTTCTCCAATCGTTAATTTTTTATATCGACATTGTGATAGGCCACCATGCGCCAGCCTGATTCGGTGCGGATAAAAACCTGCATCAGGGATGTGAGCAGCACGCCGTCTTCCGGAACCTTGATCCCGGGAGGAAGGGCCCGGTAATTGGTGACCGCAGCACAGAGATCGACGATGGCCACATCAGGATTTGGAAAATGGATCCGCTGGATGGACAGGTTCAAAGCGCTCCCATTGAAAATACTGGAGAAGATGTCTGCATGCCGTTCATCGAAAAGATTCCTCCCGAAATACACCTTGCCTAGGATGTTGGTGAACGAAACGCTCGCATCGCAGTACTGGGAAAAGCCGGCCGCATCCGCGCGATTCCATGCCTCCTGTTGCCGAGATATGATCTGTTTGATTTCTTCTACAAATAATGCATTCATTTGATATTCTCCTCGTACAAGAAAAAATCGGATTTATAATTCTCCAAATCAATTTCCTCCATAGGATAATTCCTCTGATGAATCGATTGGTCACGCAGGGCGTGACAAAAAGCGTTACAAAATGAGCGCTGCGCAAATCCCTGAATCCTTTGGCGAGTGGGTAAAATCCCGCCGCAGGAAGCTCGACCTGACCCAGGTCGAGCTGGGAAAACGCGCCGGGTGCTCGGCCGCGGCCATCCGTAAAGTCGAAGCGGATGAGCGAAAGCCCTCCCGTGACTTGGCCTTGTCGTTGTCTCGCGCGCTTGAGATTCCCGACGTGGACAGGGAGACTTTCCTCCTGATGGCACGCGGGGTATTCACCGACAAGCGACCTGGCGCGGTCGTTGAGACTAGACTCTCGGTTCCGAATAATCTTCCCGCCCTGCTCACATCCACCATCGACCGATCCAACGACCTGACAGCCGTCTCATCGCTGATAAGGGACAAGACCATTCACCTGGTCACGCTCATCGGACCCCCCGGAATCGGCAAGACCCGTCTCAGCATCCAAAGCGGCACGGACCTGCTGCCGGATTTTCCCGACGGGGTGTGGTTCGTCGACCTGGCAGAGATGGAAAACGCTGAGTTCTTCGCTGCTACCGTCTCCCGTTCCCTGGAATTCCTCAAGCAGCTTCCCTCGCCCGGGTTGTCCCAACTCATCGCCGGAATCAAGGATCGAAAGCTCCTGCTCATCCTTGATAACTTCGAGCACATCGTCGACCAGGCGGCTGTGGACGTAGCACAGATCCTCAAAAATTGCCATGACCTGAAGATCCTCGTCACCAGCCGTGTTCCACTGCACATTACGGGCGAACATGAGTACCCCCTGCCGCCATTGACCATTCCCTCCCGTGGAGAGGATAAGGACCCGGGTACCCTGATGGGCTTCGAGGCGGTCCAGCTGCTTGCGGCACGCATCCGTCAGCATCAGCCCAAATTCAGCATTACCCCCGACAATGCGATAGCTGTCATTGAAATTTGCACTATTCTGGATGGGATCCCGCTCGCGCTGGAACTTGCCGCCGCCTCGCTGCGACGGATGACCCTCGATGAGATGGTCTCGCTTATGAAGGGATTTCACGGCGTGAACTGGGTCCGGCAAATTGGATCGCCCACACGCGATCTGCCGCAGCGGCAGCGCACCCTCGAAACAGTCGTCGCCTGGAGTTACACGCTTCTGACCGATTCGCAGCAGGAGTTGTTCTGCAAATTAGGTCTTTTCTCAGGCTGGTTCGATAACGAAGCGGTTGCTTCTATCTGTTTCGACAACCCCAAACCCTCCCTTGCTGAAACCAACGACATGCTTGGGAATTTGAGCGACCGGTCCCTGTTGGTACGGGATTTCGTCGACGGCATTCCCTGCTGGCGGATGCTCGAGATCATCCACGAATATGCCAATCTGAAGCTTGATGTGGAATTACGCGACAGCCTTCGGCTCCGCTTCACTCAAAATTTTCTTGGAAAATTGAAAGCCGTAAATCAGATTGCTGATCATAACCAACAGGACTCCTTCTACCATTTCAATGTCAGCAACCTGCACAGTGCCCTGAAGTGGGCAATTGCTGAAAAAGACACGGAGTTAGGTTTTGAACTAGCCGAGAATTTGGATGATCTTTGGATGTCGCACGGGTATTCCAAGGAGGGATTGGAACTGCTTGAGCAGCTCTTTGCGCTGCCCGATCCATCTCCTCCTGTAGTACGAATCTCTCGACTGACGGCTGCGGCTGATCTCGCCTGGCAAAAATATGATTTCGAAACCAGCCTCGCATTTTCAAAAGAATCCGGGGAGCTGGCCATAGCCAATGGATTGTTAGGCCCACAAATCTGGTTCTTAAATCGCCAAGGGCGGATCTTTATTGAGCAGGGCAATTTTGAGGATGCCCGGCAGGTGTTGGAGGAGTGCTATAAACTCGCGCTTGACCACCCCGGGGAAATCAATCCAGGTTCTCCCCTGGTTCAATTAGGCGAGTTGGCGTTATTTGAGGGAAAAATAGCGGAAGCCAAATTTCAACTTGAAAATGCCATCCATCATCTGACAGAAATCCAAAACGAATCCCCGATTTTTATCGCAATCGCTTACGTCGATATGGCCGAAGTGGCACTTTTTGAGGAGGACTTCGAACAGACCAGGCACTGGTTAACCTTGTCTTCGGAATTTATTTTGTCCAACAACCGGCGCTTGATGGCTTATTTATGCGCGATGGCTGGATTTATCATCCTTTCACCCGACAGGCAAAAAAAGGATCTGGTCAAAGCAGCACATATCTACGGCGCCATTGAATCAATTTCGGAAAAGTCCGGGATTATTCTGGGAACTTTTTATCAAGAGAAAAAATCGGAACGCATTGCCCAGGCTCGAAAGCGCTTGACGGCTCGTGAGTGGGAAGAGGCTTTCCAGGCTGGTCAGCACCTGAGCAGGGATGAAGTGATCGACCTGTCGAAACGGGAACTTGAAAAATCCCAATCTTCAATCAATGATTAGTGGGTGTCCGCCGCAGTAACCGGCGGGCATCTTGCTTTATAATCGACCCGATGGTCCTTATTCTCCCCCTTGCCTACATCAGCATTCTTTTAGCCGTCGGAAATTCCCGATACGGAGCCGATTGGCGGCAGGCTGCCCTGCGAGCGGCTTTGGTATGGATAGCTTATCTCGTTTTTCTCACAGAAATCCTCAGCCTGTTCAGCGCCATTACACCCACTTCGTTATTCATCGGGTGGCTGATTCCCGTCATTGCGGCAGGGATTTTTCTTTGGCAGTGTCAAAAAAACGGGAGCCAAATTCATTTTCCACGAATTTCTAGACCGGAAGGCTGGTTGGATTGGGTCTTGCTGGGTGGAATCGTTTTCTACCTTGCAATGACTGCTTTGGTCGCAAACCTCGCTCCACCCAACACCTTCGACTCGCTCAACTACCACATGGCACGCGTCGCTCACTGGGCGCAGAATCAGTCACTTCGGCATTTCATCACCGGCCTGGATATCCAGAACAGCAACACGCCCGGAGCCGAGGCAGCCATTCTCAATGTATTCGTTTTAGCCGGTGGGGATCTTTGGGTCAACTTCATCGCGTGGGCTGCCTATACGGGAAGCGCGATCGTCGCAGCCTGGGTCGCAAGCCAATTCGGCGCACAAAAAACAGGGCAGCGACTGGCCGCGATCTTTGCGGTTACGCTTCCGATGGGCATTACTCAGGCGACCGGCACTATGAACGACGGTGTGGCGGCTTTCTGGCTGCTATGCGCTGTGGCAGAGATCGTTTTTTTCGGGAAGTCCGGCGACCCAATTGGCGTGCTGTTTATCGGGCTGGCAGCAGGAGAAGCCTATCTGACTAAAGCGACTTCTGCAGCGTATCTCCTGCCGATGGGAATCTGGACAGCCGTTCTCGCTTTTCGCCGCATGAAGGTCGGGCAGGTTTTCCTGTACGGTACCCTATCCCTCGGTTTGGCTCTCGCATTGAATGCAGGATTCATTAATCGCAACCTGCGCACCTATGAAACACTGGTCGACCCTGCCATGACCGAGCTGCACAGCAGCCAGCTGCGCAACTGGCAGGGAGTGACCTCGAACTTTACCCGCACCATCGGGCAACAAATGGGCACGCCGTTCCCAAAATTCAATGCCGCAGAATATCTGGTTATCAATGGGCTTCATCAGGTTATGGGAATTGACATCAACGACCCGCGGACCACGAGCATTGGCAAATTCCGCATCTCCAAGCCAAGCTTCAACGAGATCAGAGTGACCAATCCATTGCACATGTTCCTGGCATTATTTGCCTTTCTGGCAATGCTCATCAAGTCTCGCAAAATCGAGAAGATGGTTTGGATTTATTCATGGGTCATTCTTTCAGGCTTATTGATTTACTCGTATCTCTTTAGATGGCAGATTTTTGGCAGCCGATTACACCTTTCACTATTTATCCTTTTAGCCCCACTGGTTGGATATGTCCTGTCCGTTGCTTTCCGCCGTTCCATCGCTCTGCAAACAGCCAGCTTGATTTTATTGATACTCTCCCTGCCATGGCTTTTCCGCATCGAGCAGAGACCTATATTGGATAACCGCGAGGGCATTCCTTTTGCCGGGAAAAACCTGCTCGACACGCCGCGCGGAGACTGGTATTACGTCACCGCTGGAGATCAGTCTGCATTAAAAGAAATCGCCGCATCCATCGCGCAGGAAGCATGTGACCAGGTGGGCATTGTCATCTCCGGCAGTTCGCCTGAATATCTCTACTGGATCGCACTCGACGCCCCCCGCCCTGACATGCGCATCGAATGGATCACATCAAACTCAGCGACACTGGAGCTGCAAGATCCCTCCTTCGTTCCCTGCGCGGTCATCTGTGAAAGCTGCAGCGGTGATGACCGTTTCAATAATCTGATCAAGGTGCTGGATAACGGTTCCCAGCAACTCTTCCTTGAACCATAAACCTGTATAATTCATCAATCATGAAAAAGCATCTGGTCATCCTGCAGCCTTCTGGGCGCCGCGGACATGTCAATGACGGCGTCAGCCTGAGGGCAGCGGCGCGTGAACTCGGCGTGGAGATCGAATCCATCTGTGCCGAAAATGCCACCTGCGGCAAGTGCAAGGTGCTGGTCGAAGAGGGCACCTTCGAGCGCTACGGAATCACCTCCAGCCGGGACCATCTCTCGCCAGTCACTGACGACGAAGCAGATTATTTCTCGCGCCGCCCCAAGCAGCTCGATGCGCACGGCTGGCAAGTGGGACAGGTGCGTCTCTCGTGCCAGGCCAAGGTCCATGGCGACGTGCTGATCTCCGTGCCGGAAGAGAGTCAGGGCAACAAGCAGATCGTACGCAAATCCGCCACCCAGCGCAATATCGACATCAAACCTTCCATTCGAAAATACCTGGTGGACATGGCGCCGCCCTCACTGGCGAATCCGCACGCAGACCGGGAAAGACTCGTCAACGGGCTGGCAGTATCCATGTCGCGGGTACGGCGCGGGGATCCCAACCTCCCGGATGCCGATTCCCTTTCGATGGATTATTCCACGCTGCAGACTCTTTCAGATACTCTGCGGGTGGGTGATTTCAAAGCCACCGTCTCCGTCTGGCAGGACAGGGAGATCATCCGCGTCGAGCCGGGTTACGCCGATGGACTCTACGGCGCTGCTGTGGATATCGGCACAACAACCCTAGCGCTTTACTTGTGCAATCTCGATAATGGCGACATTCTGGCTGCAGAAGCGGAGATGAATCCGCAGATCGTCTACGGCGAAGACATCATGTCGCGCATCCAATACACGATTACAAATGAATCCGGCCTGGAGACACTGCACAAGGCTGTCATTCAGACCCTCAACCAGATGCTTAAACGCGCAGCGAAATCCGCATCCATCAAGACCGACGATATCCTTGAGCTGGTGGCGGTCGGGAATACCACCATGCACCATTTGCTGCTTAATCTGTCGCCTAAACACCTCGGACGATCACCCTTTGTACCAGCCATCCATCATGCACTGGATATCAAAGCGCGCGAGCTGGGATTGGATATCCACCCGGCAGGGAATATCCACATCCTGCCGACGATCGCCAGTTTCATCGGGGCGGACACCTCCGGTGTGTTGATCGCCGAAGAGCCGCATCATCAGAAAGAAAACTGGCTGATCCTGGATATCGGCACCAATGCCGAACTGGTGTTGGGCAACCAAGACCGGCTCGTCTGCACATCCACACCCACCGGTCCCGCGCTGGAAGGGGCGCATGTGGAGTATGGCATGCGTGCCGCGCCGGGCGCCATCGAGCGGGTGGAGATCGATGCCAAGACTCTGGAACCGCGCTACAAAGTCATCGGCGAAGAGGATTGGAATACCGGCAAGGTCAAGGGGATCTGCGGTTCGGCCATTATCGATGCCGTCGCGGAGATGTTCCGGGTAGGCATCCTGGATGCCCGCGGCAAATTCAAACGCGGGGAGGAGTCGAGCCGTTTACGTGAAACGAAGGGCGGCATGGAGTACATCCTCGCCTGGGAACGCGAGACATCCATCGGGCGCGACATCCCCATCACCTCGCACGACGTGCGCGCCATCCAACTCGCCAAAGCCGCGCTCTACGTCGCCGCGCGGAAACTATTGGACGAGACCGGCATCGAGACGCCCGATAAAATCATCCTGGCAGGCGCGTTCGGCAGTTACATCGACAAGACCAAAGCCATGCTGATCGGCATGATCCCCGACTGCGCTCTGGAGAACGTCTACGCGGTCGGTAATGCGGCAGGGGACGGCGCGCGGATCGCCCTGCTGAACGTGGAAAAACGCCGCGAGGCGATGGAAGTCGCTCAACAGGTGACTCGTTATGAGCTGCCCACCGATCCCGCTTTCCAGAACCAGTTCATGCTGGCGTTGAACTTTCCGCACATGACCGAACCATTCCCGCACATCGCACATCTTATCCCGGACCATAAACCGGACCCGATGGCGGCAAAATTCATGGGAGATAAAAAATGAACCGATTTTTGGAGCGTCTGAACAGCGGGGATATCCTTGTCGCGGATGGCGCGACCGGGACAAATTTGCAGAAAATGGGATTGAAAGGCAAGTTTGTCCCGGAAGATCTTGTGCTGGACCAGCCGGACATTCTGCTCAAGCTCGAGACGGCATTTGTCGAAGCCGGCTCGGACATCATCCTGACCTGCACCTTCGGCGGGACCTCCCTTCGAATGAAAGAATCAAAATATGCGGATAAGGTCTCGTGAAGTCAATAAGCGTGCCGTTGAACTGGCGCGCAAAGCTGCTTCCGCACGGCAGGATGTCCTCGTGGCCGGCTCCATCGGTCCGACCGGGCAGCTGATGAAACCCTACGGCCCTCTCCTGCCTGATGATGGCAAGGCATCTTTTGCGGAACAGGCCAAGGCTCTCGCTGAGTGCGGAGTGGACTTGCTGGTCATTGAGACCATGTTCGCACTCGACGAGGCGACCGCTGCGTTCGAAGGCGCTCGTTCCGTCACGGATCTGCCCATTGTGGTCAGCTTCAGCTATGATCGCGGCGTGCGCACCATGATGGGTGTCAAACCTGCGGATGTGATTAAGAAGTATAAAGATATGGGTGTGGTGGCGGTCGGAGCCAATTGCGGCACCACGCTGGAGAACATGGAGAAAATCGTCCAGGAATACGCCGCAACCGAACCAGGCTTCCCGATCTGGGCCAAGCCGAACGCCGGCCTGCCGCGCATGGATGGCGAAACGGCTGTCTACGATATCACCCCTGAGCAAATGGGGGAATCCGCCCTACGCAACATAGCCAACGGCGCGCGCATCGTTGGCGGGTGTTGCGGTTCCACTCCAGAGCATGTAGCTGGGATTGCGAAAGCGGTTAAATCACGCAAATAGACTAAAAAGGGCGATGCATGCATCGCCCTTTTTCAAATTAATCTCATGAACCAACGAGAAGAAATTCTTTCTTTACTCAATAGCCAGCGACCCGCGCAGATTCCCTGTTTTTCCGGGCTGATCCATGTGACCGCGGCAGGGTTGGACAACATCGGGCTCATACTCCACGAGACCCACACGGATGCGGATAAAATGGCGAGGGCTGCAGCGAGCACGTACCGGTTGACAGGGTTAGGATCGGCCGTTGTGCCGTTCGACCTTTGCGTGGAAGCCGAAGCTCTCGGTGCGGAGGTGGACTTCCGCGTTGATCCCGCCAATCTCGAATTTCCTCGCGTGTCAAATCCTTTATTTGCCAGCTGTGCGCAAGTGGACACCGGTAATATCAAAGACGGGCGTGTTCCATTGGTGTGCGAAGCGATCCGCCTGTTGAAGGATGACATAGGCAGGGAAGTCGTCATCGGCGCTTTCGTACCTGGACCTTTTACGTTGCTGTCAATCCTACTCAAACCGGACATGCTGATGATTGACTTGAAGCGCAGCCCCGCCTCCGTCCACGTCGCGCTGGATAAGATGGTGACCTTGGTAACGCGCTCTGCGCTGGCTTATCACCGGGCTGGCGTGGATATGCTGACTGTCCACGAGATGGGCGGTTCGCCGGGCGTGCTCGGACCGAAACGATTCGAGACCTTTGTGCTGCCACCGCTCCAGAAGGTGTTCGCCTCCCTGCCCCACCCAAGCATACTCTCGGTGTGTGGGAACACCAATAACGCCATGCCCTTACTGGCAAAAGCTGGCGCTGACGCCATCAACGTGGACCAGCTCAACGATTTGGTAGCATCGCGCGCCGCTTTACCGAATTCCCTGCTCTTCGGAAACATAGATCCAGTCGGTGTGCTGGCAAACGGGACGCAATTCGAGGTGCGGCAGGCGGTCTCGGCAGCGATTGCTTCCGGCGTCGATTCAGTCTGGCCTGGGTGCGACTGTACCGACCAGCCGTACCTGTATCCACCAACTCCCATTGAGAATTTGCGGGCCATGATCGCCGCAACACGAGACAGTTGAGATCCTGCGTCTCCCGTGATACTTGCCGGGGGGCGCATTTTTGTAATATACTCTCATATCGGAGAGATTATGTCTGAAATAGACCTTGCCCCCCTGCACGCCGAGCTGGAACACTACACCATGATGGGTCGCTCCGGTTTGCTGCCTGCGTTACATGCCGCGCAAAAAATTTACGGCTGGCTGCCGGAGGAAGTAGCAGTGGAAGTCGCCAAATCCCAGCAGGTGCCGCTGGCGGATGTACACGGGGTCATCGAATTCTATTCACTGTTTTACAATGAGCCGGTCGGCAGGCGGATCATCCGCGTTTGCACCGATCAAGCTTGCGCGCTCAAGGGAGCAGACTCAATTCTCGAGCATCTCTGCCAGCATCATCAAATCCAACCGGGACAGACCAAGACCGATGGAAGCCTGACCATCGAATATGCTCCCTGCCTCGGGCTGTGCGACCATGCCCCGGCGGCTTTGGTTAACGACGAAGCCGAGACGGATATCAGCACGGATTTACATCACTATGACTTGGGCATCCCGACCTCGCGCGTGTTCGGCAATTTACGCGAACTGACCGCAAATTGCGGGAACGGCCGTCCCACGCTGCTTGCGGAATACGGCGAGTATTCTGCATTCCAGAAGGCATTATCCATGTCGCCGGAAGCAATCATCGCCGAGATCACAGCCTCCGGCTTGGTGGGTCGCGGCGGGGCGGCATTCCCGACCGGGATCAAATGGGAAGGGGCACACCAAGCGCCTGGCACACAAAAGTATGTCGTCTGCAACACGGACGAGTCCGAGCCGGGAACATTCAAGGATCGCGCCCTGCTGCTGGACGACCCCCACCGCGTGATAGAGGGGATGCTGATCGCCGGCTATGCCATCGGCGCCTCGCACGGATATTTCTACCTGCGCGGCGAATATCCCTATATTTTACCGGTGATCGAAGCCGCACTCGATGAGGCCCGCCAGGCAGGATTCATCGGCACGAACATCCATAACTCCGGTTTTTCCTTCGAAGTGGACGTGCGCCTCGGCGCAGGCGCGTACATCTGCGGTGAGGAAACCGCCTTATTTGAATCCATCGAAGGTAAACGAGGATTCCCACGCATCAAACCGCCCTTTCCCACCACGAACGGACTGTTCAACCAGCCGACGGTGATCAACAATGTCGAAACGATTTGCAATGTGCCGCTGATTATTGAAAAAGGCGCAAACTACTACCGCAAGATCGGTACGGATAAATCAACGGGATCCAAATTATTCTGCCTCTCCGGTGATGTGACCAAGCCGGGTGTATACGAAATCCCCTTCGGTGTGACCCTGCGCGAACTCATGGAGATGGCCGGCGGGGTGCCTGACAACAAGAAGATCCAAGCGATTCTTTTCGGCGGCGCGGCGGGCGCATTTGCGACACCCGATCAACTGGACGTCAAACTGACCTTTGAAGACCTGCGCGCCGCCGGCTTGACGCTCGGCTCGGGCGTGGTGATGGTCTTCGACGAAACTCGGGATTTACGTGACGTATTGAAACGGCTGGGGCGCTTCTTTGCGCACGAATCCTGCGGCAAGTGCTATCCCTGTCAGATGGGGACACAGCGGCAAAAGGAGATCCTCGACCGGCTCGCCGAAGGGAAAATCCCTGCCGGGCGACGTGGAGCGCCTGCAGGATGTTGGCTGGACGATGACCGATGCCTCGCTTTGTGGATTAGGCCAGACAGCGGCGGGTGCGGTTCTTTCAGCGCTAAAACTTGGATTGGTGAAGGTCTGACAGGTGTCCCTATGCCCAAACTGATGATCGATGACCAGGAAATCTCAGCGGACGACGGCGACACCCTGCTCGGTGCCGCGGGAAAGGCCGGGATTGACATCCCTGTCATCTGCTGGCACGAGGCGACGACGTCCAATGGACTGTGCCGCATCTGTGTAGTGGAGGTCGAAGGTCAGCGCCTGCTGCAGCCGGCATGCATCGTGAAAGCTGCCGAAGGGATGAAGGTCCTGTCCCGCTCCGAGCGGGTCGACCGTGCCCGCCGCACCATTCTGGAGATGCTCGCCTCCACGATGGACCTGTCGGATGCGCCGGAAATTCTGGAGATGATGAAAGAGTATGGAGCAAATCCGGAGCGCTTCCCGGATGCGGAACGGCGCGAGGTAGAGGTCAAGGACGACAACCCGATGTATATCCGCGACTATGCAAAATGCCTGTTATGCTGGCGCTGCGTCCAGGTCTGCGCGGAGGACGCTCAACACACCTATGCCATCAACTTCAGCGGTCGCGGCTACGAGACGCAGATCGCCACCTTTTTCAATCGCCCGCTGCCCGCCTCAACATGCGTGTTCTGCGGTCAATGCGTTGGGGTTTGTCCCACTGGCGCGCTCAAACCTAAGCGAGAGTTTCTGCTTGAGCAGGGTGCTTCCCCTGAGCAGATCGCAGCAATGAATACCGGACGCAAGAGGAGGCGGGAGTGATCAAACCCGACCGGATCGTCACCACAACCTGCCCCTACTGCGGCGTCGGCTGTACTCTCGAGTTGCACGTCAAAGACGATTTCATATATAAGGTCACATCTCCCTTTGACTCGCCGGTCAACCATGGCAACCTATGCGTCAAGGGACGCTTCGGCTACGACTACATCTACCACACCAAGCGCGTCACCACGCCGCTCATCCGCAGGACGCCGCAAAAGGCGGGAGAACGCACTCAGGCTTTTGACCTGTCCGAGTGGCGCGAAGCCTCGTGGGATGAAGCCCTGGATATGGTCGCTGACCGTCTGGTGGAAATCTACAAACGCGACGGTTCCGATGCGATGGCGGTCTACTGCTGCGCCAAGGCGACCAACGAAGATAACTACCTGATGCAGAAAATGTTCCGTGCCCTGTTCCGCACCAACAACATCGATCACTGCACCCGGCTGTGTCATGCGGGCAGCGTCGTCGCCCTACAGCAAGCCATTGGCTCGTCCGCCATGTCCAACACGGCCAGCGAAGTCATCCTCAACGATGTCTTCATCGTTACCGGTTCAAACACCACCGAGAACCATCCCATTATCGCGCTCCAGATGAAGGAAGCTGTCAAAAAACACGGCGCAAAAATGATTGTCATCGACCCGCGACGCATCGAACTCGTCGATTTCGCCGAGTTGTGGTTGCCGCTCAAGCCCGGTACCAATATCCCTGTATTCAGTGCGATGGCACAGATCATTGTCAAAGAAAATCTTGTCAACCAGCAATTTATCGAACAGCGCACCGAAGGTTACGCGGATTTCATCGCATCGCTCGATAAGTTCACACCCGAGTACGCTGAATCCATCTCAGGCGTGCCGGCCGATCTCATCCGTCGTGCCGCAAGGCTTTACGCTACTGCAAAAAATGCCGCCATTTACTGGGGCATGGGTATCTCGCAGCTCTCGCACGGTACAGCAAGTGCCCTCGCCCTCATCCACCTCGCTTTTCTTACCGGGCACATCGGACGCCCCGGCACCGGGTTGAATCCGCTGCGCGGGCAGAACAACGTCCAGGGCGCGTCGGATATGGGCGCGATGCCCTTCCACTTCCCCGGCTACATGCGCGTCGACGAAGACCGGCAATGCTGAAAAATGGGAGAAAGCCTGGAACGTGGAACCCGGCGGCTTGAACCGCAAGCTCGGGCTGACCACCACCGAGATTCTCAGCCACGCTCATCCCGGCGGCGTACGTGCGCTCTACATCATGGGCGAGAACCCGATGATGACCGAGCCGAACCTCAACGAAACGCGCCGCCACATGGAGCAGTTGGAATTCCTCGTTGCGCAGGATCTTTTCATCAACGAGAGCGCGGCGTTTGCGGACGTTTTCCTTCCCGCGGCTCCTTTTGCTGAAAAGGATGGGACGTTCACCAACACGGATCGCCGTGTCCAGCGGGTGCGCGCCGCCCAGCCGCCCCGTGGCTTGTCCCGCCCCGATAGCGACATAATCTCCGACCTGGCATTGCGCCTCGAAGCGCGGCTGAAGCGTCCCACCGCAAAATGGAATTACTCCCATCCTTCTGAAATTCTCCGTGAGATGGCGTCTATTAATCCCGATTATGCCGGGATCACCTACGAACGCATCGAAAAAGTTGGCTTGATCTACCCCGTCCCCGACGAAACCCACCCCGGCACGCCGGACCTTGTTCCTTGATACCTTCCCGCGCGGACGAGGTAAATTTATCCCGCTCGATTACGTCCCTGTCATGGAACCGGTTGACGACGAATATCCCTTCATCCTGACCACAGGGCGCGTACTGGAACACTGGCACGGCGGCTCGATGACGCGCCACTCAAAACTGGATGACCTCTACCCGGAAGCCCGGCTGGAGATCCACCCCATGGATGCCGAGATTCACGGCATTGCAGATGGGATGCCGGTGCGCGTGACCTCCCGCCGCGGAGAAGTCGTCCTGCGCGCCAGCGTGACGGAGAAAACAACGGTGGGCGTGGTCTTCATCCCCATGCACTTTATGGAGGCCGCCGCCAACCTGCTGACCAACGACGTGCTCGACCCCCAGGCGAAAATTCCCGAGTTCAAAGCCTGCGCGGTGCAGGTTTTCCCTGCGAGGGAGCATGATCTGCATAACCCCGAAGCAATGACAGAAAGGGGAAGATATTAATCAATGAAACGGGGAAATTTCACCTGTGAAACATTCATTAAAGCACCGCGCGAAAAGGTGGTCGAGCTCGCGACAAGTTTCGAACACCACGATACACTCCATCCGCTCATTGTGAAGGTGGAGGAAATACCTGCCGAACCGCCTGTTCTGAGGCGCTTTTTGATCACCGACCAACTCGCCATGGGACCGTTCCGGTTCAAGATCAGGTACCGCGCAGACATCCTCAAGTTCACGCCGGACGAAACCCACACCGAGGCCTGGCAGTCGCCGGGAGTGCACATCATCAGTCACATGTCTTTCTCTGAAGAAGACGGGGAAACTCGCCTTCGCGAAGAGTACACGATCGAAGCACCTAACCTGCTGTTTGGATACATCTATAAACAGGCTAAAGCAGCCCACATCAATTTGCTTGCAAGAATAGAAGATGCGGCCGAATCACAGTAACGCCAATTTCTGATATAAAAATTGGACTTGAAAGGTGCGCCTTAGGATTATAATTTCTCCCAGCGATGGAACACCACTCCCATCGAACGAACTAAACTTTACAGAGAATCTGATAACAGCGTTGGAAGATCATTTGGATGTTCGCGTGCATTAATTTAGGCGACAGCAACTATAATTCAATATGTAATGAATTACTTTTGGTCAAGGAAAACTATGATTCGCATTCTTAGATTTTTGTTGGTTTCTTTTCTGGTTGGATCTGTTCTACTCGTCAATGCTGCTCCGGTAAGAGCGCTTTCTTTTCCTGCCCAGATTGAATAAACGCTTTTCTCCGATATCCATCGTATCGGGGGGTACATCCACTTTAAGCGTGACCATCTTCAATCCCAACTCATTCGAACTTACATCTGCTCACTACCATGATTATTTCCCCCCCGGGATAACCGTGGCGGATCCGGTCAACCTTACGATTACCGGTTGCGGTTCTGCTCAGGTAACGAGCAATACCGGAGACCCCCCTCCTGGATCCCCTCCTGGAAATCCGGGTCCTGCTTTGACGACCGGCGATACAGGCTTCAGAATGGACTTCGGCACTGTCCCGGCTCAGGTCGGGTCCAATCCAGGTGAATGTACGGTGACCGTGGACGTCACCTCCACCACGCCTGGAAACCTGATCAATACCATACCCGCCAATGAATTAAGGTCCTTTGGTGATGATGCTGGCAGAATCGAACTAATCACAAGTGAGGACCCTGCCAGCGCCACTCTCAATGTTATCGCTGTGCAACCCCCTTCCTTGAGCAAAGCTTTCGCTCCCAACACGATCGCAGCGGGCGGAACGAGCACGTTAACCATCACTGTCCGAAATAACGATTTAAGCAATCCATTGACACAGGTCACTCTGACAGATACCTTGCCAACTGCCGGGGATGGGGACATCTTTGTAGCCAGCCCTGTCACCACCACACTAACCGGTTGCGGATCGGGCACGCTGACAGACGGCAGCGGTAACCCGCTGGTAGGTGGCACAAGCAGATCCGTGCGGCTTAACAACGGGACCATCGCGCGCAATTCCAGCTGTGTGATCGAAGTATTGGTTGCATCCAACACTCAGGGGGCCTATACCAACACCATCCCGGCCGGACCAGCCACGGTCAACCCTGGGGCGATCCAGACTCGAGAAGGCGTCACCAATGCCTCCGCCGCCAATGCTCCGCTCAACGTGCAGGCATTCAATGTGACCAAGTCATTCGGCACATCGCCAGTCGCGGTTGGGCAAATCAGCCGAATGACCATACCATACAAAACATCGCCAGCATTCCATATACAGGTGTTTCTTTGACAGATACGCTCCCTTCCGGAGATAATCTCGAATATGTCGTTGACGGACCCAGACCACCGACTGCGGTCCGGGGACCCTGTCCATTTCCACGGTTGCGCCCAGCACTGTGCCAAATACGCTGCAATTGAGCGGCGGGAGCATCCCGGCCAACTCGAGTTGCTCAATCATCTGTGTAAACGTGCGCGCAAGGATGAATGCGCCAGCTGGCACTTACACCAACACCATTCCCTGCCGGAGCGATCAGCACCACTCAGGGCGCGACTAACCATGCCCCGGCATCCGCAACCTTTGAGTGTTGTTTCGCTATCAATCGCCAAGTCCTTTTCTCCGTCTACATTTGCAGCCGGAGGAAACACGGTTCTAACAATCACGATCAGCAATCCCTCTCCAAACGCCTTTACCGGAGCCAGCGTTTCAGACTCTACTTCCAACTACTCCAAACAATGAATTGCGTTTTACCGGCACTACCGACCACTACTTGCGCGGTACTAATCTCGGTATCACTTTTCTCGGTGCGTCACCCACTCGGACAGTAACCCTGACCAATGGGACCGTCCCAGGAGGTTCGATCTAGCCATCCCTGGCACCTGCACCATCACTGCCACAGGTGACAACCGATGCGGATGCGCCCGAGGCTGCTTACACTGGAGCAACACGTTAACCGATCCCGTAGGTTTAATCACCACCGATCGAAGGCGGAACCAACAGCACGGCAGGCGACTGCATCCGGTTAACAGTCGAGACCATCCGTGTCAGCAAAAACTTTCAGCCCATCATGAGTTTCCTACCCCAACGCCAAGCGTCTTGACCATCACCATCACCAACCCAGCTACGGGCGGCGCGCTGACGGGTATTACTATGACAGATAATCTTCCGGCTGGTTTGGAGGTGGCGCCGTTCCGCCCTCCCACTGGCCAAGCACTACACTGCACTGGGGGTACCTTGGATGACGGTAGCGGAGGCGCCTCAATGCGGGGGACACCATCATCCGCCTGACCGGAGGTAACGCTTGGAGCTGGACTATCATCATGCACGTCACGGTCAATGTACGCCCGACCTCCAGCGCTTCGAGCGGCACATACACCAACACGCTCGGACCCGGCTCGGTAACAACCAGGTGAAGGTCCAACGAACAGCAATACTGCCAGCGCGAGCTTGACTGTCAATGCCGTCAGGGTCAGCAAGTCCTTCCAATATCTCCGGTTTCCAGGCTGGCGATACCAACACACTGACGATCACGCTGACAAACTCAACGGGTTCGCCTTACACTGGCGTGGCGGTCAGCGATACCCTGCCGACATCCCCCAACAGCAACCTGGAATTCGTTCCAGGGAGTGCGGCAACTACCTGCGTGGGAGGAACAGCTTCTCTGTCAGGAGGTCCTCTCGCCTCGAACAGTAGACCTGACTGGCGGCACCATCCCGGCCAATAGCAGCTGCACCATCACTGTGAATGTCACAACCCCTGTCAGTGCGCCGGCTGCCTCGTATACCAACACCATCCCGGTGGGTGCCCTGACCACTGCGGAAGGACCCAGAAACACGACCGCAGCGACCGCGCCGGTCAGCGTTTATGCCAGAACACGACCGGGGTGACCGGTGCAAAGTCCTTCACACCCGCGTCGATCAATCATCGGACAAAATTCGCGCCTGCGCCTGACCTTCACCGCGCCTCCGGATACCGCTCTCACCAGCTTTTCCTTCACAGATACTCTCCCAGCCGGCGTGACGGTCAGCAATTCCACGCCGCCTTCTGCAACCGGCTGCGGCACTTACTCTGGAGGGGCATGGCCGCCAGCGGCAGGAGCCACCGTCATCTCGGCAACCGGCGGCACAATTGCGCTCGGTGCTACCTGTACCGTGGATGTTTATGTCACCAGCAATGCTGGCAGCGGACCGGGAATCATGTATACCAATACCGTCGAACCGGGTGACGTTTCCAGTTCTCGAAAATCGGACGTTGATCTACTCCATAAGTGCCAACTTGACCGTACGCACGGTCAGCACCCTTTCGATTTCCAAGGCTTTCTACCCCGATGTCGTCAATCCAAACGGCCTCTCGACACTGACGATCACCCTGCAAAACACCGGCGCGATAAACCTGGTAGATGTAACGCTGGATGACATCCTCCCCGGCACCACCTCCAATGGAGTCGTCGTGGCGCCGGTGCCGAACGAAAGCACGACTTGTGCAGGTGGGGTGATCACATTCCCGACCTCGCAAACCATTCGCATGACTGGCGGCAGCATCCCTGCGCAGGTGGGAGGAATTCCCGGCATCTGCACCATCAATGTGGATGTGCAGGGAAAGTCCACCAACGGCGCCACTCCAGCCACTCACACAAATACCATTCCCGCTACTAATGTAGTTGCAACCATTCAGGGCACACCTTCCACAATGAATGCTCAGGGGCCGGCGAGTGATAACCTGGTCGTACGCAATATCAGCCTGGAGGTGGTCAAGGGTTTCAATCCTCTGCTGGTCTATGGCGGCGCTAATTCTCTGATGAGCATCACGCTGCGGAATCCAAACTCGGCAGCTGAGTTGGTTGGTATTTCATTCGTGGATAACATGCCAGCCGGGGCAATGATCCTGGTTGATCCCCCCAATTTCGATGCCTCGGACTGTGACCCGCCCACTGGACCTCCTGCTGTTCTGACCGGCACGGCCGGCGGCAGCAGCTTCTCCTTCAGCGGCGGATACCTGGCACCGGGTGATCAATGCACTCTGACATTGAATGCCACCTTGACGGTCAACGGAAATCGCACGAATACCATCCCGGTTGGTGCCGTTACATCATTAATGGCGCCTCCAACGGCACGGCAACCTCGGCTACTTTGACCAACCTTGCAGGAGCCAGCGTCAGCAAGAGTTTTGCGCCTAATCCGATCGCATCCGGATTGAGCAGCTATTCCATCCTGACCATCACCATCCGCACGACAGCCACCGTAGCCCTGACCGGCATGGGATTGGTTGACAACCTGCCCGCAGGTATCCAGGTGGCAGGCGGCGCGGCACCTGCACCCACCAACGGTTGCGGAGGGACGCTCTCCGCCTCACCCGGAGACACCACCATCCAATTGTCAGGCGGCGCGCTAGGAATCGGATTTGAAACCTGTTCGATGACCATCCCGGTTGCCGGTGCAAACCCCGGAGTTTACGATAACACCATCCCTGGAGGGACGCTGACCAGCGATCAGAACACCACCAACACCTTGCCTACGACAGCTTCGCTCACCTTGACTCCATTCAGTCTGGGCAACCGGGTATGGTACGATACCAACAATAACGGTCTTCTGGATAGTGGTGAGGCCGGCATCCTGGGAGTCCGGGTGGAACTGTACCGCGACAACGGCACCACCCCGGGCGTCTTCGACGCAGGGGATACTTACTTGAGTGTCCGCAGCACCAACGTTGATGGTTACTACCGCTTCGATGACCTGGGACCCGACGACTACGTAGTTGTTATCCCATCGGTAAATTTCGGCACCAGCGGGGCACCGCTGGCTGGCTACCTGAGCAGCGGCACAAGTATTACTTCCAATGGCACCATCAGTGACGCCATCGGCCCTGACCCTGATAACGATGTGGATGATGACGACAATGGAGTGTCCACTTTCACTGGCACATCGGTGGATTACGTCTCGTCCCGGGGAGTTACGCTCGGACCCGGCGGCAGCGAGCCGACAGGCGAAAACAACCCGACCACCAACCCGGAAACCGGTGAGGCGGTGGACGAACAGAGTAACCGAACAGTGGATTTCGGGTTCTACCGCCTGCAATTGGGCAACCAGATTTTCCAGGACGTCAACGAAAACGGCGCGTTCGATTCGGGTGATGCACCGCTCGCCGGAGCGACGGTTCAGTTGTTTGCCGCCAACGGTACGACCGAGATCAACGTCGGTCCGGACGGCATCCTGGGCACGGCGGATGACGCCCCAGGAGGCGTGACCAGCAGCGGAACCGGCACTCCTGGCAGCCCCACAGGCAATTACCTGTTCCGCGGCCTCCCTGCCGGCAGCTATATCGTGAAGGTCCTCCCCACCGGCAGTCCCAGTACCGTGGATACAGCCAATCCCGGAGATACTTCGAACCCGAACAACAATATTGACGATAATGACAATGGTGTGGGAACGGGCAGCAGCACGGTTTCAAGCAATGATGTGACTTCACACCCGGAAGTTCCGGTGCAGCCTCGAATAATGTGATAAATAATGCCACGGGCACAACTTACAATCCGACTGTTGACTTCGGTTACGTCACTTCCTTTGCCAAAGCCTTGATTGGCGGAGAACCAAACCGCACCACAGATCCTGAAGTGACGATCGGCGAATTAGTCACCTACGAAGTCGCCATGGTCATTCCGAATGGAGGCTTAAATGCAGTTCAACTGGTGGATACGCCTCAAAGCGGTTTGGCATTCGCAGACTGCGTTTCCATCACGATTCCGAACGGCGTTACCAGCACGACCTTCGGAGGCGGAGGCGCATGCGACACACTGGATGGGACAACTCCTGGAACCAGCAACCCGCTGATCGAAAATTCAGGCAGTCGCATCACCTTCGACTTCGGCGACATTGCCAACTCTTCCGGCGCTTCGCAGATCGTGCGAGTGCGATACAACTTGATCGTTCTGGATATTCTCGCCAACCAGGAGGGAGACAACCTGACCAACGAGGCTACCATGACGTGGTCAGGCGGATCGCGGACCACCAACGCGCCTGATGTAGAGATTGTCGAGCCGGAATTGACGATTGATAAAAATGCCACACCGACCTCCGTTTCAGTCGGGGGGACGGTCACCATTACTATCGACCTGGCCCACGCCGCCATCAGTTCTGCGGATGCTTTCGATGTGGTGGTCACAGATCAGATCCCCTCAGGAATGACCTACAATCCAGCGAGTCTGGTAATTGGAGGTACTGCGACATTTACTTCTTCGAGCTTTGACGCAGTTACAAACACGCTCACGTTGGTATGGAATGTGATAGCACTTGGCGAGACAGCCAGCGTTACCTTCGATGCGGTCTATTTGGGTCCACCACCTGTGGTAAATGTCTCTTCAGCCGAGTGGACAAGCCTGGAGATTGATCCCGCTTCGCCCGGTCCGCCTCCCGTACCCGTGCAAAGGAGTCCTTACAACCCGAGTGCAACGGAACGCTGGTACGATCCCGCTGCACCTGCCGGAGTAAACAGCTACATCGCAAGAGATTCGGTCACCATTAATGCTCAAGGTGCTGAACCAGATGAAGTTCTGCCGGATACCGGTTTTGCTCCCGGAAAAGTCACGGTCTTGAAAAACCAGCCAGCCGATTACACCTACGCGGACCTCGGCGAATTGTGGCTGGAAATCCCAGGCCTGGATGTAAAAACACAACTTGTTGGAATTCCAAAGGCAGGAAATAGTTGGGATATACAGTGGTTATGGGATCAAGCCGGTTATCTGGAAGGCACCGCTTTCCCCACCTGGAACGGCAACAGCGTCATCACGGGTCACGTCTACCTGTCGAATGGCGAGCCTGGTCCGTTTGTGGATATCGGCACTCTTAAATACGGTGAGCGGGTGATCGTCTCAGCCTTCGGGCAGGATTACGTTTACGAAGTACGTTCTGTCAGGAGCCTGAAGCCGGATGATGCAGCCAGGGTCTTGCGCCATGACGAATTGCCATGGATCACACTATTGACCTGTAAGGACTTCGACCCGAAGACCAATAGCTATAGAAACCGCATCGCAGTTCGCGCTGTGCTGGTGGAAATTACTGAAAAGTAAATTACACAGGATTGGGAAAAGAAGAGAGGCTGTCCGAAAAGCAATCGGGCAGCCTCAATATTTACATTTACAGTTTACAGAACAGTGAGAACAACTTTACCAGGGGCTTTGGTCATGAAGCGATGTTCCATGGCCGCCTGCGCCTCAGCAAGCGGGAAGGTGCGATTCACGAAGATATCGAGTACTCCCGAATCGAGCAATTCAGCGACCTTGGAAAGCACTTCCGTAGTGGGATAAGCCCCCAAACCGGTGCTGTGAATACCACGCTTGGCGGGTTCTTCCTGGGGAGTTTCCATCAACAGTGTGGTCACGTACCTTCCTCCAGGTTTTAGAACATTATAAGAACGATCCATGGTCTCGCCGCCGACATAATCAAGCACGATGTCGACATCCTTCACTATATCTTCAAAGCGCTCACTTTTCACATCGATAAATCGGTCAACGCCCAATCTGGCAGCATGTTGGGCTTTTTCAGGTATATCGGTGCCATACACATAGGCACCTTTGTTTTTGGCAAGCTGAACAGCCAGACCGCCGACTGCTCCGCCAACACCATGGATCAGAATTCGTTCACCCCCGCGGAATTGTGCCTTATCAAAGAGTGACAACCAGGCAGCCATAGAAGGCAGGGAAACAGCGGAGGCGTGGATATAATCGAGCGACTTCGGTTTAAGCGCAATTTCATTTGCCTTGGGTGTTATATATTCTGCAAATGCTCCGGAGCCAAGCACAACGACGCCGAAAACCGAGTCGCCAGTTTTTACGCCGGTCATATTTTTACCGACTGCAACGACCTCACCCGAGTAATCCGACCCAAGAGTCAATGGAGGCGTAGCCATAGCCGCCATGTAACCGGCTTGGACTGCGGCATCGAATGGATTAATGGACGCCGCATGAACACGGACCAAGGCTTGATCATCAGTTAATTTGGGTTGTGGAATATCTTCTACCTGAACAGGTTTACCCCATTCATTTACGCGTACTGCTTTCATAGTGTTGCTCTCCTTTTTGCTACAGATACCGATATGGGTAAAAACTGCATTATTTAGATAAATCTTATCTTAATTATCTAAATAATGCAAACAATTCTTGCCTCAAACAGCAATAATGACTGATTCTTGATAAGACTACCCTATTAGATTTTCGTATTTTCGGAAAAAGAGCCGCTCTACAGAATTGAAGAGATAAATGGAGGCAGCCTGAATACCGCCCAGCTTGATCAACAAATTCTCGGCAGCATCTCGCCGGGAAGCATATCCACCAGTCTTGTTCCCCCAATGCTGGTTTTGAGCCTTACTCCGGGTTTTCCTTCGATCACCCGCCCGATGATAGCGGCATCTTCGCCATATTTCGTCTCTCGCATCCGGGCGAGGATTTTTCCGCATCCTCCGACTTGACGAATGCCACCAGTTTGCCCTCGCTGGCAATAAACAGAGGATCGAAGCCAAGCATCTCACAAGCGGCGCGAACCGGCGGCTTGAAAGGGATGGATTGCTCATTCAACTCGATCACCACACCGGACTGCTCAGCGATTTCATTCAGAGTGGTCGCCAACCCGCCGCGGGTCGGGTCGCGTAAAACATGAACTTCACCTGAATCCAGCATCGCCTGGACGAGATGATTCAGCGGCGCGACATCGCTCAGCAAATCCGTCTCGAAGCCCAGCCCCTCCCGCGCCGACAGGACCGCGATACCGTGGTCGCCGAGGGTGCCAGATACGATCACCACATCTCCTGGTCTGGCATTCGCGCCGGAGATATCCAGACCCGCCGGGATTTTTCCCACCCCCGATGTATTGATGAATAATTTATCTACGCCGCCCTTCTGGACGACCTTGGTATCCCCTGCTGCGATATACACTCCCGCTTCGGCCGCTGCGTCACGCATGGACTGAACCACACGTTGAAGTATATCGATTGACAAGCCTTCCTCGATGATAAATCCACAGGTGAGGGCAATGGGGGTCGCGCCGACCATCGCCAGATCGTTGACCGTGCCGCACACCGCCAGCTTGCCGATGTCGCCGCCAGGGAAGAACAGGGGAGCCACCACATGAGAATCGGTGGTGAGCGCCAGCCTTTCGCCTCCGACGGTCAGCACAGCCAAGTCGTCCAGCGCGCGCGGGGCGGCTTTCCCCAACTCCGGCAGGAAGAGCCGCTTGATCAAATCGTGGCTCAACTTCCCCCCCGAACCATGCCCAAGCATGATCGTGTCCTTAGGCTGCAAAGGGACGGGGCAGGTGTAACCTTCAAAATCGAGGTCACTGGATGATGATTTGTTTTCCATCCTTCAAAAATCCAATCCCGACAAACTTAGTCGTAAATTAAGCGAAGTTATTACCTGGAAAAATAGCTAGAAATTCTTTCAAGAAATTCCTTAAATGGAGTTTGTCGAAATCTCTCCTTGCCAGGAATAGAACCGTGGAAAAATTATGGAAAATAAGGTTATGACAAGTACGGATAAAATAAATTGATCTTGATATTCGCGGTTCAACTCTTTTTTACTCAGCCGATAAGAATGAAACATACAATGAAATGCAATTCCCCATGATATAACTATGTACACTCGAGTAGTATCCTCAGTAAAGAAAGTTAATCCATAATTCATCAAAAGAAAGAACGATAAAGCCAAAAAATACCTTCGATCTTTACGAAAAAACATAATATAACAAACAATAATTACCAGCCATTGAATATTAAATAATGAATAAAGACTTGAAGGAAGTGTCTGCATGTTCATAGCGACCCATACCTTAAGTTTCGTAGCTAGAATATACTGAAATCTTGAAAACACTTCGATATTATTTGAAAGTAAGAACAACTTCATCAGAAAATATCCTGATACAATGCCCAAAAACGAGACCGCAAGATGTGACATCTTAATATTTTTCAGTTCTCGCCAGCCGTCGTAAAATCATGACCTCCCCTACAGCAATACTAAAAGCAATATAATTCGTAGCACCAAACAAACCAAGAATAAAAAATAATCCATAAGATGTTGAAAACAGGAAAGAAATCGTAAGGCCAACAGTAAAACCATCTGGTGTTCCAACCCATGAAAGCAGGATTGTGGTCAGAGGGCTGGTGATAAATAGAATTGAAAAAAGAAGCGCAGGGAAAAGATCAAAGTTTTTACGCGAATAAGCTGCAAACAAGACATACACACCAATTAATAATGCGGCGCAAAACAAATAGAAGTTTGCTTTAGATGTAGCTTGAATAGTGTAGGCAACTACAGGTAGCAATATGTTTTCCTGCCAGTAATTACCTTCATCGATATCAGTCCGGGTTATAAACGGATTTTGAGATAAGCGAAAATAAGCGTGGCTCGGGAATTGATCTACGCCATTGATCAAAACGATTATGATCAGGATAACAAAAATGGTGAGCCAATACCTCTTATGAGCTAAACATCTTGCCTTTATACTCAACCTGTCTAGTGCTTCAGATAATAGCATTGCTTATCCTTCTGTTTGGTTCACTTGAGTTCTGGCATTAACACATACAGAGACTTGTCGGTGATCAATAACACCCTGTCGCACTATCCAAATATTCAAAATATCTTTATTCAAACAAATCACAGATAAACACAACTCAAACTTTATTAAAAAGGTCAAGTTAAATTGATTTATTAGCTTCGCAAAACAGACATGGCTGGCAGCCGACACATTCAAGCTGCAGGGTGGCATGTGAAATATTGTAGCGGCCAATCAGGATATCATTCAACTGGCTCTGGATGGTCGTCCCGGCGCTGATGGAGATATCGTCCGTGAGGATGTGTGCTGACATGGTGCGCATGCTCTGGGTTATGCTCCAGACGTGGAGATCATGCACGCCAAGCACTCCCGTGACCTGTGACATGTCTCTGATCATGGCATCCATATCCACATCGCGTGGCGTGGACTCAAGCAGGATGTCCACCGTTTCTTTTAAAATTCCCCAGGCGTTCCACAAAATCAGCAGACCGATAAATACACTCACCAGCGGGTCCAGCCAGTTCCAGTCGGTGAAGAAAATGATCACACCCGCCACCACAGCTCCCAGGGTGGAAAGCACGTCCCCCATCAGATGAAAATACGCCGAGCGCAGGTTCAAGTCATTCTGGCTGCCCTGCCTCACCAATAGAGCTGTCACGAGATTAACCACAAACGCCAATAGCCCGACGGCGACCATCACTCCAGACTTGATATCCGGCGGTGATAGAAATCGTTGGTAAGCCTCGTAGAAGATCCAGAGTGATATGACCACCAGTGTTGTGGAATTGATCATCGCCACAAGGATCCCCGCGCGGTGGTAACCATAGGTCCGGGTGGCGTTGGCGGGTCTGGTCGCCAGCCGCACGGCAAACCAACTCAGCCCCAGCGCGATGACATCTGTAAAATTATGAGCAGCATCCGTCAACAGAGCGAGGCTGTTCGAGAATAGTCCGGCAACGATCTCGACAATGACAAAACCGGCTGTCAACGCCAGAGAAAGTACAAGCCGGCTGGAAGTCTGCCTGGCGGTGTCTTCGAAATGAGTATGACTGTGGGGATGGTTATGCATGGAAAGATTATAAACGGTTTGGGAGCAACACAGGCGGGGAAGCGCTATCCATCACGGTGGTAGCGGTAATAGGCGGCGCAGGTGCCCTCCGCAGAGACCATCGGCGCGCCCAATGGTGTTTGCGGGGTGCACTGCTTGCCATAGGCGGTGCATTGCAAAGGTTTTTTAAGTCCCTGAAGAATCTCGCCTGCGATGCACAGGGGTGACTCCAGCGTGAGAATTTCTCCCACTGCAAAACGCGTCTCAGCATTGAATGATTCGAATTCGGGACGCAGCCCCCAGCCGCTTTGCGGGATGACGCCGATGCCGCGCCACTTGCGGTCGACAGGCAGGAATACGGTACGGACGACCCGCTGGGCTGCCTCGTTCCCTTTGAGAGTGACCAAACGCTCGTAGGCATTCTCGGCTTCAGCTTTACCCGCTTCGAGTTGTCGCACAGCGCTCAGCACCCCGCGCAGCAGGTCCACCGGTTCGAAGCCTGTGACAACGATGGGGACTTTATATTTCTCGGCGATGGGCGGATATTCCCAATAACCCATCACCGCGCACACATGCCCGGCAGCGAGGAACGCCTGCACCCGGTTGGATTTAGCGCTGAGGATGGCATGCATGGCAGGCGGCACACACACATGCGAGACGAGCACTGAAAAATTCCTGATCCCCTTTTGTTGTGCCTGCAGCACTGCCATGGCGTTGGCCGGGGCGGTTGTCTCAAAGCCGATGGCGAAGAAGACCACCTGCTTATCCGGATTCGCTTCTGCCAGTTGGATGGCTTCGAGCGGCGAATAAACTACACGCACATCGCCACCGCCCGCGCGGACGGAGAACAGGTCGCGGCTGGAGCCGGGGACGCGCAGCATGTCACCATAGGAAGTGAAGATGACCTCCGCGCGGGAGGCGATGGCCAGGGCGCGGTCAATCTGCTCAAGCGGAGTCACGCACACCGGGCAGCCGGGACCATGAACAAGCTCGATCTGCCGGGGGAGCAACTCATCCAACCCGTGATGCAGAAAGGCATGCGTCTGCCCCCCGCAGATTTCCATCAGCGTCCAGGGTTTTGTGACCGTGGATGATATTTCAGCGAGAAGGGAATTTACTTTTGCAGGATCGCGGTACTCGTCGATATATTTCATGCGTCGGTTGAAGTTTCCTCACTAAACTGTGCAACTTCCTTGATCAGCTTCAGCGTCTCGATCGCTTCGTCTTCGTCCATCAGGCTGATGGCAAACCCGACATGGATCAGCGCGTAATCACCCACCTGCGCCTCAGGGACGTAAGCCAGACATACTTCCTTGGTCACGCCGCCGAAGTCCAGCTTGCCCATCTTGAGCGAGTCCTTATCGTAAATTTCAGTTATTTTTCCAGGAATACCGAGGCACATAAAATAACTCCAATACTGGTAGTCAATCTAGGCTTGAAAATTAGCGATAACCGCCTGACCCAACGCCAGTCCGCCGTCATTGGTCGGCGTTTGTTGGTGAAAGTATACTGTAAAACCATCCTGCTCCAGGGCGCCGCGTACCCGATCGAGCAGGATCTGATTCTGCCAGACACCTCCAGAGAGGGCAACTTCCGTGATTCCCGTTTGCTCACGCGCTTTACGACAGGTTGTTTGCGCCATGTCAGCCACGGTAAGATGAAATCGCGCACCGATCAAGCCGGGAGACATGCTCTTACGAACATCGTCGATCATCGCTGTGAGCAGATCTGCCAGCCGGATAATGAACTTCCCATCTACCGAGTCCAGGTTAAATGGATAAGGCTTTGCAAACGGCAACTCAGGCCGGGAGAGTGTCTCCAACTCAATGGCTGCCTGGGCTTCATAAGTCACTTCGGTCCGTAATCCTGCCAGAACCGCTACCGCATCAAACAACCTGCCCATGGAGGATGTCAACGGCGCGTACAGCCCTTTTTCCACCTGCTGGCGGACTATGGTCAACTCCTGAGGATCAACTGTTCGATAAAATGGTAAATCGTTAAATTCCAATCCCAGGGCAAAGGCATAGCCTGCGGCTATCCGCCACGGTTTACGGATGGCGGTGTCCCCACCAGGGAGCGGGAGATATTCCAGGTGAGCCAGTCGCTCAAAACCGGCGTAATCCGCAAGCAGCACCTCCCCGCCCCAGATAGCCCCATCTGTGCCGAAGCCGGTGCCGTCGAAGGACAGGCCGATCACCTTGCGGTTCTCCAATCCATTATCAGTCATGCACGCAGCGATGTGGGCATGATGATGCTGAATACCGATCTTTTTCACCGGGAGCGCTGATCGCTCGGCATAGGCGGTAGTGAAGTAGTTGGGATGCAAGTCGTATGCGATGATCTCAGGCTGGATGCGGAACAACCGCGAAAGGTGCTCCACCCCCTGCTCGAACGACTGGTAGACCTCGGCATTTTCCATATCTCCGATATGATGGCTGAGGAAAGCATACCGGTCGCGCGTCAGGCAGAATGTATTCTTGAGTTCACCCCCCACCGCCAGTGTAGGCTTTACTTCAAATGGAAGATGTACTGGATAAGGGGAATAACCACGGCTCCTGCGCAAATAAATGGGGGAGATTTTTCCAGGGTCAACCCTGACCACCAAATCATCACAGCGGATATGGATAGGGCGATTGTGCAACAGAAATGCATCCGCCAACGGCTCCAGACGTTCGAGCGCTTCCTGATTATCAGTAGCAATCGGTTCTTCGGAGAAATTGCCGCTCGTCATCACCAGCACGGGCGGGACAGGTTCTGCCGCGAGGACGGGATCGATTTGATTGAGAAGCAAATGATGCAGCGGTGTATAAGGCAGCATCATTCCCAGAGTGTCCACCCCCGGCGCGACCGAATTCGCCAGTGGGATGCCAGGGCGGCGTGCAAGCAGCACGATCGGTTTAGCGTGACCGGTCAGCAGCGTCTGCTCCGCATCCCCCACACGGCATAAACGCTCGATTGAAGAAAGATCCGCCGCCATCAACGCAAACGGCTTGCCGATGCGACCCTTGCGCCGGCGCAGTTCGTCCACAGCGGCAGGGTTAGAGGCGTCGCATGCCAGATGAAAACCGCCCAACCCCTTTACCGCCACGATGTTGCCCTCCCTCAGCAGGCGGCGAGCCGACAGGATTGCCCCGCGATTTACATCCATGGTCGGGCTGTCCTTATGAACCAACCAGACATTCGGTCCGCACTCGGCACAAGCCACCGGTTGGGCATGAAAACGCCGGTCGAGCGGATTTTCATATTCTCCGCGGCAATCGTCGCATAACGCAAACTCCGCCATCGTTGTCGCCGGGCGATCGTAAGGAATGTCCTTGATAATGGTGAAACGAGGACCGCAGTTGGTGCAGTTGATGAAAGGGTACAGGTAGCGCCGGTCATGCGGATCGAATAACTCGCGCTCGCAATCGGCGCAAATGGCCGTGTCCGCACTGATGGGTTGGAATGCGCCAGCGATGGATTCTCGACTCGCGGATCTCGAACCGCTCGTAAGAACCATCCGGTTCGTCACTCACCTTCAGGCTGTCAATTCGCGCGAGAGGTGGAAGTTCCGTTGGCAGGGATTCAACAAATGCCGTCACACCAGCCGGGTCGCCTTAAATCACGATTTCCACCCCCGCGGATGTATTGCAAACCCAACCCGTCAGGCGATGGCGAATGGCCAATCCATAAATAAATGGGCGGAAGCCAACCCCTTGAACGATGCCCGTGACGAAAATTCGCTTGGCGCTCATTATATCCTTGTTAGGCACCTGCGCCACCAGCCAATCCGCCCACGCATCCATGCCTTCGCCGGTCTTTGCCGACAGCGGGAAGGTGACCAGCCCCGGGTTCAGAATCTCCACACCCTGGCGGAAATAATCCATATTGAAAGGCACATAGGGCAGCAGGTCGATCTTGTTGATGATGAGCGCCTGGACCCCCCGGTACATCCCAGGGTATTTGTAGGGTTTATCGTCGCCTTCAGGGATGGATGCGATCAGCACATTAATATGCGTCCCCAGTTGAAAGTTAGCCGGGCAAACCAGGTTGCCGACATTCTCTACTATCACCAGGTCCAATTCAGAAAGCGGAAGAGAGGGCAGAACCTGCGAAATCATCACAGCATCCAGATGGCAATCACCGCCCGTGTTGATCTGCACCGCCGGCATTCCCGCTGCGATGGCCTTGTCCGTGTCAATGGAAGTGGCGAGATCCCCTTCGATGACGCCCAGACGCAAGCGTCCGTTCAGAGTTTCAAGAGTTTTCAGAATGACACTGGTCTTGCCAGCGCCGGGCGATGCCATGATATTAGTGGCGAACACTTTTGCCTTATCGAACACGTCCCGGTTGCGGGCAGCCATTTGTTCATTCGCAGAAAGTATGTTTTCAATTACGGGAATACGCTTGGTCATCGGTTACTCCACATCGATACTTTCCACCCGGAGTTCCTCGCCTTTCGAGATGCGGACTTTTGGGCTCAGGCATTCCGGGCATACAAAGGTCTCGTCATTTGGCTCAAAGGTGTGTCCACAGTCCAGGCATTTCATCTCTGCCGGGATACGCTCAAAGTGGAGCTGTGCACCCTGGGCAATCGTGCCTTCAGCGATCATGTCCCAGTAAAACTGGACTAAATCATCCACAACAGATGAAAACTTGCCAACCACAAGATTGATCGTCACGATCCGCTTTGCATCGACCTTTTGAGCGTGACGCAGGGAAATATCCAGGATGGATTGGGTGACCGCAAGTTCATGCATGGTTGTTACTAAATTTAACCATGTATCGGGGATTAAAACAGTAAGGAAAGTCACCCGCTTTATGGATAATTTGCATCAAAAGAGTGTGATTAATGAATTAAGGCAGGGAAACTAGGTGAGGGTCTTTAGGAGTTCACAGACTTTATCCACTGCGACAGAAACCGACGCTGCAACGGCAGGAGAGAGCTCTTCCTTGAATTCATAAACATGCTGCGCTTCGATGGCCACCACATGGACATCCCGGTCGGCTGGCAGCCGTTCCCCCATGCTCCGACCGACTCCCAGCGCCGTCTTGAGCGATGCATCGTGAGCGGATGCGCTATGGCCGTAGGTCAGATCCTCCAGAGAGTTGAGCGTGAACGTCACCACTACTCCCTGCTCGTGCCGGCCTGTGTTGAGTGAGTCGATCAGGATGACCCGGTCGAAACCAATCAGCTGTTCCATCAAGCTTAACCCGGAAAGCGAATAGCACTCCACGGTCACAGCAGAATGATCACCCAGCTGTTGTTTCACTTCTTCAGCTACTCTCCAGCCGACACCGTCATCGCCGAGCAGCGGATTACCCAGTCCGACAACAATCGTTTTCATATCTCTGTCATTTTAACCCAACTGGTCGTCCGACAGCTCATGACCACCGGACGACCAGTGAATATCTGGGATTTAGAATACTAATCTATAAACTGCTTGACGACGTCCACCACCTCGCCGTGCTGGTTGCGGATGGTCACCTCCAGCGGCATCTGTCCCGGCAATGAGTGGGTGGCGCAGCCAAAACATGGATCGTACGCCCGGAAGGCCATTTCGACCATGTTCAGCAGACCTTCATTCACCTTTCCGCCATGGATCAGATTGCGCGCCGCCTTGTTGGTGGACATCTGGATCGGCGCATAATTATTGGTCGTGCCGACGATCAGGTTGACCTTGGTCACCACGCCGCGTTCGTCTGTCCAGTAGTGGTGGGTCAGTGTGCCGCGCGGCGCCTCGACAATACCCACGCCTTCGGTGGGTATCTCGGTCGGTTTGGTATGGACATTGGGCGAGGTGATTTCAGAATCCGTCGCCAACTCCACCCAGCGCTCGGAGGCATAAAGCAGTTCCACCAGCCGCGCCCAATGGATGGCCAGTCGTTGGTGAACCGGCTTCCCGCCGAGGGTGGAGTACATTTCGTCGTAGGCTTCCTGCGCTTTCGGGGTTGCCATTCCATCCGAGGCATTCAGCCGCGAAAGCGGTGTCGCCATGTAGACGCCGGAATCCTTGCCATCCACGAAACCTTTCCAGCCGACGTTTTTCAGGTAGGGGAATTTGAGATAGGTCCAAGGTTCAACGTGCTCAGCAATGTGCTGCATGTAATCCTTGGGCTCGTACTTGCAGAACTCCTTACCATCCGGGTCCACCACGCGCACCTTGCCATCGTAGAAATTGACCTTGTTGTTGGCGTCAACCAGACCCATGTAGTAGGTCTTGTGGTTGTAAATATCGCCCACGATCAGGTCGAGGTAGGTCTTGTTTGCCAGCACGATATCCTTGAAGGCCTGTATGCTGAACAGGGCAAAGTCGATCGCCCAGCGGCCCATCTCCTCGATCTGTTTCCGTTCGTCCTCGGATAGGATCTTGGTGATGCCACCCGGGATGGACGTAGCCGGGTGAACCTTGCGGCCGCCGATCATCTCAACCACGGTGTGGCCGTACTTGCGCATCTGGATGACCTTGCCACCGATCTCCAACCCGACTTTGTGGATGACACCCAGGATGTTTCTCTCTGCGACGGGCGCATCGGGACCGACGATAAAATCCGGTCCACCCAGGGCATAGAAATGGGTGGTATGGTCGGTGGCATAGAAGGCGCTGTACAGCAGTTCGCGCAGCAGTTTGGCTGTCCGAGGCGGGTCGACGTGGTACACCGCATCGGCCGCTTTTGCTCCCGCCATGTGGTGGGCTTCAGGGCACACCCCGCAGATGCGGTTGGTCAGGAGAGCCATTTCCTCTACCGGGCGGCCAACACAGAACCGTTCGAAGCCGCGCAGTTCGGGGATTTGGAAATAGGAATTGGAGACTTCGCCTTTGTCGTCCAGGAAAATTTCGATCTTTCCGTGGCCTTCCAGACGGGTAATGGGATCAATGGTCACTCGTTGTGTCATGTCTGCCTCCTAATGCCCGTTCTTTTTCCATGCGCTGGTGTTGGCCCGCAGCAGGGAATCAGCCAGGTTGAAGCGATAGAATTGGCCGACTGGATCAGGGATGCCATCGAGAATGGCTTCAATGGCTTCGGGCTCATTGGCATCCACCACGGATGCAAAGGCGGTGATCAGGCGCGCGCCGTAATCGATGACGCCATCCGCCGGACCGTAACAGCCGATGCATTGAGCGCCTGCTGATGGACAGCGGGCATTGCATCCGCTGCGGGTGGCGGGTCCGTTACACGGGACTCCCTGCTCGAGAATGCAAAGGGTCGGGTCAACGGGTGCGACTTCCTGGATGCGTTTGAATGCAGAGATGGTTTTTTGATTGCGTTCCCGTTTGCATTCGTCGCACACCGTGGAATTCCCAGCGCCGATATAAGAACCCTTCGGAGGTAATTCAGCCTTGCCTTGCAGCACCTGGACGACCAGATCGATCACTGCTGATATTTGGTGACTCTCCGGCGGGCAGCCGGGCATGAAGTAATCCACATCCACGACCTGAGCCAGGGTCTTGAGAACCGGGTTAAGGGTCGGGATGGTGAGGACGCCTTCAGGGGCATTGTAGGAAGTCTGCGGGTAGATCCCCTGGGGATTATCCGTCGTGAGAGTACTAAAAGCGGTCGAAACGATTTCACCCACCGGGGAGAGATTGGCTAAACCCGGGATGCAGCCCTCCGTGGCGCAGGAGCCAAATGCGACCAGGATCTTGGATTTTTTACGCATGAGATGAGCCATGTGCTCATTCTCATCGTTACGGATCCCACCGTTCCACAGGGTCAGCAAGATCGAGCCATCTTCCATGGCTTCGACATCCTTGTATTTGGTATCCACCGCGACCGGCCAGAACACCACATCGAAGTTGGCATCCACGTCCAGGATTTTTTCATGCGTGTTCAGCACAGCAATTTCACAACCACCGCACGACGCAGCCCAATACATGGCAAATTTCGGCTTGTCGCTCATGCTGTCACCTCCATAATGGGTTGTTTCTCGGTGACTTGGCCGTTCCCGTTCCATTTAGGCCAGTTCAATGGGCCGAGTTGACGGATTTCCTCAACAAAGGAGTTGATCTCCTGGGCTAATTTCATCCCCTCTGCAGCACTTGCCCAAACAAGTTTTATGCGCTCGGGCTCTACACCAAAACCTTTCAAGGTGCGGCGGAGAAGCAGGAAGCGACGCAGAGCCTTGTAGTTCTGTTCGACATAGTGACAATCTCCGGGGTGGCAGCCGGTGATCATGATACCGTCCGCGCCGCCTGCGAGAGCTTTCATGACAAAGGTCGGGTCGAGTCGGCCGCTGCACATCAGCCGGATTAAGCGCACATTGGGCGCATACTTGACGCGAGCCGTACCGGCGGCATCCGCAGCCCGGTACGAACACCAGTTGCAGGTAAAGCCCACGATGACAGGTTCGAATTGTTCGCTCATGCTTCCTCCTACACTCTCATCAAGATGCCGTCGATCTGGGCAAAAATCTGCTCATTGGAGAAGCCCGATCCGCTGATGACGCCCGCCGGGCAGGCTGCCACGCAGGTGCCGCATCCCTGACACAGCGCTGGGTTAATGCGGCTGACTGCCAGGTCATCGATAAATGCAATTGC
Organism: uncultured Chloroflexia bacterium; assembly: GCA_963829485.1. GTDB lineage: Bacteria > Chloroflexota > Anaerolineae > Anaerolineales > Villigracilaceae > JBGPQJ01. Next base: position 170,344 of record CAWHIK010000008.1, read on the forward strand.
ATTGAAGGGGCACATGGTATTGCAGATGCGGCAGCCGGAGCAACCTTCCTCGTTGATGGTTGCGCGGATGGGTTCGAGCTCCACTTCCTTTTGCAGGATCTTATCGAGCACCCGGGCGGCAGCTGCAGCGCCTTGCGACACACTAGCAGGAATATCCTTGGGACCGCTTGCGCAGCCTGCAATCAAGACTCCCTCGGTCATGGTTGTGACCGGATCCAGCTTGGGGTGGCGCTCGATGTACCAGCCATCCGACGAGCAGGAGATACCAAAAAGCTGACCGGTTTGCTTGGCATCGTGACGAGGCTCCATGCCGCTGGACAGGATGACCATATCCACCGGGATCCGTCTCTGTTTCCCAACAAACGTGTCTTCCACCTGGATAATGAGCTTGCCTTTTTCCTGATCGTTGCGCGCAGCATTGGATACTTCGGCCACCTTGCCTCGCACAAACAGGGTACCTTCCTCCATAATGCGCTGGTAGAACTCATCGTACGACTTGGCGGCAGTTCGCATGTCGATGTAGAAATCATAGACTGTCGCGCCGGTGCGTTCCTGGACAAGGTGCGCAAACTTCAGGCTCTGCATGCAGCAAATGGCAGAGCAGTAATTATTGAAGTTCTTGTCGCGCGAACCGACACAGTGGATGATACCCACCGACTCGGGTTTGGTCTTCCCATCACGCAGGGTGATCTCGCCCCCGGTGGGACCCGAGGCATTGCTCAACCGTTCGAATTCCATGCTGGTGAACACATTGGGAAGCCGTCCGTACCCGTAATTTGTGACGCGTCTGGCATCGAACAGGTCGTAACCCGTTGCAAGGATGATATTCCCCACCTCGACGTTGAGAATGGTATCCTGCTGGGTAAAATCGATGGCATTGGTCGGGCAGAATTTCTCGCAGGCTTTGCATTTCCCATTCTTGAAATAGGTGCAGTTCGGAGCGTCGAGCACCGGGTATTTCGGGACGGCCTGGGCAAACGAATTGTAGATCACCTTTCGGTATCCCAATCCGGCTTCATAGACATCGTCGATCACCTTCTGCGGACACTTTTCGACACAGATTCCGCAGCCGGTGCATAATTCTTCGTTCACGTAACGGGCGCGTTTCTTGATCGCCACATTAAAGTTGCCCACATACCCGCTGACGCTCATCACCTCGCTCCAGGTGAGCAGAGTAATGTTGGGGTGAGTCCCGGCCTCGACCATGCGCGGGGTCAGGATGCATGCCGAACAGTCGAGGGTGGGGAAGGTCTTGTCGAACTGGGCCATGTGACCGCCGATCGACGGTTCGCGTTCCACCAGATAGACATGGAATCCGCCGTTGGCAATTTCCAACGCAGCCTGGATGCCGGCTATCCCTCCGCCCACCACCAGCGTATTGGGATTGATGGGTACCTTCATCTTTTCAAGCGGCTGATTGTAGGCAATTCGACGAACCGTGCCGGAGACCAGTGACTTCGATTTTTCAGTCGCGACGGCTTTGTTTGTATGCACCCACGACACCTGTTCGCGGATGGAAACCAGTTCGGTGAGGTAGGGGTTTAACCCGGCGCGTTCAGCCGCGGTGCGAAAGGTCTTTTCATGCAGGTGAGGTGAACAGGCTGCCACCACCACGCGTTCCAGGCCGAGTTCCTTGATATCCTTTTCGATCAATTCCTGCCCAAGGCTGGAACACATGAACTTGTAATCGCGTGAAATGACCACACCGTCGTTTCCTAGATTCTGTTGAACCCAATCACGCACAGCTTCAACATCTACCATCCCGGCAATGTTGGTGCCGCAGTGACAGACATAGACGCCGATTTTTGGTTTAGTTGTATTTTCGCTCATAGGGGTCTCCTACTCACTGGCTTCCTGCCCGCTGGCAAATTTCTTGTGACGGCGGGGTGGCATGGGCAGACCTTCCGGCTTCTTCGGTTTGGTGGCATCAACCGCCTGGGGGACTTCCACTCCGATGCGGGCCAGAGCATCTTTTGCGCTGACCAATTCAAGACCAAAACCCGCATGCTTGGGTTCAATCCCGAATGCCAAAGCCATCAACTGTGTAAAAAACACGATCGGCATATGGTATTTTGTGCCAAAGAAGCGGTTAGCCTCACCCTGGTAGGCATCCAGGTTCATCTGGCACATCGGGCAGACCGTGACCATGATGTCGGCGCCAAATTCGTCCGCTTCGGACACGAGCCGGCGGATCAGCTCATAAGCTGTCTCCGGTCCGATCTGGGTCATATGACCGCCGCAGCAGGCTGTCTTGAGCGGGAAGTCGATCACTTCCGCGCCGAGGGCTTTCATCAGATCATCTAATTCGGAGGGATGCTCATGGTCGGACCATCGGTGGGCGTAATCAGGCCGGGGCACCATGCAGCCCAAATAGGGGGCAATCCGTAGACCAGTCAATGGGCGCACCACCTTGGACTTGACCGTATCCAAGCCAACATCGTTGACGATGACATCCACCAGGTGGCGGATCTGGAGCGAACCGGGGTCATAATGCAGCCCGCCCGCGGCCAAAGCTTCATTGACTTTCGCACCCAGGGCAGGACGCTCAGCCATGTAGTAATCGGCTTTTTCGAGGTTGAGGTAACACGCCGAACAGGGGGCCATGACCGTCCGGCTTCCGTTTGCCTGTTTGGCAGCCAGCGCCAAATTGCGGGCGATCAGAGAATATGCCGGGATAAGATTGATGCTGAGATACTCGGTTGCTCCGCAGCAATTCCAATCTTGAACTTCCTCAAGCTCAATCCCAAGCAGATCTTTAATGCTTACAAGCGAATCGCAATACGCCTTGGCACTGCCTTCCATGGAACAACCGGGGTAAAGGAGATATTTGTTCATGATGTCAACTCCAGGGTCTTGGCTTTCTCAAGAATAGCCTTCAGTTGATCCATACTCTTAATGCGCTTCGGCATAAGGTTCATTCTTTTCCTGGTCAGCATTCCCAGACCCATGCCCGCCATGCCTGGTAAGCGCAAAGGTTGGTGTGTGAGGTAGAAACTGGCAGCCAGACCCATCTCATAACTGCGCCCGAAATTCTCCACCATGTAGACAAATGTTGACGAGAAATCAGGCGCAAGGTTCTCCTTATATAGTTTTGCCTTGATGGCCATGGACTTCAGCGTGTACATGACATCGGTAATATGCACTTCCTGAGGGCAGCGTACCACGCAGTGGTAACAGGAAACGCAGATCCAGGGCGTATTACTACGCAGCACATCCTCCCTCATGCCGGCACGCAACATGCCAAAAAGCATACGCGGCGTGTGGTCCATATCCGCGGCAGACGGACACGAACCGCCGCAGCTTCCGCACTGGATGCACATCTCCAAGTGCGACACTCCTGCTGTCGCTTCTGCCACCTCATGCATTAAGGAGAGATCTTCATATTCGAGACCCGCTCCGGGACGATTGGTCTGTACTGCTGGCATAGTCCCTCCGTGAAAATGGAATGGACACGTCTCACCTGCTCTCTACCAGGTTGGACGTGCATGGTCGACTTATTCCAATGCTCAATGAATCTCTAAGGTTGAATTGATCCCATATGACTTACTACCGGTAATCGCTGATATATCTATATTGTGACTATCATCACAATAAGTCAACGCCAAAAGTCACCGGTTATGGAGATAAAAGTCATCACCGAGGCAAAAATACAATAAAAATATCTCCATTACCTGAAAAATATAATTAAAAATCCATTTTGCTAGTGAAGTTATTGAATCTTTTTGTGTTTCCGATGGAATTCTTTCAATTGTTGACATACTCCCTTATTTAATGTATAAAAAGCTCGTTGTATATCCTGATTTGTTGCAAGTCAGCCTGAATCCAGACTGGTTTGCAACAATACTTTTTCTGTGTAAGGTGTTATCTTTATAGTGAATAGAGAAGAGAAAAGGAGATGACCATGTCCAATAGCCCCCTCAAATTTTCAAGCACTGTTGTTTCACTGTTATTGGTATCCGTAATCCTTGCAGGGTGCGCCTCTGCAGCGACCCCCGATGATCAAAGCGCCATTACGATCACCATACCCGAAGACCCGCCTTCCTTTAATGCCATCGTCGGCGATACAGGCTATGACGCTCTGGTCAGCAATATGGTCATGCTTGGCCTGACCGGGATAGACCCGGACGGCAACATTTATCCCGAACTAGCCGCAGAACTTCCGTCACGGGAAAATGGCGGCGTGGTGGTGGACGAGAGCGCCGGGACGATGGATGTCACCTGGAAGCTTCGCCAGGATGTGAAATGGTCAGACGGCACGCCGGTCACCGCGGATGATGTCGTTTTCACCTGGAATGCCATCATGGACCCCGAAACAGGTATCTGGGTGCGCGGCTCCGATTATGTGGACAGCGTCGAAAAGGTCGATGATCACACGGTCACCTTCCATTACAACAGCTTGTACACCGGTTATCTGACCCAGCTCGGCGGAGAACAGCTCGTGGTCTGGCCATCCCACTATTGTGATGCCGAACAGGGCTTCTCCGAATGGGACTGCGGACGGGAACCGCTCAGCACCGGTCCATTCGTCCTAAAAGAGTGGCAGGTCGGCGACCATTTGACCTTTGAGAAGAATCCCAACTATTACGAAGCCGGCAAACCGGGCATCGACAAGGTCACGATCAAGATCGTCCCCGACGACACCGTGCGCAAGGAGATGCTTCTCAAGGGCGATTTGGACCTGGTCATGTGGGTCTCCGAGACCATTGCCAAGGAACTCGAAGGAAAACCCGACGTCGCAGTGAGTGTCAGCCCGACGAATTGTTGGGTGCTGCGCATCTACATGAACGAAGCCGCCCGCGGAACGACCGACCCGGTCGCCAGCCCAAATCCCTTCTTCTCTGATGTGCGTGTCCGCAAGGCTGTCCGGCTTGCGATCGACGTCGATACCATCGCCAACTCTGTCTTTTACGGATTCAGTGATCCTGCCTGGACGGAATTCCATCGCGATCCATACAAATGCGAGATCCCCCGGCCGAAGTATGACCCCGTTGCTGCAGAGGCTCTTTTGGAAGAAGCCGGCTGGACAGACACGGACGGAGATGGTGTCCGCGAATGCCATGGATGTGCGAATGCCAGTGAAGGTGACCGTCTCGAATTCGAGCTAGCCACGTATCCGGATTACGGGGAACCGATCCTGCTCGCCCAACAGCTCATCGGGGAACAACTCGCTGCCATCGGGATGAATCCCAAGCTTGTGGTGATCGAAGGCAATGTCATGTGGGCGGAAGCCGAAGACGGCGGAACCGAACAGAGCGGCAATTACGACATGGACCTGTGGGATGACGGCTACTCCGGCGTAGACCCGACCGATTACATGGATGAAGTTTACAACTCCAGCGCGGCTGTGCCGGGAAGCGGTTGGAATATCACCCGCTGGATCAGCCCGGAGATGGATGAGCTTCTGGCTCAATCACACACGTTGGATGAAGCCAAACGCAAGGAAGTGTTCTGTCAGATGGCGCAGCTGCTCGATGAGCAGGTTCCGGTTGCCCTGCTGTTCACAATTATCAATGCTGATGCGCACTCCGCACGTCTGCAAGGGATCGAATCCAACGGCAATGATGTCGTCACCTGGAACGCGGCTGACTGGACGGTGAAGTGATCCATTACATCGCGCGCCGCCTGGTGCAGCTGCTTATCATGCTTTTTCTGCTAAGCATCGTGCTTTTTGCACTGGTCAACTTCGCACCAGGCGGACCGCTTGCCGGGCAGGGACAATCCCGGCATATTCCACCCGAACGAGCTGCCGCCCTCAAGCGGCAGTTTGGTTTGGACAAGCCGCTCCCCTTTCAGTATGTTGTCTGGCTCATCGGCAATGACTGGATGCAGGTGGATTCTGACGGTGACGGGACGCCCGACAGCAGCGGCACGCGGAGGGGAATCCTGCGCGGTGACTTTGGCTATTCCTTTCAGACCCGCCAGCCTGTGCTCGATGAGATAAAAGTCCGCCTGCCGAATACACTGTATCTCATGGCGGTCACCCTGCTCGTGGCGCTGGCTATCGCCATCCCTGCAGGCATCTACTCCGCCGTCAAGCAATATTCCAAATTCGACATCACCATCACAACATTATCATTCGCCGGTCAGGCCATTCCTGAATTCTGGCTGGGGCTGCTTCTGCTTCTGATTTTCTATGTCTGGCTGAAAAATCCTTTCACCGGTGAACCATTACTTCCACCGGGAGGGATGTCGTCCCTCGACACCTTTTCCATTGTAGATAGAACCCGTCATCTGATCCTTCCCGTCATCTGCGGCGCATTAGGCTGGATCGCATGGTACTCGCGGTTCCTGCGCTCGAGCATGCTGGACATCCTTCATCAGGATTTTCTCCGGACCGCCCGGGCAAAGGGTTTGCCCGAAAAGTTCGTGCTCTATAAACATGCGCTGCGCAATGCGCTAATTCCTCTCGTGACCATGTTCGCGCTGGACCTGCCGACCATTTTCGCCGGCGCGGTCTTTGTCGAAATCATTTTCTCCTGGCCGGGGATGGGACGCCTTTATTACCAGGCGGCGACCCAGCGCGATTACCCCATCCTTTTGTCGATCCTGATCATCGGGGCTGGTCTGATCCTGCTCTCCAACCTTCTGGCGGATATTCTCTATGCCTTCATCGACCCTCGAATCCGCTACGAATGACCTCGAGGTAGCGGGTGTCTGGAAACGGTTCAGACGCCACCCTGGAGCCATTGCAGGATTTACCGTATTGCTGATCATCATCGCGGCGTCCCTGCTCGCCCCGCTTTCACCCTACCCCCCGCTTGAATCCAATATCCAGGAACGGTATCAGCCTCCGTCGCTTCAACATCCGATGGGCACCGACGCGCTCGGGCGCGACCTCATGACCCGAGTTTTGTACGGCGGGCGAATCTCCCTCTCGGTAGGGTTGATGGTGGTGGTAATCTCGCTCGTGCTGGGAATTACCGTCGGGTCCGTGGCCGGCTACTTCGGCGGCAGCGTGGACAACGTCCTGATGCGCATCACGGACGCCATGCTCAGCCTGCCGGCATTTCTGGTCCTGATCCTGCTCTCGGCAATCATGCGGGAGAGGAATATTCCCGTCTTCGCCAACAACAATGTGCTGAGTATTGCCCTGGTGATCGGCATGCTTTCGTGGATGACCACCGCCCGGCTGGTGCGCGCCATCTTCCTGACCCAGCGAGAAATGGACTACGTCCACGCCTCGGAGGCGTTGGGGGCGTCAGGGTATCGGATCACGACACGCCACATCCTGCCCAACGGGATGGGACCCATCATCGTCGAAGCGACGCTCGAACTGGGTTATGCCATTATTGAAGAATCGGGGTTGAGCTTTCTTGGGTTCGGCATCCAGCCGCCAACGCCAAGCTGGGGCAATTTATTAAGCGATGCTCTGGGGCACTTCACACAATATCCCTGGCTGGGAATATTTCCGGGATTGATGATCTTCCTTACCATTATTTCAGTGAATTACATCGGTGACGGGCTGCGCGATGCGTTCGACCCGCATCATTACCTGCAAAAAGTGGGCGAAGTCTAGCCCTTTTCCCCCTTCTTGTTTCACATCGCGACGACCTATAAATTCCACGCGCCCATGTGATCGGTCAATAATGCTTTTGCCCGAGCAATGATGTTCGACATTGCCTCACCCTTGCCCCTGCCTAATTCATCCAGAGTGACGGGCGAGTCGAATGATAGGTGCGGTGTGTATAACTTGTGACCCGGCCTGAGCAGCTGCGAAATGACCTGCCCGAATTCCGCCAGCCGCCGGCGGTCGATCCCCGGCTTGACGATATGGGTTATCCGGCTCTCCGCCCACCCCGAGTTCAAGCACTCCGCTCGCGATGGTCACTACCATCCTGGTTTGGGGGACTTTCTTCATGAAGAGTTCCAGGCTGGGCGACCAGTGCTCAAGATGCTGACGAGCTTCTTCCTCGCCCCACACTTCCGGGTCGGGATCGATCAGACCGGTCGCAAAGATGACCAGGCAGCCTCCCTCCTCCAGGTGGCGGAGACTCGCGCGAACGGCGTTCATCCGGCTGGCTGGCTCACTGGTTGCATAAAAGACGTGCTGCCGGCTGTTGGGCATGTACTTAAAGAACGGGATGTCACTGATTATGACCTTGACGTCCGGGCGGGGAATCTTTGAAATGATGGCTATGGAATCATATGCACCGGGATGATTCGACGTCACCACGACCGGACCTGATATCGGAATCGTTTCGTCACCGCGTGACCTGACTTCCTTCACGAAATATCTAATGAAATTCCTCGTCGCCACTTGCGTACCGTATTTTCCCAAATCCTGGTCGAATGGCACAAGCATATTCGCCAACCGTTTGGCAATCGGCCTGATCATCCACCCAAAAGTTTTGTTGGCAATACCCGTCTTCGACAAGCCTAAAGCGAAGAATACTTCCTCCACGAGGTCCTGGGTCACCTTTTTGACATCTGTGGTTTCGGCTTCAGGCGTTGTCATAAGGTCTCCGTATTGATGAGTAACAAGCATTAATATTGTAGCCCGAAACAATGATTTAGTCTGTTGCCAAGAAATTATATATTATATATAATGTATAAAAGCTCTCCCCTGTCCTTCTTAAAAACCTATGGAAACCCAAACCAACGAGACCGTCCAGCGCAAGACGCTGAAGGATGAAATATTCGAAGTCCTGCACAAGCGTATCATCGCGGGTAAGTATGCCCCCGGCGAATGGCTCAGGCAGGAGGAGATTGCTTCACAACTCGGCGTGAGTCAAACGCCGGTAAGGGAAGCCCTTGACCTGCTCGTCTCAGCCGGGCTGGCGGAACGTGTCCCCTACACCGGGGTGCGGGTAACGCAGCTATCGACAGATGAAATCATCAACTCTTACGGTATGCGGCTGATGCTGGAGCCGGCAGCTACGCGATGGGCAGCAACCCTGATTCAAAAAGATCAGGTAAACGAGTTGTACCGCATCCTGGACGAAATGAAGAACCACTCGTCGCTGAACGACATGTCCACCCAACGCCAGCTCAGCCGGGAGTTCCATCTGTCCATCGTGTCCGCAAGCCGGAATGCGCTCATGGTGCGTTTGTACCAGGTGGTCGCCAACGCATTCCCGGACTGGATGTTGTACGAGGTGATGTTCCGCCGCCCGGAATTGCTCGAACAAAGCCTGGCGCGGGAGTATCAGCAACACAAAGCTATCGTCGACGCGCTCGCCGCCGGAAAGCCTGATCAGGCGGAGCAGAAAGCTCTGGATCATATTCTTCAACTGGGGCGCGACCTAGAGTCACTGTTGCAAATTCCGGGTGAACTTATCAAGGCAAAAGAACAGCAGGCAAGACATTAATCAAATCATCATTGATTGCAAGAAAAAAGGAGAGAATATGAACAAGGAAGAACTTTTCAAGAAAATGGCACAAAGCATCGTTGACGGCGATTCGGATATGGCCGAGTCTCTTGCCAAGGAAGCCATCGAAGCCGGCATCGACCCGCTGGAAGCCATCACGGACGGCTACGTTGTCGGCGTCAACCAGGTGGGCGAATCGTTCTCGTGCGGAATGGCTTTTTTGCCTGAACTGGTCATGGCCGGCGAAGCGATGAAACTGGCTGTCGCCACGCTCGAGCCTGAGATGCAGAAACGCGGCTCGGAACGAAAAATGCTGGGCAAGGTTGTGATCGCGACCGTGGAAGGCGACATTCATGAAATCGGCAAGTCACTGGTGGCGACCATGCTGGGCGCATCCGGTTTTCAGATCTACGACCTCGGCGTGGACGTCCCCGCAGACAAGATCATCGCCAAAGCCCTCGAAGTCAACGCGGACATCATCTGCATGAGCGCCTTGCTCACCACCACCATGGTGCGGCAGAAGGAAGTCATCGAGGAGCTTGACAAGGAAGGTCTGCACAGCAGGATCAAGGTCATGGTGGGCGGCGCTCCGATCACCAAGGAATGGGTCAAGTCCATCAACGCAGACGGCTACTCGGAAGATGCCATCGGCGCGGTGAACGTCGCCAAGCAGGTGATGGGCATCTAGGCTGCTGATCCCGGGAGGGATTTCATGACCAAAAAAATCAAATCCATCACCAACCCCAAACTGAAGCTTGAGATTTTAACCCCGTCCGAAGTCAAGCAGATCCATGATGCAACGCTATGGATCATCGAGAAAGTGGGAGTGCGCTTCCCGTCTGAAAAAGCTTTAAAGATCTGGATGGCTGCCGGCGCTGAGATCGATTGGGATAAGAAGATCGTCCGCGCCAAAGGTGAATTGATCGAGAAGGCGCTGAAGTCCTGCCCGCCCGGGTACACCCTGTCCGCACGCGACCCGCAGCAGGATCTGCCGCTTGACGGCAACCATGTCTTCGTCGGCACGGATGGCTGCGGCGTGGAAGTCCTCGATATCGAAACCGGTCAACGGCGGGTCTCCCGCCTTCAGGATGTGCGGGATGTCTCGCGCATTGCCGACGCCACCGAAGAAGTCGGCTTCCATTGGGTGCCGGTTTCCGCACAGGATAAACCGCCGGAAACCCGCGGGCTGCACGAGATAAAGACCATCTGGGAAAACTCCACCAAACACGTCCAAACCGAATCCATTTATAACGAGCGCGAAGCCCGGGCAGCGATCGAAATGGCGGCATTGATCGTAGGCGGGAAGGACAAGCTGCGCGAACGGCCAGTTCTTTCGCTGATGCAATGCTCCGCCCCTCCGCTGGGACACGACGGCGGCAGCCTGGATGCGGCGCTTGTGGCCGCCGAATACGGTCTCCCCACCGGTTTCATGACCATGGCGGCCAACCTGACGACCGGTCCTGCCACGCTGGCTGGCAACCTTGCCGTCGGCAATGCGGAAGTCATCGCAGCCACCGCGTTGCTGCAGCTTGCATACCCCGGCGCGCCCGTCTTCTACGCCGCCGCGCAAACTGCCTCCGACCTGCGCAACGGGGCATACACCGGCGGAGGTCCCGAGGATTTCCTGTACGGTGCTGCAGGGAATGTGCTCTCTGATTTTTACAAGATTCCGCTCTCGATGGGTTCCTTCGCCACCGGCGCCAAACAGCCCAACTGGCAGGCGGGCATCGAGAACAGCCTGTCCACCTTCATGGCCTGCATCGTCATGTCCGACATGCTGCTTGGGGTTGGATTCCTGCACGGCAGCCGCATCTGGTCCTATGCCGAGATGATGATGGATTGCGAGATATTCTCCATCATCCACAAGACCATGCAAGGTATCGTGGTTAATGAGCGAGACGCTCGCCCTCGATGCCATTGCCGCTGTCGGACCGGGCGGAAATTTCCTCTCGCAGAAGCACACGCGCGCCCACATGCGCGACCTCTTCCTGCCGCAGTTCATGGACCGGCGTCCCTACAATGAATGGGAAACCAAGAAGGACAATGCTTCCGATTGGGCGCTTGCCAAAGCCCGAAAGACTCTCGCCGAGCATCAGCCGGATCCGCTGGATGAAAAAATCAGCAGCGAAATGGGAAAAATCATCGCCAGCCTCGAATAATGCCTCAAAGGATTGAACCGTATGTGGATGGGACTGTCTCCCCGACAGTCCCATCCGTTCCCCGAAAGGATTGCCATGCAGCCGAATCTCTCCCTCCTCACCCCTGACCTGATCGCGCGTATCCTTGATGAAGCCTTTCAGTTGATGATGAACCCTGGCATCAAGGTTCAGTCTGCGGAAGCGATACGCTATCTGGTGAACGCCGGCGCTTCCGTGGATGAATCCGCGGAAGTGGTCCATATCCCTGAAAAAATAGTCCGGCAGGCACTTGAGACTGTTCCGTCGGTATTTCATTTGTATGACCTGCATGGCAACCCGAAGGTGCAGTACGGCGGCGATGCAGTCCACTTCGACCCCGGCTCATCCGGTGTCCACATCCTGGACCCCGACACGCTTGAGCATAAGCCATCCCTCACTCCGGATTTGATCCGTGTGGTCAAAGTGGCGGAGATGCTCCCGCAGTTGGATGCGCAATCCACCGCCATCGTTTGTAATGAAATGCCCAAGACCATCGGGGACATGTGGCGATTGTACGTGGTGCTGATGCACTCCGAAAAACCCGTCGTGACCGGCGCATTTTCCATTAAAACACTTGAATCCATGTTGGAAATGCTGTCCATCCTCAGCGGCGGACGCAAAGTGCTGAAGGAGAAACCTCGGGCTGTTTTCGATGTCTGCCCATCCCCTCCGCTTATCTGGAGCGAATTCGGCGCGAACAATCTGATCGAGCTCGCCCGAGCCGGGGTTCCGGCTGAGATGGTCTCCATGCCGCTGGCAGGAGCTGCCGCACCCGTCACATTGCTGGGCGCCATCACCCAGCACGCCGCTGAATGCCTGAGCGGAATCACCATCCACCAGCTTGTCCAGCCGGGGGCGCCGATCGTCTGGGGCGGTGCGCCGGCCATTTTTGACATGCGCAAGGGCACCACGCCGATGGGCGCCATCGAAACTGCCATGATCGATTCGGCCTATGCCCAGGTCGGAAAATCGCTCAACCTGCCCACCCACACCTACCTCGGCGCGTCCGATGCCAAGGTCGTGGATGCGCAGGCCGGCATGGAAAGCGGCATGACCGCCCTGGTCGGTGCCTTGTCCGGCATCAACATGATCTCCGGAGCAGGAATGCTTGACTTCCTTGCCTGTCAAAGTCCTGAAAAACTGGTGATCGATGCCGAGGGGATAGGCATGGCAAAGCGCCTGCTTGCCGGGCTTGAGCCTCGCACAAAAACACTCGCAACCGAGATGTTCGAGGGGATTAATTTCAAGGGTGATTTCCTGAAGAAAAAACTCACCCGTAAATTGTTCCCGGTTGAGCAGTATCTTCCCAGCCCGGTGATCGACCGCGACTCAGTCCGCGGCTGGCAGGCTGCGGGAAGCCTGGATACATTCGCGCGCGCGAAGGAACGCGTCAAGACCATCCTGAAGGATTACAAACTGCCAGCCCTCGATCCGGCTCTCGAAAAAGAGATGAAAGCGCATGTCCGAAAATTTGCTGTCACAGCCGGCCTGGAAAAACTTCCGGAATTCTAGTTATGCTCGACTTGTCCCAGCTGCTCCAGGTTCCGCATGTGGATCCGGCGTTTGATATTTCGCCGGACGGTTCGCGCATTGCATTTTCCTGGAACAAGACCGGCGATTGGCAGCTTTATGAACTGAATCTCGCTTCAGGTGAATCCCATGCAATAACAAAAAATACTGGAGCCAAATTCTCCCCCCATTATTCTCCGGACGGCACGCAGCTTGCCTATGTTGTCGATTTCGATGGCGGGGAAAACTTCCATCTCTATCTGAAGACCCTCTCGTCAGGGAAAGAACGCGACCTCACGCTGGATATTTCTTATGCGTTGCAACCAAACACGGCCTGGTCGCCGGATGGACGGGAGATCGCCTTCCTCGCCGACAAATCCGGACATTTCGACGCCTACATCCTGAACGTCAAAGATGGAAATTCCAGGCTCATATTCTCGAACGGTCATCCCTGCTGGAATGTAACCTGGTCCCCGGATGGGCGCTGGCTTGCTGTAGAAGTCGAAATGCGAGGGCAGGATTACAGCCTGTTCCTGGTTCCGCTTGAAGGAGGGGAACCGCTTGAAATAACTCATGGCGGTAAACCCATGAATGCCAGGCTCGCTGCTTGGTCGCCCGACAGCAAGAAACTCGTTTTCTCTTCAGACGCTCAGGGGTTTTACGACATCGCAACATACGATATCACTCGCGGAACGGTCAGCTGGCTTACCGAGGGCATCGCGGAGGATCTCGACCCGGTTTACTCTCCAAATGGAAAGCTGATGATCTTCGTCCGCTCCCGCGGCATCCAGACTTGGCTTGAACTGCGCGGCACCGGCAGGCACGCTAAACGCATCGAGGCGGGGGACGGAATCCACGCTAAGCCCGTGTTCACTCCTGACAACAAGCAGGCAGTCTTTATATTTGAGAGCCCGAACAAACCTCCCGATCTCTGGAGTTTGAATGCCTCGAGCGGTGCATGCCGTCAACTCACGAATTCTTTACCAGAGGAGTTGGCACAATCCCATTTTGCGACGCCGCGCGAGATCCGTTATACCGGAATGGACGGGGTCTCCGTTCCTGCGCTTTTATTCATTCCACCTGGAGTGAAACCCCCCGCCCCGGCGGTCGTCCTCATCCACGGCGGACCGAACTACCACTACCAGGCCATGTGGCATCCCATCACGGCGCATTTAGTCAGCCGCGGCTGGGTCGTGCTCGCCCCCAATTACCGCGGTTCCACCGGTTACGGGCGCGCCTGGCAGACCGCCAATATCATGGACATCGGCAGCGTGGATACCCGGGACTGCGCTGCGGGAGCATGTCATCTCATCTCCACCGGGTACGCCGACCCGGAAAGAATCGCCATTTCCGGTCAAAGCCACGGCGGGTACCTGACCATGTCCTGCCTGACTCAGTTTCCCGACCTGTGGGCAGCCGGTTCGGCGGTGGTCCCCTTTCTGAATTTTTTCACCAGCCACGAAAACTCCCGCCCCGACCTGCAGCACTGGGATATCGAAAATATGGGCGACCCCCGCGAGAATTTCGACTTGTGGCGCGCGCGTTCCCCTTACTACTTTCTGGACAAGGTCAAAGCGCCGGTTCAGTTCATTTGCGGAGAGAACGATCCTCGCTGCCCGCCCAGCGAATCGGAAGCCGCCCGCGACCGATTAATGGACCTCGGCCGGGATGTGGATTTCATCCTGTACGAGGATGAAGGCCATGGTTTTCTTAAAACAAGCAATGTCGTCTCGTCCGAATTAAGACGGGTCAAGTTTCTGGCAAAATACCTGGAACCAAAGTAATCTTCAGGAGAACACATGCCTCAATTCAACATTCTTTCCCCGCAGGAAGTTGAATCCCTGCACCATGCCTCTCTGCGGATTTTGAGTGAGACCGGCTTCCTAATGACACATGCCGGCGCGCGCCGCATTCTCACCGACGCTGGCGCTACATCGAAGGGTGACCGCGTTCAACTCCCCCCGGAGCTGATTGAAAAATGTATTGCCTCAGCCGGAAAAAAGGTCAGCGTCAAGGGACGCGGAGGCGGGGTCAAAACGCTGGGGGAAGGGAGTCTCTACTTCCACAACCTGGGCGGCGCCCGGGATGTGTACAACTCGGAAAATGAAACAAAACGCTATGCGGTTGTTCAGGATGTGCGCGATGCCACCCGCCTGCTGGACGCCCTGGAAAATTGCCACACCATCACGCCTTTCTTCACCCCTCAGGATGTGCCGGGCGCGCTCATGTCGCTGGCCATGTACCGTCATGCCATGCCCTTCACCACCAAGCCGCTGCAAGGTCCGGGTGTGCAATATGCATCCGAGGTCAAGTATGCTGTTCGGATGGCAGAAGTCATCGGGGTGCCCGCGGAGGTACTCACCCTGTCGCTCTCTCCGGTCAGCCCGCTGGCGCTGCCCGACCACGAGGCGGAAGCTATCATGGCCATCGCAGAAGCCGGCATCACCTTTGCGCCGCTGCCCTGCCCTACTGCAGGCACAACCGCGCCATTCTCGATCGCGGGTGCCATCGCCCAGCAAAATGCGGAGAACCTCTTCGCGCTGGTGCTGGCACAGCTGGTTCATCCCGGGCTGCCCATCGCCTATTGCGGACGCCTGGCGATGATGGAGCCGCGTACCGGTATCTCGGTCTGGGGCGGGCTTGAGCTGGGGCTGGCGTCTGCCGGCACGGTGCAGATCGGTCATCGCTATGGATTCTCCGTCAATGTCTACGGATTTTCCACCAACGCCCACACGCTCGATGTGCAAAATGGATTCGAGCGCGGGCTGAATGCCCTCATCCCTGCGCTGGCCGGCGCGGACGAACTCTCGGGCATCGGCGAGATGGAAGCCGGTGTGAGTGGATCGTTTGCCCAGATGGTAGCGGACAATGAATTTGCATCCAGCATCCTCCGCGCCCGAAAGGGTTTTCAGACAAACGAAGAAACCCTGGCTGTGGATGTCATCGCCACGGTCATGAACGGATCACGCAATTTCCTTGGCCAGAAGCACACTATGAAATATCTAAAGTCGGGTGAAGTCCTGCTGACAAAACTGGCGGAGCGCGGCACCTGGGAAAATTGGGAAAGCGAAGAACGCAAAGGATTCCTCGAACGGGCACACGCTGAGGCTGAAAAAATCCTGCGCGAGCATATTGTTCCGCCCCTTGACGATACCCAGGAGAAAGAATTGGACCAAATCATGGCAGCAGCTCACAAGGAATTGGTAAAGTAAAATCATCGGATACTCATTATTGATGCAGGAGAATTCATGCTTGATAAAGCAAAAGCCATTAACAAACAGATCGTAGACTGGCGGCGTGATTTTCACATGCACCCCGAGCTGGGATTTACCGAGGCGCGCACTTCAGCAAAGGTCGCTGAAATTTGCGAAAGCCTGGGTTACCGGGTCAGGCGCGGGGTCGGGAGAACGGGCGTGGTCGCTGATTTCGGGAATGGAAAGCCGGTCGTCGCCATTCGCGCAGACATGGATGCCCTCCCCATCCTTGAAGCCAACGATGTGCCGTATGTCTCCCATAATGCTGGCGTGATGCATGCCTGCGGGCATGACAGTCACACCGCCATGGCGCTTGGTGCGGCGTCACTGCTGGCAAAGGAAAAATTCCCCGGTACGGTGCGCTTCCTGTTTCAGCCATCCGAGGAAATCGGGGACGAGGAAGGCATCAGCGGCGCTCCGCGCATGATCGAGGACGGCGCCATCGAAGGCGTGGATTTCGTCATCGCCCAGCATGTGGACGCCGTGGCGGCTACCGGTACCATTGGCATCGAATCGGGACCGACCTCAGGAGGGGTTGATTCCTGGTTCGGAAAGGTGATCGGCCGCGGCGGGCATGGAGCAAAACCCGAAGCCACTGTGGACCCGTTCTTCATCACCGCCCACGTCATTTTCGCGCTGAACGGCATCATCTCGCGCCGCATCAACCCATTCGACGCGGCTGTAGTCAGCATCGGGTCGGTTAACGGCGGATTCACACAGAATGTTATCCCGGACCATGTGGAAATCACTGGCACGCTGCGGTATGCAGATTCCAGTGTGCAGAAACTAATCCATGCCGAGATCACACGCGCCTTTGAAATCTCAAGAACACTGGGTGGCGATTATGAGTTGAAATTCGAAATCGGCGATCCGCCTCTGGTCAATGATCATGAAGTATCGGAAGTGATCCGATCAGTGGGAATTGACCTGCTGGGCGTGGAAAATGTGCATCCGATCGTAAAGACCCTGGGAGCGGAGGATTTTGGACGATTCCTGGAGCATGCCCCTGGCGCCATGTTCACACTTGGGGTTCTCATCGACGACGACCCGCGGCAAATCCACAATCCGCGTTTTGACATCAATGAGAATGCCCTGCCGATCGGAACTGCCGTGCTGGCAGAAACCGCGTTAAGATTCCTGCGTTCAAGATCGTAATTTCAGACCCATTCAATTATCACATTATGCAAAGACAGGAAGCAAGGAGACCATCATGCTCACTTCGCTTAAAAGGCGCAAAAAAGGAAGTAAAAATCGGGATCGACCGCCCATTCGTGATGATCGGCGAGAAAATCAATCCCACGGGTCATAAGAAACTCGCTGCGGCATTGACCGAAGGTAATTTCGATTATGTGCGCGAGATCACCGAACGCCAGATCGCCTGGGGGGCTGATGTACTGGATGTCAATGTTGGCGTGCCCGGCATCGACGAACCCACGATGATCAAAAAGGTGGTCGAACTGGTCGCCTCGATCACGGACATGCCCTTATGCATCGACTCGGGAAATCCGGATGTTCTAAAAGCGGGACTGTCTGCAGCACCCGGTAAACCTCTGGTCAATTCGGTCAGCGGCGAAGAAAGCCGCCTGGCATCGGTTCTACCGTTGGTCAGCGAACGGGGCGCAGCAGTTATCGGTCTGACAATGGACGACAACGGCATCCCCAAAACTGCAGAGGAACGCGTGGCGGTGGCTGAGAAAATCCTGGAACGCGCCGCGCGGTTGGGCATCTCAGCGGAGGATGTCATTATCGACCCCCTCGTGTTGACCGTTGGCTCGGAGAGCAAAGCCGCGCTGGTCACTCTCCAGACCATCGAACTGCTGCGAACAAACCTGGGCGTAAATGTCAACCTGGGAGCAAGTAATGTGTCCTTTGGCCTGCCCGATCGGTCGACTGTGAACCAGGCATTCATGTCGATGGCCATCCAGGCAGGTGCGACCTGCGCGATCACGGACGCAGTCAAACTGGGAGCGACCATCCGCGCCACGGACCTGCTGATGGGCAGGGATGATTATGCGATGCGCTACATCAAATATTTCAGAGCATCAGAGGCGTTGAGGGAAAAAGAATCCAAGGCTTAATTAATGATTAGGGGCGGCGCGATGCGCCGCCCCTAATCATTTTAATTGAGGTTATATTCCGCAATGCAGCGATAGGGTATTGAGCGATCTTAAGTCCCTCTGCGCGTTCACATCCATGGCGTTCTGCGAACTGCCTGGCTTTAAAGTCGAGCGCGAAGAGCAGCTGCTCCATTCCATCCGGATCGAATTGGGCTTCGTAACATTTGACCGCCTCCACCTTCTTTTCCCAAACTGCATCGACATCGGAGAAATAATTCGGTTCGCGAGTGAAATAGAATGCGATCCCGAGCAGTTCGTGCGGTGTGTACGCGGCATCCACCGCAGGGTCGCTGCTGGAGATTTTCGTCAGCCCAAAGAGCGATGCGGCGCTGGCGGCGGCCAGACCGGTGGTGTAATGGTCGCGGTGCGCCTCGTAAGTCAACCAGGGATCAGGTGCAAAGATGAAATCCGGCTTGACCAAGCGGATATGCTTGAGCAGGTCGCGCCAGACCGAAAAGTAACTGTATTCACCGGCATCCGGATACCCGAGCCAGATCTGATCCTTCACGCCGATGATATTTGCTGCTGAAGTTTGATCCCGTTTAAGAGTCTCGGCAGCCTGGGTAGGTGAAAGCGATGCGTCCACAACTCCCATGAGGTCGTCGGTGACGGTCAGGTAAATGAGCTCCGCACCTTTTTCAGCCAGGGCAGCAAGGGTCGCGCCAGCGCCGATGTCATTGTCATCGTAATGCGGCTGGATGCAGAGGATGCGTTTAGCCGAATAAATGTCTGGGATGGGAAGGAGGGTTTCAAATGAGGGTGCGTCCATATTTATGATTATATTCGCCTTTCCAAACAAGTGACAGAATACCAACCGATGAGTGACATTAATTCCAAATTCTAACTTGAAAATGAAATCAATTAGGATTATCATTTATGCAAGGTTTAATCAAGCCTATCCCAAATTCATTACACAAAGAGGAGAAGACTATGACCAAGCGCGTTTTATTCACCGTGTTCGCTGTCCTTGTAATTTCAGCGACCATACTCTCGGCGTGCGCGCCGGCCCCAACCCCAACGGAGGAACCTGTTGTTCAACCGACGGAAGCGCCCAAGCCAACTGAAGTCCCGCCCACGCCCGAACCGACCGCTGTCCCACTCGGCTCGCCCGAGAATCCCCTGGTCATGGCGCTCGCCCCAAGCGCCACATCCCAGGAGCTTCAGACCGGCGGCGAAGCAATTGCAGCCAAATTGAGCGAACTGACCGGTTACACCATCGAGACCGAAGTGCCTGCCAACTACGCTGCTATGATCGAAGCGATGGGTTCCGGTAATGCCCATATTGGCTGGCTCGCTCCTGTTCAATACATCGTTGCTCACGGCAAAGGCTTTGCAGATGTGGCACTCTCGACCATCCGCAATGGTTCCAATCACTACGGTGTCCAGTACGTGGTGAACTCCGAGTTTAAAGATGCCGATGGTAATCCATTCACACTTTACTATGATCCGGCCACCGGCAAGAGCACGGCGGATGCCAAGACTGCCTTGGCGCAATTGGATGGCAAGAAACCCTGTTGGACCGACCCACTGTCCGCATCCGGTTACATTATTCCGTCCGGCATCTTGAAGGCAGAAGAAATTAAAACCCCGGCTGGAGCATGGGTTCAAGGCCACCCGACTGTCATCAAGTCCGTGTACCTTAGCCCCAAGGGCGAGATTTGCGCTTTCGGTGCAACGTTCATTGATGCCCGCTCGAATGTGGTCAATGACTTCCCGGATGTCAATGACAAGGTGCAGATCCTGTGGGTGACCGACCCATTCATCCCGAATGACAATGTTTCCCTGGCCACTGATCTCCCGGCAGACATGAAGGAAACGTTGACTCAGGCTCTGGTAGACCTGGCCTCGACCGAGGAAGGTATCGCCTTGCTGAAGAGCGGCGGATACAGCATCCAGGGTCTCGAGAAAGTGGATGACACTTTCTATGATGAGTTCCGTGTCTACCTCGAGGCTTCCGGCGTCGACCCGACGACACTCTTCAAGTAAGCCAACTTAACCACAGAAGAGAGGGATGACGTATTGTCTCCCTCTCTTTTTTTAGTGAAAACCCAATACCTGAAATATAAAATGGATTTTTACATTTGAGGTATTTGATTTTCAAATTGATCAGAATAGGATGACCTATGCTAAGAGTAGAGCACGTCTCCAAGACTTATCCAACGGGTACCCAGGCGCTCAAGGATGTCAGCTTTGAAGTCAACGATGGTGAATTCCTGGTGGTGATCGGCTTGTCGGGGTCCGGTAAATCCACCCTGCTGAGGTGCATCAACCGCCTGATCGATCCCACCGAGGGGAAAATCTTTTGGAACGACATCGACATCACCGCCGTCTCGCAATCGGATCTGCGGCTCATCCGTCGTCACATCGGCATGGTGTTCCAGCAGTTCAATCTCGTCAAGCGGTCGAGCGTACTCACCAACGTCCTGTCCGGAAGGCTTGGATACGTCAATTCTTTCACCAGCCTGTTAAACATCTGGTCGGAGGAAGACAAGCAGCGGGCGATGAAAGCCCTCGACCGGGTGGGGATTTCGGATAAGGCTTCCGAACGGGCGGATGCCCTGTCGGGCGGTCAGCAGCAGCGGGTGGGCATCGCTCGCGCGCTCATGCAGGAGCCTAAAGTGATTCTCGCTGATGAACCCGTCGCCAGCCTGGACCCGGTTTTATCCCACACCATCCTGCAATATCTTGAGCAGCTCAACAAGGAAGGCATCACGGTCATCTGCAGCCTGCACTTTTTGGACCTGGTGCACCGGTATGCTACTCGCGTGATCGCGTTGAAAGATGGAATTAAGGTTTTCGAAGGCCTCCCACAAGAAATCGACCGGGCAAAGTTCAAGGAAATCTACGGCGAAGAAGCGCAGGAAGTGCGTGCGACTTCCGTCGAGGCATAAGCATGACTGAAAAAGCTGATAAGCAAGAAAAGTCGCCCTTAATTGCCGGTCTGCTGTCGGCGGTGATCCCGGGTCTGGGGCAAGTCTATGCCCGGCAGGCGTATCGCGGTGCGGTGATTTTTATCGGCACGATGCTGATCCTGGCGATGGTCATTTGGTACAGGCACCCGATCTGGTACATCGCTCCATTGGGCATCTGGCTTTGGAATGTGGTGGATGCTGCCAGCCTCGTAGTCGGCCGAAAACGCAGTTTTATTCTCCCCCTCCTGCTCGGGTTGCTGGCTGCCTATGGCATCGGTTGGCAGGTCTCCCAAATCGACTTCAGCAAGGCCAGCCATCACTCGAGCTTATCTTATCGTCCGGCCGATGTTCAGGCCTGATTTCATCGAACCGAGGCGTGAAGAGAATTCCATCTGGGTGGGCGTGGAAGTCCCCTGTTCGCCGCAGCCTCCCGCAAGCGTATCCGCAGCAGACGGTGAAAAGACCCTGGCTGTCACTCCTGATTGCGGAACCGTTCACGAGACTCTGATCGTCACCGCTACGGGCTTGTGGCCGAACACCGATACGAATGTCGTCTGGCGAACTCCCATCGGCGACCCGAAGATGGTTAGCGAGGATGAAAACTCCATGCTGGTCGTGCCTTCCGATGAAAACGGCAGCTTGACGGTCGTCATTCGGGTGCCAACAACGGCATTGGTTGCTGCACCTGATCCCGACTCTCCCTCAGCAGCACCGAGTTTACCTCTATCAATATCGTCCCTTGGGGGGTATTCAACTTTCCTATGTTGGCGGAGAGGTGCTCAAGGGCGCCGCAGTGACGGTTGCTATGGCACTCATGGCAACCACTCTGGCCATGTTTGTTGCGGTACCCATCAGCTTTCTGGCTGCGCACAACCTGATGAGTGGAAATCCCTTCACCCTGGGCATTTATTATATTGTGCGGACAATTCTTAACATCCTGCGGTCGATTGAGGCTTTGATCATCGCCATCATTTTTGTGACCATCGTCGGTCTGGGACCTTTCGCCGGCGTGATGGCGCTGGCCATCCACTCCGTGGCTGCACTGGCGAAGCTGTACTCCGAAGTCATCGAGGGGATCGACAATGGTCCAATCGAGGCCATCTACGCTACCGGCGCCACCTGGGTGCAGATGGTGGGTTATGCGGTCATTCCGCAAATCGTGCCGGCTTTTACATCATTTACTATTTACCGTTGGGATATCAACGTCCGCTCAGCCACGGTGATCGGACTGGTGGGTGGAGGCGGCATCGGTTTCCTTCTGGTAGAACTCATCCGCGTCAATGATATGAGAGGCGTGAGCGCTGTCTTCATAGCCATTGCAGTAATCGTGATCGTTCTCGACTTTGTCAGCGCCAAGGTAAGGGAGAGGCTGATCTAACATGAAAAAGCCAAATCCCGCACTCCGCATTGGGCGCATTACTCTCACAGTTGCAGTCCTCGCCGCCGTATACTGGTGGGCATGGCAGGTCACCGGAATCGAACCCGCGAAGCTGGCTGATTTATCCAAGGGCATGCACGTCCTGCGTGAATTTGCGTCGCCAAACTTCTTCTCACGGGATGTCGAACTCACCACCATTGAGATTGACTTCCCCATCCCATGCGGATCGGCGCCGAACGCTGATCCCATCACCTCCGGACCTCGCATCGTGACCAGTGTTCCCTGCGCGGACCCCGGAGAAGAATTCACGCTCGAGGGTTTCGAGTTGGTCCCCAATGTTGAAACTGTCATACGCTGGGAATTTCCCGACGACCGGCAAATGACAGCCATCCGTACCACGACCGATGAAAAAGGTTATTTTTCCGAGATTGTTCAAGCCCGCCCCATAGCCGCTTCAGAAAACGGAGTCGCCAGCCAGCTCGCGGTGGAAACGCTCAAGCCGGTGGGCAGGATCCAGTTCAGCAATTCATTCAAGGAAGCTGCCGCCGCCATGTTCGTCACCATCTTCATGGCGCTATTTTCCACCACCCTTGCCACGATCATCGCCACACCGCTCAGTTTCCTGGCAGCCAGCAACATCATGCGGCACAGCAAGGTGGGAACAACCGTTTATTATGTGACGCGATCCTTTTTCAACCTCGTCCGCGCCTATGACCCACTGGTGATGGCGACAGTTTTCGGCTTCTGGCTCGGATTCGGGCCTCTACCCGGTATCCTCGCCTTGACTGTGGTCACGGTTGCTTCTCTCGGCAAGCTTTTTTCTGAAACCATCGAGGGGATCGACAATGGTCCTATTGAAGCAGTGGCTGCCACAGGCGCAACACGCATCCAGAATGTTGTTTATGCAGTCATTCCCCAGATCGTGCCGGATTTCGTTTCATTCATCATTTACCACTGGGACATCAATGTTCGCATCTCGACCATTATCGGGTTCGTCGGCGGCGGCGGGATAGGCTATTACCTGAATGAGCAGATCAACGGATTCCACTACAACGATGCAGCCACAGCCATCTGGCTGATCGTCATCGTGGTCATGGCGATGGATTTCCTGAGCGCCGAGGTTCGCAAACGGTTGACTTAACTGGATGAGAGTTTCATCAGAAAATCCGGTCACGGTGCACCGTTCCCGGATTTTTTGTTGTAAAATCCTGCCTGTGTTTAGAAAACTGATCAAGATGACCTTTCAACTGGCACTTATCCTGCTCATCCTGGCTGCTGCAGCAATCCTGTTGCCCCGCCTGGTCACAGCAGTATATGCCTTCTCACGCACCTACTCCACGAACTCATCGCCCTCGCGTCCGGTCGCGATCGTTTTCGGTGCGGGTCTGCGGCGCGATGGCACGCCCACGCTTGTCCTGCGCGACCGGGTGGAGACGGCTGTTGAACTTTACAAACAGGGGAAGGTCTCGAAACTGCTGATGAGCGGGGATAACCGTTTCGAATACTACAACGAACCGGAGGCTATGCGCCAATATGCCCTTCTGCTGGGTGTGTCCGGATGAAGACATCGTCCTGGATTACGCCGGACGCCGCACCTATGACACCTGCTATCGCGCAGGAGCCATCTTTGGCGTTAAGAAAGCCGTTCTCGTGACACAGCTCTTTCACCTCCCGCGCGCTATCTACACTTGCAACAACCTCGGTGTGGAAGCAGTCGGCGTGGAAGCAGACCGCACGTATTATCGAAAGATCACCCGCTTCTTCTGGAACGTCCGCGAACTCCCCGCCACCCTCACCGCGCTGGTGGAAGTCCACCTGACCCACCCCCTGCCGGTGCTCGGTGAACCCGAACCCATCTTCCCGGAGGTATCTGCCAAATGACCCGCGACGACGTGCTTGCGATTGTCCACGAATACATCAAGAACGAAAACCTATTTAAACATATGCTGTCGGTGGAGGCAGCCATGCGGTTCTATGCCGAAAAATATGGCGAGGATGTCGAACTTTGGGGTAATACAGGTCTCCTGCACGACTTCGATTGGGAAGTCCACCCCACCGCTGAACAGCATCCGCAGGACGGAGCACCTATCCTGCGCGAGCGCGGCGTGCCCGAGGTGATGATCCGCACCATCCTCAGCCATGGAAATAACACAGGCGTCACCCGCGATTCCCGCATGGAAAAAGCCCTCAACGCCTGTGACGAGATCACAGGCATGGTCACAGCTGTCGCTCTGGTAAGACCGTCTCGATCTTTATACGACCTCGAGCCCTCCTCCGTAAAGAAAAAATGGAAGGATAAAGCCTTCGCCGCCGGAGCGAATCGGGAGGAAATGGAAAGTGCCGCCCTGGAATTCGGTGTGGAGTTGTGGGAGCATGTGGGCAACGTCATCACTGCCATGAGGCACATCGCTCCTCAACTGGGGCTGGTTGGGAACATCCAAAAATAAATAAAATCCGGACGGATAAATCTTCCATCCGGATTTTTCTTTTAGCCGCTAGCCCGGCGTTACCCATCCGCGCGGGAAATGATTTTTCAGCGTCCCCTGCACACCCTTCCCCCAACCAATTGGAAATCCATCCACACACACGACCGTCCATCCAGCAGCTTCCCCCGGGATGCTCTCACCGCGCAGGTAAGCCGCCAGCCGTGGACTATCAGCCGCAAGACTCACCCTATTCTGAATCTCATCCGGCTTCAAGTACAGCGCAAACGGATGCGCCGGCTCAAAGCGATCCTTTTTGAAAAGCCCAAGCCAGACGCCGTAGTGGACCGATCGCAGCCGGTCAAAATCTGGCGCTTTATGGGGGATGAAATACAACCGGTCGCCAACCACCCTCAGCCGGTCTTCACCCCAATCGACCTTTAACACTCTCGATGAAAAATCCTGCCAATATCCTGACTGGTTTTTCGAAAGGCGGGACAGTTGTGATTCCCCTACGCGTTCATTAACGTCCCCATCTTTTCGACGCAGGAGGCAAGCAAAATGTCCATCGCCTTCGATCCGGTGCGGAAATAGACGAACAGCCTTCTTCAAGTCTGATGTAAGGTCCGCCTTCTTCATCCAACCCGGCTGGCCTGTCATGAAACCTGGATATTGCGTCAATTCTCCCACTTCATAATCCGGGAAATCAATCAGAAATTCCGAAATAGCGCCTTCGTTCTCTTCCGGGGCAAATGTGCAGGTGGAGTAAAGCAGGAATCCGCCCGGTCTGACCAGCTTTCCCGCCACGCGAAGGATATTTCCCTGGCGCACGGCGCAACCCTGCACCATTTCAAGGGACCAGTCTGCGCGGGCACCCATATCCTTGCGGAACATGCCTTCGCCGGAACAGGGCGCGTCCACCAGCACCCGGTCAAAATACGCACCAAAGTGATCTGCCAGGTTCTCCGGCGATTCGTTAGTGATGACCACGTTCCCCGCCCCCCAGCGTTCGACGTTTTGCGCGAGATGTCCCACACGCTTTGTTTTGATTTCGTTGGCGACCAGCAAGCCCTGCCCCTGCATCAACGCCGCAAGGTGGGTGGTTTTCCCTCCCGGCGCGGCGGCGAGGTCCAGCACGCGTTCTCCGGGTTGTGGTGCGAGTAGTTCTGCCGGCGCCATCGCGGACGGATCCTGAAGATAATACAAACCAGCCTGGTGGTGGGGATGCTTCCCCGGCTTTTCCTCGCTCTCCAGCAGAAAAGCAGATGGCGCCCAAGGGACCCGTTCTCCCAACGTAAAAGGCGTGATTTCTCGGAATTGATCCAATGTCAGCTTCAGCGTGTTCACCCGCAACCCGGAGCGTGGTGTTGAATTTAACGATTCGGTAAACGCAGGAAACTCGTCGCCGAGATATTGGCTCATCCTGTCCAGGAACACAAGGGGAATCGGTACTTTCGCAACAGCAGGCATCGTCTACATTATAAAGTCACATCAAAGTGAAGGGTGAAGTAAAATGGAAAGTGGGTATACTACGAAACCATTGGAGTATCGCATGCGCCTCGAAGATTTGAACTGGATGGATGTCGAAGAATATCTCAAGCACGAAGACCGCCTGATGCTGGTGCTCGGCGCGACTGAGCAGCATGGATACCTGTCCCTGTTGACGGACATCAAAATCCCCATAGCCCTGGCCGATTCGGCCAGTCAGCAGACCGGCGTCCTGGTCGCCCCGCCGCTTAATTTCGGCTGCTCTCCGTATTTCCTTTCCTACCCGGGGACATTAAGCCTTCGCGTCACCACGCTCATCGCGGCGGTGGAGGACCTCGTCCGCTCGGCCTACGGAGCCGGCTTCAGGCGTATCCTCATCCTCAATGGGCACGGAGGCAACTCCCCGGCCCGGACCCAGCTGGCGGAGATCGCCGGGAGCATGCCGGGCATCCAATTACGCTGGTATGACTGGTGGATGTCTCACTCCGTGGAGCAGGTGGCCGAAAGACATGGCATCAAACCGACCCATGCCAACTGGCTGGAGGCGTTCCCCTTTACAATCGTGGGTGATATGCCAGCGCAGCCGAAAGTACCGCCTTCCGTGCCGGGAATCATGGATGCAAAGACAGCCCGCAGTGTTTACGGCGATGGCTCTTTTGGCGGACCTTATCTCGCGAGCGACGATGTGATGCACGAACTTTACGCAGCTGTCCTGGCGGATGTCCTGCAACTGCTTAAATTTGAGTAATGGGCTGTCAGCTGGTTCGATGAAGGGGCGCAGGGGTAAATTTAAGAATATTGCCTCTTGACTAATAGTTTTTCGGTTGTATAATTTATCAGTTACAAAGTATTCACAGATTATTCCAGCTTAGCAAGCGCTTGAGAGTATGTCTCTCGCGCTTGCCTTTATTCGTCTCTTTTGTAAGCTGGTGGAATTATCATCCGATTATCCCCCCCAGGAGGATGTGACAGTGGAAACCAAAGGATTGACCGCGCTCCGAATTACCCTTGCGTCGCCGGAGACTATCCGCAGCTGGTCTTACGGCGAAGTTCTCAAACCGGAAACCATCAACTACCGTCGTCTGCGCCCTGAAAAGGATGGGCTCTTCTGCGAAGCCATCTTCGGCCCCACCCGTGACTGGCAGTGCTACTGCGGAAAATACAAGAATCCCCGTTATAAAGGCATCATCTGCGACAAGTGCGGCGTCGAAGTGACCCGCGCCTCCGTCCGCCGCGAGCGCATGGGTCACATCACCCTTGCCACTCCTGTTGCTCACATCTGGTACACCCGCCGCATCCCGTCCTACCTGGGGCTGCTGCTTGATCTCCCCCGCCGCAACCTCGACCGCGTGCTTTACTTCGCGCAATACATTATCACCTACGTCGATGAAGATGCCCGCCAGAAAGCGCTCAAGCGCCTCGAAGACGAAATCTCCGTCTCCGAGCGTGAACAAGCCGGGCAGATCAATGCCAAGATCGCCGAAGTCAAGAAAAACCGCGACGTTGAATTGAAGGATATCGCCAGCCGCAAGAACTCAGCTGGGGAGTTCCTACGACGAATTGCTCGCTTCCCGCCTCGACCCGATCATGAAGGAAGGCCAGAAGCTGGAATCCACTCTCCAGGAGGAGATGGGCAACCCGGCGGTGAAGGCGATCCGTTTCGACGCCACAGGCGAGGTGATTGCCAAAGCCGGAGAGACCATCACTTCCGCGATGATCTCAAAGGTCCAGAAAAACGTCAAGGAAAAACTCGAAGCGCTCGAAAACGAACTGAAAGACAGCAAGAGCCGCGAGCTTGAGCATCTCGATATTGAAGGCCAGCGCATTCGTGCAACCGCCGATGAAAAAATGGAAGAACTCCGCAACCAGCTCGAGGACCAGACATCCAACAGCCAGGATGCGAGCTCCCGCCAACGCGATGAACTCATGGAACTCCGCCCCTTTACCTTTCTGAGCGAAAACCGCTACAGGGAATTGAAGCAGCGCTGGGGTCAGGTCTTCCGCGCGGACATGGGCGCTGAGGCTTTCTATGATATCCTGCGCCGCGTCGATCTTGAAAAACTCTCAGAGGAACTCTGGCACGAAGCGCGCACATCCAAATCCAAGCAAAAGCGCAAGAGGGCTACCACCCGTCTGAAGGTGGTGGAAGCTTTCCGCCGCTCGGGCAACAAACCCGAGTGGATGATCCTGACCATCCTGCCGGTCATTCCACCCGACCTGCGCCCCATGGTGCAGTTGGATGGCGGCCGCTTTGCCACCTCCGATCTGAACGACCTGTACCGCCGTGTGATCAACCGTAACAACCGCCTCAAGCGCTTGCTGGAACTCGGTGCGCCAGACGTCATCGTCCGCAATGAAAAGCGCATGCTCCAGGAAGCGGTTGACAGCCTGATCGACAACTCCCAGCGCGGAAAAGCGCTCTCGCGCCGCGGCCGCCGTGAACTCAAATCCCTGAGCGACATGCTCAAGGGAAAGAAAGGCCGCTTCCGCCGCAACCTGCTTGGCAAGCGCGTGGACTACTCCGGCCGCTCCGTCATCGTGGTCGGCCCGCAGCTGAAACTCTACCAGTGCGGTCTGCCCAAGGCGATGGCGCTGGAACTCTTCCGTCCGTTCGTGATCGCGCGACTGGTGTCGCACAATTACGCCGCAAACGTGAAAGGCGCACGCCGCCTGATCGAGCGCAACCGCCCCGAAGTATGGGAAGTGCTGGAAGAGGCCATCAAGGAACGTCCCGTGCTGCTCAACCGCGCGCCGACCCTTCACCGTCTGGGCATCCAGGCTTTTGAACCGCTCCTGATCGAAGGCTCAGCCATCCAGCTTCACCCGCTGGTGACCACCGCCTTTAACGCAGACTTCGACGGTGACCAAATGGCCGTCCATGTTCCGCTATCGATCAAAGCCGTCCAGGAAGCTCGCCGGCTGATGCTTGCATCAAAGAATCTCTTGAAGCCCGCCGATGGCGAACCGATCATTTCACCGTCAAAAGATATGGTGCTGGGCGTGTACTATCTGACCATGATGGACAAGCGCGATCACAAGGGCGACGGCCGCGTTTTTGCAGATATCGACGAAGTACTGCTGGCTTATGAACTCGGCCAGGTTAATGTACACAGCAACATCAAGATCCAGATGAAAACCTGGTACGACACCGAGGGCAGCCGCCTGGATGAACCCGAAACGCGCATCATTGAAACAACCGTCGGGCGGGTGATCTTCAACAGCATACTTCCACCTGAAGTGGTTTTTGTCAACGAAGTCCTCGAGAAAGGCGGCGTGAAGGATCTGATCGCAGAAGTATACGAAATCTGCGGGCAGGAGATCACAACCGATGTCGCCGACAAAGTGAAGGACATCGGCTTTCAGTACGCCATGCGCTCCGGCATCACCCTGGCAGTGGCGGACATCACCGTCCCATCCGCGAAGGAAGATATTATCGCCAGCGCGCTCAAGGAAGTTGAACTCGTTCAACGCGATTTCCGCCGTGGTCTGCTCACCGACCAGGAGCAGAACGAACGCATCATCCAGATCTGGCAGAAGACCACCGAGGATGTGGCAAAAGCGGTCCGCAAGAACATGGACCCGAACGGCAATCTGGCCACGATGGCAAACTCCGGCGCGACAAAAGGCGGCTTCGGCCCCATCTCGCAGTTGGCCGGTATGCGCGGTCTGATGGCAGACCCATCAGGGCGTATCATCCCGCTGCCGATCCGTTCGAATTTCCGCGAAGGCCTGACCGCCCTGGAGTATTTCATCTCCACGCACGGCGCGCGCAAAGGCCTCGCTGATACCGCGCTCCGTACAGCCGACGCCGGTTACCTGACCCGCCGCCTCGTGGACATTGCCCAGGATATCATCATCAACGAGCATGATTGCAGCACCAAGGAAGGCATCTTCCTGCGCAAGTCCGATGATGTCGCCGGACAATCTCTCATGGTCCGCATTTACAGCCGCCTGACTGCCGAGCGCGTCATCGACCCGGATACCGGAGAAGTCCTGGCCGAACCGGACACCATCATCGATCATGAATTGGCGCGCAAGATAGCAGCCACCAATGTCGAACAGGTCAAAGTCCGTTCGGCGTTGACCTGTGAACTGCGACATGGCATCTGTTCCAAGTGCTATGGCATCGACCTGGGCCGTGGAAATATTGTCGAACTCGGCGCAGCAGTCGGCATCGTCGCAGCCCAGTCCATTGGTGAGCCCGGCACTCAGCTGACCCTGCGAACGTTCCACACCGGCGGTGTGGCGGCGGGCGGTGACATCACCACCGGTCTCCCCCGCGTGGAAGAGCTCTTCGAAGCGCGTAAAATGCCCAAAGGCGAAGCGTTCGTCAGCGACATCAACGGCGTGGCGCATATTGTCCAATCGGATAAGTATGCCGACATGCGCCTGGTACGCATCGAGCATGCCGAAATGATCAGCGACAGCTACGATATTCCGAAAGAATGGAAGGTCGTCGTCAAGGAAGAAAAGGAAGTCAAGGCCGGCGATGATTTGGCGAAGCTCGAAGATGCCACCATTAAAGCACAGCATGGCGGACGCGTGCGTATTGAAAAGAAACGTACTGTCATTGTCTCCTATGAGCACAAGGAAGAGATGGAATACGAGATTCCGTCCACCCTGCGCCTGCTGGTCAAGGAAGGCGAGCACGTCGAACCCGGCCAGCCGCTGACCGAAGGCTCGCTCAACCCGCACCGCGTGCTGCGCATCCAGGGACGCGAAGCCTGCAATATGTACCTGCTGACCGAGATTCAGAAAGTCTATCGCTCGCAAGGTCAGAACATCCACGACAAGCACTTCGAGGTCATCATCCGCAAGATGATGAGCAAGGTGCAGGTCACCCGCCCGGGCGATTCGAAATACCTGCCCGGGGATGCCGTCGAGCGCCTGGAGATCCAGCGCGTCAACGAGCAGATGATTTCTGAAGGCAGACAGCCGGCGAAATTTGTCGAAATTCTGCTGGGTGTCACCAAGGCCTCGCTCAGCACCGACTCGTTCCTCTCCGCCTCTTCATTCCAGCATACCATCAAGGTGCTGGCAGGCGCGGCGATCGCCTCCACGACTGATCCGCTCTACGGGCTGAAGGAGAACGTGATCATCGGCAAGCTGATCCCGGCAGGCACGGGCTTCATTCATGGGCGGTTCACTTTGGCTGAGAAGGCTATGCTGGAAGCAGGTTCCTCTCAGTGGAGTGAAATCCCCGACAGTGGAGACTAGTTCAGAAAGTTCATCAGGGCGGCTCGTACGAGCCGCCCTTTTTTTGTTAAAATCACAGCGTGCCCCGACCTCCCCACCCGAAAGCTATCCCCAAGAAACCCGAAGGTTCGATCACCCGCGGGAAGACCGCTCCCAACCGGCTGCGGCGAGTGGATCATTTTGTGGCAATGTACGACCCTGGGCTTCTCAAACGTACTGATGGGGATTTTGAGCATGCTCTTTTCGTTGACCTAGGCTACGGCGCTGAGGCGACTACCACGCTCGAATCCGCGGCACGCTTTCATCGTATCAATCCTTTCCTGCCCGTTCTCGGCGTAGAGATCGACTCGGAGAGAGTCGCCGCAGCCCAGCCTTTCGCCGATGCCCTAACATCGTTCCGCCTGGGAGGCTTCAACCTGCCCCTGAAACCCGGGGAGACCGTTCGCCTCATCCGCGCGTTCAATGTCCTTCGCCAATACGAGGAAGCCGACTTCGCTCCAAGCTATGAACGGTTAGCAATGTACGTCTTGCCGGGAGGATTGATGATCGAGGGCACATCCGATCCGTTTGGGCGAATCTGGGTGGCAAACATCGCCCGAAAACAACTTGCCGGACCAGGGTGGGATTTTGAAGCGCTGGTGTTCAGCACGAACTTCAGGCTGGGATTCGACCCGGCACAATTCCAGGCTGTTCTGCCCAAGAATTACATACACCATGTGGTTCCCGGCGAACAAATCTATGAGTTCTTCGAAGCGTGGAAGCAATCAGCGGAAGAATCCGTCCATGCCAAAGTGTGGGGCGCGCGTCAGTGGTTCATCACCGCTGCAGAGAGCCTGGCGGTGAAAGGTTATAATGTCAACTTGGAAAGGAAATGGCTGAGTAAAGGCTGGTTGATGGTTAATTTGGCGTCTTGACGCTTTGAATCTTTACCCTTAAGATAGGCTAAAAGTTAGAACAAACATTCCCACCCAACCACCCCTCTCCACTCCGGAGAGGGGCAAAGGTGTGCCCAAATGGAGTCTCAATGGAACTCGGACTGGTCCGCAAGATAGATATCGATCGCGAAATGCAGCAGTCGTACCTCGATTACGCCATGAGCGTGATCGTAGCGCGCGCGCTGCCCGACGCCCGTGACGGATTGAAACCCGTTCAACGGCGAATCCTGTATGCCATGTACGATATGGGCATACGCCCGGACAGCGCCTATAAGAAATCTGCACGTATCGTAGGCGAAGTACTGGGCAAATACCACCCACACGGCGACGCGGCAGTTTACGAGGCTATGGCGCGCCTGGCGCAGGATTTCACCATGCGCACCATGCTGGTGGACGGGCAGGGGAACTTCGGCTCGGTGGACGGAGACCCGCCTGCTGCCATGCGTTACACCGAAGCCCGCATTGCTGCCTCCGCGCTTGACCTTTTGTCGGATATCAACAAGAACACGGTCGATTTCGCCACGAATTTCGATGACACATTGAGTGAACCGACCGTCCTGCCGGCCGCCATCCCCAACCTGCTGGTCAATGGCGCCACCGGCATCGCCGTCGGAATGGCAACCTCCATCCCGCCGCACAATCTAAGCGAAGTGGTGGATGCGCTCGTCTACATGCTCGAAAAATGGGAGAAGATGGACGACATCTCCGTCGAGCAGTTGATGAACTTCATCCAGGGACCCGACTTCCCCACCGGCGGGGTCATCATCCAGGAAAAAGGAGATGAAGGCATTGAGTCGGCATACGGCTCCGGGCGCGGACGGGTCGTCATTCAGGCGCGCGCGCATGTCGAGGAGATGGAACGCGGCAAGTCCCGCATCATCGTCAGCGAGCTGCCCTACCAGGTCAATAAATCAAGCCTGATCGAACGCATCGCCGAACTGGTACGCGGAGGCAGCCTGGAAGGCATTGCCGACCTGCGAGACGAATCCGACCGTCACGGCATGCGCATCGTCATCGAGCTGACCAAGAACGCCGACCCCGACGCCCTGCTTCGCGAGTTGTATAAGCGAACGCCGATGCAGGACACGTTCAGCATCATCCTGCTGGCGCTGGTGGACGGCGAACCGCGCATGCTCACCCTCAAGCAGGCTCTGCGGGTGTATCTCGAACACCGAATAACGGTCATCAAGCGCCGGGCGGAGTTCGACCTGGAGAAAGCCCGTGCGCGAGCGCACATCCTCGAGGGGTTGACCATCGCCCTGAAACACCTCGACGAGATCATCAACCTGATTCGCAACTCACCCGATGTCGAGTCCGCGCGAGAGCGGCTGCGCAAGAAATATAAACTTTCTGAACTTCAGGCGAACGCCATCCTTGAAATGCAGCTGCGCCGCCTGGCAGCACTGGAGCGCAAGAAGATCGAAACCGAATATAAGGAGACCCTCACGCTGATCAAAGACCTGGAGGGGTTGCTTAAATCTCCAAAGCGCATGCGCGCAGTAGCTGCGGAAGAACTGCAGCGGGTGAAAACGGATTACGGCGACAAGCGCCGCACGCACATCGTCAGCCTCAAAAGCGGGAAGGAAAAGAAGGCGTTCCTGACCACCGCGGAGCTGCTGCCGGAGCAGGAAGTGTGGGTCAGTCTCAATGGAGATGGACTGATATGCCGCACACACGACGACAAGCCGCCGAGGCTCAGCGGGAGCGACGCACCGTGGCTGCTGGTCAAGGCACAGACCACCGACATTCTGTACCTCGCCTCCGAGCGCGGACTTGCCGCTGCGGTGGCCGTCCACACCCTGCCCGAAGCGGACAAACCTGCGGAAGGTACGCCGTTCAATAAAATCTGCCCGCTCAAGGAAAGCGAATTGCCGGTGGCGGCTTTCGCACTGCCGACCAAACGCAGCGACCTGCCCGAGGAAGCCTGTGTACTGACGGTCACCAAGGGAGGCATGGTCAAGAAATCACTCATCAGCGAACTTCCAGGCGCATCCGCCCAGACCTTCACACTGGCGAGAGTAAATGATGGAGACGCACTGGGTTGGGTGACTCTGACCGACGGGCAGAAGGAAGTTCTTCTGGCTACCTCAACAGGCATGGCCATCCGTTTCAAGGAAGACGAGGTCCGCCCGATGGGGTTGGTGGCAGCAGGAGTGAACAGCATCAAGTTAGGGGTCGGTGACGAAGTCGTGGGCTGTGAGATCCTGCCCGGCGAAGGAGACTTGTTCGCCATCGGCACGGACGGGAAAGCAAAACGTTTGGCACCCACGGAATTCCCTGTGCAGGGGCGCTATGGGAGAGGAGTCATCCTGTGGGGTCTCCCGCCGGGAGTCAAGCTGGCAGGACTGGCACAGGGCAAGCCGAATGCCCATGTCACGATACACCTGCTGAAAGCTGCCGCCAAACAATGCCGCCTCGACGAAGCGCCGGTCCGTAAGCGGTCTGCCTCGCGCGGAGATGCAGTCGCGGAAGTCAAGCCAGGAGATAGTGTGATCGGTTTAACTTCGGGATGGGTCTTCAGCCGGTACGTCCAGCCGAAGCAGCCTGGCACTGATATAAAAAAGAAACCTGCCCCGGCTGAAAAACCCGTCAAACCGGAAGCCAAGACAAAGCCGGAGGCTAATTCGAAATCCGGGGCGAAAGTAAAAC
This sequence comes from uncultured Chloroflexia bacterium, assembly GCA_963829485.1. Taxonomy (GTDB): domain Bacteria; phylum Chloroflexota; class Anaerolineae; order Anaerolineales; family Villigracilaceae; genus JBGPQJ01. The sequence continues at coordinate 205,690 of CAWHIK010000008.1, forward strand.
CCGTCGAGAAACCAAAAACCAAGCCAGCAAAGAAGGCTGCCAAAAAAGCCCCAAAGAAAAAAGCCAAATAAATCTTCCGTTTGCCGCAAAGAAATCGGGCATCGAGTGATGATAAAATCATCCCGTTGCCCGGTTTTTATTATGTCACCTGTCTCCCGTCCTTACTCCCACCCCGCTGATCTTAACGCGATGATCGATTTTCTACAATCTGTCCGTCCCCCGGCATGGATCAGTGAGTATCCGGGCGTGGTTGATTTACAGGAGTCGATGGGCCGGCCATCCATTCAAGAGATGACTCGCTTGTGGATCGGTGAAAACGGCGACCTGGTCGCCTTTGCCTTTGTGCTCGAACCTTACAACAACCTCGTCTTTGAAATCGCTTTGAATGCAGGGAGGAATGTTGAAGACGACCTCATCTCCTGGGCTTTCAAATCCGCGGACCGGTCAATGGGCACGCTGGACACCAGCTGTCGTGACGACGACCTGGCTCGCATTACCCTGCTGGAACGCTACAGCTTTATACGAATGGACGATAGCACACTTCACATGGTGCGCAATCTGAAGGAAACCCTCCCTTTAGCAAAGCTGCCGGAAGGATTCACCATCCGGTCCATTATCGGAGAAAGTGAAGTCGATGCGATCGTCGCGCTTCACCAGGCCGCTTTTGGGACTTCGAACATGACCCGTGAAGAGAGACTCGTCATCATGCATGCACCGGATTACGATCCAAGCCTCGACCTGATCGTCATCGCCCCGGATGGACGCATGGCTGGCTACTGCACATGTTCCATCTCGACGGTCGAAAACAAGTTGAGCGGCGTAAAAGCCGGGCACACGGACCCGGTCGCCGTTCATCCCGATTTCCAGGGGCGCGGACTTGCCCGGGCATTGCTGCTAACCGGTGCGCGGCTGCTCAAGGAACACGGCATGGACTTGGCTAAACTCGGAACAAGCAGCGATAATTTTGCCATGCAGAAGGCTGCCGAATCCGCCGGCTTCCAGGTATATTCAAAACGAATCTGGTTCTCCAAAGAGACCACCCATGCCTGACCTCGCCCACTCCCTCCCCGCCAACGACCTCGGCTTCCTGCGCATCGTCGCCTCGCTGTGGGGCGTGGATCTGGTCTCTGCGGAGCCAGCCCTCGCGGCGACAGAATTGTCCGAAGCCCTTTGCGACGCTGCTCTGGTCGAGGAGGTGGTCTCCACTCTTCCCACGGATGGGCGCGCAGCGCTCGAGGCATTGGTCGGAACCGGAGGGCGGATGCCGTGGGTCAATTTTGCCCGACGTTTCGGTGAGGTTCGCGAGATGGGCGCCGGCCGGCGCGACCGGGAGCAGCCGCATTTCCATCCTGCCTCCGCCGCGGAAATGCTGTGGTACCGAGCGCTGATCGCCAAATCCTTCTTCGAGACGGAGAAGGGTCCGCAGGAGTTTGCCTACATCCCCGACGACCTTCTGATGGCACTCGATTTCTCCAGCGCTTCAGGGGAAGCAGAAACGAACGAAACGCCCGGAATTTCTTCCGGAAAAACTGCGCCGGTTAAGCAGCAAACACAAATCAGCGAACCCCTCGGCCGACCCGCTTCACCGGGAGAGAAAGCACACCCTGTCCCTGCGGATGACCGGATCCTGGACGATGCCTGTACCTTGCTGGCAGCGCTGCGCATGGGATCGAATCCTCCTGAAACAAAAATTCCATCAAACGTTGTCAGGGGAATTTTAGTCGCAGCGAAAATCATCGCAGAGGATGGATCGCTGCAACCAGAGCCGGTGCGCAAGTTCCTTGAAGCGAACCGCGAACAGGCGCTTGACCTGCTGCGCGATGCGTGGCAGGAATCCGACTTGTTCAACGAACTTCGCCAGCTTTCGGGATTGACCTTCGAAGGTGAATGGAATAACCAGCCGCACGAGACACGCGAATTTCTGCTCAACATCCTCGAACCGATCCCCGACGGACAGTGGTGGAGCATCCCGGCTATTGTGCGTGATATCAAGCAGAAGTATCCCGATTTCCAGCGTCCCGCCGGGGATTATGATTCGTGGTTCATCAAACGCGAAACAGATGGCGTATTCCTTCGCGGTTTCGGCCGCTGGGACGAAGTGGACGGGGCTTTGATTCGCTACATCATCACGGGTCCGCTGCACTGGCTGGGGCTGGTGGACCTGGCTTCGCCGGAGGAAGGCGCGGCTCCGTCCGCGTTCCGCAGCGCCCGCCTGCCTGCCAAACTGGAGGACGCCAAACTGACTGTCACCTCACAGGGACGCATCGCTGTGCCGCGCCATGTTCCGCGGGCTGCCCGATACCAGATCGCCCGCTTCTGCGTATGGGATGAAGAGAAGGCTGATGAATACCGGTATCATGTCACGGTGGATTCGCTCGAGCATGCGCGCAAACAGGGTCTTAAGACCGACCACCTTTTGTCTGTCCTGCGGAAGAATGCCTCGGCTCCCATTCCTCCTCCGTTTGTGCGCGCGCTCCAACGCTGGGAGATGAACGGAACAGAAGCAAAGCTGGATACCCTGATCGTCCTGAAGGTCAGCAAGCCCGAGGTGCTGAACGAATTGAAAGCATCGAAGGCGGGGCGCTTCCTCGGCGAACAGCTGGGACCTGTGACGGTTGTCGTCAAGCCCGGCGCGCAGCCCAAGGTACTGGCGGCGCTTGCGGAGCTGGGGCTTCTGGCAGAAAGCGTGGAAATCAAAGGGAAGGATGAAAGTAAAACTTAGCGAGATTCTTCGTCCAACCGGATCAACCCTATTTCTTGCAGCACTCTTGTTTTTGGGTTCACTCTTCATTGTTGTATCGAGCATGGGAACATCAATGGTTTCCTGGGATCAGTTCCGCGGTGCGCCATTTACAGCTTTGCAGACCGTGCGATACGCAGGTCCTTGCAGTGATGCACCTTACTGCATACGTGTTACCGTTGATGAAATTTACCCTGTCACTTTTCTTGCGGACATGGCATTCTGGTATTTCATTTCCGCACTTGTTGTGTTTGGATCTAGGTATATTTTTTCGCGAATCACAGATTCATTCAAAAACCTTCCGATAAAGCCGCAAAGGAAAATCATGCTCATCACAATATTAGCCGGAGGTTCACGCGGCGACACACAACCACACATTACTGATTCGGATTTACTCTAAATCTTCCATCGGCTTTCCGCTTAGCCCATCAATCATAAGTGAACCCAATTGCCGTACCAGATCAGGCTGATGATGAAAACGCTGCTGAAGTTTGGGGCTGGTAAATATTTCCATGAAAGCGGAGAAATAAACACTGAGCGCTTCTTCGGTCAAATCAGGATTTACATGCCCCTGCTGTTTTCCCTCCCGAATCAAACCCAATAGCAAATGGATCATTTTTTCCTGCGCTTCCGTGCGTATTTTCTTTATATCAGGGTCATTCAGAAGGTCAACTGTACCGGTAAATAATATGCTTTCAGCATCCAGACGCCTTCCGTTAGCAATCATCCCGGATATGAACTGGAAAAATGCCGTCATTTTCTCCCGATATGACCTTTTGGATGTCAATATTTCCTGAGCATGGTCGGTCAGTTGATTTACGGCTGCGGCTACGAACTCACGCACCAGGCCTTCTTTATTGCCAAAATTGTTATAGATCGTTGCCGGAGAAACGTCTGCTTTTCGAGCGATATCCGCAATACTCACCTTATCAACGCCAAACTGGCTGAATAATTCCCACGCGGCTTTACGGATATCATCCTTGCTTTGTTCTTTTCGTCGTGTAAATCCATCCATCCGTAATACTCCTCAAAGTGATTATATTGAAAAATGGATGGCGTTTCCCATCACCTTTAGAATTTTAATCATAAAATATTTCCTGTTGACAATTTTTGAAGCTGATATATAATTCTATAATCTTTATACTATTATAGTATAAAGATTATAGAAATTCAACGGAGTAAACAATGCAAACAATTTTATTTTTTAATGATACCAGGCAGCCAAAGGTGGAACAGGTTGGAGGCAAGGCATTGGCGTTGATGCAGATGACCGCCGCCGGGATGCCCGTTCCACCCGGGTTGGTACTGACCGTCCAGTTTTTTGAGCCGTGGCTGGATGTAGTGAAAACATCGTCAGCGTGGGCTGAGATGACGAAAGCCGCAGAGATTGGTCGGGCAGCGAAGGCATTGCAGGGATTGTGCAGCACGCTTGAATTTACTGAAAGCCAGAAAAATGAACTAGAAAGCGCCCTGACAACCTTCCGCGAGCAAAATCAGGGGCACTTCTACGCGGTCCGTTCTTCCTCACCTGAAGAAGACCTGGAAGGCGCATCGTTTGCCGGTGGGTACGAGACTACACTCGGGGTCACGGTGAACCTACTTGAATCGGCGATCCGCCATTCGTTCACATCCAGCTTTGATGAGCGTATTTTCTACTACAAAAAGGAACAAGGATTTCGACTCGACCAACCTCGCATCGCCGTGATTATCCAACATCAGGTTAATCCCGAAAGCGCGGGCGTGGCGTTCTCGCTCAACCCGCTCAACAATTGTTTTGATGAAGCCGTGATCAACGCAAATCATGGTTTAGGTGAGTCGGTGGTAGCAGGGGATGTTGAACCAGACCTGTTCGTGGTGGACAAGCTCACCCGTCGGATTCTAGAAGCGAGAATTGGGAGCAAGCAGGCGGTCATTCAGTTGAATCAAAATGGAGGGACGATTAAGTCTTTCCGAGAGAATCATCCAGAAACTGCCATCACGGACGAACAAGCGCTTTCCTTGACAGACCTGCTCCTAAACGTGGAAGCGCATTACCAAAAACCTGTGGACATCGAATGGGCAATTGCAGATGGAAAAATCCACCTGTTGCAAGCACGCCCCATCACCACCTACCTGCCCCTGCCACCGGAAATGATCACCGCACCCGGCGCACCGAAGCACCTGTATGCCAACTCCACGCTGATCGAACAGGGCTTGCAGCAGCCTCTCTCTGTGTTGGGCACAGACTTTTTGAATTATGTACTCGACCAGGTGGGCGGGGCGGTGGCCAAGGGAGCAATCGGCGCTGGCGGCGTGACGTTCACCGCCACGGGCGGCTATTACATGGATATCTCGTATTCCCGCAAGTTGAACCTTCCCAACGGCGGGCTGGCGCCGGGAAGCATGGGCGACCCTCGTGTGATGGCGATTTTGGATAATATAGATATGCGCCCGTATCTCAAAGTGGAGCTTTCGGACAAACTGAAAGCCATGCGCGGCAAGATGATGTTCGCGGTGTTGCCCATGCTCAAGGGTGTGCTCGAAGCCTACTTCAACCCGGCGCACATCCTCAAACAATATCAAGCCGGACTGCCGGAAGAGAACCGACGCGTCGAATCGTTTTCTGGTGCGGGGCTGACCCTGCGTGAGCAGGCAATCAAACTGTCAGAGTTGCTCCAATTTTTTTACGGCGATTTCGGCATCCCGATGATCCTTGCCGCGCAACTCGCTCAGCGGCGCATCCAGGGGTTGTTCAACGGCGATGCGGTGCAGGATCATCTCACCAACCTGGGGATCGCCCTGCCGGGGAATAAGACGACGGAGATGGGGGAGGAGATATATATTCTGGCATCTTCGCTGGAACTCAAGCGATTCGACACCCCTGCTTCGTTTCTTTCTGCGCTCGAGGCTGGTTCGGTCGACCCGGACTTTGCGCAGCATTGGAAACATTTCCTTGCGGAATACGGCATGCGCTGCCCCGCCGAGATTGATCCCGCCACGCCGCGCCCAAATGAACGACCTGAGCTTCTCTTTGAACAACTCAAGAACATGTCACAGGCGGCCAATGGGACACGCTCCTTCTTTGATGATGCACGCGCCAAACGCGAAGCAGCCTACCGAACGCTGTTCGATCTCGCGTTGAAAAAAGGGCAAGCGCAAAGCCCGTGCATTTGAACGCTACTACAACCGCTGGCTGACCTTTGGGGGCTACCGCGAAACACCCAAGCATTACGTCATCAAGGTGATTGCCCTGTTCCGCCGCCAAGCGCTGGAGATCGCGAGAACCTTCGTTGATAGCGGGCGGCTGGATACGCCTGAACAAATCTTTGACCTGACCATCTCCGACATTGACAATGCGCTTGCCAACCCCGCACTGGATCTTCGTGCGCTGGCAAAGGAACGTTCGGCGCTGATCCATAAAATCAAGCGAAGTCATCTCGTGGCGCGAATCCTCAATTCACGCGGCAAGATTTTCTATCCGCCACGAATAGTCTCCGCTGAAGGTGAAATGAAAGGCGTGCCGATCTCTCCCGGCGTAGTGCAAGGACGCGTCAAGGTGATGAAAACCGCCAATGAAAAAAAACTTCTCCACGGAGAGATTCTCGTCGCCCGCGCCACCGACCCCGGCTGGACGCCGCTCTTCATCAACGCCAAAGGAATCATCCTTGAGATCGGCGGGGTACTTCAACACGGCGCCGTCGTGGCACGTGAATACGGCATTCCCTGCGTCTCCGGCGTGGACGACGCCACCCATCTACTGAAGGACGGTCAACTGGTGGAAGTGGACGGATCGAACGAAATCGTTCGCGTTCTGGATGGAAGATAAAAGAGTGTTTTCTAAACAGGATATATCACGCTGATGGAAAAGATAAATTTATGAAGACACATCAACGATTACATGGCATACAAGCATTCTACGCTCTCTTAGGCGGACAACTCATCTCGCTGATCGGTTCCGGGATGACCCGCTTCGGGTTGAGCATCTGGGTTTTGTCAGAGACTGGCAATACCACAGCCTATACAACGATGATCTTCTTTGCGGTATTCCCCGCCGGGCTGGGAGCGCTGTTCACCGGTCCATTCATCGACCGCTGGGATCGGCGCAAGCTGTTCATCGGGGCAAATATAACAGCCAGCCTTGCCATCCTGGCAATGGCAATTCTCTTTTTCACAGATTCCATGACGCTCTGGCACCTGTACCTTGTCATGGCAATTAATGGGATTGCCAGCGCCTTCATTTCTCCTGCGATGCAGTCCAGCACCCGCTTGCTTGTGCCAAAAGAGAGATTAAACCGCGCTTCCGGTCTTAGCCAATTACTTCGCCCCATGGAAATGATCCTTGCGCCGAGCCTGGCTGGATTCGTTGTAGGTTCTTTCGGCCTGGAGGTCGTGTTCATCATTGATTTCGTCACATTTCTCGCAAATATCATCATACTTTCTCTGATGACAATTCCGCGCCCGCCCAGGGCAGCAGAACAAACGGGAAAGATGAAGTTCTGGACCGAATTGTCCGCCGGATTCAACTACATACGGGAACGTCCACCTTTTGTCACTTTGCTCGGCCTGTTCACAACAATCATGTTCTTCCTGCCGGGACTGGCCTACTCACTCATTACACCGCTGGTGCTAAGTTTCCAAACCGAGAAGGTTTTAGGGCTGATCCTGTCGGTATTTGGGATCGGGTCAATTTTCGGAGGCGCTTTCCTGGCATCGTGGCGGGGGAATCACCGCCGCATGAATGGCATTTTGGTGGCATTAGCGGTGGCAGGTTCCGCGGCAATAATGATGGGCTTATGGGAAAATCCATGGACTATCGGGTTGGGAGTTTTCCTCACCGGGCTAAGTTTTGTTTTTATGTCCGGGTTGAACCAGGTTATCTGGCAAATCAAGAGCGCGCCGGAGTTTCAGGGGCGGTTATTTGCCCTGATGGGGACAATCGCCGTCCTCGGGCAGTCGCTGGGAATTTTAATTGCGGGTCCGCTGGCGGGCAGGGTATTCCAACCCATGTTCGAACAAGGCGGATTGTTGGCGGATTCAATTGGCACCTTGATCGGCGTTGGTGCAGGACGAGGAATGGCTTTCATGTTCGTCGTCCTGGGATTTATCGTACTTGGAATCGCACTGGTATGCTGGCTAAATCCTTCTGTTCGATTACTGGAAGATCAACTCCCTGATCACGAGTTGGACTCATAATGGGTAAGTTGGCAATCATGTAAGTTCTTGGGCTGGTGAACGAATTGTTATATATTAGTAGCTGTTTAGTCGGCGACGAACACAGGGAAAATCGGTTTCAATACGGTTGTCACGCCTAAAATGTGATAACCGTTTTATTATTAAATCGCTATAATAAATTTGCACGACATTACTAGCTCTCTAATCTCTACTTCCTACTATCTGGAGATACTCATGTCCAAAACTGACTGGATCACGCAGGAAATCGAAGGCCTCAAGCAGGCCGGGCTGTACAACCGCATCCGCACCATCGGCTCGCCGCAGGGCGCCTGGCTGGTGGTGGACGGCAAGAAGGTGCTCAACTTCTGCTCGAACAACTACCTCGGGCTGGCGAACCATCCCGATATCGTCGCTGCGGCCAAGAAAGCCACTGACGAAATGGGAGTCGGTCCGGGGGCGGTGCGTTCCATCGCCGGGACGATGACCCTGCACGTCGAACTGGAGAAACGCCTGGCCGCGTTCAAAGGCGTCGAAGCGGCCATCACCTTCCAGAGCGGATTCACCGCCAACCTGGCGACCATCCCGGCGCTGGTCGGCAAGGAGGACGTCATCTTCTCCGACCGGCTGAACCATGCCTCGATCATCGACGGCTGCCGGCTCTCGGGCGCGAAGATCATCGCCTACGAGCACAACGACCCCGCCTCGCTGGAGGCGCAGATCAAGGAAAACCTGTCCCAGTTCCGCCGGGCGCTGGTCGTCACGGACGGCGTGTTCAGCATGGACGGCGACATCGCTCCCCTGCCCGCCATCTACGAGGTGACGAAGAAGTACGACATCCTGCTGATGGTGGACGATGCCCACGGCGAGGGCGTGCTCGGCAAGGGCGGGCGCGGTATCGTGGACCACTTCGGCCTGCACGGCAAGGTGGACGTGGAAGTGGGCACCCTATCGAAGGCGTTCGGCGTGGTGGGCGGCGTGGTGGCGGGGAATGCCGTCATCATCGAGTGGCTGCGCCAGCGCGGACGCCCGTTCCTGTTCTCCTCGGCGGTGACCGTGCCGGATGCAGCAGCCTGCCTCGCAGCGATCGACCTGCTCGAGGATTCGACCCAGCTGGTGGACAAACTCTGGAGCAACGCCAAATACTTCAAAGCGGAAATGAAGACGCTCGGCTTCAACACCGGGGTCAGCGAGACACCCATCACCCCCGTCATGCTGGGCGAGGCGCCGCTGGCACAGCAGTTCAGCCGCGAACTGTTCGAGGCAGGCGTGTTCGCCATGTCGATCGGTTTCCCGACCGTGCCGCAGGGCAAGGCGCGCATCCGCGTGATGATCTCCGCCGCGCATTCGACGGATGACCTGGATAAAGGGTCTTGAGGCATTCAAGAACGTTGGGAAGAAGCTGGGAGTGATTTAGGTTAAGGATTATCGATGATCATTACTCATGAGGAAATATTAAAGCTTCTGCTCGCCCTACTCATTGGCGGGATCATTGGTTTCGAGCGCGAGATCAAATCCAAATCCGCGGGGCTGCGCACCATCACGCTGATCACCGTCGGGGCGACACTCTTCACGATGCTTTCGGTCAGATTCAGTGGCGGCTCCGACCGGGTCGCGGCGAATATCGTTACCGGCATCGGCTTCCTCGGCGCGGGGGCAATTCTATTGTCAGAAGGAAGGATCAAGGGTCTGACCACCGCCTCGTCCATCTGGGTGGCGTCCGCGCTGGGTATGGCGATCGGCCTGGGCGAATTCTGGCTGGCTGGAGTGGCTGCTCTTCTGGTGTTCATGGTGCTATGGCTGTTCGTTCCCTTCGACAGGATGATTGATTCGCTGGGGCGGGAGATAAGGGAATACAACATCCTTTACCTCGCTCGCGAGAATAAAACCGAGGAAGTGGAACAACTAATTAAGGGGCTTCAGCTTAAGATCCTTCGAAAACGAAAGATGAAAAGTGAAGACCGGCTTATCAGTGAATATGAGGTCCGCGGGATGCATAAAAATCACAACCAGTTAGTGGAAAAGCTGCTTGAAGACAAGGAAATTTATGAAGTGAAGTATTAACTCAAGAAGAGTAAACAGGTAAAAAGCAGGTCACGATGTAAAGTGACCTGCTTTTTGTTACCAGGAATTTGTCACCATCAGCCCCCCAGCACACCCTCCGCCGCGCTGGACGGTTCGGGGTCTGGCAGTTTGAGCATCCGGAACGAATTCAGGAATCCGATCAACGCCGCCACAAGGGGTATCATCAACGCGACCTGCAGGGCGATATTCCTTGCATCCTGGTTGATGCGGAGGATCTCTGCCTGAACGTCCTCCGGCTGACCGGCGAGCTGCTCCGCGAGCATGGTATCGCTCATAACCTGAGCATCTTCATCAAGAGCGACGGCCACCTGCTCCTGTTGATCAGGGGACAGGACCGTGCTGGAGGTCGCCATATTCATAAAGGCTATGGACAAAGCTGCCATCATGATTGCGCCGGCGAATGCCAGACCGAAGGAAAGGCCAAAGTTGCCGGAGGCCGAGTTCACACCCGCCGCCTCGCTGACGCGTTCTTCGCTGATCGGGGATAACGAATAGTTGTTGAGTTGTGAGACCAGCAAGCCCAATCCCGCTCCTGTGACCGCCATGGGGATCAAAAAATCCAAACCGGAGGCCGCGCGAGGGATGTACAGGACCATGAACAGAATTCCAATGGCTGCTCCCAGATACCCGAACTGGATGACACGTGCGGGGCGTCGCTTTCCTGCCCTGCGCCCTGCCAGCAACGCTATCGCGAACATGCTGAGGGACATAGGCGCAATGGCCAGACCGGTCTGCATCGCCGTGTACTCGAATACCATTTGAAAGTAGATCGGCAGGACGATCATCATCCCGCCCAGGATGATATTCTGCAGCATCAATCCGGTGGCGCCCAACCGGAAGAATTTAAAGCTGAACAACTCGGGGTCGATCAACACTGGCTTGCCCTGCTTCTTGTTGTGCACGAGCCACCGGTAGAAGGCGAACATCGCAATAAAGCCGAACGCCATCAGCAGACCGACCGATTCACCGCCATCCTCCCAGAGGAGGATGCTGATCACAATTCCACCCATGCCGATGACGGAGAGTATGGCGCCAACGACATCGAAATCCCTGGGACCTTCGTATTTGACATCTTTTATCAGTTTGATATTCAGCAAGACGATCACAATGATAATAAACTCCAAGAAGAATCCGACGCGCCATGACAAATAGGTGGTAATGAAACCGCCGATCAGCGGACCGACGGCGGCGGCGATCGCAGCGGCAGCCCCGACCATCGCATACGCTTTTTTCATTTCCGCGCCTTCGAAATTTCCATGGATAAGCGACTGCATGGCTGGTAGCAACAGGGAGGCACCCAAGCCACCGACAATCGCCCAAAAAAGGATGACCAGCGTGATGCTCTGGGTAAAGGTCATGGTCAACGCGCCCAGGGCATAACCCATGAGACCCAGCATGTAGGCGCGTTTTCTGCCGTAAAGATCGCCCAGCTTGCTGCCGATCAAAATAAAAGCGGCTGAGACCAGCGCTTCGAGTGAAATCGCCGATTGAACACCGCTCACAGTCGTTCCCAGATCTTCAACGATCGCAGAAATCGACACATTCATCATGGACGTATCGATCACAAGGACAAACATCGCCATTGCCAGAAGGATCATGAGCCATTGCGAACGGTTGTTACCTTTTGCAGCAGAAGCTTCGGTTTCTTTAGTCATCTGTCAGTTTCTCCGTATGATTAATTTATGAGTTCTAGATGGTTCATTATACTTTCGCGAACCAATTTGAGTGTGACTAAATCTTTGCCCTCGCAATAATTTCCGCGCAGCCGAGGGAATATTCCCCGCCGGTGCCATCCTCGGCCAGGTCCCACCATGCGGAAAGGACAGCATGGCACATCCCCCAGTCCCGCAGGCGCTCGCGGGGAAATCCCAGCCGCTCGGATAAAATGGCGATGCGCCGTTCGGTGATGCGTACCGCGTCCGGTATCTGCAGAAAATCATCCCACGGATTGAGAAGCAGCGGTCCCACTTCGTACTCCGGAGGTCCGACTACGCCTTTGGGGTCGATCACCAGCCATCCGCGCTCGGAGGAGAGAATGTTGAAATGATGGAAGTCCCCATGCAGGAGCACGGGCGGACTCGAGTTGGCGAACAATTCGGGGATCAGCGACTCGGCGCGTTCGACCAGCTTCTCCGGAAATGGACCCGTCCCGCCTTTGTAACGGGCACGCAGCCCCTTGAGTTCACCAAACCACTCGGATAGTTGGATCAGCGGTCCTTGCGGCTTGTGACGCCATAAATGGGTCATCACGTCACAAGCAATATGAGTGCATTTCTCGTCATCTTCGATCAGGTCCGCCAGCATCGTTCCGGGACGCAAGCGCTCGAGCAGGAACATATATTTATTCTCATCGGACTCAAGCAGTCTCACCGCGCCGTCCCCGTCGAAAATGCGCAGAGTGGTCATCTCGCTGATGAATTCGCGGTTGGGCACTCCGATCTTCAGGACCACATCCTCTTGATCCCGCCTGGCGAACGCGACATAGTTGTACGAGAGGTTGCCGACCTGCTGAACATCATCCAAGTCCCAGCGGCGGACAGCATCCTCCAGCAACGAAGGCAGGCGGAGAAGCCATTTCTCCCCCTCCGCGCCAAAGGCGACTTTGATGTTCCGAACGAAATCCGGAGGCAGGTCCATTACGGGCGTGTGGGATGCACTTTCTCAAACTGAAAATTGGAATGATCCGACTCACGGACGAAACCCGTGTCCGTCAGTATCGAAATCAACTCGGGGGAGATGAAAGCATTCCAGACGATCTTGTGCCTTCCATCCCGTGCCGTCAGCCGACGGACGTCCAGCAGGAGAGCCGGCAAGTCCGCGATTTCACAGGCAGCCAGCCCCACCATGGGATGCATGGCGGTCTCGTCATCGTCCTCCCACAATCCAACCAGACCGCGTCGGTTATGCCACCACAGGAAAGACCCTTCGCCTCGGATAATCGTCTCGTAAAAGGTTTTCTTGTTGGGCACGACCGGCTGCCAGCCCATGTCCATCATCCCACCGGTGATTGGCAATGAGGATGATTGGAGGGAGAAATCAGCCAATTCAAGGGATTCGCTTTCAATAGCAGGGGTGAAGGAATCGACTGGTTCATCAAGCGGAGCAGCATCAAAAAAAGTGACTTCCTGGGTATGAACGAATCCCAGTCGTTCGCACAAGTGATGCACCTTGACCCGTTTGGAATTGGTCCACAAGCGGACGGTGCCATCGCCATTCGCCAGCCACCACTCCGTGATGTATTCATGAATCTGCGAGCCGATTTTCTTGTCGTGAAATTCCGGATTGACCCTCAGCCCCTCGAACCACCACTGCCTGGGCGCAAGATGGGTCACGCGAACAATGCCCACCGCATGACCGGCATATTCTGCGGTGAACAGATGTCCACGAGGGTCTGCCATCCATTCATTCCAGACATAGGGGACGTAGTCGTTCCCGTCCCAGATAAATTTGCAGAACTCAAGCACATCGGGTGTGTCCGAGGGCAGGCTGGGACGGATGACGACGCGAGGATTGGTGAAAGGGTTGATCATTTTATCGGAACCATAAACCCACAGATTACACGGGGCTAGCGGCACAAAGGTCACAAAGGTTTTTCTTTGTGCCCTTTGTGGCTCCGTGGTAAAAAATTAATCTGGAAATAGTTTCGACTTCACTTCGGGGCAATACTTTGCCACCATCGCTGACGACATTCCATTCTCCTTGCATATCTCGGAATAGAAATCCACCGATGGCCGGCGGATGCGCGCCTGGGTGTTCACGTCCAACCCCCACAGACCGAAACGCTGCGTCCAACCGCGCTCCCATTCAAAATTATCCACAAGCGACCAGTGGAAGTAGCCCTTAACCGGCCAGTTGAAATTGACCGCACGCCACATCTTCATGATGTGTTCGGCAATATAACGGGGGCGGATTTTATCGTCGGCGTCCTCCACTCCGTTCTCGGTCACCAGCATGGGAATGTTGAACTGCAAGCCCCATTTAAGCGCCTCATAAATCCATCCGGCTCAAGGGCAAGGAAACCGGTGCCCGAGAGTTCGGCATCGGGTCGGTAATAACGATGGCCGAAAAAGGAACCGGAATGGCGCAGGTCGAACGAGATCAAGTCGCGGGTGTAATAGTTGACCCCGAGGAAATCCTGCGTCTTGACCATTTCAGGGATCTTCACAGTCTTATAAATCAGGCGCATATTTCCGTCTATTGCCGCGCGAGGGAACATGTCGTTAAACGCTTTCGCCTGGAATCCCGCCATCCACTTGTCGAGCGGCGATCCGCTTGCCGGAAAGATGGAACGGTAATTCATGGACAAGCCCACCCGCGCCTCAGGCTGCAGCTCATGGATGACCTTATAAGCCAGCGCATGCCCGCGCGCCAGATTGACCATCACAGGCAACGCCGCATTGAGATCTTTTTTGCCGGGAGGAAAGGTCCCTTCCACATAGGCGCCGAAAGCATAAACGTTGGGTTCGTTAATCGTCACCCAGTAGGTGACGTACTCCTTGAGCGCCTCAACGGATTTTTGTACGAAAAGAGCGAATTTCTGCGGCGTGGCATCGTTCTCCCAGCCACCCTGCTCCTCCAGCCAAATCGGGTTGCTGAAATGGTGCAGCGTGACCATGGGGGTCAGTCCGCGCTCAAGCATTCCGCGCAGCATGAGCCGGTAGCGTTCCAGCGCTTCCTCATCCCAGCGGTCAGGCGCTGGCTGGATGCGGCTCCATTCGATCGAGAAGCGGTGCGCATTTTGGCCGGTCTCAGCCGCGCGGTCGAGGTCTTCCTTCCAGCGTCCTCCCCACCAGTCGCAGGCCAGCCCCGATTTGTCGCCGTTTCGGATGCGGCCTTCCTGCTGTTCCCAGGCATGCCAGTTGTTGTTGGTATTGCCGCCCTCGACCTGGTGCGCGGCGGTGGCGGTGCCCCACAAAAATCCGCGTGGAAAATGGACGGTTGCTTCAGTCATATCAAAGAACTCCTCGATAAATTATGAACGATTGCGCGCCAGCGATGCCAGGTACAGGACGATCGACCCGGCGACGGCTGCGTTAAGCGACTCGATTTTTCCGTGCATGGGAAGACGCAGCAGGTAGTCGCATTTTTGCCGGACAAGTGGACGCAGCCCCTCGCCCTCCGAGCCAACGACGACCGCCAGCGCGCCGGTCAGACTCACCTGATCAGGATTCTGCGACGAGGGATCTTCGTCCAACCCGACGACCCACGCCCCCGACTCCTTGAGTTCGTCCATCGCTTGAGCCAGGTTGGCCTGCGCGATGAGCATGTGCTCGCTCGCCCCGGCAGAGGCCGAGACGACCGCCGGCGTGACCTCCGCCGCGCGATGACCCGGGATGACCACGCCGTGCACGCCGACGCTTTCCGCCGTGCGGATGAGTGTGCCCAGGTTCTGCGGGTTTTGGATGCTGTCGAGAACCAGGACAAAAAGCGGTTCGCCGGCTTGCTGTGCATTTCCCACGATATCCACCACACCGCTGTAGGGATAACCGTCCACCTCGGCAGCGATGCCCTGTGCGCTGTCCGACAACTTGTCCAATCTGGCGCGCGGCACGCGCTGCACAGGGATGCGGCGTTCCTTCGCCAACTGAAGAATCTCGCTTAGCCGGCCTTTTTCCTGTGCGCCTTCCGCGACCTGGAGACCGAATACCTGACGCCGCTTGGCGCGCAAGGTTTCATAGACCGGGTTGCGACCGTAGATGAATTCTTTCATAATTATTCTCTCCGCAAGAGACAGGAGGGCACCTTCTCAGGCACGGGCATTTTCCAGCCGGGCGATGGCAGGATTTAACGGCAGACATCGAATGGCAATGGTGTCACCTTCCATCAGTTGTTCGTACACATCTGTGACAACATTCTGCTCGAGAAGGTAATGACCCTTGAACACGCAGGCGATAAAGCCGTAACGCTTCTCCTCTTTGTCTTTTTCCAGGAATTTTTCCACGACAGTCCCGGTGATTATTTCCCCATGGCGTTCAAGTTTGATCGCCAGCCAAACTTGACGAAGCGCCGGTATAAGGATCACCAGCGAGCCTCCCACAGCCATAACCCCTACGAATAAGAAGACTCCACCGATAAATAGATCTGCCGGGGACTCGCTTTGACTGAAAAATGAAAGCCCATTGTCCAACATAACCAGCGCCAGGAAGATGCTGGCGACAAAGATGACCATCACGAAGGCTGCGTACAATAATTTCAGCCGTAAAAATGTCGGTTTGACTACAATCAGTGAGGAAGTTGTTCGGGGTTTTTCCATGACTCTCTTTTTCAATTTTATCAGTGCTTAACGGGTCTGATCTTCATAACATAATTCATGACATATTTATTAGCGAATAAAAAAGGGCGGCGCATGGCGTCGCCCCAGAAGTCTGTTGACTGCTTAGCCCCATCTCCAGGTCGTGCCGTCCTTGTTGTCCTCGATAGCCACGCCCAGCTCTTTCAGGCGGTCACGGATCAGGTCGGAGAGCGCCCACAGTTTTTGCTTTCGCACTTCGCTGCGGACTTCCACCAGCAGGTTGACAAATTTGTCCGCATCACCGGAGCCGGTCTTCTCGGTCAGCCGCAGCCCAAAGACAGCGGTCAGTTCGCGGAGTGTATCCTGCGCAGGCTTGAGTTGTCCATCATCTGCGCCGAGGTCGCGGGCGGTGTTCACTGCGCGCACCAGGTCGAAGAGTGTGCCGAGAGCGCCGGCAGTATTGAAGTCGTCGTCCATGGCGGAGGTGAATCCGGTCCGCGTGGCCTCGACCTGCGCGGATAGCGTGGAGAACGCCTCAGCCGGGGCGGAGCCTGTCTTTGCTGAAGCCGGCCTCAGGGCGGATTTGATCCGATCCAGTCCCTTATCCGCAGCATCCAGAGTCTCGTCGTTGAACATCAGCGGCGCGCGGTAGGAGCCGTTGAGCACGAGCATGCGCATCACATCGGCATCCCGTTTGGTGAGGAATTCCTTGATGCTGATGATGTTGCCCAGCGACTTGGACATTTTCTCGCCGCCGAGCTGCAGCATGCCGTTGTGGATCCAGTAGCGGGCAAACGGCTTTCCGGTCAGCGACTCGGTCTGGGCGATCTCGTTCTCGTGGTGCGGGAAGATCAGGTCGTTGCCGCCGCCGTGTATGTCGATCTGCTCGCCGAGGTGGTGCAGGTTCATCGCCGAGCATTCGATGTGCCAGCCAGGCCGGCCTTTGCCCCACGGGCTGTCCCAGGCGGGCTCGCCGGGCTTGGCGGACTTCCACAAGGCAAAGTCCATCGGGTTTTCCTTGCGCTCGTCCACGTCGATGCGCGAACCGGCTTGCATGTCGTCGAGCTTGCGGCCCGAAAGTTTCCCGTAATCGGGGTCTTTCGCGACCCGGAAGTAGACATCGCCATTCACTGCGTAGGCGTAGTCCTTCTCGCCCAGTTCGCGGATCATCCCGATGATGTTCGCAATTGTCCTGCGTGGCGCGCGGGTTGACCGTGGCAGGCATGACGTTCAGGTCGGCCAGGTTCTGGCGGTAGTCGTTGATGTAACCTTCGGCCAGCGCGAACGGATCCACTCCCAACTGGTTGGCGCGGTTGATGATCTTGTCATCCACATCGGTAAAGTTCATGACATGGTTGACCTTGTAGCCGCGGAATTCAAGGTAGCGCCGGATGATGTCGAAGACCAGCGCCGACATGGCGTGCCCGACATGGGCGTCGTTATAAACGGTCACACCGCAGACGTACATTTTTACAATGCCCGGCTCGAGCGTCTGGAAGTCTTCCTTTTTACGGGTGAGGGTGTTGTAAAGGCGGATCATATCTCTCTCCTCAAGTGGCACAATTATAAACCACGGGATGAAAAAGACGCGGGGTTGGCCGCGTCTTGGAAGAGGCTTGGCGTCCAGGAATTTTAATCCTCGGGTTTGGCGAAGATCATCCTCCCTGCGGCGGTCTGCAGGACCTTGGAGACGGTCACCGTCTTATTCTGGTTGAGGAATTTATTGCCATTCTCCACCACCACCATGGTGCCGTCGTCCATATAACCCACACCCTGGTTGGCTTCCTTGCCCTCCTGGATGATCTGAATGCTCATTAACTCACCGGGCAGCACCACGGACTTGACCGCATTGGCGAGCTCGTTGATATTCAGGATGGTCACTCCCTGCAGTTCCGCGACGCGGTTCAGGTTATAGTCGTTGGTCAGGATGGGACATTTCAACTGGCGGGCCAGGACCACCAGCTTGTCGTCCACCTCGCGCATGCCTTCCACATCGATGTCACTGATGCGCACGGTGATATTGGGCTCTTTTTGCAGATCGCTCAACACTTCCATGCCGCGGCGTCCGCGCTGACGGCGCAGTCGAATCGGGCGAATCGGCGATGTACTGCAGCTCGTTCAGCACAAAACGCGGGATGAGCAGCGAGCCGGGCAGGAATCCCGTCTTGGCAATGTCCGAGATGCGCCCGTCGATGATGACACTCGTATCGAGCAGGATGGACTTTGACGGCTGGTAGCTGCCAGGCTGGGTGGGGTCGCCGCTGTGGCGCCCAAAGATCGAGCGCAGGACACCAATGATGTCCGACTGGCGCATCACAAAAAGCATGATGCCAAAATACCCGAAGAACAACACCGAGACGAACGGCAGAATGTTCCCGAACGGGTCGGGCAGGGTTGAGAGGGGAAAGGTCAACAGGGCGGCGATGATCAGACCGGAAACCAGGCCGATCAGCGCTGAAAAAAGCGTCTCCGGGGAGACACGCTTCATTAATGACCGCAAGCCGCGAGCGGGGCGGGTGGTGAAATAGGGAGTAACGACCAGTCCAAAAAGTGCGCCTACCAGTGTGAGGACAACGGTATACAACGCGACATTTGTATCGCTTCCCCCCAGATTTCCAAGCCAGTACCCGACGTAGCCTCCAATGAATGCGAATACAAAAAGGCCAACGATGCGCGCAATAAAATCAGCGCTCATGGATAACTCCTTTCAAGATAAGTGCGAAAATAAATTTGGTTCTATTAAATAAAAATGAATAAAACCTGCCTTCATGATAGCATGTCTTCCAATTAGCGTCAAATACATCCAAAACACCGATTATGGCAACAAATCATCACGTCTATCCGCACATCTCTGCAGGAAAAAGCACAATCGTCAAGAGTATAATAGACCTGCTTTATTGGTAGCTCAGGAGACCTCATGGCCATCGACCGATTTGGACGACGTATCCATTATTTACGAATTTCCCTTACCGACCACTGCAACCTGCGCTGCATCTACTGCATGCCCGAGGAACAGGTCTTCCGCCCAAATGCGGATTTGATGCAGGATGACGAAATTCTCCTGCTCACCCGCCTGTTCGCCAGACTTGGATTTGACAAAATCCGCCTGACCGGAGGCGAACCGACCGTGCGCGCCAACGTGGTGGATATCGTCCGCGGCATTGCCTCCACGCCGGGTATCAAATCCGTCTCGATGACGACCAACGGCGTGCTGCTCTCGCGTTTGGCACAGCCGCTGAAGGAAGCCGGTTTGCAGCGGGTCAACGTCAGCATCGACACCCTCAACCCCGAAAAATTCAAACGTCTCACCCGCTGGGGGAAACTGGAGGACGTCTGGAAGGGGATCCTCGCTGCGGAGCAGGCCGGCTTGAGCCCGGTCAAACTCAACGCCGTGGTCGTTAAAGGGTACAACGAGGAGGATGCGGTTGATCTCGCCGCTCTCACCGTCGACCGCCCATGGCAGATCCGCTTTATCGAGATGATGCCCTTCGCCGGGGTGACCGACCTGCAGACCAGCCAGTTGATCACCGCCGCGCATATACAGAAGCAGATCGAAAGCGAGTTCGGCCCGTTGGAGGCCACGAACGATTACGACGGCGAAGCGCGCATTTTCCGCATCCCCGGAGCAAAAGGCGAGATCGGATTCATCTCATCAGTCACCGTGCCGTTCTGCGCCGCCTGCACCCGCGCCCGCCTCACAGCCGACGGGGTTCTGCGCATGTGCCTGCTCCGTGAAAAGGAGATCGACCTGTTGACTCCCCTGCGGACCGGCGCAACGCTGGACGACCTGCGGGACATGATCCTGCAAGGCGTGTGGGACAAACCCTGGGGGCACGGCCTGGCCGACGGGCTTATCCCGCTTAATCGCGCCATGAACGAGATAGGGGGATAGATGGTTTCACCGAATGGTATCCGCGCGATTTTCTTCGATCTCGACGGAACCCTGCGCTTCAACCGCCCGTCAGGCCGCGACTATTTCATGGATTATGCGGCCACACTTGGCGTGCCGACCTCGCTCGACCAGCGTGGTCTCGTCTGGCGCTGGGAGCACTACTACTGGGCCAATTCCAACGATCTGCTCAATGACTTAGCAAAATACCCGGAACGCGATGCCTTCTGGTTGAACTACAGCCGCCTCCAGCTCATCAAGATGGGTTGTACTGTTGAACAGGCGGAGCAGCTTGCTCCAATCGTCCATGCCTATATGAATGAGAACTATAAACCTGAAAACTGGGTGGACCCGGCGACTTACGACCTGCTGGCTGAACTGAAGGCAGCAGGTTACCTACTGGGTGTCATCTCCAACCGTGATATGCCATTCGACGAAGAACTGGCCCAGCTTGGGCTGGATGAGTATTTCACATTGTCGATTTCCGGCGGGGAGGCAGGCTCCAAAAAACCTGAGGCGGGGATATTTAACTATGCCCTGAAGCGTGCTGACACTCGACCTGATCAAACCATGTATGTGGGCGATAACTATTTCGCGGATGTGGTTGGCGCGCGTAATGCTGGCCTTCATCCCGTGCTGCTGGACATTGGAGGGATATTCCACCAGCCCGGCTGCCCTAGCATCAAAACATTGGGGGAAATACCCGGCATCCTTGGTTATGCCAAGTAATGCAGGACTGAAATCAATCTTATGACGGGGGTTTTCCTATGGCTCATGAACAAAAACTGATTCGAACGGTGCGCGTACTTAACGAGCAGGCGGTGGGTGTGCTTGCAAACCTGATGTCGGCCATTTCCGATGAAGCCGGCTCGGTGGGGGATATCCGCATGATCACCGAGACTTCCGGCCATGTGGTGCGTGATATCACGGTGTATGCCGACGACCTGGTGAAAATGGAATCGATCATCGAAGCCATGCGTCGGAACCCGGGCACGAAAATAATGGCGGTGCGCGATGAAGTGCTCCAACTTCACGAAAAGGGAAAGATCGCCATCCGCTCGAGATATAAAATCAATTCGATGGAGACCCTGCGCCGTGTGTACACCCCGGGCGTGGCTGAAGTTTGCATGAAGATAGCCAAGGACCCCTCGCTGGCCCGCCTGTATACGTCCACCAGCCACATGGTGGCCATTGTCACCGACGGAACCGCCGTGCTCGGACTGGGAGACATCGGTCCTCTGGCCGGGATGCCTGTCATGGAAGGCAAGGCCATGCTGATGGAGTCATTGGTCGGCCTGTCGGGAATGCCAATCTTGTTGAACACCAAGGACACCGACCGGATCGTGGAAACCGTCGCTGCCATCGCGCCCACATTCGCGGCCATCCAGCTGGAGGACATCTCCGCGCCGCGCTGCTTCGAGATCGAAGAACGCCTGCAGAACATGCTCGATATCCCGGTCATGCACGACGATCAGCACGGCACGGCCGTGGTCGTCACCGCCGCGTTGACCGTTGCCGCACGCACCACCGGCGTAGATTTAAACAAAGCAGTTATCGGGCAGATCGGCCTCGGTGCTGCAGGTTACGCCATCGCGAAAATGCTCATGCGCCTGACAGGGAACAAGGTGCTCGGCGCTGATTTAGCTGAGGATGCCCTGAAACGACTGGAAGACGCAGGGGGAAAACGCTCGGATCTCAAAGAAATCATGGCGACCTGTGACATCGTCATCGCCACCACCGGCGCGCCGGGCTTGATCAAACCGGACATGGTTCGCCCGGCACAGATCATCCTTGCCCTCTCCAACCCCGTGCCGGAGATCGACCCGGAGGTCGCTTTGAAACGCGGAGCCGCGTTCGCCGCCGATGGCAAATCCGTCAACAACGTGCTCGGCTTCCCGGGCATCTTCCGCGGCGCAGTGGACACGTACGCTCCGCGCATCACGCACGAGATGCTGGTTGCCGCCGCCCAGGCCATCGCGGACATGACCCCCGAAGGGAACCTGGTGCCCAGCCCTCTGGACAAAAATGTCCACCGGGCGGTCGCCCGGGCGGTCGCTGAAACCGCCATCCGACAGGGCATCGCCAGGGCAGAGTACGTACCTTACGTGGAGGAATAAAAAACTTCCGCAGGTGTGGACACCTGCGGAAGTTTTATTTTTATTTATTTCCGTTCTTGTGAATCAGGTCCTGAAGAGTCAATCCCAGCCGCGTCATCCCCTCTCGAATATTTTCCGGAGTGGAGTAGGAGAAGTTAATGCGCATGGTATTTAGCCCGCCGCCGTTGGGGTGGAACGGACCTCCCGGCACGAACGCCACCTTCTGATTGAGCGCCACCTTGAGCACGTCGGCTGCGTCCATCTCGGGAGGGAGGATTCCCCACAGGAACATGCCCCCTTCCGGATGAGTCCAGCGCGTCTCCTTAGGCCAGACTTCCTCCATCGTCTCCATCATCACGTCACGGCGTTCCTTGTAGACCTGGCGGATGAATTTGACATGTTCATCCAGAAAGCCGCCTTTCGCCACTTCGAAGGCCACGACCTGGTTGAAGGTGGCCGTATGCAGGTCCGCTGCCTGTTTCGCCATCACCAGCTTGCGGATGACCTGCGCCGGCGCGATAACCCACGCCAGGCGGATGCCCGGCGCCAGCAGCTTGGAGAATGTGCTCAGGTAAATAACGTTGCCGGTAAACGTAGCCTCGTCGCCGCGATATTGCGCATCCAATGATACGACCGAGGGCAGGTGGTCGCCCTCATAGCGGAGTTGGCCATACGGGTCGTCCTCGATGATCGGCACGCCGTACCTGTCAGCCAGTTCCACCAGCCGCATACGCCGCTCCAGGCTGAGGGTGGTTCCGCTCGGGTTCTGGAAATTGGGCAGGATGTAGATGAACTTTGGGCCGATGCGCAGCGCTTTTTCTAGCTCATCCACGACCATCCCGTTTTCATCCGAAGGGACGGAGATGTACTGGGCGCCGTAGGCATTCCAGGCTTGAATTGCACCGAGATAAGTGGGGGATTCAACCACGATATGGTCGCCCTGGTTGATGAACAGCCTGCCGAGTAGATCAAGCGCCTGCTGAGAACCGGATGTAATCAGGATATTTTCGGCGGTGATATTGACACTGTAGCGGGCGGTGTGGCGGGCGATCATCTCCCGCAGAGGATAAAAGCCTTCTGTCGTACCGTATTGCAGCGCCTGGGCCCCGTTATTTTCCAAAACGGAGATACAGGCTTCTTTAAACTGCTTGACCGGAAAAACTTCCGGCGCGGGCAATCCTCCTGCAAAGGAGATGATGTCCGGCTGCTCGGTCAATTTGAGCAGTTCACGGATCACCGAACTCCCCATCCGCGAAGTGCGGTTTGCATAGCGGTATTCCCAGGGTGTTTGAAGCATTCTTACTCCTTATAAACGGTGAGTATCCGAAAAATGGTACACAATATTATTTCTTATCAATTTACTTAGGAAGTGTATCGGCAAAAACAGGAACTCTCCTTTCGCCAGGACTAAAAAAGCCTGACAGGTGTGGTTGCACCCGTCAGGCTCGCCTGAGTTCACGTAATAAGCAGGACGCCAAGAATTAACATCCGTCGCATTTCGACTTAATCTTACCCACTTTTGCCTTTCTGCGCAACCGACAAAAAAGTATGCGATGCGTGACCTCATGGCTCAAGCTGCCTGTATAATGGGTTCAATACATTCCACATCCTGGAGGCTTCCATGCCCGAACCGACATCACCCCACCCTCAGGTTGCAGCCTGGCTTGCCCACATCCGCGCTCTGGCTGTGGATATTGGTCCGCGCGGCTCGACGCGTGAGGGAGAACGCAAGGGCGCTGAGTATGCCCAGATGCAGTTCGAGAAATTCGGATTGAAACCAATCTGGGAATCCTTCAAAAGCGCGCGGTCCATCTTCCAGCCGCACCTGGTCGGCGCACTGTTGATGCTACTCGCCTTTGCCATCTTCCCCCTTGGCGGCAGGACGACTGCGATCATCGCAGCGTTGCTATCCATTCTTGTGCTGATTTCTGAGCTTCAGGAACTCGGCTTTCAAAACAATCTTTATCGCATGATTCTCCCCAAGGGAGACAGCCAGAATGTGCATGCCGTCGTTCAGCCGGCAGGCGAACATATGCAGGATTTGATACTCGTGGGGCATCTTGATTCGCAGCGTACACCGCTCATCTTCCGCACGCCCGCCTGGGTCAAAGCCTATGACCGCTTCACCACAGTTCTATTCATCACTTTTATCCTGCAGGTCGCCCTGTATTCATTAGCCATTTTCTTCCCGTGGAGTTGGATCTGGTACGTCACTATCCCTACTGCTATCTGCTCTGTGTTACTGGCCGCTCTGTGCATCCAGGCTGACTCCACGCCTTTCACTGCCGGGGCAAACGACAATGCGACCGCCGCCGGCATGGTGCTGACTCTGGCAGAGCAGTTCGCCAAGAATCCTCTTCAACACACACGGGTGTTCGCTATCTGCACCGGTTGCGAGGAGGTGCAGCACTACGGCATGATCGATTGGTATCAACGCCACCGGGCGGAGTTAAAAAATCCCCGCGCCGTGGTATTCGAGATGCTGGGCTGCGCCGGTCCTGCCTGGTTGACCAAGGAGGGAATCATCGTCCCGTTCAAGGCGGATGCCGGGATGGTGGCGTTGATCGAACACCTCGCCCGCGAACATCCCGAGTGGGGAGCCTACGAGACGAAAATCAGCGGCGGGAACACGGAAATGGCGGACGCGGTCCGCGTCAATGTGCCGGCCATCACGCTGTTCGGCATGACCCGTGAGGGAGTCGCGCCCTACTGGCACCAAGTGGAGGATACTTTCGACAAGATGGACCCGGTCGTGATGGAAAAGACCTGGAACCTGGTGACTGCATTCATTCTGGAATTAGATAAGTAAACAAAAGTCCCCGTCCTAATCAACGGGGACTTTTGTTTACTTCAAGCCAAGTTCCCTGCCAAGTTCAAAGGTCTCGATCAGCTCTTTGAGGCGCTTCAAACGCGTTTCTTCCTTTTTCGCACTGACCACCCACGAAACAGGCTGCCTCTGCCGGGAGGGAGGCAGCTGGTTGAAGAACTTCCATGCTTTCGCATTTTTCCTTATCGCCGTCAAAATTTCATCCGGGATGGGAATCTCCCCGCGCCGGACACCCTGTGCAAATTCATTCGAGGATTCCCGCGCACTGGGGTCGTAGGTTGCAAGGCCGGCCGGGGTCATCCGGTCTGACTTGATGAGTTTCTCCATTCTTTTCTTGTTCGACTCCGACCAGTAACTGCCTTCGCGGCGGGGATTGAATTTGCGGGCATACTTCTCGTCGTCGATACGCTGAATGATGCTGTCGATCCAGCCAAAGCATAAGGCTTCCTCGACGGATTCCTCGTACCCGATGCCTTTTCTGCCACTGACCGGCTTGAAAAACACCAGCCAGATTTCCTTTTCGTCAGCGTGGTGGTCTTCCAGCCATGCCCGCCATTCATCCTTATTTTTAACAATGAGGGATTTTTCAATTTTCATCGGGTTGACGCCTCAGGAATTTCAGAGAAAAAAGATAATCCATGAAATGCTAGCTTTCCAGGCTGATCTCAACAATTCGGTCGAGGCGGAAGGTGCGTTCGCTTTTACGCAGGTGGCAGAATGCGCGCAGGTAGATGTAATCTGCCAGTCCCATCACCTGGATGGGGGTGACCAGTCGCGTCGTGCGCTTGCCTCCCTTATCGATGTAGGTGAGGCTCAAGCGCCTGCCTCCATAGATCGCCTCACCCAGCGCCGTTGGGAGCTGGATGCCGTCGTTCGGCCAGGCCGGGGAATTGTACAGGCCGATGAAATCCTCCAGCGTCTTCCCGGTTCCCTTGAACGAATCCATCATCCCGAAAAAGACACCTTTCATGGTCAGGGCATCCGCCAGCGCGCGATGCGCCTCGGGATTCTGGACATTGAAATACTCGGCGACCGAAGCAAGTGTGTAGGAGGGGAGATCGAAATGTTCGCGGGCAACCAGCAGCGTATCGATCAGGTTAGGCGCCTGGATCTCAGCCCCAAGACGGCGGAACTCGCTGTCGAGGAACTGCAGGTCGAAGCGGGCATTGTGACAGACGATGACTGCTCCCCGCAGCCGCGCCTCCACATCGGGGGCAATCTCCGCGAAGGTGGGCGCATCCTGCAGGTCCACATCGCTCAGGCCATTGGTGCTGGCGGCTGCTGGAGAAAGCGGCCGCTCCGGGTTGACCAGTTGCTGGTAGGTGGCCTTGATGCGCTTCCCCACCGTCAGGACGATGCCTACCTCGCAGATACGGTCGCCAAACCAGGGTGAGAGGCCGGTGGTCTCAAGGTCGAGAAAAGCAAAGCGGGCGTTGGACAAGTCGAGGGTCATGGCTCGGGTCAGGAATTCACGGCAAGTTTTTTCCCAAGCTGATATGCGGTATCCATCAGATCCTTGTTACCGGACACTTCGCCCGCTTTATCCGCCGAGCCGTAAACCATGCCGACTATCTCCGCATGTAAATACCGGCACATTGACTCATAGGTGTGGATGGCATTGATTCCTCCGGATGTGTAGAGATCCGTATCGCCATACGTGAGGACAAAACCGAATTTCTTGCCACGCAAGTCATTCCCCTCCGGGGTCACGAATGCATACCAACGGTCGATGCAAAGCTTGACCTGAGCGCTGATGGTGAACCAGTAAATGGGGCTGGCGACCAGGATGGCGGACGCGCGCCGCAGCTTGGGATACAGCGCCTGCATATCGTCCTTGATGACACAGACCCCGCCTGTTTCGCGGCATGAGTCGCAGGCATCGCAGGGACGAATATCCAGCGTGTGGAGGGAAATGATTTCCACCTCAGCGCCGGCATCTCTTGCACCGGCAGCAACTTGCTCCGCAAGCGTGCTGCTGTTCCCATTCTCGCGCGGACTGCCCTTCAACACCAATACATAATCGCTCATGTCGCCTCCAGCTACAAAAAGTACCGGTCCAGCACCGCCTGCCTTTTTTCCTTCGGCAGGAACGATGCCTCCACAGCATATTGGTTGCATACGACGATATCCTTCAAGCTCATCCCCAGGACCTCATGCGCGATGCGATACTCGTTGTTCAGATTCGTCTCAAGCACCTCGGGGTCGTCAGAGTTGATGGTTACCTTCACGCCCAGGTCGAACAACCGCTTGAGGGGATGCTCCTCGATGCGCGCCACCGAGTTGGTCAGGTAATTGCTCCACGGATTAACCTCCAGCGTGACATCGCGTGCCTTGACCAGCTCCACCGCAGCCATATCCTCGATGATGTGGATTCCGTGCCCGATTCGGTCGGGGCTGACCGCCTGGATGGTTTCCACCACAGCCGAGGCAGGTGTGTTCTCCCCAGAGTGGACTGTGACCTTGAGCCCCGCCTCCTTTGCTTTCATCACCGGATTGACGAACTCACGGATGTTATGAATCTCCTCACCATCCGCCAGGTCGATGCCCAGGATATGCTTTCGATGGCGGATCGCCCACTCCACAGTCCGCACGCACGAGTCGGGACCCATGTTGCGTGAGGTGATGGCGATGTATCCGACCGCCATGCCCAGTTCACGCTCCGCCCGCTCCCCCGCGCGGAGGAGTCCCTCGAGGCATGCATCCCAATTCAAGTTGTGCCCGTGGAAAGCCCAATCCGGCGAGAAGCGGACCTCGAGCAGCTTGATGTTCTGCCGGGCAGAATCTTCGAAGAGCTCCCAAGCGATGCGCTCGACAACCTGCGGCGAAGTGATGCTATTCTGGAAGATGGCAAATGCTGCCAGTACCGCGTTCAGATCGCGCATCTGGTCAAGGACTTTGACATGCTTATCCAGCTCAGCGGGGTCGTAACTCGGCAGCGTAAGGTTGTATTCCTTCGCGACATCGATGAGGGTCTGGGTACGGATGGCGCCTTCGAGGTGGAGGTGAATCTCCGCCTTGGGCATGGCGTTATATTTGGGGTCGAAACTTTTCATGAGAGGTCACCCATTAGTCGGATATGAACATCCTTCACCTTCATTAAATCACAAAAATTGTTTTTCACTTTTCCTATCTTTCTTGATTTATCCAGTTTTTCCATCCAACAGAGTTGCAGTCCGTTTTGCGACCAGCGTGATCTGGAGTTGAAAAATTTTCAGATTGCCAATTATATTAAACTACTATAATCTAATTAGATAATTATGCTCTCAAAATTGGTCCGTTTCCTTTCCCCGCCGCATTTCGAGGATGAAGAGAAGAACCGTATCGCACGGATCCTCTATGTCCTGATGCTCACCCTGTTTGTTGCCGCCCTGATCATTGGGATCGTTGAAGCCGTTGCCGGATCGCTGTCCACCGTGCCGGTTATCGTGGTGGGATGCAGCCTGCTGTTGGGGGTTCTGTGGCTAGCCAAACGAGGGAATCTCCAAGCTGCCAGCATGTTCCTCCTTTTGATCATGACTGGGATGGTCACCGTCCTGCTTTCCATCGGGCAGGGTGTGCACGACATTGGAATGATTCTATATCCCATCATCATCATTATCGCCGCTCTTCTTCTGGACAGGCGCAATTTCATTATAGTCGTCGCATTAAACATTTTGTCCGTCGGCTATATTATCATTGGGGATATTGCCGGTGTCATCGTCACCGGTGAATATATAATCACCACCCGCCCGGTGGATTTCATCATCGTTGGCATCCTGCTTGTCCTGGCAGCGTATGCAATCCGCTTACTGGCAGACGACCTCCACAGCAGTTTGCGTCGTGCACGGGAAAACGAAAGCAAACTCAAACAATCCAATATCGAACTGGAGGAACGCGCCCGGCAATTGACCCTGTCAGAAGCAAGGTGGCGGACCGTTATCGAAAATGCACCGGATACCGTCCTTTCAATTACCGAAGATGGGACGATCATTTTCTCCAACCAGCTCGATGATCAGGGAAATGACGAACAAAAAGGCAGGAGCATTTACGAGTTACTTCTGCCCGAAGATTGCGATCGTGCACGCCAAATGATCGAGGAGTTATTCCGGACAGGCGCTCCCAAAACCTTTGAAGGCCAGATATTCGACCGTGGTCACGATTTACGCTGGTTTTCCATACGCCTGGGACCGGTACGTCAACCGGACGGGAAGGTCGTTAACGGTATTCTAATCGTGACGGATATCCACGATCAAAAGCAAGCCCGTGAAGCTTTGCATGCCAGTGAAGAGGCTCTCCAGCAAAGTACCGAATACCTCGCCGCATTGAATCGAATCGGCAGGGCGCTTTCCACTCTGCAGAATCTCGATGGAGCATTGAGCGTGACACTCGATGCGATCAAAACCAACCTGCCTTTGGACGTTTTCTTCATCGCACTTTATGATGAGGATACGAATTTTGTTTGGTTCCCCCTGCTCTATGATTCCGGAATTACCTGGGAAGAACCTGGCGGAAAGCTGGATGAAGATACCCTGACCGCCAGGGTGATCAAAACAGGTGCCCCTTTGCTGCATAACCGGACACCCGAGGAAATTGAGCATGCGGCACAAGCTGGCAGACTGATAGGAAACAATACCCGGGTTTCTGCGTCCATTGTTATGTCTCCCCTTCAAATCGGACCACGAATCATCGGCGTCATCTCAGCCCACAGTTATGCGCTCAATGCCTACACCCAGGATCATCTTACGCTGTTGAGCAGCGCAGCAAACCAGGTTGCGATAGCCATCGAGAATGCCAGATTATATGAAGCGGCGCAACGGGAGTTGGAGGAGCGAAGGCGCGTGGAGGACGAGATCCGGGAACTGAATGCCCAGCTTGAACGACGGGTGCTCATGCGCACCGTGGAGTTGGAGGCATCCAACCGTGAGCTTGAATCCTTCACCTATACAGTATCTCACGACCTGCGCGCACCGGTTCGCGGGCTGCATGGATTCAGCCAGATCCTTCTCAGTGACTATGCCAATGACCTTCCTGATCAAGCGAGGGATTATCTTAAGCGTATCGAAGACAATGCGCGATTGATGGGTGACTTAATTGACGATCTGCTCGCGTTCGCCCACCTCGGCAGACAACAGGTCAAGAGAACGCCGGTGGACACAACTGCCATCGCAAAGCAGGCTTTTCTGGATATCACCAATGAGGAGAACAGGGACCGAATTCACCTGACGGTCGGCCGGTTGCCCATCCTCCAGGCAGATGCGGCGTTGATCAAGCAGGTATTCCTGAACCTGATCTCCAATGCGATAAAATTTTCCAAGCAGCGTGACATCGCGAAGATCGAAATTGGCAGCCTTGAAACGGAACAAGGGCAGACCATCTTTATTCGCGATAATGGCGCTGGTTTCGACATGCAGCATGCCGGTAAACTTTTTGGCGTCTTCCAGCGCCTGCACCCCTATGATCAATTTGAGGGGACGGGTGTCGGTCTGGCCATTGTCCGCCGCATCATCGAGCGGCATGGGGGGAGCGTATGGGCGGAAGGGGAATTGGACAAAGGAGCTACCTTTTATTTCACGCTGGGCAGGTAATCACCCGCACCTAATCGGTATCGAGTATTTATTCGTTGGTATTATTGATTGACAGCGTCTTCCGCGGATTCACCATTTTGTGATTGACGTATCCAGGATTTACTTGAGGTGTAAAATTATAGTTAAATCCATCCCAGGAGAAAACGATGTCCGGTGTCGCAGTACTAACCGATAGTTGTGCCAGTATCCCGGAAGCGATATTGAAGCAGTTGAACATTCACACCGTTGCCTACTACATCCACCGCGGACAGGAAGTCTTGTACGATCTGGTGACGGTGCAGAGGCAGGAATTTCTTGATTGGCTGGTAACGGCAAAAACCCTCCCTACCACAGCCAGCCCCGGACCTGGAGATTACTTCAAAGCCTACCAGGATTTGGCATCCCAGGGAGCGGGAGAAATCGTCAGCATACACATGACAAGTAAAGGGAGCGGAGCGTACCAGGCGGCGATGGTCGCTCAAAGCATGGTCCAGGAACAGATGCCCGATATCCGCATCGAAGTGGTGGACACACGCAACGTCTCGCTCTGCCAGGGATGGATGACCATCGAAGCCGCCCGGGCGGCCATCGCAGGTGCAAGCCTGGAGGACATCATTGCCAGGGTTGGCGATATGATCCGGGTCACACGCATGATCCAAACAGCCGACACCTTGAAATACCTGTATATGGGCGGGCGGATCGGCATGGCACAGCGGTTGGTGGGATCGCTGCTGAACATCAAGCCGCTGATCGGAATGGAAGACGGTGTGATCGTTCCCCTGGGCACAGCGCGCAGCCGACACCAGGCCTACCTGGCCATGGCGGAGCTGGTCGAGGAGGCTGTCGGAAAAGGGAAGATTAAAATCGCCTACGTTCACGCCGGGGCGCTGGAGGAAGTGGAGAAGATCAAACAGCTTGTGGAACAACGGTTCGATGTGATCGAATCCATTATTGCGGAGCTATCTCCGGCTCTCGCAGTCCATACTGGTCCGGGTACTGTTGGACTTTGCTACTATCCGGTCGAATCCTGACCACTCATCATCGAAGAGGGCAGCGTTAGTGCCGCCCTCTTATTATTTAAAGCAAGCTGCGGATACCCGGGAACTTTTATACTCAACTCGACTATAATATTCTTTAGGTGTGTTCCTTCGATTTATCGAACAATCCCTTGAAGGAGGCGTACGATGCGAATTTTCCTGCGGTGGCTGATCATTTTCATCGCCCTCATTTTTGCAGGATGGCTCCTGCCAGGTATCACCGTCGAAGGATCGTCGGCATGGTTTGCTTATGCCGTCATGGCGGTGGTCTTGGGATTGGTAAATATTTTTGTTAAACCCCTTCTCAAGCTGCTTTCCTGCGGATGCATCGCTGTTACTTTCGGATTATTCCTGATCGTCATCAATGCGTTCGTCCTGTGGCTCTCCGCCTGGATCTGCTCCAGTTTCCTGGGAATCAACATCGAGGTCACGTTGTGGGGGGCATTCATCGGCTCCCTCATTATCAGTTTCGTAACCTGGCTGCTCGACCGTTACGTGCCCGACAAGAAGTAAAAGTTCAGTAAAGGAGATACTATGTCGAAGAAACTCAGTATTCTGGCTCCCATCCTGGTTTTTGTCATCCTGTTTGGGGTTGTATCGCCTGCACACGCCCAGGGAATTATCGCCGGCGATTCGATCCCGGCTGGGGTAACCGTTGACGATGACGTCATCCTGTTTGGCGAGACAGTCACCATCGACGGTGATGTCAATGGAAACGTGTTCGCCCTGGGCGGTACCGTCACGGTCAATGGCACGGTGGACGGCAGCCTTTACGCGGTCAGCCAGCAGATCACGGTCAATGGCGAAGTGACCGATGGCGTGTATGGCACCGCGCTGGAGTTGGTTTTCGGTCCTGAAGGAAAAGTGGGACGTAATGTCGCCTTCCTGGGTCTGTCGGTGGGCATGGCTGAAGGCGCATCGATCGGCCGTGACCTTACCGGTATTTTCATCCTCGGGGCACAGTTTGCCGGAGATGTGGAACGGGATACGACGGCGGTTATCGGTCCGCTTGAATTCGTCCGCATGATCATCCGCATGTTCGATATCCAGGCGCCTCCCTTCCTTTCTCCTCAGACTGCGCACCCTGGCAGCATGAAATTGGCCTCGCCTGTGGCTTTCGATACACTCCAACAAGGTATCGTCGATACCATCTTAATGCAGAAGTGGCTGGTCTCGATGGTCAGGGATTACATCACGCTGCTGCTGGTCGGATTGCTTGCCCTTTGGCTCTTCCCCGGTCATCTCAAGCGCTGGGGTGAGAAGGTCATGCGCGCCCCATTTTCCTCTCTCGGAGTGGGACTGGCGGTGGTCGTTGTGGGAAGCGTCGGCCTGGCGCTGCTTTGGGTGTTACTCCTGGCCATTGCACTGGGTCTCGGTACAATCGGATTTTCCGGGCTCGGAACAGCCCTGGGCATGCTGGGGTTCTTTGGGGTCAGCACGGCAGGTGCCGTGCTCTATGTTTTCGTGGTGTTTATCAGCAAACTCATCTTTGCATTCCAAGCCGGCTTCTTGATCCTCAAACGGTATGACCGCCAGAGTTTTTGGTTCAGGCTTGGAGTCCTTGCGTTGGGGTTGTTGATCTATGTTCTGCTCGCAGCCATTCCTTACATCGGCTGGGCGGTGGCTATAGTAGTGGCTCTGCTGGGAACGGGTGCCGTATTCCTGGTCTTCAACAATGACCGGAAATTTGAAAAACCGGAAGACAGCGAGCCGGCGCACGAAAGTCCGGCAGTTGAACAGTCCGTGGAGACTGCTGCCGTCAGCCCGCAGCCTGCTCGTTGAACAACCTGACGCATCCGTCGCTGCCGAAGTTGAAACCTCACCCCCACCGGATGACCAATCCTCCGCAGGTGATCCTCCTGTAGAAAAACCAGCCAAGGCGAAGTCATCACGCAAAGCGCCAAAGCAACAGGATCAATAAACAAAAAAGGAGCGGAGAATTCTCCGCTCCTTTTTTGTCTGTCATGCTGATTTGAATTTTGCCAGCGAGAATTGAATGATCAACACCTGGGTGTAAATGATCCAGGCAAATATAAGAGTGACCAGAAACGCAGCAAGATAGACCCAGAAGGCAAGCGAATCCTTTATTCCAGACAAAGTAGCTTGTGTGGCAGCAACCTGTTCGCTGCGGGCATCGACCTCTGTTCGGGCAGTCTCGATATCGTTGTTGATTTCACCCACCGCGTCGGAGACTTTCTGCGCAGCACCGGCTGCGTTATCCCGTGCCTCCTGCATCTGGGTGGTAACCTTGTCGATCGACGCATTAAGTTTTTCCACCTTGGCAGACAGGGATTCCAGGGTGTCAGGCTCCGGTCTGGGGACTTCCACGAAAGGTATGCTGTCGATGAAGACCAGGATATCGATCAGGGAAGATACCACCTGCTCGACGGTGGCCAGCGCATTCTTGATGGAGCCGATGGCATTGGTCAGCTTCTCCTCCTTGTCTGGCGGGAGGAGGACCAGGATAAGTCCTTTGTCCGATATATTTTGACTCAACTGGGCGGCGGCTTCCTCGATGGATTGGGTATCTTCTTCGAGGTTGCTCAATTCATCGTCGATGCTTTGCAGCCCGATCTGGGCAGCGGTCGCGGCTTTTTCAGCAGCCGTGATCAACTTGGTCCCTGCTTCTATCACAACTCCGCTGGTTGCCCAGATACCGATCGCACCCGCTGCGCACAGCAGGATGACCAGTCCGCTGAGGATGATGGCTGTGACGGAAAGAACGCGTTTTAAAGTGGGTGACATTTTATTCTCCTTAGTTCACTTTGGATAAAATGATTTCTATCCCGGTTGTTGGATATCCCCGGGTGATCACGGCGTACGACTGGGTTGTAGTAAACCAGAGTTGGCCATCCACCCTGATCTCCGCCCTGATGACATAAGTATGGTTGTCGATGATCTCAGCCGGATTATATTTCACTTCAAACGTGAACGGCACCTGATTTCCATCTGAATAGAAATTTTGTTCCCCGATGATTTTAGCTGGCGCATCCGCAAGCGAGACATCCTGGAGGTGGACAGTGATTTCAGCCTCCTTCGGCAGTGCAATGCGCTCAAGGTAGGTTAGCGACCCTGTAACGCTGGCGCTGGGATTTATGCTTGAGCAGCCAGTCAACGATAATGTTATAAGGACGAACAATATGGGAATAACCAGTAATTGATGGCTCATATTAGTTCTCCTGAAGTTGATTTGATAACATAATCAACGAGTTCCATTATAGCCTTGAACGTAAAATTTTCAAATTCCGTACGATTCTTTGCATTTGAAACTGTGGTATGATGACGCCGGCGTCTGAAAAACTGGGCAAGCAATAAGATTTGCAACTCATTTATCGATTACCCATTAGTAAAGGAGTAAAGAATGTCCATAAGTATGTCAAAAAAGTCACTCGTGACTCTCATCCTCGCAGTGGCGGTCATGACCTTTGCAATCGCTGGCTGCGGGAGCGACCCGACCGAAACCCCCGCCCCGGTTCCCACCGCTGCACCGGCCATCCCGACCGTTGAACCGGTTCCGGCTGAGGCAGGCGAACCCACCGCCACTACCATCGCAGATACGTACATCCGCACCGGTCCCGGCACAGGCTACCCTGCCTATGCCATCGCCCCGGCTGGTAAATCGGGCAAAGTCATCGGCAAGAACGGCGATGGGACATGGTACGTAGTGGAGCTGCCGACCCAGTATGTTGCCGCCGGGTACGGATGGGTGTTCAGCGGCAACGTGACGGTAAGCAACATCCCCGCGGATCTCCCCGTTTACCCGAGCAACCCTCCGGCATCTGAAATTCCCGTGGAGCCGATCACCGCCGGCGAGCCCCAGGCCGTTGCCCTCGAAACGATTTATATCCGCTCAGGTCCGGGTGACATTTACCCCGCTTACGGCACCGCCCAGAAGGGCACGGCCGGCCGCGTCATCGGTAAGAGCGATGATGGACTGTGGTGGCAGGTGGCAATTTCCACTCAATATGTTGGAGAAGGAAACGGTTGGGTGAATGCAGCCTATGTATCGGCGACGAATGTAGAGAACGTGCCGGTTGTCCCTGATCCTCCGCTGCCGCCCGTGATCAATGTCGGTCCTGTCGACACCAATCTTCCCTACGTGACCGCCATCACCGGCGTCAATGTGCGCAGCGGACCGGGCACCGACTATGAAGTGTACGGTATTGCTCCCGTGGGTGCCCGCTTCCAGGCGATTGGAGTCAGCTCGGATTACCAGTGGTACCAGGTGGCGATCCCGACCGAACTGGTCGCAGCCGGAAATGGCTGGGTGAACGCGCCGTATGTCAATGCGGTCAACACGGGCAGTCTGCCTGTTGTAACCCCGTAGTTTGTTATACAGCTTTTCCGAACACCCCGTGATCACGGGGTGTTCGTTATTTAACCTAACTGTCCAGGAACCATGGTCCGGATATGCTGCTGACTGTCAAAAAAACCGGGAAAAACGGTTATGTTATAATCTTAAAATTGACCTGTAGGGAACTGGCACCGCAGGCTTCATGGGAATTTTCCCGGCAAGTATTGTCCCTGTGTAAATTGGAAATGCTGAAAGACTCGATCCAAATCTCCGACCACAAGCGAAAGGTGCGCCATGAACGAGCCCTATCCAGATGATTATTCCCCCGGCCCATCGGAAGGGCAGCCAGGCTGGGTCAAAGTCTTTGCGGTCATAATCGGCATCGCACTTGTCTTGGTCGTTATCAGTGCGCTGGCTTATGCCATTGCCGACAACCCGGCTGGACCGGAAACCACAGCGTTTGTCGATCTTACTTCCCCGCTGGACGGATCCACGCTGGACGCCAACAATGCCATCACCGTCAGCGGCATCGCAGCCGCGCCGGGGGGCAGTCTCTCAGTCCAGGCCGTGGATCAGTTGGGAGCTGTGTTAGCCCAGCAATCGGTGGTCATCACAGGCGCCAATACTGTAGCCGGCGACCCCGGCACCTGGGTCGCGCAGATCTTCGTCAATATCCCGGTGACTACCGCCGGGCGGATTCGTGCCTATACCGTCTCAACGACGGACGGCTCGGTAACCGCCGAGGACAGCGTCGGAGTAACATTTAATAAACCCGCGGTCATCCAACCTTATATCAAGATACAAGTGCCATCAGCTGGAACACCACTCGATACGTCCGCGCCGATTGTGGTGATGGGCGATGCAGCCGGTCTTTTTGAAGGCGGGCTGGTGGTGCAAGCACTCGACCAGAATGGCGCTGTGCTTGCCCAGGCTCCGACCACCATCAATGCGCCGGCGGGCGGCGTGGGCATGGCCGGCCAGTGGACGGTGAGCCTGACCTTGCAAGGTATAACGAACGGAGCGCCGGGTCAGATCTATGCCTTCTCATCGTCGCCTGTCGACGGCTCGGTGATCGCCCAGGACCGGGTGGATGTCACGTATTCAGTCAAAGTACAACCCTTCATCCTGATCGCTGAACCGGTCAACGGAGCGGTGCTTGACACGGCGCTGCCGATCCGGGTTTCCGGCAAGGCGGCCACGCTGCCTGAGAACCAGGTATCGGTGCAGTTGAAGGATCAGAATGGCAATGTGCTTGCCCAGCAGTCTGCTCCGCTTGACGGGCAGGGCAACTGGACCACACAGATTCAGGTGAATGCCGCTCCGGGAACCTCCGCGACAATTTATGCCTTCGCGACCAATCCGGCTGATAACAGCCTTGTGGCACAGGCGACCGTCGGGGTGATGCTGGGTCTGGCGCCCACAGCCACCCCGGCACAGCAGACAGGGGTGCCTCCCACCCCCACCCTGCCCGGACCGGTCCCGACTGAGACTCCACCTCCGCAGCCGACTGTGACGCCGGTGCCGACCAATGCGCCCACGCCCGCGCCCATACCGCCTGAAGCATCCAAATTCCTGTGGGTATTATCGCAGATCAATGGGCAGGTACCGGTCGCCAATTCGTTGGTGACCTTGCAGTTCCAGGGCTATACCGTTAACGGTTTCGCCGGGTGCAACACCTACTCCGCATCGGTTCAATTCAATAACCCAAACATGACCTTTACCAACATTGCGTCCGGAAAGAAAACCTGCAGTTCGCCAGCCGGCGTGATGCAGCAGGAGAGTTCCTATTTGAACACGCTCTCCCTCGTCAAGTCTTTCCGGTCGCAACAAGGGCAGCTCCTGCTGCTGGATCAGAACGGGCAGCTGCTGCTGGGGTACCAGGCTGCGGTGATCGGAAGAATCTACGGACCGGCTGGCGCTGTGATCCCGCCGGGAAGCCAGGTATTGACAACAATCACCAATTCCAGCACGGGAGCCGTGCTCGGCAATCAGCCGCAGTCCAATGTCACCGCCTTCCCAATTCCATTTACCGTGGTGTACAATCCCGCCAGTGTCGACCCGAATCAGGCTTACACGATTCTAGTGACCATCACCGATGGCACAGGGGCTACGATCTTTACCACCAAGCAAATTTATCCCGTCATCACGCAGGGAAGCCCATCCTATGTCGATGTGACCGTATCTGCACCATAATTTTTCAGGAGGATGAGATGAGCAAGAAGACCGAACCGCCTACCCAGGTAATCGTTTCAATATTCAAGGATGAGACTGCTGCGAAAAAAGCTGCAGAGTCGTTACGAAAAGCCAAGAAAAACAAATTCCTGAAAATGGAAAATGTCGCCTTGATCACCAAGGGCGCTGATGGAAAAATCCATTTCACCGAGACAGCCGACCGCGACGCCAAAAGAGGCGCGAAACTCGGCGCGGTGATCGGCGGCGTGGTGGGGTTGATCGGCGGACCGGCAGGTGTGGTCGCCGGCGGCGCAGCCGGCGCCGCTATCTCCGCTGGGCTTGCTAAAATTCACGACAGCGGGATCGCCGACGAGAACCTCGAGAACATTGGCCACGCATTAATCGGCGGACAGGCGGCCATCGTGGTCGTCCTGGAAGAGGAGTGGGTGGACGAACTGCAGACGGTACTGGCAGAGACGGAGGCGCAGGTGGTCTCCCAGCCGCTCGACCCGGCCATCGCCAGGCAGCTCTCCAAGACAGGCTCCGGCATGTCGGGAGTTGTCCAGCAGGTCGGGCTCAGGACAGTCAGTGACGCTGCCAGGAAGAAACAATAACAACCACTGACGATATAAAGGAGAAAACCGAATGGCTAAAGAATCCACAATCTCCAATTCCAATTTTCCGTGGTGGGTCATCCTGCTGCAGGGAGTTTTTGCGATCATCCTCGGCTTGCTGCTGGTGTCCTCGCCGGGCATGACCACGCTTGTGATGATCCAGTTCCTCGGCATCTACTGGCTGATCGCGGGCGTGTTCAACCTGGTCGGCATATTCCTTGACCATGCCATGTGGGGCTGGAAGCTGTTCACAGGCATCCTCGGCATCCTCGCCGGCATGCTGGTTATCCAGCACCCGTTGTGGAGCACTGTCCTGATACCCACGACCCTTATCGTTATCATCGGCATCGTGGGACTCATTTTCGGCATCGTCGGGTTGATCGCCGCCTTTCAGGGCGGCGGCTGGGGGCCGGGAATCCTGGGGGTGCTGGGAATCATCCTTGGGCTGGTTTTACTCGGCTCACCGGTGCTGGGGGCTATTGCCTTGCCGCTCGTCCTGGGAATTTTCGCGCTGGTGGGCGGTGTGGCTGCCGTGGTGCAGGCTTTCCGCATGAAATAATACTTCACAGTATTATCCTTAAGCGCCCAGTCCATCAACCGGGCGCTTTTTTGTTAATTCAACCAAATGCTATTCGTGTATAATATTTTAGAATGCCCAGCGGGGCGGCAAAAGAAGGACTACCAGAAAGGTCATATCAAGCGATGGAGAACAGATCAACCCCGGTGCCGGTCGGCATTTACCTTGAGACTTCGCGCTACTCGGTGGTCGAAGCCAACAAGGTGGACATCCCCGTTGTGGTGGTCAACCTCGGCGAGGGCACGGAAACTTTCGAACTGACGCACACAGGCGTCCCGGCCGGCTGGGCTGTGTTCCACGGTTCACCGCAATTGACCATCGCTAAAGGAGAGAGCCGGCGGGTCTTTCTAAAGGTGTCGCCGCCTCCTTCGACAGCCAGCGTGGCGGGTGAATACCTGCTGCGGATCAGGGCTTTCAGGCCAGGTGATCCTGAGAATATCAAGGAAGTGGAAGTCTTCGTCCTCGTGACGGACGCCGTCGATGTGGGCAAGGTCTCCATCCTGCTGGAATCCAATGAGTATTCCTCTGCGCCCGGCTCCATCCTCGATATCCCCTTCATCGTTCACAACCAGGCTGAAGCCGCCGCAAATTTTGAAATTTCACTGGATGGTCTCCCGACCGGCTGGGCAACCGTTCGTAATCCGGTCATCCTTTTAGCCGGAGGCGAACGCCGGAGCATCTCGATCACCATTCAGGTTCCGCCGTTTCCCCTCGCCAAGGCGGGACCGATCCCCTTCAGAGTTCAAGCGAAGAATCAAGCTAATCCCATCCAATCCACCGAAAGCCTGATCACGTTGACGGTATCGGCGCACACGGTATCGGGGCGGATCTCCCTAATGATGGGCGCGAGCCAGTTCCAGGTGGCACCCGGCAACAAGGTGGAGATTCCTGTCGTGCTGCTCAACACCGGCGAAGAGGAAGACCTGCTCGCCGTGGAGCTGGAGGGACTTCCCTCCCACTGGGTTTCTGCTGTCCCGCCGGTCAACGTGGAGCCGGGCGTACCGCGCGAGGTGATCATCCGCGTGCAGCCGCCCTTCGCCTCCGAGAGCCGCGCCGGCCGCCATT
The DNA here is from genome assembly GCA_963829485.1 of uncultured Chloroflexia bacterium. Lineage (GTDB taxonomy): Bacteria > Chloroflexota > Anaerolineae > Anaerolineales > Villigracilaceae > JBGPQJ01. Next base: position 246,009 of record CAWHIK010000008.1, read on the forward strand.
CATTCGAGATCATTGTCACCAGCAAATTGATTCCCGAGGAAGTCACGAAGGCGGAGTGCGAACTTTTCATCGCTGCATTCAGCGAATTTACCACGCACCTGTCGTCCACGCGCTTCAGCACCGGCGACCGGGTGCATATGATCGTAACCAACAGCGGGAATACGCCTCAGACGTATACCGCCCAATGGCTCAGCCCGGAAAATATCCTGGCAGCTGAAGCGTTCGAACAGGAACCTGTCCCGCCGGGAAAAGCGAAGCCGGGCTCTCAGCCCAAGGGGCATTTTCAAAAGGTCGAGCAGGTGACCCTGCGCGTCCCCCCTCTCAAAAGGGGGAACTGGAATTCCGCATGCGGATGCGCAGCCAGCCTCTCTTCGGCTCGCCCCAGGTCTACCCGATGACGGTGGAGGTGCAGTCGGCGGAGAAAAAAGCCCAGTCCATCGCGACCGAGGTGACGGGAGGTCCGCTCTTCCCGCGCTGGGTGGCGGTGGTCGCCGTCGTCATGCTGTGCGTCCTGCTGGCCGTCGTGATCGGCATCCTGACCGCACCGGACCCGGCAGAAGTCGCTGCGACACAGACCTCGCAGGCTGCCACCCAATCCATGAGTTTCACGATGACCGCCGTCTACGGCGGATCGGACAGCGACAGCGACGGACTGACCAATGCGATCGAACTGCAGATTGGGACCGACCCCAACCAACCCGGATTCGGACAACGACCTGTTGAAAGACGGGGTCGAATACGGGACCTGCGCCAACCCGCTTAATTTTGATTCGGACACGGACGGGCTTCTGGACGGGCTGGACCTAGACCCGTGCAACGCGTTGAATCCCTCGATAACATCCACAGCCCAGGCGCTCCTCCCGACCTCCACGTCGATCACGATGCCCAGCCCGATACCCACCATCACACCCACCATCCTGCCGCCTCCACCCTTTGTTGGAGAGATGCTTTTCTCGTCCAACCGGGACGGCGGCAACCCGCAGATCTACAAGGCCAACGGCTCGCAGGGACAGACGCTGACGCGACTCACCTTCAGCACCGGCTCCGATGTGGGCGCGGTCTGGTCACCGGACGGCCGGCATATCGCCTTCGCCTCCAACCGGACCGGCAACTATGAGATTTTCGTGATGGACAGCAACGGCGGAAGCCTGGTCAACCTGACCAACAACCCCGCTTCCGACCAGCGTCCGTCCTGGTCCAGCGACGGCTTGTGGATCGTGTTCTCGAGCAACCGGGACAACAATGATGAAATTTACATCATGGCCTCCGCGGACGGAAGCCAGCTCAAGAACCTGACGAACAATCCGTCCAGCGACACCATGCCGTTCTGGGGAATCCTGGGGACGTGGCTCGACCAGAAGGCGACGATCACCTTTGTGTCCAACCGCACCGGCAACAACGATATTTACACCATGACCACGGACGGCGGTAACATCGTTAATGTGACCAACAACACAGCCAATGATTTAAACCCGGTCATCTCAGGTAATAACATGATCGCCTTTACCTCCAACCGGTCCGGGAACAACGAAGTCTACACGATGAACGGCGACGGGACCAATCTGATCAACCTGACCAACAATCCCGCCAACGACAGTTACCCGTTCTTCTCGCCCGACAGCACGTCCATCGCCTACACCACTGACCGCAACGGGAACGACGAATTGTATATCATCAACACCAACGGACAGAACAACTACAATTTCACCCGCAATCCGGCACAGGACTTCCTGCCGGCATGGCGGTAATCACGCATGGAACAGAACACGCCTGGAGAATAATCTCCAGGCGTGTTCTGCTTTTCTGAATACTAAACTTACTACGAGAGGCTGGCCTGAGCGCGGCGCCTGGCGACGATGGAATAAATCGCCAGCCCCAGCGCTACCAAAGCCGCGCCCCAGGCTGCATAAGCCACCATGGGAGTCGCAGCCTGCTTGACGGCAATCCCAGCAAAGGACCAGACCAGCACGAACAGATAAGCTGCATCACGGCGGGTGAGAGCCATCAGGAGACCCACCAGGGAGGCTACCAGAAGCAGGATCACCGCCCATACTTCAGGGGCGATGCCGAAACCATTCCAGTTGACGTAGTACAGCAGGTCGGTGACGTTGGCCAAAGTTGCCACGGTGATCCACCCCAGGTACACGCTGAACGGGATGTCCACGCACCACTTCTCGGCAGCACCGACCCTGGTCCGCGCCACATCCAATCTCAGGTAGGATGCGATAAGCAGACCGAGCAGACCCAGCATGACCAGCACGCTCAAGCCAAACTGGTTATAGTGCCAGCAGAACAGCCAGGCCGCGTTGAACAGTCCGCTCAGGGCGAAGAGATAACCCAGTTTGCGCAGGCGCGGGCTTTCCTTCTGGGCGGGCAGCGCCTGGTAGATGGCGAAGGCTATCCAGCCGATGTAGATCACGCCCCAGATGGCAAAGACATAACCCGCCGGAACGAAGAACACCTGGAAGCGGTCCGAGATCTCGCCGGTGTTCTGTCCGTTGAGCGGCAGGGTGCTGGCCAGGATGTTCACTGTCAGGGCCAGTACCACTGACAGGATGTTCGCGATTTGACGCCAGATATCTTTCTTCATTTCATTTTCTCCTTGATAAGTTTTTTATTCAGTCCTCAGGTTTCTCCCGGGCGGACTGAAGTTGACTAAAATAAATTTACCGCATCCGCCGTCCGATGGACAAACCGGCATAGCTGACAATTACACTGAGTGTTGTCCCCCACACCATGTCCACAACGGAAAGAACCAGCGGCCAGTCCTTGATGGTCGCGAGGTTGGTCAGGTCGTAGGTGGCATAGGTAATCAGGCCGAAGAGCGCGGCACGCAGCAAGGTATCACGCATCGAACCCGATTTTAGCCCGGGCAGGACCACAAACACCAGAATCCCGACGATGAACAACAGGTAGAAGATGATGGCTGCCAGCCAGTTCACGCTGGGAGCCATCAGATAACCGAGGTATTTGCTGTAGAACGTCCGCGCGACAAGGCCAAGCCAGACCATGTCCACAGCAAAAAAGACCAGCAGGGTGGAAAAATAGAGTTTTAAGTAGTAAGCCATATCCTGCGTCCTTTTTGAGATGAGATTGAAAATTGATCTGCAATGAAACAAAGGGAAATTGCTGAACTGAATTTATTGTACAACATTTTTCCGCCAAGCATCTTCGGGGGCGTTGCGACATTCCTGACACCAGCTACCGTGGGGCATGATTCAAGGGTGATTTAGGGTTGTATCTGAGAAAATGAGAGAATCATTAGAAATCTGGACAATATATTGACAAAGCGGACAATATAGGTAAAATAGAGACATAATCTGTACAAAATATGTGCAGAAATCAAAAAACTTTAGAAATAGGAGAAAAGAAACATGAAACTCAAAACGTTCGTTTTTTCAGCACTGATGGTTGGAATGCTCACCCTGGCAGCCTGCGCCCCCGCAGCCACCCCCATGCCTGAGCCAACCGCCATGCCCGAACCGACCGCCGTCCCGACCGAAGCCCCCATGGCCAAGGACATCGTGGACACCGCTGTTGCTGACGGCCGCTTCACCACCCTGGCTGCCGCTTTGCAGGCCGCCGGACTGGTCGACGCGCTCAAAGGTGAAGGCCCCTTCACTGTCTTCGCCCCCACCGATGATGCCTTCGCCAAGCTCCCCGCCGGCACCCTCGACAGCCTGCTCCTGCCTGAGAACAAACAGGCTCTGACCGACATCCTGCTTTACCATGTCGTCGAAGGCAAGGCCATGGCCGCTGATGTGGTTGGTCTACCCGCCGTCGCCACCCTGCTCGGCAAGGACGTCGCCATCAAGCAGGACATGGGCAATGTGTACGCCAACGACGCCCAGATCATCATCACCGACATCGAGACCTCCAACGGCGTGATCCATGTCATCGATGCAGTGCTCCTGCCCCCGGCTGAGGAAGCCGCCATGGATGAGAAGCTGGACATCGTCGACACCGCAGTCGCTGACGGCCGCTTCACCACCCTGGCCGCTGCGCTCCAGGCTGCCGGACTGGTCGAAACACTTAAAGGCGAAGGTCCCTTCACCGTCTTTGCCCCCACCGATGATGCTTTCGCTGCCCTGCCCGCCGGCACCCTCGACAGCCTGCTTCTCCCTGAGAACAAGCAGAAGCTGACCGACATCCTGCTCTACCATGTTGTCTCCGGCAAGGTCATGGCTTCTGACGTGGTCAACCTGACCAGCGCCCCGACCGTGCTCGGCAAGGACGTCTCCATCAAGGTCCAGGACGGAAAGGTCTACCTGAACGACACCGTGCAGGTCATCATCACCGACATCGAAACCTCCAACGGTGTAATCCATGTCATTGACGCGGTTCTCCTCCCGCCTCAATAAATATCCTCCTCATTAGTGGTTGTGGTGAAAGAAGAAAGGACGGGTGCAATGCCCGTCCTTTCGATTCAGAACCATGAATACCTTAGGAATTATTGCCTGGCTTCCAGGCTCGTCAATTTCTTACTTGGGATTCAAATAATCAGATATTTTGAAATCGTGAACATGTGCGTAATCCCTGCCCATGGCAACGCTGACCTCTCCCTGCGCCATTTGATAGACCACCGACCACTGGGTGATATCCTGTGACACGTCCCTCAACAACTCCATCGCGGACACTGAATCCAACATCCCCTGAGCCTCCTTCAAGCGGGCATCGATCGTATTGTAGCGCCAGCAATTCCCATCCTGAGGATCCTCCACGGAAGACAGCAGGAAATTCGTCGCCAGGTGCCAGGGCTGTTCATTCTCGATGACATGCAATTCACCGCGGTAGAATTCCACCAGGACGGACTTCTTATCCTTATCAGCCATCAGGTAATGCACCGGCGGCCCTCCCTCAAAATCGATGTTATGGTCCATGAGGATGGCAACAGCCTCATCCACGTCCCGGGCATGATCCAGCATTTCGCGGATGATACCAAGCGAACCAAAGGTTTCCTTTGCCGGGTCCGCCTGCCTATTCCCCGGCGGGACGGCAGCCATTCCGATCGCGAGTCCGTGCTCATTCATCCCGTCAAAGGGAATGAGCGGGGCATCCAGAAGACCTTCCCTCTCTTCGAGCGAAAGTTCTGTCAGGTTGGAAACAGCCTCTTCGCCCAGGTCAAGATATGCCATGTCCACCATCGAAACGGAGGCGTAGCCGTCGGGCGGATCGGTAAACACCAGCAGCGCCGGGCTGAACTGCCAGTCGAAGTTGCGGCCATAGAGGAGATGGTCGTCGTCGAGCAGGACGGTAAAGAGCGCGCATGCCCAATTCTGCTTGGAGATTGCTGTTTTATCAGCTTGAAATTGAGCTGTCCGGCGGGATTCGTATTCCCCGTAATAGCGCATCGTGTAGAGCGGATAATCGTCCACCTGTTTCAGCGAGGCGAGGGTCGCAATCTCATTTTCCGCGTTGGCGGCGGAATCAAGATCAGGCACGCTGGGCATGGCAGGATCGGGAGTCGACTGTGCCAACGTGCATGCAGTTAAAAATCCCGTGAGCAGCAGGCTAATGAGCATAACCTTTTTCACATCCATTGAAAACTCCTCGTGGTCGAATCGCTTTCATCAATAGATAGGTGGCATGTCCTCATCCAGCTTCAGCGTACTACTTTTTTCCACGGAAAACAATCTCTTCACACATTAAAAAACACAGCGTGCCCGAACAATTATTCAGGCACGCTATATTCTGAAATTTCAATCCAGCTTACTGCGAGAGGCAGGTGAACAATTAGCCTGGATTCTAATTATTCCCTATTGTGTCCGATTTGGTAAAATTGTATACTACTTGGAGAAACGACTTAACCCACCCACATCCAATCCCAGCTCACAAGTAACTCATACACTTATCGGTTGAAAGGATTAACGGTATGAAATATGAAAAATGATGCGATCTACCCCATCACCCGCATAGTCGCCGCAATAATTGTCCCCGTTTTATGGCTGGCATTTTTATTGCTATATTTTTATCCCGACCTGACCGGGGAGCGTTTCGCCTGGCTGATCAAGCCGCACATGACCTCCCTGTACATCGGCGCGGGCTACCTTGGCGGTTCGTGGCTGTTCCTGAACACCCTGTTCGGGAAACGCTGGCACCGGGTCCAGGGAGGATATCTGCCGATCACTGTCTTCACCTGGTTCATGATAATCGCAACGCTGATGCACTGGGACCGGTTCTCGCTCGGCAAATTCGGGTTCAACCTGTGGCTGATTCTTTACATCGTTACACCGATCCTTGTCCCCACGCTGTGGTTCTACAACCGGCGGACCGACCCGGGCACACCGGAGGAATCGGACCTGATGGTGGCGCACTGGGCGATGTGGGTCCTGCGCGTTGTCGGCGCAGTGGGCTTGGCTTTCGCGGTAGTCGCTTTTCTTTACCCGCCGCTCATCATGAATGTCTGGCCGTGGCCGCTGACCCCGCTGACTGGGCGCATCATGTCCGGCTGGATCGCCCTGCTGGGTGTCGGCGCGCTGACCATGGCTGCAGACCTGCGCTGGACATCCTGGCGCGTCCCCTTCGAGAGCATCCTGATCTGGCATGTGCTGGTCCTGATGGCAGTAATCATAAAGGCGCCGGATTTCACCATGGGAGTGCTCAACTGGTACACCGCCGCCATTGCGCTGATGGTGGCAGGGATTATTTTCCTTTATGTGATGATGGAACGCAAAAGGCGAAAAATAGCATAGCGTATTTTGCCCAGTTCAAATTGACCCTTTCTTAATCTGCTTAATCCCTTATTGACACAATGCCCGAAACGAGATTCGGGCATTGTGCATGTTGAAATTTCAGACCGTTTACTGCGAGAGGCAGGCCGCGTTGATCAGCGGTGGATGCGGAGCGACCGTGGGAACAACAATCGGCTGGCCGGGAGAGAGCGACAACGAGGCCAGGATGCCCTGCAGATCGGCAGAGTCCAGACGGTCCTGCTGCTGGGTGACGAAGATCATCAATTTATCGGGCGCAAGCCGGAACAGGATGGCCGTGAACAATGGATCATTGCTGTTGACGAGGTTCTGCAACTGGATGACGGTGGCTTCATTCTGACCGATGAGGACATCTTCCGATGAGACAATGGCACTTGTCTCGGGATCTCTCGGGTAGGCCTCGGCATTGGATAAGGCAGGGTCAATCCCCTCGAAAACCAGGAAATCAGCTGTGAAAACGCCTTCAGGTGCGACCCCGTCCTTCCACTGTCCCTTGACAGAATTGGCGCGGAAATAGTCTTCGTCGAAGCTGCGCAAGCTGAGCGCCGCGCCATCGCCCTCGGCGGGTATGGGATACATGACCCACCAGCACGGATACGCCAGGCCAATCCCATAGCGCGGATCGCGGTACTCCACCCAGGCGCTGTTTACGAACGGCTCAGGCGTGGGCTGGGCCTCCACGGTCGGCATGATGGGTATCGTGCTGACAATGGGTGGGACTTCAGCGGCAGGGATTTCGGTCGGGGCAGGCGCTGATTGAGGCGCACAGGCCGCCAGCAGAGCGGATAAGAGGATAAGAAAGGTGAAACGACGGGTAAACATGGGAGTCTCCTATTTCTAAAGTTATACCCTGACGCTTACAGACAGTAAAAAGTTCCAGCCGGGAAATTATAACGCCACCAGAAAGTGGATGCAGACTGCATCCATCAGCGCCTGTTGCTTCCCGCCTGCGGAAATTGTATACTACTTGAAGACAAGGTGGTCTTTGAGCATGCGAACCTGGCAGTTTTCCATTAAAAACGCGTTATCTAGATTGAAGGCAGAGATTTTCAAACAGCAGACAGCCGGTTTGCGCCGGCTATCCACTATTCCTGTTCCACAGCTTTCTCCTGAGATAGCTGCTACTCTTCAGAAGGTATTACAGACCAGCGGATTTACCTCCTCTTCGAAGGAGACTCCCCCGACGAGAGCCCCGTCCTGATCACATTAAAACGCTTATTCGTCCGCGCAGAGGCGGTTAATGTAAACGAGGCTGCGCGCGCCTTTTCACCGCTAAAGCTTGACGAGTTGATCCATTCAGGCCTGTTGCGCCAGGACGGCGTCATGGTAAAAAGCTTGCTGCAGGCTCAGAGTTACGATGGCCTGATCTTCTTTTCTGATTTTCTCCATTACAACCATGCCGAGGATTGCGTCCTGCCAGTCGGCCCTTCCGGGAAATACCTGGCGAAATTGACCATCCGCAAGCCGGTTAAATCGACGCTCGACCTCGGCTGTGGCTGCGGCGTCCAATCCCTGCTAGCGGCACAGCACTGCGCACGAGTCACGGCGACCGACATCAACCCCCGGGCGCTGGCCATGACGCGCCTGAATGCGGAACTGAACGGGGTGCCCAATATTGAGCTGCTCGAAGGCAGCTATCTGGAGCCGGTAAAAGGGCGTCGTTTTGACCTGATCCTTGCCAACCTGCCTTATGTTCTCTCGCCGGAGATAAAACTGATTTACCGCGACACGCAGGGAGACGCTTACCTGCACCAGTTGATCCGTGAGATCCCGGCTTATCTGACCGAGGGCGGATTTGCCCAGCTTATTTCCAACTGGGTCTTTGGGAAGGACGAATCCTGGTGGGAGCCTGTGGAAACAACAGTGGATGAATTAGGCGTGGACACATGGCTGATCCATAACGGCACCTGGGATGCGGAGCAGTATGCAGATTTGTGGCTGGACCAAGACAGCCTGCTCAGTAAAAACAAGCGCAATTATGCAAAGAAAAAAAAGACCTGGCTTCAGTGGTTTCGCGATCAGGGAATCGAGCGAATCGCGCTGGGGGACATCATCCTGAGGCGCCGCTCATCCGATCAAAACTGGGTCTCGTCAGCCAGCGTGACGAAGAGCCTTGAATCCCCTGCCGGAGAACAGCTTTTGCGGTTGTTTGAGTCGCAGGATTTTCTGTTCAGCCTGCCGGACAACGAAGCGCTGCTTGAGGCGGTCCTCACCCCTTTGGACATGGATGTGCAACAAGGGGCAGCCTTCTCCATCTCGGGAAATTATTTTAAGGCCGACATCCTGCCATTAACCGAAGAAATCCTAAGTCATCTGGATGGCAGGACCCGCCTGCGCGAGGCCATTCAAAAAACCGGCCGGGGAGTGGACGACAACCCCATCCTGCTCCTTGAGATTAAAACCCTGGTGGGCCTGGGCATGCTTGTGCAGTCACCTTTCCGTGGGGAATAAAAAAACACCAGCCTTTCGGCTGATGACGAGGACAATTTATCAATTTAAAGCAAAACTAAAGGGTTTGGAGCTCGTTATTATTGAGAAGCAGCGCAATTGAGTCAGCTCGTTTCTTTGCATCTACAATCTCGTCAAACTCTGAACAAACACAAATTTCCCTTTTATCCTGCAAATCGACAACTTGATAAGTGCTACCGTCTACTTGATTAACGGCATATCTTTTCATAGCACCTCGCTTTCTCTAAGAATCATTTCAACGTATATGCAAGCTATACTTTCCACGACCAATAAAATCGATTATGTTTCTATTTCGCAGAATCTGCAACTGTTGCCGAATTTTGGCTTTGATGTTGTTATTCAAAGGGTGCTTGGATTGCAGATATGATTCAAATCTGTAAACTTCATCAAGGTAAAACTCTTGCTTTTTAATCTTTTCAACGCACAGTAATACATCAAGAAGCCAGCCTTTGGCTTCAACATTATGAGCGCTTTTTATGAAATCGGTGTTTTTCCATTTGTTTAGAACTTCATTCTTTTCTATTACTTCGCCGTTTTGGACATAATAAATCTTACCGACTTCTGGAATGTCTTTCATCACAATATTGCATCCGACCCAGCCTGCCCTTCTTGCTGTTGGTCCCAAGGCATTTCTTTCCTCAATAATACTTGGAACAAAGAAATATTTAGGGATTGTAAGGAAGTTCTTGATAGCGAGGGAGGTCTTTTCATAAGACAGAAAGAAGAAATTCGGATTGTTTTCTGATTCGAGTCTCTCAATCATAGCGGAATAAGCACCATCAACTATCTTTTTGCCTACATTGCCATTTTGTGATTTTAATTCGTACTCCTCCTCACAACTCTTGCAGAAGAAATCAGAGACTGGCTTATTATTCTCAAAGTGACTTAAGTTGGTCCCACAATTAGGACAGAATGCGGAATTTAATACCCAATATTCTGTCATCACCCTAATCCGTTGGGCTGGACTTGTATAATTTATCGCAACGTCGGAAGGCAGTCTTAAATCGAGCATACTTTGTTGTTTATGACTAAAAACAAGAGGCATTGGAATGTGTAGTTAAAAACAATCCCAATGCCTCTCTTTGTGGAGTAATCACTACCCCTTCGGGAATCTACTCACCACCTTGGCAGGCGTGGGCGGTTTGTCCACTGTGAAATCCTGCGCCTTTTGCAGGGCACCTCCCTGATGAATGCCGATGGCGGTCCCATCAACGGCGTATCTCAACTCGAGATAGGCCTGACCCGTCAGGAAGCGCTCCGCGTCCACGGCGCAGGAGGTCACCCAGCCGATGCGCTCACCGCTCGCGTTGACCACCGGGTCGCCGTTGTGCGCCATGCGCACGCGCTGCTCGTCGAAGCGGAAGCGCACGACCACACCTTTGCGCTCCTTCTCGCGCGCAAGGTACGCCTCGCGCCCGATGAACCACGGCTTGTACGGCTTGACGTAGGAACCGAATCCGCCTTCCGCCACGCCCAGGTCGCGCTCCTCGAATTTTCCGGAGCCGAGTCCCATCTCGTGACCGTACAGCGGCAGTCCCGCTTCCGTTCGCAGGGAGTCGCGCGCGCCCAGCCCGATCGCCTTGACGCCGAACGATGCGCCAAACTTCAAAATCGCGTTCCAAAAGTCCACGGCGCGGTCAGGGTGGACGAACAGCTCGAAGGCCATCTTCTCGCCCGTGTAGCCGGTGCGCGAGACGATCAGGTCGAAGCCGCCGACGACCGCGTCGCACAACTCCGTCCGCTTGAGTTTCATGATTCGGGCGCGCGTCTTGTCATCCACGCCCATCGCCAGCAGAATGTCGCGGCTCTTCGGTCCCTGCAGGGCGATGTCGATGCGCATGTCCTTGCCCGATTTCGGATCGCGCAGGTTGCGGATGTCCGCTTCGTAGCCATAGGTCCGCGCCCAGGGTTTCCTGTTGTCGATCTTCACCTTGCCATCCCGCACCGAAAGGAACCACGTGCGGTCCTTGTCGTCGTTGGAGGCATTGACCACCACCAGGTACTTGTCCCGGGCGCGGCGGTAGACCAGCGTGTCGTCGATCACATCCGCATCGGGCGTGAGGAACTGACTGTACAGGCTCTCGCCGGGCTGCAGCCCGCCGCAGTCGTTGGCGCAGATCGAATCGAGGAACGAGGCCGCGTCCGGTCCCTTTACTTCGTACACGCCCATGTGCGAGACGTCAAACAATCCCGCCGCCTGCCGCGTGGCGAGGTGCTCCTCCACGACGGAGGAATACCAGACCGGCATATCCCAGCCCGCGAACGGGACCATCTTCGCGCCCATGGATTTGTGCGCCTCGTGCAGGCGGGTGTATTGGACGGGAGGATTCTCGGGTTCGACCCATTTAAACGGCGGCGGAGGCGAGACGTGCAACCCGCCGGCCTGGTCGCCGATGAACCAGGGTTTGTCTTGTCCTGTGGGCGAGCTGGGTGAAGCATGCTTCGCCCCCGCCCGCTTCGCGTCCATAACGACAAACGGACCCGGCATGCGCGAGGCGGAGAAATCCTTTTCGCCGTCGAGGTTGAACGAGGTATAGCCGTCCGACAGGTCGCGCAGCCACGTCCCCACCACGCCAGCCTTCGCAGCCGGAACCTGCAACTGGTAGGTCTGGTCGTTCACCTTGACGAGCGTTCCTTTCACCACACCCAGAGGTGTGGCAATCGAGGTCGGCTGCGATTGACCCTTTTTCAATGCGGAGAGGTCGCTCGAGGCGGCGTAATCCAGCATCTGTCGTATGCGAAGTCCGCTTAACTCAAAGACACCGGTCGTAGATTTATCATCCACAAAATAGAAATGCGGATACCCGCTCGGCTTGACCTTGAAATCGACTCCCGCCTTCTCCGCCAGTTTGCGGACCTTGAGCCGGGCATCGTTCAGCACGTTGAAGTCCAACTTCGCGCGGCGGACGCGTCCCTTGTGCGGAGTGTCCACGCTGTGCGGCGCGCAGGCCAGCAGCACGTCAGCCATGATATCCACGAGGGCGCGGGTCTTCTTCTCGTCGAAGCCGCGCTGCGTGATCCACGGCGTGCCGAGGCGGATACCGCTCGGGTCGGCGGAGTTCTTGTCGCCGGGGATGGTGTTGCGGTTGACGACGATGCCCACGAGATCGAGGATGCGCGCGGCCATATCGCCGCTCAGCTTCGTGCCATCACCTGCCCCCTTCAGGAGGTCACCTTTGACCGATGGTCACGTCCACGTTGACAAGGTGGCAGTCCGTGCCGCCAAACGGGACTCGCAGTCCGCGCTTCTTGAACTGGTCGGCCATCGCCTTGGCATTCTTCAGGGTCTGTGCCTGCAGTTTCTTGAACTGTGCGGTCTGCGCCAGCTTGAAGGTCAGCGCCAGCGCGGCGAAGATATGCACATGCGGTCCGCCCTGCTCGCCGGGGAACACCCCCCTGTCGATCTTTTTGGCGATGGCCGGATCGGTGGTCAGCAGCACCGCCCCGCGCGGGCCGTCCAGCGACTTGTGCGTGGTGGACATGGTCACGTGGGCATGTCCGATCGGCGAGGGGACGACGCCCGCTGCGACCAGCCCGCCGATGTGCGAAATGTCCGCCAGGAAGTACGCGCCGACCTCGTCCGCAATGGCGCGGAACTTCTTCCAGTCGGGAACCCATGAGTAAGAGGAGTATCCCGCGATGATGAGTTTCGGCTTCGTTTCAAGCGCCAGTGCGCGAATTTTGCCGTAATCCAGCTTTTCATTCTCGTCCACGGTGTAATGCACTGCCTTGTACCATTTGCCGCTGCGGTTGACCGACGAACCGTGCGAGAGGTGGCCGCCGTGCAGCAGGTTAAGTCCCATCACGGTGTCGCCGAGGTTGATCAAGGCTTGATAGACCGCGTTGTTGGCGGGTCCGCCCGAGTGCGCCTGCACGTTGACGAAGATTTTGTCCGCGCTGAAGCCATTGGCGGCGAACGTCTCAGCCGCGCGGCGGCAGGCCAGCAACTCGATGAAATCGGCGTATTCCACACCTTTATAGTAGCGCGGGTCGCTGTGACGGCGGTACTCCGCCAGGCGGGCGGGGTAGTCGAGGATGTCCTCTTCCGTCATCGATCGCATTTGGTCATCAGGGTAGCCTTCCGCATAGATATTCTGGAAGGCGGTGCTCAACGCCTCGCGTACCGCTAAAGGTGCCTGGCTTTCGGATGCGATGAGGATCAGCTTGCGAGCCTGGCGTTCTGCCTCGAGCCGGGATAGTTCATAGACATTCGGGTCGAGGTCCTTCAGGCTGCCGCGGAAAAGATAATCAGACATGTTAGTCTCCTGGTTAGATAGTCGCTTGTCCAATAGTCTGACCGTCCATCCCGAATGTGGCTATGAGACTGGACGGCTGGCAGACTGTAAGACAATGATGAATTGTAGGACGGATTGATAAAGCGGGCAAGTGAGAAAATACATATATCCCACTGGACAGGGAATTGGCAATCCAGCCTCTTGACTCTCCCTCCGCTGGAGGGTGTATAACACACTCTGGAGGCCCTCCACATGATCCGGATCGGAGACTTTTCCACCATCAGCCGTGTCTCAATCAAGACGCTGCGCTACTACGACGAATTGGGTTTGCTCAAACCTGTGAGCGTGGATTCCGTCACGGGCTACCGCTTCTACGAACACCGGCAGCTTTCCACCCTCCACCGCATACTGGCGCTCAAAGACCTGGGGTTCTCGCTCGAGGAGATCGGCCACCTCCTCCATGACGGCTTGTCCACGGAACAGATGCGCGGGATGCTCAAACTGAGGCAAACGGAAGCCCAGCAGAGGGTTCAGGAGGAGACGGAACGCCTGCAGCGGGTCGAGGTCCGGCTGAAACAACTCGAACAGGAGAATACCATGTCCAGTTATGACGTAGTGATCAAGCAGGTAGAAAAAATGAAAGTCGCCTCGGTGCGCGGCGTGGTCCCCACCCCGCCTGAGCAGGGACCGCTGTGGGGCGAACTGGAGGGATACCTCGGGAAGCAGCGGGTGAAACCTTGCGGCCCATGTCTCAGCCTTTACCATGACGAGGGGTACAGGGAGCACGACTGGGATATCGAGGTCTGCGAGCCTGTCACGGCGGACGTCAAGGAAGCGGGGCGCGTCAAGGTGCATGAACTGCCGGCTGTCGAAACGATGGCCTGCACGGTCCATCACGGTCCCTTCGTCACGATCGGCGAAAGCTATAACGCCCTGGGCCATTGGATCGACGAGAACAGCTACCGCATTGTCGGACCGGCGCGCGAAGTGTACCTGCGGCCGTCTGAGAACGGGAGCCAGACCGACTCCGAAACCGTAACCGAGATTCAGTTCCCGGTCCAAAAAGCCTAACGGTTAACACAAATCCCCCCCGGCCAGTGAGGTGCGGCACGCATCTCACTGGTTTTGTTACTCCCGCGGGTTGAGATGTACAATAAAGCATCACACGGGAGAAGACCATGTCCATCGTTGAACATGCCCCAAAATTCGATCTCGATTCCGCCAGTCGCCTGGCAAGAGACCTTTACGGCCTCGAAGCCTCCGCTATCTGCCTGCCCAGCGAGCGGGACCAGAATTTTCTTCTGGAAACAGCCAGCGGAGAGCGGTTCGTGCTCAAGATGGCCAACGCCACCGAAGAGCGCACGATGCTTGAGGCGCAGAACAGAGTAATGGATCATCTCTCGAAACACATTGACCTGTGCCCAAAAGTTATCCCTGCAAAAAACGGAGAGGAAATCACGATAGCAGAATCAGAAAACGGCGCAAATCATTTTGTCCGGCTGGTAACCTACCTCCCCGGCACACCGCTGGGTAAAGTCAAGCGCCGCTCGCCTGCACTGTTGCATGACCTTGGTACCAAAATCGGTCAGATGGATGTTGCCCTGCAGGGTTTCGATCATCCCACTCTGCACCGCGACTTTCACTGGGACCTCGCCAACGGGCTGAGCATCATCCGCCGTAATGCCGGCTTGATCGGCGACACTGAACTACGAGGGCTTGTCACAAAACTTGCAGACGAGTTTGAGAAGAATACCACTCCTCTCCTGCCGAAGTTGCGCACCAGCGTCATCCACAACGATGCCAACGACTATAACATCCTGGTCGGCGGCGGCTCGGACCTGTATACCCGAAACCAAAGTGTTGTGGGGCTGATCGATTTCGGCGATATGGTCCACAGCTACACCGTCAGCGACCTTGCCTTGGCTATCGCCTATGCCATCCTGGACCAACCGGACCCGCTGTCCGTTGCAGCACAAATCGTCCGCGGATATCATTCCGCATTCCCGTTGTTCGAGGACGAGATCTCGGTCGTGTTCGGACTGGTGACCTTGCGCCTGTGCCAGAGCGTTGCGGTTGCCGCGGAACAGCAAAAGCTCCAGCCCGAAAATGACTACCTTGGAATCAGCCAGCAATCCATTCGAAAAAGCCTTCCGGAACTGGCAAAAATCCCTCCGCGGCTGGCGGAAGCGGTATTCCGCGAAGCCTGCGGGCTGACGCCTGTCCGCAGCAGTCCGTACATCACCGACTGGCTGCGTGAACATGCCGACGAATTTGGACCTGTGCTGGAACCGGACATCCGCACCAACCCGGTGGTTGTCCTCGACTTGAGCATGGGCAGCCCGCTTCTGAGCGCGGATCCCGCACAGAACGCGGAACCCCGGCTGACACCGCGTTTCGCTGAAGTCATGGCTCAAGCGGAAGTCAAAGTTGCCATTGGGCAGTACGACGAGGCACGCTATCTTTACACCTCACCAGCCTTTGCCACTGGCAGCGGTCCGACCGACGAAACACGCACAATCCATCTCGGCCTCGACCTGTTCACTGAGGCAGGCACATCGGTTTACGCCCCGCTGGACGGGACCGTCTTTGCTTTTGCCGACAATGCAGATCCGCAGGATTACGGTCCGGTCATCGTGCTGCATCACCAAACGGGAAGCGGCGAGAGCTTTTACACGCTATACGGCCACCTGGACCGGGAATCGCTGCCTGCGCTGAAAGTTGGAGATGCTGTCCTGAAGGGTCAGCGGCTGGCGGCGATCGGCAGCCCCGAAGTCAACGGCGGATGGACTCCGCACCTGCATTTCCAGGTCATTACCGACCTGCTCGATCTCGGCTGTGATTTCCCCGGTGTGGCACGCCCCAGTCAGCGCGAGGTCTGGAAAAGCCTGTGCCCCGACCCGAACTTGATCCTTGGCATCCCCGCGCATTTATTTCCGTCGAAAGCGCCAACTAAAGTGGAGACACTCTCCATCCGCCGGCAGCGACTCGGAGGCAACCTGAGCATCGCCTACCGTGATCCGGTCAAGATCGTGCGCGGCTGGAAGCAGTATCTCTTCGACGACGAAGGCCGCCGTTACATTGACGCTTACAACAATGTTGCGCATGTCGGACATTCCCATCCGCGCGTGGTGGAAGCCGGGCGGCAGCAGATGGGCGTGCTGAACACCAACACGCGCTACCTGCACGACTCCATCAATCGTTATGCTGAACGGTTGACATCCCTGCTGCCGGAGCCGCTGCGCGTGTGCTATTTCGTCAACTCGGGCAGCGAGGCTAACGAGCTTGCGCTGCGGTTGGCGCGGACATACACCCGTCAACGCGACTTGATCGTGCTGGAAGCTGCCTATCACGGCAACTCAACGACTCTGATCGACATCAGTCCCTACAAACACAACGGTCCCGGCGGGACCGGCGCGCCGGACTGGGTGCACGCTGTTCCCATCCCGGATGACTACCGCGGCTCGTATAAACGCGGCGACCCGCAGGCGGGTGAAAAATACGCCAGGCATGTTGCTGAATCGATTGCCAGCATCAAAAAAATGGGGCACGGTCTGGCAGGTTTTATAGCCGAATCGCTGCCCAGTGTAGGCGGGCAGATCATCCTGCCCTCGGGGTATCTCGCGGATGTCTACCGATATGTCCATGAAGCTGGAGGTGTATGCATCGCCGATGAAGTGCAGACAGGCTTCGGACGCATCGGCACGCATTTCTGGGGTTTCGAGCTGCAGGGTGTGACGCCGGACATCGTCGTTCTGGGCAAGCCGATCGGCAACGGGCATCCCATCGGCGCGGTCATCACCACTCCGGCCATCGCGGACGCGTTCAACAACGGCATGGAATTCTTCAGCACCTTTGGAGGCAACCCAGTCTCCTGTGCAATCGGCCTGGAGGTGCTGGATGTCGTGCGCGATGAAGGCTTGCAGGAACATGCCTCGCACGTCGGAGCGCGGATGCTGGCTGGAATGCAGCCATTTGTGGAAAAATATCTGCTTGTCGGGGATGTGCGCGGGTCGGGGTTGTTCCTGGGCGTCGAGTTGGTCCGCGACCGCGAAACGCTGGAGCCGGCTGCGGATGAGGCTTCCTTCGTCGTCAACCGTCTGCGCGATCACGGCATCCTGCTCGGCACGGACGGACCTTATCATAATGTGGTCAAGATTCGCCCACCCATGCCGTTTGATGAATCGAATGCCGATTTTCTGGTGTGGACTTTCGAAAAGATCTTGAAGGAAGATCTCCAATAGAAATGGGAAAGGAACGGCGGTTGCCGTTCCCAGAATGATTGGTGGGCGCTAAGGGACTCGAACCCCTGACCTTCTCGGTGTAAGCGAGACGCTCTAACCAACTGAGCTAAGCGCCCGGATGGGCTATTCAATTGTGGGCGCTAACTCTGTGATTGCTTCGCAATCCCAGAGCGCTCTGCAGGGGACAGCGAACTCTGAGCCTTCTCGGTGTAAGCGAGACGATCAACCCATAGGGCGCTGCGCAACCAACTGAGCTACGTGTCCCCTTCAGGGGGAGCGGCCCGGATGAGCTATTCAATTGTGGGCGCTAACTCTGTGATTGCTTCGCAATCCCAGAGCGCTCTGCAGGGGACAGCGAACCCCTGACCTTCCCGGTGTAAGCGAGACGCTCAACCCATAGAGCGCAGCGCGACCAACTGAGCAACGTGCCCCCTTCAGGAGGAGCGGCTCAAGCGAGGGATATTATACCCGAATTGAATTTGTGCTAAACTAAATTCAGCAAAATGAACCGGAGGGTCACATGCGCATTGTCCGTTATCTGTATAAGAATGAAGAACCTGCCTACGGCTGGATATTTGAAAACAAAGTTGGGGATATCGAAGGGAGTATATTCGGTGAATATCGCCGCCTTGAGGCGGAAATTCCACTTGATTCGGTCAAACTGCTGGCTCCGTCACAGCCGAGCAAGATTGTCTGCATCGGCAGGAATTACACCGAACATGCCAAGGAACTGGGTAACGACGTCCCACAGGTACCGCTCATCTTCATGAAGCCGCCTTCTTCCATCATCAATCCCGGTGATACCATCATTCTCCCGCCGCAGTCCAGGCAGGTGGAGCATGAAGCTGAGCTGGTGGCTGTCATCGGCAAGCGTGGAAAGAACATTACCCCTGAAAAGGCCAAGGATCACATCCTCGGCTATACCATCGGCAACGACATCACCGCCCGCGACCTGCAGAAAACCGACGGACAGTGGACTCGCGCCAAGGGTTTCGATACCTTCTGCTCATTCGGTCCCTGGATCGACACGGAATTCGACATCACCGATGCGCTCATCTCCTGCAAGGTCAGCGGGCAGCCGCGCCAGATGGCCTCCACCCGCGACATGGTCTTCAACGTGGGCAAGCTGGTGGCTTTCATCTCATCCGTGATGACGCTCGAGCCGGGCGATCTGATCTTCACCGGCACACCGGCAGGCGTGGGTCCGCTCCAAGATGGCGATGTGGTCGAGGTGGATATTGATGGCCTGGGCGTGTTGAGTAATCCTGTTAAAAAGGAATAGTAAGAGAATCAAAAAACTGGAGCAGCTGCTCCAGTTTTTTATTGCACTGTGGTGATGATCGTATTTCTTGCCCCGACGGTTCGCAGGGCATTAGCGATGATTTCCGCCCGGTCCGGCTTGACCAGCGCGATCATGTTACCGCCGCGCCCGCCGCCGCTCAGCTTTGCACCCAATGCCCCTGTGCTGCGAGCTACATGCACCAGCCGGTCCAGGTCCGGGCTGGAGACGGTCATAGTCTGAAGCAACTCATGATTATGGTTCATCAAACCCCCCAGCAGAGTAGCATCCCCAGTCTCGATAGCGCCACGCGCGCGTCGCGCAAGGTCACCCACCTGGTCAAAGACCTTCTCCCAATAGTCCAAATCCCTTTCCCAGAGTTTACGTACATCGCCGACTGATTCCTTCGTTGGCGCAGGAATGCCTGTGTCGCCGATAACGAAGGTAAACGGCGCGCCTACCCGCAGGGTCTCGATCGTCTGCCCTTTGACGAAATATACCGGGCAGGCGTAAGTGACCACGGTATTGTCGATGCCCGAGGGCGTGCCGTGGTAGAGCGCTTCAGTACCGTAGGCGAGCTGGCTGACCTGGTCATCGGTCAGCGGCAGCCCCAGATGGGCGGACAGCGCCCGGGCAATCGCCACCGAGACCGCCGCGCCGGACCCCAGCCCCGAGGCGACAGGAATCGTCGAATGGATGTGAATGGTCAGGGGAAGTTTGTAGGTGATCCCCACCGCTTTGAACGTGCCGATGATGAGGACAGACAATGGGTGGGAATCGGGCAGCGAACCCAGTTCGGAATGCAGGGAAATGTCCGGTGCATCGATCCAGATGCCGGGCTGGCGGGAGTCCATCACTTCCGCGACAGCCTGCACCTGGGTCACCGGCGCTGCGATGGCCGGCCGGCCATAGACAACGGCGTGTTCACCGAACAGGATAATCTTTCCAGGCGCGGAAGCGGTGGTCATGTCAGGTAGAACACCGCCATCACTGCCAACCCCCATAACAACGCGGTGATCTGCAGCGGGCGGTCGGAGAGCAGCACCTCCTCCGGTGCGCCGGCAGCATGTGAGACCTGGATCAGGTACAGGTAGCGAAAAATTCCATAAATAACGAAGGGAATGGTCAGCATCATCGTGTGGTTGGCAGGGACATTGGGTGCGAAAAATGTGTAGAGCGCGTATACGACGATGGTTGTGCCGGAGACGATGGTGATGTATTGGTCCAGCAGCGGCAATGTGTAGCCGTCCAGTACCTTGCGGTGAGCGCCTGCACCGTGCGCCAGCAACGCCAGTTCCGAGCGCCGTTTGCCGAAGCCAATGTACAGCGCGAACAAGGTGGTGAGCACATACAGCCAGGGTGAAAATCGTTCGACTGTGATCAGCGTCACGCCGGCATGGACGCGGAGAACGAAACCGGCGGCGATGACCAGCACGTCCAGGATGGCGAAATGTTTTAACCACAGGGAATAAGCCACGATGAGCAGGAAATAAACCAGCAGGACGGTAAAAAAGGCAGGCGAAAGGAGATAACCTAACGGCAAGGAAATTACGACCAGTACGATTCCTGCCGCCCATGCCACCGATAGAGGCAATTTACCGGAGGCGATGGGACGGTTCTTTTTATTCGGGTGCTGCCGGTCGGACTCAACGTCGGCGATATCGTTGAAAATGTAGACAGCGCTGGAGATTAAGCAGAACAATATGAAGCCTGCCGTGGTGCGAAGGAAGGCGTCCAGGTTGAAGAATTGCTGGTCGAAGACCAGGGCAGCATAGACGATGATGTTTTTCGTCCACTGCCGCGGGCGCATGGATTTGATGAGGGCACGAAACATGAATGTATTTTAACTGTAAAATGGAGATATGCCGAAAACTCGTCTGGATGTTTTGATGGTGGAACGCGGATTGTCCGAAAGCCGCTCGCTCGCCCAACGCCTGATCATGGCCGGGGAGGTGCGCGTGAACGGACAGGTCGTGTTCAAGCCTGCCACGGCGGTTTCGGGGGATTCCATGCTGGAGTTGGACTCGGGTCCGCGATTTGTCTCGCGCGGCGGTGAAAAGCTGGAGGCGGCTTTCGAGGCTTGGTCCATCGATGTCACAGGCTGCGTCTGCGCGGACGTTGGCGCCTCCACCGGCGGGTTCACTGACTGCCTGCTTCAACACGGGGCAGCGAAAGTGTATGCCATCGACGTGGGCAAGGGTATCCTGCACTGGAAATTGCGCTCCGATCCACGCGTGGTGGCAATGGAGGAGACCAATGCCCGCTTTGTCGAATCGCTGCCTGAGCTGGTGAGTCTCGTGACGATTGATGCTTCCTTTATTTCATTGAAGGTGTTGCTGCCCGTGGTGAAGAATTGGACCCTGACCTCACCCCCATCCCCTCTCCCTTTGGGAGATGGGCAAAGGGGTGAGGTCGGTCTTATCACTCTCATCAAACCCCAATTCGAAGCCGGGCGCAAGGAGGTCGCAAAAGGCGATGGCGTCGTGCGCGACCCGGAAATCCATCGCAAGGTCTTACTCGCCGTGTTGACCTTTGCAGAAAGCGAAGGACTCGCAGTGCGAGGTCTGATCCGATCCCCCCTGCAAGGACCGAAGGGCAATGTGGAGTTTCTGGCATGGTTTCAGCGGGGCGGAAATTCAGACGATGCCTTGGTTTCAATAATCGAGAATGCTTTACCGCCTCATCCCGACAAAAAGGTATAATGGGTGTATGAAGAAGATTTTAGTGTCAAATCTTAAGGTGGATCGCTCCAGCATGTCAGTCTCTTCACTCTCTGAGGATTCCGATGATAAGGCCTATTGGCTGGCAAGGACGCCTTATGAACGTTTAAGACAGGTGGAAATCCTGCGCAGAATCAACTATGGACATCGAGCTTCCTCCAGACTTCAAAGAGTTCTTGAGATTACTGAACGAAAATAACGTCAGATACCTGCTGATCGGGGGATACGCAGTTGGGTATCACGGCTATCCACGCGCTACCAACGACATGGACATCTGGATTGCTGTTCATATTGATAATGCAAACAAGCTTGTGGCTACCTTGCGCGAATTTGGTTTTGACCTTCCTGCTCTTACTCCTGAATTGTTTCTGCAAAACAACAAGATAATCAGATTGGGCAATCCCCCCATTCGCCTGGAAATATCGACGGGGATATCAGGTGTGGGGTTCGAAGAGTGTTACAAAAGCCGCATCGTGGATACTTTTGATGGCGTTGAGGTGAGCATTATTGATTTAATCCATCTCAAGATAAACAAGAAAGTTGCCGGCCGGCTAAAGGACCTGGCTGATCTGGAAAACCTTCCCTAATCTGCCGAAAGTGTCCCCCCTCTTATAAATTCTCCAGGGGGAATCATCTGATCATCACGATTTGGATTGGTTCAAATAAGCAGAATAGAATCGGTTATACTTTTTCCGACCATGTCCGAAAATATCCGTAATTTCTGCATCATCGCCCACATCGACCACGGCAAATCCACACTGGCGGATCGGTTGCTGCACCTGACCGGCACCGTCCCCGATCGCGACACCACCGAGCAGATCCTCGACTCGATGGACCTGGAACGGGAAAAAGGTGTGACGATCAAGGCTTCCGCCGTACGCATGCGCTACAAAGCCGCGGATGGCACAGAGTACGAACTCAACCTGATCGACACTCCCGGCCATGTGGACTTTGGCTACGAGGTCAGCCGCGCCTTGAACGCGTGCGAGGGTGCGATCCTGGTGGTGGATGCCACTCAGGGCATAGAAGCCCAGACGCTCGCCAACTTGTACTCCGCGTTGGATGCAGACCTGCGCATCATCCCGGTGATCAACAAGATCGATCTCCCTTCCGCACATCCCGACGAAGTGGCGGAGGATATTGCATCGCTTTTGGGCGGCAAGGCGGACGAGGTTATTCGCATTTCAGCCAAGGCGGGCATCAACATCGAGCAGGTGCTCGAAGCGGTGGTCCAAAAGATCCCGCCACCGAAAAGCGACTCCTCCCTGCCCCTGCGCGCACTGGTGTTCGACTCACATTATGACTCTTATAAAGGCGTGATCTGCTATATCCGCGTGCTGGAAGGGCGGATCAAAGCCAGTGAAACAATCCGCCTGATGACCACCAAAGTGGACGTCAAACCCATCGAAGTGGGAATATTCTCACCGACGATGAAACCGGTTGATATTCTATCCGCTGGTGAAGTGGGGTACGTGGCGACCGGTTTGAAAAGCGTCCACGATGCCCGCGTGGGCGATACCATCACGCTGGTTGCGAACCCGGCAGCCGAACCCCTGCCCGGTTACCGCCATCCCAAACCGATGGTATTTGCCGGCATCTACCCGGTCGATGCGGACGATTATGGAAATCTGCGTGATGCGCTCGAAAAATTGCAATTGAACGATGCCTCATTGACCTACCAACCGGAGACATCGCAGGCGCTCGGATTCGGATTCCGCGCCGGCTTTCTTGGGCTGTTCCATATGGAGATCATCCAGGAGCGGCTGGAGCGGGAGTACGATCTCGACGTGCTTTTCACCGCGCCATCGGTGGAATACGAAGTGGTCCTGCTAACCGGCGAAGTGGTCCCGGTCGACTCGCCCGCCCAGCTTCCGGACGAGGGGCTGGTTGCGGAAATCCGCGAGCCCTGGATGAATATCGAGATCATCACGCCTACCGAGTTTTACGGGACAATCATGGATCTTACGATCAGCCGTCGCGGTATTTATAAAGGGCAGGAATATCCCGCCCCGCATCGCGTCCAACTTGATTATGAAATACCCCTCGCGGAATTAATCGTGGATTTCTTTGATGCACTGAAATCGCGCACCAAGGGATATGCCTCGCTTGATTATCAGTTCGCTGAATATCGCGCTGACGAGCTTCAGAAACTTGAGATTCTGGTCAACGGAGAACCGGTCGATGCGCTGGCGGCCATCGTCCACAGCAAGGACGCCTACCACAAGGGTCAATCGCTTATCACCAAGCTGAGGGGGATCATTCCACGACAGATGTTCGATGTGGCGATCCAGGCTTCGGCAGGCGGACGAGTGATCAGCCGCGCCAACGTCAAGGCTTTACGCAAGGATGTGCTTGCCAAATGTTACGGCGGCGATATCACCCGCAAGAAGAAATTGCTCGAGAAGCAAAAGAAAGGCAAGCGGCGGCTTAAGATGGTCGGAAATGTCGAGATACCGCAGGACGCGTTCATGGCGGTGCTGCGACTCGAAGAGGAGAAAAAGTAGGGCGGGCTGTCCCGCGCTGATTCGTTATGGCCGCCCACTCTCCTCTGCGTGATGCGCGCCGCTGGCTGCCGGGAGTCATCGTCAGCCTGGTTGCTATTGCCGTCCTCTTCTACCTGGTGGATTGGCGCGCAGTGATCCTGGCGTTCACCACCCTCGACTGGCGGGTCGTCCCCTTCTTTATTGTGCTATACCTTTTATCGACATCCAGCCGGGCAATGGCCTCGCGCACGCTGCTCGAGAACCGCCCGACCTTCCAACAGTCTTACATTGCCATGATGCAGGGATACTTGCTCAACAATCTTCTCCCGTTACGGCTGGGAGAGCTCGGGCGGGCTTTTCTGCTGGGGCACAAGATCAACGTCAGCATGTTCCATGTGCTTTCGACCATCATCATCGAGCGCGTGATCGATCTGGCGATGGCGGCGGCGCTGACCATTTTCGTGCTTCCACGGGTGGTCGCCATGGACTGGGTCAAACCAGTCGCCTACACCACCCTTACGCTGGTCGTTATCGGATTATTTTCCCTTGCACTAATGGCGCGATTCCGCACACGCCTGCACAGCCTGATGGAAAGCATCGCTGGGCGTATCGGATTAGTCAGACGGTACCTGCTGCCCATTTTTGATTCGCTGCTGGATGGTCTTTCCGCTTTGACGAATATTCGCGGCACCGCTCTCACCTTCGGATGGATGGGTCTGGCTTGGGCATTCGGCGTCACCAATTATTGGGTACTTCTGCGAGGCTTTGTGCCGGATGCCCCTTTTTGGTGGGCATTATTTGTCATCGGCCTCGCGTCGTTTGGCGTGGCGCTGCCCTCCGCACCTGCCGCGCTGGGAGTCTTCGAGGGGGCTATCGTTGCCGCGCTGGTCCTGTTGGGCGTCCCGCCAGCCACAGCGCTGGCTTATGCCATACTGCTGCACTTCTTCCATATAATTATCTCCAGCATTTTCGGTTTCTATGGCTTCGCAAAAGACGGCGAAAGCCTGATGGGGATGTACAACAAGCTGTCCAACCGTACCCAGGATTCATCCGGTCAGGATAATCCTGCGATAGAATCACGGAGCAACCATGTCTCTTAATTATTTCATTACCGGCGGAGCCGGCTTCATCGGCTCGAACTACGTCCACCGCCTGCTCAAACGCGGTGAAAAGGTCACCATCTACGACAATCTGAGCCGTGCCGGTGCGCCGCGCAACCTTGCCTGGCTGAAAGAATCCTTTGGGGAATCGGCGTTCAAACTGGTCGTGGGCGATGTGCGCGACGCCGGTCTTTTGGCGGTTTCCGCCCGCGAGGCGGATGTCATCATTCATCTGGCAGCGCAGGTCGCCGTAACCACCTCCGTGGTCAAACCGCGTGAAGACTTCGAGATCAACGCCGGCGGGACCTTCAATGTCCTCGAGGCGGCACGCCTCAACGAACGCAAACCCATGGTGGTTTATGCTTCCACCAACAAAGTCTACGGGGGGATGGAAGATGTCCGCGTGGTAGAGAAACCCACCCGCTGGGAATATGAAAACCTGCCCTACGGTGCGCCGGAGACCCAGCCGCTCGATTTCCACTCGCCGTATGGATGCAGCAAGGGCGCCGGCGACCAGTACGTGCGGGATTATTCCCGCATCTATGACCTGCCAACGGTGGTCATGCGCCAGTCCTGCATCTACGGCCCGCGCCAATTCGGCGTGGAAGACCAGGGCTGGGTGGCGTGGATGGTCATCGCCGCGGTGACGGGTCGCCCGCTTTCCATCTACGGCGACGGCAAGCAGATCCGGGACCTGCTGCATGTGAACGACCTGCTGGATGCCTATGATGCTGTTCTAAAAAAGAAAGACATCATCAAAGGAGAAGTCTTCAACCTCGGCGGCGGACCTGCGAACACGTTATCCATCTGGACGGAATTCGGACCGATGTTAGAGAAGCTGCTGGGAAAACCCATCCCCGTTGCGCGCGGAGATTGGCGTCCCGGCGACCAAAAGGTTTTTGTCGCAGACATCCGCAAGGCTGAAAAGGAACTCGGCTGGAAACCAATGATCGATGTTGAAAAAGGCGTGAAGCAGTTGTTCGACTGGGTCAGTACGAACAAGGAATTATTCTAGGGGGTTTTCCAAGCGAATCATGAAAATTCTAACCGTCCTTACATACTACCGCCCGCACACCAGCGGGCTCACGATCTACGCCGAACGCCTGGCGGAAGCGTTTGCACGGCGCGGTCATGAAGTGACCGTTTTCACTTCTCACTTTGACGCATCGACGCAGCAGGAGGAAATCCGCAATGGCGTAAAGATCGTCCGTGTTCCGGTGATGTTACGCCTGAGCAAGGGAGTGATCATGCCACGCTTCGGCTGGGATGTGACCGGGCTTGTCCGCAAGCACGATGTGGTGCAGCTTCACCTGCCCCAATTCGATGCGCCTGGCGTCGCTTTCCGCAGCCGGCTGTTTGGCAAGCCTGCCGTGCTGACTTATCACTGCGACCTGTTCATGCCGCCTGGGCTGTTTAACCGTTTCGTAAACGCCGTCGTCCATTTTCAGAACAACATGGCGGGACGGCTGGCTGACCATATCGTGACCTACACACAGGATTATGCGGACAATTCCGCTTATCTCTCACGCTACAAACACAAACTCACCCCCATCCTGCCTCCGGTGGAACTGCCCGCGCCGCTGCCCGGTGCCGCAGAAGCTTTCGCGCAGGAGAACCAGACGGGCACACAACGACCCGTCATCGGTATGGCGGCGCGCTTTGCTGCAGAAAAAGGTGTGGAGATCCTGCTGGACGCCATGCCTGCCGTGTTGGAGAAATTCCCCAAGGCGCAGGTGCTCTTCGCAGGGCAATACGAGAAGGTACTTGGCGAGCAGGCGTACTCCGACCGGCTGATGCCGCGTATCAAGGAATATGAAGCGAAAGGCCACTGGCGGTTCCTCGGTGTGCTGAATCCGGTCCAGATGGCAGCCTTTTATCCAAATCTGGATGCGCTTGTCGTCCCCAGCCTGAACTCCACCGAGGCGTTTGGTCTGGTGCAGATCGAAGCCATGATGAACAACGTGCCCAGCGTGGCGTCTTCGCTTCCCGGCGTTCGCCGTCCGGTGCAGATGACCGGCATGGGGGAGGTCGTCCCGATCGGGGATTCCTCTTCGCTCGCGCAAGCATTGATCTCAATCTTTACGAACCCTGCCCAATATCGCCGCGACCCGGTGGAGATTGCCCGACCTTATGTCCCTGACTCCGTTGCGGTGGAATACGAGAAATTATTCGAACGTCTGCTCGCAGAGAAGAAGAAATGAAAGACTTCCTTTATCTGCATATTCGCGACCTGCCATATTTCCGCGGGTTACTGCGCTCGGTCGAATCGCAGTATTACCAGGACATCGATTTACCCTCTCCCACGCTCGATGTGGGCTGCGGCGATGGCCATTTTACCCAGCTGACGTTTGACCGAAAGCTGGAGGTGGGAATCGACCCCTGGTGGCCGCCCATCCGTGAGGCCGGAACACGGGATGTGTACGATCTTCTTACGCAGACGGACGGGGCGAAAGCGCCTTTTCCCAACGCCATTTTCGCTTCGGCGGTCAGCAATTCGGTGCTGGAGCATATCCCGCATGTGGACCATGTCCTTGCAGAGACCGCCCGTTTGCTCAAGCCTGGCGCGCCTTTTATTTTCTGTGTGCCGAACCACCAATTCAATTCCAACCTTTCCATAGCCAGGTTCCTCGACAGGATTGGGCTGAAATCCCTGGCTGATTCCTACCGCCGCTTTTTTACGCGCATCTCGCGCCATGTCCATCTGGACGACCCGGAGACTTGGAAAACGCGCCTGGCGAAAGCAGGATTTACCGTGGAACGGTACTGGCATTACTTTCCGCCTTCTGCTCTTGCCGTGCTGGAATGGGGGCATTATTTTGGGTTACCATCATTGATCACACGCAAGTTATTCGGCCGGTGGATTCTCGTCAAGGCACGATGGAATTTGGCACTCACCTTGAAATTGATCCGGCCATACTCAAGCACACAGCCCTGCGAGGATGGCGTGTACACCTTTTATATCGCACACCGCTCAGTATAAGCAGGATGCCTTGGACCAGGGATCCAGCGCACCTGTCCATTCAAAAACACACATCCCCTGGCGGACACTCTCCGCCTTGCTGCTCGCTTTCCTAGCCCAATTCCTGCTCGAAACAAATCCAATCAACCCGGTCCGCCAACCCTGGTTGGGATTCTCCCTTTATCTGTTGGTCATCTTGATAACCTTTTGGGCATGGCTTAAGGGCGAACTCAGAATCGCTCCTCTGCCCACGACCATCGTTCGCATGGATGAAATGAACGTACGCTGGGGGTTGGCTTCCATCGCGTTGATCGTATTATTACTGGCCTTCCTTCTTTTCAATGAAAACACATTCACTCTGGTTAACATGTCCATTTGGCTGATAGGGTTGGGACTATTAGTATGGGCTTTTTGGGAACAAGCTCCGGGAGGTAAGTCTCTTAAAGAAAGTATCCGTGAGGTGTTTTTAAACATTAAATTCTCTCACAGGACTGCGATCCTGTTATTAGCGGCAGTCTTGGTGATTTTCTTTCGCGTGTACCGGCTGGCAGAAATCCCTGCCGAACCGTATAGTGATCATGCTGAAAAACTTCTGGATGTTTACGATGTGTTGCAAGGAAAAGCAAGCATTTTCTTCCCGCGCAATACCGGGCGGGAGGCCATCCAGTTTTATCTGACTGCCCTCGTGGCAATGGTGTTTGGAACGGGCGTGTCGTTTATGAGCTTGAAGATCGGCACTGTGCTGGCCGGGTTGGCTGCCTTGCCGTTTATCTATTTACTGGGTAAGGAGCTGGGAGGCCGGCGGGTCGGATTGATCGCGCTCCTGTTGATCGGGATTTCCTACTGGGGGAACGTCATCAGCCGCATCGGGCTGCGCTATGCGTTTTACCCTTTGTTCGCCGCAGCCACCCTTTACTTCCTGCTGCGCGGACTGCGCCGGTCGAGCCGGAACGACATAATTCTCGCCGGCTTGCTGCTTGGCGCCGGCTTGCATGGTTATACGGCGTTTCGCATCATGCCCTTTGTAGTGTTGTTGGCCTTCATTCTTTATTGGCTTCATCGCCAATCGCGCGGCATGCGGACGCAATCCACCTTCTGGTTTGGCCTGGTTGTCCTGATGGCGCTTATGGTATTTCTTCCCCTCCTTCGATTTTCCCTTGAAAATCCAGCGGTCGTTTCATTCCGGTCTCTGTCCCGCCTCACCGCCATGGAGGAGACGATCAACGGTCCCGTCTGGAGAATTCTCCTGATCAATATCAGCCGTTCACTCGCCATGCCACTCTGGGAGAACGGAAAAATCTGGGCTCATTCAGTAATGAACCGACCAGCGTTGGACCTGATCTCCGCAGCGCTGCTTCTCCCCGGTGTGACGCTGATTCTGGCGCGCTATAGCCGTCAGCGCGATTGGCGCGACTTATTCCTTATCCTGACCATTCCCCTGCTGATGCTTCCTTCCATCCTGTCCATCGCATTCCCGGACGAAAATCCTTCGTTAAATCGCGCCAGCGCCGCACTAATCCCCATCGTGCTTGTGATCTCGCTCTGCCTCGATGGAATAATGTCTTCGTTGGAACGCGCCTGGCAGGGTTTCAAAGGAAAAGCGGCTGCATGGAGTCTGGCCATCATCCTTCTTTCGTTCTCCTGCTGGCAAAATTACGACCTCGTCTTCCGACAGTATGATGAGCAATATCGTTTCTTTAGCCTGAACGCAACCGAGGTGGGGGAAACCGCCCGTGAGTTCCTGGATTCCGGCAATACGATGGATCAGGTCTTCGTACTGGCCTTTCCGCACTGGGTGGACAGCCGCCTCGTGGCCATCACCGCCGGGCACCCGGAAATCGATCCCATCATCCATCGGGATGAACTCTTCGACACGCTCAACATCCAACCGCCGTTGTTGTTCCTGATCCACCAGGACGACTTTGCAACCTTAGAATCTCTCACAATGCTATACCCGCAAGGTATACTTAACCGTTATACTTCAGAGAAGCCGAGTCTTGACTTCTGGATCTATCGCGTGGCGGCTGGCACAAAAACTCCATAACAGGCATCCCAACGCTCCGGTCAAGTGATAAAGCGGGGCAAGGAAGACTATGACTGAAAAATCCACCAAGTCCAATTCCCTTATCTGGCTGATCGACATAGTCCTGGTTCTGGTCCTGTTGACCGGCGCTTACTTGCGCTCCGCCGGCCTGGACTGGGACGAAGGACAGCACCTGCACCCGGACGAACGCTTCCTGACCATGGTGGAGAGCGGAATCTCTCCCGTCAAGGGATGCAGCCTGCCGGACACCCCTGTCGAACGCTGCCCAAACAGCCAGAAGGATTGGATGTCCTTTTCAGAGTATTTCAACACGGCGCAATCCACGCTTAATCCCCACAACCGCGGGTTTGGGTTCTTCGTTTACGGGACTTTGCCCATCTTCATGGTACGGTACGCAGCCGAATGGGCCAGCGGGATCAACGCCTGGGCTGCCAGCTATGTCGCCCAAAACGGAGCAGAGGGGATGTTCGGGGCTCTCGTGGGGCATCTGGCGAAGCAAATCCCGCTGACTGGGTATGACACCGTCAACCTGGTCGGGAGGCAGCTTTCAGCGCTGGCAGACCTGATCACCATCATCCTAATGTATGCCATCGCCGCCCGGCTGTATGGACGAAAAGTGGCGATACTCACGGCTGTTTTTTCCACCTTCGCCGTGCTGCAGATACAGCTTTCACATTTCTTCACGGTTGAAACCTACACAAACCTTTTCATCTTCCTGGCAATCTACTTCGCAGTACGGATCGCCACATTTGAATCAATCACAGGGTATGACAAACCGCCGGTTGGTTCGTCGCGGTTTAAATATTATGGACTGCGAATTCTTAAAGATACGCTGTTCTGGTGCACTGTCGGCTTTGGCTTCGCTTATGGCATGGCCATGGCATCGAAGATCAATTCCTTCCCATTGGCGATTCTTCTGCCGGGCGCGTTCGCCATCCTGTACTTCAGGACCAGGGATAAAATTCAGTCCGGTGAAACTCCAACTCAGGAAACCACCGAACCGCAACCGGACGAAAATCCTCCCGGTGATGCTTTGCCACCATCCCCCTCAACAGAACGCCGGAAATTCGATTCGGACCGTGCGCTTTTCACCATCGCTCTCTTCCTGATCGTTGGCGGTTTCTTTGCGCTGCTGGCATTCCGCATCTTCCAGCCCTATGCGTTCAAGGGTGAGTTCGGATTCCTCGATGTGCGCATCAACGAACTCTGGATGAACAACATCAGGGAACAACGGTCGCAAGCCTCGGGGGATGTGGATTTCCCGCCAGCTCTGCAATGGGCTGACCGCCCAATCTGGTACTCCGCCTGGAACATGGTTGTTTGGGGTCTGGGCATCCCCGTTGGCATCCTCGCCTTCCTCGGCCTCGCGTGGATGGGCTGGCGCATCCTCAAAGGCGAGTGGAAGCTGCATGCCTTGCTGTGGGGCTGGACAATCCTCTACTTTGTCTGGCAGTCCATGCAGGTGAATCCCACCATGCGATACCAGATGCCAATCTACCCGCTGATGGCGATGATGGCTGCCTGGTTCCTGGTGGAATTGGCTCAATCTCAGGTGCTCCGGTTTAAGAATATCAATTGGGGCAAAGTTCTTGCTTACACTTTCGGCGTGCTGGCGGTCGTGGCGAGCGTCGCCTACTCCTTTGCGTTTATAAAAATCTATACCAACCCGCACACCCGCGTGGCCGCTTCGCGCTGGATTTTCCAAAACATCCCCGGTCCGATCACGGTGAAGATCCAGCAGGCGGACGGCAGCACAGTCAGCCAGCCGATCACCTTCCCGTATACGGGCAGCGTCCAACCGGGGAATCCGGTTGATTTTGGGTTTGTCCCCCGCGCCGACGGGACGGTAAGCCAGATCGACCTTGGCTACATCCTCGCGCCATCATCTGTGAGAGGGACGCCTCTCCTGCTGGAGCTGAAGGCGGATCCCGCCGCGCCGGCTATCGCCACTGCCACGTTCACCGCTCCCCCGCCCGATGCGTCCCCCGCTGCGTCACAGACCATCACACTCAACGCCCCGGTCCCGCTTACAGCCGGTCAGTCCTACACCATGAACATTTCCCCGCTGGATGGAACATCCATGGCGGACCTGTGCGGACCAGTTGTGCTCAGCCTGCAATCCACGGACGGAACCGCCCAAGCCCAAACGCTCGAAGCGCCTTTGATGTGTACCACGAGCGCCGCGCAGCCTTATACCATCAGTTTTTCACTTGAGAGCGACAACCTGCTGCTTGCGCTGGGATTCGCCAGGGCAGTGAGCAGCACACCGGATACCGGGCAGCAGCGCATCGACCTGATGGTGGCAAACCAACCCGGCGGTGCGCCCGAATCCATCCTCGCGCAGGGAAGCCTGACTGGCAATTTCAGCGACCCGGATCAAAAGCTCGGACATGTCATCCAATTGGATCAGCCTGTCAATGTCAAGACCGGGGAAAACTATTACGTCCGCCTGCAGAGCGAAGGCGGTCCGGTCACCTTACTCGGCGCAGCCCCCGTAAATGAAACATCCTGGGATGACGGCCTGCCCCTGCGCATGGACGGGTATGACGCCTACGGCGGCATCTACCAGGGGGATCTCAACCTCGAATTGTATTGGGATGACAATGCCGACAAGCTCAACCGATTCCTGACGAATCTCGATAAGGGTGATTACATCTTCATCTCGTCCAACCGGCAGTGGGGCACGACCACCCGCGTTCCCGAGCGTTACCCGCTGACGCTCAGGTACTACCGCGAATTGATCGGCTGCCCACCCGAAAAGGATGTCATCTGGTGCTACAACACCGCCCAACCCGGAGATTTCCAGGGCAACCTCGGCTTCGATCTGGTCGCCGTCTTTAAATCATTTCCGAACCTGGCGGGGATTCAATTCAATGATCAGTTTGCTGACGAGGCTTTCACCGTTTACGATCATCCGAAAGTATTGATCTTTAAGAAAAGCGACACCTACAATCCCGCGAAAGTCAGCGCCATCCTCAGCTCGGTGGACCTGAGCAAAGTGGTCCATCTCACTCCGCGTCAGGCCGGGAAGTATCCCGGCGGGATGATGCTCCCGCGAGTGTGCGGTGCGATGCCTTTTGTCTGCCAACTATTCGGGGCGAGTGACCTGCTGCCGGTCGTCGAAAAAGACTACGGGCAGGCGCAGCTTTATGCCACCGGAGGACTTCTCTCCATTGAACGGCAGGAAGCCAACCAGGCGGGCGGGACGTGGTCGGACATGTTCAGCTACGAATCCCTGCAAAACCGTTTTCCGGCTATTGGCGTCGTGCTCTGGTATTTGACCTTCATGGTCCTGGGCGCATTCACTTACCCCATTCTGCGCTACCTGCTGCCCGGCCTTTCGGACAAGGGCTACCCTCTCGGGCGCATGGCAGGCTTGCTGATCTGGGCGTGGCTGTCATGGATATCCGCGTCAAACGGCGTGCCGTTCACCCGCGTCAATGTCGCCTTGACTTTCGTCATCATCCTTGGAGTCGGTGGTGCGCTGGCTTATGTGCAGCGTGATGTCCTCCGCAAGGAACTAAAAGAAAACGGGAAATACTTCCTGCTGGTCGAGGGAATCTTCCTTTCGTTGTTCGTGATCGATCTGCTGATCCGCCTTGGCAACCCCGATCTGTGGCACCCGTCCAAGGGCGGTGAACGGCCGATGGATCTATCCTATCTGAATGCGATCCTGCGGACAACGACCTTTCCTCCCTATGACCCGTGGTTTGCCGGCGGCTACATCAATTATTACTACTACGGCTACGTACTGGTGGCGATGCCGATCAAGCTGCTGGGTATGGTTCCGTCCATTGCCTACAACATGCTGCTGCCCACACTGTTCGCCATGCTGGGCATCGGCGGTTTCTCCGTCGCGTGGAATCTGGTCGCGGGGCGGGAACAGGCTGAAGTGGAGACAGTGCGCCAGAATTCGATCAAACGCTGGCCGCTCATTGCAGGAATCGCCGCTACGGTGGGGCTTGTCCTCGTTGGTAATCTCGGCGTCCCGCGCATGATCTACCTCGGCTTCGTCAAACTCGGCATCCCGCAGAGCGTTGTAGATCAAGCCACGGCAGCAGGTGAAGACCCCATGCGGATCTCATCCGTGGGCGACCGCCTGGTCTGGTCGGTGAGCGGGTTTGGAAAAACTCTCGCCGGCGCTCCGCTTCCGTATGGCTGGGGCGAGTGGTATTGGAATCCCAGCCGCATCATACCCACCTCCCCCGGCGACGTGGACCCCATCACCGAGTTCCCGCTGTTCACTTTCCTGTACAGCGACCTGCATGCGCACATGATCGACCTTCCGGTGACGGTGCTGGCGTTGGGCTGGATGCTGTCCCTGCTGCTGGCGCGCGGGCGATGGAAAAACAAATGGGTGATGGCGGCAAGCTTCGCCTTCGGCGGGTTGGTCATCGGAACGATGCGTCCGACCAATACCTGGGATTTCCCTGTCTATCTCGCGCTGGGGATGATCGCCACAGCCTACACATTGTTCCGTTATTCAGATGTGGACCCGGACCATACACCTTTCAATTTGCCCGCCGTCATCGTGCGCGGACTCTACGCTTTGGGTGGTGTCGCGCTGCTCGGACTGTTCTTCGCGCTGATGTACCGCCCGTTCACTGAATGGTACGCGCAGGGTTACAACGCGGTGGCTCCGTGGCAGGGCGCAAAGACCCCGAACACATCGTACCTTTCGCATTGGGGCTTGTTCCTGTTTGTCATCGTCTCGTGGATGGCATGGGAGACACGCGACTGGCTGGCGTCAACGCCTGTATCCTCACTCAAAAAACTGAAACCTTTTGCGCTGTTCATCGAGATCAGCCTGGCTTTGCTTGTTGCAGCCCTCATTTACCTCCAACTTTTCAAGGACGTGACCATCGTCTGGATCGCTCTTCCGCTGGCATTCTGGGCGGCGGTGCTTATTCTGCGTCCCGGCATCGGAGATGCCAAGCGGGCGGTGTTGTTCATGATCGGCTCGGGACTGTTCCTGACCGTGCTGGTGGAGGTCATCGTGCTGGTCGGCGACCTCGGGCGCATGAACACCGTCTTCAAGTTCTACCTCCAGGTTTGGGTTCTTTTCGCCATCAGCGCAGGCGCTTCTCTGGGCTGGCTGCTGCCTGAGATGGAGAAATGGCGTCCCCGCTGGCGGCTCGCCTGGGAGATCGTTGGCACAGTGTTGGTGGCAGGTGCAGCGTTGTTCCTGCTTATCAGCGGATGGGACAAGATCCGCGACCGCGTCTCCGCCCGGACGCCGCATTCCATGGACGGTATGGCTTACATGCAATTTGCGGAGTATGCCGATAACGGTCAGCCGTTTGCCCTCGATCAGGATTACCGTGCCATCCGCTGGATGCAGACCCATGTGCAGGGTTCGCCGGTCATTGTGGAAGCCAACACGCCTGAATACCGCTGGGGCTCGCGCTTCACTATTTACACCGGCCTGCCAGGTGTCGTCGGCTGGAACTGGCACCAGCGCCAGCAACGGGCTCTCACTCCCGGCAACTGGGTCACCGACCGGGTGGACCAGGTCGGGCAGTTCTATCAGACCACTGACCCGGCTGAAGCGCAGAAATTCCTCGACAGGTACAACGTCCGCTATATCATCGTCGGGCTGCTCGAGCGCATCTATTTCACCGGTCCCGGATTGGATAAATTCCCCGACCTCGACGGCGCACTTTGGACAAAAGTCTACGACGACCAGCAGACCCAGATTTACGAGGTGCTGCCCTGATCCTGCATCTAACATCCCGTGCTGAGTGGCTTGTTGCGCAGAAAGCCGGCGAATACCGCGCGCCCAGCCTGCAATCGGAAGGATTCATCCACTGCTCGACAGAGAAGCAGATCGTCAAAGTCGCGGATTCCTTTTATGCAGGCCGGCATGGTCTCGTGTTGCTGGTGATCGACCCCGAAAAACTCCGCCCCAAAATGCGTTGGGAGCGCCCAGCCCATCCCAACCCACAGGCAGACCTGCCTCATTCGGACGAGTTGTTTCCCCATATTTATGGTCCGCTCAACAGTGATGCGGTGACTAAAGTGGTGGAGTTCGAACCAAACGCAAATGGAAAATTCTCGCTACCAAATTTATAGAAATCATCAACAATAAATGACTTCTTTCTTACTCTGGTATCTCACCCTCACTCTTCTCGGACTGCTGACTTTCCCGCTGGCATATCGTCTCTTCCCGGCGTTAAAGGACCGCGGCTATGTACTTTCACGTGCTGCCGGTCTTCTCCTTTGGGGATTTTTCTTCTGGCTGCTTGCCTCGCTGGGCGTGATCCAGAATGATTCAGGCGGAATCATTCTGGCACTGGCGCTTCTGGTAAGTATGGTCGTTTGGTCATTAGCTGCTGGAGGTAAATTCAGCGGAAACCTCCAGGCGGTATGGGCATGGCTTAAGGAAAACTGGAAATTCATCCTCGCCACGGAAATACTATTCCTTGCGGCGTTTTCGTTCATGGCGGTGGTGCGCGCGGCTAATCCCGAATCGCTCGGCACCGAAAAGCCGATGGAACTGGCCTTCATCAACGCCATCCTGCGCTCGCCTACCTTCCCACCGCATGACCCGTGGCTTTCTGGCTATGCAATTTCCTATTATTACTTTGGCTATACCATGGCAGCCTTGCTGGCGAAGTTTACGGCTACCTATGGCGGAGTGGCGTTCAACTTGATGCTGGCATCACTGTTTGCGATGAACGCAGTCGGCGCTTTCGGTGTGGGTTATGACCTGCTCTCTGCACATTCAGAAAGAAAAAATACAAACACTTCCACATCCAACATCATCCCCTCTTTCATCTTTCCACTCTCTCTACTTATTGTTTCCAACTTTGAAGGATTTCTCGAAGTTATCCATCGGTTGAAAATCGGCTGGACCGAACCACCCAATTTCTGGACGTGGCTGGGCATCCTCGATTTGAAAGAAACGCCTCTTCTACCTCTAAGCGAGCTAACCTCTCATCACTGGTGGTGGTGGCGCGCCTCTCGTGTGATCACGGATTACACTCTCTCCAACCAACACCAGGAAGTCATCGACGAATTTCCGGCTTTCTCTTATGTATTAGGTGACCTGCACCCGCACGTGCTGGCGATGCCCTTTGTCCTTTTGGTCGTTGCGCTGACACTGAATGTATTCCTCCGCGGCTGGGAGGGAGAAACCAACCTCTTTGGACTGCTCCGTCCCCGCATCCGCCCGGTAGGATTTATCGCTGCGGCGGTGGTCCTTGGCGGAATGGCTTTCCTCAACACTTGGGATTTCCCTATCCTTCTGACGCTGTTCTGCTCGGCCTATGTGCTGACTCTTGTCATGACCGAGGGTTGGGCGTGGTCGCGCGCGCTCGATTTTCTCGAGCTGGCTATTCCGCTCGGTATTCTTAGCGTCCTTCTATACCTGCCGTTCTACGTGGGATTCCAATCCCAGGCGGGAGGCATTCTGCCCAACCTGGTCAACCCCTCGCGCGGGGCACACCTGTGGGTGATGTTCGGTCCGTTCTTTATCATCCTCTTTGCTTACCTGATTTACCAATGGCGCGCGGCGAAAACACCAGCCAGGTGGAAGTCAGGCTGGCTGGTTGCAATCATTGGGGTTGTTGCGCTTTTCTTTTTCTCATGGATGCTGGCAATGGTGATAAATTTGGCGCGACCCGAAGTATTGGATGCGTTTTTGGCATCACAAGGGGTATCGAATTTGGGAGCAGTGTTTGCCGGTGCGATGAACAGGCGCTTTTTCTACGCAGGCGGACTCATAACGCTGACCGCTCTACTCGTTGCACCGCTTGCCTTCATCGCGGGGATTAAACCCAACACCGAAGAATCCATTTCCGAAGAAAGACAAGATAAAGTATCCCCAGAACCTTTCATATTCCTGCTGATTCTCTTCGGCGCTATTCTCGTCCTCGTTCCGGAATTCATATACCTGAAGGACGGATTTGGTAACCGGATGAACACCGTGTTCAAGTTCTATTACCAGGCTTGGCTGATGTGGAGCCTGGCCGCGGCTTTTGGCACTGTCATCC
Organism: uncultured Chloroflexia bacterium; assembly: GCA_963829485.1. Taxonomy (GTDB): domain Bacteria; phylum Chloroflexota; class Anaerolineae; order Anaerolineales; family Villigracilaceae; genus JBGPQJ01. Next base: position 284,243 of record CAWHIK010000008.1, read on the forward strand.
TGATGCGCGAACTGCGCGGCGCGTGGCGGTGGGTATTCGCAGTGGTTTTTTTCCTTGTGTTATGCACGGCACTGGTCTATGCCCCGCTGGGATTTATAACCAAGACGAATAATTTTAACCCTCCAAATGGTTTTACACTCGATGCCTCCGGCCACTTAAATTACAGCTCCCCGGACGATGCGGCTGCGATCCACTGGTTGAAGACCGCTCCTCTCGGCATCGTCGTAGAAGCTGTGGGCGGACAGTACAGCGAGTATGCCCGTGCTGCCACCTACTCCGGGCAGCCGAATGTCCTCGGCTGGCCGGGTCACGAGGGGCAGTGGCGGGGAGGTTACACCGAGGTGGGCTCCCGCGAGGAAGACATTCGTTTGCTCTATGAAACGCGCAACTGGGATGATGCCAGATCGGTCATTGATCAATATGACATCAAATACATCTATGTGGGCAATCTCGAACGCAATACCTACAACCTCTTTGACGAAAAATTCCGCCAGCTCCTGCCGGTAGCTTACGAGCAGGGCAGTGTCACCATTTACGTGGTGCCTTAATCGCCGTATGGCAGCTGGCGATTTCAAGATAAAATACATGCCATGACAAACACCTCCCAACGCGACAACGCCCTGTTCATCCTTGCCTTTATTCTTGCGCTCACCCTGCGCCTGGTCCGGTTGGATGTCCTCCCCCTGAGCGATTTCGAAGCACATTGGGCGCTGCAGGCTTTTCATCTCTCCCAAAACGCACACCCTGCGCTGAGTCCGCAGCCCGGTTATATTCTCCCCACAGCATTCATTATTTTTCATCTTCGGAGGCACGTGATTTCACTGCCCGCGTCCTTCCAGCGCTGGCCGGCTCGCTTCTCGTGCTGGTCCCCTTCATTCTGCGCGACAAACTCCCCGGTAAGTCCGCCCTCATCCTTGCATTCTTCCTCGCGCTCGAGCCCGGTCTGTTGGCCATGTCACGGACAGCGGGCAGTCCCATCCTTGCCGTCAGCTTTACCTTGCTGGCAATCGCACTTTGGTTGACGAAACATCCCAAATGGGCAGGGTTCTTCGGTGCGCTGGCGCTGCTCTCGGGTCCCGCGCTGTGGCCGGGGCTGGTCGCGCTGAGCATCGCCCTGCTGGTTGCGGGAAGATTTCCAAAACGGGACAACGCAGCGAATCCAGATTCAGCCGAGGGAAAAACTGCATCCTCCCGGGAAATGTGGAAGCCTGCGCTAATTACCGGCGGTGTCACCCTGTTGGGAATCGGGACCCTGTTTCTCCTTTCCCCTGATGGCCTGGGCGCGGCATTCGGCTCTCTCCCCGCCTACCTGGGAGGCTGGGCACAATCCGCGGATGTTCCGCCCACGCGACTTCTATTGACCATAGCCGTTTACGAACCCTTCTTTGTCATCTTTGCGTTGATCACGCTCGTGCGCGGAATTATCGCACGCGACCGTCAGGTCATATTCCTGTCCGTGTGGATCGCTGTTGTGCTGGTGCTCTCGCTCATCTACCCGTCGCGTCAGGTTGCGGACCTTGCCTGGATGCTCGTGCCGCTGGCCGCGCTCGCCGCCATGGAAGTCAGCCGGGCGCTCGGTTTCGGTTCTGAGAACCGCTGGGAGATCGGCGGGATGGTGATTCTGACCTTTGCCGTGCTGGTCTTTGCCGCGCTCGATTTTGCCGGCCTCGCCATGACCAATCCAACTCCCGAGGATACCCGCATTCGCTGGATCCTGCTTGGAGGGGCGCTGCTCCTGCTGGTCGTCAGCATCACCCTGGTGGCATTCGGTTGGTCATTGGATGTCGCACGCAAAGGAGCCTTATGGGGATTCGTCGCAGTAATGACGCTCTACACGATCAGCGTAGCGACCGGAGCCTCAGGTCTTCGCGACAACATGACTCAAGAGCTGTGGCGGACAGACCCGCAGCCTGCGCAAGCCGCCCTCCTGCGTCGTACGATCGATGACCTCTCTACATGGAACAAGGGCACCGACAGCGCCCTGGGTGTGACAGTCTATGGGATCGATTCCCCATCGCTGGCCTGGGAGTTGCGCGACCAGCTTGTGACCTACGCCTCTGCCGCACCTGCCAATTCTTCTTCCCCCATCGTGATCGGACCTTTCGACCCGCAGGCTGCTTTCGGCGCTGAATACCGCGGGCAGGATTTCATCTGGCGGCGTTACCCCGGCTGGAACACTGCCTCCTGGCCAGAGTGGTTGAAGTGGCTGGCCGTACATGAGATGCCTCAGGGTGAGGAACCGATCATGCTCTGGGCGCGCACCGACCTGTTCATGGATTCTCAGAACCAGGCTCAACCCTGATCCCCTTCCAGAAAGAGTTCAATGCCAAAACCATCCATCATCGCCATCGACGGTCCTGCCGCATCCGGAAAATCCACGCTGGGATTTCGCCTCGCGGAATCACTGGGCTATCTGTTCTTTGACACAGGGGTGATGTACCGCGCGGTGACATGGGCAGCTATACTGAATAAAGTGGATCCAAAGAATGAGGCGGCAGTGACGGCGCTTGCCGAAAAAGTGGTGATCGATATCCGCCCCCCTTCCGCTGCGGACGGACGCGCCTGCGATGTGCTCATTGACGGAGTCGATGCCACCTGGGATGTCCGCAAAACCGAAGTGGAAGCCTTCGTCTCGGTCGTGGCAGCCTATCCCGGCGTGCGCAAAGTCGCTCAGCGCCCAGCAGCGGCGGATCGGCCTGCGCGGGCAGGTGGTGATGGTCGGGCGCGACATCGGCACCGTGGTATTGCCTGAAGCCGATCTCAAGATCTACCTGGATGCATCGGCGGAAGTCCGCGCCAGGCGCCGGTACGATGAGAACATCAGCCTCGGAAAACTGGCGGATTATGATGCCATCCTCGCCAATGTCCGGGAACGTGACCGGATCGATTCGACCCGCGCTGTAGCGCCTCTCACCGCAGCGGAGGACGCCATCCGCATGGATTCAGAACTCTCTCGATGCAGAGCAGGTATTCCAAAAGGTAAAGGCACTCTGCAAATGACAGGGAAATATTCTGTCCCTTTCAAGAACCGGCTGTTTCGAATTCTTCGTCAAACCCGCCTTTCGATTGCTGTTCCTATCCCTTTCGAATATCACCATCACAGGCAAGGACAACATTCCGCATGGTAAACCTTACATGGCGGCAATCAACCATGTTTCGCTGTTCGACCCTCCATTCGTGACAGCCTTCTGGCCCGAAATGCTTGAGGGCATGGGCGCCAGCGACCTCTGGAAGAAAAAGGGACAGAACATTCTGGTTGGCTGGTACGGAGGCATCAAGGTCCACCGCGGTGAATATGACCGCAACCTGATCGACATGGTCGTGAATGTGCTGGATTCGGGTTTCCCGATGTTGATCGCCCCGGAGGGAGGCCGCTCTCACACCCCCGGTATGAAAAGAGCGATGGCGGGGATCGCGTTTATCCTGGAAAGAGCCAGGGTGCCGGTAGTCCCCGTAGGGGTGGTGGGCACCACCGATGATTTCGGAAAGAAAGCCTTCAGCTTTAAAAGACCGTCGATCGAGATGCATATCGGCAGACCCTTTCATCTGCCTCCGATCGAAGGCAGCGGACAGGAGCGGCGCGAAGCCCGCCAACGGAACGCCGACCTGGTGATGGAGCACATCGCCGCCCTGCTCCCGGAGGAATACCGGGGAGTCTACGCAGACCGCGTGTTTTCAGAGGATTAAGATGGCTGAATCACCGGCAGATCCATTACCTAAAACAGGCCAGCACTTCGATTACAAATCCTATGCGCTGCGCCGGCGCTTTTGCCGGATCGCGCTGCACATCATTGCCTTTCCCCTGCTGGCAAGGATACACTCGGTCAGCGGCCTGGAGAATGTTCCCTCCAGCGGACCTGCCATCCTGTGCTACAACCACATCAACCTGGTCGATCCCATCATGACCCTGCATGTCCTTAAACGCGATGTGATTCCGGTCGCCAAGATCGAAATCTTTTCCTATCCCATTGTCGGCCTGGCTCCTCAGCTTTACGGGAGTATCCCCGTGCGCAGAGGCCTGGTGGACCGGCGCGCTCTGCAAGCCTCGCTGGATGTGCTCAGGCAAAACGAAATGCTCCTCGTCGCGCCCGAGGGAACTCGCAACGATGCTCTGATAAAAGGCAAATCGGGGACGGTGTTTCTCGCTGCGCACGCCGGCTCGCCGCCGATCGTGCCCATCGGCATCGACAACACCATCGGCTATCCCACCTACCCCTTCAGCCGCCGCTGGAGGCAGCCCGGGGCGGACATCTCCATCGGCAGGCCGTTCCGCTTTCGCCTGGGTTCGGACGTCCCCGGAAAGGAGGAGATGGAGCGGATGACCGATGAAATGATGTACACGATCGCCGCCCTGCTTCCTCCCCACCGACGGGGGGTGTATGCGGACCTGAGCAGAGCCACCCACGAGACCATTGAGTGGCTGTGATCCGCCAAGGTTAACGCCAGGTGAATCTGTTTGACCGATTCACGGCTATCCGTTATAATAGCGTGCCGCCTGAAAAATGGCGATGCTTTTTTCTTTTCCTTTGTTATCATCCTTTTCATAGAGTGAGGATTTTGCAATGCCAAAACGAACCTACCAACCCAAAATTCGCCGCCGCGTGCGTGTTCACGGTTTCCGCTCACGGATGGCGACCTCCGAAGGGCGCGATGTGCTCAAGCGCCGCCGCGCCAAAGGCCGTCGCAGACTGACGGTCACGTCCAACAATCACGTCAAGAAAGTCCGGTGGTAGCCTGCCTTCCCGGGAGTTATTCCTGCTTCCGGGATTCCGCTTTCGCCTAACCGCGAGGCAAGTATGGAGCGCAGGTTCCGCCTGACCCGGTCGATCGAATTCAAGCGGGTGCGGGAACAGGGAAAGTCCTACGCGCACCCGTTTGTTGTTCTTGTCGTCTGCCCGTCCCAGTTGGACCATCCCCGCATCGGGGTGACAGCCAGCCACAACATCGGCGGAGCCATTGAGCGCAACCGGGCAAAACGCCTGTTGAGGGAAGCCATGCGGGAGTTCATTCCCACCCTGCAGCCGGCGCACATCGTCCTCATCGCCCGAATTCCCCTTGCCAAAGCATCACTCAGCGAAACCCGGCAGGCCCTGGAGCATCTTTTCCACCGGGCGAATTTAATTCTGTCAAACCAACATGACCCAACCGTCTGAGACACCCCACGAACACCTTGAGGAACCGCGTCTGCGCGACATGCCGGTCACGCTGATGAACCTGCCGCGCATCCTGCTGCTGGCGTCAATTCGACTTTACCAGATGACCCTGTCGAAGACCATGCCTTCCAATTCGTGCCGGTTCTACCCCACCTGTTCGCATTACGGTTACCAGGCCGTCTACAAATATGGTGTGTTCAAGGGTTCTTTGATGGCTGCCTGGAGAGTGCTGCGCTGCAATCCATTCACTCCCGGCGGTTACGACCCTGTAAAATAGGAGCCTTTTCTCCACGATGAAAATTAAAACGATTTTTCTACTTGCAGCAATCCTGATGATGGGCGGACTTTTATCCGCCTGCGGAAACCAGTCGCTGGCCTCCACCGATTGGCCCGGGTTGACCGTTCGCGACGATGTAGTCTACCTCTCTGCCGGCACCTATGTCTACGCTGTCAACTTGACGAACGGCCAGGAATTGACCTTTACCGAGGCCAATGAAACCAAACCGTTACGCTTCCCCTCCGATGGAAAGGGCGGTCCGTTCTACGGCGACCCGGCTTTCACAGCGGATGGACAGATGATCATCGGCAGCGCAAATATCAACGACCGCAAGCATCCGCTCTTCAGCGCAACTGAAGAGGATTTAACCACCAACTGGGTGTTCCAGGAACAAGCCGAGGACATCTGGCTGGCTGGAGCGTTGATCCTCAACGACATCATTTACATGCCCAACAGCGACGGCGGCCTTTACGCCTTCGACCTGGACGGCAATTTGAAGGGCAGGTTTGTCGCCGAGCACGCGCTCTGGTCCAACCCGGCCACGGATGGAGATGCGATTTTCATCGCGTCCATGGACCACAGCGTTTATGCCGTCAATCCTTCCAACTTGAATCAAATCTGGAAAACCGAGTTGGACGCATCCATCACCGCATCACCCACTGTCGTGGACGGCGTGCTCTACATTGCCACCATCGGCGGTACCGTGTACTCCATCGATGCAGAAACCGGCCAAATCCTTTGGCAGAAGAACTTTGAAGGCGGCGTCTCTGATCGTGTGGTGGCATCCGGCGACCGGCTCTACTTCGGACTGCTAGCTCAAGACACCGGCACCATTTACTCCCTCAACGCGGAAGACGGCTCGATTGTCTGGAGCTACGACGCCGGCGGCGCGGTTACCGGCAGCCCGCTGGTCAAGGACAACCTGGTGGTGTTCGTCACCGAGACCGGGACCGTCCGCGCCCTGGACCTGGACGCCAAGCCGCTCTGGATGCAAACACTGGATGCCAAGCTTTACAACGCTCCTGTCGCTGCAGGTGACTTGATCCTGATAGCCCCCATGGGCAAGCAGGACCTGATGCTGGTGGCATATGATGATGCCGGCGCCCTAAAGTGGATATTTACGCCCAGCAAGTAATGGGAGAACAGGTGTAATCATGAATATTTGGGACTTATTAGTAGTTCAACCGATGACCAACATTCTGCTGTCCATTTATGGGCTGGTGGGTAATTTCGGTATCGCGATCATCCTGTTCACCATCCTGATCCGCCTGGCAACGCACCCCCTGATGGTGAAACAGATCAAGTCCAGCCAAAAGATGCAGGAGCTCAACAACTCCAAACAGTTCAAGGATATGCAGGAAAAGTACAAGGGCAACAAGGAAAAGTTGTCCCAGGAACAGATGAAACTCTACCAGGAAATGGGATACAACCCCCTGAGCGGATGCCTGCCCACGTTGATCCAGTTCCCTATCATCATCGGTCTTTATCAGAGCATCACACGCGCCCTGGCTGCCACACCGCTCGCCATGCTGACGCTCACGCGCACGGTATACCCCTGGCTTCAGGAAACGTTCCCGCGCTTAAGCCTCGCCTCGCTCATCCCGATCGACAACAATTTCCTGGGGATGAACCTCTCCCAGCCCGAGTGGACCACGCTCCCCATCATTGGGATCAGTATCCCGATCCTCGCCATCATCGTCGCCATCACCACCTACATTCAATCCAAGGTCACCACCCCGCCCACCGGCACCGATCCGCAGGCCAAGCAGATGAGCAACATGATGGCCATTTACATGCCGCTCCTGCTGGGGTATTTCGCGATCAACTTCGCCTCCGGCCTGGCGGTCTACTTCATCGTCAGCAATGTGTTTGGCATCGTCCAATACGCCATGATGGGCAAGGTGGACTGGAGCAACCTGTTCAAGTTCTCCTTTGGCAGCGGCACCAGTTCATCCAGCAAGGCGATCACTAAGAAAAAGTAACCCCGGTTGAAGGGAGATAACGTATGGATCGCACCACACTCGAAGTGATTGCCCCTTCCGTGGAGAATGCCGTTGAACAGGGATTAACTCAACTCGGTCTTCCGCGTGAAGCAGTGGATGTGGAAATCCTGGATTCCGGCTCGCATGGATTCCTGGGTATCGGAGGCCGGCAGGTACGCGTACGTCTTACCGTAAAAGGTTCCGGATCTGCCACGGACAGCTCTGATTACGATGACTCCGAATCCCTGCCCCCCAGGAAGTCTTCTTCCGCTCCGGCAATAGATGAAGACCAGCTCATTCAATCCACACGCGAAACGGTTGAAAACCTGGTTTCTCTGATGAAAGTGGATGCGCATGTTACCGCCCGGTATGGTGAAAAAGGCGAGAACGGCGAGTCCCCTGTCCTGGTGGACATCCGCGGCGACGACCTCAGCGTGCTCATCGGGCGCCGCTCCGAGACGCTCAACGCCCTGCAATACATCGCCGCATTGATGGTCAGCAAGGAAGCGGGGCATTATGTCCAGCTGGTGGTGGATGTCGAAGGGTACCGCAACCGGCGTGAACGCCAGCTCCGCCAACTCGCAAAGCGCATGGCTGAACAAGCCATCCGTTCCCGGCGGAAACAGGTGCTTGAACCGATGTCGGCGTCCGACCGCCGGATCGTCCACCTCGAATTACGCACCAATCCTGAAGTGGACACCCTTTCGATCGGCGAAGAACCCAACCGAAAGGTCACCATCGTCCCAAGATGAGAGGACTACGAAGCGCAGCCAGCCCGGCTGCGCTTTTTTGTTAAACACTGGGCTAGTGTGCCGCATATCCGGCGAAAAGACTAATCGTGCAAACACAGGTATAATTTACGCATGTTAAACCTCGCCACCCTGCAGCCCGTGGATTATCTGATCATCGGTCATCTCACCTGCGACATAATCCCCGGGGGCTTGCGGCTGGGAGGAGCGGCAGCTTACTCTTCGCTCACAGCCCGGGCGATGGGGCTGCGCGTGGGCATTGTCACGGCATGGGGGAATGAATTCCCGCTGACGGCGCTGGAGGGCATCCAGGTGGTGGCGATCCCTGCGGAACACTCAACAACGTTCGAAAATATCTACACCGATCAAGGTCGAATTCAGTATATCCACCACCAGGCACCCAGGATCGACCTGTCTGCCGTTCCGGAGGTCTGGCGGCGCGCGCCGATCATCCATCTCGGACCCATCGCCCAGGAGGTGGACGCGATCCTTCCGGACGATTTCCGCCCTTCCCTGCTGGGGATGACCCCTCAGGGCTGGATGCGCACCTGGGGCGAGGATCACCGTGTCCGGCACTGTGATTGGCAGGACGCCGACAAAGCCCTGCCGAAGGCGGGGGCTGTTTGCATCAGCATCGAAGACATTGGCTTCAACGAAGATGTCATTGAGCATTACATGCTGTCCACACCCATCCTGGCACTGACCGAGGGGCGGGAGGGGATGCGACTTTATTGGAATCACGATATGCGCCGTTTTCGCGCTCCCAAGGTTAAAGTGGTGGAAGCCACCGGCGCGGGGGATATCTTCGCGACGTCCTTCTTTATTCGTCTTTATCAGACCCGTGATCCGTGGGAGGCAGCCCGCTTTGCCGTGCGAATGAGCGCCCTCTCCGTCACGCGTGTGGGGCTGGAGGGTGTGCCCACCTCGGACGAGGTGCAGGACTGCATGATGGAAGTTTACAAATAATTTTGATATCCAATTTTGGGGAGTTATCGTGACACGAATTTATACCCTTGTAAATCAAAAGGGCGGTGTGGGAAAAACAACCACTGCCATCAATCTCGGAGCCTATCTCGCCAAGCTTGGCCAGAAGGTATTAATCGTGGATATCGACCCGCAGGCCAATGCCACGTCGTCACTCGGCGCAGACAAGCAAAGCGTCAAGGGTGGTGTGTACGAAGCCTTGCTCGGCGCGCCTCCGACCAATCTGGTACTGCACAACAACGCATTGAACATATCCCTGCTGCCTTCCTCGCCCTCGCTGGCCGGCGCGGAGGTGGAACTGGTGGACGAGGAAAAGCGTGAATACCGCCTGCGGTCAGCACTGGAACTTTTCAAGGATCGATACGATTACATCCTCATTGACTGCCCGCCTTCGCTGGGACTGTTGACCGTCAACGGTCTTGTCGCCGGAAAGGACGGGGTCATCATACCGGTGCAATGCGAATACCTGGCGCTCGAGGGGCTGGGCCAGTTGACGCAAACCATCCAGCGCGTGCGCACGGGACTCTTCCCCGAGTTGAAGATTCGCGGTTTGGTGTTGACCATGTTCGACGGCCGAACGCACCTGTCCTCCGATGTCGTCAGCGAAGTCCGCAAACATTTCCCCGAACAGGTCTTTCAGACCATCATCCCGCGCAGCATCCGCCTGGCGGAAGCGCCCTCCTACGGCCTGCCTATTTCATCGTATGCTCCCGATTCGGTGGGAGCCAAGGCGTACAGTATTCTCGCGCAGGAATTATTAACCGGCGACGGGGTCTCCGTGCCGGCTCAGGAGTAACCCATGTCCACGAAACGCGGCGGATTAGGAAAAGGATTGGAAGCGCTGATCCCGACAGGACAGGTAGTCTCTGCCGAACCGGTTTCCGGTTCAACCGGCGTGATGCAGGTTCCGGTAAGCCAGGTTTCGCCGAATCCGCGCCAGCCGCGAACCCATTTTGATTCAGCTGAGTTGGAGGAGTTGGCAGCCTCCATACGTGAACATGGTGTGATCCAGCCGCTGATCGTCAGCCAAAAGGAGAAAGGCGCCGGCTACATCCTGATCGCGGGCGAACGGCGCCTGCAGGCGTCGATCCATGCCGGGCTGAAGAACGTGCCGGTCATCGTCCGCCAGACCACGGACCAGGAGCGGCTGGTGCTGGCGCTCATCGAAAACGTCCAGCGCGAGGACCTGAATCCGCTTGAAGAAGCGAACGCCTACCAGCAATTGGCGGAGGAGTTCGGGCTGTCGCACGAGGAGATTTCCTCGCACGTCGGAAAGAGCCGGGTGGCAGTGACCAATACGCTGCGGCTGCTCAAACTGCCGAAGGCCGTGCAAACCGCGCTGGTGGAGGAACAGATCACCGAAGGTCATGCCCGAGCCTTGTTGATGCTCGAGACACCGCTGGCACAGACCGCCGCCATGCACCAGGTGATCGCCCGTGAATTGAGCGTGCGCCAGACCGAGGAATATATCCGCCGGCTGAAGGGCGAGAAACCCGCTGCCAAGCTGAAACCCGCTCCACTCCCGGACATCGTTGCCCTTGAAGAACGACTGCGGTCCGCGCTGGGGACCAAGGTCAACCTGCGTCACAGTAAAAAGGGCAAAGGTACGCTGACATTGCATTATTATTCCGATGAAGAATTGAATTCTCTTCTGGATAAATTTCTCGAATAAATCCTCCCTGGAGATAAATGAAAATCCTGCATAACGCCCACATCCGCACGCTCGATAATTCCATGCCGGCTGCTTCTGTCCTGGTCATCGATCGCGAGCGGATCACCGCCGTGGGCGGCGCCGAATTGCTGGATCAATTTCCCTTTGCTGAAAAAACCGACCTGGGCGGGCGCTTCGTCCTGCCCGGCTTGACGGATGCACACATCCACCTGCAGGCGTATTCTCTTGGCTTGCAGAAGGTGGATTGTGAGACGGGCTCACGCGATGAGTGCCTCCGTCGTGTTGCGGACCGGGCACGCGTCACGCCACCCGGTGAATGGATCCTCGGGCACGGCTGGCAGCAGAACGACTGGGGCGGCGAATTCCCCACCGCGGCGCAACTCGATTCTGCCGCGCCGCGCCACCCGGTCTATCTCACCGCCAAATCACTGCACGCCGGCTGGGCGAACAGCGCCGCGCTCAAATTGGCGGGGATCACCGCTTCCACACCCGATCCTGAGAACGGAAAAATTGTTCGGGACGAGAACGGCAATCCCAACGGGATCCTGCTCGAGTACGCCATGGACCTGCTCAAGGATGTCCTTCCACAGGCAACACTTGAGCAGTTGATCAACGCCATCCTGGCTGCCCAGCCCATCCTTTGGAAAATGGGACTGACCGGTGTGCATGATTTCGACCAGCGGCTGTGTTTCATGGCCTTGCAGGTCCTTCATAAGCAAGGGGATTTAAAGTTAAGGGTCACCAAATCCGTCCCGGTGGAGCTGCTTCCTCACGCGCACGAGCTGGGGCTGCGCAGCGGATTCGGCAACGACATGCTTCAAGTCGGCTCGGTGAAGGTCTTCATGGACGGGGCGCTGGGTCCGCGAACTGCTGCCATGATCCAGCCGTACGAGAATGAACCGGACAACCGCGGTATCCTCAACATGGACAGCGAGCACCTGTTCGAGATCGGCCGGCAGGCAGCGGATGTTGGCTTGAGCATGACCGTCCATGCCATCGGCGACCGCGCCAACCACGAAGTGCTGGATGCGCTTGAACAGCTGCGCGGCTATGAGCGGGAGAAGAATCTGCCCCGTCTCAGGCATCGCATCGAGCATGTGCAGATCCTGCACCCGGACGATGCCGCACGGCTTGGGAAGCTGGGCGTGATCGCCTCCATGCAGCCTATCCACGCAACGTCGGACATGCTGGCAGCCGATAAATTATGGGGGCCGCGTTCAGCCTGGGCGTATGGTTGGCGGACTCAACTTGAGCATGGCGCTGTGCTGGCTTTTGGCTCGGACGCGCCCGTCGAGAGTCCGAATCCCTTCCTCGGGCTGCATGCCGCAATCACCCGCCGCCGCGCGGATGGCTCCCCATCCCCTCAGGGATGGTATCCCGAGCAGCGTCTGTCCATGCTCGAGGCATGGCAGGGATTCACATCCGGACCTGCGTTTGCCGCCGGCATGGAGGACCGCGTGGGGAGATTGTCTCCGGGATATTACGCCGACCTCGTCGTGCTCGAAAAAGACCCCTTTGCGTGCGACCCGGACGAACTGCTGAAAATGCAGTCCTCTGCTACAATGGTAAATGGAGGATGGGTCTGGCAAGCTTGATTTGGCTACGCGAGCCTGTTTTGTGGTTAAATTAAGCAAGTTGCATACACTCGGCTGAAAACTCTCATGGACCAACAGACAGCATCATCATCTCGAGCACCCGTCACACCTGAGATTCTCGTCCCGAGGTTGGGGGAATCACTGGTCAATCATGGACTGCTGACAGAGGCGCGCCTTCAGCAGTCGCTCGACCTGCAAAAAGAACGCGCCAGCGAAGGTCAACCCATCCTGCTGGGGCAGGCGATCATTGAGCTGGGCTTTCTCGACCGCGAAACCCTCGACCGCGCTGTGACGGAGCAGATCATCCTGCTCCGGCAGGCGCTGGAAGACGCCAATAGAAACCTTGAACGCCGTGTGCAGGATCGTACAGCGGAACTGCAGGAAGCCCTGCAAAAGCTGGCCGAAATGAACCAGCTTAAAATCCAACTTCATTGCGAATGTCTCGCACGAACTCCGTACGCCCCTCACCCACGTGAAGGGATACATCGAACTGCTCTTTAGCGAATCGCTCGGACCGATCAATGAGGATCAGCGAAATGCACTGGATGTATCGCAGCGCGCGACCAATCGCCTGCAGGGATTGATCGACGACTTGATCCTGTTCTCGCTGGCTTCGCGAGGTGAGTTGACTCTGCGGCTTGCAGCGGTGGACCTGCGAAAAATCGCCGGTGACATTATCGTCCGTGCGCTTCCGAAGGCAGACGACAAACAGATCAGGCTGTCCACCGATTTCGAAGCGAGCCTGCCGCTGGTCATGGCGGATGAACAGAAAATCACCTGGGTGCTTACCCAGCTTCTGGATAACGCCATCAAGTTCACGCCCGCCGGCGGGCAGGTGGTGCTCGAGGCGAAAAAGGATGTATCGGTTGAGATGATACGCGTTGCAGTGACAGATACCGGCATCGGCATCCCCGAAGAACGGTTCACCGAAATCTTCGAGCCGTTCCACCAGCTGGATGGTTCCTCCACCCGCCGCTATGGAGGCACCGGTCTGGGATTGTCCCTTGTCAAACAGATCGTCGAGGCGCATGGCTCGATCGTTCGCGTAAAATCGGAACCCGAAAAAGGATCCACCTTTTCATTCCCCCTGCTCAGTGCCGCATCCGAAAAGGGAGGCGCATGAAAACGGAGAACTTCGATTACCTGGCAATCGCCGAGATTGTCACCAAGACCAACGACCTGAAGGCTGCGCTCGACAGCCTGATCAAGGCGATGCGCTCCGGTTTTGTTTTCGACAACCTCGCGCTTTACCGCACCGAACCGGACAGCAGCTTGAGCGAGGTGATCTATGCCCGGGCGGTAGGCCGCGGCAAGAAGGCGGAAGCCGATGCAGCCTGGGGGGAGAAGATCGCCAGCCAGGTGATGGCCGCCGGGAAAATGGTCCTTCAGCAGCCGGAGGCAATAGATCCCAAAGCGGACCGCCTTGCCCAGGTCGGGCTTCTGGGACTCCCATTACGGACTCCGGAGAAATTGGTCGGCGTGCTGGTGCTCATTCGCTTTGGCGGTCCCGCGTTCACCCCGGGGCATGTGGAACAGGCGAAATTCATCGCATCCCTGGTCAGCCTGCTTTTCGAGCGGTACATGCTGCTGGAGGAGTTATCCCAGCTCGATGACGCCCGCCGCACCATGCAGCTTCAGCAGGACTTTATTTCAACGGTATCCCACGAGCTTCGAACGCCCCTGGGTTTCATCAAAGGCTACAGCACCACCCTGCTGCGCAATGACACCACCTGGGACCTGGCCACGCAGCGCGAGTTCCTGAACATCATCGACGAGGAAGCGGATCATTTGACTGCCCTGATCGAGAACGTTCTGGAATCAGCCCGGCTGCAAAGCAACACGCTGCCGATGAACTTCCAACCCTCGCGGATCGATTCCATCATCCGCGACGTTGTGATGCGCACACAGCTCCGCTACAAGGATGTGAAAATTATCGTCAGCTTGCCGGCTGTGCTCGTGCAAGCCGATTCGGTGCGACTGACACAAATCTTCGAGAACCTGATCAACAACGCCATCAAGTACGCCCCCGGGTCGCCGATCCTGATCAATGGAAAGCAGGAGAGGGACGATCTCCACATCACCGTTGCCGATCACGGACCGGGCATTGCCGCCGAACACCTGGCGCACATCTTCGACCGATTTTACCGGGTACCGGGGCAGGCTGCATCGGGAACGGGACTCGGTCTTTTCATCTGCAAACAGATCATTCTTGCCCACAAAGGAAGAATTTGGGTTGAGTCCGCGCCGGACGAGGGCACAATCTTTAATATCCTTCTGCCCATCCGGCAGAATGTTAAGTGAGGAGAGGAGAAACAACGATGACAAAGATTCTGGTTGTTGACGACGAACCGCGTTACCTGCGTCTTCTGGAGGCCAATCTGCTGACAGAGGGGTACGATGTGCTCACCGCATCGGATGGATTGCAGGCGATCGATACATTTTCATCCAACCCCGTGGAGTTGATCCTGCTGGATGTGATGATGCCCCGGCTGGACGGCTTCGCCACCTGCCAGCGCATCCGCCAGTATTCCAATGTGCCCATCATCATCCTGACCGCAAAAGGCGAGGAACAGGACCGCGTCAGGGGATTGGATCTCGGCGCCGACGATTATCTCGTCAAACCGTTCTCCGCCACCGAGCTGCTGGCGCGGGTCCGCGCGGTGCTGCGCCGCTCGCAGGTTTCCAAAGAATCAGGCCAGGAACGATTCTTCGAGCACGGCGACCTGCGCATTGACTTCGCCCGTGCCGAGGTGTGGACAGGTAACCAGCCGATCTTCCTTTCGGCGACGGAATACCGCCTGCTTCTGCAGTTCGCCCATCATGTCGGCAAGATCATGACTGCCGAGGAATTGCTGACCAGCGTTTGGGGACCCGAATACAAAACAGACAAGGAAATCCTGTGGGTCAGCATCGCCCGCCTTCGCCAGAAGCTGGAGGAGGAGGCGCACGAGCCGAAGCATATCGTCACGCGATCCGGGCTGGGCTACCTGATGCCGCCCCTCAACGAAAAATAATCATCACACTCCTGCCGGGTCATCCAGTTGACCCAGGCGGCGCAGCGGAGGCTGAATGGGAATTGAGTTTGACGACAAGGGAAAGTTCTATACAGAAATCATATCCAAGGTGACCGTTCCAGCCATCATTCAGACAACCCAGTACCGGATCCAGGGATTGGTGCATATCCGCCCCAACGGACGGTTCAAGGATGAGTTGGATAACGACGAACCTTTTTTACCTGTAACGGCAGCCAAAGTTCTCAACGATGCCGGAGAAGTCCTTTTTGAAGCGGATTTCATCTCGGTCAGGCGATCGCAGATCGTCTGGGTCATCCCACGCGAGGAGAACTCCCAGGGAGATGAGGGGAAAAGTAATTAATGACCACACCATTGAACTCTGTGACACCGAGCACGGGTCTTTCGTCCGCTGATGTCATCCGGCTGAAGAATTACATCATCGCAAATTTATCGCGCGACCTCGAGACGGAGAATCCGCCTTTCGACCAGCGTCATGTCATCGTCAAGAAGCGGCTTTCGGAACTGTTTCCGCGCCTCAGGCTGAACCTGCCCGAAACGATCCGGCAGCAGATCGAACACGATGTGCTCAACGAGCTGCTCGGGTATGGACCCATCCAGCCTCTGCTGGACGACCCGGATGTCACCGAAGTCATGGTGAACGGTCCCAAGAAGGTCTACATTGAGAAGAAAGGGCAGCTCATCCGCACGGCGATAACCTTCGAGGACAGCACTCACGTTCAGCGCGTGATCGACCGCATCATCCTGCCCCTCGGCCGCCGCATCGATCCCGACTCCCCCACTGTGGATGCACGCCTGCCTGACGGCTCGCGCGTCAACGCCGTCATCCCGCCCGTTGCCATCGACGGGGCGTCCGTTACCATCCGCAAGTTCAGCCGCGATAAACTGACCACCAAACAGCTGATCGAATTTGGCTCGCTGACCGCATCCATGGCGGAATTCCTGCGCGTCTGCGTCATCAGCCGGCTGAACATCGTCATCTCCGGCGGTACCGGCTCAGGCAAGACCACGCTGCTCAATGTCCTCTCGGGCTTTATTCCTGAAGATGAACGGATCGTCACCATCGAAGACGCCGCAGAGCTTCAACTCCAGCAGGACCATATCGTCCGCATGGAAACAAAGGTTGCCAACGTGGAAGGCAAAGGTGCGGTCACCGTCCGCGACCTGGTGCGCAACTCGCTGCGCATGCGCCCGGACCGGATCGTGGTTGGCGAGTGCCGAGGCGGCGAAGCCCTGGACATGCTTCAGGCCATGAACACCGGCCATGACGGGTCGCTGACCACGGTTCATGCCAATGCGCCGCGCGATGCTCTCTCGCGCCTCGAGACCCTTGTCTTAATGGCGGGAATGGAACTCCCTGTGAAAGTGATCCGCCAACAGGTATCGAGCGCCATCGACCTGATCGTCCAGCAATCACGCCTGAAGGACGGGACACGAAAGGTCACCGCCATCACGGAAGTGGCCGGCATGGAGGGAGATACGATCGTACTGACCGATATCTTCCGCTTTGAGCAGACCGGTGTCACAACGGACGGCAAGGTGGTCGGCCTCCTCAAACCGACCGGGATCCGGCCCCTGTTCACGCCGCGCCTCGAAGCCGCCGGATTCAAACTTCCGCCTGAAGTGTTCGGCGCCAATATCGGCGACATGCTGCGCCGGCGGTAGAACCGTTGGGTGATGTCACCAACCACGGAAAACCTGAAAAAGCGGCTGCGAAACTGCTATAATCAGTATTAATCAAATCACTGGATGGGCAAAGGGAAGCCTATGAAAGATATGTCTGCAATCAACCTTCGTTCCCGCAAATTGGGACTCCTCATTCGTGACGCACGACTGGCATCGCGCAAAAAGATAGCTGAATGCGCATCTGCCATTAATGTCACACCGGGGATATTCCGTGCCTACGAGGACGGCCGTCGGTCCCCCTCGCTGCCGGAAGTGGAAGCGATGGCTTATTTTTTCCGGATGCCCATAGACCGATTCTGGAGCCGGGAAGTCATCTCGGACGACGAATCGCCTACCAAACCCCTGAACCTGAATGTACTCTTCCCCCTTCGCCACCGCGTGGTCGGAGCGCTGCTTCGCCAGAAGCGTATGGAAACCAACCGAACCATTAAGGCCATTTCCGAGGAAACCGGAATCACTCAACGCAAGTTGAAAGCGTATGAGATGGGAGAAAGACCGATATCCCTTCCTGAGCTGGAGGCTTGTCTTTTGGCGCTCGATGCGCGCATCGAAACCTTTTTCGACCAGTCCAGCCCCATTGGACAGTGGCTGTCGCAGCAGCAGGCCATCCAGGAATTCACCAATCTTCCGCAGGAATTGCAGGCCTTTGTCTGCCTTCCGGTCAACCGCCCGTATCTTGAGCTTGCCCGGAAAATGAGCCTGATCTCCACGGAAAAAATGCGGGCGATCGCCGAGGGTCTGCTCGATATCACGTTGTAAAAATCCAAATGCCGGAAATATTAACGCCACAACAACTCGCCGAAGAAGGCTCCAAAGCCTTCCAGAAAGGGCAGTATGAAAATGCTGCCAATTCTTTTGCCGCTGCAGCGGAGGGTTTTGCTGCCGCTGGAAAGCCTCTTGATTCTGCAGAGATGAAAAACAATCAAAGCGTGTCCCTGTTGAAAGCTGGCGACGCGGATGGGGCTTTTCAAGTCGTGGCAGGCACCGACTCGATCTTCCAGGCCGCAGGTGACATCCGCCGGCAGGGATTTGCGGTTGGGAATGAAGCATCCGCCCTCGAAGCCCTCAACAGGCTGGATGAAGCAGCGCAAAAATATCAGCGCTCTGCTGATCTTCTGGAAGAAGCAGGAGAGGACCAGATGCGAGCCACCGTGCTGCAATCCCTTTCCCTGCTGCAGCTCCGTCAGGGAAAAACAATCGATGCCGCGTATTCGATGCAGACCGGGGCTGCCGGGGTTAAAAAGCCCACGTTCAAGCAGCGTCTAACGAAAGCACTGATAAGATTCCGGCCATGGTAAATCTCGAAATTCAAGTGCGGACCGCGCAATCGCGAGATCAGCAGCAGATCGCCAACCTTCTGTACTACGAACCTTACATCCACCGCCACCTGGATTGGCGCACCCCTCTGGATTGGCTCGGTGGACCCGATTTCTGGGTAGCGGAGTATGGGCGGCTGGTCACCGCTTCGCTGGCGTGCCCGATTGACCCGGCGAAAATCGCCTGGATACGGCTTTTTGCCTGTTCCGGTGAACTGACCCTGTCCGATTCATGGGCATCTCTGTGGGGAACCGCGCGGGATACTCTTTCGGCTCAAGACGGAATCCTGGCAGCCGCCATCACGTCGCAGGATTGGTTTGTCCCTTTGCTGCGGTCCTCCGGCTTTTCAGTGGCGCAGCATATTGTCATCCTCGAGTTTACTGACAAACCGTTGAAAGCTTTAAAGACATCGCCTGATCTCCATATCCGGCAAATGACCGCGAGTGATCTCCCACACGTTGCGGAGGTGGATGCGGAAGCTTTTGTCCCCCTCTGGCAGAATTCCCTCGAAGCGCTGCAGCGGGCTCTATCCCAGGCAGGGTGGGCAACAATCGCTGAATCTTCGAACGGCATTGTGGGTTACCAGATCAGCACCCATAATCCGTTTGGTGGACATCTGGCCAGGCTTGCGGTCCGGCCTGATAGTCAGGGACACGGGATAGGGCGTGCGCTGGTCCACGATCTGCTGGAGGAAAGCTCCCGGCGCGGACTGCGCAAGTTCACCGTGAATACCCAGGATGACAACTCGGCATCACTTGCGTTGTATAAGTCTATCGGTTTTAAACCCACAAGCGAGAAATATCCGGTTTACGTTCTTCAGATGTAATCAGCAAATAGAACGGCAAATAATACCAGACATATCCACCACCAGGATTCCGATGACCGATCATCCCCGAACTATTCCTCCTTCCCTGCTGCGACAGTTCATCCTGACTGCCAACACGGAAGTTGGGCGCAATGATCTTGCCCAGCTTATCAATGATCCCAGCTTGCTGGATGTCGATACGATCTCCTCCCTGAACGGGGTCCAGGCAGCTGAGACCTATGCGGAAATCCAAAAGCGCCTGCGCATTTACTACGGACGCGGCGCCCGCGGGATCTTGCTGCGAATCGGCCAGAACCTTTGGAAACCCTTCCTGCAGGAACAAGGTCTCGGGACACGTATGCTGGCAGCTGGATTGAAAGTCGTTCCTTCCGTATGGCGGCAAAAACCTGCACTCGATCTGCTCGCCAGGGTCATGAAGGGCAGGGACGGCATCGTATCGGTCCACACGATGGACCTGAACTTGCTGTTCGTCGATTCCACAAGCCCTGCCGTGGCTGGGCAACAGGAATCTCAACCTGTGTGTTACATCACGCTGGGATTGATCCGGGGAATGCTTTTCTGGGCAACCGGCATCGACCACGATGTCGAGGAAACTGCCTGCCGGGCGTTGGGTCATGACGCCTGCGAATTCAAAGTTGTTGTGAGCGTGAAGTAAGTTGTGGGTTGACCCGGCTTTAAAAAACTGATTTGCTTAAAATCAAATTAGTCTTCGCGGGGAATCTCTCCTTCGCGAAGTTTTTAACTGGACAAATCGCACTGAACATGGCAAAATCCTGCCACTGGTTTTTTGGGATTATCCATAATCATAGGAGAATGTAATGAGCAAACGACAGGAAATGCGGGCAAAACGCACCCGCCAGCAACGCAACAGCCGGATCCTTGCCATCGTCTTGATATCTCTTGGAGCATTGGTTCTCGCCTTCTTGCTGATTTATCCGAGCATTAAACCTACCGGAGAGATCATCCTCGCCGATCCCAATCCCCGACCGCAGGCAGATTTTAACGCCATGGGGGACCCCAATGCTCCCGTAAAAATCGTTAAATATTCAGACTACCAGTGTCCCTTGTGCCTCCGATTCTGGGAAGATACTGAAGACAAGATCCTTGAAGACTATGTCAAGACCGGTAAAGTCTACTTCGTCAGCCGCTCGATGGGCAACTTTCTCAGTCGCAATGCCAATAATACCGAATCTCAAGATGCGGCACATGCCGCTTATTGCGCTGGCGATGAAAACAAGTATTGGGAATACCACGATATACTTTTTGCCAACTGGAATGGTGAAAACCAGGGTGCATACGCCCGCAAGCGCCTGGATGCCTTTGCCGATGCCCTCGGGCTTGATTCAGCGGCTTTCAAATCCTGCATGGACAGTAAAAAGTACATGGCCATGGTCGACCAGGATGCCGAGGACGGTGTGAGAGAAATCACCACTGCTCCGAACTATGACGGTTCGGGAAGCTATGGCACACCTTCGTTTATTATCAACGGAAACGTGATTATTGGTGCCCAACCTTACGGCGTGTTTCAGCAGGAGATCGATGCCGCGTTAGCCGCCGCCGGATCGAATTAGCACCTCACGGAATCAGTTAAGAGCCGGCTGGCTTATCGCCGGCTCTTATTATTTAAACAATCCAAGCACCCACACGATCAGCGGCGCGACAGCCAGAGCCGGCAGGAAATTCCCTACCCGGATTGGCTTGATCTCGAGCAGCCGGCTGATGGCCAGCCCCACCAGAATCACACCTCCTGTGGCTGTCATCTCATTCATCATCGCCGCCGTGACAATGGCATTGAGCTGCCCTGCCAGCAGGCTGATCCCTCCCTGGTAGATCGCCAGCGGCACCACGGAGAACAATACTCCCACTCCCAGAGTGGATGCAAAAGCCACGGAAGCAAATAAGTCCAAGACAGATTTGATCGCCAGTGTCTGGTAATCTCCGGTCAATCCATCCTGTATGGAACCCAGGATCGCCATGGGACCGATGCAGTAAAGTAATGACGCAGTCATGAAACCAATGATGAAGCGGCTGCGGCTGTTAGCGGGAGCGGATAAGGAATCAGCGTTCCCTTTGTAAAATCGTCCCTCGAGCCACCGGCCGAATGCCTCCAAGCCGTCCTCGATCCGCCACCACTCACCCAGTAGCGCACCGATCAGCATGCTGCCCAATACGATCAAGGCATTCTCGGTTTTGAAGAACATCTGTATGCCAATCAAGGCGGTGAACAATCCCATCGCGGAAATGACGGTGCTTTTTAATCGATCTGGGATGCGCGCCCCAAAGAACAAGCCGATTGCTCCGCCAATCAGGATGGCGGCAACGTTGATGATTGTTCCAGTCATATTATCCTTTTGCCAGAGTTGGGGATTGACCTTCGAACTGGTCTTCAAATAATTCCAGTACAAAACACAGGGAGGAAAGCCGGTTGAGGTAGTTCAACACCTGGGGGTTGTCGATCTCGCCAAGGTGGAACAGTTCCGCCACCCTGCGTTCCGCACGGCGAACAACGGTCCGCGCAAGATCGAGCGCAGCGCTGGCCGGAGTATCACCGGGGATGATAAATTCGCTCGGCATACGGACTTTGCTGCTCAATAAATCGGTGTGTGACTCCACCCAGGTGACCTTGGCATCGTCTATTGCGCGGAACTTTTCAACGTTCTCAGGCGTGGCAGCCACTTCGGCCATTAGCCTGTACAGGTCGCGCTGGACCTGCAGGATGATCGGCGCAATCTCGGGGGCACGGGCGGAGGCGCGTGCCAGCCCGAGGGCGGATGTCGCTTCATCGATGGCGCCCAAAGCCTCGGTGCGCGGATGCTCTTTGGGGATGCGCCCTTCGCCCAGGACACCAGTGTAACCATCGTCGCCTTTTCGTGTGTAAAATGACATGTCCGCAATTATAATCTCTCCACTTCAATACTGCCGGGGAAGGATGCCCTATGAAAATCATTTACCACCGTCAGATTACACATCAGGCGATCGAAAGCCAGGTCAGCCGGCGGGCGTTGGATGTGATTATCGCTGCCAACATCGGGCAGGATGCGCTTCGCTATCAAGTGGGTCATGATCACTTTCATTATGACAGCAGTGCATTCTCCAAGGGAAACGCCTATGTTGAAACGCAACACGCAATAATTAAACCTGCCTTGACTCACGGTGATCCACAATCAGCCTGGAGGGCGTTCGGGCGGTTGAGCCATGCAGTACAGGATTTTTACGCCCACAGCAATTATGTCGCTCTCTGGCTGTCAAGGAACAATGACGTTAACCGCGCTCCCGAGCAATTTGATCCGTTGGACCAGGGTATCCTATTAAGCCGCGACCTCCACTCCGGCACGCCACACCTCTTCGACTTGCTTCTCTACATGAATTTGTTACCTGCATCCTGGTTGAAGCTGGCTCCAATGAATTCCCATCTCGCCATGAACATCGACGGTCCTGACAGGCTGAATTTTGATTATGTATTTTCAGCGGCAGTCATGCGAACGCGATTTGAATTCGCTCGTGCCCTGAATAATTTACCAGCGGATCTGGGAAAAGCATTCACTGATCTATAGGATGGATAGCTACACGAAAGGCACAAATTGAGTGCGCGGTATAATCAGGCTCATGGATACAAAAGCCAAACTCGAAAACGACCTCAAGGATGCCATGCGCTCCGGCGATGACACCCGCAAGCGCACCATCCGCATGGTGCTAGCCGCCATTAAACAAACTGAAATCGACAAGCAGGTCACCCTCGATGAAACCGGCGTGATCGCGATCCTGCAAAAGGAAGTAAAGACTCGCCGCGAATCGCTCGAGGAAGCCCAAAAGGCAGGCCGCACCGACCTCGCAACCGCAACTGAAGCAGAGATCCATGTGCTGAGCGGTTACCTTCCACAGGCCATGGATTCCGCCGAACTCACTGCCCTGGCTGAATCGGTCATCGCCGAAGTGGGCGCGGCAGCCCCCGCGGATATGGGCAAGGTAATGAAAGCCCTCCTGCCTCGCGTGGCCGGGCGTGCCGCAAACGACCAGGTCAGTCAGGTCGTCCGGGGATTGCTTCAAAAGTAACGCACCTCGTCAATGGACGTCTCCCAAAAAGCGCAGCCGCAGCCGCTGCGCTCCCAATTCCTCGCAATAATATTACTCATCACGACCGGCGTTTTAATCCTGGTTGGGTTGATCGTTCAAATCTCCATCCGCCAGCCCGCCCTGCCGGTCCAGCAGGGACAGGTCGCGCCGCAAGACTTGCTGGCTATCGGCGATGCGAGTTTCGTCAGTGACGTATTAACTGAACAAGCCCGCACCGAAGCGGAACGGGCGGTGTCTCCCGTTTATTCACCCGCCGACCCGGTCACATCACGCCAGCAAATCGAGGGACTGCGTACCGTTCTCCTCACAGTGACTGAAATCCGGGGGAATACTGAACTGGATCTGGCAGCCAGGAAGACTGCATTCGCCGAGATCACCCAGCTCCAACTCCAGCCGGAGACCATCGACCGGGTGTTGTTGATGTCCGATTCGCGCTGGTCAACGATCGAACAGGAAGCGCTGAGCATACTCGAGCAGGTGATGCGCGGAACGGTGCGTGAAGACCAGATCGAAAGTATCCGGCGCAGCCTGCCCACCCTGGTGAGTCTAGACCTTACCGAGGATCAGGCTCTGGTCGTCGCTGAACTGGTCTCCCCTTACGTCGTCGCCAACAGTTTTTACAGCCCCGAGCTTACCGAGAGCGCCCAGTCTCTTGCCCGTAAATCGGTGCAGCCGATCACCCGCGAATTTCTTGCGGGAGAGAAGATCATCTCCCGTGGCGACGTCATCACCGCCGCGGACATTGAAGCGCTGCAGAAACTGGGTTTGATTCAATCCATCCCCGAATGGCAGGAATTGATCGGAGCGGCCTCACTCGTCATCATCCTGTCTGTCTTTATTTGGCTTTATTTTCTTCGCCGCAGACCCGCATCGCTGGGCAGCCTGCGCGGTCAGTTTCTGATCGCGATCATCTTCCTGCTATTCTTCATCGGTGCACGCGTTCTGATCCCCAATCGAACGGTCATTCCCTATTTATACCCACTGCCGGCATTTGGGATGCTGGTAACCGCGCTGTTTGGAATCGGACCTGCGCTTGTCCTTTCCATCCCGCTGTCCATTTTGACATCTTATGGAATGCCGAACGCCCTCGACCTGACGATCTATTACCTGATCACATCCCTGTGCGCTGTCCTGACGCTGGGACCGGCGCGCAGTGTCGGGGCTTTCTTCCGATCAGGCATTGCGGTGGCGGGATCCGGGGCTGCTGTTATTCTCGCGTTTCGCATCCCATTCTATTCGTGGGATTGGATCGGGATCCTGACCCTGATCAGCGCAGCGACGTTCAACGGCGCGGCTTCCGCGAGCCTGGCGCTGCTTCTCCAGTATTTACTCGCACAGCAGCTGGGATTGGTCACTCCGCTCCAACTGCTTGAGATCTCCCGGCCGGATCATCCCCTGCTGCAATTCTTCCTGCGCAGCGCCCCGGGCACCTACCAGCACAGTCTGCAGGTCTCCAACCTGGCTGAACAGGCCGCGGAGGCCATCGGCGCGGATCAACTCCTTGTGCGGGTGGGCGCACTCTATCACGATTGCGGCAAGGCGATGAACCCGCAGTTTTTCGTCGAGAACCAACTCCCCGAAGCCATCAACTCCCATGACGATATGGAACCGATCGATGCGGCACGTATCGTCATTCAGCATGTGACCGACGGGCTCGCACTGGCGCGCAAGCACCATCTTCCCTCGCGCATACAGGATTTTATCGGCGAGCATCACGGCACGCTCTCCACCCGCTACCAGTACAACCGCGCCGTCGAAGCAGCCGGGGGCGATGCCTCGAGAGTGGATCTCAACAAGTTTCGCTACCCCGGTCCAAGCCCGCAATCACGGGAGACCGCCATCCTGATGCTCGCCGACGGCGCTGAAGCGCGCACCCGCGCCGAGCGGCCTGCGGACGAGGCGAGCCTTCGCGCCCTCGTCCACCGCGTGGTGGACCACTGCCAGCAGGACGGTCAGCTCGACGCCACCCGCCTGACGCTGCGCGATCTGCATCTCATCAATGAGTTTTTTGTCAGCACCCTGCGCGGGACTTTTCATGCAAGGATCCAATACCCCAGGCTGGAGACCTTGTCCAAAGAAGTCCCCACCCAGCCACGGCCTGAGCAAGAAAATAAATGATCCATATCAAGACCAAACCCGGATTGTCTCCGGACATCTCTCCGAAAACGCTAAAAAAAGCAGCGCAGTACACCTTCGAACATCAGGCTGTTCCAAAACCACATACACTGACCATCCTCCTGTCTGATGATTCACAACTCCGATCCCTGAATCAGAGTTATCTTGGAATCGATGCGCCTACCGATGTACTTTCATTTCCATCGGAAGAGAGCGATCCTGAAACAGGGGAAAAGTACCTGGGAGACATCGTCATCTCCATCCCGCGGGCTGAGCGGCAGGCAAGGACAGCCGGTCACCTACTGGAAGCAGAAGCCCAGCTGCTGGTCGTGCACGGCGTGCTGCACCTGCTGGGTCATGATCATGCAAAATCCGCGGACAAATCCCGCATGTGGCAGGCACAGGGAGAAATCCTGGAGAGGCTCGGGCTGGGGCAGATCCAGATCCGCGAAGAATAGGCAGCGTGTGGCGAACATCAAGGAATTTTTAATCTCCCGATATCGCTCCTTCGAAAACGCTTTCCGTGGCTTGTGGTTCGTCATCAAGACCCAGAAAAATGCCTGGCTGCATGCCATCATGACCACGCTGGTCATTTTGCTGGCCATCGGGTTGCAACTTCCCGCCAGGGATTGGGCTGTACTCCTATTGACGATGGCATTGGTCTGGTCGGCGGAATTTTTCAATACCGCCATCGAAGCGGTCGTGGACCTCGCCAGTCCGGTACAGCATCCGCTGGCTAAAACCGGTAAGGACGTCGGCGCCGCAGCGGTGTTGATCGCAGCCCTTGCTGCCGTGTTGGTGGGATTATTGATCCTGGGTCCTCCGTTGTGGGAAAGACTCTCATTCTATTTCAGTAATTGAACCGGTGGAGAAAAAAATGACCTTATCGTTTCGTTTTGGCACAGTGGGCTCTCCCACTCAAACGCCCAAAAAGCCCGGTGGAAGTGTAGGAGCGATCTATTACAGTCGTGAAATCGGACTGGATGCGCTCGAACTGGGCTGGGTGCAATCGGTGAGGGTATCCGCTGAGACCTGCGCACTCATCAAGGCTGCGTCTGTTGGGCAGGATGTGGCGGTCAGTGTTCACGCCCCCTACTTTATTAATCTCAATGCTGATAAGGATGAGTGGCCGAAATCCCGAAAGCGCTTGATGGACGCTGCGCACTACGGGAATCTGGCCGGCGCTACGGATATCATCTTCCATCCCGGCTCGTATTTCGAGCGACCCGCCGAGGAGGTGCTCGAGGCGGCCATCCCGCGCCTGCGCGGCTGCGTGGACGAATTGCGCGCAGCCGGGAATCCCGTCACCCTGCGCCCGGAGACCATGGGCAAGATAGCCATGCTCGGCTCCCTCGAGGATACTCTGGCGATGGCGAGAGAGATCCCGGGTGTCGAACCCTGCCTGGATTTTGCCCACCTGCATGCCCGCGCCGGTGACGGATCCATCAACTCCTATGAAGAATGGTCCACCCGGATAAAACTGTATGCTGACGCGTTGGGTAAACCAGCGCTCAAACGCCTGCACATTCATCTTTCAGGCATCGAGTACGGACCCAAAGGGGAGAAGAACCACCTCACGCTGGAGGATGCTGACCTCAACCTAAAAGCACTTTTCAAAGCCCTGCATGATGCCGGCGCCGGAGGCCGCATCCTTTGCGAAAGCCCGATCATGGAAGAGGATGCACTGACCATGATGAAAGCCTGGAAAAAGATCAGCAAAGAGAAATAAAAAAGAAACTTCCGAAGCCTTATAGACTTCGGAAGTTTCTTACATCCAGCGTGATTAATTCCCGTATGCCGTATCGTAAATCGCCCTGATCAGGGAAGTGTCATCGATGGTGTCGCCTTCCAGAGTCCAGAACATCACGCCGGAACCTTTCTCCATGGCCAGCTTGGTTTTTTCGATGATGGTCGGAACGCCGTTGTAATAAACCGTTGCTCCAGAATACTCCATGCTGTCCCTCTGCGCTGCGGACGGATCTGCATCCACCAGCTTACGGTAGGGCACTGAGCCCGGATGGCCGTAAAAAGGCACGCCAAGCACAGTCTTTTCTTTCTGTAAACCCTGCCCTGCCCAGTACGCCAGCAAATCGACAGCATATTGATAAGGCGAATGCCCGGCTCCATGGTCGCCATCATAGACCATCACATTCAGAAAATCGACGTCGGCAAAAGTCACTGGCAGGAAATTATCCGCGTTCGACCCCAGGGCAGGTACCGCTGCAGTGAGCAGCATGCCTTCCGGTAACGCCAGGCGAAGCTCGTGCATCAGCGCTGCATAATTTTTTGCGGACTGCCCGGCATCGGGATATTCCCAATCGATATCGACTCCGTCGAGATCGTATTCATCGACAACAGCAAGAATATTCTTTACGAAGGCCTTGCGCGCAATTGGATCGGCAGCCATTGCCTCGAATTGGGCATCCCAGCCCCAGCCGCCGACGGAGGGCAGCACACGCACCCCATTCTGGTGCGCCGTCTTGACGAATTCTTCAATTTCCAGGAATTGGCGATGGGCTTCAGGGAGCCATCTTCATTGAGGAGGATAAATGCATAATTGATATGGGTCAACCGGTCAAACGGGACCCGCTCAACGATACCGGCTTCAGTGAAATAGCCAATAATGCGGAAAGGCTCCTCGGCTGGAACACTTATAGTGGGAAGTCATAGGTAGGACAGGTTTCTCAGCGGGTGTGACAGATGTCTGCGAGCACGCCAACAAAAAGACAAAAAGGAGCAGGCAGCAAGGCAAAAAAACTTTTCGGGTTCGTGACATTGGTTTCCACTTTTATTTATAAATGTCGTTTTTGGGAATTTTAATTCCATTATAAATGGAAATCGCCGGTCATCCGGAAAAAAAACTGCCAGCTCTCAAGCCGGCAGTTGAAGGGCAACGAACTTTGTTAAGAGGCGATGTATTCTCTCAAATTATGCTCAACGGCATAAGCCGCAGCTTCGGCGCGGTTGTTGACTCCCAGCTTGGAAAGAATACTGCTGACATAGTTGCGCACCGTCCCCTCGCCGAGGAACAGCGCTTTGGCGATCTCTCGGTTGGTCTTCCCCTCCGAAACGAGCAGCAGCACGTGTTTCTCCTGTTGGCTCAAATGCGCAAACGCCGACGCTTCCTCTTCCTTGACGGCCTTGCGGACTTCCTGGAAGACACGCTGGGTTACTGCAGGGTCGAGTAGGGCTTCACCGCGTCCCACCGCCTCCAGAGCATGCACCAGGTCCTCGCTGCTGATCTGTTTCAGGATGTAACCTGAAGCGCCGGCACGAATGGCCGAGAAAAGCATCTCATCCTCGGCATACGAAGTGAGCATGATGACCTTGATATTGGGGTGTTTCTGAATGATATCCTCGCAAGCTTCGATGCCAGATGTACCTGGCAGGCGGATGTCCATGACGACAATGTCCGGTGAAAGAAGGTTCACCTGCTCGAGCGCTTCACGGGCTGACGAAGCCTCTCCCACCACGTCAAATTGTGAGTTCCGGTCAAGGAGGGATTTTAATCCCAGCCGAACCACCTCATGATCATCCACGAGTAAAATTCTTTGTTTCGCCATTATTCCTCTTTTATCTCCAAATGGTGGTAAAAGAAGTATAGTCTAAAGAAGAAGGGATGACAAGAGCGGGGCTGGCATGCCCGCCAACCCCGCCCCAATTTACTGCCATTATTGGAAAGAACCTTGGTACTAATTTCAGGCGTTTTCCTTCTGCCTTCGGAAATCCACAAAACGGTAGCCGACGCCGCGCTCCGTCAAAATATAGATGGGATTGCCGGGGTCATCCTCAAGCTTCTCGCGAAGATAATTAATATACAGCCTCACGTAATGCGGTTCGTCGCGATATTCGTAACCCCAGACTTTTGCCAGAAGCTGATCGTGTGAGACCACCCACCCTGCATTTTGAACCAGATGGTAAAGCAAACGATACTCCGTGGGGCGCAGCTTGACGGTCTTTCCGTCCTTCCATACTTCGCGGCGGTCGAAATCCATTTTTAGATGCTCGTCCACTTCGATCAGACCGTGCATCGACCCGCTGGCGCCTTCCGTTCGGCGCAGGACCGCTTTGACCCGGCTGACCAGCTCGCGCGGACTGAAAGGTTTGGTGACGTAATCGTCCGCGCCAAGTTCCAACCCCCTCACACGGTCATCCTCCTCGCCTTTGGCGGTCAGCATGATGACCGGCACGCTGTTGATCTCGCGCACCATCTGCAGGACTTCAAATCCGTCCAGGTCGGGCATCATCACGTCGAGCAGGATCAGGTCCGGGGAGGCATCGCGCAGGCGCTGGATAGCCTGTTTTCCGTTAAACGCTTCAGTGACCTGGAAACCGTCATGCTCCAGATTCAAACGGATGAAACGCACCATCCGCTCTTCATCATCCACTACGAGAATGCGCCGGCGCTCGAAATCGTCTGCCATGACTATTCTCGCACAAAGCTGATGATCTGCTCTTCGTCCTCGCCAGGAATGACCTCGATAAAAGCGCACCGATTGATAGGCCAGATGACCTGGGTGACGTTTTGTACTATGTTCGCAAGGTCCTTGCCGTCTCTTTTGCGAGGGTTGTTGACCACGATGACCGTATCGGTCGCGCCCGGCAGGTTCTCAACTTCTCCCAGAACGGGATCTTCGTTCAAGATATGGATCAAGATAGTTGGCATAAGTCACCTATTGAGGGAGTACGATTAACGAGAATCTGAATGCGGAATTTGCCCAAAGAAACGACATCGCCACTGCTGATAGACTGTACGGAATTAACGGGAACGCGAACACCGTTGATGAATGTCCCATTGGACGAGCCCAGGTCCATAATGGACAGCTTCTCACCCGCCAGCCGGACGACGATATGCAATCGTGACACACCAAAATCAAATGCATTGAACTCGCCGAGGTCCACATCCGGAGTGATGGGCTGTCCTTCGCTGGCGCGCCCCACGGTGAACTCCGTTTTGTCGGTGACGGGGATCAGTTTACCGTTGTCGATGACGTGGACCATAATCCGCGCCCGAAGAGTGGCGGTCATGTTGGGTTAAATCGGCGCAGTGCCCGGCAGGTCATCTTTACCTTGCTTTTCAGGGAGTGCGGTGGTGTTTGATGAATCCGAAAACACAAGCTGCGAACCGCATTCACTGCAAAACAGCGCCCCAGGCACCTCTTCGTGGCGGCAATTGGGACATATAATCATTGCTTAATCTCCCCTGGCAAGAGCAACGCCCGTGTTCCAAACT
Source organism: uncultured Chloroflexia bacterium (assembly GCA_963829485.1). Lineage (GTDB taxonomy): Bacteria > Chloroflexota > Anaerolineae > Anaerolineales > Villigracilaceae > JBGPQJ01. The sequence goes on from CAWHIK010000008.1 coordinate 314,938, forward strand.
TGATTTGCTTTTCTCCGTTCTCGGAGAAGGCTTTCTGTTTCTGTATGTTCTCCGCCTCCAATAAAACCGTCTTGGCAAGGCTGCGCTCCCCCTGGGCGAGCAGGTGCGTGGCCATGCGCTGCAGATGCTCGGCGGCTTTGTCATATTCCCCGGAGCTGACCTCCTGCCGCGCTTTCTCCTGGATACGGTAAATGGTCAACCGTGAGAGAGCCTGAACGATCTCCGGCGGCGGGACATCGGTGGTGATATCTCCTGAAATCGGGCGGGAAAGGTTAACGCGAATGGGGGAATCGGAAGAACTGCTGCAGACATGGCGATATCGATCTGTCCTTCGAGCAGCGTTACGTCGCCATTTTTTAACGGCATCCGGTTTCACCTTGATCTCAAACAACACGTTGAGGTTATTGTCCTTGAGAATGGGACCCAGGCGGATGGGGCTTTCAAGCGACAAGGGGGCGGCTTCCGGCTGAAGGCGGAACGCATAGCTCAAATCGACCCCCGGTCCCGGCTTGAACTGCAGCGTCACCTCCTCAACGATGACCTGCGAAAGACGGTCGAACTTGTCGACCAGGAATTTCTGGATATCCTGAGGGTTGCTGACATACATACAATTCCCGCCCGTACTGCTGGCGATGGCATCAAGAAAAATATCGTTCCAACTGTTCCCTATTCCCAGTCCGCTGATGCCGATGCCCTCATCGGAGACCTGCTGCGCCAATTCGAGGCAAGCCCGTTCATCGCCATAGGTCTGCCCGTCTGTAAGCAAAATGATGTGGTTGACGGATGTGGGTTTAAGATATTGTCTGATCTCTTCGACGCCGGCTTGCAGACCCTGGAAGATTTCCGTACCACCCGAGGTGGACAGCATCTGAATACGATTCTGAGCGCGGCGCATGTCGATATTGCGCGACGACGGAATGATCACCTCGGCGCGGTCTGAAAACGTCACCACCGAGAAAATATCCTGAGGTCGCAGTTTCTTCATGAGCTGGAGTGCAGTCGCTTTTACAACATCCAGCTTTTCGCCCTTCATCGAAGTGGAAACATCCAAAATAAGGCAGAAGTTCAATGGCGGAGCCGCATTTTCCGTCAGGGACTCATCGGGAGTAAGTTGCAACAGGGCGTACAGCATCTGCTGCTCTTCCATTTTGAGCAGACTCTTGCGGCTTAATAAAATTGTCTCTGTAATGGGTAATTTCGGTTTTTGAGGCTCTGGAGGCAGCGTGGCATCGTACTGGGATCGTCGTTTGGGATCCGCAAGCACCTCGTAAGCCTGCTGCACATCCAGGAACATTTCCGTCTCGCCCGGATTCTCGTTTTTATCCGGGTGAAGTTTCTGCACAGATTTCAGATACGCCTTTCGGATATCATCCTGTGAGGCGCTGCGCATTACTCCCAGAATTACGTAAAAATCCGGCTTACCTGCCATGACCTGAGTATAAATCCCTTTTCCACCTGCGGCTCCGTGCACCCACTCCGCCGGCAGGGCTATCGAAACGCGAAGAGGCTACCCGCGGACGGGAAAACCTAGCTCAACACCTGGATAAGGACTGCGCTGATATTGTCCGGTCCCCCGGCGGTGTTGGCGGCTGTGACCATGTTCTGGCAGGCGATGTGAAGTGTTGGCGCATTTAATGTGATCTGACGGATGTCTTCGTCGGGCACCATATTCCACAAACCGTCAGAACAGAGCAGAAGATATCCATTCTGAGGGAAGGGCATGGTGGTGATATCCGGTTCCAGAATCTCACCCTGTCCCAGTGCGCGGTAAAGTACATTGCGCTGAGGGTGAACAGCGGCTTCAGAGGCGGTGATCTGACCCAATTCCTCCAGCCGCCTGACCAGCGAGTGATCGCGGGTGACCACTTCCGTACGCCCGTCCTGATATATCATGTAACCCCGGCTGTCGCCTACATGGGCAATCGTCACCTGCTGGCCTACTACCAATGCCGCGGTGACCGTTGTGCCGCTGCCGGGAGCCTCTTTCAGCACCACGCGCTGCGCTTCCGAAATGGCGCCTTGCATGATCTCCTGCAGCGACTCATCCAAAGGAGTGGATGTCAGATTGAACAGGTAGGGTTGGAACTTGTGCATCACCTGGCTGGCGATGGTGCGTATCGCCGAATTGCTGGCAACTTCTCCATACTGGTGCCCGCCCATTCCATCCGCAACAATATACAATCCGAAAGGAGTTGACCCGAAGTTACCCGATATCGTGGACGTAAAAGCAAGCAGGCTGTCCTCATTCAGTTCCCGTTGTTTTCCAACCGACTGCCCGATAGCCTACAATGATCTGCGATGGCTCGACTTTGTTGGATGCGACCTTGATGGCCTGCAGCTGTGCGTCTGAAAGCGGGGCAGTAACGACGTTTTCACTGATCGCAGGTTTCTGCTGAGGTTTCTTCTTGCCGAAAAGATTATCGAAAAAGTTTTTCACAAATAACTCCTTGTTTGTCCGATTTTATCAAACCAATCAGGACAAGAGTGCATAAATGAAATGGTCTGCCGATCCAACATAGACGATATCGTCATAAACCAGCGGTGAACCAGTGATAGGACCCTTGGTCTCGAATTTCCATCGCAGCCGTCCGGTGCGATATTCAAGACAATATAATTTCCCGTCAACGGAGCCGCAATAGACCGCGTCCTTGTAGATGACGGGAGAGCCGCTTACCTGGTGTTCCGTTTTGAACTTCCACAATTCCTTGGCTGACCGGGTGTCGATCCCATAGATGTTACCATCGGCAGCTCCGCAGAAGATCATCCCCTCTGCATAGGCAGGCGAGACGACCGATCCTTTATCCATTTTAAAGCGCCAGATGGACCATCCTGTTTTCGCATCCAAGGCATAAAGGTAGGAGTCCATGGAGGTGAAATAAACCACATTGTCATGAACTACAGGAGAGGAGGTGATGCCTCGTTTGGCGGCAAAGCGCCACTTCATCTCGCCGCGGAAAGTGACAGCGTAGAAATCCCCGCTTTCGCACCCGAAATAAACCAGTTCGTCCACCACAAAGGGACTTGAACGGATTTCAGCTGCGGCGGCGAACCGCCAGGAAAGCCTGCCCGTCCCCAGGTTGACAGCATGCAGATATTTGTCATCGGAACCAAAGAAAGCGTGATTCTCAGCGATGCGCGGTGACGAGCGGACGTGATCATCCGCGTAATATGTCCATAACACCTTACCGGAGCGGGCACTGACCACGTGAAGGCGATGGTCTTCGGACCCAAAATAAATGTTGCCCTCGAACACAGCCGGCTTGGAGACGATGCCCCCGTCTGTGGCGTATTTCCATTGAAATTCACCGTTGGTCGCGTTCAACGCATAGAGGTTATTGTCATAACAGCCCACGTAAATACTGCCGTTAAAGAACAAGGGGGTACTTCGAATCTCATCCTCACATTGGAACACCCAGATCGGCTTGATGACACCCGTTTGGGCAGTCAGTACCTGGGAAGACTGAGTGGGCACACGCCCGAGCAAGCCTGTTTTGCGGCCTGATCCCACCAACGCATCCCGCAGGTCTTCAATGGTCTGGAATCTGTCCTTTGAATTGTATTGCAGGGCCGTATTGATTACCGTTTCCAACTCAAGTGAGACAGCAGGATTGATCTTCCTGACCGGGCGTTCGCTGAATGAGAACGGGGGTTCGATCCGCGGGTCGCGCCGGGTCAGGGCATGATGCATCGTCGCGCCGAGGGCATAAATATCCGCCAGGGTGGTGGCCTCACCGCGATACTGCTCGGGCGGGGAATATCCTTCGGTACCGATCATGGTCCCTTTTTGCCCCGTCTGGAACGGTTTCGCGATACCAAAGTCCACCAATATGATATGGTTGGATTGGTTGACCATTACGTTGGAGGGCTTCATGTCGCGGAAGATGATCGGATCCGGTTTGTGGGCATGCAGGAAGCTGAGCACATCGCACAACTGGATCGCCCATGCCAGAACCTGCTCCTCCGGAAGGAACCCCTGGGTATCGTTGATGATCTGCTCAAGGTCTTTACCGTTGATGAACTCCAGCACGAGGTAGGAACGGTTGTCTTCGCTGAAGTAGTCGTAAATACGGGGGATGGAAGGATGGCTGAGCGTGGCCAGGATGTTGGCTTCGCGCTCGAAGTTCTGTACGATGGTGGCGCGGATCAGGGGATCGGGCGCCTGGTTGATCATTTCCTTGACAGCCACGAGCTTAACCACGTTGGGGAAGTGCAGGTCCCTGGCGCGGTAAACCGAGCCCATGCCGCCGATGCCGACCACCTCTTGAATCACGTAACGGTCGACCAGTGTCGTTCCGCTGGTCAACTGTCCCTTGGTGCCGGGACGTTCATTGCCGTCAAATGAATGTGTGATGCGATGAGTTTCCAGATCGCCCTCTTTTAATTACCCTTAATGAATACTTTCGGACAATTCAATAAATTATAGCCAGCAAAGACGGTATTGGCAACCGCTCTGCGGTATCCGTTGGGGGGATTATAATCCCCACCAGTTGCAGAGATGGTCTTATTAAGGGAAAATACTCATCATTTTTGTTAATTCGAGGTCACGAAAAGCTTGAAAATCCTTGCCGTCAGCGACCAGGTCGAAGAACGTCTTTATTCTCCCGCAGTGAAATCTTTTGGCAGCGGCATCGATTTGCTGGTCGGCTGCGGGGATCTTCCTTACGAGTATCTGGAGTATTTACTGAACGTACTCAACGTTCCAATGATTTACGTCCCGGGAAACCATGATCCCGTTTATTCCCCGAAGGACCCCCGATCCCACGTAGAGGGAGCCATCAACATCGACCTGAAAACCATTCAATTTAAAGGTTTACTCCTTGCAGGGATGGGTGGCAGCATCCGGTATCGCGATGACGGCGTGAATCAATACGGACAGACCGAAATGTACACCCGTGCCCTCAGGCTGGTTTTTCCTCTAATGTGGAACCGCGCACGGTACGGACGGGCTGTCGACCTTCTCATCACGCACTCCCCCCCGGCAGGGATCCACGACGACGACGATCGCGCGCACCAGGGGTTGAAGGCCATCAACACCGTCATGAAGTATTTCAAGCCTCGCTACGTGCTGCACGGGCACACTTATTTTTACCAGCGGAATCTGGTCACTCCCCATACCCAATCCGGCGGGACGACCGTCATCAACATCTTTCCATACCATATCATCGAACTATGAGCGACGAATTCTCTGAACAGGCCAAAGCGGATTTCAGCCGCGCGCGTTGGAAAGCCTTTGTGCGCAGTGTGATGGCATCCCTGAGGGGCGAGCAGAACACCCTGCTTTCCTATGATGACGTGAAGGAAAAGCTTCACATCGGCGGACCCATTTACCGGGGCGTGAAAACGGTTCCCACCTCCCAGATCGTGGGCAGCCTCAACCGCTATCATGAATTCGACACGGCCTTCCTGCCAAAGAACGACGAAAACGCCAAACGCTGGCAAAGCGTGGACCGTGCTTTTTACCAGGAGATCAGCCTGCCTCCGGTGGTGCTCTACAAAGTAGGGGAAGTGTACTTCGTCGTCGATGGACATCACCGGGTATCCGTGGCACGGGAGCAGAATGCAGATTTCATAGATGCGGAGGTGCGCGAATGCTCGAGCAAGGTCAAGATCACCTCAAGATTGAAATCGGAGGACCTTGAGATTCTGCAGGATAAAGTTGAATTCCTGGAAGCCACAGGATTCGACCAGCTCCGGCCCGGTGAGGACATTTACCTGACCATCCCGGACGGGTTCAGCCGCATGCTGGAGCATATCGCTGTCCACCGGTATTTCATGGGTTTGGATGAGAAACGCGATATCTCCGAGCGTGAAGCTGTCGTTCACTGGTACGAGACCGTCTACCTGCCGATCATAAAAGTCATCCGCGAAAGCGGCATCCTTGAGAGTTTTCCAGGAAAAGCCGAGGGCGACCTTTACCTGTGGGTACTTGACCACCAGGCATACTTGAGCGAGGAGGAGGGCCTCGACCTCCAACCACCGATCAGCGCCGCCTGGGATTTTATCCGTGATAAGGAAGATTAGAAAAAAAGGGTAATCGGGAAAAAAGCACAGGGATGATGGGCATCATCCCTGTGCTTTTTTAGCAAAATGCGAAGAAGGTGACTATTGTCTTACGACCATTGCATCATCCTTTGGGCTGGCGGCCATGCCGATCGGGTGATAAGTCGGCTCATGCCGGGACAACAGATCAGAGCGATGCATCGGTTCGGGTTTCGGCGCGGAATGACCGGTCCGCATGGGTGGACGGGCGGACATAAGCGCCGGAGCCGGGCGCGGTGCTGGAGGGGACATGGGCGGGCGGGTTGCTTGAACTGATGCCGGCCGCGCCTGGGAGCGGAATCCGCTAAAGCCGGGTCGATCTTCCGCCATGGAGAAGATTCTCTCGCCGGCAATGGAAAATGTCCCAATGATCAAGATGCGGATGACCCACACCATCACGGCCACGAAGATTGGCACGACCGTCAGGACCATGTCCTGCCCAACGACAGCAGCACCCAGTGTCTGGTGGTTGCGAATGGCAACGGACACGCCCCACCAGGTGAGGGTGGCGTTCATCGCAGCTGCAAGCAGCCATGCCCCGAAGAGATACCACACCTCGACCGGTTCGTCCCGCCCCTGCTCGGGGGTGAAGAGGCGCGCGATGCCGGCGAAATCGATGCCGCAGAAGGCGATGGCCAGCACAACCGCCCATCCGATGCCCATGAAATTCAACTCGCTTCCGAGGACATCGTTCAGAGCAAATTCCGTAGTGGAGAAGTTGAACATCTCAAAGGCGATGAGCGCCCCGAAAAGAATGAACCCGAACACCGTGCCTCGATTCGATGTTAATTTCTGAAGCATACCTGAGAAATTGAGTTTGGACCATTTAGCTATCATTGCGACCTCCTTTTTGAACAACCGATCAAAACCAGTAATTTCTAAACGCATTATAGAACTTTTGTTCTATTTAAGCAAGAGGCAATTTTAGAACAAATATAAACGTCCCGAAGGGGATGGAAACCTTCGGGACGTTGGAAGATTATCTGTGAATATTAAAGGATTAACCAGATTACAGCCACAATTACTAATTCGAGAATCACGCTCCCCCAGAACTTATTGCGGAAATCCTGAGAATTGGGACCTGTCTTGTGGTGGAAAATGCGCATCGCCAAGTAGGCCAGCATCCACCCACCGGCAAAAGCCAGCGCCACGAGCACCAGTTCAGGGACGCGCGTGCGGCCTGAGCCGGCGATCTTTTTGTCGTACCAATAGGTGACGAATGCAACCAGATTGACTGCCACCAGCCAGGCGAGCAGTCCGCTCGAGACTGAATTCCACAGCCAAAGCGCTAAGAGCACCACTGCGCCGAACGGGATAAACCAAAATCGTTTCAAGTTCATGTTTCACCTCTCACAGGATAACTGCACCAGTATAAAACATGTTCAACTTGAGGGCAACAGAGGCTATTATCAATATTCCCCATAACCAATTATCGGTTTGGGGAATAACGGCTTGCCGGTTTCAGATCCATGTCAGGAGATATTTGTGCAACGGGATCAAACTTGATACTTCATTTCGATACCCTTAACACAATACCGTTTTGCGACGGGTCGTAAAGCAACAGTCCCTCTTCGATCCAATTCGACGGAATGCCCGCTGCATCGATCCGGGCAAGGACTTCATCATACACATTTTGAGTGGGCAAATCGATCGTGAAATAACGCATTCCCAATGCATCTGGCGGAGGCGGAGGCGCTCCGCGTCCCTGCCAGGTGTTAAGCCCAAGATGATGGTGATATCCGCCCGCCGAAACGAACGCCGCCTGGAATTGACGCGAGGCTCCCATCACATCGAAGCCGATGATTCCATGATAAAAATCCACTGCTTCGCCAACATCACGGACGTGGAGGTGGACGTGGCCAATCCTCGTTTCAGGCGGGACGGGCACATCGAGCCGGTCATTCTCCTGAATGTGTCTGAACAGCGCTTTCATATCGAGCGGTTCGCGCCCATCGCTCCAGGAGCCATCAGCGCGGCGCGCTCCAAAGCTGTCGTCCGACATAGCCCATGTGCCGTCTTCTGGCGACTCGCAATACAGCTCGATGCCGTTGCCTTCGATGTCGTCGAGGTAGGTGGTCTTGGTCAGAATGTGATCGGTCGGCGCGTTGGGATATTTCAACGCAAACAGGCGCGCCATCGCGATGGCCAGTTCTCTCCGGTTCGGGAAGACATACGCCACGTGATACAACCCTGTCACGCCGCGATACTTCTTCGTGCCAGGTTCCTCGGTGAGGAGGAGAAAATCTGAGCCGCCCGCTCCCAAGCCAGCCTTGTTCCCGTCCCGCCAGTGGAGTTTAAATCCCAATCCTTTCTGGTAGAACTCAAGCTGGTTTTCAAGATTCGCAACGATAAGGGAGATGGCTCCCATCCTCGTTTGGGGATGGATGGAATAATCAGTTTGGGATGCCGGAACTATTTGAGTAGCCATGAAATTTCTCCTTAGCTCATCATGTGGTGGATTTCTCATCCAGACCAAAGACGATATATTGTACCCAAATACGCCGTAATACTCAATGGACTTTTGCACCATCGTACCAGGGAAGCCCCGGTAGTGTAAAATCACCTTATGAAATCACCCGAACTCGTTCTCGACGCCAAAGCCCAGCTAGGCGAAGGTCCCTGTTGGGATGCAGCCTCCCGCACCCTGTACTGGATCAATATCTATGCAGGTGAAATTCACGCTTACTCGCCTGAAACAGGCAGCGATCGGGTGATTCCGGTTGGTGAGCCGGTCGGCTGCATCGCACCGACAAAAACCGGTGAGTTGATCATCGCCTCGCAAAGCGGAATCTCCCTGCTCGACCCGGATACCGGCCTGCAGAAAATAATCATACGCCCAGAGTCGCACCTGCCCGGCAACCGCTTCAACGATGGGAAATGCGATCCTGCCGGGCGGTTCCTTGCCGGGACGATGGACAACGCCGAAGTGGAAGCCAGTGGCTCGCTCTATTCACTGTCCCCCGATGGGACGCTGAAAATGCTGCTGACGGGCGTCCGCATCTCGAACGGGCTGGCCTGGAGTCCGGACTACACCACGCTCTACTACATCGACACGCCCACCCGCGCGGTGATGGCTTTCGCGTACGACCGCTCCACCGGTGATATTACCCAGCCGAGGGAGGCGGTCCAAGTGCCGGCAGAGTTGGGTTGGCCGGACGGCATGACCAGCGACATGGAAGGTCAATCTATGGATCGCGATGTGGGGCGGTGCGGCACTGACAAAATGGGACCCAGCCTCGGGGGGACTGATTCAGAAATTCCCCATCCCGGCGCTGAACGTGACCTCGTGCGCATTCGGCGGCGAGGGGCTGACCGACCTGTACATCACCTCTGCCAGAAAAGGGATGACCGAAGAACAGCTTTCAAAGTATCCGTTGACCGGGGGATTATTTCGACTCCAGACGGAAGTGAAGGGAATGCCAACTTTCGCGTATGGAAATTAATTAGCTGCAATCGAAAGGACAATAAAAGTATGTTGAAATTTTTTACTGGAATGCATGCCTTTTTCTACCGTCTAACCAGCGGCAGGGCAGGCTCTACCATGGGCGGAATGAAGGTTCTGTTAATCACCACCCACGGGCGAAAATCTGGAAAATCCCGCACCACACCGCTCACTTTCTTTGAGCAGGAGGGCGGCTTTCTTATTGTTGCATCGAACGCGGGAAAACCCCATCACCCGGCTTGGTATCTTAACCTAAAGGCAAACCCTCAGGTGGTCGTTCAGATAAAAGAAAATAGCATCCCTTGTACAGCGGAGATTGTCTCCAGCGGACAGCGCGAGTCTCTCTGGAAGGGTGTGGTCTCGGCGTCACCGGCCTATTCCGGTTATGAGAAAAACACCACCCGTGAAATTCCGCTCGTGTTATTGCACCCGCAGGCTTAAGATAGGATTTAGTACCAAAGACCCTCCGCTTTGCCATTGTGAAAGAAATGCATCGGGCGTAAAATAAACCTGTCAGACAAAAGTCTGGCAAGGATGAGTGATTAAGGATCATGGACGAGAGCGATAATTCTGGATCTGTGGAAAGTCTTGCGGACAGTTCGCAAGATACAAAGCCTCCCGGTTCCCCGGGCGGAAGGCCTGTGCCTAAACTGATATCACCATAGGGAAATGCCGCGCCTCCTGCGTGAGCATTTCCCTCACAGGAGGTCGTCGTGCTGACCATTCTCAAGAACACCGAACAAGGTCTGCAAACAATTGACAGGCTCGCCAACGGTAGCTGGGTGAAGACCACCGATCCCACTCCCGCTGAGATCGCCATGCTCGTTGAATGGGGCGTGGATGTGGATCTCATCACGAACTCTCTCGACATGGATGAGATGGCCCGCGTCGAGCGCGATGAAGGGTACACCTTCATCCTGCTGCGCATTCCCTTTTTTCAGGGCGAGAACAACGACATCCCCTATACGACAATTCCGCTGGGGATCATTTTGATGGATAACTATGTCGTTTCCGTCTGCAAGCACGACAATGACATCGAGCGCATCTTAGTCAACGGGAAATACCGCGGGATGAAGACCGGCAAACGGTATCGCTTTGTCTTATACGCCCTGCTCGAAACCGCCACCCGCTATCTATTTCACCTGCGTGAGATCAACCGCACCGTGGAACATCTCGAGGATCAGCTCCAAAAATCCACTCGGAACCGCGAGGTCCTTGAACTGCTCAAGTACCAGAAGAGCCTTGTGTACTTTGCCACCGCGCTGCGCTCGAACGAGGTGGTGATGGAACGTCTGCAGCGCATGCAGATCTTCAATCAGTACGAGGACGATCAGGACCTGCTGGAAGATGTGCTGACGGAGAACCAGCAGGCCATCCAGATGGTCAACATCTCGGCGGACATTCTCAGTTCCATGATGGACGCCTTCGCCTCGATCATCTCCAACAACCTGAACACAGTAATGAAGGCGCTGGCGGCAATCACCATCATCATCAGCCTGCCGATGGTCGTTTCATCATTCTGGGGGATGAACGTGAATGTACCTCTGCCGGAAATCCACTCGGATTCGGGATCATCGTTCTCATTGCCATTGCGATTACAGGGATTGCTGTCTGGATTCTTTATCAAGCGGGATTGGTTCTAGGATCGTGCAAAGGTCGTTTGTAAAAATCACAAGCCCCCGGATATCCGGGGGCTTGTCGTTATCCTTCGAGGGTTGGGTCGTCGTACGCCGATGATGCGGAGGCGGGCGCCGGTGGCTGCCCTGACATTTGCGTGCGCATCATCTCCTCCTGTACCACGCGGATGCCGTTCCGCACCTGGGTCAGCGTGCGCTCGAGGTTCAATTCGAGGTTCGAGAGCGTGTCCACCACGTAGTTATCGGTATCAGTTCGCGCTCTTTCCGCTTCAGCCTGCGCCTTGGCGAGGATCTGATCGGCGCGGTGCTGTGCCATGACAGCGATGTTATCCCTGTCCGCCATTTCAGCCGCCTTGTCCTGGGCGATCTTGATGATGCGCCCGGATTCCTCCTGCGCCTGGGCGACGATCCGGTCACGCTGGACCAGCAGCTGCTGGGCTTTCTTAACCTCGTCCGGGATGGCCACGCGCATCTGGTCGATGAGAGCCAGCATTTGATCCTCGTCCACGATCACATTGTGGGTAAGGGGAATTGCGCGGGAGTCGTTAAAGAGTTCTTCGAGACGGTCAACCAGGTGCAGAATGTCCATAGTTCCTCCGTGGAGCAAGGTAATGCATAATCCACCCTAACATTACCAATTATAAATCAATCTCGCAAGGCGTTCGGGGGCAATTGGCTTTCCTGCATCCCCGCCACCTTGAGCTTGAGCGCGGCATCGACGTGCGCCGGGACCATGCTGGAGACGTCCCCGCCCAGCGAGGCGATCTCGCGCACGGTAGACGAGGAGATGAAGGTATGTTCCTCGTTGGTAATAAATGAAACCGTTTCGATCCCCGATTGCAACCGGTGATTGGCCAGCGCCATGCGAAACTCGAACTCGAAATCGGAGAACACACGCAGCCCGCGCACGATCACCTGGGCATTGATCTCAAATGCCTTCTTCACCGTCAGTCCGCTGTACCCGATCACGTGGATCTTGCTGTCGTCCTTGAAGGCTTCCTTGACCAGGGAAATGCGTTCCTCCGGTGAGAAAAGCAGCGATTTGAGCGGCTTATCGTACACGGCAATATGGACTTCGTCGAACAGTCTCGCTGCGCGGCGGGCAATGTCGATATGCCCAAAATGGATGGGGTCGAACGTTCCGGGAAACATGGCTCTTACCATGGATCAACTCCTAAATTCAGACGGAATTCGTCTGATGAATTTTCTAACTAACATCGCCCTTGCCTCCCACCCAGAACCGTTCAACGGCTTCGTTGAGCTTGGCATGTTCAGGGGCGGACAACTCAGGATCCGCAGCGAAGAGCTGCTGCGCCTGTTCGCGGGCTTTCTCGATCAGCGCTACATCGGTCAGGGATGCCATTTTCAGCGGAGAGGCATAGCCTGCCTGGCGGGTGCCGAGGAATTCACCAGGTCCGCGTTGTTTGAGGTCGAGTTCCGCCAGCACAAAACCGTCGGTGGTCTGGACCATCGCCTGCAGTCGTTCGTTTTCAACATCGTCTTCATGGTCCGGGATCAGCAGGCAGAACAACTCGCCGCCGCCGCGCCCGACCCGCCCTCGCAGCTGGTGGAGCTGCGCCAGCCCAAACCGGTCCGCGCCTTCGATCAGCATGACCGTGGCATTCGGCACATCCACACCCACTTCGATGACGGTGGTCGAAACGAGGATGTCAAACATCCCGTCGCGGAATTGCGCCATCACGGCGTCTTTCTCATCGGGTTTCATCTTGCCATGGAGCAGGGCAAGCCGCAGGCTGGGGAAGATCTCCTTCTGCAGACGAGCATGTTCTTCGACAGCGGCTTTCTGCTCGGATTTTTCGCTTTCCTCGATCAGCGGATAAACGATGAATATCTGACGCCCGTTTGCCACCTGCGCGTGGATCAGGCTGTAGGCGCGTTCCCTCTCGCGAGGCGTGAGCACATGCGTGGACACAGGCTGCCGGCCTGCCGGCATCTCGTCCATCACCGCGAGGTCCAGATCTCCGTAGAGGGTCAGCGCCAGCGAGCGCGGAATGGGCGTGGCGGTCATCACCAGCAGGTGCGGGTTTGATCCCTTGCTGCGCAGTGCAGCACGCTGCTCCACGCCGAAACGGTGCTGCTCGTCTATCACCGTCAACTGCAGGTCCTTGAACTGGACCGGTTCCTCGATCAAAGCATGCGTGCCGATCAACACCTGCACGTCGCCGCTGAGGAGCCCGGCCAGGATATCACCTCGTTCAGAGGCTGAGGTATCGCCAACCAGCAGGCGTACCTGCTCAGGGCGCAGGTATCCGTCCGCACCCGCTTCACGGGTGAGCAGCGACTGGAAGCTTCGATAATGCTGCTCGGCGAGAATGGACGTCGGCGCCATGATCGCGGCTTGCGCACCGGATTGGTTGACAATGGCTACCGCCAGAGCCGCGACGATCGTCTTGCCGGAGCCGACATCGCCTTGAAGCAGTCGGTTCATTGGACGGCCGGCTTTCAGGTCATCACGCAGGTGACCGATCACCCTGGTCTGCGCGCTGGTCAACTCGTAGGGTAATACGGCAACTCGCGCGGAGAGCCAATCGTCACCCACTTCGAAGGTGCGCGCCGACACCGACTGCCAGTCGCGTTTCTGGCGCTGGACACCCATCTGCAAGTAAAAGATTTCGTCGAAGGCCAGCCGCTCACGGGCTGACTTGAGAGTTTCTTGCGAATCGGGGAAGTGCGCCTGTGCCAGCGCCTCGCCCAAATCCTTCAACCGGGCTGATTCGCGCACGGATTGTGGCAGCGGGTCCACGGTACGCGGCGCCCAAAAAGTCACCACCTGGTTCATCTGCCTGCGCAGCCACTTCTGGGTGATGTCGGCAGTCAACGGGTAGACCGGCACGATGCGGTTCGTGTTCAAGTTCTCCACCTCGACCGGCTCCCACTCGGGGTTGTTCATCACCAGCCTGCCCAGGTACTGTTCGATACGCCCGGAGACGGATATGGACATGCCTTCTTTGATGCGATTCGTGATCCAGGGATTATTGAAGTAAGTGACACGCAGCGAGCCGGTGCCATCGTTGAGAACGACCTCGGCAATTTGCATCTTGCCACCGCGCACCGGTCGGCTCGATATGGACTGCACCATGCCGATCACCGTCACCACGTCGCCATACCACAGACGGCTGATGGGCTTCATCTGGCTGTAATCATCGTAGCGGCGCGGGAAGAAATAAAGCATGTCCCCGAGCGTGTGCAGTCCCAGCTTGGCCAGGGTGGCCGCATGACGCGGTCCCACGCCTGAAAGAACCGTCAGGCTGGCGTTGAGCGCAGCGGGCGTTCCGCTGACCTTTGCGCCGGGGACGGACTCCGAGATGGCGGGTTTCGACTGCTGAGGACGCGGCTGAGCCGGCCGCTCGTGTCTGGCGGGAGTGCTCTTCGCCGGACGCTGTTGTGGAGCCGGCGCGGGAGCCGAAGGGGTCGTTGCGGCTGAAGTCGAATCGACTGCATCAGGGGTGGATTCCGCTGCAGGGTGAGAGGCAGGCTCGGGGGCGGGGGCGCCTTCCAGGGTCTCGATCCGCCGCCACAGACCCTTGAGCGAATCGGCGCGCCCCTGAGGGGTGAGTGAACTGTAATCCCGCAGTCGAGTGGAAACGGCTGCAATGATGTCCTCGGAAACACCTTCACTGCGGGCTTCCGCAGACCAGTCTTCCAGGATTTTCCCAAGCCCGCCAATGATGGCCTTGTCATTAAAACCGGTCTGGCGTTCGAGCGTAAAATATTTTTTAAGTTTTTCCAACGATGGTTGCATGAGGTTATTTTACCATTGCCTTGTCGTGCAAATTTTAGTTCCTGGTCTGTGAACGTCAGGAACGCTCCCCCACGAACAACTCTTCATCCTAGGCGGCTCTTACAGCCACAAATCCCAGTCCATTCGGACCGACGTGTGTCCCGATCACTGTTGTCACGTTGACCAGAGGTACGTCCGTCAGATCAGAGTTTAAATCATCCAGAAGCTGGCGGGCGCGGTGCTCGGCGTTGGTGTGCAGGATGACCAGCCGCTCGAGTTTGCCCAATTCCTGGACCATCTCGAGCACGCGCAGGTGGCCCTGGTGGGTGGTTCGGGCAGCGCCGAGGCTTTCCACTTTACCCTCGGTGATCTCCACGAGCGGCTTGAGATTGAGCAGTCCGCCGATGGTCGCTTTAGCCCAACTCACGCGGCCGCTGCGTTTAAGATAAACCAAGGAGTCGAGCACCGCCGCCACCTTCAATCGCTGACGGACACTTTTCACCGCTGCCAGGATTTCATCCAACCCGGCGCCTCTTGCTGCGGCTTCGGCAGCCGCGAGAACTTGAAAGCCAATCCCAAGCGTCAACTGGCCCGTATCGAGCACCGTGACCCGCCCGTCGAAACCGTCCGCTGCTGTTTGCGCCGAAAAGCCGATTCCGGTCAATGCCAGCGGAGGGTGAAACGAGAAGATGTGGTCACAGCCGGACTTGAACAACTGCTCATAACGCGCACCGAATTCACCGGGGGCGGGCGCTGCCGTGGTGGGGGCATTCTTCATACCCGGGAGGGTTGTGTAAAACTCCTCGCGCGTCATCCCGCTGCCGTCGGCGTATCCCTTCCCATCGATCACCACAATCGCCGGCACGACGAGAATGCCATGTTGGTCGATCATGCCCGGCGTGAGGTCCGACGTGGAATCGGTCACGAATCCAAATTTCATAAGTAGGGTTCCTATTCCATTTCCATGACCGTCAACGCGATGGTCTGAGGACCCAGCAAGGCGGTCAACGGTGCGTTCAAGGAATGCTCGCTGAACGGCACCGCGGGGAACATGTCGCTGACATATTGCCGCAGAGGCCTGGTCCGCACATGGTTCTGCGCACCCTTGACCAGCGCGACACCTCGCGGGGATTCGAATTCCTCCAGGAACTCCTGGAACGATTCGATCAGGTGGCGCTGCGTGCGGACTTTTTCCAACGGGCTGAGGCGGCCTTCCTCCAGCATGAAGATCGGGAACAGCCCGAGCATATCGCCGACGACCGCCTGGGCCGGGCTGAGGTACCCCACCGATGCCAGGTGGGCAAGGCCCGGGATGCATACCAACGTATAGATGTGCGGGATGGCTGCGCGCAGGATCCGTTCGATCTCGTGAGAGGCTTCCCTGGATGCGGCGGCTTGCGCAGCCAGTTCGACCAGTAATCCCAAACCGGCGCCTGTGTTCAGCGAATCAATCACGGTCACCCGGCCTCTCCCGCCATAGTGCAGGTTTGCTTCCGACGCCACCGACGCGATCGGGTTTAAACCGCCCGACATGACAAGGACCAGGATGTGGTCATAGCGGCGGCTGAGTTCTGCATATTCCCGTATGAAATCATCCACCGATGGCGAGGACAATCCCGGTGAAAGATCGAACTGCACATCAAAAGGCACGACCTTCACACGTTCATGCCCTGTGAAGGTCATGCGGTTTAATATGGCGGACGAATCGGTGAGGATGCAGATGTTTTCCATGCAGTCGGCATAAGGGCTGTGAAGCAGGCGATATCGGGCGCCGGCGGTTTCAATCAGGGCGGAAGGTTGAGGCCATCGACCTGGAATTATTCGATCGACATGATGAACTGGTAATGCGGCTGTCCGCCTTCCTGGATCTCGATCTCCTGGGAGGGGTAGGTTTTTCGGATGACATCTGCGATGCGGTTGGCTTCGGCATGGGACAGGTCCCCGCCGTAGAAAAGGGTGATCAGCTCAAAATCCGCAGCGGATGCTTTTTCGAGCAGGCTGAGGCAGGCGCCTTCGATGGAATCCATCGAGACGGAAAGCTGCCCGTCAAGCAGGCCGATGACCTGACCCTCTTTGACCTCGACTCCGTCGATCTCAACCGACCGGGTGGCGATGGTTACCTCGCCGGTTTTCACCGAGGCAGCCGCCTTGCGCATCTTGGATGCGACGGTTTCCAAATCTCCATCGGGATTGAGGTGCAGCATGGCAGCCAGCCCCTGCGGGATGGTGCGGCTCGGCACGATCTCCACTTCCTTGACCGTGACCTCTTTAGCCTGCTCGGCGGCGAAGATAATGTTCTTATTGTTAGGGAGGATAATGACCTTTTCAGTGGGAAGATTCTCGAATAAGTCGAGAATATCCTTGGTGGAGGGATTCATCGTCTGCCCGCCCTCGACGATGGCCGCAACGCCCAGGCTGCCGAAGATGCGGGAAAGTCCGTGGCCAGGGGAAACCGCCACCACAGCAATCTGCCCGGGCTCGATGGCGATCAATTCCACCTTGGAACCTCTCGCGCTGCGACCGATGTCGTCCATCTGGGCCAGCAGGTTTTCCATCGCCACCTTGGTGATCGTCCCGACATTCATGATGTAATCGATCGGCTCGTAACGCTTGTCGAACGGCACGTGGATGTGCATGCGGAACATGCCTTCTCCCTCGCCCACCTGGATGGAGGTGCCCATCTCTTCGAGCCGGCTGTAGAATGCCTGCAGGTCAAGTGTTCCGTTCGGCTTGAAATCCACGACGACCTCGTAATCCTGGCCTTCCTCCACATCTTCCATGGCGTTTTCCAAATTCATGGCGGAGAGCGGTTGCACACTGACCAGCGCCGACTCGAGCGACTGGCCGTCCAGGAAGCGCAGCATCCCTTCGAGGATAAAGAACAAACCCTTGCCGCCAGAATCGACCACGCCAGCCTGCTTGAGCACGGGCAGCAGTTCGGGGGTTCTTTCCACGGATGCGTCCGCTGCCGCCACACAGCGGCGCAGGATCTCAACGGGGTCCTTGGTGTCGTTGACCGCCAGAGCGGCTTCCGTCGCAATATCTCTCGAGACGGTCAATATTGTCCCCTCCACCGGGCGGACAACGCCTTTATAGGCTGTTTCCTTGGCTGCGCGGAATGCAGCGGCCAGGGTCTCCGCGTCGAGATAATCCTTGTTTTGCAGTCCGCGAGCAAATCCGCGCCACAGCTGGGAAAGGATCACGCCCGAGTTGCCGCGCGCACCCATCAATGCGCCCTGCGCCACGGCGGATACCATCTGCCCGGCATGGGTAACGCCCGAGTTGGCTACTTCATTCCAGGCGGAGGTCATGGTGAGCATCATGTTGGTGCCTGTGTCACCGTCCGGGACGGGGAAAACGTTCAGCGCATTAACCGTCTGCTGATTTGTTTTTAGCCAAGTCAGGCCGGCCTCCACCAACTGCTTTAAATCCTGACCATCGATCTTCTGGTTGTGGAAATGCTGACGCTGCCTGGCTTCAATTTCTCTGGGGTCCATGGACATAATTAATAAATCTCCCGCATCCGGTGGTCGCTTTTTCGATAGCCTGCCGTCCGCTTGCAGGGCGGAGTTTTGGATATCAACAGGCGCTGAGGATGGCCTTAATCAGGGTTGCTCACCCGAAGGCCCTGAACGTGCACATTCACGGAGTTGACCTTCAACCCGATCGTCTTCTCAACCTGGTAATGGACGGAATTGGCGACGCTGTGCGCCACCGACGCCACCCGGGTGCCATACTCGATGATCACGAACACGTCGATATCCAGCATGTCATTGTTATAACTCACCGCGACGCCCCGGGTTGGGTCGCGCGTGATGGATTGCGTCAGCCCTTCAGCGAAGCTGCGCGAAGCCAGCCCCACCACGCCGTAGGACTGCAGCGCGGCGTAATATGCGATGGTGGCAACAGCATTCGGTGAAATTTGGATACTGCCTAGTGTGGTTGTCTCTTCGCCCATAGTGTGTCCTCTTTGGTGACAATGAAAAACCCGGCAAGGGTTTGAATACTTGGATGTACTCCTATTTTAACCCCTAATAGGGGGATAAGTCACTTTTTCTTATGGTTTTGGGCTTTTCACGATTAAAATCCACGGGATTGTAAAGTTGATTTTATATGCCCTACCCCCGACCCATCCCCGAATTGGGTAGGGGGACAGGGGGATGGAGAAATGGATCAGGTATTTTCGGACTTTGAGAAAGCCCTGGCTTAATATCCAACCCAGCTTGCATTAAGATGCGACCCGTGTTAGAATACTGCGCCTGTCAGTTAATGACAGCCTTGGATTTAGTGCAAGAAAGGATTGTGTAACATGGCTAAGTGCGCTCATTGTGGAAAAACCACCACCTTCGGTCACAACCGCTCCTTCTCGCTGCGGGCGACCAACCGTCCCTTCCACGCGAACCTGCAAAAGGTATCGGTGATGCAGGGCGGACGCAAGGTGCAGAAGACCCTGTGCACCAAGTGCATCCGCACCATGGTGAAGACCGCGTAAGGGGATATTTCCTGAAGATAAAAATCACGGCTACTCGCCGTGATTTTTGTTTTAATTATTCCTGATCATGCCAGCGCCGAGCGCAATGCCCGCACTCCGGCTGCCGGTCCCTGCGGATGTTTGAACACGGCATTTCCCGCCACGTACGCTGTTGCGCCTGCCTTTTTCAGCGAGGGAATGGTCTGCTCGGAAACGCCACCATCCACCTCAAGCCAGGCCGGGGACCCGATCTCATCCAGCATGCGGCGGACCTCAGCCACCTTCGTCAGCATCCCGGCGATGAATGCCTGCCCGCCGAAACCGGGGTTGACCGTCATCACCAGCACCAGGTCAGCGAGGGGAAGTACAGGCTGAAGCAATTCTGCAGGGGTGGACGGATTGAGTGTTACGCCTGCTTTCACCCCCAATGATTTGATGAATTTCAAAGTGTCCGGCAATTGAGGGCAGGCCTCCACGTGGACGGTCAACCGGTCTGCGCCGGCTTTGGCGAAGGCTCTCGATCATCCGTTCAGGCTGTTCGATCATCAGGTGGACATCCAGTGGCAGCTTGGTCCCGCGCCGGCAAGCCTCGACGATCATCGGCCCCACCGTGATGTTGGGGACGAACGCGCCGTCCATGACATCGACGTGGATCCAGTCTGCCCCGGCGGATTCGCAGGCGGCCAGTTCCCGGCCTAGATTTACAAAGTCAGCAGAAAGGATGGAGGGGGCAAGGATGAGGTTCGCGGGCATGGCGCGAATCAACGGTTGTACAACTGGAAAATATAGACCCAGAACGGCAGCAAGCCTAACACAGCGACCATGGCAAACAGACCCAGCAGCACAGCGCCCCAATCAATGCCCAGGTCAGACTCTGCGGAGTTGCCGGAAAATTCCACGGACACCTGCTCGGACGCGGCGTAAGCCATTTTCTTCGGTTTGGGCTGCGTGACCGGGCGTGAGACGGGTTTGGATGCAGCCGAAGCGGCGCCTTGCGGCTTGGTGCCGGGAGGCGCGGACTGCATCGTCGCTGCGGCACCGGGATGAATGGAGGGCGACGCCTCGGGGGTCAACTGCAAAGCGGGGGTCGAATTGCCGAAACTCATCAAGACACGCCCCAGCTGGTCCGCCGTCCGGTAACGCGCGGAAGGTTCCTTGGAGAGCGTCTTCAGGACGATCTGCTCCAGCGCGGGAGAAATGGTCGGGTTGAAATCTCTCAAGGGGCGGGGGATCAGTTCCCGGTGCATCTCGGCCAGGATCTCGGGACGGGTGGCGATGAACGGAGTTTTACCGGTCAGCATTTCGTAGAGAACCACCCCCAGCGAGTACACGTCGGAGGCGGGAGTGGGAGCGAGGCCGGCGGCCTGTTCGGGCGAGAAATAAAGCGGCGAACCCCATACGACCTCGGAGTGTTCGTCCGGGTGTATGGTGGCGAGGGCGCGGGCAATTCCGAAGTCGCCCACCTTCAGGCGCATGTCGGGCGTGACCAGCATGTTATGCGGCTTGACGTCGCAGTGCACCAGCCCGGCGCGGTGGGCGTAACCGATGCCGGCGCACGCCTGCACCATCAGCGGGATGGCATCGTCCGGTGGGATGCGCCCAAGAGCGGTGATCATCTCTTTGAGCATCTTGCCCGGAACATACTCCATCACGATGAAGAGCTGGCCTTTATCGAAACCGAAATCGTGGATGGTGACGATGTTGGGATGGGACAGGTTGGCCGCCGCCTTGGCCTCCTGCCGGAAGCGCTCCTGGAACTCCTGATCGCCGGCATTCTCGTCGCGCAGGATCTTGATGGCGACGTACCGCTCGAGCATCAGGTCGCGGGCGCGGTAGACTTCCGCCATGCCGCCGACGCCGAGGCTTTCGATGAGCTGGTAACGATTATTGAGGAGAGTGGACGGGTTGGTCATGGATGCTTCCCTTCGGGATTATATCACGCAGGAGAAACAGGCTGATTCCGGCATCCATGGATAAAAACATCCCTTTTTTCCTGGTTTTAGAAGACGAAGGAGAGCGCCTCGCTGAGCGGGGAGATCTTGCCCCCTTGAATGCCCGCACGCTCCGCTCAGGACATCGCACAGGGACCTTCGGCGGTCAATGCCCGGCTGGGTCGGAGACCCACGCTGAGCGAGAACCAGGGTGGCGCGGTAATGCGGGAGTTCTTTAGTAAAAATCCGGCAAGATCGAAGGACCCTACGAAGTGTCGATGTACAAATCTTAGTTAAGCCACAGTCCCTTCAATTTTCTTTGGAAATAGATCAGTAGTTTGATATGTTAATGGGAAGATTTCATTTGTTTTTTTATTAATATGCCTTGCTAAATCCTCCTTGCTGATCAATGGAATTTGGTCAAGTAGTAATGAAAAATCCTTTGACTTTCCATCATCGTCAGAAAGAGAAATCAGGTAAACAAATAAATCGCTTGTTCGAACAGCAAGGAATCCTTCTCTTGTTGTCTTGTCATGGAGATGAAACTTAGCTAGCACAAACAGAGCATCGTGGTTTTCTGCTGAATCGGTTTTTACCCAAGGAGTAACCATGGATTTGTCATATTCTTCGGCCCATGTCCAAGCAGGAGATCCTTAAAGTCCATAATTGATAATTCTTCAATACGTTTCATAGTCTTTTCCTCGCTTGATGATTATGTCAGTCTTAGTTACGAGGATTGATAATCCTTTAAATTATGGTTGTAAACTTTCTCAAAAACTCCGCATCAATTGATGGATTTGATAGTTTCTCAATCACTACTGGAACATCTATATCAAGCAGCTTGAATGCTGCAAGCCTTTTCGCTGGGCGCGGGTCTGGTGACCCTGCCCAGATTCTGACCGCATAGTCTCATGAAAAGATTATACGGCTGTTCTGAGTTGGGGAGACCTGCCCCCTTACATCCACGCTCCGCTCAGGATGCTGTACGGGGACTAATGCCGGTCAATTCTCGGCTAGGTCAGCCCCTAAAGGGGTGTGCTCCCCCTACGCACCGCTTCGGGGACAAGCCGCTAAGACCTTAGCCGAGTGAGATCATCAGAACGGCGAGAAGTGTGGTGATAAAGCTCTCTGAGAAATATCCTTATCGAGAGATATATGAAAAAAGTTTGTCTTAGAAATATAACCCTTCATGACTCAACCCGTTGTTTTGATTTAAACCTAACCGAAAAAATCATTACAGATGCCCCAATTTGTGAAAGCGGATCACTAAATTTAATGCAAGCTGGAGGAGATTATGCTATGCTTAAACCAAGATTGTCAAAATCATCACCCTTTGTGGTGAAAATAATGATCGAAAATGCTCGACGTGGAATTTAATATTACGATAAACCAAAAAAATCAGGAGGATCCTGAAATTATGCCCAATCGCCCCAACATCCTTATGATCGTGACCGATCAGGAATATGCCCACCAGCCTATGCCGGCGGAATATGTTTTACCCAACCGGGATCGCATTCGCGCCCGCGGGGTCACGTTCAACCATCACCATAGCACCACCACCGTGTGCACGCCGTCCCGCTCGGTGATGCTGACGGGCCGGCATACGCCGCACACCCGCATGTTCGACAACACCAATTTCGCCTGGATCGACGACATGAAGGCCGATCCGAAAACCTTGCCCACCATCGGGCATATGCTGCGCGATCTGGGCTACCACACCGTCTATAAAGGCAAGTGGCACCTCTCGGAGTTTCCAGCGAAGGGTTCCCGTGAAGCGATGGAACCCTACGGCTTCTCCGAGTACCAGGATTGGGGCGATGTGCAAGGCGGCCCGATGGATGGGGTTCTAAAAGATCCGAAGATTGCGGATGAGGCCGTCGACTGGCTGGCGAAGCGCGCTCCCGAAGTCGCCGCCGCCAAACCTTGGTTCATGACCGTGAACTTCGTCAACCCTCACGATGTGATGTATTTCGATACCGACGCGGAAGAGATGGTCCAGGTCAAGGCAATGTTCCCGATCTTTGGTGCGCCCGATACGCCGCTCTACCATCAAAAATGGCAGACGACCTTGCCGGCCTCCTTCGACGACGACCTGGAGGGGCAGCCGCCGGCAGTCCGCAATTACAAGCGCCTATGCGACATGTACTATGGCCGGATACCGATGGATCGCCGGGACATGTGGCACAACCACGTCAACTACTATCTCAACTGCCTTCTCGACGTGGACCGGCACATCGGAGCGGTGCTGGATGAGCTGGAAGCGAGCGGTCAGGCCGACAACACGATCGTCATTTTCACCGCGGATCACGGCGAGCAGGGCGGTGCCCATCACCTGCGCCAAAAAGGCAGCGTGGCGTTCCAGGAATCCGTCAACGTGCCGCTGGTGATCGCCGATCCGCGCCACCCGGGCGGAAGCCGTACGGATGCGGTGGGTTCTCATCTCGATCTGGTGCCCACGATCCTGGCGTATGCCGGCCTGCCGGACGCCGAGCGGCGGAAACGCTACCCGCTCCTGAAAGGACATGATCTCTCAGGCGTGGTGGCCAATCCCGCCTCTGCCGGGCCGCGCGGCAGCAGCGAGAAACCCGGTGCGGGCTCCCTGCTGACCTACGATATGATCGCCACCATCGACGCGGAATGGTTTAGCCGCAACGCGACCAAGGTGTTTGACGCCGCCGCCCACCAGGCCGGTCAGGAGTTTCATCGCGGCATGGAGGAGTTCAAAGGCCTCGTCAAAGAGATTGGCGTGCCGAACCTTGAAAAGCGCGAGTTGTTCCGCGGCATCTTTGACGGCCGTTACAAGCTGGTCCGCTACTTCGGGATGGGTCATTACAACCTGCCCCTCTCGGTTATGGAGCTACAGGCCGATAATGATATCGCTCTCTACGATCTGTTACTGGATCCTGAGGAAATGGACAATCTGGCCAACCCGGCCAATCCCAAATACAGTGAAGAATTATTATCGGCCATGAACCAGAAACTCAATGCGCTGATCGCCGAGGAGATCGGGGAAGATAAAGCCCTGTTCACGCCGCCGAAATAAGGTCCGCAGAAGTAAATTGGAGATCGTTGGTCTCTGACAGCGATGATAGCACAGGTCTATAAAGCCTGTGCTGTTTTTTTATCGGCGCAGACGAGCTGACATTCAACATGGATTTTGTATCCCACAGCGCCGTGACCGGTTATCAAACTTGTTCGGATCGATTTCCGCTAGTAGTTACCGAAGTGGATATGGCCTCTTGCTGGGCTCGCTGGGCGCGGGTCTGGTGACCCCGCCCAGATTTTGACCGTGAGGTCTCAAAAAAGATTATATGGCTGTTTGGGCCAAGCAGAGACCTGCCCTCTTGCATCCATTCGCTTCACTCAGGACGTGTGCCTCAAAGGGGTAGGTTATAATTCGCGCGTATGAAAGCCCTCGTGCTCTTCAATCCTGCGGCAGGCCGCATCCCCGTCGCTCCTTTTGTGCACAACGCTGCCAAGGCGCTCACCCGCCTCGGCTGGCAGGTGGACCTCGAGTCGACTCTCAGCGGCGCACAGACCACCGAACGCGCCAAACAAGCCGCGGGTAATGTGGACGTCGTGTTTGCAGTCGGCGGCGACGGGACGGTCGGCCAGGTCGCCTCGGGTCTGGCTGGCTCAGAGACTGCGCTGGGCATCCTCCCCGGCGGGACGATGAACGTGTTCGGCGTGGAGATCGGCCTGCAACCCTTCGCCTGGAACCGGCTGTGGGCGCTCGAGGAAAACATCCGCCTGCTGGCCCACTCGCCCATTCACAGGGTGGATATCGGCCGCTGCAGCGACCGTCATTTCATGATGTGGTCTGGCATGGGTCTGGATGCGGTCACGGTCGGGCAGATCGAGCCGCGCCTGCGCGTGGACAAGTTCTTCACTGTGCCCATTTACGCCGCACAGGCTGTTTATAACGCCGCCACCTGGAAGGGACAGGAACTGCACATCTGGGTGGATGGCCAGGAAATCAGCGGACAATACCTGATGGCGGTGGTCAGCAACATTCGTAAATACATCGGCGGGATGGTCACCATCTCCCCCGATGCTTATCTCGACGACGGGCTGATGGACCTGTGGCTGTTCCCCGGTTCGACCATGGAGGAAACGGTGCGCCACGCTCTGGAAGTCGCGACGATGCAGCATGTCTCGAGCAAGAGCATCCAGCGCATCAGCTTTCGTAAACTCCGGGTGGAATCTGCCAGCCCGATCTACCTGCAGATGGACGGCGATCCTGCACCCACCTCGAACCGGGTGGAGGTGGAAGTACTGCACCGTCGGTCTGAGGCTCCTGGTTCCCGAAAAGTCGTTGTTCATGTTGAAGGAATTAAAGAACAAGGAAAACAATATCCCCGTCGCATCCAGGTAAACCATGGACACACTTTTTAAAACTCATCAAATCAAAACCTTTATCTCTGCTGCTGGTCTTCGTACCGCTGGCGCTGCTCGCCGAGTACATGCACTGGGATCCTCTGGCGGTCTTCATTATCGCAGCCATCGGCGTGATTCCCCTGGCAGCCTACATCGGCGAAGCGACAGAAGCCCTCGCAGTCCATACCAGCCCGCGCGCGGGCGCCCTGCTCAACGCCACGCTGGGCAATGCCGCCGAATTGATCATCACCATTGCCGCCATCCAGCAGGGACTTCTGGAACTGGTGAAAGCCTCCATCACCGGCTCGATCCTGGGAAACCTGCTGCTCGTACTCGGCCTGTCGATGGTGGTCGGCGGAGTCAAGCACGGCATCCAGACCTTCGACCGCCGTTCCGCGGGGCGCAATGCCGTGCTGCTCCTGCTGGCGGTCGTCGCCATGCTGGTGCCTTCCACGTTCAGTCACTACATCGGTCCGGATACGAGTGTCCCGGTGGAGGCGTTCAGCATCGGCGTGGCGATCGTCATGATCATCCTGTACGGGTTGGGATTGCTGGATGCGGCGCGTTCGCCCCACAGCCCCATCACACACACGACTCCGCATGACTCAGCCCCCCACTGGTCGGTGCGCACGGCGGTCATCGTCCTGACGGTGACCACGGTCGCCATAGTTTTCCTGTCCGAAGTGCTGGTAGGCTCGGCGGAGTCGGTAGTTGAGACTTACAACATCTCCGAGTTCTTCCTCGGCATCATCCTGATCCCCCTGATCGGCAACGTGGCGGAGCACCTGGTGGCCGTGCAATTCGCCGCCAAGAACAAGATGGACTTGAGCGTGGAGATTGCCGTCTCGTCGAGCCTGCAGATCGCGCTGTTTGTAGCTCCCCTGCTGGTCTTCATCAGCCTGGCGATGGGCAACCCGATGCAGCTCATCTTCAACCAGTTCGAGCTGCTTGCCCTGCTCATCGGCGTCATCATCGCCTCGCTCGTCTCCTCCGACGGTGAATCGACCTGGTTGGAGGGCGCGGGGCTGTTGGCGGTATACATCATTTTCGCACTGGGATTCTTCCTGCTGCCCTAAAAATATGGGATGGCCTTGTGAAGCGACTCTTCTTCAATAAAATCACCATCGCAGGCGCGTTCGCCCTGGCAGGGATCCTGATCATGGCACTCTTCGCATGGATCTGGTTCTCGCGCCCGCCCTCACCCCCGATGTCCCCGGCTGTGGTGACGCTCATCCCCGGACCGACCTCCACACCGCTCATCCCGCCCACAGAGACCGTCTCGATGCTGCCTGTGCCGACCTCCACTGCCCTGCCGAACACGATCGCCATCAACGGTTATGTGATGATCGCCGGCACCGAGGGGTCGGGACTGCGCCTGCGCAACGCGCCCGGCCTGCAAAGCGAGCTGCTGTTCCTCGGAAATGATTCGGAGGTCTTCAAGGTGAAGGACGGCCCCGTCCAGGCTGACGACCTGACCTGGTGGTACCTCGAAGCGCCGTATGATACCACCCGTACCGGCTGGGCCGCGTCCGATTACCTGACCGTAGTTGCATCACCTTAGGAATGTGAGTATATATGGAAGAACGCGCTACTAACATTACTGCCAATCGCGAGGCCATGGAAATGACCGTCATATGGGCGGACGGACATACCAGCGTTTATCCCTTCTCGCTGCTGAGGGCGGCCTGTCCCTGTGCCCAATGCAAGGGTGGCCATGAGAAGATGTCCGCAGAACCCGACCCCGAAGTGTTCAATGTGATGCTGGAGGACAGCCCGCGTACGCACCTCTCCAACCTCCGCCCGACCGGTTCGTACGGCATCACTCCCGTCTGGGAGGACGGGCACGACTACGGCATCTACAACTGGCATTATCTGCGCGCGCTGTGTCCCTGCCCGGTATGCAGGAAGCAGACGAAGAAGGTCAATCTCTAGGCGAGATTGCAAAGATTATATGTACGAAATTCAAGCAGTGATTAGCGATGGCAAAGTCATACAATCAGATATGTTCATAGGGACAAGAATTGTTAAACTCGCCTCAGAATAAGTCCATGATTCCATTTTCGGAAGAATTTAAAACCGCCAATGGGATTCCCGATCTTCCCTTTACATTCGATGGTGCGAAAACTATACATCCCTCAATCGCCGATTTCTGTCGAACAGTATCAGTTCACGGTAAGATTGCATATATCGAAGCGTTTTTCTTCGGTGGTCAAGGAACACAGGCTTGTTCTTTATGGAATACTGAAATCATGGTTGAGGAGCCCAGAGTTGGCCTGCAATCCATTAACATAGCGCTAAAGTTCCTGGAAGTAAAAAAAGAAGAAGGTTTAGACGAATTCGATACAATGGGACTTGGTAGTTTCCGAAAAATTGAAGATTGGCTCTACTAAAGCAAATGCCACCCAGAAAAAGTAGGTCACGTCTGAGACGTGACCTACAGCTAATTCCTCTCCATCCACGAGGCATGCGCATACTTCTCGCGAAGCAGCGCTTCTGCACGGACTCTCTCGGCAGATGATAATTCCCCGCGCTCGAACGTGAGATTCAACTCCGATTCAAACGCATGGATAAAAGCTTGCGCGGCGGCTTTCCACTCAATCTTCCTGCCCAATACCGTCTCAACCGTCGTGGCACGCGACCAGAGTTTTACCGCAGCGGCGGCACGGGCGGATTCGTCCGGGAAAACCAGCGCTTCGGTAATCCGACCAAGGTCGCCGTAGAGCGGTAATGTTCCGTGCTGGAGCACGCCTTCTTTGCGGCGAGCCTGCGCCGAGCCGATCAGCTTCTTCCCACCCACCGTGATCTCGTAAGCCGAGGGCACTTCAAAGCAGACCGGTCCTTGAGCCCCGCTTTGTCCAGGTAAATGATCTTTCATTTCAACAGGAATTCCCAACGACTTGACCGCTACGACCAGCGCCTGAGCCAGCCGGTTGTAGGATTCGAGCACCGTCCCAAGCACCCGCGGTTCATCGGGTGGTGCGGTGATGGAATAAGTTAACTCATCGGTGTGCAGGATGGCGCGCCCACCGGTCGGACGGCGGACGGCGTCCCAGCCGCGCTCATGCATACGGAAAGTATCCACATCCGAGAAGGGCTGGGCATAACCCAGCGAAAGACACGCTGGCTCCCACGCATACAACCGCAGAGTTGGTAGCGACTCTCCCATCCCCACATGTTCCAGCAGGGATTCGTCCACGGCCATGTTCCATGCGCCTTGCACAGGAGGATCGATCAGCAAGCGCCAGTTTGTCTTTTCAAGTGACATGGGAATCAACTGCCTGTTTCTGCAAATTCAGGCGCATAATGCGCCACGCCGCGGAAGGTGCCCAGCACGCCCGGCTTGAACTCGAGCGCCATGAAAGGATCATCCACGTTGTAATCGTTGCCGATGCCGAAGTCACTGGCCTTTTTAAACCCAAATCGCGGATAGTAATCTGTATGTCCCAGCACTACGGCGAAGTCATAGCCAAGGTCGCGGCAGAGCGCCAACCCTTTGTGACCCAACTCTGTGCCAATGCCGCGATTCTGGAAACTGGGCAACACCGCCAACGGCGCCAGCCCAATGCCTTTAAATCGCACAGGGGGTGTGACCGTCACCTCGGTGAACAACACCTGCCCGACAACCTGACCATATTCCACGGCGACCAATGAGACGACGTTCCGCCCGCGTTCGCGCAGCAGATCGACCAGCTTTGCTTCGGCATCACCTTCAAAGGCAGCGCGGTTCAAGGCGCGGATGCCGTCGGCATCGTCGGGTTGTTCAGGGCGGATCTCAGGCATAGCCCACAGCGGTGAGTTCAGCAACCGCGCTCTCGAGCGCTGCGTCACTCATCGGGTCGAGAGGCGGGCGGACCGCCCATCGCGGCAGTCCGTGCAGCCGGCTGACCAGCGCCTTGAGCGCGGACGGGAAGGGCGGATATTTCTCGAGGATGTGGCGCTGCTCGGTGACTTTCTTCTGCGCTTCGGTCGCATCCCATTTTTGAGTGAAGGCGTCATAGACTGCGCGAAGACTGGGTGAGATCAGATTGGCGGGAGCCGTGATGCAGCCACCCGCCTGGTTCTCCATCGCCAACTGCAAATAGGAATCGGTGCCGGTCAGCACCAGCAGCTCATGCCCGAACAGGTCGCCGAGGTTATGCGCCAGGTCCGCATCGTGCGACGAATCCTTGATGCCGGCGAACTGAACCGGGAAGGCGTCTTTCAGTCGCGAAAGCAGCGGGACGGAGAAGCCGATTCCCGCCACGGCTGGGAAGTGATAGCCGAGCAGGAATTTATCTCCGGGGACAGAGCGCGTGATGACCGCCTCGAACCAATCAAACAAGCCTTCGTCGGTCGCTTTGCGATAGTAAAACGGAGGCAGGCAAACCACCCCGTCGAAGCCGAGGTCGAAGGCGGCGCGGTTCAGGTCGGCAGTCTCGGTCAGGGAGGGAGTCCCGGTGCCGGCCAACAACCTGAAGCCCGGATGGGTCTCGCGCACCTTGAGCGCGGCGCGGAACAGGTCGAGACGTTCCGATGGGGAGAAGGAGGGACCTTCACCGGTCGTCCCCAGAAGCAGGGCGCCGTGGCATCCGCGCTTGGCGAGGAAATCCAGGTAAACGGGGACTGAATCGAGATCGAGGGAGTAATCCGCTTTGAGCGGGGTGAGTGCGGCGCCGTATACGCCGGAGAGGGGATGGAGGGTCATGGTTTTCTTTCCGTCATTGCGAGGGCTGCGGCCAGACGCAATCTCCTCAAGAGCAGATCGCCGCGTCGCGCGTAGGACGCTCCTCGCGATGACAATTTAATTTTCCAGCGTGCTCTCACCGTGCGCGAGGACGTAAAAACTGCGCGGGTGCGAGCCGGTGGAGTCGAAGAGAAAATCGGTAACGATATAACCGGTGGAGAAGGATAGCGTGAACACCTCGCGCGAGAAATAACGCCAGTCACGCGCCAGATTCATGTCCTTGTCCTTGAGCTTCAAAAAATCGGGCGGTATTTCCGCCAACCCGAGCGGCTCGGTGGGCGCGTCGAAGCTGTCAGCGGGCCTCGGGATGCCGGACCGGGTCAGTGGTGATTCGTAGAGCAGCTTGATGCCGGCCTTTTCGTAGTCGGTTAATGTCAGCGGGCGGCGCGGGCGCTTGCTCAGCCGGCGCTCGGCGCGCTTGGTATTGACCCACCAGTCCACCTGGAAGCGGTCGGATGGCAGGCCCGTGTTCATACCATCTCTCATCTCGCCGTAGTATTCCTTGAGATAGGTATTGCAGACCGCGCCGAGGCGGGCAATGTTCAGGTATGCGTTTCGGCTGAGAAGCGGGTCGTAAGTCCAGGTGATGTGATTGAGTCCCTGCTTGCGAACAACCTGCCACTGGGCGCGCTTGAGGGCATAACCCACACCTTTGTCGCGCCAATCGGGGTGCACAGCCAGGATGTGGGAATGGTGCTTGGCGATCGGTCCGTCGGCGACGAACTCCAGCCCCGCGAATCCGAAAACCACACCGATCAATTTTCCGCCGGAAAAAGCGCCGATGACCAACCCTCCGTTGTGGGCAGATGCCAGAAATATGTGGGCCGGCAGGATGTCGGTCTCGCTTTCGGTCCAGACAACGCGCTGCAGCGCCTCGACCTCGAGCATGTCCTCGGGCTTCTCAAGAATGCGGATGGTCCATTCATGTTTGGGTTCAGGCATGGCGGCGTTCCCTGATTCTCTGGCGGGCCTGGCGCCCCCAGTTGACGGATTTGAGATGATCGAGCCGGTAGGCGAAGCGGGCAGGCAGCAGTCCGAACTGGCGCGGGACGCTGTCCACCGGGCAGGTACGGTTGACCGAAATGTAGTCCAACCAGAAGACCGACGAGGGAAATCCGGGGAACCACGACTCGACGGCGACGGTCAGGCCGCGCAGGTAGGGCATCGAGAGCGGAAGCAGGATGCGTCGTTTGCGAGTGGTGTTCATGACGATGTCCATCACCTCTCGGACGGTAAAAAATTCCCCGCCGCCGACCTCATAAGTTTGACCGATGGTCGCCTCGTTGTCAAGCGACCAGACCATGCAGGTGATCAAATCTTCGACCCACAGCGGCTGGAGAAGCGTGTCGCTGCGGCTGGGGGCAAAAATGACCGGACTCAGACCGATCAGCCCAGCCAGCGACGACGTGAAGTGGTCCTCCGGTCCGTACAGGATCGCCGCACGGAAGATGGAGAACGGCACGCCGCTGCGCCGGATGTATTCCTCGGCGATGCCCTTGGCCTTGAATAACGGGAAGGCTGATGCGCGGTCCGCGCCGAGATGGCTGACATAGAACAGGCGCTTGATACCCAGTTCGGCGGCGGCGCGGGAGAGCGTCTCGGTGCCTTTGATGTCGGTGTTGAACAGGTCAGCCTCGGCACCCTGGTGCTCAGCGCCGGCGAGGTGGAAAACCACGTCCACGCCGCGCATGGCGGCGCGAAGCCCGCGCTCGTCGTTGAGGGCGGCCACCGCCACCTCGAGCGAACTCCGCGAGGCAGGTTTGGCGTTTTAGCCGACGGCCGGATGAGCGTGCGCACCGGCAGCCCGGCCGCCACCAACTGGCGGACCAGCGCGCGCCCGACGAAACCGGTCCCGCCTGTGACGAGGATCATGCCTCGATTATATCAGCGCGCTTGTATGGAGGGGAAAATGCTTAAATCGTTTAGGGGAGGCTGCCATCATCATCGAAATCCTGTCGACTATCGATGATGATGTACTGGTGGCGGGGAAATCCCGAGAGTTGATTACCTGGGCGCGGGTCACGCTTGAAATCATGACCTGCTGTACAATTGAGTTGCCTGCACCTCCGACACTTCAGGAGCCCAATGGATATCCCATCGCCATCCTCGTCCCGCATCACCCTGCGCATCGGATCGTTCCTTGCAGCCCTAATCCTGAGCGGGTGCAGCTCACTCGCCTCAATTCCATACAGCCCAACACAAACACCGGAGAGCTGGCTGAGTATCCAGCCTTTTATGAAAATCCATTTTGGATCCGGTGAATTCATCCTTGTCCAACCCAGTTCGACGGTCTTCGTCTACCTTCTGGGAATCGTGGCGATCGGTGTTGGGATTTATTTTCTGAACATCCGCGAGGGACAGCGTTCCCGCCTGTGGTGGGGAATCGCCCTGATCCTGTGGGGGCTTGGGGCATTGTTTGCCGGGACGAGTTACCAGGCTTTCAGCTATGAGATCAAGTGCCGGGGGCGGGATGCCTGTTCCTGGACCAGTGAGTGGGAGATCATCTACCTGCTGTTCTCCGTCGCCAGCGTGGATGCGATGATGATGGCTGAAGCCTACGTCTTCCCTCCCGGTAAATGGCGCAAGGGGTTGATCGGGTATGCAGCTGCTAATATCGCCCTGTATGCCGTTACGCTCATCGCCGGTGTGCTTTCATTAAGTAAATTTCTGATCTCGTTTGAACTCCTTCTTCTAGTCACCGCGCCGAGTATCGTTGTTCTCCTCTTCCTGAGCATCTGGAGATATGCCAAATTCAGAGATCCCATGGACCTCGGTCTGATGATCACCTGGATCTGGCTGGGACTTGTGATCGGCGCGTATTTCACAGCCCTGCAATTGGGCATCACCGAATCATTTTGGGAACAAGGTCTCTGGTTCTCTGAAAACGATGTCCTGCACATCGGGTTGATCAGCTGGATGCTCTACATCGCCCTCCGTCTCGTAAAACGGGTACACGATTCAACCGTATCATCGTAGATGCTTCATAACATTTATCCAAGCTACCAGGAGCCTTCATGGAAACGCCCTCACGCCCGACTGTGCGCATCACCCGTTACAACCGCCCCTCCCAAAAATGGATGGATGCCGTGCTTGCCCTGCGCGCGGAATTTCACGACAGCGATTCGCCGGAACCTTTCGCCAGTTTCGTGGCACGCCGGCTGGAGGACGAAACCATGCTGCTCCTTCTCGCCTGGGACGGCAACCAGCCCGTCGGCTACGCCCTAGCCTTCGACGTGGATGCCGACCCCGCCAAACCCGAATGGACACGCACCGGCTACATTGCGCAGTTCCTGATCACCGAAACCTGCCGCAAGAAAGGCGCCGGCGACCTCCTGATGGAGGCGGTGGATGCCTGGTTCGCCGAACGCGGATTGGACAAGGTGCTGTTGAACGTCAACCTCGACAACCCGGGCGGCATCCGATTCTGGGAGAAGCACGGATTCACATCCTACGCCTATCGCATGAAAAGAACAGTTTAGGTCACGTTTTAAACCGCCCCTCCGAAATAATGATGTCCAAGACCATCAAAGTCGCTGCCATCCAAATGGACGTAAACCAGGCACCGAAAGCAGAGCGCCTGGACCGCGCTTTGCGCTGGGTTGACGAAGGCGTCCGATCAGGCGCCCAACTCGTCGTCCTGCCGGAACTGTTTAATACGGGCTATGCCTACACGGACGCCAATTACCAACTTTCCGAACCGGTTGACGGCATGACCGGCACCTGGATGAAGAAGACCGCCGCGCGGCTGGGAATCCATCTCGCCGGGTCTCTCCTGCTGCGGGAACGCGACGGGATATATAATTCGCTGCTACTTTTCAGCCCATCCGGTCAGATGTGGCGTTACGACAAGAATTACCCCTGGGCGTGGGAGCGCGGCTACTTCCGCGACGGTCGCGGCATCACCGTGGCGCATACAGAGCTGGGCGACATCGGAATGATGATCTGTTGGGATGCCGGTCATCTCGCTCTATGGAAACAATATGCCGGAAAAGTGGACATGATGTTGATGGCGAGCTGCCCGCCCAATGGCGCGGACCCGGTCTACCGGTTCCCGGACGGCAGCACTTACACCATCGATGATTTTGGGGCGTGGATGGCTTCCATGAAACATGAAGGCAGGCATGTGTTCGGCAGCCTGATCGGTGAACAGACCGCCTGGTTGGGCGTGCCAGCCCTCAACTCAGGCGCTTGCGGGCAATTTCGATCAACCGTCCCCAATTCTGCGCCGCTGGTCTGGGGCTTTTCTCTCTTTGTTCCCCGGCTCGTCAAACATTTCACGCATGCCAGTCACTTGAATATGGCGTGCGATGTGATTCCCAGCTGCAAGATATTTGACGCGCAAGGCACCGTCATCGCCGAACGGACGCAGGATGAAGGCGAAGGTTTAGTGATGGCTGAGGTGGTGATTGCAGATAGCAAACCTGTTCCCAGAGCTCATCAACCCTCAGCGCAACTCCCTTACAGCGTTTACTTCAATGCGGATGTGCTGGTCCCGTTCTTGATGAAGTCGGTTTATCGAAAAGGGTTGAAAAAGATTCTGGCGAAAACCCAACATGGGAGCGTAGGTCACGTTTGAAATGTGACCTGCTGTACAATTAAGTGACCTTCACCTCCGACAAACACAGGAGCCTCATGGAAACCACACCGCAACCACAATCCCGCCCTCACCCCCCGCATCTGGTTTGTATTGACATTGCTGGCCATCACCGGGCAGATCGCCTGGGCGGTGGAGAACAGCTGGTTCAACACGTTCGTCTATGACATGTTGACGCCCGACCCGCGCGCGGTGGCATGGATGGTGGGCGTCAGCGCCGTCACCGCCACGCTAACCACGCTCTTCATGGGCACGCTCAGCGACCGGACGCGCTCGCGCTGGGGGCGGCGCAAACCGTACATCCTGTTCGGCTACATCCTGTGGGGCATCTCGACCATCGTCTTCCCCACCGTCGCTTACATCAATGTCACCAGCATCGCCGTGATCGGAGTGGTGCTCGCAGACGCGGTGATGACCTTCTTCGGCTCGACCGCCAACGACGCCGCCTTCAACGCCTGGACCGCCGACGTGGCTTCGACCCACACCCGAGGCCGCGTGGAGGGCGTGCTGAACGTCAGCGTGTTCATCGCGCAGATCGTGGCGCTGGTCGCCGCCGGCATCCTCATCGACGAGGCTGGCTACTTCGTCTTCTTCTACCTGCTGGGCGGAATCGTGATCCTCTCGGGCGTCATCGCCGGCGGTCTGCTGCAGGACACGCCCCTGCCGCCCGAGCCGGAAGGCGGAAGGCCATCCTACTGGAAGGAGATCACGGGGCTGTTCAACGTCGACACGCTGCGGAACAACCGTGTGCTCTTCATCCTGTTCCTGAACATCATGATCGTCAGCATCGCCTTCAACGTCGGCTTCCCCTACCTGATCATCTACGTGGAAAACTTTCTCGGCTTCACCAAGAGCGAGTTCAGCATCATCGGCGGGGCGGTCGTTTTGGGGAGCGCACTGCTGGCTTTCCCCGCCGGCCTGCTGGCAGACCGCTGGGACCGGCGCTGGATGATCATCGTCATGACGGTCATTGGCAGCCTGGGCGCGTTCCTTTTCTCGCTGGCGACAGGCATCTGGGCCGTGACGTTGACCGCCTTCATCTGGCAGGCGTTCACCATGGCCACGACCGTCGCCTCGGGCGCGTGGCTCAAGGACCTGCTCCCCGAGGAGAACCGCGGAAAGTTCCTCGGTGTGCGCATGATCTTCTGGATCGCCATCCCCATGGTGATCGGACCGGCCATCGGTTCCTGGCTCATCCAGAATTACGGCATTCCAACCACATCGAACGGAGAAGCCGGCTTCATCCCGGTGCCAATTCTTTTCCAGGTGACCGCGGTGATCGCGTTATTGAGTTTGATACCGTTGATTTTCATTAAGAAAAAGACAAGTTAATTAAAAACCTGTGACAGTCACCTTTGAGGTGACTGTCACAGTGGACAAGGTCTGATGCCTAGCGGGCAAAAGCTGGACGGGGCGCTACGCAGAGACCCGCGCCCAGCGAGAGGGGAAAAGCGTTACTGATCAGAACAGGCGCCAACCTGGACGCGCAGCGGGATCTGTACACCCTTGCCCATGTCCATTTTATTCGTCACACATTTACCTTCAGCACAACTTATGGCATTGCCGGCAGAGCTATACGCGATTTCCATTCCTGTAACTTTACCTTCAGCATCCTTATCCGTAGGTATGATCTCGTAATTACCGCTGCCCGTGTAGTCCATGGTTGTACCACCTAACGCAAAATGAATCGTCTCGGTGAGACTGCCGCTCGTGGAACTGACCGGAGAGAATGAAAATGATACAGTTTGTTCAGGCGCGGTAAACCCGAGTGAAAAGGGTTTAGCCAGGTCATCGATGCAAGCCCCAGTCCAGGTCCTGCCAATACCAGCCGTCTCGATCACCTGATAGCTGAGTTTACATTTATTCAGCGAAGCTGCCTGGTTTTCCAGATCCAAATTTTCATTTCCCAACTGCTTTTTCATCTCTTCACCGACTTTGCGCGAAATTTCGCTCGCGCCAAGAGCTACCCCTCTGATAATTCTCTGAATACAAGGAATGTCATCAATGGTTTGACCGGGTTTATTTTCAACACAATCGTCTGAGCTCCGGTCGATTTGATTGATGAGGTTTTTTGCGGCTTCCTTGGCCATTTCGTTTTCCCGTGCATGAATTTCAGATATAGAAATCTTTTCCCCATAATAGTGCGATGCAGCGCTCCATTCCCCAGCTCGCTGCATGGCATCTGCCAACTTTTTACAATTAGATGCGGTCATAAGGTCAGCGATAATTTCATTCGATACGCGTCGAATCGGATCCACCTTGATGTTTGGTATAGGTGCCAGCTCGTCCTCAACTTGAACTGCGGCTTCTTTCTGGGCATCCGCGCTCTCATCATCGGTCGGAGATGATTTTCTTACCAGATCAGCAGCGACCCCTGCATCTGATTTCACCAGATCCATAGCCCATGAGCTCTTTCAGATTGATTACCATACCCTTCCAATCCGTCTGCCTCCGGAGGGCGAAATGTGCGCCTCCAAACAGGTGCGTGATGTTTCTGTCGTGGCAGGGTAGGACGGCCGCAGGTGGAATTCCTGTCCGTTTGCATCCATGGCAAAACCGACAGCCGCCAGGTCTGGAGCGGCATTCACCGAACCACCGGATATGGTCAGCGTGGCAGCATCTTCCAGGCGCAGTCCTACAGGTTCAAGGAGCACGCCGCCGAAGGGTTCACCATTCAATGGCCAGTCGGTGATCGTAGCGACAGGCGTCATGCGGATCTCGGTCTCTTCCGTAAGCCGCCCGGCAGGGATATCCAGAGTGTAAGTGACACCCTTGGCATCCGTCACGCTGAGCGTACCACCACTTGGACCGATCATGTCACTCACTGCAGCCTTTTCATCATAGGTGGGCTTCACGGTGAGAGGATTGGGCTGCCGGGGCTGCGTTGTGATGCTCAATTGCGTGGCACCTGCGGGACCGGAGGCAGTCAGAGTCTGCAAGCGATAGGTTAGCTCTGAATCAGGGGCGGCCATAATGTCTTCAAAGCTTGTGGCATCGGGTGGTAACAAGGCGATGGTAGCGAAACCCCCATTCCCAAAATCAAGCTGGAGATCGTACCCGGTGGCATTTTCAACGGCTTGCCACTGGAGCAGCACCACATCCGGCGCTGCAAGCGTGGCAGAAAAGCCGGGCGGGCCAGCCAAACCCTGGTCAATATTGCCGGTCTCCACGCCGTTAGCCGGGCTGGCAGGAGTGAACAAATTGCACGAGACGGAGATCATAACGAGAACAAGAACAAACAGGGATGCCTTCTTGTTATTCAATTTTCACCTTTTCCAATCCACTTTGTCGGATAAGTGGTTCATTGTAGCCGATTATCCTCTTCCCATGTCGGTCAATGTGGAGATATAAATTCGTCGGGTAATATTAATCATTCCAGACGAATTCTTCTTGCGATTTATGAGGGATAATTAGCTAAGTAGTTTGATAATCTTAGGTCACCGCAGTGATCGCAATGTTGAATTTGATTACACTGTTTTTTTATGCAGGAGGAGATTACCCCTCAACAAATGGCTTCTCCATCTTCGCACCCGTTGGAGAGGCACCCATCCCACAGGCAGAAATAGTAGAGACTGAAAAAGAAGAATAAATCCCATGCCGACCATCCACCTCTTGAAGACATCCATTATCCACACCCCCCGCATCACCGGCGGATTCTGGGGCAAGCGTCTCGAGATGAACTCCCGCGAAGCCATCTTCTACCAGTGGGAGCAGCTCGAGCAGTCCCGCTGCATCGACAACTTCCGCATCGCTCGCCGGGCAGATCGAGGGTTTCCGCGAGGGTTACTTCTTCGCCGATTCCGACGCCTACAAGTGGCTGGACGCCGCCTCGCGCATCCTCGCGACGAACTCCCGACCCCAAACTTAAACAATTGGTGGATGATCTCATCACCCTAGCTCGAAGCGGTTCAGCAGCCGGACGGTTACCTCTACACCTACAACCAGATCCACTTCCCCGGCCAGCACTGGGTGGACCTGCAGATCGAGCACGAACTGTACTGCCTCGGTCATCTCATCGAAGCCGGCGTCTCGCATCATGCCGCCACTGGAGAAACACGCCTGCTCGCCCTCGTCCGCCGCGTTGCGGACTTGCTAGGTGCGCGACTTCATGGACGCCTCGCCGGCCTACACCGACGGCCATGAGGAGATCGAGCTGGCTCTCATCAAGCTTTATCGCGTCACCGGCGAGAAAAGTTATCTCGAACTCTCCCGCCACCTGCTCGAACGCCGCGGGCGCATCCCCTTTTTTCCGCTGCACATCTTCAAGGAAAAGAACCATTACGACAAGCGCGTCAAGGTCGTCAACGACCAGCGCGCCGCTTATATCGAAAAGCATCCTGAACACGCAAATTTCAAACTCCCCGCCAACAATCCCTCCAAGAAGATGCCTTTGGCCGGCATCCGCCAGATGCTCGACCAGCTCAGCGGGAAATACTTCCAGCAGCACACGCCCGTCCGCAAGCTGACCGTCCCGGTCGGGCACAGCGTCCGCTTTGGCTATCTCGAGACCGCCGCGGCGATGCTGGCCCGCGAGACCGGCGACCGCGAACTGCAACAGACGCTCGAGTCCGCCTGGGAGCGCATGGTGACCCGCCGCATGTACGTCACCGGCGGGCTGGGCGCGCTGCCTTTCACCGAGGGCTTCGGGCGCGATTACGAGCTCGACCCCGAGTACGCCTACGCCGAGACCTGCGCCGCGCTCGCCAGCCTGTTCTGGTGCCGCGAGATGGCGCTGCTCACCGGCCGTCCGCGCTACGACGACCTGTTCGAGTGGCAGCTCTACAACGCCGCCTCGGTCGGCATCGGCATGGACGGTCGCTCCTACTTTTACAACAACCCGCTCGCCTGCCGCGGCAACCTTTCCCGCGCCGGCTGGTACCTCGTCCCCTGCTGTCCTCCCAACCTCTCGCGGACATGGGCCTCGCTCGGCGAATATCTTTACCGCGAGGACAAGGGCGAGACTGCACCTTCAGCAGTACATCACCAGCGCGATTCAACTGGATTGGGGCACGCTCAATGTCGAATCGGGTTTGCCCTGGACCGGGGAGATTCGTCTGAGCCTTTGATTTGCCCCAGCCGCATCAAACGACCCTTCACTTGCGCATTCCATCCTGGACTAATAACTACTCTCTAACGCCTCTCCGATTCTGTTCTCCATCCTGATCACGTTACCGAAGCCGCTTCCCTCCCTGAGACTGCCTGCGGCTACTCTCCCCACGCCGCCCGGACTCTCTCCATCACCCGCGCATGGTCCCCCGGCGATGTGCTCGTCCTGACCCTCGACATGCCCCTCCGCTTTCACCGCCAGCACAGGAAGGTCCCCGGCTGCGGCGGCATGGACGCGCTTTCGCGCGGTCCGCTGGTCTACTGTCTCGAGAGCGTGGACAATCCGCTTGATCTCTTCCCCGTGACCGTGAAGCGTGACTCGCTCAAACCAGAGTGGGATGCGTCCCTGCTGGACGGAATCTGGAAAATCATTGGCGAAACAACTGCTGGTCAGCCGCTGACATTTATTCCGTACATGTTGTGGGGCAACCGCGGTGCATCACAGATGAATGTGTTCTTCAAAATACCAGATAATTAACCGCAAAGTCGCTGAGTTTGCGGAGAAAGACCACAAAGATTCTCTGTGCTCTCTGTGTCGCTTGCCCCGCGCTCTCTGCGGGGTTGCGGTGAATTCTTTGTGGTGAATTCTTTTCGGAGTAACTCTCATGACCTGGAAACCCGTCCCCGGACAGATCATGACCCAATGGGCCGCCGAAGTGGACCCCGCCTGTCCCCTGCCCGAATATCCCCGCCCGCAGATGACCCGCCCGCATTGGGTGAACCTCAACGGCCTATGGGATTACGCCATCGTGCCGAAAGAACAAAAGACGGTCGAGAAATTCGACGGGAAGATCCTCGTTCCCTTCGCAGTCGAGTCCGCGCTCTCGGGCGTTAAGCGTCCGCTACTGCCGAGTCATCGCCTGTGGTACCGCCGCACGTTCGCTTCCCCTCCCCTTGCAGGAGATGGGTCGGGGGTGAGGTCGCTCTTGCACTTTGGCGCAGTGGACTGGGAAACGGAAGTGTTCATCAACGGACACAGAGCCGGCGGTCACCGCGGCGGCTACCTGCCGTTCACCTTCGACATTACCGAACTTCTACAGGACGGCGAAAACGAGCTTGTCGTGTCCGTCTGGGACCCGTCCGATCGGGGCGGGCAGGAATGCGGCAAGCAGTCGCTCAAGCCCAAAGCCATCTGGTACACCGCCGTCTCAGGCATCTGGCAGACCATCTGGCTGGAGCGCGTGCCGGAGACCAGCATCGAGTCGCTGCGGCTGACCCCCGACCTCGACGCGGGGACTCTTTCCGTGGAAGCAAATCTCCGGGGCGCGGCAGACGGCGTCCTCATGGAGGTGGGTGTCTTCGACGAGGGTGAGGAAATCGTCACAAGCACGAACCCGGCTGACGCGTCCCCCGAAGCGAAGCGAAGCGGGGAGGGACGTCTGGTGCTTTCCATCCCAAATGTCAAAGCGTGGAGTCCCGACTCCCCGCATCTCTATGACCTCAAGGTGCAGGCTCGTCCGCGAGGGGCAGGTACTCGATGAAGTCGGCAGTTACTTTGCCATGCGCAAGTTCAGCCTCGCGCGCGACAGGCAAGGACATCTGCGCTTTCAGCTGAACAATCAGCCGCTCTTTTTGTACGGTCCGCTCGACCAGGGCTACTTCCCCGACGGGCTGTACACCGCGCCGACCGAAGCCGCCATGCTCTCCGACATCGAGTACACTCGCGCCATCGGCTGCAACTTCATCCGCAAGCACGTCAAGGTGGAGCCGGCGCGCTGGTACGCGGCTTGTGACCGGCTGGGGATGATCGTCTGGCAGGACATGCCCAACGGCGGCAAGCCGGTCGGCGATTTGACCACCGTGCTGGCGATGATCGCCGGTATGAAGTGGGATGACAGACACTGGCTGAGGCGCTTCGGGCGTGGTGATGAGTCCAACCGATTGCAATATTACGCCGAACTGAAGGAAATGATCACGCACCTTTACAACGCGCCCTGCATCGCCGCCTGGGTGCCATTCAACGAAGGCTGGGGACAGTTCAAGGCGGCTGATTCGGTCAAGCGGATCCGCGCACTCGATTTCACACGTTTAGTGGACCATGCTTCCGGCTGGTTCGATCAGCGCGCCGGCGACTTCAACAGCATCCACATCTACTTTCGCAAGTTGGCTGCCCCCAAGCAGGATGAATTCGCGCGCCTTCGCGCTCTCAGAGTTCGGCGGGTACAGCCTGCTGCTGCCCGGTCATGCCTGGGACGAGAAGAAGAAGTTCGGCTATCGCTTCTACGAAACGCGTGATGCGCTCACGGACGCCTACCTCGCCTTGCTCGACCAAGAGCTTGCCCCGCTGATTCCACAGGGATTGGCGGTGGCGGTCTACACCCAGACCACCGACGTGGAGATCGAGATCAACGGCTACCTGACCTACGACCGCGCCTTCGAGAAAATGGATGCGGAGAAAATTAAAGAGGCGCACGGGAAGTTGTACGATGAATTCAGAAAATCTACACACCCGGACTAGGTCTTAACTGACTGACCGGCAAGGTAAAACCTAGCGAGGCTAGTATCCCCTACCCGTAGGAATAAGAGACTTGCGTGCACGCCTGCCCGGTCTCCGGGTTGAAAAGCAGCAGCAGGTACTCGAATTGCCCGCCGCTGGTCAGTGAGAGTTGATCCGGCCTGCCTCCGATGTAATAGGCGGATAGTCCATCCACTTGGCTGAACACATTCTCGTCAAGACATCCCACCCTGCCCTCCGACACAACAGGCAGGATTGTTTCGTTGTTCTCGAAGAAGGCTAAACGATAATCAAGGTCAAGTCCGGCAGCGATTTCTTCGATCTGTGCTTGGTCTGACAAAAACAAACAGTAACCGGAACGCGATGAATTAATCATGGAGCAATTCAGATCCAGCTGGGCCGTGTTTTCCGGGTCAACAACTTCCTTCACATCGGATTCAAGCGGGACCCTGTTTGCAGAATTCCACAGAAAATTGCATGCCAGAAGGGTCAGACCAATAACCCCACTTAAGGAATAACCGTCCTGCCTTTTTCATCTCGACCTCCAAAATTTGGTGGAAATCCCTGGACAAATGAGCATCGAAAATAGAATTCTTCTTCTTATGAAATCACATCGATCGTTTCCGCAACACAAGTCCGCCAATGACGGCCGATGGAACCAACATGAATAGTCTCCAGTGGGGAATAGAAAAACCCACCAGAAGAGTTTGGACAACGCAAAGAGCAAGGTCATTATTCCCATCGCCATTATCCTGCCCAACACAAAGGGGGGTGAGATTTAGCATTCCCAGGAAAATGAAAGCCGCCATCCAGGCTAGCAATCCCTGGCCAAAAATGAATAGGCCGGGGTGCTCGCATAAACGCCTGTGGGAACAATGTCGGACCCAAGAAGCCAATAGCCAGGCTGACGGCAAGGAAAACTCCACAGGTGACAATGTAAACCGGCCAGTAGTAGTCATTTCCTTTGACCAGGATCACCAGCATGAGCCACAGGGCAGCAGGGATGGACGTGAACAGGGTGGAAAGCACACGGGGCATAGCCACCTCCTAAAGTATTTCTCTTAGGGTACTTGTGTGAGTCTTGCGGAGGCTATCAGGTTATGTCAAAGGGTATCAGCGTTAAGAAAAAAAGCGATCATCTCCCTCGCTCTAAAGTGATTAAATAAAAACAACCCGCTGAGACGCAGGCTAACCCAGAGTAATAACACTGGGCTTATAACCTGCATCATGCGGGCGTTTTTATCCGGCCGGCGGCCGGCGCGTGCAGTTATTTCTTCTTGGCGATTGGAGCAGCGACCGTCTGCTTGAAGGTGGTCTTGGGATGCTTCTTTGCGTAAGTGGATGAAACGAACTTGCCGGTATCGGAGGAGCGGTACACTGTGATTTTCTTTGCTTTTGCTTTGGTTTTTGTTGCCATGGTTTTCACCTCTCTTGGAATAGTGTCGATGTAGATAATATACGACATTTTGTAATTCAATGCAATAACTTTAAGTCACAAATTCGACCGCCGGGGGCTGTCAGTGCGGAGCCGGTATTCCCCGCTGGTCCAGCCGGTGACCGGCACCCCGTGGAGGAAAATTACACCGCGGGGAATTCGCAGCGGATCTGCAAGCCTCCGCCGGGAAAATTGCATACGGAGGTTTTTCCTCCCTGCGTGGTCTGAAACACCATAATCAATTCACAGATTTTTAAGCCTGTACCCCACCCCGGGCTCGGTCACAATGTCGGTCGGACGGCTGGCATCGGCTTCGATTTTCCCGCGCAAGTTGCTGACATTGACTCTCAATATATGTGTTTCGGCTTCATAGGCAGTTCCCCACACCGCCCGCAGCAATTGGCGATGGGTCATGACCT
Source organism: uncultured Chloroflexia bacterium (assembly GCA_963829485.1). GTDB lineage: Bacteria > Chloroflexota > Anaerolineae > Anaerolineales > Villigracilaceae > JBGPQJ01. Next base: position 359,309 of record CAWHIK010000008.1, read on the forward strand.
TCCCGGCATGCTGCACCAGCGTGCGCAGGATATCGTATTCGGTGGGAGTCAGGGTCACCGGTTCGTCGCGCACTGTCACCGAGCGCCGGGCCAGGTCCACTGTCAGATCGCCAATTTGAAAAACGGGCTCATTACCCGGTTGTGCGGAGCGCCGCACGGCCACCCGGATGCGTGCCATCAATTCACTGACGCCAAATGGCTTGGTCAGGTAATCGTCGGCACCCGCATCGAGCGCAGCCACTTTGTCATCCTCGCGCTCGCGGACGGACACCACAATGATGGGAATGGTCGTCCACTCACGCAGACGGCGGGTGACCTCCACACCGTCCATGTCAGGGAGTCCGAGGTCAAGGATGATCAAGTCAGGGTGTTCGGTCGCAGCAGACCGCAGGGCTTCCTCGCCATTCACTGCTTCAAATACATCATACTGGTTACCCAGCGAGACCTTGAGAAAACGCCGGATGGCACGCTCGTCATCCACCACCAGAATTCGCAGGGAGGATTCGCTCATACAGACACCTCCAGCGGCAGAGCAAAGGTGATGACCGTCCCGCCGCCTTCGCGTTCGCTGGCCCAAATCCGTCCGCCGTGCGCTTCGATGATCCCTTTGCTGATCGCCAGTCCCAGCCCGGTGCCCGTCACTTGTCCTGGGCGCTGGACTCGATAAAACTTGTCAAATACACGGCTTAGATCCTCAGCCGGGATGCCAATGCCGCGGTCCATCACTGCCACCTGGATTTCGCCATAATGCAAGCCGGCGTGGATATCGAGAGGCGAATTGTCGGGGGAATACTTGAGGGCATTGTCCAGAAGATTGATAATTACATGGACGATGAGGACGAAGTCCAAACCAACCAGCGGGATTTCAGGCGATACATCCACCCGGATCTGGCGTTCCATCAAACGGTCCTCGATTTGCCCCAGTGCTGCACCGATTAAATCCTGCACATCACACGGTTCGCGCTTGACCTGCAGTGCGCCGGATTCGAGCCGGGTCATATCCAGCAGGTTGCCGACGAGCCGATTGAGCCGGTCGGCTTCCTCCCGGGCGGTCACAACCAGGCTTTGGCGGGCGGAGGAATCGAGCGTAGGATCGCTCTCAAGTGCGCTCAACGCGCCGGTGATGGAAACCAGCGGCGTGCGCAGGTCATGGGAGATCGAGTTGAGCAGGGCATTCTGTAATTTTTCAGCTGCCTGTAGCAGCTTAATCTGGCGAGCCTGCTCCGCCAATTGGACGCGTTCAATGGCTTGCGCAGACTGGCTGGTAAAGGCTTCCAGCAAGCGGCGCTGGTCGGGGTTGAGTATGGATTCGGTTTCTTTTGGTTTGACGCCGAGGACCCCAACGGTGCGCCGGGCAGTTTTCAGCGGCATAAAACGGAATTCAGAACCCGGGAGAGTGTTTGTCCCACGTCCAGCTGATTCTCCGTTATTGAATGCCCATTGTGCAACGGCAATTTCGGTTTCTCCCGGTTGAACATTCGTTGCAAGCACATTGGGCTGGAGTTTCCCTGCATCCGCCAGATAAATGACGGCTTCGCGTCCGAAAGCCTGCCCAATATGAGTTTGGATGGCATTAAAAACAGCCTCCATCCCATCCGCAGCAGCCAGGTCGCGGCTCAGCGCGTACAGGGTGGCAGTATCGGCTTCGCGGCGCTGGGCAGCATCCGCCTGTTCGCGTGCACGGGCGGTGAGATAACTGATCACCCAGCCGACAATTAACAACCCGGCAAAAGTGAGCAGATACTCAGTATCGGAAACTGTAAAAGTAAAATATGGATGGATGAAGAAGAAGTCAAAAGCGAGCACACCAAGAATGGATGCCAAGATCGCCGGACCGCGACCCAGGTAAACCGCAGAGATGACAACGGTTAGCAGGTAGACCATCACCAGATTGGTCGGTGAGAGCTCACGTCCAAGCAGCGCTCCAAGAACTGTGGCCGCAGCCACCAGTAAAATACTCCAGAGATAGCGCTGATAAGGTCGGTGAGGCTGCCAAAGTTCTTCTTTGGCAGGTAGTTTGCCTGAATCGGAGCTGGATATGACATAAATATCTATATTGCCGCTGTGCCGGATAAGTCGCTCCACAACGGAACCCCGCAGCCATTCCTGCCAGACCGGGCGCAGGGGCTTTCCCGCGATAATTTTGGTAACGTTGTGCTTATGGGCGTACTGAAGAAGAGTCCCGGCTACGCCTGGAGCGGTCTGACTTAACGGCAGGATCTTCGAGCGGGCGCCGAGTTCCTCCGCAAGGCGTAAAGTTCGGGCAAGCTGGTCGCGACTGGCTTGCGAGAGCCGTTCATGTTCCGAGGTCTCCACATAAACGGCGAACCATTCGGCGTTGAGTTCATCTGCCAGGCGGCGTGTGGATCGAACGAGGCGCTCGCCCAACGTATTCGTGCTGATGCATACAAGCAATCGTTCCGTGGCGTGCCAAGGACCGGGGATGGCGCGCGTTTGCATGTAGGCGCGCATCTGGTCGTCCACACGTTCGGCAGCACGTCGCATGGCCATCTCGCGCAGGGCTGTGAGATTTCCCTTGCGGAAAAACTCCTCAATGGCGCGCGCGGCCTGCTCGGGGATGTAGACTTTGCCTTCACGTAGTCGATTTAAGAGTTCATCGGGTGGCAGGTCGACCAATTCGATCTCGGTCGCGGAATCGATGACACTATCGGGGATCGTTTCTCGGACCAGCGTTCCGGTAATCTGCGCAACAACATCATTCAGGCTTTCCAGGTGCTGGATATTGAGGGTGGTATAAACATCTATGCCTGCGGTAAGCAGTTCTTCCACGTCCTGGTAACGCTTGGGATGGCGTGAACCGGGAGCATTAAAGTGCGCGAGCTCATCGACCAGCACCAGGCGTGGATGGCGGGTAAGGACGGCGTCCACATCCATTTCGGTCAATTCGACGCCGCGGTACTCAATCCTTTTGCGAGGAATGATCTCCAACCCAGCTACCAGTTCCTCTGTCTCGGCGCGCTTGTGGGTTTCGATATATCCGATAACCACATCCACGCCTTCTTCAAACCGTTGGTGAGCGGCTTCGAGCATGGCATAGGTCTTGCCGACTCCAGCGGCATAGCCGATGAATATCTTGAGTTGGCCGCGATGGCGAGCGTTTTCATCCGCCTGTACTTGGGCGAGGAGCTGATCGGGGTCGGGTCGGGAATTTTCTGTGGTCATGGTATTAGCTGTAAGGAAAACTCTAACTTATTTTATCCCATCCAACGCCAGATTTAACCGGACAACATTGACGCGCGGCTCTCCGAGGAGGCCGAACTGGCGTCCTTCCGTATACTGGTTCACCAGGGCGCGTACTGCGTCTTGACTCATTCCTCGTTCTTTGGCCACGCGAGAAACCTGATAAAGCGCGGCGGCGACGCTGATGTGGGGATCGAGCCCGCTGCCAGAAGCAGTGACCAGGTCAACCGGGACGGGAGCGGTATTGTCTGGGTCTGCCTCCTTGAGCGCATTCACCCTCGCCTGGACAGCATCCAGAAGGGCTTGGTTCAAAGGTCCGTAATTTGAGCCGGAAGAGCCGGTCAGTTCTTCAGCGTTGAATGCGTTGTAGGGAAAAGTGCCGGTCGCTGACGGGCGTCCCCAGAAATATTCTGGGTCGACAAATGATTGGCCGATCAGTTTCGACCCGACAATGTTTCCATCCTTGAGAATCAAGCTGCCATTGGCCTGTGAAGGAAACACCATTTGTGTAAGACCGGCCACGACCAGGGGGTAGACCAGACCCGTTAATAAAGTGAAAAAAAGTAGCGCGACCAACGCTGGTCGAATTTGCGATTTCATTTTGTTCTCCAGCTCAAGATTAAACAGCAGATTGTGTACGGTCAAACGCATTGGCAATCTGCATGGCGAAATTTTTAAGCAAACGGCTGTCGCCTGCCGGCAACGGAATATCCTCACTACCCCAAATCTGGATTTCGCCAACGAGTCCCCATGTATTCAAGAGCGGCAGTTGTCTGTCTGGTTTACCGGTCTTTTCTGAGCGATTGGGTTCATCGACGACAATATTCGCCGCATCTTTGTGAGGGCGATAGATGACCTTGACCAGGGTCGCAAGAAAGACCTGCTGAACGTGTTTAGCAGCGACATGCGCCACAGCATCCTGAGTGCGCAAACCTGTCAGCGCGGCGCTGAGATCGTACATCATGACAGTTTCACGGGCTGTGGACAGACTGGCCTGGATGCGTCCCACCACCACAATGGCAACCGTCAGAAAGATGGCCAGTACCAACCAGCCTTCCAGCCGCGCCACTGCAAAAGTATAAAACGGTGGGATAAAAAAGAAATCGAACATCAAAGCTGCCACCAGTGCGGCAATGATGCCCGCCTGTTGTCCCCAGCGGTTGGCACTCCAGGCAATCGGGACAAGATACAACAAGGCAATTACAGCTTCGCCGAGTGTATCGCGCCCGATCAACAACATGATTGCAGTGGTTGCGAGAATGACCAGGACTGCCAGCAGGGATTGGGAAATTTGCTTGGGTGAAAATTGAAGTTTTCTCATTGATAATATCCTTCCAATGTTAGACCAGGTTTAATACAACCAAAAGCATATCGATCAACTTGATGCCGACAAAAGGGGCCACCAGTCCGCCCAACCCGTAAATCAACAGGTTATTGCGCAGTAATTTATCCGCAGGGACAGGACGATAAGGCACGCCGCGCAGAGCCAGCGGGATGAGCGCGATAATGATCAACGCGTTGAAAATCACTGCAGAAAGAATGGCGCTCTGCGGCGTTGCCAGCTGCATAAAGTTCAGCGTCAGCAACGCCGGGTAGGTGGATGCAAACGCAGCCGGGATGATGGCAAAGTATTTCGCAACGTCATTGGCGATACTGAAAGTAGTCAATGCGCCACGCGTCATCAGCAGTTGTTTTCCGATTTCCACGACCTCGATCAACTTGGTGGGGTTGCTGTCCAGGTCGATCATGTTGGCGGCTTCGCGCGCGGGTTGTGTGCCGGTGTTCATCGCCACGGCCACATCGGCCTGAGCCAGCGCCGGGGCATCGTTGGTTCCATCGCCGGTCATCGCCACCAATCGTCCCCCCGCCTGATATTCACGGATGAGCTTCAACTTGGCTTCGGGTGTCGCCTGCGCCAGAAAATCGTCCACACCGGCTTCGGCTGCAATTGCGCCTGCCGTCAGTGGGTTATCGCCGGTAATCATCACCGTCTTTATGCCAATCGCGCGCAATTGGGCAAATCGCTCCTTGATGCCGCCCTTGACGATGTCTTTGAGGTGCACCACGCCAATCGCCTGCGCGTCACGCGTCACCACCAGCGGTGTGCCGCCCGAGCGGGCAATCGAATCAACAATCGACCGTAAGTCGGCGGGCAGCGGGTTGCCACTATCGTTGACGAGTTTCATCATCGTATCCGGCGCACCCTTACGAATGCTCGTGCCGTTCACGTCTACACCGCTCATGCGGGTTTGCGCGGTAAAAGGGATGAAATGCGCGCCCTGGTGAGCTTGGAGTTGATTTCCATCCAGTGACTGAGGTCCGGTACCGACCCTCCGCCCGCGCAGCCCGAATTTTTCCTTGGCCAGAACGACAATCGAACGACCTTCGGGAGTTTCATCGGCCAAACTGGCCAGCTGTGCCGCTTCAGCCAGTTCCGCAGCCCCCACCCTGCTGACCGGGATTAAATCCACTGCCTGGCGGTTTCCAAGCGTGATGGTACCTGTTTTATCGAGCAGCAGTACGTCCACATCCCCCGCGGCTTCAACAGCTCGTCCAGACATGGCAATGACGTTATGCTGAATGAGCCTGTCCATGCCCGCGATGCCGATGGCCGAGAGCAGCCCGCCGATGGTGGTGGGGATCAGGCAGATAAGCAGCGCCACGAGCACGGTAATGGTAATGGGAATTCCCATCCCGGAAGCTGTCACGCTGTAAAGGGAATAGGGCAACAAGGTGGTACACACCACCATGAAAATGATCGTGAAACCTGCCAGTAGAATGTTCAGGGCAATTTCATTAGGTGTTTTTTGGCGTTTGGCACCCTCCACCAGGCCGATCATGCGGTCGAGAAAACCTTCACCCGGATCCGTGCTGACGCGGACGATCAACCAGTCCGAGAGCACCCGCGTGCCGCCGGTCACAGCGCTGCGGTCGCCTCCGGATTCGCGGATGACTGGCGCCGATTTGCCTGTGACAGCGCTCTCGTCCACCGAGGCGATGCCTTCAACAATTTCTCCGTCCGCTGGAATAATGTCGTTGACTTCGACGATGAAATAATCGCCCTTGCGTAAGTCGATGGAGCCAACCAGATCAAAATCGGCATCACGCCGAGGATGATGCAGTTTCTTAGCCTGGGTTTGCTTGCGAGTTTTGCGCAACGCCTCGGCTTGAGCCTTGCCTCGTCCTTCAGCGACGGCTTCTGCGAAATTGGCAAACAGCACGGTGAACCATAACCAGAGTGCCACCGCACCGATAAAACTTGCAGGCGCTTCACCCTGCCCAAGAAGAGCCTGTATCCACAGCAAGGTGGTCAGCACGCTGCCGACTTCGACGACGAACATGACCGGGTTGCGCAGCATACGGCGCGGGTCAAGTTTGAGGAAGGACTCCCAGATCGCGCGTCGATAAATCTCTTGCCGATAGGAGGGTTGTTTTTTGAGTTCAGTATTCATAAGATTAGTATCCCAACAACAGGTGTTCGACAATCGGTCCCAGCGACAGTGCCGGGATGAAACTCAGTGCACCGACAATCATGATGACGCCGATCAACCAGACACCAAATAAAGGGGTATGGGTGGGAAGTGTGCCCGCGCCTTCCGGGACTTTCTTCTTTCGGACGAGTGAGCCTGCTATTGCCAGAGTCGGGATCGCCAGCCAGTAACGAGCAAAGAGCATGCAAATTCCCAAAGCAATGTTGTAGAAGGGCGTGTTCGCGCCCAGCCCGGCAAAGGCACTTCCGTTGTTATTGGCTGCCGACGAAAAAGCGTATAACACTTCACTGAAACCGTGCGGACCGCCGGTGTTCCAAATGGCGGCAAGGCCTGAAGGGGTAACGACCGCAATGGCCGTGCCGACATTCACCAGCAGAATTGGGATCAGGAGCATGAGAGAGGCCATCTTCATCTCATAAGCCTCGATTTTTTTACCCAGGTATTCAGGCGTACGCCCCACCATTAATCCAGCAATAAACACGGCGACAATGACGAAGGCTAACATGCCGTACAGCCCCGAGCCGACACCGCCAAAGATGATCTCCCCCAGCTGCATCATGAATAGAGGCACCAGACCGCCCAGCGGCATGAATGAGTTATGCATTGAATTGACTGATCCGTTGGAAGCCGAGGTGGTGACGGTTGCCCAAAGCGCAGAATTGGCGATGCCGAAGCGCACCTCCTTGCCTTCCATGTTCCCGCCGGGATTTATAGCGCTTTGTACTTGATCGACACCCATCGCCGCGAAAGCCGGGTTGCCGCCCTGTTCCGCCCAGACCGCCAGCCCAAGAAACCCCACAAAGAGGATTGTCATCACTGCCAGGATCGCCCAGCCTTGACGCGTATCTCCCACCATTTTGCCGTAAGTGTAGGTCAGAGCAGCGGGGATAAGTAAAATGGCGAGCATTTCCAGGAAATTCGAAAACGGGGTAGGGTTTTCGAAAGGATGTGCCGAGTTCGTATTGAAAAATCCACCGCCGTTGGTCCCAAGCTGCTTGATCGCGATCTGTGAAGCCGCCGGGCCGACCGCCAACACCTGTTGGGTGACCTCAATCCCATTTGCGGTGACTGTCGGCTGTAATAATGTCACAGTCTGGTAAGGGCTGAACGTCTGCACCACACCTTGAGAAACCAGTGCAAAAGCCAGTACAAGCGACAGCGGCAACAGAATGTAAAGTATGGAGCGGGTCAGATCGACCCAGAAGTTACCGACCCCTTTGGCATTGTGTCTTACGATACCGCGAATGAGCGCCACCAGCACGGCCATGCCTGTGGCAGCCGAAACAAAGTTCTGCACAGTCATTGCCAGCATCTGGCTCGCATAACTCATGGTCACTTCTCCGCTATAACCCTGCCAGTTCGTATTGGTGGTGAAACTTACCGCTGTGTTCCATGACGAATCAGGCGTGACCGCTCCCAACCCTTGCGGATTGAGTGGTAATACCCCCTGGAAACGCTGCAAGGCATATACGGTGAGCAGACCCAGGATATTGAATAGCAGCATCGCGATGGCGTAAGTCTTCCAGTCCATATCGTCATCGGCTTTGATACCAGATAGGCGATAAATCAGGCGTTCGACAGGCCTCAGGATGGGGTCAAGGAATGTGTGCTCGCCCTGGTATACCCTTGCCATGAACAAGCCAAGCGGCTTTGCCAGTAATAGCAAAACCACGATATAAAAACCGAGTTGAATCCAACTGTAGATGTTCATCCGAACCACTCCGGTTTGAGAAGTGCCAACACCAAGTAAATGAATAAAGCCACAGCGATCAACCCTGTAATGAGATAGAGCCAGTTCATGACTTATCCTCCATCAATCTTTCGCAGATAATAATGAAACCCCAACTCACCACCAGAAAAGTGAACGTCAACGCGATGTAAGCAAGATCAGCCATTGTTAACCTCTTTAAATTAATCCGACGTTCAAAGTATAGTCACTCCAACTTCAAGGCAGGGTCAAGAGTGGGGAAGGATGCGTCAAGAATGTATCAATATCACGGCTAAAAACGCCTGCTTTACTCTGCGAGTGGAGCTCAAGATTTCTTGACACTTTCTTGACCATCGGGCTTGTTGTGACGTCTTAGAATAAGTATAAATTCTTGGTGGGCAGCAGAGAAACAGGCATGGTTCGCATCCCGTCTGATCATCCCGGTGGAAAAGTAAAACGTATCCTGAAATGGATGTGCGCCGGTCTACCGCTGGGCGGTATCATCTGGGCGTCTTTTCTGCCATTGCAGACGTGGATGCAGCAGGTACTTATTCTGCTGATGATCATTTGGTTTTATGTTTTTTTCTTGATGGATTGTTTATTTATGGGAGGGTGATGCCCTGAACCCTGCTAAATTCCCAAACAGTCGTGAACTCCACGTTGGGAATAAGGGCAAATGTGAAGAAAAATGACAGACACTTACACAGCAAATCCGGTAGTTCATCTCCGGAATGAATATGAGCGCCAGCAGGCGCTTTTTCTTGTCCAACCGACCATTGTCCAGCGGTTTATTGAATCGCAGGCACAACGCCTGGCTGAGGCTGTGACAAATAGTGCTCACTCCGTACATTTCACGCTGCCTGACCGTGTGGTAGCCAAAGTCCCTCACTCGGGTGAACTGGCCGCAATGCTGGTGCCTGCCCAAATCCGCGAACAGACTCTGGGTGGGTGGCAGATCCGGTATGCCCCACAGTATTTGCGCGATGCACTGCGCCTGAAACTGAGCGAATTGGAGCAGTCACCCGATCAAACGATCCATGTGAGTGCATCCCTGCTGAGGTTTGCCACCGCAATCCACATGGTACACAACATGCTGCCTGCCGGGAGGTCGGTCATCTACAACGCGGAATCGGACGAGCAAATACCCTCCATACCGGTCGAGAGGGATGGGGACCTGGAATCCGCACTGACGTCAGCGTCAGATGCCATCGTCGAGCAAAATCCAAATGAAATAGGCCATGGAGAAATCCAGGTTCCTTTTGTCCCGGCGGCGCGGCGATTTTATCTGCCCCAGTGGGTATCGTTCGACGACCAGGGGAAGTTGCTGGTTAATTCAATCAATGATGCTGAAGCAAATCAAGCCTCCATGGAGCGTTTTCTCTCCATACTGCATACGGCCTCTTCACTGGCAACCTACATCGTTGCGGATGAGACCTACCAGAAAAAACGTTACGGGATGCTGGGGCAGACCATCAACCAGGGTCGGGCGCTGGCACTCTTCAATACGGAACAAATCATTAAATCCATAAAGGAACGCGTAAAAAAAGGGACGCTGAACCGCGGCTTGAGCATTTCCCTGCCCTATTATGACGACCAGGAATTGCATATGGTGGAGGTCTTGCTGGAAGTCATCCCTGCGGGGCGGATCATGTTCAAACCTATCTTTGTCGTACGCGCTGTCCGACTGGAATATGCCAAGGTCTCACAGGATACCCGCTTGAGCCCTTCCACAAGAAAGCATCTCCTGGTCGAATTACAAATGCTTGAAAAAGCTTTCAAATCATCGAAAGAAGTCAACTAAAGGTAAACGGATGTCCATTCTATTTTCAGTAGGTCTATTGATTGTCTTCCTGGCGGTTTCCATACGCATTTCGCCGCGGGAAAAAGCTGAAGATGCCCATATCCATGGCGCCGGTCAGATTGGATTATTGGCAGCGATAGCATTATTTGGCGTCGATTATTTCACGTCCTATTTTTATGCCACCGGTGAAATGATGAGTGCCCTGCATCCGTATGGGTTGCAGAAATATGCCTGGGTTGCAGTGGCTTTTATCGCACTGGCAAACGTCGTATTCGGCGGTTTATACATGTACTCTCTGGGAATATTCAACGAGGGCGGTGGATCCTATACGGCGTCGATGCGTTATCTCTCTCCTGGATTAAGCCTTGTGGTTGCAGTGGTCTTGATCCAAGACTATGTTTTCACAATTGTTGTATCCACGCTTTCGGGTGTAGATCAATTACTCTCAATTACAAACTCCTATGGGCTTTACTGGTTTTGGCGTTTCCTGATCGGAGCCGCCCTGGCAGGTGTTACATGGTTTCTCACAATCCGGGGGCGGGGGGAATCATCCCGGGTGGTCTTTACCGGGCTGGCGCTGTTTATTTTCCTCACCATCACAATGGTGGGAGGATTAATTTACGCAAAAATGACGGGAGTACCTCCCGCCCTTTATGTCTTCGATGAAAAAACGCCCGCATCCATTTGGGAAGCGGCTTATCATATGCTCACTGCTTCCATGAAAGGACTCGTTGCATTAAGTGGTCTGGAAGCCATGTCGAATGGAATCCAATTCGTGAAGAATGAGGATGCCGGCATTGTTAAGTGGGGAAAGAAGAATCTTGCGAAAATTAAATTGGCTGTGGCATTTTTATAGCGGCAAGTCTGGTATAGGCCGGTTCGTACAGACTTCATTTCTGTTTTATGGTGGAATTACCACTGCCTTATTGGCGTATTTTGCATTTCATTTCAATGTGTTTGACGGTACACTGGGACGTTCGCTGGTAGGCAACCTCGCTTTTATTGGATTCAGTGTCATCCCGGGCGGTTCAATATTATATTGGGTCTATCAAATCCTTGCCGTAGCCTTATTAGCTGCCGCTTCAATGACCGCCTTTCAAGACCTGCAGGCGACTGCCTGGCGCGATGTTGCCATCGGTGAGATCCCGGAAATTGTCGTTTACCGCAACCCACAAGGGACATTTACGCGATCGGTCACTGCCGGGTTTATAGTTGCCGTCGTTATCCAATTCCTGGTTAAGGGGAATACCAGCGCTGCTGTCCCATACTACGGTATCGGTGTTTTCATGCCGATCATGGTGATGGGATTTGCGATCAGAAAACACATCCTTGTAACTTATACCGGAGCAAAACGAACCTGGGGTGCCTTGGCAGCAGGATTTGCCGGGATCCTTGCCGGATTTGTATTTATCGGTCAAATAGTCGGGAAATGGAACGAGGGTGGATGGGTGGTGTTAATCACCTTCAGCATCCTTGTTCTCGCAGCAAATCTGCTGCTCATATCTCCAATCGGTTACCGTGACCCCAAAATGATTCACCGCATCGTTCGCGACAAGGCTCGTGTTCAGGGCTCCATGGCATCCATCGTGGAATGGCAATCACTAAAGATGCAGGAGTATCGCTATTCCATGCGAGGACGAGCAATAATCCTGGTTGCCCATTTCTTTGAACTGTTCGGGGTTCGACGACCCGTGCGTTATGAACCCAATCCAATTGCAGCCGGGGATTATGATCATGCGATGCACTCGGACCACCCGGAAGCACCTTCACTTCTGGATCAGTATCTCGACAAGCCCGAACCCAAGCTGGGGGGTGCGCCAAAGGAGACGGAAAAGAGTCAAGACCAGGAATGAACAGCAAAAAACATGATGTTAAATAAATAATATAACGCTCCTCAAGCAGGAGCGTTATATTATAAAAAAGGAAAGTTCATCAGGCTTTTATGATTGGTGAGGTGTTTTCTGAAAAATGGAACTATTGGGAACAGTCATGAAATATTGACTGTAAAGAGGCGCAATTCTTTGTCAGGGGATCCATCGGTTTGAGGGCGGCAAGTTTTTCCCAGGCCGCACTCCGCACAGGAATCATTGCAAGTATCGAATGATCGGATGTGCCCCGAGCGTTGAAGGTGCTCGAGCATCGCACTCAACAACTCCGGCGATGTACCCAGGCGGACGGCCAGTTCTCCCGTTTCGAACGTTCCGCCGGTGCGGAGTTCAGCAAGCAATTTCTCGAGCATATCAGAATCCTTTCCAGACAGCCAGGTTGTAGGTCGCTATTCCGGCCAATATGGAAACTGCCAGCAGCAGAAAAACGCTTTGCAGAGTCCACCGCCAGGAGTTGGTCTCCTGTTTGGTCACCGCCACGGTCGCCACGCAGGGGATGAAAAGCATCGTCACGACGAGGAACGACAGGGCGGTTGCCGCAGAATAAGTCGCGGCCAGCGTGGCGGTCAGGCCCGCTTCGGTGGAGTTGCCGAAGAGCACACCCAGCGTCGATATCGCGTTTTCCTTTGCCGGGAAGCTGGCGATCAACGCGACGGTCAGACGCCAGTCAAAGCCCATCAGGCTGCCGATCGGCTCAAAGAACATTCCGATGCGCGCCAGGTAGCTGGTATTCAAGTCGCCGTTGGGAAGATAAGAAAGCGCCCACACCACCATCGACATCACCAGGATGGTGGTTCCGGCTTTCTTTACAAATGACAACGATCGACTCCAGATCAGCAGGCCGATCGTGCGCGCGTTCGGGATGTGATAGAGCGGCATCTCCATGATAAAGGCCGAACGCTGCCCCTTGAATATGGTCCGGTTGAGGAGTACGCCGCCGACGACGAGCGCAAGCAGGGAGAGCATCACCAATCCCCACGAAACCCAGATGGCGTTTTTTCCGAAGAATGCCGGGGCGATGAACGCCACCACCGCCATGCGCGCGGTGCAGGGCACCAGCGGGGCGATGAGGATGGTCAGCATGCGCGCAGACCACGAGTTGATCACGCGCGTTCCCATGATGGCCGGGACGTTGCAGCCGAACCCCAGAAAGAGCGGTAAAAACGACCTGCCGTGCAGCCCCATCAGGTGCATGAGATTATCCATCACGTAGGCGGCGCGCGCCATGTATCCTGTATCTTCGAGCACCGCAAAAGATGCAAAGAAGAAAACCAGGATTGGAAGGAAGGTCAGCACCGACCCCACTCCGCCGATGAGTCCGTCCACGATCATGCCTTCCAGCCAGGGAGGAGCGCCAGCCAGCGCCGCGGATGCCAGCCCGGCAAGCGGCACAACGATCTGCTTGTCGAGCCACTCCTGGAGCGGCGTGCCTAATGTAAATGTCACCCAAAACACGAGACCGAGAATCCCCGCCAGGATGAACAACCCCCAGACCGGGTGCGCCGCCCACCGGTCGAGGCGTTCCGTCAGCCCGACCTGCCCGATCCTGGGATGCGTGACCGACTGATTCACGATTCGCCCGATCCACTCGTAGCGGCCCGAAGCGACCGCCAAAAACGCATCGTCGTGCGCGCGCAGAACATCCTGTACGGAATCCCAGATCCCGGGCGGCAGCGCGGACTGCATCGACCGCGTAACTTCAACATCCCCTTCCAGCAGCTTGAGCGCGATCCAGCTCTGGGGGTAGGGCTCAGGGACATATCCTTCTATCAGCCCCTCGATCTTTGCCAGGATTTCACGATGGTCGGCGCGCACCTCGGGCTGATTCACTGCATAGACACGGTTCCCGCTCAGGACATCCGTCACTACAGCGAGCAGCTCGCGCACGCCCACCGCCCGCGAGGCCGTCATGGGTACGACAGGCAAGCCGAGGGCTTCTTCGAGCACCTGCGGCTCAACGTGAATCCCCTCCTGCTCGGCGACGTCCATCATGTTTAGAGCCACAACCAGAGGCGCGTCGAGGGCTGCCAGTTCCGCAACAAGGTACAGACTGCGCTCCAGATTTGCCGCGCTGACCACGGCCACCACCACAGCCGGCTTGTCGCGCAGGATGAACTCTCGCGCAATGACCTCTTCCGGAGAGTTGGCGGTCAGGCTGTAGGTCCCGGGCAGGTCCACCAGGCTGAAAGTGTGTCCATCGATGGAGAATTGACCCTCGCGGCGTTCAACCGTCTTCCCCGGCCAGTTGCCCACGTGCTGGTTGAGCCCGGTCAGTAAATTAAAAAGCGTGGACTTGCCCATGTTGGGCTGTCCCGCCAATGCGATCAAAGGATAATTTCCGCCTGCTTCGTTTGGTTTGAAAGCGGTCTGGTTGCCGGTATCGTGGCAGTCGCTCACACTAACCCCTCGCGACAATGATCTTGGCAGCCTCGCCGCGCCCCAGGGCAACGCGCGTCCCGCGAACCAGCACGATCAACGGTCCGCGCCCGAAGTTCTGGGTCATATTGATCGTCACGCCAGGAGTAAAACCAAGCGATGCCAGCCGGTTGTTGACCATCCGCCCGCCCAGAAAATCCATGACGGTAGCTGCTTCCCCCGCCGCCACATCGGATAACGAAATTTTCTGTTGGTTCCCTGACATGCCTGTCTCCATACATCATTCCTTGTGCGAACTGCTTCATTTGTTATTATATACTAACTTTCTACATTAGTATCACACAAATAACAATATTTTCATATGACAAATGTCACATTTCCGTCCAGAATGACTGATCCATTCAATAAACGCCCATCCACGCTGCAACTTTTCTTGGAAAGTCTGCATCCAAGCATGTAGATATCCACATTCCATAATATTTTTAGGAGGTTGACATGAAAGTTAATGAATCAAATGCTGATCGGATCATCCGCGCTGTACTGGGCGTCGTCCTGCTTTTCCTGGGCTTCGGCGGTATGCTCGCCGGATCGTGGGCTATCGTCGCTGAAGTATTGGGCGCCGTGATGCTGCTCACCGCCGCCATCGGCTTCTGCCCGCTCTACGCTGTCTTCAAATTCAGCACCAAAAAGCAATAAATCTCACAAGGAGCAAGGGCATGGTTTCGGCCATGCCCCTTTTCATTTATGGACATCAACACTTTCAACGATAAACTTCGCGAACACCAGAATCCGGTCGTGGTGGATCTGTGGGCGCCGTGGTGCGGTCCGTGCAAGGCGATCAAACCTACACTGGAAAAACTCGCGCAGGAATATGATGGCCGGGTGGACCTGTGGCAGGTCAACGCCGACGATAATCCCGAGCTGCTGAAGAGTCTCCGCGTTTACGGCATTCCCACGCTGATCGTCTTCCGGGACGGGCAGGAGACACAGCGCTATGTGGGCGCAAAATCGAGCAGCACGTTGAAATCCCTGTTCGAGGCGCTTGCCACCGGAGGCGAAACCCTGCCCGCAAACCTGGGGACCACCGACCGGCTGATCCGCCTGGGGGCGGCGTTGCTCTCGCTGGAATCTGGGCGGTCGCTGAGGGTCATTGGCTGCTGCTCGTCTTCGCCGGCATTCTGATGTTCAGCGCCATCTACGACCGCTGCCCCATCTGGAAAGCAGTAACGACACGCTTCAAACAATTGACAGGCAGAGCCTGATCGAAATACTTACTTAAATCAAAACATCCGAGATTGAAATCTCGGATGTTTTGATTTTCTATCATCTCATCATGGCTGTTGTGATTTTTCCGCCAGCCATTCCCGCAGCAGCAGCATGTCAAACGTCTCGCTCTCCATTTCCTTCAGCGGCGTGGATGCCGGGGTATCGGCGGGCAAGTCGAAGGCGGACAGGATATCCGCGACGGGAATCCCAAAGGCCGTGGATACCTGCTCGAGGGTCATCCAGCCCTTAATCGTGTTCACATCCGCTGCCGAGGGCTGGATCGCCTTCCCCTGGCCGTCGATCTTGCCTGACACGGACCAAACACCCACCGCGCGAAATCCATAGATCACTCCGAGAAAAACCCCGACGACAAGAATTCCATAAACAAACGGATTGATTTTCATAACGAATCTCCTTTATTTTGCCATCAATGGCACACCCAATTTGACTTCCAACGCGCCTTCGCGCGGACACTCACCCACGCACTCGAGGCAGCTGACACAGTCCACGCTGGTGATGACCGTCGCGGTGTGGACATTCAGACCCATCGGGCAGGCTTTGGTGCAGATCTTGCAATTGGTGCAGGCGCTGGCTTCCCGTTTGAGATACACGGGGCTGAGTTTGCCCACCAGCCCGCTGACCGCTCCCAAGGGGCAGGCGTACCGGCACCAGGGACGTTCCACAAAAAACGATCCGACCAGGCTGAGGCCGAGAATGACCAGACCGGGAGTGAACGACAACTCGGCAATGGTGATCAACGCCGACCAGGGGTCATAATCCTTGAAGACCATCACGCCGTAGATCGCCGCCCCGGTGACAGCCCAAACCAGCACGCCGTACTTCACGAAACGCAGATATTTATCGAGAACCGGCCAGAGCGGCTGTCCGCGTTGGGCAATTGTTCTGAAGAACTTGCGCACCGGCACGAAACGTTTCTGCATCCAGGCGCTGAAGCTGCTGACCATATCCTGGATGAATCCCAACGGGCAGATCCAGCCGCAGAAACTCGAGCGCAGCAGGAGGGCGGTGAGCAGCGCTGCGGCAGCCACCACGAGGTTGGAGAGATGGGTGTGCGGGACAAATGCCCCTGCACTGGCAATATACTTGTATAAGGTCTCCAGCCCTCCAAAGGGACAATAGGCTTCAGGGGACGCTGTGATGATCGATGAACCTTCGCCGGCAGCAACATGGACGGCTGTGATGTACAAAATGAAGGCTGCAAACGAAAATTGGACCAGCCGGCGAAAGACCTGGTGCGTGAACAAGGCTTTGAATCCCCGCACCTTTGGTTTGACGCGCCCGTTTTTATTGACGATGGACTCTGCAGTCATACACAACTCCTAAAAGATGGTTTTCCCGATGATATACAATGAGTGTCAATTCTTCACTAAGGAAATGTAAAGATTATGTGAAGACCTGTAACTTTTTTCGACCATTTACGACATTTAAAACGAAAGAATACCTTTCAGAAAAGGAGAGATAAAATGATCAAAACCCTTATTACCGTTTTGGCTGTGGTCCTCGTCGCAGCCGGTGCAGTCGGCGCAGTGGCTGCAGGAGCCGATGAAAACACAATGGAGTCGTTTCAACTCTGGACGCGGCAGCTTGTTCAGGAACGGGTGGAAATGCAGGAGCAGGAACAACTCCAGATCAGGATTGAGGCTGGTCAGCCGGAATCAAGCCTGGAGATGCAGGTGCAGAACAGACTGAGGTTGGAAAACCAGGAAATGCTCCAGACTCAAAATCGCATTCAAATTCAAGAGCAAATCCAATTACGCCAAACTATAGGCCTGCAATCTGGGATGGAGTATCAATGGGGCATAGAATCTTCCGGCTTCGGAAATAGCTACGGACCCGGAACAAGCGACAATCCAATGATCCCGCAAACAGGGTATGAATCAAGGAAACAGCAGGGAGGCAAACCCTAGCTTTTCGAAAGGCTCTAGACGCCTACGCTGCAGATAAGGAAACCGGAGTTTTATAATAAAGATGCCTCTGCTTTAGCTTTGCAGGGGCATCTGAGGGTTTAAACTTCGAGCAGGATCAGGGCATCAATCCTGCTTCACCCAATCGGTCATGTATCTCGGGAAAGGCATCTGCCTGAGATTGGGTGATGATGTTCGCAGCCACCAGGGCTTCGATGATGGCAGCTTCACGCTCAGTGGCATTCTTGCCGCTGTTGACGACCTCGGGGTGATCGATTCGATATTGCTCTGCCGCATCATGCACAAGCTTGAATGTATCTGCTTCAGTCTGGGTAATGACCCCTTGTTCCACAGCCTGCGTCAGCATCAACTCCTGGTGTGCCGCCTGCACTGCAGGGTCGAAGGCTGCCCCTCCCATCCCTCCGGAGGGTTTGACTAATCCTGCGCCTAATGCACGCATGTAATTGATCACATCCCAGCGTGCCTGCTCATCGAGAGCCTTCCAAGCCGGCATGGTGGTGCTGAATGGTACGCCGCCCTCGCTGATTCGCCAAAAGAGGTAGTCGTCAGCCATCATCTGGCTGGTGTGCGCGATGGCAGAAGGAGCCGGGTTGAGCGCAGAACCGGCGGGGCCATCTCCCATGCCACCATCGCCGTGGCAGCTGGCACAATTGGCGATGTACAACGCTGCGCCGCGCTCCAGCGAAGCCTCGTCAGCCTGGACAGGATTGGTCAGCCCGGCATAGCCCTCAGGGATCTGGGCATGGTGGCGCGCCATCATGCCGTTTCCCTGCATCCCCATCTTCACTCCCTCATCCGGGAGAATTTCGTCCGTCCTTGTACCACAGGCAGACAAGGCTATTGCCAGTGCAAGTAAAGCAATCGTTTTTCTCATTTGTTAAATCCCTTCCTCATATTAAAGAAATCTGTGACCATTTTTAATGGTAACAGAATAAGAAGATCCATGATTAAAGAAAGTGTAAAGAATAGAAATCGATCATTCTGGGTTTGGGGAACTTCCATAAAGCAATGCGAGTCGCGACGATATCTTATATTCGACCAAAAACGCCCTAATTTGGAGTATATTAGGTCTGTGAGCACCACTGCATCTACATTTAAATCCGCAGTACGCAAGGTGGCTGTTTTTAGTAACGCCACTGAAGATGACATCCACGCCATCGCCCGGCTGGGAATCCAACGCGCGGTGGAAGAGGACAGTTATTTCTTCTTTCAGGGCGAGAAGGCGGATTACCTGCACATCCTGTTGACCGGATGTGCCAAGTTATGCACGATCAGCGCCGACGGGCAGCAGGTAAACCTGCGTACGCTCGTGCCCAATCATCTCTTCGGCGCGGTGGGAGCGGTTGATCGTCAACGCCACCTACCCGGCCTGCGCACAGGCGCTGGAGGATAGCACTTCGCTCGCCATCGCCAGCGCGGATTTCGCACACCTGCTGAAGGAACGTCCGCATCTCTCCTTTGGGTTGATGCGCCTGATGACCGGTTACATCCAGGAGATGCAGGAACGCTACCGCGAACTTGCCACCGAACGTGTGGAACAGCGCGTGGCCCGCGCCTTGCTGAGACTGGCGGCGCAATCCGGGAAACGGACCGAGCAGGGCGGCATCGACCTGACCTTTTCCCGACAGGACCTGGCGGAGATGACCGGGACCACGCTTTACACCGTCAGCCGCAGCTTGAGCGCATGGGAAAAACAAGGGATCATCAGCACCGGGCGCGAGCGGGTGACCGTACTCGATCCGCACGGGCTGGTGCGCATCGCGGACGATCTGGTGAAGTAGTGGCACAAGGCTGACATGCCATCAAAAGACCGGGGTGATTCCCCGGTTTTTCTGCGCCTGGCTTCTTTGCGCTGGCGCAAAGAAGCCATTTCCATTCATCGGTAAAATGATATCCAATGAACGCTTCTCTCATCAAAGACTGGACTGTTCAAGACTTCCTGCAGGCTTGCCCCAAGGCGGCGCAAGTATTCATCCGCTATAAGACGGATTGCATAGGCTGCAGGCTTGAGCGCTTTTGCACACTGGAGGACGTAACCTCATCGTACAGGCTGGATGCGGAGGGCTTTCTGAACGCCTTACAATTAGAAGCTTTTTCAGCCAACCCAAAGGAGTAATCCATGAAAATGTTCAAAATGCTCTTGCTTACCCTTCTGACCACCTTGCTGCTGGCTGCCTGTGGCGCACAAAGCACACCGGAAGAAGGCAGGGGTTACACCTTGACCACCGGCGTCAAGGACGGGCAGCTGGTGTTCGTCGGTGTGGGAGGCGACATGGACGGCGTGTCCAACCCCGTGCTCCATGCCGAACCCGGCGACTTCGGTCACCGTCACCCTGATCAACGGTGACGGGGCAGAGCATGATATCTTCTTCCCCGAAGTGAATGCGCAGACCAAGCGACTGAAAGGCCAGGGGAGCGCCGACACCATCACCTTCGAGGTTCCCAACCGCGAAACCGTCCTGGCCTATTATGACAGCGTTCCCGGTCACGTTGAAGCAGGGATGCTTGGTAAATTAATCGTAGGAGCTGCTGCCGGGGAACCGGTGGTGTCGGTCGAACCGACCTCCTCAGCTGAGAAACCGGCCGGTCTGTACGACCAGGAACTTACCCTGGCAGCCTTCCAGAAAGGAGGCTGCGCAGCATGCCATACCATCCCCGGCATACCAGGAGCGGTCGGCACCATCGGGCCGGATCTAAGCAATGTCAGCCTGTCGGCAAAGGATCATATTGACAATGGTGGCTATACAGGCGCGGCGAAAGACCCGGAGGAATACATACTCGAATCGCTCCAGTCGCCGGATGCGTTTATCTCCCCGAAATGCCCGACCGGACCGTGCCCCATGAGCGTGATGCCTGCTTCGCTGGCGCAGACCCTGAGCACGGATGAGATCAAGGCGATGGTGGATTACCTATTGTCGCTCCCGGAGGGGGTAATGATCTCGGCAACGGGAGCAGGCTCCTCAGCGGAGATGTCCCCAATGACCGCCCCGTCCCCGGCGGATGCCAATGCGGTCGACATCACCCGCGATCCCGCCGAAATTCCCTCTCCCATCGGCAACCGCAGCCCGGAAAATATCCGCGTGGACCTGGAAACGGTGGAAGTCTCCGGTAAACTGGCGGACGGCACCACCTACACGTACTGGACGTTCGATGGACAAGTTCCCGGACCCTTTATCCGGGTGCGGGTGGGCGATACGGTGGAAGTTCATCTCAAGAATGCCATGGGCAGCACCATGACCCACTCCGTTGATTTCCATGCGGTGACCGGTCCCGGCGGCGGTGCGGTCGCCACCCAGACCAAGCCGGGCGAAGAGACGATGTTCACTTTCAAAGCCCTCAATCCTGGCCTGTATGTTTACCACTGCGCCACACCGATGGTCGCCCAGCACATCTCCAACGGCATGTACGGTCTGATCCTGGTCGAGCCGGAAGGCGGCCTGCCCCCGGTCGATCGCGAATTCTACGTGATGCAGGGCGAAATTTACACCGCCCAGCCTTTCGGCACGGTTGGCGCAGTCTCCAGTGACACGGCCAAACTGCTCGACGAACACCCGGAGTACTTTGTCTTCAACGGCGCAGCGCTGGCACTGGCAGGCGAGACTCACCAACTGCACGCCAGGACCGGCGAAACCGTGCGTATTTTCTTCGGGGTGGGCGGGCCCAATTTCACATCCTCCTTCCATGTCATTGGCGAGATCTTTGACCGAGTTTATGACCAGGCGTCTCTGACTGCCGATCCGCTGACCGATGTGCAGACCACGCTTGTCCCGCCCGGCGGCGCAACCATGGTCGAATTCAAGCTCGAGGTGCCTGGAAGATACATCCTCGTGGATCATGCTCTTTCGAGGCTTCAACGCGGGCTGGCAGGATATTTGATTGTGGAGGGCGATCCAAATCCGGAAGTCTTCGACGGGCAAGCGGTTCCCGGCAGCGGGCATTGATCCCGGCCGTCCCACCCATTCACAAGAAAGCCCTTGACAAAAATTCTGGCGGTCGGATGACTGCCAGAATTTTTATGCGCTTTACCCGCCTGGTTTACCTGATCCACTTGCAGCCCTGATACGTCACAATGGGTTGAAGCGATGCATATAGATGGCTGACCACCGGGTCCTCTGTCTCAGAAGCAATATATGCAAATCGCATGCTTCTTTCCCGCATTCGCCTGAAACTCTCAAGCACGAGCGCACGAGCCAGTCCACGCTGGCGATAATCCGGGTGGGTGCCGATGGGGTCGATCTCTGCGGTTTTATTATCAGGATAAAGCCAGAACAGACAGTAAGCCGCCAGCCGGCCTTCGGGCGAAACCACCAGCAATTTTCTATCAAGCGAGTAGCCCGGAGCCGTACTCTTGCCGCGAAACCAGGCCTCATCCAGCGACATACCCCAGACCCGGTTCACCAAGTCGATCAATTCGGCATAATTCCCATATTCGGCCAGGGTGGTGATATGGTACCCGGACGGGAGGGCAACCGGCGGGTAATCCCGCGTGAGATCATAGATCCGGACATCCTCGATCGCACCTTCTTCATGATAACCCCGATTTTTTAGAAGCCCCTGGCGCTCCTCATCCCAATCATAGACCATGGAGATGACCGGTTTTTGATCGAGGAGATTTTCCTCAGCCCACATGAAAATCTCATTTCTCCAGAAAGCGATAATCATAGCCAACCTGCACATTGGTGAAATGGGTTCCCCAAATCACACAGGCGGCCAGTTCTCCTGTGTCAGCTCTCCACAAGTGAACACGTTTGGTGAAGTATTCAGGGGGTTCGAGAAATCGAGAAGCATAAACCCAATTTTCGAACACAGCCGGACGCCAGTTGAACGGTTTCAGGCTGACCCCATAACTTTCGGTCAACAACGCCTTTATTTCGATGATCTCTACCTCGGTATGAGAGTAAGGTTCGTCCTGCCGCATCCCTGATTTCAATCGTCAGTCCTCCCTATCGTCCCTATCCAGGCTCCCAGCCTGGCAGTATAAAGTGCGACATTGTAAGAACTGCCCAGCAGGAGCAAATAAAAGGCTGGTATAAGAACCACGTACCCTGCGAAAGGGTAGACAAAAATGGTCACAAAAACATAGGCCAGCAGAAGCAGCCCGCTAATAAGGATTAGCGGACGAAAGGCCAGGAGAAGATGGACAAGATAGATTTCCAGCCGCTCGCGCGCCAGGCGCCGCCTGTTAGACATAATATTATGCCCATCGTAAACTAAATCTCAGCAACATCCCTTTTTAAACCTGGGAGCGACTTCGATGGATTTTGAAACCAACCGATGCTCTTATCCATAACAACAACCAATGCCGCCAGCATCAGCAATTCCAATCCAAACGCCAGCATCGGCGCTCCGATGATTGAGAAGGAAATGTTAATTGTGTAATGGAATAGCACCGCCGCGAGGACACTCCCTCCCGTGTGATGAAAAATCCAGGTCATCACAATCGAGATGCATAACCCAAAGAGTAGAAACATCGGCAGAGATAAACCCGATTGCACAGTACTGGATATTAAGAAGGAAGGTAAATGCCAAACTCCCCAAAAGAAACCCAGGACCAGGCTGGCAACCAATGGATTAAACTGTTTGAGCAGCCGGGGCAAAGCGTACCCGCGCCAACCCAACTCCTCGCCCAATGGACCAGTGTATAAGAGATTGAGGAATACTGATACAGCCATGAGGGGGGAAGTAATCACAAAGACCGGAGTGGCACCCGCTACAAGAGTACTCAACCAGCCTAGAAATGGTATCCCGATCAGGATGAACGCATACCACTGGATGCCGAAGCGCCATTGGATTATGCGCGCGTAGAGCGCTTTCAAACCGGGTTTTCCTTCCCACGTCCACGCAAGAATAGTGGCGGAAATGGTCGGTGCTGCAATGGCGATGATCGCCACCGGGTTGAAATAGTTCAATTCACCGACAATTCGGGTGAATTGCTCTGGAAAGAGTATGGCAATTATCCCAATCCCCAGGTTATGGCATAAGCGATGATGAAGAATGTGGTTATCTGATGCCGCTTGAACCAGTGAGTTGACTTTGCGTTTTCTGTGGCGATTGTTGTATTGCCTGTTGTTTGTAACATAGTGCATATCCTTTCGGGTTATGCCATCATGAACCCCATGACGGAGAAGATGATCACCAACACAAAGATGATCCCCAGCACCCATGCCAGCCACTTCTTTTCAGGGTGGTTAACCCAGTAATACAGGATAACCGAGAGCAGAAGCGCCTGCGTCATGACCTCCAGCCAGCCTGAAATCTGCAATCCGGCCGGCATCTTTGTGTACAGCAATCCCTCCACCGAGCCGGGCGCGGCGCCAAATGTGGACAGAATCCCCACACATACGAGCATCACCCACATGATCAGCCAGCCGTTCTTGCGCCCGAACAGGGTATCTCTCAAGAGATAGAAAACCACGGCGAAGAGGATGCCGCGAATGAACTGCAAGCCCGGTCCCAGGGCGACGATCGGGTCATCAACCGACCGCATGAACTCGCGGGTGACGGGTGCATCGAAGGCGGTCCTATAATCGAGCAAGGCAAGCGCCAACAGTCCCATGATGAAATAGGTGACAGTGTGGACAACGATGGTCTTGACGGTCAAGCCCAGGAATGTGATTTGCCTTTCTGTTTGCATGGTTTCCTCCTATGCTGATTTGAATAGGTTTTTCTACACTCGATTCCAACAGGTCTAACCCAATCTGTAATGCACGGTATATTGGACATCTCGAAGGAATTTTATTTTTCCCATCTTCCCCATCCACCCCAGGCGTGGATGATGGGTGTCAAAATAGGACCAATCGTCCAGGTATTCGATGCCGGGGTGCCAGGTCTCCAGTTCACGGCTATTCTTAATGCCAAAGGTAAATGCAGCATCTTTGCCGACCCCGTACTGATTCAATTTCATGGCGACCATCCGGTTCCAGGGCTTGCGTGTAAAGAATTCCGTGACGATCTCGCACGCCAATTCGGAGCCCGGGAAAGCGGGATTGTAATTTCAGGACAAGCTCCTTGACCTTTAACTCCATCCAGGTACATAAAGACGCCTTCTGCCATGAAGAGAACAGGGCGTTCACCAAGTTTTGCAACCTGATCCATCCAGTCATAGTCGAATACCGATGCGCCGATGAAATGGTATCGATCAGTCTCGGTGTAAAAGAGTTTTTTAAATTCGATCATCTCAGGCAGATCAAGGTCAAAACAGGTCATGCTGCCGTTGTCCACGCGGTGAAAACGCGAATCCATACCGCAGCCGATATTGACCAGGATGCCATCAGGATTTTTTTGAAAAACGAGATGGCATATTCGTCATATTTTTTCGCACGCAGGGTGATATGCACCACAAGTTCGTCTTGTTGACTTTACCTTTTGCCAGGTTGCGCAGCAATTTGCTGGATGAATTCTCCAGGACCGGGTTGAGCTGACGGGATATCTCAACTGCTTTTTCATCCTGCAGAATGGGATTCGGGTTTTGGCTTTCGATTACATGACAATAAAACGTCAGCAATCCGGTTTCCGCCACATCGGGAAGTGATATTGAATTGGTTGACATATTGTCTCCTTATCGAATAACGAATTCTCCCTCTGCCCCTCCCCCATCGGGAGAGGGGCGTTGAGGAGGGAAGCCCACATGGCTATCGAAGCCGATCGCCGTGAGGTTATCTGGAAATCTTAAATCAGCCAAACTTTTGACAGACATCGTTTGCAGCAGGATTCCTACTTTCAGAATATCACAACAGGAGGTCATAGCATCAACCCGCAAGTTGAATCCAAGACCTAAATAAAGGATGCCTGGGTTGCACATTGTAGGTGGGGAACAACCTCTGGGCTACGAGCTCGCGATTAGCCAGCATCACCAGGAAAAAGAGCGCCTGGATCAGATATCGGTTGATACCAAGCCCCACCGCAATCCCATTCACATCTCCTCCATAGATGAAAGGTCCGATGGATAAGTTGAAAGCATCGAAAAGTAATGCGAGCAATGTGAGGTAAAAGACGGATGCCTTCAAAAATGCACTCTGGAAACGGTTGCACTTTTGGCCGAGCATAAGCAATGCGTACCCCAGCAACAGCGTCAGCACGTTGCTTGTTCCAGAAATGAATGCCCATTCAATACCCGCTCGATCAACAGTTAGAGTTCGAAAAACGACCTCCAACCCAAAGGGTCTCATCTGGAATCCTTTCAGCTCTCCGAAAAACGCTGCGACCAACGCGTGCGTTCCTTCATGGACTGCGGCAAAGATTAACATCGCCAGCACAAAAGCCATCCACTTCTTCATTGGGCTATCTCCACGCTATTGACCATCTGCTTGGCGTTCACACCTACGCTGTCGCCAACGTCGAAATGAACAGGAATAGGTCTGCCGCGGCATGGATCAAGACCGCGCCCCAGATGCTGTCCGATTTCATCATCAGGTAACCACACGCCAGGCCCAGAGTCAGGGTATTCAACACGAAGATCGGCAAGACAGTTGGCATGAAATAATAAGCCATGCCGTGCATCAATGCAAAGATGATGGCGGTCAACCACACCGAACCGTGGACCCCGATGAAAGGCTGGAATCGCCGAAGTAGAATGCCGCGCAGCCATAGCTCTTCCATAAAACCGTTCGCGAACGAAAAGGCCAAACCCCACACAATGGCATCGCCTAAAAGATCCAGGCTCCTAAAGCGCGGCGCATAGAACATCAGCGCGGAGGTGGCGAAGTTGACGAAAACCAGCCCTCCGATGCCCAAGCCCAACTTCAAATTCCCCCGCTTTAGAAAAATCGATCCCAGGTCAGCGCCTGACAGCTTGGTGAGCACAATGATCGGGACGACAATGATAATCACCTCAAGACTTTCCAACAGCCAATCCTTGTGTTGTGCTGGGGTACGATGGCAAATCTACCCATTAACCATCCCATGGCGAGCCCGGTAATCGGATAGGCAACTGATGCTACAAAGAAAGCAAAAGTAACGCGCCAGTACTGGTTCAGTCGTTCAGTCTTTAAACCACAGCGCCGCAACCAGAAAAACGGCACAGGTGATCAAGTTAAAAGTCGGGTTCTTATTCGTGGGGAAAACATCAAAGTAGTTCGAACCCAGTATGTAGATAACGACTTCGCATACCAGGAACACAACGAACAAAACGAGTCGCTTGACCCAGTTCACTTGTGCGGGAGACTCTTTATCAAGAGCAGGTGTGTTTGATGCTGCGGTGGTCATGATTTTCTCCTTGTTTGTTAATAGATTTGCGAACTCCAAACCGGGTAAAGATGAATTGTGCCCTGCTGAGATCATTGTTCATCAGCATAAAGACCCTTGAGCCAGTT
The DNA here is from genome assembly GCA_963829485.1 of uncultured Chloroflexia bacterium. GTDB lineage: Bacteria > Chloroflexota > Anaerolineae > Anaerolineales > Villigracilaceae > JBGPQJ01. The sequence continues at coordinate 386,295 of CAWHIK010000008.1, forward strand.
TTCCATTGAATCCAGGTGTCCGGGGGCAAACGGACCTGAGGCAAGAAGGCCGGGTTTGTACGGATCCTTGGCTATATAATCCATGATCTTCTCCTGTGATGGTGGTAAACCATGGGTGATCGCGAACTTCAGGAAAAACAAGATAAATGTTTTTTGGACCTCATCCTCATACGGACAACCAGTTTTGGATGTGACGAGATCGTGGTTGGCATTCGGGAACACTTCCACTCGGCTCTTGGGGTTGCCGGTCTCACTCAGAGCTTCCCGGTAGGCAAAGGCTGCCTGCAAAGGGTCCATATTCGTATCCTTGCCTCCGAAAATCGCCAGCACGGGGATCTTGACCTCGCTGATAACGGCGACCGGATTCCACACTCGCTCATTCTCGATCGGATTGGCCTGCCAGGCATCTTCCGGGATTACCGGCCAATTATCAAGCGAGACCGGGACAAGCGCAGCCAGGTCGGCAATATTCTCGCGGTAGGTCAGGTAATCGGTGTAGGTTTCGAACGAACGGTTCTGGTCCAGTTCCTTCAGCAGGCGATCCCTCTCAGCTGACTTTTCCTTTGACATGTCTTCGCAGAGCCCAAAGGCTGTCACCTGGTAGGCCATCTGGTCAAGACCGGATACGCCCGGACAGGATTCACAGATCACGAAGGCGATATCCTGGGTTTGTGTCAAGGCTATGGGTATCACGTAACCTGCCTGGCTGGCACCCCAGACGCCGATCCTTTTCGGGTCGATTTCCGAGCGAGTTTTCATCAGCTCGATCGCATCGAGCAGGATCTGCGCCCGCTGGTGTCGCAGGTTTGGTTCTCTGAGATCGCCGGTGGATTCCCCAGTGCCGGGTGTGTCCCAGGCGAAGGTGGCAAAGCCAGCCTGCAGCATGCTCTCCATGATTGGCAGGAATAACCCCATGCTACCGATGCGGTCAGCTACCTCGGAACCATGCAAGATCAAAACCACCGGGAATGGGCCGCTTCCGGCCGGCAGGCGCAGGTCTCCAACCAGATTGAACTCTCCGGACTGGAAGGTGAGTTCATCCACCGGGCCGAACGAGGGCGGCGTGGAAGGTCCAACACAGGAGGTCAGCAGCAGGGCAAGCAGGCAAATGTATGTCACAACTTGGGGCTTGCGTGTTTTTCTATCGGTATCAACAGTTTGCTTTTTCATTTTGTTCTCTATTGAGTAGCTATCTCATAAATCTCTGAGCCATTCCTCAATCAGGTCCAGGTAGCCCGGCGCGTAGGGCACGGCACTCAACGGCGTGTGCTTCCCCGGTTCCCGCTGGAAAAGCGGCAGCAATTCATCCAGTGTTCCGTTGTAACCCTGTTCCTGCAGCACCTGATCTATTGTCTTCATCTGTTCATTGATGCAGCTGGACTCCGAAATGCTGATTAAGTGGTCCGCGTTTGGGAGGATTTCAACCCGGAAGTTCGGATTGCCAGCCTTTTCCAGGGCTTTCCTCCAGGCGTACGCCCCCTGGATCGGATCAAGGTTCGAGTCCCTGTCACCAACGATGGCCAGGACCGGGATCCGGACCTGCTCGAGCACACCAACCGGATTCCAAGAAACTTCGAACTCGGGATCGTTCTCCAGCCACGCTTCCTCCGGGATGACACCAAGCGCCATTTTGCTTAACGCTTCGAGCACTTCTGCCGGTTCGGGCTGATGTCCACAAACGCATCGAGAACCTCCCGGTAGTGCAGGTACTCCTCGTATGTTTCGTACTTTCGCGCTTTGTCGAGATCGGCGAACAAAACCGTCCTTTGATCCACATTTTCCTCAGGGACGTCCTCACAGAACATTGTATACGTTGTGATCTGGAATTTACCTTGGTCATGACCGGACATGCCTGCACAGGAAACGCAGATCATGAAGGCGACATCCTCGCTCTGCAAAAGCACAAGAGGCATCACATACCCGCCCTGGCTGATTCCCCACAGACCGATCCGCCGCTGGTCGATGTCAGAGCGCTCCTTCATCACCTTGATCGCGTCCAAGACGATCTGTGCCCGTTGATGTAACACGCGTGAGTTACTTAGCTGCCCCGTGGATTCACCGCTACCCGGCTTGTCCCAGGAGAAGACCGCGTAGCCGGCCTGCAGCATCCGCTCCATGATCGGCAGGTAATACCCGAACATGGTGCGGTCAATCGGCCCGGAGCCATGCACGAACAGGACTACCGGGAAAGGACCGGTCCCGGCAGGCGTGCGGAGGTCACCGACGAGGGTGAACTCCCCGGACTGGAAGGTGATCTCCTCAACCCTGGCCGGCTGGGGCTGCCTTGCGCAGGCAGGGAGGAATAGCAGGATGACCAGGAAGAGGAAGGCCAAGTTGCGAGCCTCGAAGGCTTTGGCTTTGTATCCAACAGGTTGAGGATTCATTTTTGTTCTTCTTTCCATATGACTGACCGACTCTAACCAACTGTCAAAGTTGATTAATCGCTCACGGCAAGGACTTTTTCCTTTTCAATGACATCTTCACGCTTTTGCCGCACCAGGTTCTAGCAATACGTAATGAGCCCAGACCAACATAACATCACA
>CAWHIK010000009.1:0-253544 GCA_963829485.1 uncultured Chloroflexia bacterium
ACCGAAGCTCCAAGCTATGAAAACACCGCTTCTGTGACCGTTGAAGACAACGAAGGCAACAGTGATACGCCACCGACAGTGAAAGCGTCACCGTTACCAATGTGGCGCCAGACGTGGCGCTCGACAAGACTGTCACAACGGAAACTCCCGAACCCGGTGGTGTCTTCACCTTCACGTTGACCATCACCAACAACTCGGTTGAAACGGTTACCATCACCGCCCTGAGTGATGACAATGCCTTATCGGCGGAATGCACTGGCCCTGATCGGCACCACACTCGCAGCCGGTGCCTCCACTTCCTGCACCTATTCTGTCACCTACACCGAAGCCGGAGAGTATCCAAACACCGCTTCTGTGACCGTGGAAGACAATGAAGGCAGCAGCTGATGACTGACACCGACAGTGAGAACGTCACCGTTACCAATGTGGCGCCAGTCGTGGCGCTCGACAAGACTGTCGACGCCAGCGAGACACCCGAACCGGGTGGTGTCTTCACCTTCACGTTGACCATCACCAACAACTCGGTTGAAACGGTTACCATCACGGCCCTGACCGATGACAATGCCTTTCGGCGGAATGCCCGGCCCTGGTCGGCACCACACTGCGGCCGGTGCCCCACTTCCTGCACCTATTCTGTCACCTACACCGAAGCCGGAAGTATCCAAACACCGCTTCTGTGACCGTTGAAGATAACGAAGGCAGCAGCTGATGACGCCACCGACAGTGAAAGCGTCACCGTTACCAATGTGAAGCCCGATCGTCGGCGCTCGACAAGGCCGTGGACGCCTGCGAGACTCGCCGAACCGGGTGGTGTCTTCACCTTCACCTTGACCATCACCAACAACTCGGTCGAAACGGTTGACATCACTGCCCTGACCGATGACAATGCCTTCTCGGCAGAATGCACTGGCCCTGGTCGGCACCTCGCTGGCGGCCGGTGCCTCCACTTCCTGCTCCTATACTGTCACCTTCACCGAGTCGGAAGCTATCAGAACACCGCCTCCGTCACCGTGGAAGACAATGAAGGCAACAGCGATACAGCCACCGACACCGAGACCGTCACCGTCACCGATGTGGCCCACCGTCGATCTCGACAAGGCTGTCGACCACAACGGCACCTTCAATGTCGGTGATACAGCAACCTTCACATTGACCATCACCAACAATTCGGTTGAAGCCGTCACCATCACTGCCCTGACAGATGACAATGCCTTATCGGCGGAACTGCCTGGATCTCGTCGGCGACATCTGCCGCCAATGGCAATCGTAAGGCGGTGCGGATGAGCACTTCCTGCACCTATACGGTCGTCAACAACAAGCAGGGATCTATCCAAACACGGCTTCTGTGACCGTTGAGGACAACGAAGGCAACACCGATGACGACACCGATGATGAGACCATCACCGTGTACGCTCCGACCATCATCAAAGGATGCCTTCGGCTCATATGACGTAGAGCATGAATGGGATGTATACAAGTCGGTCAATCCATCTTCGCAGAGCGCCTTCTACGGCGAAACAAAGAACTTCAGCTGGACAGTGCGCGTCAACGAGAAATCAACGAGCAAGAACTATGAGGTCACTGGTGAAATTACCATCGTCAACCCCAATCCGGATGACACAATGACACTGACGCTGACCGATGTGCTCAATGACGGTACCGTGGCTACCATTGGACCTTGCATAAACGGTACGCTGGTCGGCAACGAATTGACTGTCGCAGCCGGTAGAACAGCAACCTGTAAATACCAAGCCACCCCGAGCGGAATGACATACCTGGAGACATGGGCGCCTTCTCTACCCTGTTGCCCGATACCGCTACGATGATCGTCAATTATCCAGGGAGCGATTCCTACTTTACCACCCAAATCATTGGAACAGAAACCAAGTTGGATGGCACATATGATGGTTGGTGTGTGGATACGGACCGCGTAATTTACGCCAACACATCTTATACCGTCAACGTATATTCAAGCTATGAGGCTTTGCCTGTCGGCTTGGTTGAACATCCCGAGAACTTCCCGAAAGTTAACTGGATCATTAATCAGAACTATGTTGGAAAGTCCATCACCAAGCGGTGGTACCTATACATATGGTGATGTCCAGCGCGCTATCTGGGAATTGATTGAAGACCAGCAGTCAACTACTGGTTTGGGCGCATGGACACAAAGCCATGTGACTGAGATATTGAACGCAGCGAACGCCAATGGCGCCACCTTCGTACCTACCTGTGGTGATATGGTTGCAGTCGTTTTGCAGCCTACTTCTGGCACTGCACAAACCATTACCATCGCGCAGGTCACCTTTGCCAGCCTGGGTTACGACTGCACCGATACCAATGTGGTAACGGCTGTGTTGAATGGAAATGAGTTCCCAGCCGAGGCTGAGATCATCTGGACGGCGAAACACATCAACCCGGAGGCGACGCTGACAGACAGCCAACCGCTGCCTTTCCCGGAACCGTGGCCGACAGTGATCACCGCCGATGGTACCTGGAGCTATCACGGACAACTATTCCTGCCCGGCGCCGAATTCACCTCTTTATAAAAATGGCTTCTACCAATACCAGGAGTTCAATACTGCTACCTTATCCTGGTCCGGTGGTCCAGATACAGCAACCGCCACGACCACGGTGAAATGTTATGTGCCACTCGTTGACATTACCAAAACAACCAATGGTGCGGATGGACTGAACTTGCTCGTCGGCACGCCGATCACCTGGCAGTATGTGGTCAAGAACACTCGGCAGCATCGCCCTGTCACCTGTCACGGTAACAGACGATAAGGTTGTAACCATCAGCTGCCCGAAGACATCGCTGGCTCCCAATGAAAGCATGACCTGCACCGCCACTGGAACCGCTGCTCGCGGGAAATTACTCCAACCTCGGTACAGTGACTGGCACCGCCACGATTGGCTCCACCACGCGGACCGCGACCGATACCGATCCAAGTTCGTACTTCGGCGCGGATCCAAAGATTTCGCTCGCCAAGAGTGTCACAGAACCCAACTTTGATGCGGCGGGTGACATTCTGCACTACACGCTGGTGGCTACCAACGATGGCAATGTACCACTGAATAATGTATCGATCAGCGACCCGAAGTTGGGCTCGTTGACCTGTACACCTGCTCAGCCTGCCACATTGGCGCCCACTGAGAAACTCACCTGTAATGGCACCTACACAACACTCCAAACCGATGTGGATGCTGGCAAGTTCGACAACACTGCTACAACCACAGGTGCCTATGGTGGTAAGGATTACACCGATACTGACAGTGCCTCTGTCCCGGCTATTCAATTGCCGTCCATTGACATCCAGAAGTTCAGCACGCTGGATATGACGGTCGTGGCTCCAATCACTCGCGCGGGATGTGGGCGATGTGCTCGACTACACCTTCACCGTCACCAACACCGGCAACGTCCGCCTGGCCGGCCCGGTCACCATCGACGACTCGCTCACCAGCGATGAGTCCTGCCCCGACGTCACGTCCGCGGGCGGCACCGACACCTACCTCGACCCGACCGAGGTCATCACCTGCACCGGCCACCTACACCGTCACCCAGGCCGACCTCGACGCCTTCAGCGTCACCAACACGGCGAGCGCATCGGCGGTCTCGACCTTCGATGCCTCACCGTCACCTCGCCCGACGACAGCGTCACCGTCGACGCCACCGTGGACGAGCGCATCACGCTCGACAAGGTCCAGCCTCGACCTGAGCTACTCCGCCGTCGGCGATGTCCTCGACTACACCTTCACCGTCACCAACACCGGCAACGTCACCCTGCCGGCCCGGTCACCGTCGACGACGCCCAGACGACCGATGAGCCGGACGGCCGAGTCGGCAACCTCAACGGCTCCTCGGCCGCGATCGAGTCCGTCACCTGCACCGGCCACCCACACCCTCACCCAGGCCGACTCGATGCCGGCAACGTCACCAACACCGCCAGCGCACCGGCGATCTCCACGTTCGACGCCTCCAGCCGGTCAGCTCCCCCGATGACAGACGACCACCACGCCGACCCTCGACGAGCGGCTGACCTCGACAAGGCGCAGCCTCGACCTACGCAGCTACTCCGCTGTGGGCGATGTCCTCAACTACACCTTCACCGTCACCAACACCGGCAACGTCACCCTCACGGGCGTCACCGTCACGACTCGCTCATCACCGTGATCGGCGGACCGATCGCCTCAATGGCTCCGGGCGCATCCGATGCCGTGACCTTCACGGGCACCTACACCCTGACCCAGGCCGACATCGATGCGGGCAATGTCTACAACCATGCCTTCGTCACTGGCAAGGACACGAACGACGAGCCGGTGGATGACGATGACGACAACAACCAGCCCATCCCGCAAGTACCGTCCATCAGTATTAACAAGGTGACTGTTGATGTAACCACTGAAGGCGACGGATTGTATATCCTCATCAATGAAACTGTCACCTGGAAGTACACGGTCGTAAATACTGGAAATGTAACACTTACCAATGTAGCCGTTACAGACATCCCTGCCCAACCATCTCCTGCCCGAAAACCAGTTTACTACCGGGCGAGAGCATGGATTGTACTGCCTCCGGCATTGCCATTACCGGAAACTACAGTAATACCGCTACGGTTAGCGGTAAGCCGCCCGTGGGAGGCATTGTTTCTGCCACCGATACCAGTTCCTACTTCGGCGCCAACCCGCAGATTGATATCGTCAAGACAACTGTTGGCTCCAATGGCACGGAAGGCGATGGTGTCTGGGTGGTCATCAACGAACAGGTGGTTTGGAATGATGATGCGACCAATACCGGCAATGTAGCGCTGAGCAATGTAGCAGTGACCGATAACAAAGGTGTTACAGTAACATGTCCGAAGAAAACACTTGATATTAGTGAGAGCATGACCTGTACCGCCAGTGCAACCAACACTACACCGGTTCTGACATGGTACAACAATATTGGGAACGCTTATGGCGACTTCACCGACACAGCCGGTCATCTGCGCTCCACAACGGCTTCAGACCCGAGCAGTTACTTCAGCCGCCCGTTCGCCCTGCTGATGACAAACACCGAGTTGTGCTCACTGCAGAACAACCAGTTCAACCTGCTGTTCACGCCGGATCAGGGTAAGGGTTACAAGCTGAACGCCTCCAACCCCGGGCAGTTCTACTACAACATGTTCTATGTTGGTCCAGGAGACACGACGGTGAAGCTCATACTGCCTTACCCGTGGGTAGTTCAAGGTAACATGCCGATCCATATTTACAATAACGTCACCTTCACAACCAACAGCGGCGGTCAAACCTGCCTGACGCCCGGTACTACACTAACTAATCCACCACAAACCTATGTCACCCTCGGCAGTTACAGTTCGCAAGCATTCGGCCAATATACAGTTGTCGATGTACCAATCCCGGCAACCGGTAGTCCAAACGGCTTCCTCTACATCAACATCCACTTGGATTACGGTCTGAAGGATACAAGCTACTGGTCAAAGGGTCTCAATGACAACGCTGTTAACACCGCTGTAGCGCCGAATCCGACCTACCCGACCATCGTCAACCCCACATCCTATACCTTCAAAGATGGCGAGAATACTCAAATCACAATTGCGAGTAACAATATCTTCAAGAAGAACCCAGGCGTTGGTGGACTGATAACGGTTGGCGGTGCTGCTCAAGTGAGTAAGGCGGTTGAAATCTGGATTGGTGGACTGAAGCAGGCTACGGTCTATACTGATACAGACGGCTGGTACATGTGGCAATACAAGTGGACTGGTAAAGCCGTTGCCTTCACCGTCAAGGTACCAAGTTTAGCTCTCGAAGGGAGTGGTAGCTTGAAAGCCAATGGCTATGTACAAGTCAATTTCATTCAACAACCATAGGTGCCGCAAACTCACAAATAACTCAAAACTCACTCAACATAACGGGCGGCGGACCATGGTCCGCCGCCCGAATTTATTAAGCGGCAGGTCAGGCTTCAACCTGACCTTCTTTGGTGTTACGCCTTGAGCGCCCTCGTCGCGATGTAGGTGGGGTGATATTTGCTCAAGAGTGTTTCTGCGTGATAGTCTTCATAAAGCCCGATGATGTGAAATCCCGCAGCGCACTGCCCGCCGATCAGATCGGTCAGCGTGTGGCCGAACTCGAGCGGTGTGCCGTTTTGTTCATATTCCTTCAACGTTTCGGGAGAAAGGCTCTCGGCATCCGAGTAGGGGATGGAGTATTTGACGATCAGCTCCTTTTTTTTCTCCATCTCGGTGAAATCAAAGATGTAGAAGACGGAATTCATCATCCCTGCTGCCATGGTTCCGCCGAATCGCAGTACGCGGTAGGCTTCCTTCCAAACAGGCAGGACGTCCGGGCAGAAGACGTTGGAAACCGGGTGGAAGATAAAGTCGAAGCTTTCATCGGGGAAGATGGACAGGTCGCGCATGTCGCCCTCGACAGTGATCAGCTGCAGTCCTTCGCGGTGAGCGACGAGGCGGTCGCGCTCCAATTGTTTGGGTGAATTGTCCAGCACCGTGACGTTGGCGCCGGCAGCAGCAAAGATCGGCGCCTGCTGCCCGCCGCCGCTGGCCAGGCACAGCACATCCAACCCTTTTAATGAAGGGATCCACTCGTCGGGGACAGGCTTCTGCTCCGTCAGCAGCACCGACACTTCCCCCCGGCGGGCTGCAGCGATGACCTCCGGGCTGACCGGTATCGTCCAGGTGTTGCCCGCTTCGACCTGCTTGTCCCATGCGTCCCGATTGAATGAGCGGATGTCCATGGATGCCTCCTTTTGGATTTACACTTTGAAATTATACAATGGACCTCTTACCAAAGTCCATTGTAGGTCAGGCTTGATAGCCTGACATTCGTGCCAATCCCTCATCTGGCGGGTTATAAACCCGCCCTACAATTTAAAAAACAACCTCCCTGATCGTCTCAAGGAGGTTGCTAATAATCTGATCACTATTCTTTACTATCTGATCACTACTCTCTGCACTCCACTCTCTAACACCTACGGACTTGGCGTCTCCGGCACAGCCACGCTCATCCACGAGAACACGCGCTCGAGCGACTTCGCGCCGCCCGGCAGCCAGGTGGGATTGCCCTGCTCGTCGGTCGGTCCCTGCCGGACGGGGAGCACATACCAGCGCATGACGTGCGGAATGCTGTCGTTGGGGCGGAAGGTGGACGGGACGATGTACTTGGTGTCCTTGGCGTAATCGATCAGCTTGCGTCCCTGACCCTCGGTGACGTCCTCCACGACGACCTGGTAGGCTTCGTTATCGCGCAGTGTTCCAACCGAGGCCCATTGCAGCGTGACGGTATCGTCCGCCAGGGTGAAGGATTTGCCATCGGGAGGGAGCAACAGGGACGGGGCCGGGTAGGGAGGAGGGATGGTAGGCGTGGGGGTCGGTCCGGGCGTCGCCGCGCGTTTGCACAACGGGACCAGGATCGTGGTTCCGATATAGACCGTGTCCGTCGTCAGCCCGTTAAACTCCTTGATGGCTTCCTGCGATACCAGGTAATTGGCAGCGATGATCGCCAGCGTATCCCCGCTCTGGACGGTGTATTCGACTTTATCGCAGGCGGCGCGGGTCGCTTCCGCCGGTTCAAGCGTCGCTGTGGCGACCGGGGGCGGGGTTGGCGTGGGGAACGGCACCTTGATCTTTTGGCCGATGAACAGCGTGTTGCAGGCGACCGGCAGGTTGTTCAGGGTGATGATACTTTGGACTGACACCTTGTAGAACAAGGCAATGGATGTGCAGGTATCGCCCGCCGCGATGGTGTATTCCTGGGGCGGTTGCTCGGTCGCCGTCGGGACCGTGGTCGGGGTGGGTGTATCGCTGGGTGTGACGGTGACCGTCGCAGTGTTGGAGGGGGTCGGACCCTGGGTGGGTGCGGTTACCGCGCCGGTGGCTCGCAGGCCGAAGAAAACGACGACCGCGCCGATGAGGATGAATAGAACCAGCAGCCCCAGCACCGCGGGGAGCGAAAGCGTCAGGCTGGGCATGCGGCTGCCCTGAACGGAGGTCTTGACGGACGATTTCGACTCAGCGGAGGGGGTGATCTCGGTGCCGCACACCAGGCAGCGGCTGGCCGTTTCGCTCAGGCGTGTGCCGCAGGTCGGGCAGATTTTCGAAGTGGTCGGTTCTGGACTCATAGCGACCGCATTATACCATGATGGAATAAGCCGCACTGCGCATATCCATAAAAGTAGGGTAATCGCATGAAAAAGGTAACCGTAAATTTTGCATTTCAAATTACAGCGTCGGTTATAATTTCGCTTGCATGAAAGATGATCTGTCACTCTACCGCACCATGCTGCTCATCCGCCGCTTCGAGGAGCGCCTGCTGGACGAGTTCTCAACCGGCCGCCTGGTGGGCACGACGCACGCCTACATCGGTCAGGAAGCGGATGCTGCAGGGATATTCCCGGTTCTTTCGCCGGATGACGTCATTTTCACCAACCATCGCTGCCACGGGCATTTCCTGGCTTATGGAGGCGACCCTTACCGGCTGGCAGCGGAATTAATGGGAAAATCGACCGGTCTGGTGGGCGGGCGGGGCGGCAGCCAGCACATCCACTGGCGGAATTTTTACTCCAACGGCATCCAGGGCGGGATCGTCCCCGTTGCGACCGGTATGGCATTGGCAGAGAAATCCAAGGGAAGCGGTGCAATCGTCGTTGTGTTCTTAGGCGACGGCACGCTGGGTGAAGGCGCGCTTTACGAGAGTCTGAACATCGCCTCGTTGTGGTCGCTCCCCATCCTGTTTGTCGTGGAAAACAACCGGTATGCCCAGACGACGCCGATATCGCTCGCATTGGCCGGCTCGATTCCGGCGCGATTCAACGCTTTTGGGATTGAATCCTGGGAACGGGATACGACCGACGTCCGGGAAGTTTTGCTCGCTGCGGGCGAGGCGGTTGATCATGTCCGCAAGTCCACCCGACCCGCCGGCTTGATTCTCCACACTTACCGCTTCGCCGCCCACTCCAAGGGCGACGATGTCCGCGACCCGCAGGAGATCGCCGGCTTCAAACAAAAGGATCCCCTGTCCCTTCACGCCAGCCGGTTGACCGATTCTGTAATCCAGGCGGCGGAGGGTGAGGTCGCGTCGGTGATCGAGGATGCGTTTATCCGCGCGGCTGCCGACCCGTTTCCCGAACTGGAAGGACCGGTGAAGTCATGACACCCACGGTCCTCGAGCGGTTGAATTCCGCGCTTCACACAGCCATGGAGAAGGATGAGCGGGTGTTTATCCTCGGCGAGGATATTCTCGATCCCTACGGCGGGGCGTTCAAGGTGACAAAAGGCTTGAGCACGAAATTCCCCGCGCGGGTTCTGACAACTCCCATCTCAGAATCAGCCATCGTCGGCGTCTCGAGCGGATTGGCGCTGCGCGGCTTGCGCCCTGTGGCCGAGATCATGTTCGGGGATTTCCTCACGCTGACCGCCGACCAGCTGGTCAACCATGCCGCCAAGTTCCGCTGGATGTATAACGACCAGGTGCGTGTGCCGATCGTGGTCCGCACGCCGATGGGCGGCCGGCGCGGGTACGGTCCCACGCACAGCCAGTCGCTTGAAAAATTGTTCCTCGGTGTTCCGGGGCTGAAGGTGGTGGCTCCCAATGCCCTCGGCGACCCCGGCGAACTGCTCCTGGCTTCCATCGCGGACGAGGACCCGGTGCTTTTCATCGAACACAAGCTGCTTTACACGCGCCCGCTGCTCGAAGCCGGGAAAGGTGACCTGGTCGATTGGACGGTCCACCGCTCGAGCGGAGAATTCCCAACTTTCACTTTGCACAGCCCCTATGAGCCGGCTCTGACCTTTGCAACCTACGGTTACAATTTTGAGCTGGTCCGTCAGGCAGCGAATGAATTAATGCTCGAGCACGAAATATTTACCGATATCCTTCTCTTTTCCCAGTTGAGTCCGTTTGAATTGAATCCCCTGTTCGACTCGTTGAAACGCACGCGCCGGCTGCTGACCGTGGAGGAAGGGGGGCTAACCCTCGGCTGGGGCGCGGAAGTGACCGCTCGCGCTTTGGAAGCGGGCATCCCAGCCTTGAAGGCGGGTCGCGTGGCGGCGCGGGATCTACCGATTGCGAATTCGAAAACGCTGGAAGATGCCATCCTTCCGTCGGTGGCGGACATCAAGCAGGCAGCGCTCACTCTCCTCAATAAATAATCCCCGGCTACTGCACCCAGTAATCGGGGATTATAAACGAAAACCGCCTGATGGCTTGCCCAGAGCCGGCGGTTTTTTAGAGGAGAATGTTAATGGTTATTATACGGACGCAGTTTAATAGAATATGAAGAATAACTTAACCCATCATGAGAGTTATTCGAGCGCTGAAAGGATCTGCTCCAGCGAGATCGGACCCTCCCGCACGACCTCCGGCTGCTCGCCGGAACAATCCACGACCGTGGAAGGGATTCCTCCCGGTGTGACGCCCCCGTCGAGGATCAGGGGGATGCGCCCGGTCAACTGTGCGTTGACGCCTTTTGCGGTTGAGGGGCTGGTCTGTCCCGACATGTTTGCGGAGGTCACCGCCAGTGGTCCCGTCAGGCGGAGCAGCTCGCGGGTGACGTTCAGGTTCGGGATCCGCACGCCGACCGTTTTCAACGGTGAAACCACATCCGGGATCGTGGGGTGGCGTGGGACGACGATGGTCAGCGGTCCAGGCCAGAACTTTTTCCCCAGTTTGACGGCATAGTCGCTCACTCCCGACGAAACACGGTGGATCAGTTCCAGGTCGCTGATGAGGATAGGGATGGCTTTTTCCTGCCCGCGGCCTTTTGCCATATAGATCTTGCTGACCGCATTCGCGTCGAAAGCCATGGCGCCCAGCCCATAGACTGTGTCTGTGGGAAAAGCGACAAGGCCGCCTCCGCTCAATACGTCCAGCGCGTGAGCCAGTGAATTGGAGTCCGTGATGGGCAGGATTAGCGTCTGCATGACTCAATATTAGCGCATTTTTGGGTTTTGTGACCTTAAATTTTTACGACAACCTGTCGTGGCCGGCATGCGTCTGGACTTCGATCAGGCGGTCGCGATTTGACAGGTCCCGGTGCAGGTGGATCGAGGCGTGGGAGAATGTATCGTAGGCGAGGGAGAGGGCAGCCATCCCCTGGCTGGATTCGATCTCCAGCAGCATCATTCCCCCCGGGGCAAGAAACCGCGGCGCAAGGGTGATCAACCTGCGGACCAGTTCCAGCCCGTCGCTGCCGCCGTCCAGCGCGAGGGTGGGTTCACGCCCATAAACGGGCAGGGATTTCATGGTTTGGGTGGGGATGTAGGGGAGGTTGGCTACGATCAGATCATAGGTCGTGCCAGCAGGGGGAAGCAGGTCGCAGCATACGAAGTCGATACGATCGGCTACTGAAAACTTCTCCGCATTTCGTTTTGCCACCTCCAGCGCACGAGGGGAAATGTCAGTGGCGGAAATGTGGAGGCGAGGTATCCTTGCGGCGATGGAAATGGCGATGCACCCCGAGCCGGCTCCCACGTCGACGGCTGACCGCGCATCCGGTCTTCCCTCCAGCCAGGCAATGGCTTTCTCGACCAGCAGTTCCGTCTCAGGCCGGGGGATCAGGACATCCGGCGTGACGTAAAAATCCAACCCGAAGAATTCCCAATGGCCGAGGATATAGGGCAAAGGTTTACCGAGGGTAAGGTCAACCAGCGCAGTTTCGAGAATGGTTTCTTGTTGGGGTGTAAGCGGAGCTTCGGGGTGAGCCAGCACCCAGCTTCGAGTCTGGCCGGAGACATGAGATAACAAAATCTGGGCATCCAACGCGGTTGAATCGCTCATGGAGCCCAGACGGGTTATCGCTTGTTCCAATCCTTGCTGTATGGTTATAGCCATGGATGCAGACAGGATGGTTTGAGTCTTGCCGGGTAAGACGAAATTTACCAGCCGGACTTATTCGTCATCTTCACTTGAACCCACCGATAACCGGTCCGCTTCGTCACGGGTGGACAGTTCCTCAATGAATATATCCAGGTCGCCGTCCATCACGGTTGGCAGATTGTAGGAGGAGATTCCGATGCGGTGGTCGGTCACCCGCGATTGGGGGTAGTTATATGTGCGGATCTTTTCGCTGCGTTCACCGGATCCGATCTGGGACCGGCGATTCGAATCGATCTCATTCCGCCGCTTTTCGTCCTCCATTTCATACAACCGCGCGCGCAGCACGGCCATCGCCCGCAGCTTGTTTTGTAACTGGGAGCGTTCATCCTGGCAGGTGATGACCATCCCGGAGGGTTTATGGGTCAGGCGGACTGCGGTCGAGTTCTTCTGGACGTTTTGCCCGCCAGCGCCGGAGGAACGGTAGACTTCAATATCGACATCCAAATCAGGGATCTGAATATCCACCTCATCGACCTCAGCCAGCACAGCAACGGTAGCCGTTGAGGTATGGATTCGCCCCTGGGCTTCCGTCGCAGGGACTCGCTGCACGCGGTGGACCCCGGATTCGTACTTCAGCTTGGAGAAAGCGCCTCGTCCTTTGATCTCAAAGGTGACTTCCTTGAAACCGCCGATGCCGATCTCGTTGGACGTCATGATCTCGGATTTCCATCCCATTCGTTCGCCGTATCGAGTGTACATGCGGTACAGGTTGGCGGCGAACAAGGCGGCCTCGTCTCCCCCGGTTCCGGCGCGGATTTCCACGATGACGTTCTTGTCGTCTCGCGGATCCTTCGGCACCAGCATGGCTTTGAGTTCGCCTTCCAGCGCGGCGACCTTCGGCTCGAGTTCCGCGACCTCGGCTTCCGCCAGCGCGAGAAGTTCCTGGTCCTGTTCGGTCTCGAGGATGTGGCGCGCCTCGCCGAGGCTTTTCAAAACCTGGCGGTATTCCCCGGCTTTCGCAACGATGGGTCCGATCTCAATGCGTTCTTTATTGAGTTCGCCTGCGCGCTGGTAATCCGTTCCCACTTCCATGAGCAGGCGGTCTATTTCTGTATAGCGGTCTTCAATTCCTGCGATTTTATCGAGCATGCTGCCTTCGGTTTTCGAATAGTTTTCTTTATACAAGCGAGAAGAAACGCGGCATCCAGCGCCGCGTCTCGCGATTATACCATTTTGGGTTGAAGTCCCCTTCGCACCGCGGCTATCAAATGTTGATCACTGCTGTGAGAATCATGGACAGAATCAGCATGGCAGAGATGACAAGAAAGGCGATCTGCAGCCATTTCATCCGTCTCTGCCGGGAGTCTTCCTTGGATTTTGAGTTGCTTTTGGTTTTTGCAGTTCTGCTTGCCATTGTTCCATATCCTTGTCAATTGAATTGATTTATTGCATTTGATGTTTGATAAATGCCTTGTTGATGGCGGTTTCCAGTTCATCGATCATCACCGGCTTGAAGGCGTAGGCGTCCGCGCCGAGAGAGAGCGCTTTGTCCACCTGGACGTCCGCCGCTTCGGACGAGAGCATGATCACCGGGAGATCGTTCCATTCCTTTCGGCGGCGCACGAATTCTAACATATCCAGGCCGGAAACTTCAGGCATGTTTATGTCCAGGATCAACAGATCGGGACGGCCTCCGTCGAGCAGGGCTTGAGCTCCGGATCGGGCGTTGAAGAAATGACGCGTCTCGAAATCCAGCATCTTCAGCATCAGCTGGATGGCTTTCGCCATTTCCTCGTCGTCGTCCACGATCCAGACTTTTTTCATGCATTACTCCAGGTGCGACTTGATGCTTAGTGCCAGGGATTCTGTGATTCCCGGGACTGCTGCCAACTCGTCAGGGGTCGCCATACGTATCTTATCCACATCTCCGAAATGTTTCAAGAGGGCTTTTCGCTTTGCCGGACCGATTCCGGGGATGCTGTCCAGCTGCGAGGCCATGCCGATCTTGGTGCGCCGTTTGCGGTGGGCGGTGATACCGAAACGATGGGCTTCATCGCGTATCCGCTGGACGAGATACAGCGCTTGAGAATGGCGCGGGAGCATCAACGAATCGGATTTATGTGGAAAGAATATTTCCTCCTCGCGTTTGGCTAACCCCACGACCGGAACTTTATCCGTTAATTCAAACGAATCAAGTACTTTGACAGCCCGTCCCAACTGCCCCTTGCCTCCATCGATGATGATCAGGTCCGGCAAAAAAGAAAATGAAGCGTCGAGTTTTGCGCCTGGTTCCGATGATCCAAGTTCCTGTGCGGAACGCCAGCGCTTGAACCGGCGGGTGAGGACCTCCTCCATGCTGGCGAAATCGTCCGGCGCACCGAGGCTGGTGCTTTCTGCGAAGCGTCCCTGTGGGGCGATATTGAATTTCCGGTAGAGTTTCTTATCCGGGACGCCCTGTGAGAAGACGACCATCGCTCCCACCGTTGCGACACCCTGCATGTGGGAAATGTCGTAGCATTCGATGCGATTGGGTGGCATGCTTAGCGCCAGGGAAGACTGGAGTTCGGCCAGCGCCTGTTCCTGTTTGTGGGTGTCCGCCTGCCACTGGGTGCGGAGCGCCTGGAGGGTTTCCGCAGCATTTTCCGCAGCCATCTGGACCAACTCCTGCGTCTGCCCTTCCTTGGGGACGCGAAGTTCCACTTTTTCGCCCCCGCGCCGTGTCCGCAGCCATTGCCCGATGATCTGTGCTTCTTCGATCTGCTGGGGCAGCAGCAGCTGCTCGGGCACCGACGCCGCCTCAGTGTAGAACTGCTGGACAAATCCCGACATGACCTCGGAGTCTGCGGAATCTTCCGTCCCTTCGAGGATGAAGTATTCACGCCCGATCAATTTCCCGCCGCGGATGAAGAAAATCTGTACGCACGCTTCGCCGTCCGCGCGCGCCATGGCGATCACATCCGAATCTTTATAATCGGAGGCGAAGACCACCTTCTGCCGTTCGATGATGGATTGGATGGCCTTCATCTGGTCACGGACCGCGGCAGCCTTCTCGAAGCGCAGCTCCTCGGAGGCTTTGTCCATTTCGTTCTGAAGCCTTTCGACGATTGCTTCGCTATGCCCTTCCAGAAAGGACATCAGGTCATTGATCATCTGCCGGTAGCCGTCCTGGGAAATGGCGCTGATGCAGGGAGCAGTGCACAGCTTGATGTCAAAGTACAGGCAGGCTCGTTTGTCCTGCCCGGTGATCTCCCGGTCGCAGGTCAGATAGGGGAACACACGTCTCAGCACGTCCAGCGTCTGGTAGACCGCCCAGGCGGAGGTGTAGGGACCATAATAGCGGGAGCCGTCCTCGATCATCTGCCGGGTAACGGTGACTCTGGGATAAGCCTCTCCCCAATGGATCTTGATGTATGGATAGCGCTTGTCGTCTTTTAACCGAATGTTGTATCTCGGTCGGTGGCGCTTGATCAGGTTCATCTCCAGGATCAAAGCTTCCAGTTCCGAGCCGACGAGGATCCATTCAATATCGACGATCTCACGGACCAGTCTGCGGGTTTTGTTATCGTGGCTGGAATCAGCATGGAAATACGACCGAACCCGGTTCTTGAGGCTGATCGCCTTGCCGACGTAAACGATCGTCCCTTCGGCGTTCTTCATCAGGTAACAGCCTGTTTTTGACGGGAGCGTGTCCAAAATCCCCTTGAGGTGGTCGCTGATTTCCATTGGGACTATTTTAACATGGATGGCCTGGTCTTCCTTGTCTCCATCAATAGCCTCAGAGCTTCACCGCTGAGTTTTAATATTTCTTTGCAGGTTTTACAACTCCATGGTGAATTGTTAGAAGAATACCAGCTTGCCATGCCCCCCTTTCGACTGTACAATGAAAAACGAATTCCTATGAACACCAAAGATGTGCCTCCCGAAGTTCTGATCGGTGATCTGTTCCGCGCGCGCGGATTGAAGCTGGCGACGGCTGAATCCTGTACAGGGGGGTTGGTCGGCGACCGGATCACGAACGTCCCCGGATCATCGGACTATTATCTCGGCGGCGTGGTGGCATATGCCTACGAAGCAAAGGTCGCACTGCTGGGAGTCAGTTGGGATACCCTTCAGACTTATGGAGCGGTCAGTCGTGAGGTAGTCATAGAGATGGCGCGCGGCGCCCGGAAAGCTTTGAGCGCGGATGTCGCGGTCAGCGTCAGCGGGGTTGCCGGTCCGGGAGGGGGCTCGCCTGATAAACCGGTTGGCACCGTCTGGATGGGATTATCCGAACCGGAGGGAAATTGGGCTCGCGTCCACCTTTTCGGCGGGGATCGGAAACAAATAAAAGAAGCGTCTGCTGAAGTTGCGCTGGAATTCCTGGTTGATTATTTGCTGGGAAATAAACCCCTGGATGGGGATTTTCGCGCCAAATGAAGCCTTTGGTCATTATCTCTGCCAATTCCGAATGGCGCGCGACACGAGATCTGCTTCCCGTGCGAGAGATTATGTCCACCTCGATGGGGGAATGGTTTGAACATAGCGATGTACTTTACTTTCACGGCGGCTGGGGGAAAATATCTGCTGCGGCAACCACACAATTCGTCATTGACCATTTCAAACCAGAACTGTTGGTCAATCTCGGCACTTGCGGTGGATTTGCAGGCGCCATTGAAACAGGCACAGTGATCCTGGTGGAGCGCACCATAGTTTATGACATTATTGAGCAAATGGGGGACAGTGCAGAGGCGATTGACCATTACACGACTGAACTTGACATATCCTGGCTCAGGCAGCCGTATCCTCACCCTGTGAGGCGAGGTCTGCTGGTCTCCGCGGACCGGGACATCGTGGTGGATGATATTCCCTTGCTGAAATCCGAATATGGCGCTGTCGCAGCAGATTGGGAATCAGGAGCGATCGCCTGGGTGGCGAAGAAAAACAATGTGCGCTGTCTTATCCTGCGCGGGGTTACGGACCTTGTCGGCGGAGATGGGGGTGAGGCTTATGGAAATATCGACCTGTTCCATGAAAGGACCAGGTCGATAATGAAAACCCTTTTAACGCAGTTGCCCGATTGGGTGGAATCGGTTTCAGCATTCTAACTGATGATTAATCAGTCTTAATTCCAAGCCTCGAGCGTTCTTCCTCGACAACCTTTTCCTCCAGCTTCTTGAAAAGCGGACCCGGTTGATTTAACTTCGTGCCAGGTTTCAACTCACTCGGCTTCCACTGCAATCCCTCAACCCCCCGATATCGCAATACCTTGTGCGAACCAAGCGAGTCGCTGACGTCTTCGGTGTACTGTCCGCCGAAGAGCGGTTTCTCATAAGCGAAGAAACCGTGCAGTTTTTCAGATGTGAACGGCAGGAAGGGTGCGAAAAGGGTCTTAAGCGAGTTTATGATTCTCAAGGCAGTGTAAATCGTCAACGCGGCTTCTTCCGGATTGGTTTTTATCGTTTTCCAGGGTTCATTGTTGCTCAGGTAGATATTGCCTTCCTTGGCAAGTTTCATCGCCTCTTCGATGGCTGAACGCAAATGGACTGCCTCCAACTCATCGCCTACAGTCTTAAATCCGTTTTCGATGACAGCGAGCAATTTCCGGTCTGCCTCGCGAAGGTTATCCGGGTTGATGTTGGGGACTTTGCCATCCCAGTTCTTGTAACAAAAAGTCAAAGCACGGTTTACCAGGTTGCCCCAGGTATCCACAAGCTCGGAGTTATTGCGTGTCACGAAGCCTGCCCAATCCCAATCGCTGTCCTTGGCTTCGGGCATATTCACCGTCAGGTAATAACGTACCGCGTCGGGGTCATAACGCGTCAACGCGTCACGAACCCACACCGCCCAATTGCGCGAGCCGCTGATCTTGTCGCCCTCAAGGTTCATGAACTGGTTCGCGGGGACATCGTAAGGGAGAGTCAGCGGGATTTCTTCTCCCCGGAGTATTTCCATGAACGCGCTGCCAACGCCCATCAGTTCAGCCGGCCAAAGCGAAGTATGGAAGAAAATGTTGTCCTTGCCGATAAAGTGGAATTGCTTGGCCTTGGGATTGACCCACCACTCCCGCCAAGCCTCCTTCTCGGGTTGGAGCTGCCCCCACTCGATGGGTGCTGAGAGGTAGCCGATGACGGCTTCGAACCAAACATAAAGGCATTTACCGTCCCAGCCCTCGACAGGGACTGGGATCCCCCAGTCGAGGTCGCGTGTGATCGGGCGCGGCTTGAGCCCTTCCGCTTCGATTTTGCCCAGCGATTCGCCAATCACCGTATCGCGCATGTGGCTGGCTCGTTCCTTTAGGAATTTCTTTACTTCAGGCTCGAGTTTTGAAAGATCGATAAAAAAATGCTCCGTTTCGCGTAATTCCGGGGAAGAGGTATCCCCCGCCACCTTCGAGCGGGGGTTGAGGAGCTTATCCGGCTCCAGCACGTTCCCGCATTTATCACACTGATCGGAACGTGAGTTTTCATCGCCGCAGATGTAGCAAGTTCCTTCTATGTAACGATCCGGGAGGAACCTTTTCAAGCCAGGGGAGTACCATTGCGGTTCTACTTTGGTGAATAAATAGCCGTTCTTCTGCAAGGCGAGGAAGATGGTCTGAGAGACCTTAAAGTGGTTTTCGGTGTGCGTGGAAGTGTAAAGGTCGTAGGTGATGCCGATCTGCTGGAAAAGGTCAATAAAACCTTCATGGTAGAACTTGTACACTTCCTCCACGGGTTTCCCGAGCTTGTCCGCGCTCATGGTGACGGGCGTGCCGTGCGAATCCGTTCCTGTGATCATCAGCACATTGTTCCCTTTGAGGCGGTGGTATCGCGCGACGATATCCCCTGGCAGGTGAGACCCAGTCAGGTTCCCTACATGGATCTCCGCGTTGGCATAAGGCCAGGCAACCGCGATCAGTATATTTTCAGCCATAAGTTCCTCACTTCATATCAATTTCAAAAAATGGATATTTGCGCTAATTCAAATAAAAAGGCTGTCCGTGTTTTGGACAGCCCTGAGGTCGGAGTGCGATGAACTACGCTTCCCGCTTGGCTGCCCAGACACGGCCTGACATGGCCATCATGGAAATGTCCATCGTTCTCTTCAAGCGGAAATAGTGTGGATTAATCATGGTCCAAAGTTTAAGCGGAGTAAGCCGGTCTGTCAATGATGATTACAAGTAATCCTTCAGTTGCCTGGCGCGGCGGGGATGCCGAAGCCGGCGAAGCGCCTTCCCCTCGATCTGCCGAATTCGCTCTCGCGTCAACCCGAATTTCTTGCCCACTTCCTCGAGCGTATAAACATTGCCGTCGTCCAGCCCAAATCGCAGGCGGAGCACACGGGCTTCCCGAGGGGAAAGTGTCGTCAGGACTTCTTCGATTTTTTCCCGCAGCATGGACTGGTATGCGCTCTGAATGGGGGTCGGACTAAAATCATCTTCGATGAACATGCCCAGTTCTGAATCTTCGTCATCGCCCACCGGGCTTTCAAGAGAGAGGGGAAGCCATGAAACCTTCAAGATCCACTGAACCTTGCGGGCAGACAGACCGATTGACTTGGCAAGTTCCTCGGCAGTGGGCGCTCGTCCAAGACGCTGCTCCAATTCGTGTGTCAATTTATACATTTGACGAATTCGGTCGATCATGTGAACTGGAACCCGGATCGTTCGCGCCTGGTCCGCAATGGCGCGGGTGATGGTTTGCCGGATCCACCAGGTGGCATAGGTCGAGAAACGGAATCCCCTGTGATAATCGTATTTTTCCACAGCCTTCATCAGGCCGAGGTTGCCTTCCTGGATCAGATCAAGGAAGTGGACCCCACGCCCCATGTATCTCTTGGCGATGGACACAACCAGCCGCGTATTGGCTTTGATCAGGTGTTCCCGGGCGAGGATCCCATCCTGGATTTTAATATCCAGTTCCCGCCGGCGGGTGACCGGCAGCCGGCCGTTCTTTTGGACGGTTTTCCTGGCGTGGACCCCGGCTTCGATCCTGTGGGCGATCGACAATTCCTCTTCCACATTTAGAAGAGGAACGCGTGACATTTCCTTTAAGTACAATCCCACCGTGTCATCGGAAGAAATGCTTTCGACAGGATTAGCCCAGGATTCAAATTCCGTGGTCAGAGGGATTTCGTCGGTTTGGGATTCGAACTCTGCGTCATGGTCAAGGATATCCACCCCGCGGCGGCGCAGCGCAAGTAAAAGAACACTCAACCGCTCCGAATCCTCGCTGGCATCCGGAAAGATTTCCATCAAATCTTCAGTGGTAATGTACCCCTGGACCCCTGCTTTTTCAAGCAGCATGTGCAGGGCTTCTTTACGTCTTGGAGTCACGCCTGCCTCCGCTGGTCGACACGTTCACCTGAAAATTTTGATTCTGAAAACGAACAATCTCAAAAAGAATTACTTCAAGAGATCACCCAATTTGGGGAAGGGTGAGTCGTACTGGTTGTCCTTGTGACCGCAATCGACTTCGTTGCGATTTTCACCACATTCCGTACACAGACCTTTACAATCGGGTTTGCATAGCGGGTTGATCGGCACCTCGAGCAAAGCATATTCCCGCATCAAAGGTTGAAGATCAATGTGTGCGTCTTCCGGCATCATGAGACCTGAATCGGTGACATTTTCGGGTTTGAACGCATACAGCTCGGTAAAATCCCAATGCATCTGTTGAGTAAACTCGCTCAGACAGCGCACGCATTCGAGCGGGACTGTCCCTTGAAAATCTCCCTGAACAAGCAATCCCTGTGGAGTTCGGCTGATCTTGGCTGCGCCTGAGAAATCGGTCAAAACCAGATCTTCGCCGGCTGGCAAGGTTGCTTCTTCGAAATCAAAAATGCGGTTGATGCCAATCGGGGAATTTACCAAAAATCCGACATTCAGCCGCAGGAGTTTACGTGGATTTGCCACCTTTTTTATGCCCGGGGATACGAAGTTGTGTACATTCTAGCACAAGCAGAATCACTCGTCAAGAGAAATTTCGCGTATACACGAGAAGAGATTTCGTATAAAAGAATCTCTAACCGTAAATAAAAGAAAGAGCCCGGAAACGGGCTCTTAATCTTGCTAGGAATTCCGATTTACGATGTATCTTGCCAGATTTTCCAATTCCTGCCTTTCGGTTGAGGGCGGGAAATTGTTCAAGGCTTCCAGTGCTTTATCGACGTGGGTTCGTGCTTCGTTGATAGCTTTCGAAGTTGAATTTGTATTGCGGATAGCATTAATCAAGCGATCCATTCGCTCCTGGTTGCCCCAGCCTCCCTCAGCAAGAAGTTTGACGTCAGGATCACCTGGATATTCTTCAGCAAAGTAGATCGCTGGCAAAGTGACCAGACCCTGCAATAAATCAGATCCGACAGGTTTACCTACGGTGGATTGCTCCCCTGAAAAATCCAGAACATCGTCCATGATCTGAAAGGCCATGCCGATCTGGTATCCATATGCCTTAAGCACTGCCCGAGGGGTTTCCTCCTCCGTACTGACCATGGCTGCTGCCAGCGTTGACATTTCGAAAAGTGATGCAGTTTTGGCATAGATGCGGCGGTAATAATTGGAGCGATCGATCAGGCCGTGGGCTGCAAACAACTGTGTCAATTCACCGTTGACGATCACCGAGAGGGTATCGGCGAAAAGTTTCATCAGGGGAAGGTAATCCGTATCGGCGGCGAGTTTGGCAGCGCGCGCAAACAGGAAATCTCCCGTCAGTACCGTTGCGGCAGGGGACCAGCGCGCGTTGAGGGTGGGCATGCCGCGCCTCAGCAAAGAACCGTCTATCAGGTCATCATGGACGAGCGTCGCGGTATGGAGCATTTCCACCGAAGCTCCCAGGGTTACGAGTTTTTCCAGAGGTCCACCGAGCATCCTGCCGACCAGGAAAACCACCGTAGGGCGAATCCGCTTTCCTCCTGCTGAAAGCAAATGCTCCAGCGCAACACGCAGGTCCGGGTGCTGCTCGGTACCTGTCTGGGCGCGCATGCGTTCCTCAACCAGAGCGACGTCATCTTGTACTGCGGTAAAAAAAGTAGCGGTGTTCAAATCTCAGCCTCCCCAGCAGAACAAGCGGTCAGCATTGGCAGTCGTGATTTTCGCCACCTGTTCGCGGGTTGTTGAATGGATTTCTGCAATTTTATCAGCAATAAAGGCAACATTGGATGGTTCATTCCGCTTTCCACGCCTGGGAACGGGAGAAAGATAAGGTGCATCCGTCTCGATTAATATGTTTTCAAGCCGCAACTGAGCAATGATTTCCTGCCTCGTTTGTGAAGTATTGAAAGTGACAGGTCCTGTCACTCCGATATAAAAGCCCAACTCCATTGCCTGCTCTGCTATTTCCAGAGAACTGCTGAAGGAATGCATCACACCCGGTCGATCGGCCAAAGGAGAGTTTTGAGTTCTAAGTTGCTCAACCCAATTCCTCAGGGTCTGAAGTAAATCACGAGCGCAGTCACCTTCCAGCTTGTCTTCCTTTTCGCGCAAATGAATCACAATTGGAATTTCCAGTTCCGCAGCCAATGCAAGCTGTTCGGACAAAACTTTTAACTGATGGTCGTGAGGGGCAACATCCCAATAATAGTCGAGACCGATTTCACCGATGGCGACCACTTTTTGACTGAGGGACAACTCACGCAGAGCAGAGATGGTCTGCCCGTCCCAGGTCAGCGAATCGCTGGGATGCACACCGATGGCCGCATAGAGTTTTGGGTGAGTTTCCGCCAGGTTCAATGCGCGGACGCTTGAGCGAAGATCCACACCCGGGATCAGGATCCGATTTACGCCTGCCTCCCAGGCTCGGGAGAGAACGTCCTGCCGGTCGTGGTCGAACTTGTCAAAATCCAGATGGCAATGGGTGTCAGTGAGCACTATTTTATGCCGGCGACCTTCAGCCCATCCTGTAAAATTGCCTGCACCTTGTCACCATGAGTCGTTTCACAGTAGACGCGCATGATCGGCTCAGTGCCCGAGAAGCGGATGAGCATCCAGCCGCCATCTTCCAGCTTGAATTGAAACCCGTCGATGGTGACAAGTTCGGTGACTTTCAAGCCGCCCAGGGTGGATGGTTTGGCAGCAAGAATGGCTGCTTCGCGGTCTTTGCGGTCGCCGCTGAAGGCGGTATCGATCCGGTCATAGAAGTATTCGCTTCCCACTTTTTCGAACAGTATTTTTAACAGCTCAGTGGGTTTTTTCCCGAAACGGACCATAAAATCGAGGATGTAGAGACCAGCCAGAATCCCGTCGCGTTCTGGCACGTTGCCCCGGAATGCGTAGCCTCCGCTTTCCTCACCGCCGATCAACGCATTGGTCTCGATCATCTTCGGAGCGACGTATTTGAATCCCACACCGGTTTCATGTACCGGGACACCGTACAACTCGCCCAGCTTGTTCAACATGCCCGTTGTGGAGAGAGTTTTGACGATCGCGCCGCGCTGGCCTCTGACCTCCAGGAGGTAATAAGCGAGCAGGGCATAGACTCTCAACTGGTTCACAAAGTTGCCATTTTCATCCCCGATCCCGCATCGGTCTGCATCGCCATCGGTAATCAGCAGCACGTCGGCATGGTTCTCCACGGTTGCCTTTAATCCGGCGTTGATGTTCGGCGGGATGGGTTCAGGCCGTTTCATCTCAGGAAAGGATGGATTTCGTTCGTTGTGGATCTCGAGGATTCTGGTTTTTCCTCCCGCGAGAAGGCGAGGAAAATAACCGGCGCCATTGCCCCACATGGTATCCACCATGACCGTCAAGCCGGCATCCTTGATGGGCTGCAGGTCGATCAGTTTTTTGATATGTTCAATATACGGCGTATGGGGATCAAAGCGGACGATTTTTCCACTGGCTTCGCCCTCGATCAGCGGGATTTGTTTCACTGAAGAGATGGAATCCGGTATCAGTGCTTCAATTTTGAGCAGTCCATCCGGGTCGATCGCTCCGCCGTTCTCATCCCTGACTTTAAAACCATTATCCGCCGGGGGGTTATGGGAAGCTGTAATGTTCACAGCTCCACAAGCTTTACGATTGACCACCGAGAAGGCGATAACAGGTGTAGGTGTTGCCCCGTCGGTAAGGTGGACGTTCAGACCGTTACCGGCGAGGACTTCGGCAACCGCGGCTGCAAAACTCTCCGAGCCAAATCGTTTGTCGTGTCCGACCACAACCCACTCGCCCTTTTTCCCTTTTTCCAGGAGGTAGGACGAGAATCCCTGCGTGCAGCGCCGAACATTATCGAATGTATAATCTTCCGCGATCACGCCTCGCCAGCCGTCTGTGCCGAACTTGATTTTTGCAGCCATAGGGATCTCCTTAAGAGGATAATGACGGGGGTATTATATCAGCGACAGGTGACCCGTGACCAGCCATGTTATTGGTCATTGTTATTTTGATCATCGTGTCGCTCTAATGTAATGGTGTCTCTTTTTTGCTACAATAAATACGACAAAATTTGGACCTTTCGTTGCAAGAGGACGAGGCCAAAATGTTAAACCCAAAAGGAATTGCAGACTTAATCACATTAATCCGTGTCTTGATGGGAGTCTTCCTGGCATGGCTTGGATTCAACCGCGGACCCGAATCCCTCCCCCAGGCGATCGTGGTAATGACGCTTTGCTGGGCGGGGGATTTTCTGGACGGCAAGATCGCGCGCCTAAGCCAGCCTCCGCGTCACAGCTGGATCGGAGACAATGACCTATTCTGGGATGTGTTCGTCTCTTTGGGATTAGGAGTCTACCTGGTTGGGGCAGGATTCATCGAGTGGTACGTCGCCTGCATTTATCTCGTGATCTGGGGGGTTCTGCTCTTGCGCTTCGGATTGGATGGAAACCTGCTGATGCTGGTTCAGGCATTCATTTACTTTTGTTTCGTTTGGGTGGCTCTCAGTGTGGCACCGCAATTTGGGCGTTGGATGGTCGCATTGCTCTTCTTGATCACGATCATTAATTGGCGCCGGTTTTCCACGCAGGTCGTCCCAAAATTTATTCACGGGATGAAGGAAGTGTGGCGGAGTCACAATCCGCCCGATAACCCCTGAGAAGTCGATTTCCATGCCGCAGAACTCAACAATAAACCCTGAAACTCACGAACAAGGGGAAGTGGATCCATTTTCGCGACTCTGGCTGAAACTGGAATCCATCACCCGCAAGCTTGGGAGCAAAAGGCTGACCCGTTGGGCAGACAAGATCATTTCTGTGGCGGAACCCACTGGAAAGATATTCATGAGCACGGTCCCGGCATCGAACACTCAAAAAGAATGTCGATCATTATCTGTCCTCAGTTCCAATCTATGGCACGATTGGCCGCGATTTAGGAATGTTGAAAAACGTCTCGAATCTTTTGCGAGGCTGGTGGAACAGGAAAACGTCGATGTGCTGTTGCTTCAGGAGGTCGCGCGCACTCGTTCGTTAAAAGTCGACAACTGGCTGGCGGAGAGGCTGAACATGTCCTATGTCTATTCGCGTGCCAATGGATCGGAACGCATCGGATTCGAAGAAGGTCTCGGAGTTTTCAGCCGATTCCGCATGGAGAGGTTTCCCCATTCCCGTCAGGTCAGCCGGATCACCAATCCGTTTGTGCACCGGATGGCGCTGGGCGTTGAAATACTTACTCCTTGCGGAAGCATGCTCGCCGTGTCCGTCCATTTGGGATTGATCCGCCACTCCAATGCCCAACAATTGAATGAACTGCACCACTGGATAAAAAACCTGGCAGCGGGCAGGTCGGTTTTGATCGGGGGGGATTTCAATGCTCCGGAACGAAGCAAGCGCATCAGAAAGGTTCGTACCTTTTGGCAGGATACTTACCGAACCGCTCAAACCCCGGGGCACTCACACACGCATTCTATGAAGTGGCCTTGGGGGAGCCGTTTGCTCAGTCATCGTATTGACTACATTTTTCTACAGCCAGGGGTCCCGGAGTGGCGGGTTTTGGAGGTGCATCACCTCGACTCGCCGGAAGGACCTCATTCTGATCACAAAGCTGTTGTTGCCCGGCTTGCCCCAGTCCATAAAAAGTGACTCTTGCATCCTTTCTCGGAATGCAGGCAGTCATTTCCTATTTTCTGAAGAATCCACATCATTGATCATATTATGCAGTTATAATCCCGCCTATGATCTACATGGATTATGCCGCAACAACGCCCGTGGATAAACGCGTCCACGATGTGATGCTGCCGTATTTCAGCGAATCGTTCGGCAACCCCTCCTCTGTTCACCGTTTTGGACAGAAGGCGGAAGCGGCGGTTGATTCCGCTCGTGAAACGGTCGCTGGAATTCTGAATTGCCAACCGGACGAAGTCGTTTTCACTTCCTGCGGATCAGAATCAGACAATCTAGCCATCCGTGGCGCTTCCATCGCGCTGAGGCAGCGGAAAAATGCCAAATGGCTGATTACATCCCGGACGGAACATCCTGCCGTTAGCAAAACAGCTGAACAACTGGAAGAGTTTTACGGTTTCAAAGTGGAATGGCTCGAGCCTGATGAGCATGGGATGGTAACCCCTGAATCGGTGAGCCATGCGATCTGCGGGGAGACCGCGCTTGTGTCTGTCATGTACGCAAATAATGAGATAGGCACCATCAATCCGATCAGACAAATCGCTGAAATCTGCCGTGCGAAAGGAGTTCTTTTTCATACCGATGCTGTGCAGGCTGCTGCCTACCTCCCGGTGGATGTGCAGGCTTTGGGTGTCGATTTGCTTTCGCTGGGTGCTCACAAGTTTTATGGACCAAAAGGCGTTGGAGCGCTTTACGTCCGAAAAGGGACGGAGCTGGTCCCCTCGCAATCGGGAGGCGGGCAGGAATTCGGTCTTCGGGCTGGGACACAAAATGTGCCTTATATCGTTGGTTTCGCTGAAGCATTCCGTCTAACCGCTGAAGAGAAGGATGAAAGAACAATCCGTGTGAGACCTCTGCGCGACCACATCATCGGATCAGTCCTGGAGGAAATTCCTGATTCCCGCCTGACGGGACATCCAGAAAAAAGACTGCCACATCATGCCAGCTTTGTTTTCAAGGGTGTTGACGGCAACCTTCTATTGACTCTCCTGGATGCGGCGGGATTTGCCTGCTCATCGGGTTCGGCATGCAAGACGGGCAATCCCGAACCCAGCGATGTGATGAAAGCCATTGGTTTATCCCGCGATTGGGGGCTTGGGTCCCTGCGTATCACTCTTGGTGTTCACTCGACAGCAGAGGATGTGGATGCATTTTTGTCAATTTTGCCTTCCCTGGTAGAAAAAGCCCGGGTAATCGGAAGATAGCCGTCTAGCGGAATGGATCAAGTGGTTATTCGATGAAAGTAATGGTAGCCATGTCAGGGGGAGTCGATTCCTCTGTCGCCGCGTTCTTGTTGAAACAACAAGGTTATGATGTTGCGGGCATGATGCTTCGCCTGTGGAGCGAACCGGGCAGGGAGGATTCCAACCGGTGCTGCACACCGGATGCGATGGCTGTAGCAAAGCGGGTGGCTGCCAGGTTGGACATTCCATTTTATGTTATCGATGCGAAGGAAGTTTTTCACAGCACCGTGGTGAACTACTTTTACGATGGATACGCTGCCGGCGTGACACCCAATCCATGCCTTTTATGCAACCGGCAAATCCGCTGGGAGTTCCTGCTCAACCATGCGCTTGCAATGGGCGCAGATCACATGGCGACCGGCCATTACGCAAGGGTCAAGAAGGGAGTTGACAAGCGGATTCAACTCCTCCGAGGAATTGACCCTTCGAAAGACCAATCGTATATTCTGCATGTCCTGGATCAGGCGAAACTGGCGAAAGCCATGTTTCCGGTGGGAGATTATCAGAAGTCTGAGATTCGCCGAATCGCAACCGAAAACAACCTGCCTGCGGCAACCCGCCATGACAGTCAGGATCTTTGTTTTCTGGCAGGAGAGGATTACCGGGATTTTCTAAAACGTAACAAACCGGATATGCTGACCCCGGGGGATATTGTGGATAAATCGGGGGAAGTTGTCGGGCAACATACCGGTTTACCAAACTACACCATCGGACAACGCAAGGGATTGGGGATATCCTCTCCCGTTCCATTGTATGTAATATCAAAGATCGCAGAAAGCAATACCCTCCTTGTCGGCAGGGAAGAGGAGCTCGGAACCCGTGAGTTGACAGCCACGAATGTTAATTGGACGAGTGGGGAAGCCTACACCGCCCCGTTCCGCGCCGAAGTCAAATGCCGGTATACCGCGCGTGAATCGTCAGCGGAAGTGATCCCTCAAGAAGGCGGTTCCAAGGTCCGGGTGGTCTTTGACCATAAACAGAGAGATATTACTCCCGGTCAGGCAGCTGTGTTTTATAATGGGGACGATGTCCTTGGCGGTGGTATCATCCATTCGGCGAGGTAAGGAGAGACAATGACGATACCTGCTGTATTGTTCGGGCTATTTCTGTCCACGCTGTATGGTGCCTTGTTCCATTTCTGGCGCGGTGGAGATACCAAACGGTTGATCCTGTATATCGCCCTCAGCTGGGCGGGATTCTGGCTGGGGCATTTTCTCGGGAGCTCCATGGGTTGGTCGTTCGCGGAAGTCGGGCCGCTCAACCTGGGCATGGCCACACTGGGTGCGGTTCTCTTCCTGGGTGTGGGATACTGGTTGAGCCTGGTGGAAGTGGACAGGAAGAAGGCAAGATAAAAAAAATCCCCCGCACGCGGGGGATTTCGATGGATGATGTATAGATTATAAGGGTTTGACGTCTGCAGCTTGCAGCCCCTTGGGACCCTGTTCGATGGTGAACTCCACCTTCTGTCCTTCGGTCAGCGACTTATAGCCTTCTGTTTTGATGGCGGAGAAGTGGACGAAAACATCCGGACCGCCTTCCCGTTCTATGAATCCGAAGCCTTTGCCGCTGTTGAACCACTTAACCGTGCCGACAACTCGTTCGCTCATTTCTACTTCTCCTTTTGAAAGATGAAACGGATCGATTTTGGTGCAGAACTTCCGGTACAGTCGTGGTTATTAACCAACAGCCCGAACATCGGTGCTGTTCAGGCTGCGTTCGATGTACAACAAGAACTCTGACACCTTGCTTCGAAAGTGTATCAAAGTGGACAAACCATGTCAAGGTTACTGTATGGTAATATTAACGTCTCAAACGGTACCAGCCAGGAAAGGAAAACCCCATGTCCCCGCGAATTGAATCCCTGCTTTCGGCCCGCCTCTTTGTGGTTCCGCAGCATGTGGACGGCCGAATTTATTTTCTCAGCAACGTAACCGGACATCTCAGTCTGTATGCCATGTTTTATGGCGGCAGTGTGCCGGAACCCCTTCTCCCTCCGGATATTGCGCTTCAGAATCCTCACCTGATCGACGGGAAATCCTTTTTTGTTTTCCCAAAGCTGGGTCAGATCCTGGTCATGGTCGATAAGGACGGGGATGAGAACTATCAACCGATGTGGATTCCACTCGACGGCGGTTTCCCAGAGCCGGCGTTCGACAATTACTTTGCAAATCATCGCGTCCATTTAGGGGAATGCGATCCTGAGAACAATATCGCTTATTTCGTGGCTGAACGCCGTGACAAGGCATTGAATGAGGCGTATCGCGGTAACCTTGAAGCAAACAAACTCACCAAACTCGATGAATCTCCCTGGGGTGCAAATCCAACAGGGCATAATAAGAATCACACCCAGGTGCTGATCGGTGAAGGGTATACGATTGGCGATAATGTCCTCTTTCTGCTCGAAGGCAAGAAAAAGCAAATCCTCTTTGGCAAGCCTCTTTCCAAGCGCAAGGAGGGGGAGCAGGTGCCTTTGAATGGATTGGGCTCCCAGGCAATGACCTCCAGTGAAAAAGGGGTCCTGACGACAACATCCGTCTTCGTCGATACCTTTTCGTTGGGCTACATCGCTTTGGACGAACCGGGGAAAATGGTTCCGGTGAAAGTGAAGGGTATCGTCCATTCCGGCGTGGGGGAAATGGAGAGCATTGAACACTTGAAGGGTAACAAGTACGCTGTTTCGTTTAACATTGACGGCGCCTCCTGGCTTTACGAAGGCGAATTTAATGAGAAGAAGCGTGTCATGAAACTTAAAAATGTCGTTGTGGGTGAAGGCCCTCTTGAAAACGGTGTCCTGGAACATTCCCATTATGACAAGGATGACGATATCTTTACCATTTCCTTTTCGAGCGCAGTCAGCCCAACCCAAATCTACACGGTCGAGGGGAAAAAGCGTAATGAGATTGTCATGCATACGGCGGAGAAAGTGCTGGGTGTCCCCGAGGAGTGGCTCTCATCCGGCGAAGATGCTTCCTTCGTTTCATTTGACGGGCTGAGGGTTTCAGCCAGGCTGTATATGCCAGCACCTCAGTTGGACTTTAAGGGAAAACGTCCTTTGGTTTATTACATCCACGGAGGTCCGCAAGGTCAGGAAAGGCCGGACTTTGCCTGGTTCTCCATGCCCTTAATCCAATTCCTGACTCTTCGCGGATTTGCGGTTTTTGTCCCTAATGTCCGCGGCTCATCGGGATATGGACTGAATTACACCAAGCAGGTGGATCGGGATTGGGGCGGCAAGGACCGTCTGGATCATGTCCATGCCATGACCAAGGTGCTGCCTTTGGATAAACGTATCGACACTGCCCGTGCAGCGGTTGTCGGTCGCTCTTACGGCGGATATATGACATTGATATTAGCGGGTCAGCACCCGAAGCTGTGGAAAGCAGCCTGTGACATGTTCGGTCCGTATGATCTGCTGACATTCTCCGATCGCATACCTGAAACTTGGAAACCCTATTTCAAGATTGCCCTGGGCGACTCCGAAAAACCTGAAGAAAAGGCGTTCTTAATTGAACGATCACCCAAAACTCATATGCACAAGATGACCTGTCCGATGCTGGTGATACAGGGGCGCAACGATCCGCGGGTCGTGGCGAAGGAATCCGAGGAGCTGGTGGCACAGCTCCGTGAGAAGGGCAAGAAAATGGAGCTCCTCATTTTCGAGGACGAAGGCCACGACGTGCTGAAGTATAACAACCGGGCAACCTGTTACAACGCCATTACCGATTTCTTCGAAAAAAACTTAAAGCCATAAGGGACGAACCCAGCCGGACCATTCGAATCCGCTGTCTTCAAAAACAACATGCCTTGGAATTTAAAGTCCACTCATGCGCAGGCTGGCGATATTGTCCAGTTGGTCGGGCTGCGACATAAACATTTCATCTTTCCCCTCTCCGCAGGCGGATCGTTTCATACGCACCGGGGAATTGTCCAGCACGACGATCTGATTGGGTTGCCCTGGGGGAGTCAGGTATACAGCCACATGGGTGCCCCGTTCTTCATGCTCCAGCCGGCGCTCGGCGATGTCCTGATCGATCTGCCTCGCAATACCCAGATCATGTACCCCAAGGAGATCGGTTACATTCTGGTCACCATGGGCGTGGGTGAAGGGCAGCGAGTAATGGAAGCAGGGACCGGCTCCGGTTCGATGACCATCGCTCTCGCCTATGCAGTCGGCTCGACAGGCAGGGTGATATCCTATGAACGCCGGCCGGAAATGCAGCAACTGGCGCGAAAAAATCTCACCCGCCTGGGCTTGGACAACCGGGTCGATTTCAAAATCGGGGATATCGTAGACGGATTCGAAGAAACGAATGTTGATTCCTTTTTCCTGGACGTGCCAAATCCCCACGACTACATGGAACAGGTTCGCGCTGCGCTTAAGCCGGGAGGGTTCTTCTGCGGACTTGTCCCTACGGTCAACCAGGTAACCCAGCTGCTTCACGCGCTTCGCAGGCAGAGATTCGCTTTTGTCGAAGTTTGTGAGATCCTTCTTCGATATTACAAACCCGAGCCGACGCGGTTACGCCCGACAGATCGCATGGTCGCTCACACCGGCTTTCTTATCTTTGGCCGGCGCATCGAACCGGCCGATGATCCCCGTGCCAAAGCGCTCCTGGCAGAGTCCGGATTAAGCGAAAGCGACGAAGAACCTACTCCCGAAGCGGATGAATTGCCGGTAGAAGAATAAACCTCGTTTTACATCCATTATCCCAAATAAGAAAAATGAGATCCCGAATTTCAGAAGAGTTCATCAGGGACCGGATCCTTCACGGAGATCATCCCTCCTTCTTCGAGACACCATTCGAGGAATTTCAGGGACCTGTACGGAGGGCGGCGGTTTTAATTCCCTTGGCTCTCGTCGATGAGGATTGGCACATTCTATTTACCCGCCGCACTGATTCTGTGGATCACCATAAAGGGCAGGTTTCGTTTCCCGGAGGCAGGACGGATCCCGAAGATGATTCGCCCGTTATGACAGCCCTGCGGGAATCTTTCGAAGAGGTCGGCGTGCTGACTTCCGATGTTCAAGTGTTGGGAACCCTTGGAGAATACCTCACCGTTTCAAATTATCTCGTGACCCCGGTGGTGGGTATCATCCCCTGGCCGTACACGTTTAAGGTCCACACACCTGAAGTGGGGAGGGTGTTCACCATTCCATTGGAATGGCTGGCAGACGGATCGCACCGCCAGGAGATGGTGCGGACAGAATCCGGCCGGGGCGTGATCGTATACCTGCCCTACGATGGTGAATTGTTGTGGGGAGTCACGGCACGGATTACAGTCAATTTTCTACAAGCCTTGGATCTGGCTTAACAAGTATCCGACAGGAAATAAAAACAAAAGCGGGACGCATGATCTGCGTCCCGCTCGTTTGTTGAAAAGTACGAATTACTTTTCTGCCTCTTCGCCTTCTTCCTTCTTGCCTTTCTCGATGACTTCCGGTTCGGCGGCTTCGCCTTCGACAGGTGCAACGACAACCTCGGCGACTTCTTCCTTTGCAGGAGCAGTGGCGACCACGATCATTTCGGCAGGGTCGTCGAGAACTTTGATATTCTCGGGCACAACGATGTCGGAAACATGGATGCCATTGCCGATGGCTACCAGCTTGGAAATGTCGACGACAAACTTCTCGGGGAGGTCGGTCGGTAGACATTCCACGGTCAGGGAGGTCAGTCCATTGACCAGGATCGCGTTGAAATCTTTGACCGCAAGCGAGAGGCCGACCAGTTCGATACTCACCTCGGCGCGCAGTTTTTCCTTGAGGGAGACTGCCAGGAAATCCACATGGGTGAGAACATTGCGGATGAAGTCCCGCTGTTTTTCGCGAACGAGTGTGGGGTACTCCTGGCCTTCCACGTCGATGTTGACCAGCGTGGATGAGGACACTTTCGATAATGCAAGCGTGGCGTCGCGTGCGTCAAGAGTAATGACCACTGGCTCCACGTTATGCCCGTAGATGACTGCGGGCAGTTGCCCCGCACGGCGAAGCTGCTTGACCTGCTTGCCGGTCACGGTACGTTTTGTTGCTTTGATAACCTGCTTTTCCATCTTTTTCTCCTCGGGCGCCTCTCACCCTGAAAATGGGTTACCTTCGCCCTACAGTTAATTTATGGCGGCGAGTGCCGCTCATAGTGACGATTATTTGCGCCGGAACAGGAATTGTCCCAGCATGAGTATGGTTCCGACCACAGCGCCAGCCACCAACCCGGCTAGGACTGTGGATCGTGTATCCATCAAAGTTTCGACATGGCCCTCGACATTACGGCTGATCAAGATTCCGGTGCGGATATTCTCGCCATGGACTTCGCGGCTGATCAATACCCCGGAACTGCCGTTTTCGAGACGGGTCGTATCGGAGATAACCACTCCCGCTCTTCCATTGATGGTCGAAGTGTTTGTCTTGGCGGCGATGACCGTCCCCTCCAGCAGGGTAAAATTCCCAGCTTCAAGGTGGGCAACGCTGGTTTTACGGGCATTGACTGTATCCGCAGTGACAACGACAGCCAGGCTGTCGCGGAGGTCGACTTCCTGCGCATTGAGCTGCTTGATGGTGGATGCGCTCGCACGGACCAATTCAGCCTGAATGGAAGCTGCATCGGTGTCGTGTAAATTTACGACTTCCGGAAAAACACTTTCCTGCGCTGGGATTTCAGCTTCCACGGTCTCTCCAAGCAAAAAGCGAGCCTCCA
This sequence comes from uncultured Chloroflexia bacterium, assembly GCA_963829485.1. Lineage (GTDB taxonomy): Bacteria > Chloroflexota > Anaerolineae > Anaerolineales > Villigracilaceae > JBGPQJ01. The sequence continues at coordinate 33,767 of CAWHIK010000009.1, forward strand.
CGCGGAGGCGATGGCAATGACGGACTAGGATTTTAGCCGTCTCAGCCTGAAACGTCAAGTATGGAATCCGGCAGGAACTGAGATTATGATCGCTGTTGAGTTGGCGAGGATGCCCTCACGTTATCGATTGGATGCCGGACTTGTCCCAGTCGAAGGTATAATCCATTCTCGAGTTGAAAATGCGACGATATATCTACCTCACCGTTTTTGTATCCGGCATGACAGCCCTCGCCGCTGAATTTGCCGCAAGCCGATTGCTCGGCAATGTCTTTGGAACGAGCAATATCGTTTGGGCAAGCATCATCGGCCTGATCATGATCTACCTTGCTGTGGGATATTTCATTGGCGGGCGCTGGGCAGATAAATCACCCTTCCCGAAGACCCTCTTCTCCATCCTTGTATGGGCAGCCTTCTTTCTCGGCATCGTCCCCTTTGTTGCAGGACCCGTTCTTAGGACAGCGGCAACCGCGTTTGATGCGCTTCAGCTGGGTATACTCGGGGGTTCGTTTTCTGCCGTTCTGGTGCTCCTCGCTGTTCCCATAACCCTGATGGGGATGGTCTCTCCTTTTGCCATCCGTATCCTTATGGATGACGCATCCCGCGCCGGAAATCTATCCGGGAACGTGTACGCCATTTCCACGACAGGGTCGTTTATTGGAACTTTTCTTCCCACGTTGATATTTATCCCGCTAATTGGAACTACTCGCACCTTCCTGCTGTTCAGCGCCGTGCTGATGGTTTTCGCGCTGATAGGTCTATACCTCAGCGTCAAACGCGGCGTGCTGCCCTACCTCGCTCTGGCGGTCATCCTGATAGTGCTTGCCCTGTGGGGGTTGAACCTGCAGATCAAACGCACTCCCGGGCAGGTATTCGAAACTGAATCTGCATACAACTATATCGAAGTGCTTCAGATCGATGGATATACCTACCTAAGACTAAACGACGGCCAGGGAGTCCATTCGACGTACCATCCTACTCAGTTATTTTTCGGCGGACCCTGGGAGCAGTTCCTGGTCGCTCCTTATTTCAATGCGCCGCCCTATGAGCCAAATCAAATTAACCGTATTGCCATTGTTGGCTTGGCAGCCGGAACGACAGCCCGTCAGGCAACGGCGGCTTATGGACCCATTCCGATCGACGGATATGAGATCGACCCGATCATTGTCGAGGCAGGCCGGGATTACTTCGAAATGACAATGCCAAACCTGAATGCGATCGTAGCCGACGGACGCTGGGGACTGGAGCACAGCCCACACTTGTATTCGATCATCGCTGTGGATGCCTACCGCCCGCCGTACATCCCACCTCACCTGACGACAAAGGAATTCTTTCAGATCGCCTATGACCACCTTGAGGATGACGGAACACTCGCCATCAATGTTGGACGTGCACCCGGTGACCGCCGCTTAATCGATGATCTTGCTGCGACCATCGGCAGCGTTTTTCCTTCCATATATGTTATGGACATCCCCCATACATTCAATTCGATCATTTATGCGACGAAGCTGCCCACCAACTCCGACTATATGACTGCCAATATGATTGCGCTCTCCCAGGACGCCGGCACTCATCCGCTTATATTGCAGGCTGGAACTGCCGCGATAATGAATTTGAAGTCTGTGCCTGCCGGGGGTAGGATATTCACTGACGACCTTGCTCCCATTGAATGGATTACCAACGACATGGTGCTGAGATACATCCTGGGTGGTGGAACGCAGGACCTGCAATAATTCTTTACTGGGAGATCAGATGAATATCCTTTATAAAATACTTTCCTGGGTCGTGACTCTTCTTACTCCTTTTGTCCTCATTTTGCTGGGTGTGAGGTTGGTCCTTAACCCTGTTTATCCTTCGATAGCTTATCGGCTGCCAGCCTTTCCTGATGATCCGTACGGATTCTCAACCCAGGAACGGTTAAAGTGGTCTGGATTTGCAGTCAAGTATCTGCTCAATGATTCGAAAATCGCCTATCTTGCTGATTTAAAATTTGATGATCAGTCACCGCTTTTCAACCAGCGGGAATTGGGACACATGATTGATGTGAAGGTACTCGTCCAGAATGCGATGCGAACATTCTATGCAATGATTGTGCTCCTAGTAGCTTTCGGGCTTTGGGCTTATTTTGGAAAATGGATGGTTGAATTCCGCTCCGGTCTATCCCGCGGCGGTTGGTTAACCGTGGGATTGATTGTGGGGATCGGCTTGTTCGCCGCCGTGAGCTTCTGGCAGTTTTTCACCTTTTTCCATGGTCTATTCTTCACCGGGGATTCCTGGTTGTTCATGTATTCCGATACGCTGATTCGTTTGTTTCCCATCCGCTTTTGGCAGGATATCTTCATCTTTGTACTAGGTTTTACCTTATTGTCAGGCGCAGGGTTGGGCTGGTTTCTGCGTCCCAGGGTAAAAACCAGCGCTTGACCCCGCAGTGTTAATCGTCCCTTTGGCAGTCATCGGTTATAATTTTATCCATACAGGAGAACTATAAATGGTTGAATCAGCTTTATCACTGGAGAACCGGGTGGCGATCGTTACTGGAGGTTCTCGCGGTATTGGACGGGCAACCGCCCTGGAGTTGGCAAAACGCGGTGCAGCAGTGGTTGTCAATTACAACAAGTCACCTGAGGCAGCCGAAAAAGTGGTCGGCCAGATTCAGGCTGCGGGTGGACGCGCGGCAGCATTCCAGGCTGATGTTTCCAATTTTGAGCAGGCTGCGGCATTGATTAAGTTTGCCATTGATACGTTTGGCGACCTCCATATTCTCGTGAACAATGCCGGAATCACAAAGGACACTCTTATCATGATGATGTCCGAGGAAGACTGGGATTCCGTTCAGGACACTAATCTAAAATCGACATTTAATTGTTCGAAAGCCGCGGTTAAACATATGATGCGTAAGCGATATGGGCGCATCATCAACATGGCTTCCATCGCCGGTCAAATGGGCAATGCCGGTCAAACCAATTACTCCGCGTCGAAAGCCGGGCAGATCGGCTTTACCAAGGCCTTAGCCCGTGAAGTGGCATCCAGGAATATCAATGTAAATGCTGTTGCTCCGGGTTTTGTGGATACAGAGATTTTAAACTCGGTACCGGCGGAAATGCTTGAGGCTGCCTTGAAATTTATTCCGTTGGGACGCAAAGGACAGCCGGAAGAGATCGCCTATGCAGTCGCCTTTCTGGCGTCGGATCAGGCTGCCTATATCACCGGGCAGGTCCTGGGAGTCGATGGCGGAATGGCTATGATGTAACACCCCACGAAAAAAGATTGACCCTGTGACAGGAGAAAACCCATGCCCGAATATTCCTTTGGAAAAACGACTATCGCACCTGAAGTCCTGATCACAATTGCACGGATGTCCGCACTCAATGTGCCGGGTGTCAGCAGGCTGGCACCTGTCACCGGCGGTCTGAACCGTGTGTTTAAACGAGGCGCAAGTGAAGGTGTACGCGCGGAGATAGAAGATGGATTAGCCTACCTGGATCTCTACCTGATCCTCAAGCAGGATGTGAATGTCAGGGAGGTCAGCCGGCAGGTCCAGCAGGTGGTGTCCCGGTCGGTGTCCGAAATGCTCGGCATCGAAGTAGGCCATGTCAATATTCACGTGGAAGGCATTGATTACGAAGTCTGATGTTAGTAGATCAGCCGGGACAAGACCGGCTGCCAAACCCTTATCGATGGTGTTCCAAACATGAAATCCCGAACCAGGGCGCGCAGTGTTGCCCTGCAGGTACTTTACGAAGTCGATATGTCCTCACATCCCCCGGGTGCTGTCCTGCAACAACGGCTGGCGGATGTTGAATTGACGCCGGAGCTTGCGGAGTTCGTCCGGCGGATCGTCTTTGGCGTCCTGCCATTGACGGAACCCCTTGATCATGCCATCGCAAAATATGCACCGGAATGGCCGTTTGATCAAATAGCGGCTATTGACCGAAATATATTAAGAATCGCCACCTGGGAATTTACTGTTGACGGAGAGACTCCTGTGAAAGTTGCAATAAATGAGGCGGTTGAATTAGCCAAGCTTTATGGATCGGACAGCGCGCCGCGCTTTGTTAACGGTGTTTTGGGCAGTCTGGCTGACCATGAGCATGAAATCCACCAGGCTCTGATGGCAGCATCCAGGAAGGCTGGATAAGATGGATATCCTGGGTATTGGCCCGATGGAGCTCGTTTTCATCGTGATCATCGCATTGATCGTACTTGGTCCCAAAGATATGGCTAAAACCAGCCGCTCTCTTGGGAAATTCATGCGCGATGTGGTCAAATCGGATACCTGGAAGGCGATCAAAACGACCACCAAGGAATTGGAACACCTCCCCAACCGCATGATGCGCGAAGCGGGACTCGAGGAAGATGCGAAGGAACTGAATAATATTACCCGGTCGATTACCGCTGAGGAATTAACCCGGACGATTAAACCGCCAACCAAGCCGGCTGGAATCAATCAACCAAAACAACCATCGCCTGAGGATGCTGCCTTTACGCCGGATACCCCTCCTGTTCTGGACGATCTTCCCGAGCCGCCTCAATCACCTTCTTCACCTACAGCCTGATCTATGCGCCGAAAAATATCGCGATTCTGGAATAGACTGACCTCCCCTTTTCGGAATTTCTATTCCTTCCTGACTGAGGAGCCCGAGGAACGACCTTTTTCAGATACCCTGTCAGAATCAGTTACAACCCCGTCATTGTTGATCGAACATGTCGAAGCGTTCCGTAAACACCTTTTCCGCAGCTTGATCGTGACAGCGGTGCTGGTGGCGGTGGCTCTTAATTTTGCCAACCAGATAATGGAGATTTTGGCTGAGCCTATCGGGGGAGTGGAATTCCTGCAAGCCATCCAGGTGACAGAGAACCTGGGTGTTTTTATGCAAATCGGTATCTTTACAGGCGTGGCTTTGGCAATACCCTACATCGCCTTTGAGTTTTACCTTTTTGCCGCACCTGGACTTTCTGTTCGTGCGAGACGATATGGACTGATCGGCATTCCCTTTGCCGCTTTGTTCTTCTTTGCGGGGATTGCATTCGCCTATTACTTCATGCTTCCAACTGCCCTGCCTTTCCTTCTTGATTTTGGCGGCATCCCGGCGCACCCGACGGCCAGTTCCTATTACGGCTTTATAACCAACATCCTGTTTTGGATAGGTGCAGCATTCGAATTCCCGCTGGTGATCTTCGTGCTTTCAGCCATGGGATTTGTAAATCCCCAGATGCTTTTAAGCCAGTGGCGTCTGGCAATCATCATCATTGCCGTCGTCTCTGCAATGATCACGCCCACCATCGACCCGGTCAATATGGCTCTGGTCATGGCACCGATGATCGTGCTTTATTTCTTCAGTATCGTCATGAGCTCGATAGCCCAGGCAGGACGCAGGAACCAGGCCAAAAAAGATGAAGCCGCCGGTGATCAAGCCTGACGCTTGGAATAATACCCAGGGATGGAGGGGGGAATGAATCGGTTCCGCCAATTTTTTCGCGGGGAAGTAACTATCAGCCTGTGTTTGTTGACCGCCATCCTGCTCTCATCGTGCGGCCTTGTCCAACAGAATCCCGTTCCTCCGCCACCTGCTGGGGATATCCCAACTGCAACACCGGCGCCGATGGCAGAGACAGTAATCGATGTTTCTCTTCCAGCTCCGATCCCGGATGGTACGACGCTGACTCTGGCTGTTCTTGATGAGGTTACCGGGTTGCCGGTTAATCCCGTGTATTACCCGATGCAGGCTGTAGACGCCACGCATTACTCGGTCAGGCTGGCATTGCCTCTCAAGGGTGTCGCCAAATATCGCTATGTTTTGCAGGGAACTTATCCGATCCAGGAGGATAACGCCTTCGACCAGCCTGTGCGCTACCGGATGTACGTTGTACCCGGTCCCAGCCAGGTCTCGGACGTGATCAGCAGCTGGGCAGACCAACAATTCGCCGGATCAACAGGCCGGGTGCAGGGGCAGGTGGTGGATCCCGATAACGGTAAACCGCTGGATGATATTCTGGTCACAGCGGGCGGCGTATCGACATTATCCGATTCATTGGGCAATTTTATTCTAGAAGGCCTTCCAGCCGGCACTCATAACCTGGTTGCGTATTCTTTGGATGGTTCCTATCAGCCGTTTCAGCAGGGAGCGACCGTAGCGGCAGGCTCCACGACACCGGCAGCGGTTGCCATGAAGGCAGCCCGAACTGTGAAATTGACGTTCGTGGTGACACTCCCAAGCGATACAGTGGTCGGCGCTCCAATACGGATCGCTGGCAATCTTCATCAGTTGGGAAACACTTTCGGCGATTTGGATGGTGGCTTGAGCACCATCGCCAGCCAGATGCCGGTCATGTCACCACTCCCCGATGGACGCTACACTGTAACGCTTGAGCTCCCCGCGGGAACTGACCTTCTCTATAAATATACTCAAGGGGATGGTTTGTGGAATGCGGAGCACACGGCCGACGGGAATTTCCGTGTCCGGCAGTTGATCGTGCCCGATTCCAATTCCATCGTACAGGACCAGGTCGAAACGTGGCTTTCCGGTCCAAACGCCCCCATCCTTTTTCAGGTGAGCGTCCCCCCAAGCACTCCTGTCGAAGATATCATTTCCATCCAGTTCAATCCATACGCCTGGACGGTGCCCATACCCATGTGGCCGGTCGGAAACAATCAATGGGTATTCAAAGCGTTCAGCCCGCTTGGTATGGGGAACTCACTCGGGTACCGGTATTGCCGCAACGACCAATGCGGCAGCGCGGATGATGCAGCAACAGCCGGAAACGCAACTCCGGGTCGGACCGTGACGATGGCACAAACATACCAGGAGTTGCAGGATACCGTAACGAACTGGCAATGGGAGGCGTTACCTACCGGTGTGGGTGCGCAGCCGATCGTGAACAAACGCCCTCAGGGATTTGTTTCCGGTGTGGAGTTGCAGCCTTTCTTCCACCCGAGCTGGTCACCGTTCTATCCCGGTGCTTTCTTAACTCTGAAAAGTTTCCATGCCGACTGGACCGTCATCGATTCGACTTGGACTGTCTCCCGAAATAATCCCCTCGTGTTTTCACTTAAGCCCGGGCTTAATCCTTTGAGCAATGAAATCGAATCCCAGGTGTCTTCAGCAAGGGCAGCAAACCTCAATGTCGCTCTTTTCCCGAATCCCAGATTCGAGAACCTGGCGGATGATTGGCGTTACTCCACTCCCGGCGATTGGAATGCCTGGTTTGACAGGTATCGCGCCTTCGCCCTTTACCATGCCGATGCAGCAACGAAATCGAATGCCCAGGCTTTGATCCTGGGAGGGGAATGGATCCCGCCGGCGCTGTTCGATGGCACTCCCGAAGCAGACCCCCGGTTCCGTGCACTGCTGACCGAGGTCCGCGAGCATTTTGGAGGGCAGGTCTGGTGGGGGCAGCCATATACCGGCTCCATGCAGGCATCTCCATCGTTCCTGGATGCTGTGGATGGGATTTACCTTCTTTGGTCCGCTCCGTTGGCTCAGAAATCCCAGCGCAACGATAGACGAAATGGCAATGGAAGCTGGCCGTAAACTGGATACAGATATTCTGCCTTTTGCCATTTCCATTCAAAAACCGGTCATCGTAGCACCGGTTTATACTTCGGCTGGAGGATCTGTGACAGGATGCGTTTCTGCCCCCGCCGGTGGGTGTGTTGATTGGACAGCGCTCAGTCGCCCCAATCCGGATATCCCTTCAGTCACCCTCGATTTGGGCGGACAGGCGAATGCTTACCAGGCAGTTCTGACGGCTAGTCAACGATCGCCCCTGGTTGAGCGGATTTGTCAGCCGCGGTTTTTACCCGTCTGCTATGCTGGCAGATAAATCGGCTTCAATTCGTGGAAAACCTGCAGCAGAATTGTTAACTTATTGGTTTGCACAAATGCAGGGCATCGGTCAATAGGGATTCCGATAACTAAAAAAGGAGGAGGATGTGCTAGTCGCATCCTCCTCCTTTTCTTACGGCTGTTGGAAAATCAATTGGATCGATCCCAGGTATTCTTCTCCATCATCGGTTGTGCAAACCGAGGCGGAAAGTCCATTTGCGGGTTCCCCGCCTGCTGCAAGATGGAGAGAATAGATCGTGTTGCGAAGCATTTTGAAATCCGCATAGCCGTCGCTGATCTCAGGTTTCAGACCGGTAAAGAAACTTTCCTCGCCCCCGCTCCAGCTGATGATCACTTCTTCGCCGGCGATCGGCTGGCGTTTTTTATTTCGGACCTCCACCATGATCAAACCGCGTTGGTCGTTCGGGTCGCACATCTCCTCCCTTGAAACGAGGATGAATGGCGCGCCTTTTGTTGGCGTCGCAGTCGCGGTGGGCTTTTGTGTGGAGGTCGGACGTGGTGTGAGGGATTCCCCCGGCGTCGGGCTTGCCCTGGGTGTGGTCACCAGTCCAAAAGGAGTCTGGGTTGCGGTGGGCTGCAGATCAGGTTCGGGTGTGGAAGTCGATGCATCGCTGACGACCGGCTCTGTAGCAGTCACTGGAGCAGTCAAATTGAGGGCATTGATCAACATCGAGATCTCAAAGGCTGAGTCTGGAGCGCTGCCGGAGGTGAGCATCCGTTCGGCTTGCGAAATTAACGCCTGCTCTGGGCTGGCATCTCCCACGAGTGACAGCCTAGCCCGGGCACGATCCAGATTTCCGGTGGAGTTGAACGCTGAAGCGATGGCCGACCGGTATTGGTCCTTGAATTCCTCCCGCATGGACGCCGGGGAGGTATCGGTGTACTCAACCGGCGAGATCACCCACGCAATGAGCAATCCCAACGCCAGGCCGATGACGAGACCTCCAAGAATCTGGACAAGAAGGCTGCCTTTCACGGGATCGACGCTCCGGAAGATATTTGCCAGGTCTGCATGGCCAGCACCAGATTTTGAAGAAGCTGCAAATCCTCCTGTGAATACCCGACAGATTGAGCAAATGCGAGCGCTTCCGCCGCGATCTCTGATGGTGGTTGGCTTCCCAAAAAGGCGAGTTGCCGCGCTGCCAGGGCGGAATCCTGCCTGGATTGATAGGTTTCGGCGGCCATGAGTACGTAATCGGTTCGATAATCCGCCTGGAGGCTGCCGGGACCGGTATCCACATATTCCACAGGGTTGACCATCCAGCCATAATAAAGGCTGATGGCCAGGCCGGCAGCAAGCGCGATGAGGAAGGGGAGCCAGCGTCGCATAGGGTTATTATAAGATAAGAAGCGGGATGGATGAAACCCAAGTTGATGAATATCCGGACAGGTGACCGGCGGCACCCGGAATGACCCCCTTACCGTTGCTTCCTCTCGGACCTGGCGGGGTTCAGAGGCTTCCGCCGCGCCGGGCCTGCCCGGACGGGCGATAGCATACTCCAATACGGATAGACTGTCAATCTACTCTACTCGTGGATTGTGAAAACCTGGCACCCAGTTTGATTTTTGGCTTATACTCATACCATGAGTGAAATATTGAAAGTCATGCCCCCGCTCCTGGCGGACCCCAGGATCATCCGCCTGCGGACAGCCATCATGGACTCTGTCGCACCGGAGCTTCAAAAGATCCCTGACGATGAATTAAACCGGCTTGTCGTTCGCGGAAAATTGGATAAAGCTCTCCTGTCCTCCGGCGGTATGGAAATGCCGGATCACATTCGGAACACCATCCTGGACAGCGCTCTCGCCGAACTGGTTGGATACGGTCCGCTGGAGATGCTCCTTAGCGAGCCTGATACAAGCGAAATAATGGTCAACGGTTCCCAGTTGACTTTCGTGGAGCGTAATGGGGAGATCATCGAAACGGATTTGAAATTCGAGGACGACAAACATCTGATGCGGATCATCAACCGCATCCTGCACCCGATCGGCAGACGCGTGGATTATGACAACCCCACAGCCGATGCCCGCCTTCCAGATGGTTCCCGTGTCAACGTCATCATCCCCCCGGTAGCCATTGACGGACCCCACATTACGATCCGAAAATTCATGCAGAATCGTATGTCCATGGAGGACATCATCAACCTTGGGACGTTGTCCAACTACATGGCGACATTCCTTAATGCATGTGTGGTCTCCCGTTTGAATATCATCATCACCGGAAATACCAGCTCAGGCAAGACCACCATGCTGAATCTGTTATCGAGTTACATCCCCGAGCACGAGCGTATCGTGACCATCGAAGACGCAGTGGAACTCCAGTTGAAACAAAGACACGTCGTCCGCCTCGAAACCAAGCTGTCCGGCGTGGATGGTTCGGGGGCGGTCACAATCCGGGAACTTGTTCGAAATGCGCTGCGCATGCGTCCTGACCGGTTGGTGGTGGGCGAGGTGCGCGGCGGTGAGTTCCTCGACATGCTGCAGGCGATGAACACGGGTCACAGTGGTTCGATCACGACCTTGCACGCCAATTCCCCCCGGGATGCCATTGCCCGGATGGAGACGATGGCATTGATGTCGGGCATTGACCTTCCTGTCATCGCCATCCGACGTCAGATTGCCTCAGCTATAAATCTGGTCGTACACATGTCGAGGCTCCAGGACGGTACCCGGAAAACCACCCAGATCACTGAGATTGTGGGCATGGAAGGCGACATAGTCACACAAATGGACATCTTCAAATTCACCCAGACGGGTATAGGTCCGGATGGGAAAGTGCTTGGCGAGCTTCGACCAACGGGGATCCGGCCTCAGTTTTCACCCAAACTGGAAGTCGCAGGTTTTAAGCTCGGGGGTGAAATTTTTGGTGCCGGCTTGTGATGCGGGCTTTTTTTGCACATGATATAATATTTTCATTAATAATTTATCGGGAGGCAGAATGGAAACTTCAACCACTCAATACAAGCACTGCGATTTGGTCACGGTCAAAGGCAGGGTGGACAGCGCTACCGCTCCGAAACTGACCGAATCCCTGAATAAACTCACGGAGGATGGTCATTATAAAATCGTCCTGGACCTTTCGCAGGTGGATTACATGTCGAGCGCAGGATTCCGCGCCATGTTGGCTGCCTTGAAGACGTGCAAACGCTATAACCGAGGCGATGTCTATCTGGCGAGTGTTCCTAAAATGATCCAAGAAGCTCTGGATCTTACCGGAATGACACTCTCTTTAAGGTTTACAGCGACGTCACGACGGCGGTTGGAAATTTTTAATCCTGCCTCATCAGGTAGATCAAACAGACTGAGCCGCTCCTGACCATTCAGATTGGAGTGGCTCTAACTTTTCCGGGTATTGGTTCCGATGTCCACTCAGGTTTTTCCCGCCCATTTCGACCAACTCGATGCGATCAGGGAATATGTCGGGAAGTTTGCCCGTTCCCGTGGCTTGGTCGACCGGGACGTCTATGCCGTTCAATTGGCAGTCGATGAGGCGTGCTCCAATATCATTGAACATGCTTACGAGGGCATTCACGACGGTCAAATCGAAGTCAGCTGCGAAGACCACCGCGGACGCTTGACCGTCTCTTTGCTGGATTGGGGAAAGCCCTTTGATCCGGCTGTCGTCTCCGACCCCGACCTTTCAGATGATTTAAGCGAGAGACAGGTCGGCGGGTTGGGAATTTTCCTGATGCGCAAGATGATGGATGATGTGAAGTACCAATCCGTGCCTGGACGGGGAAACCTTCTGGAACTGGTCAAACGGCATCGGCGATCAAAATCCAAGCCGGGCAAAAAGGGACGAAAACCGGGCTGGCGGGATTTGTTAAATCTCGATGTCCTGTTGTTCGAACTCCTCGTCGCTCGTTGTGCAGCGTGACATCATTTTGGAAATTGCGACCGAATTGCTGGATGGGGAGGTATCCCTCTGGTTGGATGAATCGCATTTCCGCCTTCCTAACACCACCCAGTCTCTTTTCCCTGAAAAACCATCTTCCGCTTCAATGCTCCGGGCCTTTGAAGAAAAAAAATTGGTTCGCAACAAGCAAAAAGGTCAATTGGTTGCAGCTCCCATCATATACCAGGACCTTCTGATCGGAGTTTTACAGATCTGGCGGCGAAAGGGACCACCCTTTACGCGATATGAAATGGATATGCTGGATGCGCTTGCCAGCCACATCGCCGTTGCGCTGCTTGCATCGCATCAACTATCGGTTGAGCAATTCCGCATCAGCCAGTTAAACCTGGTGCGGAAAGTCTCCTCGCAGTTAGCGAATTTCACCAAACTTGATGAATTATGCACTCAGGTCACACGGCTGATCCAGCAAACATTTAATTATTATTATGTTGCGATTTTCACAGTCAAGCCGGGGCAAGCCAGCCTAGTGTTTCGTTCCAACTCAGGGGCGACGGTCCGGAAAAAAGGGAAGAAAGCCCAGATATTTGAAGTTGAGATGGGGCAGGGCGTTGTGGGGAGTGCAGCTCAAACTGGCAATGAAATATTGAGCAACAATGTCAGCCAGGAGCCTCGTTTCAGGGTCATCGCGGGGCTTCCTGAGACACAATCAGAATTGGCTATCCCGCTCAAAATCGAAGATCGTGTCCTGGGCGTGCTGGATATTCAGTCGGACAAACTCAACGCAATTCATCCCAACGATCTATTGATTCTGCGTGCTTTGGCTGACACCATCGCTGTGGCCATCGAAGGGACACAGTTATATAGCGACTTGAACAGGCGGGCGGAACAGCTTTCAGTCATGTCAGCGGTTGGGCAGGTGGTCACCTCCACAATCGATCTGCGCGTGATGATGACGGACGTAGCCCGATTACTTCATCGGCGATTTGGTTATCCCCATGTGCATCTCTTCACGGTCCATCCAAACAGACGTCAGGTGCGATATGAAGCCGGCAGCGGATTAAAAAGTACCGCCCTTGAAGGGTACGTCCTTGATCTGGATGACCCCGAGGGGATGATACCCTGGGTGGCGCGTAAGGGTGAGATCATCCTAGCAAACGATGTGAACAAGGAGCCTCGTTACCGGCCGACCCCGTTCCCGCCGGCAAACACCCGGTCGGAGCTGACCGTTCCACTCGTTTTCGACAAGCAGGTCATGGGGGTTTTGGACATCCAATCGGACAGGCTGAACACCTTCAGCGTGGATGATCAACTTCTGTTCGATGGGCTTGCGGATTACCTTGCCGCTGCCATCCACAATGCCGGGCTTTTCCGGTCGGAGTTATGGCGCCGGCAGGTGGCGGACAGCCTGCGGGAAGTCGCCGGGCTATTGTCAGCGAACGCCAGCCTTGAGCATGTTTTGGATGCGATTCTGACGGAGCTTGAACGCAACCTTCCATGCGATGTGGTTTCCATTTGGCTTCTCGATGAAGAGGATATTTACTGCGCGGCGGTCCACGGTGCCACTGCTGCCGATCTTAAATTGGCCAGGATCAACTCCGAAGCGTCAGCCTGGTTGACCCGCGCACTCCTTTCGCGAAACCCGATCATCCGTAAACCGAAGGATCCGATGGGACCGGCCGCAGTATCGAAAAGTTTTGAGCCGGAACATTCATCTTTAGCCTCGCCGCTTCGTATTGGCGATCAAGCAGTGGGGGTTTAACCCTTGCACACCACACGCCGGGACGTTATGGTCATGAAGCTCAGGCCATCGCCACCACGTTTGCTAGCTACGCCGCTGTCGCCATCGAGAACGCCCGGTTATTTGACACAACCCAGGAGCAGGCTTACGCTTCCGCAGCCTTGTTGCAAGTGGCGGAGGCGGTCGTCAGCCTGTCTGAACTCGATGAAATCATCTCATCCATCGTTCGCACCCTTCCAATCCTTGTCGGGGTGGAACGGGTTGCCGTGTACAGTTGGGATGCAGAGGCTGGGCTTTTGCACCCGCTTCAGGAATATGAACTCCCTGAAAATTCACTTTCCAAAATATGGACGAATTTACATCCACACGAATTCCCATTGCTCAAGGCAGTTCTCGATCGCGGAGTACCCGTGGTCAGTCCTGAAACATACCGTGATCCAGCCGACTGGCCAAAGATCGAGCCTCCCGACGGGGAGTTGATACCCTTGGTCATGCAGGCTGATGACCGGCTCCTGATGGCTTTTCCCCTTACGATCAAGGATGCGACTTTTGGTGTCCTGCTCGCCGAGGAAGCGTCAGGCGGGAGGCGATTCCGCGCACGCCGTTTTGAAATCCTGGCCGGAGTAGCCCAGCAGGCTGCCCTTGCCATTCAGAACGATCTCTTTGAACAGCAGATGCGCGTGCGCGAACGTCTTGAGACGGAAGTACAGCTTGCCCGCCAAATTCAAAAAACCTTCATGCCGGATTCGTTGCCCTCGCTTCCAGCCTGGGAACTGGCATCCCGCTGGCGGACGGCCCGGCAGGTGGGAGGTGATTTCTTCGATGTCTTTGAACTCCCCGATCACCGTCTCGGCGTGTTCATCGCAGATGTCGCTGATAAAGGCATGCCGGCAGCCTTGTACATGGTCCTCATTAGGACTCTGATCCGGGCAGCTGTTATGGAACACCCTTCTCCTGCAAGCACGCTTAAGAGGGTTAATGAACTCTTTTTCCCCGACGCACAGCAGGGGATGTTTATCACTGCTGTATATGGAGTGATCGATTCCTCCAGCGGACAATTCACTTTTGCCAATGCCGGTCATAATCCTCCCCTTTGGATCCATGATGGGCTAGTCGAGCGCTTGACGCGAACCGGTATGGCGCTGGGCGTGGTGAAAGAACTGGAAATTGAGGAACGATCGATTCAAATTATGCCTGGCGAAAGTATTCTTTTTTATACGGATGGAGTGACGGAAGCATTTTCAGATTCAGGAACCTTGTTTGGGGAGGAGAGATTGCACGAGACCGCAAAATCATCAGACTCCTCGGCTGTCAGTTTGTTGGATGCCGTTGATCATGAACTCGATCAATTCATGGGTGAGGTCCCGCCGGCTGACGACATCACGATGGTCTCCATTAAACGAATATCGTGATTAATCAAGGTTATTCTTGACCAGCCTGCCTTTCCTTGTTAAAATCCTGCCGCAAATCCCCGCCGTCCTTGCAGGCTTGCAGGACGGTTTCTCTTGTAGATAAGGAATCTCGTGTTCGAGAATCTCACCAACCGATTGAACCAGGTCTTTGACGGATTACGCCGCCGCGGAAAACTCACCGAGGCTGATGTGGATGCCGCCATGCGTGAAGTGCGTCTGGCTTTGCTGGAAGCGGATGTCCATTATTCGGTGGTAAAGAGTTTCGTAGCCAGGGTGAGAGAACGGGCAGTTGGCGCCGAAGTGTCCAAAGCGCTCAACCCCGGTCAGCAGGTGATCAAGATCGTCAACGAAGAGTTGATCGCAATGCTGGGCGAACCGGCACCGCTCAATCTGACGGGACCAAAACCCAGGGTGGTCATGCTGGTGGGATTGCAGGGCTCCGGTAAAACTACGGCTGCAGGCAAACTTGCCAGATTGCAGCGCTCAAAAGGTGAGCGTGTCATGCTCGTTGCAGGCGACCCTTATCGGCCTGCTGCTGTGCAGCAATTGCAACAACTGGGCGAGCGGGTGGACGTGCCTGTTGTTTCGGATTCCCAGCTTAAGCCCCCGGAACTCTCTGCAATGGCAATTGACCAGGCCGGGAAGGGCGGCTTCAGCCTGGTGATCATCGATACAGCCGGTCGTTCCCAACTCGACCAGCCTTTAATGGATGAACTGAAAGCCATCACGAATAAAGTCCATCCTGTTGAAATCCTGCTTGTTGTCGATGCCATGATCGGACAGGAAGCCTTGCATGTCGCGGAAGGATTCCGGGACAATGTTGCCGTCACCGGACTTATCCTGACCAAGATGGACGGTGATGCGCGAGGCGGTGCAGCAATATCGATCCGCTCTGTGACAGGTGTTCCCATTAAATATCTTGGGACGGGCGAAAAGCTGGATGCTCTGGAGGCATTCGATGCTTCGCGGATGGCTTCCCGCATCCTCGGCATGGGCGATGTCATCGGACTGATCGAAAAAGCGGAAGCAGCCTTCGATGCCCAGTCCGCCCAGGACCAGGCAGAGAAGTTGATGACCGGCAAGTTCGACCTGGATGATTTCATGCAGCAGCTCAAGCAGATCAAAAAGATGGGACCGCTTACAGCACTCCTCGAAATGATGCCCGGTCAAATGGGACAAATGGCAAAGCAGATCGACCCCAAAGATGCGGAAAAGAACCTGAAAACGACCGAAGCGATCATCAGTTCGATGACTGCCAAGGAACGACATGCTCCTGATATTCTCAATGCGTCCCGCCGTCGCCGGATCGCAGCCGGATCCGGGACCGATGTGCAGGACGTCAATCGCCTGCTTAAGCAGTTTCGCGAAGCCCAAAAATTGATGAAAACACTTCAGAAGACCGGCGGGCGCGGACTTCCCCGGCTTTTTGGATAATTCGCTCAATCCAGTGGTTGTTTCCTACATTATTAAAATTATCTGGTAAAATATCCCCCTGTGGAAATCCAGCCTTCGAGACGCGTACTTTTCACGCACCCCTCTCCTCGTTCCGGCTGAGCCTAATCAAACAATTCAAGATATTTGAAGGAGTAAGTTTTCAATGGTTCGTATTCGACTTCGCCGAATGGGGCTTAAGGCACAGCCCTCCTACCGTCTCGTGGTGACCGACAAGGAAAACCCTCGTGATGGACGTTTTCTGGAAATCGTTGGTTATTACAATCCCCGCACATCCCCGACAACCCTCTCACTGGATGAGCCGCGCATTTATGACTGGATGCGGAAAGGTGCCCAGCCGACCGAGTTGGTTGCCCAACTCTTCAAGAGCGCCGGTCTCGATGACCGGTTTACCCGTTTCAAGAAGGGTGAACCTGTCGAGACTCTGGTGGCAGATGCCGAGAAGGCCATGGGCGGGAAGTTCATCCCGGTCGAACAGGGCGCCAAGACCCGCCGCGACTAGGCTATGAAAGCTCTTACTGAGTTTATCGCCAAATCACTTGTTGATGATCCCGACTCGGTCGAAGTGTCGCAGAGCCGACAGGGGAGCCGAGTCCGTCTGGAGCTGAAGGTCGCAAAGGACGATATGGGTCGTGTGATTGGCAAGAACGGACGCGTAGCCAACGCCATCCGAGTTCTGCTCAGAGTGGCAGCTGAGCGTGAAGGGCAGCAGGTCACGCTCGACGTGATGGAGCCCTAGCATGCCTAAGCCACCAGCAAAAGCTGGAAAATCAGGCTCGCCCTCGAAAGGCGAGCCTGTGTATTTGGCAGTCGGCTCTCTGCGCCGGCCGCACGGAGTCCATGGGGCTATTCTCCTGGAAGTTTATACTGATTTCCCGGAACGACTGACGGAAGGGACCACTGTTTTCCTGGGCGGACAGCACACTCCAATAAAGATCCGTCATATTCGCCACCACAACGACGGCCTGTTGTTGGATTTCGATGGCTTCGATACTCCTGAAGCTGTTGGCAGGTTACGCAACCAGGTTGTTTATGTTAAGACTTCGGACCGCCCAAAGCTGCCGGAGGGGCAGTTTTACCATCACCAACTCAATGGAATGCGGGTGAGGCAGGACACTGGTCATGAACTGGGCAGCCTGACGGATATCATCGTAACCGGCGCGAATGATGTCTATGTTGTCACCACCGGTGACGGTCGGGAACTCTTATTACCCGCTATCCGGGATGTCATTTTGTCCATCGACATTAAAGAAAATGTGATGACCGTGCATCTGATCCCAGGCTTGATAGAACAGGAAGAATAGATCAATTCTCTCGGCCGATTGACCATGGACGAACGTCTATACTGGATCGGATTCAATCTTGTTAAGGGAATTGGCGCAGTCCGGTTCCAATCTATTCTGGACCATTTCGGCGATGCGAAGTCTGCCTGGGATGCATCGCCTGCCGAACTGGCAGAGGCAGGTCTGGGTGGAAAGGTCATCGAGCGGTTCGTTGAGTTAAGGTCGACCCTTGATTTGGAAAATTACCGGGACCAGATCCATAAACAGGGGATTCAGGTCTTGATTTTGCCGGATGCCGCTTACCCGACTCAATTAATGGAAATTGAACAACCCCCGCCGGTCTTATACATCAGGGGAGAGATTACCCATGAAGACCGCTGGGCGGTTGCGATCGTCGGCACGCGACAGGTAACTGCTTATGGCAGGCAAGTGACCGAGGATCTGGCGGGTGTCCTTGCTCGCAACGGGGTCACAGTCGTGAGCGGGCTTGCTCGCGGGGTTGATGCCATTGCTCACGCCGCAGCGCTCAAAGCAGGCGGACGTACATTGGCTGTCCTCGGCTCGGGTGTGGATAAGGTATACCCGCCCGAACATCGTCAGATGGCGGAAAAAATCCTCGGGCAGGGTGCGCTGGTCAGTGATTATGCACCGGGAACGCCACCGGAAAGCACCAACTTCCCTCCACGCAACCGGATCATCAGCGGCCTCTCCATGGCGGTTGTCATCGTCGAAGCGGGAGAGACCAGCGGGGCGCTGATCACGGGAGAATTCGCCGTTGAGCAGGGCAGGGAGGTCTTCGCCGTCCCTGGAAATATCCTGGCGCCGCAGTCGAAAGGGTGCAATAAGTTGATCGCGAACGGGGCGCGACCCATGCTGAATGCGGAGGATGTCCTCGAAGCGTTGGATCTGACCCGAAACATCGAACGCCGGGAAGTCCGCAAGGCAGTCCCCTCGGATGCCACGGAAGCGGCGCTGCTGGAAATGCTCGACCTGGAGCCTTTACATGTGGACGACATCCGCGCACAGAGCGGTCTGCCGATCGAACGGATCACCGCTGCCCTGACCATGATGGAACTAAAAGGCATGGTGCGGCAAGTAGGCGGGATGAATTACGTGGCGGTGCGCGATGAAAAAGCCGGCTACGAAACTGATAAGGAGTAGAATGCAGAGGGGTAGTTATCTTCTTTTCTGCTTATAATTCGACAGAAGCGTATGGAACACACTTATGCAGTCATCATGGCAGGCGGCGGAGGGACCCGCCTTTGGCCTATCTCGAGAAGAGGCAAGCCGAAACAGCTGCTTCCCTTGATTGCCGATGAAAGCCTCTTCCAAACGACAGTCAAACGGCTGGAGGGACTTTTCCCTGCCGACCATATTTTTGTCGTGACCGTGGGCGATCAGGTTAGAGACCTGAAGGATCAGGCTCCTGAGATCCCTTCAACGAATTACCTTATCGAACCATCCCCCCGTGGAACTGCTTCCGTGATAGGATTTGCCGCTGCCATTCTTCACCGGCGCGATCCCCAGGCTGTCATGGCGGTATTACCTTCCGATCATTTCATCCGAAACAAGGACCTGTTCCATTTATTCCTGAGAATTGCTGCTTCAGTTGCCAAAGACGATTATCTGGTGACACTAGGCATCTCGCCGACCTACCCGGCTACAGGTTATGGCTATATTCAAAGAGGCGATCCTCTCCCGGAAAAATATCCCTACCCGATGTATGCTGTCAAGCGATTCGAGGAGAAGCCGGACGAAGCAGCAGCGCAGAAGATGATCCGGTCAGGTGACTACTCCTGGAACAGCGGGATGTTCATCTGGAAAACGGAGCGGATTCTCTCTGAGATGGCGAGGCAGATGCCTGCGCTAAAAGCAGCTGTGGATGAGATCTCCCTCGCTGACGGGACATCACTCTTCGATACGGTGGTCGCCAAGGTCTGGGATGGACTGCAATCGGAGACGATCGATTATGGAATTATGGAGAATGCCGACCGTGTGGCGGTGCTGCCGGCAGGCGGGCTGGAGTGGAGCGATGTCGGCTCCTGGGATTCCCTTTTCGATGTGCTAATCCCGGATGCAGATGGAAATATCGTTTTCAGCGGTCATCTCATGGCGCTGGACACTCACAACTCTTTGGTGTATGGTAATCGCGACGGACGCCTAGTTGTCACGATCGGAGTGGACGACCTCATCATCGTCGACGGTGGCGATGTGCTGATGGTTTGTCGCAAGGACCAAGCCCAGCGTGTGAAGCAGATCGTTGCTTCATTGAAAAATTCTGACAGGGAACATTACACTTAATCTCTCAATCTAGTACTATTTGAACGAAAGAGTTTATTGCTTGGAGGACACATGGAAGCCTATTGTATGAAGTGCAAGACAAAACGAGAGATGCTGGAGGCAGAGGCTACTTTTAATAAGGCCGGGGCACCGGTTACGAAAGGCAAATGCC
Organism: uncultured Chloroflexia bacterium; assembly: GCA_963829485.1. Lineage (GTDB taxonomy): Bacteria > Chloroflexota > Anaerolineae > Anaerolineales > Villigracilaceae > JBGPQJ01. The sequence continues at coordinate 53,804 of CAWHIK010000009.1, forward strand.
CGGAATGCGGGACGTCCATGTATCGTACTGGAAAGACCGAAGCGCATGCCGGACTTACTCCGCCCGAGAAAGTGGAGAAGCGGAGCGGAAAACTGGTCATTGTTGAATCACCTGCCAAAGCCCGAACTGTGGGTCGATTCCTGGGAAAAGGTTACACGGTCAAAGCCTCTGTCGGGCACGTCCGCGACCTGCTTCGTTCCCAGCTGTCTGTGGATGTGGAGAACGACTTTCTGCCCAAGTACCGTGTTCCCAACGAGAAAAAAGTCGTGGTCAAGGAACTCAAGCAGCTGGCCAAAGAGCATGAAGAAATTTACCTCGCCACCGATCCCGACCGGGAAGGGGAAGCCATCTCCTGGCATCTTATGGAGGCGGCTGCGATCGAGCCCAAACGGACGAAGCGCGTCGTTTTCCATGAGATCACCGAACCGGCGGTCAATGAGGCATTCAGCCACCCCCGTCCCATCGACATGGACCTGGTCAATGCTCAGCAGGCACGCCGCATTCTGGATCGTCTTGTGGGTTACTCCATCAGCCCCATCCTGTGGGAAAAAGTCCGCAGCCGGCTTTCTGCAGGGAGAGTCCAATCGGTGGCGCTGCGTCTGATCGTCGAACGGGAGCGGGAGATCGAAGCCTTTGTCCCGGTGGAGTATTGGTCCATCGCGGCGGAATTTAAGCCCGAGGGCGGCAAGCAGTCGTTTATCGCCAAGCTGGCCAAGATCGATGAGAAGGATTTCGAACTGGGTTCAGAGGACGTTGTCAAACCCATTTTGGATGACATCGAAAAGGCAGCCTATTCGATCAGCCGCATCAAGCGTGGAGAGAGGAGACGCAAGCCCTCAGCTCCCTTCATAACATCGACCCTCCAGCAGGAGGCATCTCGAAAGCTGGGATTCACCGCCAAGCGTACGATGGCGATCGCACAGGGGCTTTATGAAGGCATTGATGTGGGTGAAGGCGGCAGCGCCGGTTTGATCACTTACATGCGTACCGACTCGACCAACATCTCGGAAATCGCGCGCGCGGAAGTCCGCGAATATATCACCCAGCGGTATGGAAACGATTTCCTGCCGCCCAATCCGCCGGAATACAAGACCAGGGCTGTCGGCGCACAGGAAGCGCATGAAGCCATCCGCCCCACGTCCGTGCTGCGGGACCCCGATAAAGTGAAACCGTTTCTGGAACCCGCTCAATTTAAACTCTACCAGCTGATCTGGAAACGATTTGTCGCGTCTCAAATGGAATCGGCCGTTTACGATACGTTGACGGTCGATGTCACTGGCAAAAGCGACCATGCCTACTTATTCCGGGCAGCCGGTTCGGCGGTCAAATTCCCCGGTTTTCTGATCGTGTACGAGGAAGCCAGGGATGAAGACGCAAAACCTGCAGAGGGTGAGGATGAAGAACTTGCCGCCCGAATCCCCTCGGATCTGGCTGAAAACCAGAAACAACAACTGATTCGCCTTATCCCCGAACAGCATTTCACGCAGCCCCCGCCGCGCTATTCGGAAGCGACTCTCGTACAGGCGCTCGAGGCGTACGGTATCGGCCGCCCGTCTACGTATGCACCCATCCTTTCGACGATCCAGGCGCGAGGGTATGTTGTCCGAGTGGAAAAACGACTTGAGCCAACTGATACAGGCATCCTGGTCAATGACCTGATGCTGCAATACTTTCCCGAGATCGTGGACCTGAATTTCACTGCGGGGATGGAATCCGATCTGGACAAGATCGCCTCCGGCGAAGCGGACTGGGTCAAGGTCATGTCAGCTTTTTATGGTCCTTTCTCCATCAAGGTTCAAATAGCCCAGGCGGAGATGCCCGTAGCCAAGACAGGTCCGGAACCGATCGGTCGTGCCTGCCCGGACTGCGGAAAGGACCTTGTCATCCGTTACGGCCGGTATGGAAAATTCATCTCGTGCAGCGGATTCCCCGAATGCCGCTATACCGAACCCTGGCTGGAGAAGATCGGCGTGACCTGCCCGAAGGATGCCGGTGACATTGTGGAGCGGAAGACCCGCAAAGGACGCACGTTCTTTGGCTGCAATCATTACCCCAACTGTGATTTCACATCCTGGAAGCGGCCGCTTGCGAAACCCTGCCCCAAGTGCAGCGGGATGCTGGTGATCGCCAATAAACGCGAAGCGCAATGTATGAACTGCGAGGAGTCATTCCTTTTGGAAGAAGTAGTGCCGGAAACGGTATAAAATTGTTATGAGGTGACACCATGTTATTCATATTTCCCTGGATTTCCATACTAACTGACAAAACTGCATATCTGGACCCTGGATCAGGCAGCTTCCTGATTCAACTGGCCATTGCAGCTTTGGTGGGAATGGCTGTTGTGTTCCGTTCTCAGTGGTCGAAGATCAAGAAGAAATTTGGCGGAAAGCCTTCCAAACCGGAAGAGGACGAAGAAAACGAAGATGATGAACAGCAATAACCAGCTAGGGTCATCTTTTCGTGACCCGAGCGGATTCCTTTTCACCCGGGATGGAGTTTTATTCCGTCAGGTCAATCGATCCTACTCATCGGAATATTCCACATTGATGGAATCGGGTTTGTATGAAAAGCTTGTGAAAGCGCGAATCCTGATTCCGCATGTGGAAGTCGAAGTACCTGCCGCGGATAAATCGGTCGCCTTCAAAATCCTACAGCCGGAACGCATCCCTTTTATCTCTTATCCATACGAATGGGCTTTTTCGCAACTTAAGGATGCGGCGCTTGCCACACTGTCCCTGCAAAAACGCGCACTCAAGGCGGGGATGTCGCTCAAGGATGCCAGCGCATACAACATTCAGTTTCACAATGGCAAGGCGCTTCTGATCGATACTCTGTCGTTCGAGAATTACCAGGAAGGCAATCCCTGGGTAGCTTACCGCCAGTTTTGCCAGCACTTCCTGGCGCCGCTGGCGTTGATGGCTTATGTGGATATTCGGCTTGGGCAACTCCTTCGTGTATACATTGACGGTGTCCCATTGGACCTTGCGTCCAGGTTGCTGCCCACACGCACAAGGTTCAATTTTGGATTGTTAACTCACATCCACCTTCACGCCAGCGCGCAGCGGCGATATGCTGGCAAAGCAGTCCAGAAGCCTGGCGCATCAAAAGGGATGAGCAAGCAATCGATGATCGGGTTGATCGAAAGTCTTGAAAACACGGTCAAGAAATTGAAATGGAATCCGGCTGGGACTGAATGGGGTGACTACTACGAAATCACCAATTATTCGGACACTGCCTTCGACCATAAAAAGGATTTGGTTTCCAAGTGGCTGGATCAGGTAAATCCCGGCAGTGTTTGGGATCTGGGTGCCAATACGGGGGTGTTCAGCCGGCTTGCGTCCGGCCGCGGAGTTACTACCCTCTCATTTGACATCGATCCTGCAGCCGTCGAGCAGAATTATTGTCAGGTAAAATCCGCCAAGGAGCGGAATATTCTTCCGCTCGTGCTCGACCTGACCAATCCCAGTCCGGCGTTGGGCTGGCACAACCGGGAACGTAAATCGTTCACCGGGAGAGCTCCAGCGGACATGGTCATGGCTTTGGCGCTCATTCACCACCTGGCCATTTCGAACAACGTGCCTCTGCCTCAGCTGGCTGAATTCTTCTCTGATATGGGGGAGTGGTTAATCCTCGAATTTGTCCCCAAAGCGGATTCACAGGTGCAAAAGCTGCTTGCCAGCCGGCTTGATATTTTTAATCACTACAATCGTCAGGAGTTCGAATCAATATTCTCGGTGAGATTTGACTTGATCGAGTCGTTTCAGGTGCGCGAATCGGAGCGTTTTATCTACTTAATGAGGCGAAAATAGGGAATTTTCTTCTACAGTATTCGTTTGGCACAAATCGCAGGTTTTTGTATAATAGTAATTAATCGCTCACTTGTTCGCCATTCCGCTTGAGTGGGTGACCATCGCGGCCGTGCGTGAAAGGAGCGCAGGTTATTATGACTGAAGATAAAAGAAAATGGATGCTCACCGGGTTGGTCGGAATCCTGATCGGAGCAGCGATCGGGTTGTTCATCGGCTGGTACCTCTGGCCTGTGGAATGGATCAACGCAACCCCCGAGGATTTGCGCACCGATCTGCAGAACGATTACATGATGATGACCATTGACTCCTTCCGCGTCAACGGCGATGAGGAGCTGGCCGCCTACCGGTATGGCTTGCTCGGCGAGGATGCTGCTGCTGCGCTGGACGCTGTCGCTCCCTACCAGGACCCTAATGTCCTGGCAGCCTTCGAGCAGGCGGTCGCCGCTGTCCCTGAAGTGTCACCCGAACCGACTCCGTTACCGGGTCCGACAGAAAACCGCTCACTCCTTGGGTCAATTCTGATTGCCCTGGGTGTGCTGGCAATTTTGCTCGTGATAGGGGGATTGGTCTATTATCTCTTCCGTTCTGGACGCGGCTCGGGTGAACGATCCGTGGCGTCCAAGGCCAATGAATACAGCAAGTCAGTCCAGAAGACGGACTACCAGGCGATGGGCGCGGAACCTCCGATCGCTCAATTTGTCACCACTTACATGATGGGCGATGATCTGTTCGATGACTCCTTCAGCATCGATTCGCCGGCGGGTGAATTCCTGGGCGAGTGCGGGGTTGGGATCTCAGAGACGATCGGCGTAGGCGACCCGAAACGGGTGACGGCCTTCGAAGTCTGGATCTTCGACAAGAACGACATCCAGACCGTGACCAAGGTCCTGATGAGCCCTCACGCTTTCAACGACCCTGCTCTCCGCGCCAAGCTGGAATCCAAGGGTGAGTTGATCGAACTCGTCCCGGGCAAGGAAGTGGTCCTCGAGACAGCCACCCTGCAGCTCTCGGCCACTGTCGCGGATTCACAATTCGGCGAAGGTCCGCTGCCGCCGCAAAGCTTCTTTGACCGGATGACCCTCGAGCTGGCCATCTGGACCAAAGCCTAATAAACGAAACCAGGTGGATGCAACATCGTCCGCCTGGTTCTTTATTTAAAACAAAACCGCGCCGTGGATTGCCCAGATCCGTGCGCGGTTTTTGTTTAAGGAGAATGTAATTCTTATTATATGGATCGAGGTTAGAGACGCCTGAGCAGATAATAAGAAGCAGATTAGAGAACGGGGTGATGCCTTCCTGAAAATTACTCGATCTTGAGTATCTTTAAAGTAATTTTCCCGCCTGGTGTTTCAGCGACGACCGTATCGCCTTTTTTATGTCCCATTAAAGCCTTGCCGAAGGGAGATTCGTTCGAAATCTTGTTGTTTCGGGAATCGGCCTCCTTGGCGCCAACCATGTAATATACTTCGGGATCGAACCCCTCCTCCTGGATGGTCACCTTCAGGCCGACCCTGATCTCGTCACGAGAGGCGCTGTCCTCGACGATTTCCGCCTTGGAAAGGACATATTCCAGCTCCTGGATGCGCCCTTCCAGAAAGGCCTGGTCCTCCTTGGCCTTGTGATAATCCGCGTTTTCAGAAAGATCGCCCATCTGGATGGCGTCACGCAGCCGTTTGGCCAATTCCTTGCGCTTGGGACCTTTCAGGTCTTCAAGTTCAACTTTTAGTTTCGCGGCACCGTCTGCGGTCAAATACACACGTTTTTCAGGCATGAATTTCTCCAATATGAATCCGGATCGGGCTTTTCTTCAGCCCGGTTGAGTAGGGTCGCATGAAATTACAGGCTATGGTTTCAGGTTTGGATCGAAAAGGCGGGAATGTTCTTCGACAGCAAACCGGTCGGTCATCCCGGCAATATAATCGCAAATGGTCCGTTCCAGCCCACGGACGGCGGCCAGCTTTTGGAACGACGAGGGCAGGATGGCAGCCTCATCGCGGTAGGCGTTAAACAAATTGGTAATGATGCGCTCGGCCTTGACCTGCATGCGTACAACCCGAAAATGCCGGTAGAGGTTGCTGTAAAGAAAATCCTTCAATTCCCGGTTGCGGCGCTGCATGTCCTCGCTGTAGCCGATGACGTTGTGCTTCAGCTTCTGGATATCCTGCGGCGACTTCGCCTTGCTGTCCTTCAAGCGTCCATCGGTGGCATGGATGATGTCGGTAACGAGCAAACCCACCAGGTGACGGATCATGCGGTGGCGTTCCATGTCGTCGAGGGTGGGACCGCGCCAGTTGAACGTCTCCTTGAGGATCTCCCACAAGGCGATTCCATCCAGCATGTGGGGGGAGATCATGCCCGAGCGTAATCCATCGTCGAGGTCGTGTGTGGTGTAGGCCAGTTCGTCGGCGACGTTGGCGATTTGCGTTTCGAGGTTTCCGCGCAGGGAGGGGTCGTAGTCACGCGCGTCCGAAATATCGTACTCCGACTCGTGCTTGACGATGCCCTCGCGCGCCTCCCAGGTCAGGTTGAGGCCGGGGAATTCCGGGTAACGCTGCTCCAGCTCCGTGACGATGCGCAGCGACTGTTTGTTGTGGTCGAAACCGCCGGCATCCTTCATCAGCCGGTTGAGCGCGACCTCGCCGGAGTGCCCGAAGGGGGAGTGTCCGAGGTCGTGCGCCAGGCAGATGGTCTCGATCAGGTCCTCGTTGGCGCCCAACGCCCGGGCGATGGTGCGGCCGATCTGTGCCACCTCCAGCGTGTGGGTGAGACGGGTGCGGAAGTAGTCGCCTTCGTAGTTGATGAACACCTGCGTCTTGTATTCCAGGCGGCGGAAGGCGGTCGTGTGCAGGATCCGGTCGCGGTCGCGCTGGAAGGCGGTGCGGTATTCGGGCTCGTTATCGAGGTAGGCGCGCCCCTTGGTATTTTTGCTGCGCATGCCGTAGGGAGCGAGCGCTTTGTCCTCAAGTTCTTCGAGCATGGAACGGTCGAAATACATGGTCAACCTTTCAGAACAATACGTCATTGCCGTCGCGTGCTGCGAACTGCAATGACAGGGAGTGGGGCGAGTGGGGGTCGAACCCACACAGTGTCTCCACCGGAGTGACTTTAAGTCCTCTGCGTCTGCCTATTCCGCCATCGCCCCGGATTTCGGATACTTTCAGTGGCAGGAGAATTTTATCAGAAGAGATTATACCGTCAAGGCGGGTATTCTGATATTTGGGATTTTAGGATAGGTGCTTTCAAAAAAGCAGAATATATCATGTAGGGTGAATCAAGAACGGGTGGCAATTGCCGCCCGTTCTATTCATTTTTATGGACGACGGTAAATTGCCGCCGTCCGTCTTAGCTTCCGTCTTCTTGCCAGGTTAACCCGCTCTCGCTCATGTATCCTGTTTGTGTAGAAAATAAAAAGCATCCGATCATAGGGTGACAATTCCTCAAGCTTTTTCTTGATCCATTCGCGTTCCGCTTCCGTCTTGGTATGCATGTGGCCTCCTAGTCACGGCATTTTTGAAACGGATATTGGTTCACGATTTCATTTTCATCTTATCACTAATCTAGTTGCCTTTGGTTAAAAATCACCTGTCACTTTGGTTATGCTTTTAAAGGTTGGCAATACTGTCAAACCATGAATTTCAGCATCGCACCGCGGAGTCGCAGAGAACGCAGAGATTAAATTGACTTTCTCCGCGACCTTTGCGTCGCTTGTCCCGCGCTCTTCGCGGGGCCGCGGTTAATTCTTCAGTACCTTCCTGCATCTTTGTTATTGCATCAAGGATATAATCAGCCCATGGTCTCCCGCCTTCCAAAGCTGCTTGGATGGACGCGCCACAGCTACTACCTGTTGAGCGCTTTCGTGCTGACCTGTGTGCTCATCATTTACATCTGGTGGCCGCTGATGGAGGAGTACCTCGGCTACATGGACGCCAGCATCCCGTGGTATTACTACATGGACTGGCTGCTGCTGGGCATCTTCCTGTTCATGTCGCTGACCATCATGGCAAAGGCGGATTTGAAGACCGACAGCCTGATCGTGCTGGTCGGGCTGGCCGGCGGGCTGGTGATCGAGAGCTGGGGGACGCAGACCAACCTGTGGTTCTACTACACCGCGGAGCGCCCGCCGCTGTGGATCATCCCTGCCTGGCCGATCGCTTCCCTGTCCATTGACCGGATCACACGCGGGATGAGTTGGGCGCTGCCCAAACAGGCGGAGTCTGTATACTGGGCATTGTACTGGGCGACCTTTGGAGGCTTCTTTGCGCTGATGCTGTGGTTCGTCGCCCCGACTTTCGATAAATCCTTTACGATTGCAGCGCTGGTGATCTGCGCCCTGCTTATCCTGACCCCGACCAATCATCGTACCGCACTGCTGGTGTTCTGGGCGGGAGCGGGATTAGGTTACTTCCTTGAGTTGTGGGGAACGACCCGCGAGTGCTGGACCTATTACACCTACCAGACCCCGCCGCTGTTTGCGGTATTGGCGCACGGCATGGCAGCGGTAGCTTTCTGGCGGGCGGGGCTGTTGGTGCAGAAGGTGTGGAAAAGAATCAGTAGTAATTCACATCTTTCTCTGCTAAAGCATTCTGACAAAGTCGAGAATTGACCAGTGGTCTTAGACAGTGCTTTCAAAAAACTAGGCGGGGGACAGGAGTCCCACGCCCAGCGATCTCTTTTTATAATCCTTTGTCTGACTGTAGGACCCGTTTCGAAAGTGACCTATTTTTGTCTCCCCAATTCTTCCAGCGCTTTGTAATACGGCTCGATACTGGGGATGAAATGCCGTTCTTCCTTCGCGTGCGGACCGATGCCGGTCTGACCCCACACCACCGCCTGTCCGCCGGGGGCGAAGCGCGCACTGGTGCCGGGTAGTTTCTTCCCAATTTTGGGTTCGCCCCCTGAGACTTGCCGCACGGCCTCGATCAGCTTCAACAAGGCGGGATTCTTCGGGTCACAGGCAACACCATTCTCCATTACTGAAAAACTGGCGTCCAATCCATTTTCCGCGCAATACTTCTCGACTTCCTTCCGCAGCGCTGTCGTGTCGTCCTGCGGGATAGGGCGGATCTCCACGCCCAGAATCCCCTCCGCGGCGGTGACGTTGTACACGCCCGGCGTGCCCACGTTGATGAAGGGGAATTTTGCCTGCGATTGCCAGCCATCCGCGCTTTTAAGGGTGAGATGCTTGGCGAAGATTTCGTTCAACGCGGCGCGGGCGGCAATGAGTTTCTCGCTCAGGTCGGCAGCCCCTGCCACACCGGAGTGTCCCTTCGCGCCGCGGGCGATCACGTCGAAACGCATCACACCGCGATTCTCGACGCAAATTTCACCGAAGAGTTCATTTCCCTTTTCACCGGTCCGCTCGCCGGCGATGAACAGGGAGGGGCTGATACCCAATTCCTTGAGCACATGCGGCGTGCCCCAGGCTTCCGCCTCGCCATTCTCTTCGTTGCCGACCAGCAGCAGATCAATTCTTGGATATGGCTTGCCACGCTTGAGGGCATCTTTCATCCAGACAAGATACGTAGCGACAACGGTCTTCATGTCCGCTGCGCCGCGACCGTAAAGGTAATCCCCTTCGATGCGCGGGATGAACTGGCTGTCATCCGGGTCCGGCTCGACCACGTCGAAGTGGCCGGAGAGGAGGATTTGCCCTAGCCCCACCCCAGCCCTCCCCAAATTCCGGATTTGGGGAGGGTGTCACGGAGTGACGGGTGGGGTTAGGGAAAGTCGCATACACAGCCGGATATTTTCCGTCAAAATAACGCGTCTCCAGCCCATGCCCGCGCAGGTAGTCGTCGACGAAAGTTGCGGCGCGGTGGACCTCATCCAGACGTTCGTTCGGGCAGGCGGTGACGGAGGGGATGCGGATCAGTTGCTGGGCGAGGTCGACGATCTCGGCGGTCTTATCGGGGTAGGAGGTGTCGATCACCATACCCGCCGCCGCACGGAAGCGCACCGGCAGAGCGGGTGATTCGCGCGCATCGTCACGGGCGTGCTGCAGGAATTCACCCAGCTTGGCGGATTCAGCTCCGAGCGAGTTCAATTTTGATGCGATCTTTTCCACATCGCTGCGCACGGTGGCTTCACGGTCCTCCGCCAATCCGCGCAGAACGCTGGCGGGGACTTCGTCGTTGGCGCCCAACTCCACCCGCAGCAAGGCGCGCATCTTTTCGGCGGTATTAGGCGCGCCATTTGACATCTCGACCAGCGGGGCGAGGTCGTTCCACAGTCCGAGAGCATCTGCCAGAGGATGAAGCTCATCCAATGTCCACTTCAGGAAAGAGCGCATAGCCACAGGTTTGCCTGTCAGAGGATTTTCGATCTCAGCCCGCAAACCGCCTTGGGCGGCTTTTTGCTCGTTGAGACGCGAGCGGCTGATGTCCTCGCGATCATACCGGTAGGAGCGGGCGAAGGCGGGGTCGGCGTAGAATCGCAGCAGCAGGAGATGCTTGAAGGTCAGGTTGGCGATGTCCACGTCGAGTGGATTCCCTCCATCGTCGGTGCGGACCTCGACCCGGCCCATCGGCAGATTGATGCGCGCCATCAAATTTTGTTTTTCGATCTGGCGCGCCATCTCCTCGGCGGGTGCGGTTTCGCCGACGGAATACAAGCCGCGGGTGTACAGGTCCGAGAGCTGGTCGCTGGTGGTCGAGATCAACCGCTCGACCGGTTCGGCGAACGAACGGGCGCGGACCGGAGTCCAGTTGTTATTCCCAAAGCGCACACCGCGCCGGACGAGATCGTAGGAGAGTTGCAGATAATCCGCGTAGGAGCGATAGAGATCAGGCAGGTCGATCTCGGGCGGATTGGGGAAGGTCAGATTTCGCACGGAGTCGTTCCCGGTCAGCACGACCACGGGGCGCCCTCCGCGCACCTGGGCTTGAAGCGGTGTGGAGGCGGATGTCGCGATATAGAGCGGTGCGAACGCGCGCAGCAGGCGGGCTGCGGTGATGTAGACCTCGGATTTGTATTCGTCGAGGTGTTTATCGCCGCGCTCGGAGGCTGGCAGGTGCATGAAGTCCCACGCGAGCAGCGGTTCTGGAAGGGACAGGTTGCTGTGCGTGCCGGCGGTGGCCAGCGTATCGCCGTACAGGTCCACGCAGCGCTCGAGGTAACGACGCTTGGCGATGCTCCAGTTGCCGGGGATCGAGTCATGCCTGATGGCCGTGAGATGGAGCAGGTTTCCATGCCAGTAGTAAAGCCGCTCACCGAATTTCTCTCCAGCGCGCGCCAACGCGTTGTTGAGGACCGCCTCCATCAAACGTCCCTCATAGATCGCACCGCGCGGGGTGTAGTAGGGGCGGGTCGCCCATTCGATCATCCAGTGGAAGACCTCCAACTGTGAGAAGGTGCGCATCCAGGGGGTCAGGGTTTCAGCGCGCAGGTAATCCACGAAGGATTGCCTGGCGGGTCCCGTACCGACCGTCAGCAGCGGGCGGAGCTGCTCATCGAGCAGGTTCCATTCCAACTCGAAGCCGTTCAATCCGCCGGCAGGATTTTGCTCCGCGGCGGACTGAACAGCCAGTTTGTATTTTTCAGCGAATTTTTGAGGGTTGAAGGTCATGGTTTTCAGTTAGTAGAGATTAGAGATAAGTGATCAGTGTTTGAGACTTTCGAGACCAGAAACAAGCCGCTCAACCGCGCCCTGGGTGCGTTCGACAGGCGTGGCGTAGGAGAAGCGGATCCAGTCGTTTCCGAAGGGCGAGAAGAACGCACCGGGCACGACTGCCACACCGAAATTTTCCGCCAGGTACTGACCAAGCGGCTCGCTGTCCGCCCAGCCTTTGGCTTTGATGAATTCACCCACGTTGATGAACGCGTAATAACCTTTTCCGATGATGTGCTGGAAACCGTTTTGTTCGAGCAGCGGCTTCAGCGCCTTCCGGCTGGCATTGGTCGGTTCGACAATGGTCTTCGACGCTTCGGAATAACCCATCTCGTAAGCAGCCATCGCCACAGCCAGCGAGTAAAAAGTCGGCATGACCGTATGGGAAGCGCGCGCCACGGTGAACTTGACGACGTCCTCACTGGCGATCAGGTGGCAATTGCGGATGTTCGATCCGCCCAGCGATTTGGTGATGCCGTCGAGGAACATCAGGTGTTTGCGCTCCTCCGGAGAGAAGAATCCCAGGAAGGAGTTCAGGTCCATCGGCAGTTCATCCGTGACGTAGTGGTACATCCAATCGAACAGCACGAACGGGATGCCGGCTTCGAGTGCAGCCTTGGCCAGCGCGACCTGCCGTTCGACGGAAGTGGTCAAGCCAGTGGGGTTGTCGGGATTGGTGATGACCAGCCCGGCGATTTTACGTCCGCTTTTCGCGGTGAATTCCACACTGGCGCGGATCCCGTCCTCGGAGTATGCCCACCCTTCTTCAGGACTTCCGGGTGACCACATCACATTCGCCCCGATGCCGTATGGTCCCCAGTTGTAGGAGATCCACGGAACACGCGAGACTGCGATGACATCCCCTTCGCGGCCATGACCGAGCGCGAGCATCGCCTGGTAGGCTTTGACCAGACCATCGCGTCCGCCGGCGGTGCCGAGCACGTTATTGGGACCATAGCCCAGCGCAGAATCCAATTTCCAATACTTCTCGACCACAACCTTCCGGTAGGCATCCGTGCCGAAGGGCATGTCGTACGCGGTTCCGTGATCGATCTGCATCTGTGCAGCACGTTCGAGGAGCGGTTTGGGAACACCCGGCAGGGATGCGCCTCCGTCGCCTTGCGATGCGTCAAAAACCGTGGCGCCGGGATTCTTCTCCTGGTACACTTTGAGAGACTTGTTGATCAGGAACATGCGCGACGGGGGAATCGCCATCATGTCCTTCAGGTATCCGCTGACCGGGATCAGGTTGGCATCCGGCACGGCATAGACTGGGGTATCGTTTGAAGTGGTCATTAGTCTCTCCTCTCAGATTAAGAAAAACGCCCCGATTAATCGGGGCGTTGGTAACTCGAGCTTAGCCTGCTCTTAAGCGTATTGACCTCCAGGCTGCCGCAGCGTTCCAACGTCCCGCTCCATGATTCGTGCGGGTGATCGTCGGATTAGCGTCGGTCAACAGAGAGTACTTCATAATTCGCGCAAGGATACCACCGTGCAGACGCTGCGTCAAGCGAATATCAATCAGTACTTGATACGAATTGCCTTGCCCGCCAATCTTTGACAATAAAAGGTGTATAGAGGATAAGGCAGGTGATAATGCCGATCAGCTCGACGTAGATCAAATAATAAGGCCAGGGCGGCATTAAATCGATGATACTGGCGACAGGTGGTTTCCCGTTCACCATCAGGTAATTACTACCGATGGCGCTGTTGAAAAAGAAGATGATCACCATGTAAATGTTGGAGATGACGATCACCCTCAGCATGGACTTCCAGGTGGGGCGGAATCCCTCCACGGTCGTCATGTATATCCCGGAAGTCAGCATCAATCCATGCCCGATGAACGCCTGCAGAAAACGGAAATGCGGGAAATTATAAATTCCGACATCGGGTGTGAGCAATGCCTGTAAGCCGGCGCCGATCCCCAGGAAATAAACGAACTCATAGATCGCATAATTCTTGAAAATCAGCATAAATCCGGATAACCAGATCAATACGCTGCAGATATGCAGAGGCAGCATCGTTTGAATAGCCCAAGTGCCCAGGTAAAGATTCCAGGCATGCCAGGCAGCCTCGTTCACCCACAGGATGATCGCCATAGTCCAGCGGACAGCTTTTAGTGTAGATTCTGGCGCTCCTCTGAATCGAAGCATCCATAGATTGACGATCACAATGATCAGCAGAATGACCAGGTGTGCAGATTCAAATAAACTGAACGGTATCCCATCCCAGCCTTTGGAAAAGAAAGTGTCCATTTAGCCTCCAGGTTTGAAATAGTATAGCAAAAAGATTGGGAGGATACAACAACAGGATTCCGTGCTACATTATGAGTGAACCGGTTATTAGAGGAGGTGAATTATGGACGCGAATGGATCTAAATCCAGTTTGCGCAACATCCTTCTGGCCGATGACGGCTCCCTGCATTCGCGGGCAGCCGTCGAACTAATCGCCAGCCTGCCGCATCCACCGGATTGCCAGGTGACAGCGCTGCGGATTTTTACGCCGATGCAAACATCAGAACAAGCTGCCATGGAAGCTGCGCTCGATGCGACCCGTGATTTCATGTCTGAAAAGGGATTGAATGTTAAAACGGAATTCCTGCTCGGATACCCTTCGGCCAAGATCCTGGAATATGCTGATGAACACAACCCTGATCTTATCGTAATGGGTTCGAAAGGGCTCCGGAACGCGCTTGGAATTCCACTCGGCGGCGTGGCGATGCATCTGCTCGAGGATGGGAGATTCCCTGTGTTGATCGTTCGAGCACCTTACACGGGATTGAAAAAAGTACTGCTGGTCGTGGACGGTTCTTCCTGCAGCGAGGTTGCCTGCCAGTATCTGGGTGCTTTTCCGCTGCCCCAAGACGCCGAGGTGATCGTGATGAACGTTGTTCCACCCAGGTTTCCAACCATGATCGTGGAACCTTACCCGGGTGGAATGACCATGCCTTCCGTCCTAAGTTCTGTGGGCGAGGAGGAGCAGGAACAGCGCCTCGCTGCGGACATGGAAGGGATGCGCATCATCAAGGCGACCATTGAAACACTGGCAGCACGGCAAGTCCATGCGACCGCTCAACTGGGCAGAGGGGATGCCGCGGAGGAAATCATTAATTTCGCCCGAAATCAATCCGTGGATCTGATCATAGCTGGCTCGCGAGGATTGGGTGCTGTCCGCGGCTGGTTGATGGGTTCCGTCTCAAGAAAGTTAGCCCATTATTCCAACTGCTCTGTACTTATCACGCGGTGCATCCCCGAACAGGGTTAGGAAACGCATTAATTTCTGGTATCCGGTACGAAGATGGACGGAGCAGCCCCACTAGCTGAGATGTTCGAAGTTTGCATTTTTGTTAGGCTGGCGCCAGCTAATCTCATATAGAATTTCCATAACTGCTCATCAATCCACAATTCCAATTTAGGGGATCGTTTAGAACTACGGGATTAATGAATTATCTTTCTCTGCTTGCGTATAGAATTAGTCGAAGAAGGGTAGTTCTGCACTGAGGAGAGAGGGTTGGCAAAGGAAAAAAAACAAACTGCCAGTCTTGATTGTCCGGAGAGCCTTTCTTCCCGAGAGGTCCTCGAATACCTTCAACACGGTGTATCCATCACGAATGAATCCGGCACCGTAATCTATTGGAATTCCTCCCAGGAACGAATCACAGGATTAAAGGCAATCGATGTTCTGAATTTGCCCATTTGGGATATTCAGTTCATGATGCTGCCGGCGGAGAAAAAAACCAAGGAGGAATACGCCTCTTTCAAATCGGGGATGCTGAAATTTTTAAAAACAGGCAAATCGACGTGGCTTGAGAAACCGTTCAGGATAAATTACAGCCACCCTCGCGGACAAAAAAGTGTGGTCGAGGCGAGGTTCACTGCAATCAAATCTGCAAAGGGATACATCCTGGTCGGCGTTTCACAGGATATCACCCAACCCTTCCTGGCTGAAGCCGCACTTCGCGAGAGTGAACAAAAATTCCGAAGTGTGATCGAGCAGGCGAACGAAGGGATTATTCTGCTCGATGAAAAAGGCAAAGTCATCGAGTGGAACCAAGCCATGTTGAAAATCACAGGCATCGGTCCTCGTGAGACGATCGGAATGCCCATCGTGGATGTTGCCTTGAAGATATCCCCCCTGAGAGTAATTTGCTGGCTTTACCGTATAACGACATCCAGCACCTGATGGTGGCAATGTCGTCGATGGCTTCGTTTGATGAGCCTCAGATCATTGAAAGGGAAGTCGCTCGAGATGGCGTATCTCAATCCATTCAAGTTCAGGCTTTCCCAATTATGATCGGCGAACGCCGTTTGGTGGGATGTATTGTCAGGGACATCAGCGAGCAAAAAGACGTTGAGCGATCTCTCAAGCGATATGCCTACCAGCTCGAAACCCTCCGTCAAGTCGGGCTGGAACTCGCCGCCGAGTTAAGTCTCGATACACTGCTTTGGATGATTGCCCCACGAGCGGTGGAATTGCTTGGCGGAGCTGCAATGGCATTGTATATCCACGATCCAAAGTTAGATCTTCTGGATCTCGCCATCTGCCTTGGAGACACACAGCCGCCCATAGAACAGACTGCCAAGCGGGGACAGGGGCTGGCCGGCTTCCTTTGGGAGCGCGGGGAGCCCATGCTCATTGAGGATTATCATACGGGAGCAACCGGAAAACTGACCCGGTCCATGTGGGGGAAGGTGGCTGGAGCTCCGATCGTGTATGGAGGAGAATTCCTGGGTGTCATTTTCGTTTTTTCAGACAAGCCATTCGACGTGACTGACCTGAAGCTGCTCGGGCTGTTCGCGTCTCATGCCGGGGCTGCAATCCGCAATGCCAGGCTTCACACGGAGCTGCACGAACTCGCCATCCGGGATTCATTGACTGGCATCTTTAACAGGCGTCATTTCTTTGATATTTCAGAAAAGGCGTTCAGGCACGCCCGCAGGTATAAGCGGCCGCTTTCCGCCTTGATTTTTGATCTCGACCATTATAAAGATGTGAACGACCAGTTTGGGCATTTGATCGGGGACCAGGTGCTGCACGATATGGCGCAGCGCTGTCTTGCAGTGGTACGCCAGCACGACATTTTCGGCCGATACGGGGGGGAGGAATTCGCTGTTCTTCTGCCTGAAACAGATATGCAGGGCGCGCTGGCATTGGGTGAACGTCTTCGCGAAGTGATCGCCAATGGTCCTTTTGAGACTGAGGACGGAGATGTCATTGTGACCATCAGTGTCGGCGCTGCGCGTATCAAACGCACGACGTCCAGTCTTATGCAGTTGCTTTCTGAAGCCGATAAGGCACAGTACAGAGCTAAGGATAAGGGTCGTAACACCGTCTCTGATTAAATAAATGTTTTTCACAAGGGAATTCCAAACAAACAATTAACAACTCCGAGACAAGCTTCGGAGTTGTTTCCAAAAGAGGGAAATAATCGAAATGAATATTAAATTCCGGGTTGAAGAATGGGACGGTAACGGGTTGCTGCCCGGGTAAGTAAACCATTAATCATCCGGCGGATGTGCTGGTTGAGAAAATACCGCTCCAGTACAGCGGGGGATAAATAGCGTGCGCCGGCAACGACATGGATGCAGTTGGTACTTCCGCAAGCGCAGATGAAAGGAACAGCCATCTCCCATTCCGTGGAGGGGTAGAAGAATGTCAATTCATCGCCTTCGGAAATTTCCCTGGCAGCAATTACCAGCATACGCGTTGTGTCAAGGACAAGGTTGGGGTTGCAGGAATGGTTAAGGCTGGCGATGAGGCCAACTTCGATATGTTTAAAACGACCGGCTTGCACGGTGTGCTGGGTGGGTTTATTGGATATTGATGTGCACGGCAGAGGGCATAGAATTTCGCCTTGAACAAAATCGAATTTTGAATAGATGCTGTTGAAACCTTTTAGACTGCGGACATCCAGTATATCTTTAGGTTCGCTCATAATAACCTTTAAACTCTCAATAGGATCAATCTATGGTTTTAGAATGCAATAATGGTGTTTTGTCGTGATGTGTTATGCAATACTATAAGGCAAATCGCGCGATATTTCAATAAGAAACAAGACCAATATGAATATTTTAAGGTTCTAATGGCAACTCGTTATCATACGAGTTGCCGTAGAAGGATTTTCCATCGATGCAGGCAGATTTATTTCGGGCTTAGAATGCGTGATGCAATGATCCGTTGACGCAGGCTGGCTGCCTGCTTTCGAATGGACGGGATGCGGAGAAGGAGCAAAATTACCAGCAGCGATCCAATTATCAGTGGCTGGAGAATATCACCACTGAGGGTGGATAAGTTCGCCTTTCGCGCCATCGCATAATGGATGACGACGATCACACCGCCAAGATAAATTGTCCTGTGAAGGGATTGCCATCCCTTTCCCATGAGCCGCATCCACCATCGAAAAGAAGTGATCGCCAAAGCAAGTAATATTAATCCGGCTGTGAAACCGAGAAGAATAAAAGATTTCTCTGACACAAGCTGCAGGATTTGCTTAATGTCAAAACCATAATCAACACCCGCGAAGACCGTAAAATGGAGGGCGGCGTACAGGAAAGCATACAATCCGATGGCGCGGCGTCGCTTGATGGGCTCGCGCCAGCCCGTGAGGGTGACTATGGGAGTACACGCCAAAGATAAAATGAGAAAATAGACAGCAATCCGGCCGAAACGTTGTTCGGTCGCCTGGATTGGATTGACGGTCATGTTCCCGGTTGCCACCTGGGCGATTGTGAATACCAAAGGCAGCCACCCGAGAACATGCACGATCACTTGCGTTGGAGTTATTCCCCTGTTTCGGATATTCATTAATAGTTCAAATTCAAATCCATGTCGGAATAAAGTGATGCAACTTCGGATTCATATCCATTGAAAAGGAGCGTTTCTCGCCGGCTTAATTCTCCGATACGCCTTTCACTGCGTTGGGACCACCGGGGATGGTCAACGTCAGGATTCACATTTGAGAAAAATCCATATTCGTCAGGCGCTATGCTATTCCACATGGTGTTGGGTTTCTTGTCGACGAGAGTGATTTTTACAATCGCTTTGATCGATTTGAATCCGTATTTCCATGGGACGACCAGCCGCAGGGGGGCTCCGTTCTGGTTTGGTAAATCCTTGCCGTAAAGACCGGTCGCGAGAATGGTCAAGCGGTGCATCGCCTCATCAAGGCGAAGTCCCTCGGTATAAGGCCACGGGTAAAAAGGACTGCCCTGACCGGGGAATTGTTCTTTATCGAGCAGAGTGGTGAAAGCGACATATTTGGCGCTGGCTTGGGGCTCAACTTTCCGGAGTAAATCGCCCAATTCAAAACCCAGCCAGGGGATGACCATGCTCCAGGCTTCCACGCATCGGAGTCGATAGATTCGTTCCTTCTGTTCAAACTTTAATAAATCTTCGATGGCAAACGTGGTTGGATTGTTAACCAAGCCATCCACTTCAACCGTCCAGGGTCTCGTAATAAATTCACTCGATAAGCGGGCAACCCCTTCCTTGTTGGTCGTGAACTCGTAATAATTGTTATAGTTGGTAATCTCGTCGAATGTGTTGGACGGATCGCCGAGTTCATCGACAAATTCGGGCTCACTGGCTGCATTTCCTCCACTGGTTGATTCCGTTTGTGAAGGCGATTTTATCGCCGGCGTACAGGCTGCTAAAATTGCTCCCGCCCCCAGCACACCCATGGATTTGAGAAAATCACGGCGCGAAAGATAAACGCTTTCGGGAGTAATTTCTGATGAAGCAGGCTTGACAGACTTTAATTCATTTTCCATATCACTTCTCCTGTAATATGGATAGATTCTATCAAGTTTGAATTAATGCTAAGTGAGAAAACTGGATTCAACCGTCACCCATTTTCACGCAACAACATCGCCTTTTTTCTCGCATGTCCATACCTGTAATTGCCAAAGTCTCCGATCTTGCGCAAGACCCGATGACAGGGAATCACATATGCAATGGGATTGTGAGCCAGCGCATTTCCCACCGCTCTCGCCGAGGAACGGAATCCCATCGATATGGCCAGATCCTCATAGCTGGAAACCTGTCCCGATGGGATACGAAGCAAAGCCTCCCATACCTTTATCTGGAAATTAGTCCCTTTTAGGTGCAGATTGATCGGCGTTTGGGGATCTGGAGAAAATATCAAGCGGATGTAATGCCTGGTCTTGTTGGTGTTCTCCGTCCATTCGGCGTTCTTCCACTCGGCTTTCATCACCTGAACTGCTGCCGCCCTGTCCTCGTCCTCGATAAAAGCCAGAAAACAGATTCCTCGATCCGTTGCGGCTAGTAAGCACTCGCCATAAGGCGAAGGATGAAAACCATATGCAATGTGCAGCCCAGCACCGTGCTTTTTATATTCTCCGGGAGTGACCGCCTCGCATTTTACAAAAAGGTCATGCAACCGTCCGGGACTTGAGAGGCCGGACGAATAAGTGGCTTCGAGTAAATTAGACTCGCGCAGCAATTTTTTCGCATTCTCCTTGGTTACGAATTGGAGAAACCGCTTGGGACTGATACCCGCCCAGCGGGTGAATAACCGTTGGAAATGGTACTCGCTTAGGTTTACGTTTTCAGCGACCTCCCGAAGATCAGGCTGCCGGAATGCATTAGCTTCGAGATATTCAATAGCCCGCTCGATGAGCTTATAGTCCAAAGAGAGTTGTGAAAAGTTCGAGGTGGTCATGTATTCCTCCATATCAAAATTCTTGACGATGGCGACATTTTATGAGGTGTTCGTTTATTTAACCACCCGAATCTTGCTCGGATAATTCCACCAACAAATGAATTATAAGGCACTCAATAAATTAACCGCCTTTAATTAAGTTCAAAGGCGGTTAATTTATTGAGTGTTATTAAAGGTTTTTAAAAATTTAGTGCATGATCCAAATCAGGAATCCTTCTTCGTTCATGGTCATCGTTGTGGCAGAAAGAGTAAAAGGTTTCTTCCCGCTTGGACTGGTATTGAATTGAATCGCGTAATCTTTCAAGGATCCTTTCTCTCTCAACTCACGCAGCATGGTCGAGCGCTGCTCGGCAGTCCACATCCCAATTTCGAGGGGGGTGCGGCCGATCACTTCCTCACGTTGATATCCCAGACTGATGATGAAAGATCGATTGACTTCCATTATCTTGCCATCTTCCATCCTTAATACAATGACGACCGGTAGGGAGGCGATCTGCGAACTGCGGACATCCTCCAGGGGCAGTAATCGTTGTTCGGCTTCCTTTCTCTCCGTGATGTCGTGAAGGACAAACACTCGACCGACGGATTTTCCTTCATCCTGGATCGGGGATATTCGTAGATTGATATAGAGTTTTCTTCCATCCCCCCGGTCAAGCGCGATATCGGTGTTGACATTATCAGAATTCTGATAGACAGAATATAAGCCCGGAAGATCGGCTAATACTTCACCGGCAGGTTTGCCGATCACTTCCTCCGCCCATATGCTCGTGTAATATTCGAAGGCTTTGTTCAGGTAAACAATCCGGTTGTTGTGGTCGAGAACGAGAGCGCCATCATCCAGGCTCTCCAGGACTTTTTCGCCGGCGATTGGTACCAGGTCGAGGAGACCCAAACGGAAAAGTCCCCAGGCGAAAATTAATCCGGAGAGGGTGATTGAAAGAGATGAGGTGTCAATCTCTGGTATGGGACTGATCCCGGTCAAGTAAACAATGTTGCCTATCCAGGTCACTGCTGTCCCCAGTACCATGACTGCAGCCTGGCTTCTGTGTGCTCCTCTGGCTGTGACAGCTCGTTGAATTAGGATAATTGCACCAAGCAATAATAAGATATAGGAATAAGCAGCATAGATCCAGAAAAATCCACCATGGTCTACGGCAAAGACCAAATTGTTATTAAAATTCACTTGATAAAAATTATTCCAGATCAGGAAGTGTAATTCGTTGGTCCAGGTCAATAGCAGCGTGAGCACCGGAATAATCCACAGCAATAATGTGGAGCGCTGCTTGAGATAATCTTTCTGTTTGGCATATTCGAGTGAAAAGACCAGATAGAGTACAGGAATGTTGACGATCCCAATGTATTCGACTTTGGACCAGAATATTTGAGCTTGAAGACTAACCACAGATAATTCGACGGTATAGGCGAAAGCCCAGATTCCGGCTGAAGCCAGCAATAATGACAGGGAGATTGCCCCCGGAACACCGCGTCTCTTCCACGCGATAAATGCCACGATGAACGCTACAACAGCAGAGAGAAGGGATAATAGGCTAAAGGGATTAAATTGGAAAGTCATGACGAGATTCTATCATGGGGATGTTTTTCCCCCTTTTGAGCCAGCTTTACAAAGCTGAAAGGAAATGATCAGGAACGAGTTCGGGTATTGGCAGCGATGCTGGACTACGGATTAATATAAGTCGCAGCATGTAAATAACTATCGCGAAGCAACGGCAGTTCCTTTACATTGTCATAATGGACGCCATTTCGCAGGCGGGAGGAATGGATTACTTTCCAGCCGCCAAGGCTGACGGCTACATGGGTGATTTTGCGGGGCTCTTTTTTCTCTCCAAAGAACAGGAGATCCCCCATTTGGAATGGCGGTTCAACCGGCTTCCCCGCATTTGCCTGCATATCCGCGTCTCTGGGTATTTCAAGTCCCACCCATTGATGCAGCAACCGGGATAAACCGGAGCAATCGATTCCATTTCCGCTGACTCCGCCCCATAAGTAGGGAATTCCAACCATACGCGCTGCATCGATAGGCAGTACACGCTGACGTGATTCCTGGGTGCTTGGGAGATCGTCCATGGCACGGAGAGTGCTCATGGGCAGCCAGCCTATTTGGTTGGCGTCAACCCGACCCCACCCATCTCGAACGTCAACAACACGAACGGGAGTGCCTGCCAGAAGATGAGTGACTGGATTTGCGTTGATCGAAGGTGAGTCAGATAAAGCCACGGACGGGAATAAGATAATATGAGTTGGAGTTGGAGCTGGTTTTTTGTGCAGGTAGGGGAGGTACGTCCAGCCCAGATACCCGTCCATTTGACGTACGAAAACCCAATTTCCCTCCGTCTGAAGAATCTCCACCTGTCGTCCAAAGACCATTTGGTCCATTTGTTCCGCACTAAAGGTAGTGGATTTATGTAGGCTGGTTAGATTCGTGGCTACGGTTAAATGGATGGGATCATTTTTACGTAGGACTCTTAACTCCTCGGCTGTTGATGCCTGCGCTCGGATAAATACTTCTTAGTTCAGCTTTTACTTCCTGTAGCGTTTTTTGATCCAACACTCGACCCGTCAGCGATATTTTTCCGGTCTGATATTCTCCCTTAAGCTCGCAAAGGTTAACGCGAGCGTCTGAATACTGGCTCAAAATTGCTTTGAGGGTTTTTTGAAAGGGTTTCATTGTCACATCGCGGCTCCCAATAGATTGTATAATAATCTCAAATACTATGCCATATATCAAAGTGAACGGAATACAACTCTATTATGACACGCTTGGGGAAGATGCCGGGGAGAAAATTCCGATTCTCTTGATCCACGGCTCAACGATCACCGGCCAAATCGACTGGAGTGAAATCGCTCCACGCCTTGCTAAATCCAATAAAGTCATCATCCCGGATTGCCGAGGCCACGGAAAAAGCGAAGGCACGCATTCCTACTCGTTCCGGGAGTTGGCTGACGACATGGCAGCACTCATTCGTAAGTTGGGATATGAAAAAGCCCATGTCATTGGCCATTCCAATGGAGGGAATGTTGCCCTCGTGACGCTGGTCGAGCATCCGGATGTGGTTCAGACAGCAGTTGTCCAGGCTGCCAATGCGTACGTAACTCCTTACCTGCGCGAGAGAGAGCCGGTTGTGCTGGACCCTGATTATTATTTACAAAATAATCCGGAGGACGTCGCGCTCATGATTTAAGTACACGGACCCCGGCATGGCCGTGAGTACTGGCGCGAGTTACTCTCCATGACAATGAAGGAAATCATTACAGAACCCAATTACACAATGCAAACATTGTCACAGGTGGAACGACCGACACTTGTGATCATGGGATCTGATGATCGAGTTAATGCACCGGACCGGCATGCACAATTCATCGCTGAGAACATTCCCAATGCCGAACTTTGGATTCCTGAGAAAACGGGGCATAACGTCCACATGGAATTACCTGATGAATGGATTAAGAAAGTTCTTGATTTCCTGAACCGCAGAGGCCAAAGGTGAAACTAAGCTGGGAACCCATCACACTGAACTTAAGAACCACCTTCCGGATTGCCCATGGAGCGGACGACCAGCGCTTTAATGTGATCGTTCACCTGGATGAGGGTATTGGCGAAGCGCCGGCAGTAACTTACTACAACGAGACTCAAAAAGATATCGTGGAGTATTTGGCGTCTCTCCCTCCTTTGGAAGGCGACCCGTTCGATTTTGACTTTTTCCTCGCTCCATTACCTCCCGGCTCACGGTCAGCCCGGACAGCAATCGAAGTGGCATTGCACGATCTGTGGGGTAAGCGGATGGGGCAACCTCTCTTCAGGTTATTTGGACTAAATCCGGACAGGATCCCCATGACTTCCTTCACGATTTCCATGGACTCACCGGAGATCATGGCTCAGCGGGCGAAGGAATCAGGCTTCCCGATCATTAAGGTGAAGCTGGGCAGCCCGGATGACGAGGCGATTGTTGCTGCGATCCGGGAAGCTACTCCTGCGAAGCTGCGGTTGGATGCCAATGCGGGTTGGTCCCGTGAAAAAGCCCTTGATCTCATTCCTCGATTGGTGGATTATGACATCGAGTTCATCGAACAGCCCTTACCAGCCGACGACCTGGAGGGTTTGAAGTGGCTGCATGGAAAACTAAAAGAACAGAAAGTGCCTATGCCGATATTTGCCGATGAAAGCGTCAAAACTTCCCGCGATGTCGCCTCCCTTGCTGGTGCCGTGGATGGGGTTGTGGTCAAACTAATGAAATCGGCAGGCATCCGCGAAGCCGTGCGGTGTATTCATACCGCACGTGCCTTGGATATGCAGGTGATGATGGGGTGCATGGTGGAGACATCTGTGGGTGTAACAGCTGCAGCGCACCTTGGATCCATGTGTGATTACATTGATTTGGATGGTCCCATGTTGATTAAGAACGACCCTTATGACGGGGTGAATTTCCAGGGCGCAAAATTGACTGTTCCAGATCGGCCAGGATTGGGTATCCTCAGCAGGAATGGAGCAGTGTAAGAACCCATTAAGTAAAACCATCGTTTACAGATTTCATGGGGGATATTTATGTGTTTCTAACATTTCATGGATGTGATTCGTGTTATATTTTCATCGTTAATGCGATTTCCAGAAAAGATTGAGAGCAAGGTGTGGCCACGCGAACGTTTAATTCAATGCCGGGGGCGAATGGCGAAGTAAAACTGGACCCGTTCATCCAATTGCGCGGTGTAAAGAAAATATATCGGAACGCTTCAGGCGACTTCCCTGCATTACGCGGGATCGACCTGGATATTCGCCCAGGTGAATTCATCGGGATATTGGGTAAATCCGGGGCGGGTAAGACGACGCTGGCGAACCTGATCACAGCTGTCGACCATGTGACCGAGGGCGAGATTCGCATTGGCGGAGTGGATGTACACCTTTTAAACGAGAACCAGGCTGCAGCCTGGCGGGGGCGAAACCTTGGGGTAATCTACCAGGCTTTCCATTTGATCTCTTCGCTTAGCCTGGTGGAAAATGTCATGCTTGCGATGGATTTCAGCGGAACATACCGTCCGATCCGCAGCAAGGAAACCGCGCTGGGGCTTCTGCGGGAAGTCGAACTGGAGGAGCATGCGTTCAAGCTCCCGGGTGACATCTCGGGAGGACAGCAGCAGCGTGTTGCCATTGCGAGAGCGCTCGCCAACGACCCTCCCATCCTCGTCGCTGACGAGCCTACGGGTCGATTGGACACATCTACAGCTGAGACCATTTTTAATATTTTTGAGAATCTTGTCCTGCGGGGACATACTATCCTCATGGTGTCACACGACCCGGGCTTCTTCAGTCGTTACTCACGAGCGCTCTGGTTACAGGACGGGCTGCTTACTACGACTCCGCAGTTTGAAGTGGAATAATCCATGCTGACCCAAGCCGCTTCAACTCGACCCCACCAGTTCATCAACCTGGATAGTATCGTTAAGACATTTAAAACTCCTGCGGGAGAATTCTTCGCGTTGAAGAATATCTCCATGGGTTTCGACCAGGGGGAATTTACTGCCATCATGGGCAAGTCCGGCAGCGGGAAATCCACTCTCATCAATATGATCACCGGGATAGACCATCCGACATCCGGAATCGTCCGAATCGGCGGGACGGAACTGTCCAAATTCAAGGAAGGACAGATGGCGGAATGGCGCGGGAGAAATCTGGGGATCGTTTTTCAGTTCTTTCAGCTGTTGCCGACATTGAGTATCCTCGAGAACACGATTCTGCCAATGGATTACTGCAACATCCATCCACCGGCGGAGCGTGAAAAGCGTGCACATGAATTATTGAAACGATTGGACCTTGATGATTTCGCCGATAAACTTCCTGCCGGTGTATCGGGCGGACAGCAGCAAATCGCAGCCATTGCGCGCTCCCTGGCCAATGACCCGCCGATCATCATCGCCGACGAACCTACAGGCAATCTCGATTCCCGCACCGCCGAGTTGGTCCTGAATATTTTTGAAGAGCTGGCACGGGAGGGGAAAACGATCCTGATCGTGACCCATGATCCGATTCTCGCCCGCAGGGCAACGCGGCGGGTCATCATCTCGGATGGGGAGTTGGTTAATGAAGACGTGTACCATGCCCTCCCGACATTAACTCATCCGCAAATGTTGAAATTGACCAAATTGGTAAGGGTGCGCCAGTTTGCCACCGGAGCAACCATCGCCCGGCAGGGAGGCGTCGACGAAGGTTTGATCATCATCTCTAAGGGAAAGGTAGAGGTGAGACGGAATCGTTTCCTTAAAAAAGACGAAGTGGTCACCACATTACACCCAGGCGATTGCGTTACTGAGTTGGACATGCTCGAGATCCCTACCATGGACCTTTCGTTCCAGGCTGTAGAAGGTCAAGTCGAGGCGTTGTGCATCAGCCTTGAGCAATTTAATAAGCTGCTCTCAGAACAGCCGGCCGTTGAATTTACACTGCGACTGAATGCAATGAAAAACCGAAACCGTTTTGCTCCTGCCAGACGGGATATATTCGGGCGGATTAAGGAGAAAAAGTAATGTTTCGCCCGCGCTGGAGAAAAGTCCTTACGGACATCTGGGGGCATAAACTGCGCTCCATACTGGTGGTCGCATCCATCACGATTGGATTATTTGCGGTAGGTTTGATCATCAGCATGAATATCATCATCTCGGAAGACATGGAAGCTGGATATATGTCGGTGAATCCGGCGAACATCCAGGTGTTTTCCACTCCTTTTGACGAGGACCTGGTCAATTCCATCCGCAATATCGACGAGGTCGCGCAGGCGCAGGGCATTAGAACTCTCACGCTTCGCTATCGTAAAGCGAATGGCGAATGGTCGCCCTTTGAAATCAAAGCCATACCTGAAATTGACTCGATGGAGATCAATCAGATCCGGCTGGAAGAGGGAGTATGGCCTCCTGCCGACCGGCAGGTTGCGATTGACCGGTTTAAATTCGCCGATTTGCAAGCAGAGTTGGGCGACTCCATCCAGGTCGAACTTCCATCCGGTAAGATTCGTGAAATCCCCATCACCGCAATAATTCACGATCAGACGATTGGCTCCGAGGGTCCCGGTGGTTTTTTCCTTGCTCCTGTTCAGGGCTACGTCACACAGGATACATTAAATTGGCTGGAATCTCCCTCGAGCATGAACAGGCTTTACGTAACAGTTCAAGGTGACCGGACCGATAAGGCGTATCTTCAAATGGTTGCCAATAAGGTCATTGAAGGAATCGAAGACAGCGGGAGCTTCGTGATCGCATCGCAAGTTCGATCCTCGAATGACCATCCCAACCGGGTCTACGTGGAAGCCATTACAGCCGTTCTGGTGGTCCTTGCCTTCCTCGTGATGTTCCTGAGTGCGTTCCTGATCACCAATACCCTGGCTGCTCTCCTGAATCAGCAGGTCAACCATATTGGGGTGATGAAGACCATCGGAGCCAGCAGAGGGCAGATCATCGGCATTTACATGTCTCTGATCTTCGTCTATGGTTTGACTTCGTTCGCCATCGCTCTGCCGTTGTCCGGTTGGGCAGCTTACACGATGATGGGATATTTTGCCAGGGAAATTAATATTGTTTTGCAGGGATTCAGGATCGAGCCTGCCGTTTTCTGGATCGAGATTGCCATCGCCATGCTGGTCCCACAACTGGCTGGGATCATCCCCATTCTCAATGGTACCCGTATATCGGTTGTAGAAGCTCTCAGCGGTGTCAGCCAGTCGAATGTACAGCAAAAGAAGAACTGGCTGGACAGGCGGTTGGAATCGATACGCGGACTTTCCCGCCCCACAATACTTTCACTGAGAAATACGTTTCGCCGGAAAGGGAGACTCTTCCTCACCATTTTTACATTAACTTTGGGAGGAGCCATTTTTATTGGCACTTTCAATGTCCAAATGTCATTAACGAATTATATTGATCGCATCGGTCGATATTTCCTGGCAGATATCACATTCAGTTTAGGGGATAATGCCAGGATTTCAGAAATCGAATCCTTGATCATGGAAATCCCTGGCGTGCGTCATGTGGAAGGCTGGGCAGCCACTGCGGGAGTCCTTCAGAACCCGGACGGCACGGCAGGTGAAAGCGTTAACCTTCTTGCTCCGCCTTCCGATAGTACCCTGGTGGATCCGGTGGTCCTCGAAGGCCGATGGATTCAGCCCGGTGACGGATCGGTCGTTGTGGTGAATGAAAGATTTAGGGAGGCATACCCCGATCTGCAAACCGGTGATCTCTTGAAGATCAAAATTGCTGGGCAGGATGAGATCGTTGAAGTGATCGGTTTCTTCCAGATGGCGGGTAAGAGCGGTGGATACCTGGCCTATTCAACCTATGAGTATCTTTCCGATGTCATCCACGAAAAAAACCGCGCCAATTCATTTCGTGTCGTGTCGGAAAATGGGAATATGAGCATCGAACAGCAAAAAGCCCTGGGTCGGGTGATCGAAGCCAAACTTCGAGATGAGGGCTACAGGGTCACCGAGGTTGAAGCAGGTCGTTCATTAACTGCCACTACCGCTGACGGATTAAACATCCTGACGGGATTCCTGCTCATGATGGCAGTGTTGATCGCCATTGTAGGCAGCATTGGTCTCACCGGGACGATGAGTCTGAATGTCCTCGAGCGGACCCGGGAGATCGGCATCCTCCGCGCGATTGGGGCATCGGATAGAGCCGTGATGAAGCTCGTCATGGTGGAGGGATTGTTGATTGGTACAATGAGCTGGCTTTTTGGTGTTGTCTTGGCTTTACCGATCGGCTCCTTAATGGCAAACGCTATTAATCTGGCTTTGTTTGGAGCGCCGGCTGAATTTACTTTTACTCCTCTCGGAGTAATCCTTTGGCTGGCGGTTGTGATCACGCTATCTGTACTCGCGAGCGTAGGACCGGCACGAAATGCGACCCGGTTGACCATCCGCGAAGTACTCGCGTACGAATAATTTAGAAGGAGAAAACAATATGAAAACCGGAAAAATAATCGTTCTACTTGTTTTAATTTTGTCAGCGTCTGCCATCCTTACTGCTTGTGGAAGCAATGTTGAACCAACACGAGAGATATCCGTTCCTGCCGTGGTTGACAACTCTTTTGGTTCCATCGTCGCGGAGGGTAGGGTTGTGCCGAAGGATAGCGCCAATCTGTTTTTTATGGGCGGTGGAAGTGTGGACGAAGTCCTGGTCGTGGAGGGTGATTCCGTATTAAAAGGCGATGTCCTTGCCCGACTGGGTGACAGGGATTCATTTGAAGCCAATGTCGCTGCAGCCCAGCTGGAAGTAACCGCTGCCCAACAAGCGTTTGACGATTTGAACCGAACCGCAAGTCTTGCCTACAGCCAGGCAGTCCTTGATGAAATCGCTGCTGAGACAGTCTATTATGAGGCATTGCTTGCCTGGGATGATTTTGATCAGGATCAATATGAAGACGATCTCGACCAGGCTCAGGCTGATGTTGCCGATGCCAAGTCCGAACTAGAAGATGCAGAGGATGAATACAACAAATATGCATCATTGGATGAGGACAATGCCGATCGCCAGCGCGCCAAGAATGATCTCGAAACAGCTCAATCAGATTATGATGAGGCTTTGTCCGCTCAAGCAGAAATCGAAAATGAGTACCGGCAGATAAAATCCGAACTGGAAAGAGCTGAGGCGAATCTCGATGAAGCTCGAAGGGCACGCGAAAATAAAGATGACGGCGCGGATATTGAGCAATTAGCGCTTGCTCAAGCCAGACTCGATTCTGCTGATTCTCGTTTGAAGGCTGCCCAGGCTGCTTTGGACAACCTTGACATCATCGCTCCCTATGATGGGATCATCGCCAGGGTGGATGTCTCTGCCGGTGAAATGGTCAACCCCGGGCAGGTCGTGATGGTGATCGCCGATACATCGGAATGGTATGTGGAGACGACAGATCTTACTGAAAATGAAATCGTTGACGTGACGGAAGAAATGGAAGTCCTCGTCATACTCGATGCCCTGCCGGAGCTTGTATTGAAAGGGAAGGTGGAGTCGATCGCTGATGCCTTCGAGGAGAAGGCAGGAGATATCACCTACCGGGTACGCGTCAAGCTCGAAGACACAGACCCGCGGCTGAAGTGGGGGATGACCACCGAGACTCGATTTTCCGAACCGACCAAATAATGCCACTGGGAGTGAGAAATCACTCCCAGTTTTTTTTTTACAGTGCAGCGAGTAATTCGATCTCATCCATTAATTTCTGCCGTGCCCATTTTTCCTGCTGGTCATTTTCATAGTTCCTGAAGTAACATTCGATGATCATGATCAGGTACAGGTAAATGTTATAAATGGAACGCCGCTTTTGCCGGTTCTTTGTCCCAAGCATTTCACCGCCATAGCCGGCGAGGAAATCGGGATTCATACCGAATGCGCCAAAGTTAGCCTCCATCAATGGATCAGCCCACAACGCTCGTTCGAAATCGATCACTCCCGTGATCTGCCTGGTCGCCGTGTCAATAAAAATATTTCCATCCCAAAGATCCCAGTGGACAAGCTGAGGTGTGACGACTTCATCTAGGGCATGGAAATGGCTTGCTGTTCGCGATAAAACTTCATCGTAGGAATAAGGGAGTGAAACATCCATCTCTTGTCCATCCTGGAGAACTCCCCGAATCATTTTTTCAAAGGTGTCATGCCAGGACAATTCAGGAGATTCTGGGTGTGAAAAATATCCAAATCGATCTCCCCGAATGGAGTTCATCATTCTTAGAAGTCGACCGGTTTTTTCGTCAATGCCTTTTGCTTCAGCTTCCGTTAACGATTCGCGGATCTTGTTTAGTGGAACCCCGTCAACAAACTCCATGATGAAAAAATCGCTTTCAAGGATGTTGTGCGTGTAATCATGATTTATTACCGATGGTACTGGTAAATCCATTCGGGTTTTGACCAGATACAGGACTTCCACCTCGGCGCGAAGGATATCCTTTTCATAACGCATTACTTTGACCGAGGGATGCGGCGAGATTTTAATCACCCATTTTCCTTGATCTGATAATTGTAATAAATATGCCGAGTTATAGTATCCGTCGGTTAATTCCTGAGCGCCAATGATTTTCACCGATGAGCCGAAGTGAAAAGAGACGATTTCCTGTGCTTTTACAGGTGATAAGGGAGTTTTTGTCCGGCTGTACATTCCAGGCTGCGCTATCACAATATGGATTTTATGTTTCGCTAATTATATAGCATCGCCATTCCAATAATAGGCCCGAGGTGATTGTCTTTGCAGGAATTTTGTGTATAATCATTCTTGATGGTAAAAATCTAAATCATTCGTAATTATAGGAGAAGAAAAAATGAAAAGACCGTTTGGCGTTACTGTTCTGGCAGTACTCGCGGGTATCGCAGCTTTATTGGCTGCGGTCCATACTCTTCAAGCCCTTGGTATTTTGGCAATTAACATCGGCCCATTTTCCCCGCATGTGTTTAATTTTGGAGTGCCATGATGTGGGGTTTGATGGTGTGGGTGTGGGT
This sequence comes from uncultured Chloroflexia bacterium, assembly GCA_963829485.1. Taxonomy (GTDB): domain Bacteria; phylum Chloroflexota; class Anaerolineae; order Anaerolineales; family Villigracilaceae; genus JBGPQJ01. The sequence continues at coordinate 85,386 of CAWHIK010000009.1, forward strand.
GTGGTTGGTTCAGATGCTCTGGAAGATGGACCCAGGCGCCTGGCTTTTCCTTGTGGTGATCGCCACCTTCAACCTGATCCTTGATTTCACTTACCTCATTGGGCAGGCTGATTGGCAGGAAGTTCAGGTATCATTCATCGTGAATGGCCTGATCCTAATCTATTGTATGCTCCCTGGCGTTCGCAACGCATTTGGCACTGCAAAAGCGTAATTTAATTAATGAACAAATATCAAAGAGGCACCCTTAAGGGTGCCTCTTTGATATTTAACATCATCATAAATAAATATTTTTGAGCGATAATTACTTTATTGGAGGCGCAGACCTTCAGTCCATTACCTTCCCGGGTAAACGTAAAAATCTGGCAGGTGAAAGTATAATCAAAAAATGAATTCAAATTGGAGAAAACTATGAGCTTAGAGGGAGATTTTCACGGTAATCCAACCCGAATAATGGAAAATGATTTTATCAGGTTGGAGTATTTACTATCCGCACCCAGGATTGTTCGATTATCCTTACAAGGGCGGGACAATTTATTCGTCGATCTTGGAAACGAAAAAGCTTCAACCCAATTTGGAGATTTTCTTCTTCGTGGAGGTCACCGGTTGTGGCATTCGCCTGAGGCCATGCCCAGAACCTACATGCCCGATGTCCCTGGAGTGACCGTAGCGGAAATTCCAGGCGGGGTGCGAATCGATCAACCCGCTGAACCGTGGACTCACATCGCGAAAAGTATCGAGATACGATTGGTACCCGGGCGGCCGCAGGTCATTATTCAGCATGAGTTGAGAAATGAGGGGGCGTGGACTGTCGAATTATCTCCATGGGCATTAAGCATGTTAAGGCTGGGAGGTGTTGCGATACTTCCTCAGCCAGTCGGGAACACGGACCCGGCGGGTCTGCTCGCAAATCGTCAAGTATCCATTTGGCCTTACACAAGATTGGATGATCCCAGATTAGTTCTGCGCGATGATTGCATTTTGATTAAAGGCGATACGACAGCTTCAGCGGATTCGACCCCGATAAAATTGGGCTATTTTAATCCCCATGGCTGGATGGCTTACTGGATCGATGGAGTCCTGTTTGTCAAGCAATTCGACCCGATCACCGGCCTAACTCATCCGGATGGCGGTTGTAATACAGAAAGTTACTGCAATCATAAATTCCTTGAGCTGGAAACTCTCGGACCGCTTGAAAAGCTGCAGCCGGAATCAACCATTTCTCATACAGAGACCTGGGAACTCTATTCGAAGTCTCGAACAGCCATTTCTTCCAGATGCAATAAAAAGAGAAATCGCCTGACCAATCTTTGAAATTAAAAGAGCGCTGGATCTTAAATCCAGCGCTCTTTGTTACTTTTCAGCGGCCCCGACGGGGTTCGAACCCGCGATCTCGGCCTTGACAGGGCCGCATGTTAGCCGCTACACCACGGGACCAGTGATTGAGCGGCTGATAGTTTATCACAGACATTCAGGAGCGTCAAGATTATCTATGGGAGCAGCTCATTTTCTAAGGGGCGCCGCTGCCATACAGGTCGGGATCTTCAGGAGTAAGACCGGATGGGTCGTGCACCCACACCCAGTCGCCTTCCTTCGCCCATTGATAGAGCCAGGCGGAATCTCCAATTGACATGTTGACACAGCCGTGCGATTGTGGATATCCAAAATTGGTATGCCAGTAAGCGCCGTGGATGGCACGTGCTTGATCGAAGTACATTGTCCAGGGCACGGCCTGAAGCGAGTAGAAGTCGGACTTATCCGCCTCGAATGCTCCGCTCATATCCTCTGTGTCTTTTTTCTTATAGATTTGAAATAAACCCGGTCGTGTCCAGTAGGGGTCCACTCCGCTGGAAATTATCGTCGCGTAAACAAGTTGATCATTGTCGTATGCGGCGAGAGTCTGTTCAGCCAGATTGATTTCGATCCATCTACCCGTGTTCACACCGGGAGGTGGTTCGTCAGATGGCCTAATGGATGATACAACCCTGCCTTCGACCCATTCCTGGTCGCCTATTAAAAGCCATTCAGATCCGTTGAAAACCTTCGAACTCGTAAACTGGAACCATCTGTGTGCGATAATAGGTTCGCACGGATGGATTATTGGTTGTGTATTCAGGCCTTCTCTTGGATTTAGTTTCAGTTAACACCCAGCCAAAACCATTTCGAGGGGAGGCGCTAAATAGTTTTCCTTGAAAAGCGCCGGGCGAAATGCGTCCTCCGTCACCGGGGATCCAGGTCCCATTGGTCAGGTAATAATAAACGCCGCTGTTGGTTTCGACCCGGTCTGAATAGCTGACATAGACCAAGCCAGGACCTATCCTGGATATCTCCCCCGTTCGGGATTCTGCATCTCCCAGAGACAGATAAGCTGAAGTCCCGCCTTCTTCGACCCTGAAGTAATTGTACGGTACATAATTGAGGGCATAATCGGGGTTGTAATCCGCCCGGGGAGCGGATGGATATAATCCATGGATGAAACTCTGGGTCAGAGTGGATGATGGTCCTGCGGGCAGGCAATCCAGCGGGATTTGGGTATACACCCCAGGAGGGCAGACTACGCTCCCACTAGTCTCCTCGGGCATGCCTGGGTTTTCCTCCTGGGCAGGTACCGATGAGACGGGGACGAGCCCGATTAGGACTGCAATCACCAATATTTTTAAGGCTAGTTTCTTCATTTTTATGAGAAAATACCGCATTTTCTTCGTGGCATTATAACAAAATTGTAAAGAATAATGCTATACTTAATTCCCATAGGGTAACTTGACACAATTAATCCCGTATGCTAAAGTACCCACAGGAATATTCAGTCCATAGGCGGGAAAGCGCCGGACGTTAAATGAATTCCAGGAGGCTGTTTTGACCAAGTCTCGCACTCAAATGATGGTTGACCGCCTGCGTGAATTACAGGCTTCTTCACCAGACATTGAGGCATCAGCCATCGTCAGCGTTGACGGTTTGAGCATTGCATCCGCACTCCCGCAGGGGGTGGAGGAAGATCGTGTATCGGCCATGTCCGCAGCCATGCTGTCCCTCGGTGAACGTATTGCCAATGAACTGGGGAGAGGGTCACTTGAGCAGGTTTATATAAAAGGCGAAAAAGGTTATGTGGTCCTGATGTCCGTTGGCGAAGAAGCAGTACTCACCGCCCTGGCCAGGGAACAGGCCAAACTGGGTTTGATTTTTCTTGATATGCGCCGGGCTACAGAAGACCTCGGTAAACTGATCTAAGGGAGCCTGGAATGAACCAGATTCAAAAAAGCGGTCTTTATTACCCCAATAAATTTGGCTTGATCACCATTAATTCTTTGGAAGATGTCATGGGCAAAAATGGTTTGAATGCCATTCTGAATCTTGCCGGACTTAATAAATATATTGAAAATTACCCCCCCGATAACCTCGAAAAAGCGTTTGACTTTGCAGAACTTTCTGCGATCGGTGTTGCCCTGGAGGAGATGTATGGACCTCGCGGTGGCCGCGGTTTGATGCTTCGAGCCGGACGGGCGACCTTCGCCGATGCACTAAAATATTTTGGAGCGCTTGCTGGAGCCGGCGACCTGGCATTCAAAGTCCTTCCACTTCAGGCAAAAATGCGAATCGGTCTCCCGGCCATGGCAAAGATATTCAGCCAGGTCAGCGACCAGCTTAGCACAGTTGAAGAAAAGGATAATGAATTAATATATACTATCCACAAGTGCCCGTGTTGTTGGGGGAGAAGTGGTGTGGATAAACCGGTCTGTTTCATCGCGGCTGGATTGATCCAGGAAAGCCTCAAGTGGGTATCCGGCGGAAATGAATTCCGCGTGAACGAATCCAAATGTATCGCATTGAACGACCCCGTGTGTGAGTTCGTCATCCAAAAAGACCCCATCGGTTAACAGAGGCATCTGTGACAGAAACCAAATCCAAAATCCTCGTTGTTGAGGACGACCAGGATCTGGCTGAAATGCTGAACTCTTATCTGCGGGTTCAGGGTTATGAGGTTGTCATTGCCAACTGGGGTGAGGATGGAATCCAGGCTGCCCTTACCGCTCGCCCAGACTTATTGATTCTGGATATCCGATTGCCGGATATCGACGGATTTGAAGTCGCACGCAGGCTGAGGGCTGATCGAAAAACGAGTCATATCCCAATCATTTTCCTGACTGAAAAACGAGAACGAAGTGATAAATTAGCAGGCCTGGAGCTTGGCGCTGACGATTACATCACAAAACCGTTCGATGTTCAGGAAATGCGGTTAAGAGTGCGGAACGTCCTCAAACGATCCAAACAGGATTCATTGACCAATCCAGTTACAGGACTTCCCGAAGGACCGCTGGTCGAAGAAAAACTCAGCGATTGTCTGAAAAAGGATGGACCTGGAGCCCTGGGGATCATTATCGAGAATATCGAATATTTCCGCGATGCTTATGGATTCGTTGCCAAGGATGATGTTCTGCGTGCCGTCAGCTTGATTCTAAATAATGCGATACGGGAATCAGGTTACATTGAAGATGGATTTGTCGGTCACTTAACTCCGACAGATTTTGTCATAATACTCCCGCAGCATGCTTTGTCATCCATGGAGGAACGGATCCAATCCAAGTTGGAGCAATCTCTCAACTTTTTTTACCCGATGGGAGACCAAACGAAGCAGGAAAATCGCTTGAATATCAGAATTAATATCATTTCTGCCAATGACCAGCACTATACCGGACTTGTCCAATTAAAGACTGAGATATTGAAAAGGAAATAAAGCCGGTTGAAAATTATTGTTATTGTCCCGACTTATAATGAAGCGGAGAACCTGCCAAACCTGGTCTCCGCATTATTTTCGCTTCCGCTCGATCTTCGTATCTTGATTGTCGATGACAACAGCCCTGATGGCACGGGTGTGATTGCGGACGATATGGTTGCGGTGAATGCCGGACGATTATTCGTCCACCACCGAAGCGGTAAGCTGGGATTGAGATCCGCCTATCTGACAGGTTTTAAGATCGCCTTGGAGAATGGTGCAGAGGCGGTCGCTCAAATGGACGCTGATTTCTCTCATGATCCCGAAAAATTGGTGGAAATGGCAGCAAAGCTCAACACTTGCGATGTTGTGCTGGGATCCAGGTATGTGAAAGGCGGCAGCGTCGACGAAAATTGGCCTCTTTGGCGCAAGGGTTTGTCGGCTTGGGGAAATTTTTACTCACGCACGATCCTGCATTTACCCCTGAGGGATGTCACGACCGGATTTCGTCTCTGGCGGCGGGAAACTCTTTTAGGCATGCCGCTGGACCGAATCCGCGCGAGTGGATATATTTTCCTGGTTGAAATGGCATATATCGCATATTGTCTCGAGTATCAGGTTGGTGAAGTCCCAATTCATTTCTCCGACCGGCGGTGGGGCAAATCGAAAATGTCCTTTAAGATCCAGATTGAGGCAGCATTCCGGATATGGGAATTGCTTTGGCAATTCAGGGATTTGCGACGTAAAGGGAAACTTGCAAGAATGAATACGGGCAGCTGAACGAGGAACCTGATAATTGGTTTCTCGTTTTTTTAACTTTTCTAATTGTTAGAATTAATTTATTGGAGGACTTGAATACATCGTAGTAAGCAGTGTCCACTCTGAAAGGCTCAACGTTTCTGCCCGGCGTTTAGGGTCGATTCCTGATGATTGGAGTAAGTTCTCAGCATCGATGGGTGAGATTGAAAGACCTCCAGAGAGGGAATTGCGAAGCGTTTTTCTCCTCTGGCTGAATCCTGCTTTTGCTAATCTAAAAAAGAAGTCGAGGTTTTCCGATGGAATGACCGGTTCAGGGTAGGCATCAAGTTTTATGACTGCGGAATCAACATTCGGCTCCGGAAAAAATGCATTGGATGGAATTTCGAATTCAATGGCGGGCTTGCCAAATACCTGTACGCTCAAAGCCAGCAGGCTCATATCTCCGGGTTCGGCACAAATCCTTTGGGCGACTTCCTTTTGTATGGTCAAAACCACTCGCTTTGGTCGTGGAAGATTTTCCATTAAATGGCGAATAATGGCGGACGTGATGTAATAAGGAATATTGGCAATAACCATAAAGGATTCGACTTGGATAAGATCTTAAATCCTAAAATCCATAAAATTCCCCTGGATTACCCTCACGTTTTTATATGGTGTCAACACATCAGTAAGGATGGGAATCAAGTGTGTGTCTAACTCAACGGCCACAACCTCTTTTGCTGCGACAGCCAAATGACGGGTAAGGCTGCCTAATCCCGGCCCGATTTCCAAAACAGTATCAGCTGCTGATACTTCAGCGACCTTGACGATCTTTTGTAACATCAGCTCGTCGTCCAGGAAATTCTGCCCCAAGGACTTATCGGCGCGAATCCCGAATTTCCTCAATAAACTCGCAGATTCATGGGGCGTCAAATTTCGAGCTTCAGGATTTGATTTCTTCCCGGTCATTTGTTTCTTCCATTCTATCCAATAACATTTTCGAAATGGGTAATTATAGGTTTTTTAGTCCGTTTGCCTTCGACCGCAATCGCATCGATTTGCCAGTGAAGGATCTCATGTAATTGTGCATAATCTTCGGCTGCAGCAAGCATACTCTTTCGTTTTTTCGCTGTAATTGTTTCTTCTGGATAGGCAATTCGGCTGGATGTCAGTGTGCGGACTTCAATAAAGAATATGACATCTCCCGATTGCGCCACGATGTCGATCTCACCATGCCGGGTGTGGATGTTACGTCCAATGATCTCATAACCTAACGAGCTCATGTAATTTGCGGCTTCTTCTTCTCCCCATGCACCAATGGATTGTTTTTTCGTTTTCATCATGCAAAGAAGCTTTCCCAGATCTTGCGGAGGTTATATCCCAGGCTGTGTCGTTTTGGTTCGACTTGTTCAACCAAGCGTTCATAATGCGAAAGCATGATCGCACCGGTTCGTTCAATGGAGTATCTCTTGGATGCTTCCAGGGCAGCCAAACTCATCTTTCGACATAAATCCTTGTCGAGGCAGAGCCTCATCATTTTGGCGGTGAACACCAGGGGGTCCGAACTGGAAAGATATCCTGTATGCCCATCGATGACTGTGTCACCGACGCCCGGGGAATCTATCCCTAGAACCGGTAATCCGGATGCCATGGCTTCGATGACCGAGAGCGGATGGACTTCTGACATGGATGCGGTAACGAAGACATCGCACATGGAGAGGTAATCCGGCAGATCGTCATACGGAACCCGTCCCATGAAATGAATTCGATTTGCGGTTGCGGTCTGGCTGGCCATCTCCCTCAACATACCTTCAACAGGACCGCTGCCAATGATCAGCAGATGAACTTTTTCAAAGGATTGAGCGACAGCATTGAAAGCTTTGATGACCAAAGGAAGATCCTTTTCAAGTGCCAGCCTGCCGGAGTAGACCAGTAACGTGTCATCAGAAGTGAAGTCAAACTCCTTCCTTTTGAACCTGCCGGTTTTTGTGCGGAATTTTTCGATATCCACGCCATTGGGTACGACGGTGATGGGAGCCTCGAGGTTCAAGCCCCTCATGATTTTTGCCATTCCTGCCGATGGTGAGATGACCATGTCCACCTTGGCACAAAAACGAGGCAGATAGGTATAAATTAACGTTTGACTGATATCCTTCGTCAGGGTTGGTGCATAAGCCTGGGCATAAAGATCGTATCTTGTATGGTTCGTGAAAACTATCGGGATATTTAACGGTTTACAATATCTTAATGCCAGCTGTCCACTTATAAAAGGATGGTGGACGTGAACAATATCCATCGACTGGATCAATCTTTTAATTTCGCGTTTGTGAGCAATGTTTAAGGCAAATCCCTCTGAGATCGGTAACCCAGGAGAGCGGTGGACATTCGGTTCATCGTCGACGTACTCTTTGTCCCCGCTAAATGTAAATACGAAGACATCGTGCCCCAGTTTTTCCAGGAACTTCTTGTTGACGTCGACATAGATCGTTACGCCGCTGATATACGGTTTATATAGGTCCACCATCATGCCGATGCGCATTTCGATCCTCCAGAAGATGAATCTAAGGCAAATGAAACTTGCTGTCAAGCATATAATTTCCGATGGTGCCTGATTTTGTTCTGGGATAGTTTGATGATGTGTTTTATTATCTTGGTAAAATGCCTATGGTAGAATGTATCCCCCATCGGTGAAAAGTAGATGACAGTAAAACTTACCCTCCGTGACCAAGAGTACGAAGTAAAGCCTGGAATGACTTTGCTGTCTTCTTTGAAAAAAGCAGGCATCCTCCCCGAATCCATCATCGCCACTCGTGATGGTGAATTGATCCTTGAAGATGAAATTCTAAAAGACGGAGAAGTCATCATTCTCATTTCGGTCATTTCTGGAGGCTGAATTGAAATGTCGAACCTGCGGACAAAAAGCTACAGTAAATATGAAACAGCACAAGCTGGCGCTGTGCAAGGATCATTACCTGGAATGGATTCCGGAGCAGACTGAACGATTCATCAAAAAGTATAAAATGTTCTCCAGGGAAGAAAAAGTGATTGTGGCTGTTTCCGGGGGCAAGGATTCCCTGTCGCTTTGGGACATCCTGGTTCGACTGGGATATAAAGCTGACGGACTTTACATAGGACTGGGCATCGACGGTGGGCACGGTTATTCGTCGGAATCACATCGATTATCCGAAAAATTTGCAGACAGAAATCATTTGAATCTCCATGTCGTCGATGTGGAGAAGGAATATGGGTATTCAATACCTGTCCTGGCAGAAACGTCTCACAGGGGCAAAGGAAAGCCATGTTCAGTCTGTGGTCTGACAAAACGGCATGTCATGAATCGCATCGCCCGGGATTTGGGTTATGACGTTCTTGCGACGGGACACAATCTCGACGATGAAGCGGCAACCCTTTTTGGAAATACCCTGATCTGGTCGAAAGAATTTCTGATTCGCCAAAGCCCTGTTCTTACCGAATCGGATGGTTTGGCGCGAAAAGTCAAACCTCTCTGCCGATTCTATGAAAAAGAAATGACAGCCTACGCACTACTCAGAGGGATTGAATATATTTACGAGGAATGCCCGTTTGCGGTCGGATCAACATCCATCTATTACAAAAAACTGCTAAATGAACTGGAAAGTGACCGACCGGGTGCGAAACTCATCTTTTACTTAAAATTCCTTGAAGGGCGTAATCAAGGACTTTTCGCTTCGCCTGACCCCAATGCACCAGGGGTTAAACACATGCCCTAATTGTGGTCAGCCGACATCCGCGCCAGGGGAATGCTCTTTTTGCAGATTGTTTTCCAAAGTGAAAACCGAGCTGGATTTAAATGACCAAGCACAACTGTCATTTACTGCGTGAATAAGGGAATTCGCATTGAGATCTGACAAAAACTATCGATACTTCGATACGATAACTGCCCTCTTTTGTGTCGTTCTGGTTGTCAGCAATGTCGCCTCATCGGCAAAAATTATCGATTGGGGAGTGTCATTCCTCGGACTTCCACTGGCATTCGATGCTGGAACAATCCTCTTTCCTATAAGTTATATTTTTGGGGATATCCTGACCGAGGTGTATGGTTATAAAAATTCACGCCGGGTAATCTGGACAGGCTTTGTTGCGCTTAATTCTCTCTTCTGTAGTATTTTGGTTGGTGGGTCTGATGCCGGGAGAATCCACTTGGCAGGACTATGCAGGTGATTCAGCCTATATAGCCATACTGGGTGGAATGAGCTCTGGAGGAATAGTCCTGGCTAGTTTGGCCGGGTACTGGTCCGGTGAGTTCACAAATTCCATCATCCTTGCGAAATTAAAGGTCTACACTTCAGGCAGGTTCCTCTGGCTGAGAACCATCAGCAGCACGTTGGTCGGGCAATTTGTAGATACGCTGGCATTTATTTTGGTCGCTTCCTTCTTCAGCGTTTTTCCTTGGAGCTTGTTTTCCACCTTGTTCGTCTCCAACTATGTGTTCAAAGTTTCTCTGGAGATCATTTTGACACCTGTGACTTATGGGGTGATTCGATGGTTGAAACGGGCTGAGAATGAAGACTATTATGACCGGAGTACAAATTTCAATCCCTTCAGAAGATAATAAAAATGTGGGCAAAATAGCAGCCCACATTTTTGTTATGAAATTATGCTCTTCTTAAGCTGTCTCGAGGTAACGTTCCACTTCGTAATCAGTTACATGCATTCGAAAATCGTCCCATTCAGCCTTTTTCGCTGTCGTAAAAGCCTCGTAAGCGGTTTCACCCAGCGCACTTCTGATGACTTTGTCCTTTTCCATCTCCGTCAGAGCTTCGAGCAGAGACCCAGGGAGTGATCCGATTTTCTTCTTTGTTCGTTCATCTTCAGTGAGGTGGTAAACATTTACGTTATTGAGCGGTTTGGGTGGAACCAGATTTCTGTCGATACCGTCAAGGGCTGCAGCGATCATGACCGAAAATGCAAGGTACGGGTTGCTGGAGGGATCCGGGCAGCGCAACTCGGCGCGAACGGCTTTGTCCTTTCCCGGAGTGTATCGTGGGATACGGATTAGTGCGGATCGATTTGTCTGCGCCCAGCCAATGTAAACCGGTGCTTCATATCCTGGGACTAGCCGCTTGTAGGAATTGGGGGTGGGAGCTGTGATGGCGCAAAATGCCCGGGCATGAGTTAATTGACCGGCGATAAATCCATAGGCAAGCTTGGATAGATGGTGCTCATCCGATGGATCATAGAAAAGATTCTTTCCTTTTTTATCAAAGAGAGATTGATGACAATGCATGCCTGATCCATTGATCCCAAATATCGGCTTGGGCATGAATGAAGCAACCAGTCCATGCTCTGCAGCGATTGCTTTGACTGTATATTTCAATGTGAGCACATTATCAGCCGTCGAGAGGGCATCATCGAAACGGAAATCAATTTCATGCTGACCGAGAGCGACCTCATGATGGCCTACTTCGACTTCAAGACCCATGCTTATTAGCGCATCCATCAAGGCTGTTCTAACACGAACCGCTTCGTCGTCGGCTGAAAAATCGAAATACCCTCCGACATCATGGGGAACCGGATGGACGCTTGCTCCGTTCTTCTTGAAGAGGAAGAACTCAGGCTCAGGACCGACATTATAGGTCCATCCACGTTCAGCCAGCTTTGCCATCATCCTTTTTAAGTACACCGCGTGGATCCCCTTCGAAAGGTTCGCCATCCGGCATAAAGATATCGCAAAAGACTCTGGCGCGGCGGGATTCGCTAGGTGTCCAGGGGAGTACGGCGTAGGTATCCGGATCGACGATCAGACGCATGTCACTCTCCTGGATACGGGCAAAACCCTCCACGGAAGACCCATCGAACCAGACACCGTCTTCGAGAGCCTCTTCCAGCCTCTTTATAGGAGCGTCAACACTTTTCACTGCTCCCGTCACGTCGGTGAACTGGTAAGAGATGAATTTTACGTCGTCCTCTTTTACTCTTTTTAACAAATCCTTGTGATCCATCTTTCCTCCTTTGAGATCTCTGAGTTTGTTGGTTTACCCAACTTGGAATAATAGACTTGCTTCGAGTTCATTCTGCTATTGCACCCGACACCTCGTCTTTATGGATTACATCATTTTTCCTGGATGAATTTACTAATACTACAGAACCGATAATAACAATTGCTGCTATTAGAATTCGAGGGGTGAGTGGTTCCTGTGCCAGCAGACTGCCTAAAAGAATTGCAACCAGGGGATTGACGTAGGCATAAGTCGCGACAAGAGATACGGGGGCATTGCGCAGCAACCAGGCATACGAGACAAATCCGATCAAGGATCCTATTGTGATGAGATAAACCAAACCATACATGGATTTATGTGAGATTTCGCTTAATGATAAAGCCTGCCATTCGCCCACCAATGTGGCGACTATGAAAAGCCCGGCACTCCCGACCAGCATTTCCATGCCGGTTGTCATCAGGGCGGAATTCGGCAGATCCGCTGAACGGCTGTAAATTGAACCGAAGGACCAAATGAACGCAGCCAGCAGGCAGACCAGAATCCCTGCCATGTTAAATTGATTAGTCCCCCCGATTAAATCAGCGGGTCCAATTAAAACCACGATACCGGTAAATCCTATCGCAAGACCTAAAACCGAACGCCAGGTTGGTTTTGTGCCGCCCGGTCGAAGCGCTTCAATAAGTACTAGCCATAGGGGAACTGTACCGATCAATAAGGCAGCAACTCCAGATGGGATTCGCTGCTCAGACCAGGATAACAATCCATTTCCGCCGACCAGGAGGAGAATTCCGACTATAGCCGCTGACCGCCATTGGATCTTTGTCGGCATGGGGTCCCCTGCTAATTTTCTCCAGACCAACAAGACTGCTCCAGATACCAGGAAACGAACTCCGGCACTAATAAATGGCGGGATCGTTTCTACAACGAACAAGATTGCCAGGTAGGTGGAACCCCATATGATGTAGAGTGATAACAGCGCCATCCAGGTTTTGGATTTCATTCGGTCTCGATTCAATATTAATTCCTGATCCGTTACTTCTATTGTGTGCATCTTATTGGTAATTATGGTCTATTCGTCAGGCAAAATAAAAAAGGGCACGCTTGGGCGTGCCCTTGGTATTATGAACAATCCGGCTGGCAGCCCTTCCATGGTGATGGACAGAGTCAATCTGACCACTGCGTCGCCTTGTGCCACCCGTTACCGGTTGGATTTCGGCGGGGAACTGAAATCGCGTTCCCATGCGCTTTTTTGGAAGGGAGAAAGGAGCCTGTGATCGGGCTCCAGAGGCATCCGCTGATCAATTCGATTTTCTCTGACCGGAACAAGTCCGAATCAGATTAGCGTCCTGCTCGCGCAGGAGAACCTCCACCTCGTTACCCTGATGGTTACAGGGCTCAGCCGCTAGATCTCCATATTCAATTGTCAATTCACTTCATCATATTAGCCGGGGATTTTACACCCCGAATGTGGACACGTCAAGATGAATGATTAAATTGAAGACCCCACCGATACCGTGTGCAGCGAAGTTCTGAACCTGCCGAAGCAGGTCGGGCCCCTACCCGGTAATCCCGCCTTGGCTCAGGCCTATCGCGTTCCTACCGAGAGATTGAGACCCTTAAAATGGGTGTTGGCTCAGAACCGGGTATGCAGCATCACGAGCACAGCAGGGTCGTTTTTCTTATACCATAAAGTCATTGGCATGGGGAGGGTTTCATTAATTTTTTGATTGCAAATCAGTAAGGATAGATAATATAAAATGGTGAACAGCATCAAGGGATGTGCTGTTCACCATTTGTTAATTGGAAGCCCCGATTATTTTTCTTTCGGCAACTCAATTCTGAGATGCAGTTCCTTTAACTGCTGTTCCGAAGCGAGCGACGGGGCATCCGCCATGACATCCCGTCCTGCCTGGTTTTTCGGGAAAGCGATAACTTCCCGAATGTTGGGTTCGTCTGCAAAGATCATCACGAGGCGGTCGATACCGGGAGCCATACCACCGTGGGGAGGCGCTCCGAATTCAAAAGCTTCCAGGAGATGACTGAATTTCAATTGGATTTCTTCTTCCGTCAAGCCAAGCAATTGGAATACTTTTCGTTGTATGTCCCGCTGGTGGATGCGGATGGATCCCGATGCTGTTTCGTATCCATTTAGAACCATATCATAGGCATCGGACAAAATCTGGGATGGATCAGTGTCAAATTTAGGCAAGTCTTCCATTTTGGGCATGGTGAAGGGATGATGGGCTGCATCCCATTTCTTCTCTTCTTCCTTCCACTCAAACATGGGGAAGTCAACCACCCATGCAAAAGCCAAAACATCCTTATCTGCAAGTTTCAACCGGTCGCGGAAGAACAACCGTAAGGCACCGAGAGTCTTGTTCGCAATTAGATTCGAATCAGCGACAAATAGCACAAGATCGCCAGTCTTTGCCCCGGTCCGAAACTTAATGTTTTCAACCTCATCGGGTTTTATGAACTTCTGGGCAGTACCCTTGACTCCTTCCTCGGTCAATGCAAGGGTGGCCAGTCCTTTTGCTCCCTGCTCTTTGGCAAAATCGGTTAAATGATCCACCTCTTTACGAGTGTATTCTGCACATCCGGGTACGACGATGCATTTAATCACACCATTTCCCGAGAGGACTGCTTGGAAGACCTTGAAATCGGTTCCGGCAAATAGATCGCTCAGGTTATGCAGCTCCAATCCAAAGCGCAGGTCGGGCTTGTCGGTTCCATAGCGCTCAACGGCTTCCGCGTGGGTCAGTCGAGGCCAGGGCGAGGATAGTAATCGCTTCTGGGGGATGACCTCGGCCACCATGGATGTGAATAACCCTTCGACAATGTCCAGCACATCGTCGCGCTGGACAAATGACATTTCGAGGTCCAGTTGCGTGAATTCGGGCTGACGGTCTCCACGGAGATCCTCATCCCGAAGGCAGCGGGCGATCTGAAAATAGCGGTCGAGTCCAGCCACCATGAGAAGTTGTTTCAGCTGCTGAGGTGATTGAGGAAGCGCATAAAAATGGCCGGGAAAGATTCTGGACGGAACGAGGTAATCGCGTGCGCCTTCGGGCGTCGTTTTGAAGAGCAGCGGAGTCTCAACTTCAATGAAATCCCGTTCGCTCAGATAATCGCGTATGAATTTTATGACCTTATGGCGCAGGATCAGATTCTTCTGCATTTTTTCCCGTCGTAAATCGAGGTAGCGGTACTTAAGCCGTACCTCCTCGTTGACTTCCTCGTCCTTGTTCACCAAAAACGGAAGCATTTTTGCAGGATTTAGGACTTCGCATTGGGTCACTTCAACTTCCACTTCACCCGTTGCCAAGTTGGGATTTTCGGAGCCTGTTGGGCGGATGCGGACCAATCCCGTGACCTGGAGGACCCATTCCTGTCTCGCGACTTGAATTGATGCTACCTCCGGCAGGGTTGGATTACCTACAATCTGAATGAGGCCGGTTCGATCGCGCAGGTCGATGAAGGTCACTCCTCCAAAATCCCGTTGGCGGTGAACCCAACCGGCCAAGGTAACAGTCTGCCCGACATCGGATTTCCGTAGACTACCGCATAAATGTGTCCTATACATTATTTCCTCCTGACAAAAAATATCGCCCTCTGCATATGCTTTGGGCGACGGGATGGGTGAGTTAAGTTCCTAACTGTACAAGTGAAAAGAACCGCCCCGTTGCCGCAAGGTCGGATTATTATTATTAGCGTCCAGGATAATTAAGGCTATCATCACCATACCTGTCGAAATAATTATAGCACACCCCAAAACCGCCGGCAATAAACCACTCCCGCGATATGAAGGTTAGTGATAGAAATCGTTGTTAAGGTATAATGAGAAGGCTCAAATTACGGTCAAATTTGGTTCGACAAGGTTGTTATCAACAAATCGTCATGGCAAACAATTATCCATCTCTCCCCGATAATTACTGGCAGGATTTCACTGTCAATAAAAAGGACAATGAATTAATCCAGAATTATCTATTTGAAACTGAAACACCCTTAACTGCCAGGGAGATCGTCAAAGTCGTTGTGGCAGAACGGTTGAAATTAGCCAGGCAGATTGCCGATGAAAAGCAGAAGTCGCTTGGAAAAATCTACCTACCAAAAGATAACTTCCAGGTCCAGGAATCCCTGGCTTTCCCTGCGCTCAACTGGAAAAAGGGCGTGGTCGTCAACTCACGTGCGGGAAACAATCCGGATTTGGGCTCCTTCCAGGTTATTGAAGTAGACATGGAGGACGGCGATCATAAGTTCTTTGCTTCGGGACTGGAAAACCACATCCTAAATGCTCCTCCTCAGGAGGATGAATCTGCAGAGATAAGCCCTGATGCGATCGAGCATGAGTTCGGTGAATCGATCGAATCAGCGATTGAAACAGCCCTTTCTTCGGATGAGTCCCTTGTCAATATTGCGGGGCATTGGTTCCCGCGAGCGCTGCTTTTGGATGTCAATGTCGGTCACTTAAATCTTGTTGAGGCGATTTTGGAAATGGCGGGAGGTGAACCGATCCCTTCCGCCGGGCTTCTGGAGCAAATCGACCTTGGGTCCGGAGTGAATCCCAAACTGGCTGAATTTTCGTTAAATTATGCACTTCAGAGCGACGATCGATTTGACGAGGTGGGTCCGGCTGGACAGGTCTTATGGGTGCTGGAGCGGCTTGAGCCTGCCGAGGTCCGACAATGTCCCCCGTTCCTGCAATATAAGGTGATGGAGTACGATGCGTCCTCATTGACTCCTCAAATGCTTGACCTTGAGACCGAACTGGATGATGAGTTGAGCAACCTGGAGCATATCAGCGCCAGGTTGGATGAGGCGACAGTCTGTCTTACTTATCCCCACTGGCGATCCGGGACGCTGCCCATTTCCAAGCGACTGCAATCCTTTTTCCCGACCGCATACCAATCGCCACGTGTTCGATTCACGCTGGTGGACATGAAGACCGGGGAGCGGATTCCGGCCTGGGTGGTGCGGCAGCACGGTTATGTTTTTGGACTTTCGGACTGGTTCAAAAAACAAAAGCTCTTTCCCGGAGCTCTGATTACCATCCGGCGGAGCAAACAGCTTGGAGAAGTGGTGATCGAAGCCCGGACGCATAAACCAACACGGGAGTGGGTGCGCACTGTCCTCACCGGTTCGGATGGAGGGCTGGTCTTTGCAGTCCTCAAGCAGGATGTTGGCTGTGATTACAACGAACGGATGGTTGCCATCGTTGGCGATTCAAAACCGGTCGATCTGGCATGGGAGCAGCTGGCCAAGAACCGCCAGCCTTTCGAAAAATCGCTGGCGCTGATGATCAGGGAATTATCAAAGCTTACACCGCAAGGACATGTCCATGTACAGGAATTGTATTCCGCGATCAATATTCTTCACCGCACTCCGCCAGCTCCTTTGATGGCTACACTTGCCACGAACAAATCCTTTAAGCATATCGGTGATCTATATTTCCGGATAAGCGAATCTGAAACCGAGGTAATCTAATATGACTGAAGTCAAGCAATTCAGTCTGATGAAGCCGACTGTCAAAACCCCGTTTCACATCGATTTTGACTGGTGGCAGCAAAATGAAAACGACTGGCATGTTCACCTGTCTTCGCTCTTGTGCAACGCTCACCAGAGTATGTTCGCCAATTGGAAAACAGATGAATATATCGATTGGGTTGATCCCGTCACGGCGGAAGTCATTCCGATGGACAGTCTGCAACAAGTCTTGATGTCGCATTGCGCAAAGGAATCTGATTTCCTGACCGACCATACGACGCTGGTGGACGGCGTGTTCCGTATCCTGCTTTCCACAGGCAACTCGCCTGCCACTTCGGAAGAGTTGGGGGCAAGGCTGGGAAAGCAGGCCGAAGTCATTCTAAAAACCATATCGAGTGGCCGCGTTTATAAAGGGATCAGACCGGTTCAGGGATAACGCTCGAAAAACCTTTTCGATTACGCCAGGGAGAATCTTGCCCCTGTAGCTCAATGGAGAGAGCACCAGCCTTCTAAGCTGTTGGTTGTGGGTTCGAATCCCGCCAGGGGCGCTGATGAGCATGTAATGATTTCAGACGATTAGAGTGACTATTAACATTATTTGGAGGAATACAATATGCCCACCGAAAGACATGGATTAATAAAACTTAGCGGCAAAGATGCGACCGTCATCGGCGATGATATTAAGGTCGGCGACAAGGCTCCTGATTTCACTGTTCAGAAACAGGATTGGTCGGTCGTCAAAGGATTAAAAGAAACAAAAAGAAAAGTCCGCATTATAGCCGCTGTTCCATCCCTTGACACAGCGGTATGCGACAGGGAGACACGCCGCTTTAACGAAGAAGCCAGCAAACTTGGAAAGAATATCGCCATTCTCGTTATCAGCACCGATTTGCCTTGGACTCAGAAGCGCTGGTGCGGAGCCGCCGGGGTTGAGCAGGTTATTACCTTATCCGATTCACTGAAAACGGATTTTGGGAAGAAGTACGGATGCCTTATTAAAGAAGGTCGTGTCTTAAGGCGGGCAGTATTTGTGGTCGACCGAAAACGAGTAGTTCGCTATGCAGCTTATATGCCTGCATTGGGAGAAGAACCCAATTATGAAGAAGTTATTGCCGCTGCCCAGGCTGCATTAAAATAAGCGCGGACTTTTCTTTTTAGGAGTGATTTATTCCGAAAGGTGCGGCGATGGCAACGATACTTCTTTCATCCAGCCCGGAATCACCAGGTGGATTGCCAGGTGACCGGGCAAAGCCTTCTTCCAAATCGTCCAGTTGGCTGAATCGAACCCACAGTCATTTGTGGAGTCCGCCAACGGACCTTTACGAGACAGATGAAAAATTCGTCGTACGAGTGGAAATTGCAGGATTACGCGACCAGGATTTTTCCGTCACGCTGGATAATAATTATTTAGTGATTTCGGGAATAAGGTCTGATGTCCTTGAGCGGCGGGCGTACCACCAGATGGAAATACGGTATGGCGAATTCAACACCGTGGTAGCGCTCCCCAGCCTTGTCGATCCGGACCGCACCACTGCGGAGTATTCCGATGGATTTCTGGTCGTAACCTTGCCGAAGGAGCAATCCTAAAAATAACATGCCAGCATCGCGATGGAGTTCAAATCCTGTTGAATTATTCGATTGGGTCGGTGAAGAAGATTCCCAACTCATGGACCTTCTGTTGCCCAACATCTTCACGCGCCTGGCACAGAAAAACGTTGAAGGTAAACCTGGAGAACAAGCCGGCACGGATGAGATGAGCAAAACCCCAGAAATAATTCCGATTCTACCTTTACGCGGCGTTGTCGTTTTTCCGCAAACCGCAGTCCCTTTGACCATTGGTCAGCCGCGATCGATCAAACTTGTCGATGATGTCGTCGTGGGGGACAAGATCATCGGCCTGGTCGCCTCGCGTAATCCGGATCTTGAGAATCCGGGACCGGAGGACCTCTACCGAATCGGTTCGTTGGCAGTCGTGCAACGATTGCTCAGGGCACCGGATGGAACCATAAGGCTGCTGGTCCAGGGACTGGAGAGAATCCAAATCGAAGAGTTCCTCCAAACGGAGCCTTATCTCACGGCCAGAGTGGAAAAAGCCCAGGAGATCGTCGAGACAGGGCTGGAGGTGGATGCCCTGGCGCGAAATGCCCGCGACCAGTTTGAGACCATTGCCAATTTAATTCCCTCGTTTCCGCGGGAGCTCGTCACATCCATCACTTCCATCGACGATCCACTTCAGACGGTATACACCATCGCCAATTTCCAGAGGATTGAACTGGAGGACGCACAGCAGCTGCTCGAAATTGACTCAACGACAGACAAGCTTCGAAAAATGATCGGGCTGTTGGTCCGAGAGACGGAAGTCCTTCAGCTTGGGCAGAAGATTCAGAACGAAGCCAGGTCCGAGATAGAGAAAGTACAGCGCGATTATTTCCTGCGGGAGCAGATGAAAGCCATCCAAAAGGAACTTGGAGAGAGGGACGAACAGGCTATCGAAGTGGAGGAGCTCCGAAAGAAGGTCGCCGAAGCGAAGATGCCTGAAGAGGCGGAAAAGCAAGCCAATCGCGAACTCGACCGGCTCGCCCGACTGCCAACTGCTGCAGCAGAATATGGCGTGATCCGAACTTATCTCGACTGGTTGACTTCGCTACCCTGGTCCAAAGGGACCGAAGACAATCTTGATATTTCACACGCTCGTGAAGTACTAGATGCAGACCATTTCGGTTTGAATGATGTCAAGGATCGGATCCTGGAGTTCCTGGCTGTCCGTAAGCTTCGCCTGGAGCGACGCGATGAGCTAAAAGAACCGTCAATGGATAAGATTCGACGCGATCGCGAAGGCGTCATATTGTGCTTCGTTGGTCCGCCGGGAGTGGGAAAGACCTCGTTGGGTCAATCCATCGCCCGCGCCATGGGTCGTAAGTTTATTCGCATCTCGCTCGGCGGCGTCCGGGATGAAGCAGAAATCCGCGGGCATCGCCGAACCTATATCGGCGCGATGCCTGGCCGGATTCTGCAAGCCCTGCGCCGTTCGGAATCCCGGAACCCTGTGTTTATGCTCGATGAAGTGGATAAGCTGGCGATGGATTTCCACGGCGACCCCGCCTCCGCTTTATTGGAAGTCCTCGACCCTGAACAGAACAGCGAGTTCCGCGATAATTACCTGGAAGTTGCCTACAACCTTTCACAAGTGATGTTCATAACGACTGCCAATACACTGGAGACTATCCCTGGTCCGTTATTGGATAGGATGGAAGTCATCCAATTATCGGGTTACACCGAGGGCGAAAAGATTGCCATTGCGAACGGATACTTAATCCCAAGGCAGATCCGCGAAAACGGACTGCGTTCCAGGGAAATAAAATTCAATGACCAGGCACTGCATGTCATCATCAATCAATACACGCGGGAGGCAGGAGTCCGTAACCTGGAGCGTCAGATCGGATCCATTTGCAGAAAAGCCGGCACCCACATTGCAGAGGGCAGCAGAAAATCCTACAAGATAACACCCAGGGAAGTTAAGGATTTACTGGGTAATCCCCTTTTCCAGGGAACAGAAGAAATGTCTGTGCGGATTTCCCAGCCCGGAGTGGCTGCCGGTCTGGCATGGACTCCCTACGGGGGTGATGTGCTTTACATCGAGTCAACACGCATGCCGGGAGGAAAGGGTTTCCAGATCACCGGTTCAGTCGGCAATGTGATGCAGGAATCGGCCAAGGCGGCATTTTCCTATATCCGCTCGAGGGCGGAGCAGCTCAATCTGCCTGATGATTTCTTTGAAAAATCCGACATTCACCTTCACGTACCAGCCGGGGCACAGCCAAAAGATGGACCCTCTGCAGGGGTCACGATGGCGACCTCCCTGGTTTCACTCCTCTCCGGTAGGATGGTCAAGCCCAAGCTGGCGATGACCGGCGAGATCACTTTACGCGGACAGGTCTTGCCCGTTGGGGGAATCAAAGAGAAAGTGCTCGCTGCTCATCGTTTCGGTTTCAAAACGGTGATCCTCCCCAAGCGGAACCAACTCGACCTCGACGATGTGCCCGACGAGGTAAGGAAGTCCATGAAATTCATTTACGCGGAAAGTGTGGACGAAGTAATTAATACAGCTCTGGAGAGCCATTCGATCCAAAAGCAGAAAAAGGGTAAAGGAGTTCCCAAACAATGACGAAGGTAATGCTCGTCGAAGACGATGCAAGCATGATGTATCTCCTGAAAACCCTCCTTACCCTTGAAGGCTATGAAGTTGTGACGCTGGAAATTACCGATGACGTGGTCGGAAAAGCCCGTTCAGAAAAACCAGACATCCTAATGATGGATGTTCACCTCGCTGGGAAGAATGGCGTGGATGTGCTGACCGAAATGCGGACCCATGACGACCTGGAGGACATCTTTGTAATCATGTCCTCAGGCATGAATGTTGAATATGAGTGCAGGGATGCCGGCGCGAATGCGTTCCTGTTGAAACCGTTCATGCCGGATGACCTTATCGCCATCATTCGAAGGTCCACGACGAAGTAATAATGAAAATCAGAGAATTCAATTTTCAATCCGATTACGATAAAGTCTGCACACTGTGGAAAAACGCCGGAGCGGGTATTCAGCTCCGGCGCTCTGATACTCCTGAAGAAATTCAAAAGAAACTACAACGCGACCCGGACCTTTTTCTGGTTGCGGTTGAAGACAGCGTTATTGTTGGAACCGTTATTGGTGGATTCGATGGCCGCAGAGGCTTGATCTATCACCTTGCGGTGAGCAAACCTTATCAGGAGAAGGGAATAGGCGCAGGTTTAATGGAGGAGATAGAAAAGCGTCTTCGCGAAAAAGGTTGCATTAAATCCTATTTGCTGGTTACCAGAGACAATCATCCGGCAATGGGATTTTACGAAAAACGGGGTTGGCAGCACATGGATAGCGTAAAGCTGTACGGCAAGGATCTTTAATGGATATCCGATTTGGTGTTGTTACAGTCTCGGACCGGTCTGCATCGGGTGAAAGAGTCGATGCCTCCGGTCCTATTCTGGTGGATGCCATCCAGATCCAGGGGTGGTCTGTGAATAAAGCTGTCATTATTCCCGATGATTTGGAAATGATCAAAGCGACCCTTGCAACCTGGGCTGATTCGGATCAGGTGGATGTAATCCTGACAACCGGAGGAACAGGGTTCGCTCCGAGAGACGTCACCCCGGAGGGGACACAGGCGATCCTGGAGAAGCTTGTCCCGGGAATACCGGAAGTCATGCGCGCCGAAAGCTTAAAAATCACTCCCCATGCCATGCTCAGCCGCATGACGGCTGGTATCCGCAAGAATACTTTGATAATCAACCTTCCAGGAAGCCCTAAAGCAGCCTTGGAGAATTTCCATGTGATCAAACCGGTCTTGGAGCATGCAGTTAAACTATTGAAAGATGACCCGGGATCGGAACAGGGGCATCTTGCCACAAAACAATAGTCGGTGCTATAATCCGCCCGCTCAAATTAATGGGTTGAGCGAATTCGAAATCACACGAGAACGAGGAAAGACATGATTGATGTAAATGATCTTCGCAAGGGCGTTACCTTTGAATACGATGGCAATCTTTACAAGGTAATGGAATACAGCCATCACAAACCGGGACGCGGCAATGCCACCATTAAGATTAAGGCGCGCAATCTACGCACCGGTTCGAATATCGACAAGACATTTCAATCTGGAGACCGTGTCCAGGATGCCCGGTTGGACTTTCACAATTCCCAATATCTTTACTCCGATGGGGAGTTCTTCCATTTCATGGATAACGAAACATTTGAGCAGCCAGCGGTGAAAGCCGACGTGCTCGGAGACAGCGCAGGATTCCTGAAAGAGGGCATGGAGTGCAAACTCACCTTTTATAACGGCCAGCCGCTGGATGTGGAATTACCTCTCAATGTTGATCTCAAGGTGAAACGCGCGGACGTTGCTGTCCGAGGAGACACTGCCACCGGTGTGACGAAGAAAGTCCTCGTCGAAACGGGCATCGAGATCCAGGTGCCTAATTTCGTCAAGGAAGGCGATACCATTCGAGTCGATACACGCACGGGTGAGTACGTCACCAGGGTTTAACCTCGCGACTGGGTAAGTAATATCTTCATCCCTGGGGTAATAAATTCACCTCGGGGTTTTTTCTTAGATGGTAGAATATCAGCAGAATAAAGAAAATATTTATGAAAACTCCAGCCGGATTCGAATGTCGTTATTTTTACGGAGATTACTTCCGCGGACGAAACGTGGAAGAATGCCAGCTTCTCAAAATGACCAACCAGACCTGGTCGGCAGATTTGTGCAAATCCTGTCCTGTTCCGGGAATCCTCCGGGCGAATGCATGTGAGCATATGCAGCTTCGCGCGCAGGTGAGTCGACCGGTTAGTTCAGCATTTCAAAAGCGCGTCCAAGTGACCGCCTATTGCAATAAGACAGCGCGCTCCGTTAAGGAACCGCATGTCGGATGCGGAGATTGCCATCCCCTGCCTCCGAATATTACGTTGAAGGCTTAGAACATGCCTTTCACATTACTGCTGGATCTTGATGATACATTGCTCGATACAAACACAGACGCATTCATTCAAGCGTATTTTGATTCTCTTTCGAAAGCCCTGGCTCAACGCATCGACCCTGCTCAAATGCTTCCCGCGCTGATGGGTGGGACGCGGCGGATGTTTGCCAACGAAAATCCGTCGCTTTGGCTGCGTGACGTGTTCGATGGCTATTTCTTCGCAAAAATTGGGATTGACCGGGATTCCCTCCAGCCGGAGATCGATAAATTCTACGATGAAGTATTTCCCACCCTGGAACATCTGACCCGTCCTCGTCCTGAGGCGGTGGAATTGGTCGGATGGGCTTTTTCACAAGGGTATCGTGTGGTCATTGCGACCAATCCATTATTTCCAATTAAGGCGATTCATCACCGTTTACGTTGGGCAGGTCTCCCTCCTGAAAAATTTCCATTTGCACTGATCACATCGTATGAAAACATGCATTTCACCAAATCCCCGGCTTACTATGCCGAGATTATGGCCTGTATAGGTTGGCCTGAGGATCCGGCAGTGATGGTGGGTGACAATCCTGAAATGGACCTGGAACCCGCCAGGAAATTGGGAATACCTGTTTACCATATTACAGCCTCAGGTGCGTCAGCCCTTAAGCCCCCTCCCGAAGGCATGGGAAAACTATCCGACCTGCGTCCCTGGCTGGAAAACAGCGATACTTCAGATTGGTCCCTTAAATTTGATACCACTAAATCCTTGTTGGCTGTGCTTAGATCCACACCTGCAGCATTGGCGGACATCGCCGAGGGCATCCCTGATGACCAATGGATGCGATGTCCCGATTGCGACGAGTGGAGCCTTAACGAAATATTCTGTCATTTACGCGATGTCGAATTGGAAATCAACATCCCGCGGATGCAGACCCTGATCAAGGATACCAATCCCTTTATCGCCGGGCAAATTACCGATGATTGGGTACAGCAGCGGGATTACGATCGTCAGGATGGACGCGAGGCGTTGAGGATAATGTCAAAAGCGCGTACCCAACTGGCAGAGTTACTATCAGGATTATCCCCGGACGACTGGAAAAGGACTGCCCGCCACTCAGTCTTTGGCCCTACTCATCTTCAGGAAATGGTAAGCTTTGTGGCCAATCACGATCGTTCGCATATTCAGCAAGTCATGGCAGTAGTTTGCGAAGTCGTGATGCAATAATCAGACGCATCCCTGGCCAGACTAATGTGTTATAAAGGGAGAACCTTGAGGGGCGGGCTGAAGTCCGCCCTTGTTTATTGACTTAATTTATTATTAGCTACACCTGAAAGGAGAAAGACCGATGCGGAAACGAGTTGTCATTACTGGAGCAGGTGCTGTAAGTCCGGTGGGAAATACCCTGCCGGAGACGTGGGATGCTTTGATCGCAGGGAAATCCGGAGCGGCACCGATCAAATCCTTCGATGCCAGCAACTTGAAAACGCGATTTGCCGCGGAAGTGAAGGATTTTGATGCGGGAAAATTCCTTGGTTCAAAGGATGCCCGAAGGCTTGACCGGTTTGCACAATTTGCCATGGTCGCCACTATCGAAGCGGTATCCCAATCGGGTATACCCGTTACCGATGATAACCGCGACAGGATCGGGGTTCTAGTCGGGTCCGGCATCGGTGGAGTCCAGACCCTGTATGAACAGTTGGAGATTTTTCGTGAGCGAGGTCCGGAACGCGTAAGCCCGTTCCTTGTTCCGATGATGATCACCGATAGCGCGGCGGGCAACATTGCCATTCGATTTGGTCTGCGTGGACCTAACCTGTCGATCTCCACTGCGTGCGCAACCGGATCCAACTCGATCGGAGAAGCGCTCGAAATGATCAGGCGCGGAGCGTCGGACGCCATGGTCGCCGGTGCATCGGAAGCGGCGGTTGTTCCGGTCGCAATGGCTGGTTTGAATGTCATGACCGCCCTTTCGACGCGAAACGACGACCCGCAGCGAGCTTCCCGCCCGTTTGACAAGGACAGGGATGGTTTTTTGATTGCCGAAGGAGGCGCAGTCATCATCCTTAAATCCCTGGATTTTGCGAAGGCACGCGGTGCGAAAATCCTATGTGAGTTAACCGGGTACGGCACGAGCGACGACGCTTTTCACATCTCAGCTCCGGCTGAGAACGGGGCGGGAGCGGCTATTTCGATGGAACTTGCCCTGAAAGATGCCGGACTGCAACCCGGTGAGATCAGTTATATCAATGCGCATGGGACTTCAACTCAATTGAATGATAAATCGGAGACATTGGCGATCAAGAGCGTTTTCGGAGAGGCGGCTTACAAGGTCCCGATCTCATCCACCAAGTCCATGACGGGACATTTAATGGGCGCATCAGGGTCGCTTGAAGCGGCCATCTGTGTTGAATTGTTCAAGCATGATATGCTGCCGCCGACGATCAACTACGAAACCCAGGATCCCATTTGCGATCTGGACTACATTCCCAACAAAGCTCGACCTGCTCATCCGAAACACATCATGTCCAATTCTTTCGGGTTTGGCGGGCATAACGCGACTCTAATCTTTAGCCGATTTGACGAGTGAACGAACAGAAATGATCCATATTTAACCGACTGGAGTTTTTATGCCTTATGCACATATCACCGGATGGGGGATGGCTGTCCCCGAAAAGGTGCTAACCAACAACGACTTGAGCAAGGTTGTCGATACCAACGATGCCTGGATCCGCGAGCGCACCGGCATCCGGGAACGGAGAATAGCCCGCGATGGACAATATCCATCCACGCTCGGCGCTGATGCGGCGATCAAAGCGCTGGACATGGCGGGATTATCTCCCCGGCATCTTGATCTAATAATCTGCGCCACATCCACACCGGAACATATTTTCCCGGCTACAGCCTGTTTAATTCAGGATGCGATCGGAGCTGATAAGGCGGGGGCGTTTGACTTGCTGGCCGCGTGCTCCGGATTTATCTATGCAGTAAATATGGCAACCCAGGCAATACGGTCAGGAGCCATTAAGTCAGCGTTGGTCATTGGGACTGAGACTCTTTCCCGGTTTGTGAACTGGAAGGACCGGAATACCTGCATTCTTTTTGGGGATGGATCGGGTGCTTTCGTTCTGCAGGCCAGCGAGGAGCCGGGCGGCGTCCAGTCAGCGGTGATGCACTCGGACGGGTCGGGAGGAGACTTGTTGACATTACCTGCAGGAGGAGCGAGACACCCTGCCAGCGATTTTACTGTGCACACGGGTATGCATTTCATTTCCATGGACGGCAAGGAAGTCTATAAATTTGCCACCCGGGTCATGGTACAAGGCACAAAGGAAGCTCTTGAATTGGCAGGAATGAAACTGGAGGATATCAACCTCATCATTCCACACCAGGCAAACCTTCGGATCATAGAAGCCGCTGCCAGGGGGTTGCGCCTGCCCATGGATAAGTTCATGGTCAACCTTGACCGTTACGGAAACACATCGACAGCATCCATCCCGATTGCCACGGTGGAAGCCGCCGAGCAGGGGAAGTTAAAGCGTGGAGATAAAATCGTCTTTGTTGGATTCGGAGCGGGACTGACCTGGGGAGCGGCAGCCGTATCCTGGACGGGTCCGTTACCAGTGGAGCGAAAGCCCAACATCAAGCGCGAAAAGACAGTCGCCCGCTTCCGCTCGTTTATTCGCCGCGCGATCCGCCGTGTGGAAGGGCTCTTGAACCCGAAGGAATTGGATTAAGATACACAAAACCATGGGATTATGGTAAATTAAGTGGAGTATCAATTGATTAAAATTAGAGGAGAGTTTGATGTTTACCCGACTTGGACCTGTTGAGCTAGTCATTATCCTGGTGATCGTTCTGTTGCTTTTTGGCCCCAGCCGATTAAGCAAGGTTGCCGGGGAAATCGGCAAGGGGATCAAATCATTCAGGGATAATATGAACAAGGACGACAAGGATAAAGATGACGACCAGCCGAAATCACCGACTGGCGAAGGATAATTCGAACCTTATAAAAAACTCTCCGGTTAATCGGGGAGTTTTTTGATTCTCGTTTCCATCGCTTCAGCACGTTTGGCAATTTCCCTTGCCATACCGGTAAAGATGAAAACGTGGGGGATGTATAAGAGATACCAATAAAGAGGACCGCCAACTCCCTTCGGCTCAAAAAGCGCATTGATCTGTAAAATGGATTTTCCTTTTTCATAAGGTTTTACCTGGCATTCCAACCATGCGCTGCCGGGAACTATCATCTCGGCACGCAGCCGCATCAACCGGTTAGGCTCGAGCGCTTCCACCCTCCAAAAATCAACCGCCTCTCCCACGTGCAGGTCCGTGGCGTTACGTCTGCCGCGGCGGAGTCCGACGCCTCCGACTGCCTCATCCATCCAGCCTCGTAGCGACCAGGTCCAATTCCAGAAGAGCCAGCCGGTATCTCCGCCCAGGCTGGTGAAAGCCTTGTAGCATGCTTCGGGCGATGCCTGAACGATCCTTTCACGCCGTTCAATGTAGAAACCCTCGGTATTCCCCAGGATGACCGGTGTACCAATCGGACCCATGCTGGTGACGAGGGCATCACTCCACGAAGTCTCCACAATTTTTAAATCAGTACGCAGGATCGCCCGGCGCACTGCCTGATGATAGGGCACAGGTCGGATATGCGGGAATAGTTTTACTGCATCATCGTTCGAAACGATGGCATTAAACTCCATCATCTCGATGATCGGACGGGAAACATCAACCGTGATCGGGCTGACCAGCCGTGTCCAATAGGCGGAAAGGCCGGGGGTCATGACCCGTACTGGTAACATGAATCGGGTCAACCCGCGCTCGATGGAATACCCTAGCAGCATTTCAGTGAAGGTCAATTGGTCAGGACCTCCAATCTCGATGATTCGGCTTTCGTTTTTCGGAAGATCGAGCGCAGATATTAGATATGTCAACACATCGGTGATGAGAATGGGTTGTCCGAACGTGTACGCCCAAAGAGGGCAGACAAGAAAAGGCCAGCGCTCCGTCAGATAACGGATCATTTCAAAAGTGATGCTGCCAGATCCAACGATGACCCCGACGCGGAATTCAGTCACCGGGATGCCGGACTCTTTAAGGACTTCCCCGGTTAGGTGCCTTGCCTGAAGGTAAGGTGAAACAGGTTTTTTATCATCGGGCTGGCCAAGTTGGCCAAGGTAAATGATGCGTTTGACCCCTGCTTCTCGGGCTGCTCTGGAAAAGTTCTTAGCGGAATTGATTTCAGTTTCAATAAAACTCGAACCCTGCGCAAGGCTGTGAATCAAGTAATAAGCAGTCTCGACTCCGGCCAGCGTGTCAGGCAGGGTGTCGTAATTTGAGACATCCGCTTTACAGATTTCAACGTTCATCGGCCCACGATCGGTCGCGGATTCGGGCAGGGTCGCGAACGAGGATGCGCACCTTGTGTCCCGCCTCGAGCAGACGCGGAACAAGCCTTCCTCCGACGTAACCTGTAGCTCCGGTAACTAGAATCATGGAATACCTAAATCGAAATTACCTGCCAAGGATTTCGACCATTAGATCAGGGTTATCTGTGATAATTCCATCAACCTCCCAGTCGATGTATTGGCGCATGAGATCCGGATCATCGACCGTCCATGGCTCAATTCGGATGTTTCTCCCATGGGCTTGATCGATGAACCTCTCGGTCATGACGGGGATACCATATGACTCACTGGTTTCATAAGGTACTTGAAGCGATTGGAATTGAGGCGACCTTATAAAACCAGTCAGAAAGAGTTTGCTAAGCAATACAAATGGGGTCACTTCGCTTCGAGAACCGGATGTTGCCACATCCGGGCAGGTTTTGCGGAAATTTGCCATGGCTTCATCATGGAAGGAAGCCACCATGACCTTGTCCTGCATGTCATATTCTTGTATCAGGATACAAAGCGGTTCGTCGATCGGTATCTGAGTTTTCTTGATCTCGATCACATAGCGCATTTGGGGATATTTCTGAAACAATTCTTCAAGTGTTGGGACAGTGATTCCCTGCCCGCGATAAGGATATGTCTGCCCATCGTCCTGAGACCATTTGTAAGCGGCATCCAGTTTTTTCAGTTCTTCGAGGGTCATTCCTTCGATCGATCCGGTCCCATCGGACGTCCTGTCCACCCGTTCATCGTGCATCAAAACGATATGACCATCTTTCGTGATGTGGGCGTCCATTTCGAGGACATCTGCGCCGATGTCCACGGCATGTTGGAATGCCACCATCGTGTCACCAGGCCGCACATCGTCGCCGCCCTGGTGCGCGATGACCATCGGAATAGGGGCATTTTCGTAATATGGATGGGTTGGTGCAGGTTTTCCTGCCAGGGTTGAAAGAATGAGTACGGCTAAATAAAGACCGAATATGACAGCCAGAACCTTTAAAATACCCAAAATAATTCTCTTCATAAATGGCTCCATCGTGAAATTATTATCTGATTATAACAACCCGTTGTAAATCGAATTATTCCTGGGTCAACTGTTTTTCGTAGAAAAGTCTCCAATTTCCACATCGCCAAGGGCTTTTTTCAAATGCGATGAAAGCATGATGATCGTCGTTCCTCGGACGCCTGATCCTATCGAGATTTCACCAGCGAAGGAAAATACCCGCATCCGCGAGAATTCGCATCGGGACGGGGAGTCCGAAAGGCGAAACAGCTCCCGGGGAATATCCCGTGGCAGTGAGAACTTCATCGTTGGTCGCCATTGTCATTCGTGATTGACCCAGATGGGTGCGTAATCCAGGCCAGGAAACCTGGCTCGGACCAGCGATTAGGACCATGACAAATTCACTTTTCCCAACCCTAAAAACGATGCTTCTGACGATTTGATCGGGATTTTGCCCACGCTCTGCCGCTGCTTGTTCCAGAGAATGGATCGGTCCCGGGTGCTGGAATTCCCGGTGTGGGATTCCTTGAATTGTCAGGGCGTAAGAGGCAGGCGTGTTTTTTGTCACTTTTCAACTATACCTTAGAATGTCCTTGATTGGAATTCCTTTGACATTTCCATTCAGATACTTTATAGTTGGCTCATCTTTTCTCATGGAGGGCAGGAAAAATGTTAGCTACTCGGTTGCTGGAAGAGGGCGGGTCGACGGGTCCGGATATTTCCTGGTTGATTTGGGTTGTTCTAGGATTGTTTATTGCCATGGTTTTCCTTGGATGGTGGGCGAGTAAGCGATTACCAGTTGAGGAAGAGCCGGTGCCAGCCCAGGATGGCCATGGCCTTGAGGAACATCATTAGGGTATTTTTGGCCAAAGCTCATAAATTTGTTGAAAATTGCTGGTTTTTTGTAAAATTCCCCTCAAAAATGGGGAATTTTTTATTAAGACACCTGTACATGGAATTTAGGATGTATGTCTCTACCGAAAGACAGCCGGTTGGTGTAATCTCTAGTTGTATAACTTAATCCAAATAAGGAGAGATCTATGCGGCTTTATGCAGATAGCGCCAAATGTTCAGGCTGCAATGCCTGCCGAGTTGCTTGTTCGCTGAATCTTTTTGGCGAGACAAACCCCAAAAAGGCTGCCTTGATTATCGAGCCACATTTTCCTGCCCCGGGAGTTTATAACGTCAAAGTCTGTACACAATGTGGTGAGTGCGCTTTGGTGTGCCCGGCAGAGTGCATCAAGCAGGACGAGAGAGGCGTTTTTTATGTCGTCCAGGAAGATTGCATCATGTGCGAGGCATGCGTACCTGTCTGCCCGGAAGGCGTGATGTTCATGGACGCCAGCCTGGTGCCCAACACAGCCTGGGAATGTGATCTTTGCGGCGATTGTGTCGAGGTCTGCGGTACCAGCGCACTCTGGATCGCAGAAAAAGAGACGGCTTAGGAGGCAGCGATGAATGGATACGGCGGAAACATACTTCGTGTAAATTTGACCAGCGGAAAAATTACCCGCGAGCCTACTTCTCCGGAGCTGGCTCGGGATTTCATCGGCGGTCGGGGCTTTGGCATTTATTACCTTACCCGTGAAGTCCCTGTGCATGCAGACCCGCTTGGACCTGAGAACAAACTCATCATCTCGAGTGGACCTCTATCCGGCATGCTTGCGCCGGGAGGAGGAAAATGCGACTGGACCTGTAAATCACCTCTGACAGGCGGTTATGCAGACGCCTCGATGGGAGGTCATTTCACAGCTGAGATGAAATACGCGGGCCTCGACAGCATCATCCTTGAAGGACAAAGCACCAAGCCGGTCTATCTTTTTATAGAAAACGACAAGGTGGAAATTCGCGACGCGTCCAAGATGTGGGGAAAGGGTGCCATTGACACGGAAGTCGAAATGAAGAAACAACATGGCGAGTCATTCCAGGTTGCCGCGATTGGTCCGGGGGGAGAAAATCAGGTTCTTTATGCGTGCATAAATCACGATTACGGCAGGCAGGCTGGGCGAGGAGGCGTCGGGGCTGTGATGGGCAGCAAGAAGCTCAAGGCCATCGTCCTGCATGGGACGGGATCTGTTCCAGTCGCTGATGTTGATGGGTATCGAAAAGCCGGCATGGCTCTATATAAGGCCTGCAAGGATGCCGACAACTTAAAAGAATGGACACGCTACGGGACCACGATCGTGGTTTCGTGGTGCGACGAAGTTGGTGCGCTCCCCACGCGAAATTTCTCGGCTGGTTCCTTCGAAGGTGGGAAGACGCTTTATGGTCCCGTGATGCGCGAGCAGATCGTTATCACGGATAAAGGCTGCTTTGGCTGTCCATGCCCCTGCGGTAAGTACAGCAACTTGAAACGATATGGCACCCAGGTTGAGGGACCTGAGTATGAGACGATCGGTATGCTTGGCTCCGACGTTGGACTATCCGATATCCAGGATGTGGCACAGGCGAATCTGTTGTGTGACGATCTGGGCATCGATTCGATCTCAGCCGGCGGATGCATCGCATGGGCAATGGAAGCCTATGAAAAAGGCATTCTGACCAAAGAAGATACAGACGGATTGGAACTTAAATTCGGGAATGTCGAGGCGGTATTTTCCGTCATCAGGAAAATCGCTGCCCGCGATGGCAAGTTGGGTGCACTGTTGGCCGAAGGTACAAAGCGCGCTGCGTTGAAGGTGGGTAAAGGGTCCGCGGATTATGCCATCCAGATCAAGGGCATGGAACAATCCGCATACGCCATCCACAACGCGACAGCCATGTTGATCTCCTATATGACCTGCGACGTAGGCGCTCACCACAACCGCGCCTGGGCGATCACCTACGACCTTCAGGTCGGGCGCGACAAGGTGGTCCCGGAGAAGGTGGCGCGCGTGATCTGGCTTCAACACTTCCGCCCGATGTTCGATGTCCTTGGCGGATGCCGGCTTCAGTGGGTGGAACTTGGCATCGATCGGGATCTCTACGTGCCGTTGCTCGAATCGATGACCGGCATTAAGCGAACATGGGAGGACCTCGAAAAAACCGGAGAACGCATCTGGAACCTGACCCGTCTTTATTGGATGCGTGAGATCGATGGGTTTGGCCGGTCGTGGGATCAGCCTTCTCCGCGGTTCTATACCGAGCCACCTGAAACAGGGGCAACCAAAGGGCAGATCACGAAACCAGACGATGTTCAGAAGCTCCTCGACATGTATTACGAGCAGCGAGGCTGGGACTCCGATGGTCACCCGAAGCCGGAAACTCTGGAAAGACTCAACCTGAAGGAATTCGTCAACTAGCATGCCGGTAACATTGCGACCGATCGGTCAATTAAAAACATATATCCAGGGTAACGACGAGTTGGTTGTGCCGGCTGGAAGAACCATACGAGACACTTTGCGGGAAGCTGGGATTCCACCGGAGGTCGTGGCTCTGGTCGTTGTGAACGAAGTCCATCAGGCTGATAAGGATATTGTTCTCAACGATGGGGATGTGGTCAGAGTGATGGCTGTGATCGGTGGGGGATGAGAAATTACACGAGGACCCGATGGTTACATCGGGTCCTTTTTTTTGCGCTGAAATCTTATGAAAAGTGTCCCGCTTTCAAATTTCAGATCGGGTAAATTAATATATAATAAAAATGCTATAAAAATTATCTGAATTTTGTTTTTTAAGATATAATCCCGCTTCGCTGAAGTTAATTCATAAATAAACGCTGTGCAACATTCGTATAGATATTACGCCTCGTTGGAGAGTTTCATGGAAAAAGAAAAACAACTGCAGTTGTACTACGAAATGGTCCTCATCCGCCGAGTAGAGGAGCGCGGAGCAGAATTGTATCAGGCGGGGAAAATTGGCGGATTTATGCACCTCTATATCGGTCAGGAGGCAGTATCCACCGGCCTGATCGCCGCCCGAAAACCGCAGGACCGTGTTATCACAGCCTACCGCGATCACGGGGTCGCATTGAATTGCGGCTTGTCTTCCAATGAAGTCATGGCAGAGCTGCTGGGAAAATCCACTGGGATGTCCAAGGGCAAGGGTGGTTCGATGCACATGGCGGATACGACAAAGAACATGTGGGGAGGGCATGCCATCGTAGGAGGGCACCTTCCCATCGCTGCAGGATTTGCTCTCGGCGATCAATATGCAGGAAATGACAGCGTCACCATTTGTATGTTCGGCGACGGAGCGACGAATATCGGTTATTTTCACGAAGCGCTGAATTTATCCAAAGTATGGAATCTTCCTGTACTTTGGGTGTGCGAGAACAACTTGTACGGCATGGGTACGGCAGTGGAGCGGGCTTCGGCAGTCTCCGAGATTCGTCAAAAAGCGGAGGGGTACGGGATGGGGAATGAGCGCGTGGACGGAATGGACGTACTGAAAGTGTATGCAGCCGCTCATAAGGCGATTGAATTGGTCCGCACGGAAAAACATCCCTATCTTTTGGAAATTGTCACCTACCGATATCGCGGTCATTCGATGGGCGATCCCGAGCGTTATCGTAAACCCGAAGAGGTCCATAAGTATCAGGAAAATGACCCGATTGGAATTTTCCGCAAGACGTTGATTAAGAAGAAAATTGCATCCGAATCTGAATTAAATGAACTGGATGACAAAGTCGAAGAAGAAGTCAAGAAGGCGGTCGAGTTTGCAGAAGCAAGCCCGGAGCCGGCGTTAAGCGATTTATTCACGGATATTTACGCAGACCAGTAATCCGGCATCATAAACCGGTTACTGTTAATCATCACGGGAGTTTTTCATGTCAAAAATCACAATGCGCGAGGCGATATCGCAGGCACTCATGGAAGAAATGGACCGTGATCCGGCTGTCTTCATTTTGGGAGAAGAAGTCGGTGTGTGGGGCGGGACATACGCTGTCACTAAGGGATTTTTCGATAAATATGGCGCTGAACGCATCAAGGATACTCCGATCGCAGAGAATGCCATTATCGGAGCGGCCATCGGCGCTGCAATGGTCGGTCAACGGCCGATCGCGGAACTGATGACCATCAACTTTGCCTTCTCTGCCATGGACTACATCGTCAACCAGGCTCCCAAGCTGCGTTACATGTTTGGAGGGCAATTCAAACTGCCGCTGGTCATTCGCGCAGTGGGCGGCGGTGGGCGCCAGTTGGGCGCGACACATTCCCAGACACCGGATGCCATCTTTGCGCATTTCCCAGGCTTGAAGGTCGTCAGCCCCGGAACCCCCGCAGATGCAAAAGGCTTGCTGAAATCTGCGATCCGCTCCGATGATCCGATCCTGTTCATTGAGCATGCCACCATGTACCAGGTGCGTGGCGAAGTTCCGGATGGCGAAACTCTCATTCCCATAGGCCAATCGAAAGTTCAACGTGAAGGCAAGGACGTCACCGTTGTGACCTATTCCAAGGGGCTTGAGCTGTCAATGAAAGCAGCCGATGACCTGGCGAAAGAAGGCATCCACATCGAAGTGGTTGACTTGCGAACGCTTCGACCTCTCGACATGGAACCCGTGCTTGAGTCGTTCAAAAAAACCAATCGTGCAGTGGTGGTCGAAGAAGGTTGGAAATCGTATGGCGTTGGATCGGAAATCGCAGCCCGTCTGTATGAGCAGGCATTCGATTACGCCGATGCTCCCATTATTCGAGTTGCCCAAAAGGAGGTCCCTCTCCCTTATAACCGGACCCTGGAGCAGGCAGCTTTGCCGCAGGTGGAGGATGTGATCGCTGCGGTGAAGGAGGTCATGAAATAATGGCTGAAACCATTTCCATGCCCAAACTTGGATTCGACATGCGCGAAGGCGTTCTGGTCAGGTGGGTGAAGAACGAAGGCGAGACCATCAACAAAGGCGATGTGCTGGCGGAGATCGAAACGGACAAAGCCACCGTAGAGGTGGAGTCATCAGCGAGTGGTGTGGTACGCCGCCTGATTGCCAGCCAGGGGGATTCCGTTCCGGTCGGTGCGCCGATAGCGATCGTTGGAACGGCGGATGAGAAACTGGAAGACGGACCTTCCGCTTCTGGAAAGCCAGTGGCTTCCGCAGGTTCTTCCGAAAAAACCGGGATTTTCCAGACAAATTCGCAGGAGGCGACTGACCTATCACCAACTATTCGTGATGGCTCAACCCTAAAAGCCTCACCGTTGGCGAAAAGAGTGGCTCGCGAAGGTAAGGTTGACCTGTCGAAAGTTAAGGGTACCGGTCCCGGCGGCCGGATCGTCCGAAGAGATGTGGAAGCGGCGGTCGCCGGTGGTGCAGCTCCGGCAGCCATAGCACAACCTGCCTTCTCACCAAAATTGTCGATCGCCGTGAATCCTGTACCCGGTGATCAAGTGGTTAAAATGACGAAGCTGCGTCTGGCGATCGGTAGAAGGCTGGTTGAATCCAAGCAAAACCTGCCCCATTTCTATGTCTCGCGTGAATTCAACATGGATTCCCTAATGTCGATCCGCAGCCAGCTTAATGGATACGTGCCTGACGGCGTGAAACTTTCGGTAAACGATTTCATCATTCGGGCAACTGCCCTGGCTTTACGCCGATTCCCTAACCTGAATGCGTCATTGAATGGGACTGAAATCATCCGTCATGGACATATCAACATCGGTGTCGCTGTGACTGTGGAAGGTGGATTGCTCACTGTTGTCTGCCGGGACGCCGATCAGAAAACTTTAAGTCAAATATCTGTCGAGGTAAAAACAATGGCTTCCAGGGCACGTGATGGCAAGGTAAAACCGGAGGATGTGGAAGGTTCCACATTCTCCACATCAAACCTGGGGATGTTTGATGTCGAGAATTTCATTGCCATAATCAACCCGCCTGAAGCGGCAATCCTTGCGCTTGGCTCTGCCCGTGAAGTGCCCATCGCGGAAGGCGGGCAGTTAAAGGTTGG
Organism: uncultured Chloroflexia bacterium; assembly: GCA_963829485.1. GTDB lineage: Bacteria > Chloroflexota > Anaerolineae > Anaerolineales > Villigracilaceae > JBGPQJ01. Next base: position 122,045 of record CAWHIK010000009.1, read on the forward strand.
CTGGCGGATGAAAGCCACTATATCGGTCGATCATCGCGTCAGCGATGGTGCGGAGGCTGCTCAATTCATGCAGGCGCTGGCAGAATTGCTGGAAAATCCAGCGCGCTTACTGGTGTAGTAATTACGGGTCATGTCTCAGACGTGACCCGTAATTCATTCTCGTGCATCAATAATGACCTGAATTTTTATTCTTTCTTGACAAAGGTGTGAAATAAAACTACCTTCTGCTTTTGCTCAATGGACCCCCCGTTCTCTTCAATTACTTTGCGGATGCCCTCGTACAATTTGGTTCTGGTTTCCTGCATCAATGGACGGTGCGAGGAGAATGTCCATAATCCCCTCGTGTATTTTTCTGCAGTCAGTATCTCATTTGTGTCATACTGTTTCACTGTAATGGGACCATAACAGCCGGATGAATTAATAACCTGAGTAATTGTATCGACCAGCCATTCCGGCGTGAATCCATCATCCGGATTCTCTGCCTGGGGGGCGCAATCGCTGTAGACTTTTCTTATTGACTCTGAAAGAACGGAGTCGGTTTTGCAGCGAACATTCCAGAAAAATGCCAGCGAGCATCCGGGTTTTAATGCCTTGGCAACTTTGGGATATCCAATCTCTGGGACGATCCAGTGAAAGGCATCTGCCGAAATGGCAAGATCGAACGCGGATGCTTCAAGCGGACAATCCTCAAAAGCCATGTTGATTATCATTACCTTTGGATAAGTACGGCATTGTTCCTTCGCGATATTTGCCAGTCTGGGACCAAGCTCTACGGCAAGGATTTCATAACCGCGCTTTGCAAAGGGGATGGTGGCGTTGCCAGGACCGCATCCGATTTCAAGGATTCTCCCAACCGGTGGAATGCCGGATAACTGTATGACATCCTCAATGAGCTGCCCGGGATATCCCGGACGAGTCTCAAGATAGATGTCTGCCATTTCCTCAAATGTGATTCGGCGCGACCGATCTATGCTCATATTCCAATTATATTGCTCTTTATATTCCACCCGCATGGGCAAAGAGGTAAAATTGCTCCATGCCAATTCAACTTCTGAATTGCTTCACCAGCAATGCCCCTGAATACAATGTCGCTCCGGACTGGTTGATCGCCACAACGCTGGGTTCCCACTGGCCTGGGCTGCGCACTTTTGCTCTGTCGCACCCTGAAGTCAGATTCACAGCAAGCCACATGCACCTGGGATTCTTCGAGAATGCCCATTAACATCCTACCCTTGTCCTCAAACGACCAATCACTTCTGTGGGATTTTCTTTTTCAAGCGATTTTCACGCCAGCCGGTGAGATTCCTCCTTCGCGAGCGAAATTGGATGAACCGGAAATCGCTCATTATGCAGCAGAGTGGGGAAAGGTGGGCGATATGGGATTCAAAGCAGTCGAGGATGAGATACCTATCGGCGCAGCATGGCTGAACTCATTGATGGTTATGGTCATGTCGCTGACGACATCCCTGAATTGACAATATCCGTGCTGCCGGCATACCGTGGACGAGGTATCGGGACTGCCCTCTTGCTGCAATTGATCAATTCTGCCTCCCGCCAATTTCGTGGAATTTCACTGAGTGTCATGGGAGCAAATCCGGCAATACATCTCTATGAAAGATTTGGATTTCGTATTGTTAAACCCGACGGTGGTTCCTATACTATGCTTCGAAGGATGGATACTGATGAACAACTCTTCTCAAAATAATGAAAACAAACTCGCCTGGGATGCGAATGCCAAAGTGTGGGATGAAAAAATGGCGGATACGGGAAATGATTTTGTTAATCTCCTCCAATGGCCTGTCATTAATCCCATGCTTAATATCCAACCTGGGCAGCATGTCCTCGACATCGCTTGTGGAAACGGTTTGTTTTCACGCCGGATTGCCGCACAAGGGGCTTTTGTTACAGCATTCGATTTTTCGCCCGAGTTGATAAAGCTTGCGCAAAGGTGGAATTCCGAGCGCATTACCTACCAAGTTGTGGACGCGACCGATGCCTCAGCATTAAAAAGCTTGGGGGACCAATGTTTTGACTCTGCATTATGTAATATGGCATTGTTCGATATACCTGATATCCATCCGATCTTTTCCTTGTTGCCTCATTTGTTAAAACCAAAGGGATGCTTTGTTTTCAGCCTGGCGCATCCGGCGTTCAACAATGCCTCGAGCGTCCATATTGCCGAGGAGTGGGACGATGGGGGGATCAAAACTCAATATTCAGTGAAAATCAGCCGTTATATGACCCCATACAGCGCTTTCGGTGTCGCATTGAAGAACCAACCTAAACCGCAGCTGTATTTCGATCGACCTCTGGAGTATTACTTGAAGGCCGGTTTTGCCAATGGATTTGTTCTTGATGGTTTTGAAGAACGTGCTTTCCCGGAAGGTCATCCTCAAAAGGACCCGCTTTCCTGGGGGGGGAATTACAGTGAGATTCCTCCGGTATTGGTGGCGCGAATGCGGTTATCCAATTAAGTATGCCGTCACTGGTATTCCTTGTCATCGAATTCCTGGATGAACTGGTCTTTGGAGTTACCGATGCTGCCTGGCCGCTTATTCGCAACGACCTTGGCTTGACGTATACCCAGATCGGACTGGCGCTGAGCTTGCCCGGATTTCTCTCGAATTTTATCGAACCCTTTTTATTCATTCTGGGGGATGTGTGGAAGAGGCGTACCATCATTCTGCTTGGCGGAATATTGTTTGTTGCCTCTCTTATTCTTACCGCGTTGAGTCAGAATTTCCTCGTCCTCCTGGTTTCGTTCATCCTGTTCAATCCTTCCTCGGGCATGTTCGTGAGTCTTTCTCAGGCATCTCTGATGGATTCCGAACCCGGTCGTCATGAACAAAATATGGCACGCTGGACGTTTGCAGGGTCATTAGGCGTATTTTTAGGTCCGCTGGTGCTTGCCGGGATGACACTTCTCGCATTTGGATGGCGCGGCGTTTTTGCTGTATTAGCGTTGATGAGTGTCGTGGTCCTGGTTTTCGCCTGGAAATGGATTCCGAGAGCAAACGATACGCGCGTTGAATTCCCCTCTCCTCAGGCCTTTTGGGGTGGTATAAAAAACACATTCCGCGCATTACGGCGTTTTGAGGTTGTTCGCTGGCTCGTGTTATTGGAATTTTCCGATCTTATGTTGGATGTATTGTATGGGTTCCTGGCTTTATATTTTGTGGATGTTGCCGGCTTTACCTTTACCCAGGCTGCAGTTGCCGTGGCTGTTTGGACGGGGTGCGGACTGGCGAGTGATTTCCTGCTCATCCCTCTGCTGAATCGTGTGAAGGGGCTCGATTATCTTCGCATGAGCGTCGTGTTGGAGTTAATCTTATTCCCGGCGTTCCTGTTGGTCGCTGGCTACTACGAAAAACTGATCCTCGTCGGACTTTTGGGATTTTTCAATGCGGGATGGTATGCCATCCTGAAAGCGAACCTTTATAAAGCCATGCCCGGTCAAAGCGGAGGCGTGCTTGTATTGGACAATGTGTCAGGGATGTTCGGAAAAACACTTCCACTGGTGATCGGGGTGGTCGCGCAAGCACAAGGATTACAATCTGCCATGTGGCTGTTACTGGCTGGACCCATTGCACTTCTTATCGGGTTACCTTCAAATAAACAGATCGGTCAGGCGGCAAGTTGAATTATCAACTCAAGGAACCTGTAAGCCTTTACTTTCATATTCCTTTCTGTGTCCATCGCTGTGCCTATTGCGATTTCAACACCTATGCCGGACAGCAGGATTTCATCCCTTCCTACGTTCAGGCTTTGTGTAATGAACTTCAGGCAGTGGGTAAACATACTCCACGAAAACTCAAAGCCCACACGGTTTTCTTTGGTGGAGGGACACCTTCTCTCTTAACAGCAAGACAATACGAAGAAATATTTAGATCGGTCCACGAAAATTTTCACTTGCTGCCCGGTGCGGAAATCAGCCTTGAGGCGAACCCCGGAACATGCTCACGGGAATACTTGAATGACCTTCATGCTTTAGGCTTTAATCGAATCAGTTTTGGGGTCCAATCAGCAAACCCGAACGAACTGCGCCTTCTGGAGCGAATTCACGATTACGCTGACGTTGTGGACGTTGTGAAATGGTCCCGCCTGGCTGGATTTAAAAACCTGAATCTCGATTTGATTTATGGATTGCCCGAGCAGACGTTGCCCCAATGGCAAAAAACTATTGAGCTGATCCTGGGATTGAATTCAGAGCACCTGTCGCTTTATGCATTGACACTTGAGCACGGGACACCGTTTGGCCGCTGGGCACACCGCGGATTGCTTCCTATCCCAAATCCAGACACAGCAGCAGACATGTATGAATGGGCGGCTGAGCGGCTTTCCGGGGCAGGGTATGAGCAATATGAAATATCCAATTGGTCCAAACCGGAATTGCAATGCAGGCACAACCTGCAGTATTGGAGAAATCAAACCTACCTAGGGTTCGGCGCAGGTGCACATGGGTATGGAGCAGGGATTCGATATTCAAATGTACTGCATATAAAAAAATATATAAGTCGGTTAACAGATTTTGTGGACGATGACTTCTCATTCCCGCTCTCTCCAGCAACCGTGAGCCAGCATAGAAATTCACCAAGGGAGGACATGCAGGAAACAATGATGACCGGCTTGCGGTTGATCCGCGAAGGGATTTCCTCACATTCATTTTCTCAACGGTTTGGAAAAACCGTGCTTGAAGCTTTTGGAGAAGAAATCACTGACCTCTTGCAGTTGGGATTGTTGGAGTGGGTGGATGGATCGGTTCCAGCCATCGGCGCTGATCGACTTCTCCGGTTAACCAAACGCGGCAGGCTTCTCGGCAATCAGGTTTTCATACGCTTTGTGGGTGAGTAAATTGACCAATCTTCACTATCTGGATCCATTTCCATCCGACTCACCTGCAGTGCTACTTTTGCACGGTCTCGGAGCGAATGGGTCTTCCTGGACACTGCAATTCGACTCGTTGAATAGGGCAGGGTTTAGACCGATAGCCCCTGATATGCCCGGATTTGGAGATTCACCTTACGATGGAAAAGGTTGGAGTATTTCGAGAGTCGCAGCAGTTCTTGCGGGATTTATTCAGGAATTCAATATAGTCCCTTCGCATGTTGTTGGAATATCCATGGGAGGGACGATCGCTCAGCAGTTGACTATGGACTTCCCGAAATGGGTTAGAAAACTGGTTTTGGTAAATACATTCTCGGTTTTGCGCCCTAAGAAGCTCAATGGATGGTTCTACTTTCTACAACGATTTGTCCTTGTGCACTCGCTCGGACTTCCAACCCAGGCGAAATTTGTAGCGGGAAGGATTTTTCCCAGAGAGGACCAGGAGGTATTGCGCGACCTGTTGATTGAGAATATTTCCAAGGCTGACCCGCGGGCTTACCGTGCCGCCATGCGTTCACTTGGATTATTCAATTCATCAAAGCGGTTGAGTGAAATAATGACCCCGACCCTTGTTGTTACTGGCGAACACGATACCACGGTACCCTTGGAAAACCAACGATTACTTGCAGAAAGGATAACAGGCGCACAACACGTGGTTATTCCAGGTGCCGGGCACGCCGTAACCGTCGACCACCCAGAACAGTTTAATAAGGTTTTGCTCGATTTTTTGAGAGAGTAACCTTGTTATTGAATGAGTTGACCCAGTAAAGCCTTTACATCCGTGACGGGATACTTGCACACGAATCCTTCGCATACATAGGCGGTTGGTCTTCCTCCGGTTGTAGGGCGGTCCAATAATAAGCCTGGCGCATTATTGGGAAGAGGAAGAGGGGAAGCAGCCACCACCCAATTCGGAGAATAACCTTTCCTAAGAATTGTTAGCATGGATTGGGTATCTTCAGAAGCAAGATCTCCTAAAACAGCGATTTGTTTGACATTTTCCAGCGTGAAGTCCATTGCTGAAAGCCACCTGGCAAACCCTGTAGGATATTGGACTGCCTGTTCGGCTATGCCCTCCAGCATTTTCTCTGCTTTCTGACGGAAGTCAGGCCTGTCGGAAAACACCGCCATTTTTAAAAGAACCTCGCAAGCCATCGAATTACCACATGGAGTGGCATTGTCCTGAAGATCCCTAGGACGGAAGAGTAAATTTTCTTCATCTGCTGTTGTATCAAAAAAGCCGCCCTCTGGATCGTTAAAAAGTGAGACCATTTCTTTGGTCAAATCCTGTGCATGGGCATACCAGGAATTGTCGAAATCGGTTTGATACAGATCCAGTAAGCCTAGGATAAGCCCTGCATAATCTTCAAGAAAGACCTCCCGGGTTGTTTGTCCTTCCCGCCAGGAGCGGTGGAGTCTATTTTCCTGATACAGTTGGGACAACAAGAAACGGGCATTACGTATCGCCATTTGGTGGTATTCATCTCCCTGTTCAGTGCCCCAGAAAGCACGGGATGCTTGAGCAAATGCAGACAGCATCAAGCCATTCCAGGCAGTGAGCACTTTATCGTCGGTACCTGGGCGGATACGGGTATTTCTGACAGCCAGAAGCCGGGCGTGGCAAGCCGAAATCCTGACAGGGATTGATCTCTGTGGGTCATGGGTACCCGCTGACAAGCCAAAACGGTCTGCGAGAGTGGTATCTTCCAGCGCGCGCTGAAGGACAATTTTACCCTCCCAATTTCCTCGTTCGGTTAATCCATACGCCGCTTTGAAAAACTCGAAATCCTCGCCCAGGATGGATTCGATCTCTTCGAATTTCCATACATAGTATTTTCCCTCCTCGTGCTCGGAGTCGGCATCCAGGCTTGAGTAAAAACCTCCTTCGGGGTTGGTCATCTCTCGTGAGACAAATGACAGGGTATCCTCGACAACTTTCCTGTAGGCCGGATTTCCTGTGACCTGCCAGCCGTGGAGATAAACCATCGCCAATTGGGCGTTGTCATAAAGCATTTTTTCGAAGTGAGGGACCCGCCACAGGTTGTCCGTGGAATACCGCGCGAAACCGCCGCCAACCACATCATACATGCCGCCGCGTGCCATACTGGATAAGGTGTGTTCAGCAGCCTTGAGCGCTTCCTTGTCTCCGCGTCGAAGGAGAAATTCGACGGCCATAGGTTGTGGGAATTTGGGTGCCTGCCCCCACCCGCCAAATCCCCAGTCAAAAGACTGCAACAAGTTGCTTTCAGCGGATTCGATCAGGCTGTTTTCGAGGTGATTTTTCCGGGTTGTAATATATCCTGCCATATTAATGTGTTCGAATACTTTTCCGCTTACATCGAGAATATTCTCCCGGTCGTTTTGCCAGGCGGATGCAATGGCAGCCAGGATTTCACGAAAGGAGGGCAGGTTGTATCGCCTTTCCGGCGGGAAATAGGTCCCGCAGTAAAACGGTTTCAGGTCAGGCGTAAGGAAAATCGACATGGGCCAGCCTCCGGAGCCGGTCATTGCCATCGTGGCGGACATGTAGATGCTATCCAGATCAGGCCGCTCCTCCCTGTCCACCTTGATATTGATGAAGTTCGAATTCATCATCGCTGCGGTATCGGGATCTTCGAATGATTCACGAGCCATGACGTGGCACCAGTGGCACGCAGCATACCCGATACTTAAGAATATGACTTTATCTTTGGTCCTGGCAGCCTCCAGAGTTTCGTCGTTCCAAGGATACCAATCCACAGGATTATCGGCATGCTGTCTCAAATAGGGGGAGGTTGCGTGAGAGAGTCGATTCATTGTGGAGTAATTATATCTAAATAAAAACGCTCCTGCGGGGACAATCCGGGGAGCGATTTTGATTTTTAGGAACCTAAAGGCAGCGTGTTATTTCGCTTCCATTTTCTCGCGAAGGTTAAAATCCACCTCCAGTATGGCATTTAGACCGATGGACACTCCCTGGAGCACCAGAAAGAATGCAATACCAGTAAAAAAGGGCAGCAACAAGTTGCTGAACAGGTAAGATTGGAAATTGGGATCTGTATAAAGCTGTGATATATCCAGGCCCTGGTTGGCGATCTGGGTCTGTAAAGATCTTACTTGAATGATCGTATTAATGACAAACACCGCAAGGACGATCCAGGAGACCCAGGATGATATCGTCGAAACCAGGCTTAAGCGGCTGGGATTGTAATAAATCGGCTCGTTTTCTTTTTCATTTTGTACAGCGGTCGTGTTTTCAGTTTCACTCATTAGTTATCTCCTTTTCGGCAGCAAGTGTAACATGATTTTTCCAGCGAATGGATGGATTTCAGCGTCTTATCAAAGACTAAAAAAGCTCCTGCAGAATTCTGCAGGAGCTTTTGATGTAGTTAGCGAATCTCCACGGTCAATGTGTAATTGACGACAGTCCCCTCGTATGGAACCACACCGATGATGTAATCCTGCGATGCCGGCAGAGTCGTTGTGAATTCCGTTTCATATTGATTCCGGTATAACATCCACTGGCCTAATTGGAAACCATAAACCAGCAAACAAACAGGACCATTTCCTGTGACCTTCAAATCCATGGTTTGACCGGCGGCACCCCATGCAACATATTGAACAACATTACCGTTCACGGTTGTTCCGCTTCTATTTGCAGAAGTAGTTCCAGTGGCAAAGCTAATCCTTGCCGGAATTGAAACTACCAGGTTAATGTATTGGGAAGAAGATGGAGCGATTATCTGGATAACCCAATCCTGAGAGGAGGGGAGCATGCCTTGCCAGCCAGGCAGACCTTTCGTGGCAGACCAATTGGACACGAGAACCGTCCCATCGCTTGCGCCGAAGATTGTCATGGTCGTATTGTAATTATCGGAGTTGACCAGCATTGGAACTCCGCCTCCAGCGTTCACCACATAGCTCTGGACTTGGTAGGGGGAAAGTGTCGTTGCCACTCCGCCGGATGTCGCTCCCTTTGCAAATGAGATGCGCACAGGGATCACGAAGGTGATCGCATAATTCTCAGTTGTCGCTCCGCCGTACACGCGCACAGTGTAATCCTGCGTGGCGGGTAGGTATCCTTTCCAGCTGGTCCATTTCTGTTCGGGAGTTACCAGCACCTGACCGTTCGCTCCGGTGACGCTGATCGTCACATCCTTGTTGGGCGAATCGGCAGTGATGAAGGTCAATTGTCCAGAGCCAGCGGCGAAGAGGATGTCTTGTGTCTGCCCGGGTTGGATCGTCCCAGAGACCGAGCCGGCCGTAGTGTTCGGAGCAAAATTGAATCGGATCGGAGCCAGCGTCGGGGGAGGTACCGTCGGGCTGGGCGTGGGCGAAGCTGGGACGGGGGTCGCCGTGGGGGGCACAGCTGAAGTCGCGGTTGACAACACAAGCAGCGTGGGCGTCGCCTGTACCAGGGTGGGCAGCGGCGTGGGAGTATCTGCCGGGGCGAGGAGGGTGCAACCACCGATGAACAGACCGCCCAGGACGGCCAGAAGGATGAATAGCATGGAACGTGATTTCATTCTGCCTCCATTTCGATGACTAATTCTAGCATAACGTTAAGTATACTTCCTACCTATAAAAATACCATACAGGAGTGGTATTTGTTATACTGATTATCGATGACACGAATAGGGGTTTTCCTACGGAGTTGGGGTTTCTCTCTTGTGATGATGGCGGTCATTTTCGGCTTTTCTTCCATCCCTTCGGCTGAAATGCCCCGGTTTGATTGGGCTGATGTGCTTGTCAAAAAAACCGGGCATTTCGTGGTTTACAGTCTGCTTGCCCTGGCTTTTTGGCATGGATTGGGATACGACCGAAACAAGCTTTGGCTGGCGTGGGTGATGGCATTCGTTTATGCCGTTTTGGATGAATTCCACCAGTCTTTTGTACCCGGCCGGAACGCCTGGTGGGTGGATGTAGCCATCAATTCCATCGCTGCAGCGTTCGCTCTCTGGGCAGCCAGCTGGTGGCTGGAAAAGAAAAAAGGGAGAGACTGAATTCAGCCTCTCCCTTGGGGAACTATTCGAACTCCAGTTCAAGCTCTTCGTTCTGATCCCACTCATCAGCCCGGTCGATCTCAATTTCCCCGAACAATCCTTCCTGCCGGGCGGCGACACGATACCTCTTGACCAGTTCCAGAAGAGCGAGAAAAGTAACCACAATTTCAAGCCGGGTAGGGCTCTCTCCGACCAGATCGCCAAATCTCGCATGCGGCGCTATTCCAAGCTTTTCCGCGATCAGCGCGATTTTCTCACGTATGGTGATTTTTGGGGCTGTGATCACGGTTCCTAAAGCCTGTTTTTCCTGTTCCTCAGCGAATGCCCCTTCGGCGGCGGCGAGTAAATCCGCCAGGGTTATGTTACTTAGATCGAGCTTGGCTTCCACCTTGGGAGGCGGGGCGACCCGGAGGAACGTCCGCAGATGGTTCTTCTCCCGTTTCTCGATCCAGAGCGCCATCTCCTTGAAACGTTTGTAGATGAGCAGCTGCCGGGCGAGTGATTCTCCCGGGTCCTCCTCACCAGGTTCACGCGTGGGAGGTCTTGGAAGCAGAGCTTCAGATTTTATCAACAGTAATTTGGCAGCCACAACCAGGAATGCTGAGATCTCATCTGGTGGAACATCCATCGAGCGGATATGCATGAGGTACTGTTCGGTCACCTGTGAAAGCGATACTGCCGTGATGTCCAACTCGGCATGCTCGATGAGCTGGAGCAGCAGATCGAGCGGCCCCTCATATAGCGGGATCTGCACTGTGTAGGCAGAAATTTGTCGGCTGGTGAGATTTGTGTCCATTGCGACGGCATTATAACATCCCTGCCATGGATAACGGTATAATTCCCTCATGCCGAAGCCAAAACTCAGCCATGTTGACGATTCAGGGAATGCCCGAATGGTGGATGTCAGCGGTAAACCAGAGACCGAACGCGTCGCTGTTGCCAGAGGCGAAATTGTCATGTCAAAGTCGACCCTGGATTTGATCCGGGCTGGAGGAGTCAAGAAGGGCGATGTGCTGACGCTCGCTCAAGTGGCAGGTATCATGGCTGCCAAACGGACCTCAGACTTGATCCCGTTATGTCATCCATTGCAGCTCTCCAAGGTGGATGTCGAGTGCCTCGCAGACGAATCGCTCCCTGGAATAAAGATAACAGCTATTGTAAAAACGACAGGAAAAACAGGCGTCGAAATGGAAGCATTGACTGCGGTTTCCCTGGCAGCCTTGACGATCTATGACATGACCAAAGCGGCCGAAAAAACAATGCGAATTCAGAATATCCGCCTGGTCGAAAAACATGGTGGTCGTTCCGGAGATATTGTCAATGAATGATCTTCATAATCATCGGTGAATTAATGGTAAAAGTCCTCTTCTTTGCAACACTAAAAGATAAATCAGGTACGCGTCAGGCAGAATTCGATCTACCTGCCGGTACGACCATTGCTCAGTTAAAAGTAATGACAGTTGAGAGATTCCCTGCGATGCAGGAAGCGCTTGATCATTGCCTTGCTTCTATTAACCATCATTACTCCGCGGATGACAGTGAAATTCCTGCTGAAGCCGAAGTAGCATTCTTTCCGCCCGTATCGGGGGGTTGAGGGATGAGCGATCCTACACCAACCCATGTCGAAATAACCGAGAACGAGATTGACCTCAACGAATTGGTCGCAAAGATCACTCTTCAATCAACAGGAGCAGCGGCGATTTTTACAGGCATGGTTCGCGGCATCACATCCCGTGACAATCCTCATGAAACGGATTTCCTCGAATACGAATCCTACAAACCAATGGCGGAGGAGAAGATGATGCAGGTTGCGGAAGAAATTCGCAGCCGTTGGCCGACTGTCGAAGGGATTGCCATTGTCCAGCGCGTTGGACGTCTTTATCCGCGAACGCCGACCGTGCTGATCGCCTGCACAGCCGCTCACCGTGATACCGGAGTATTTGACGCCGCCCGATACGGCATAGACCGGCTGAAGGAAATTGTCCCAGTCTGGAAAAAAGAAGTCAGCCCTTCCGGAGAAATCTGGGTGGAAGGGGATTATTTTCCCAAACCTGGGGAATAATCGATATTACCTGGAATCCCGGCACATCATGACATTTCAGTTAGAAACAGACCGTTTGTTCATTCGCCAGTTCCGGGAGTCGGACTTGGAATCCTTCGTTGCTTACCGAAATGACCCTGAAGTTGCGAAATACCAGGGATGGAGTGTTCCTTACCCCTTGGAGAAGGGACAGCAATTTATTAGCTCCATGGTGAATGCTGACCCAAAACAAATTGGAGAATGGTTTCAATCAGCCGTGACACTGAGGGAAGATGTTGTTGTGATAGGCGATGTGGCTTATTTTTTAATGAAAAACGATCCGCGGCAAGCGTATATCGGTTATACGATTGCGCGTTCTTATTGGGGGCGAGGATTTGGATTCGAAGCCACATTGCGATTGCTTAACTATCTTTTTGATAACCTTGAGCTTCATCGTGTCGTCGCAGAAACTGATGTTGAGAATTTGGCTTCAATAAAATTGCTCGAAAAGCTTGGATTTCGACGCGAATCTCACTTAATTGAAAATGTCTGGTTCAAGGGAGCCTACGCGAGTGAATTTCATTACGCACTATTAAAACGGGAATGGGACGCCAGATGAGTCTGCTGGCAATTTCCTGTACCAACTGCGGGCGTGGTTATCCCCTTGATCAGACGCCATACAAATGTCTCGTCTGCGGCGGAATTTTTGATATTCCGCAGCCGCTGCCATTCGACCCCGCAAAAAGGGATGATACCCAGCCCGGGATCTGGCGATACCGCCACACCTTTGGGCTGCCTGCCGGGGCTGAGGCTGTTTCCCTCGGCGAGGGGGATACGCCGTTGATCTGGTCTGAAGTACTGGGCAGGCAGGTGGCGTTCAAGTGCGAATATCTCAACCCGACAGGATCCTTCAAGGACCGAGGGACAACGGTTATCGCAGGGTATCTCAAATCACGCGGCATACGAGAAGTCGTCGAGGATTCCTCCGGGAATGCCGGCGCGTCGCTCGCTGCATATTCTGCCCGGGCAGGGATACGCGCCCGGATTTACAGCCCCGCTTCGGCCTCGGGACCAAAGCGGCAGCAAATAGAAACTTACGGCGCAGATCTGGTTCCCATTCCCGGTTCTCGTTCGGACGTAACCGCTGCGGTCATTCAGGCGGCAAATTCGGGATCGGTTTATGCCAGTCATGCCTATTTACCTTTCAATATCCCCGGATATGCAACGGCAGCCTATGAGATATTCGAGCAGCTGGAGAAAGTGCCTTCTGCTGTGATTATGCCCTGCGGACAGGGAGGTCTTCTTCTGGGTCTCGCACGTGGCTTTGATGCCCTTCGCCAGGCGGGGTTGACTGCCCAGATACCGAAGATCATCGGTGTACAAGCTCGCGCGTGTTCACCCATGTGGGTTTTATCGACGGTGGGTATGTCGGGGTTGGGATTTGTCACCGAAGGGCAGACGCTGGCGGAAGGTGTGAAAGTCCGGAATCCGGTCCGGGGGGATGCCCTGCTCAGAACGGTCAAATCCAGCCGGGGTGAGTTTGTGGCGGTCGATGAGGAAAACATCCTACCTGGCAGGGATGAACTTGCCCATCGTGGATTTTATGTCGAACCGACGTCTGCTCTGGTCTGGAACGCGCTGGAGCAGATTCTGGGGAACCTCCCCGATCCGGTGGTTGTCTTGTTGACGGGTTCTGGACTCAAGTCCACAATTTAATCATTTTGAGGGTATGGAGCAGTATATGGAGCGCATTGTTATAACGGGGATGGGGACAATCAATCCTTTGGCGCATACGGTCAAAGACACTTGGGAGAAGGCGATCAATGGCGTCTCAGGTGTTGGTCCGATTACTTTATTTGATGCATCCGAATGGAATGTAAAGATTGCGAGCGAGGTCAAGAATTTCAACCCGGACCAGTACATGGATTTCAAGGAAGCCCGCCGCCGGGACCGGTTCGAGCAATTTGCGGTTGCGGCTGCGAAAGAGGCCATCCAAAGCGCCGGACTGGAGATCAACGATCAATCGACACATCGTATTGGCGTCATTGTGTCATCCGCTATCGGCGGTCTTCGCTCCTTACAGGATAATATTTATACATTGAAGGATCAGGGATTTCGAAAGGTCAGTCCCTTTTCCATCGCAATGATGATGCCAAACGGGGCTGCAGGGATAATCAGCATCGATTACGGTATTCGCGGTCCCAGTTTTTCCGTGGCGTCTGCGTGTGCCTCCGGCGCTGATGGAATTGGCGTTGCCTGGATGATGCTTCGATCTGGGATGATCGATGTAGCGATCGCAGGAGGTTCGGAGGCGACGGTCGTCCCTGTGGGAGTGGGCGCCTTTGACCGGGCAACGGCTATCACCCGCAATCCCGACTGGAAATCGAATCCCAAGCCGTTTGATAAGTACCGCGATGGACTGGTCATGGGCGAGGGAGCTGCGCTGCTGGTGATGGAAACGGAAAGTCATGCCAAAGCCCGCGGTGCAACTATACTCGCGGAACTTGCGGGATGGTCATCCAACAGCGACGGCTTTCATGTTACTGCTCCGCGGGAGGACGGCTCAGGCGGCGGGTTAGCCATTAATAATGCTATGGAAACCGCGCAGGTCAATAAGGATGAGGTTGGGTATATCAATGCTCACGGAACCGCGACCGTCATGAACGATGCAGCAGAGACCGCTTCGGTCAAGTATGCATTTGGTGAACACGCATATCAAATTCCCATCTCCTCCACAAAATCCATGACAGGTCACATGATGGGCGCCACAGGCGCGCTGGAGACGCTGTTTCTGGTACAGGCGATACGCGAGGGGATTTTGCCTCCAACAATTCAGTTATGAAACTCCAGACCCAGTCTGTGATTTGGATTACATCCCTAACAAGGCAAGGGAAAAGAAAATCCATGTTGCGGTAAGTAATTCCTTCGGGTTTGGCGGGCATAATGCGGTGATCGTGGTGAGGAAATACGGGTAAAATCCTGCAATCGGATGTTAACTCACCCTGATTTGAATCCCCGCTTTCTCACCTTGTCCCATATCAATTTCGTGTTATAATCGCACGTCGCGTCAAAAACCAATCTGCTGTGAAGCAGTAATTTGTGAAAAGGCAAGGTATTACGAAAATGGCTGATTTGATGAAGTCTTTGGAAGCTCCTGTAAACTCAAATATCCCGCAATTGAGTGCCGGGGACACCGTCAGTGTTCACGTCCGAATTAAGGAAGGTGACCGCGAGCGCATCCAGGAATTCAAGGGAATGGTGATTCGTGTTCGCAAAGGCGGCAATCAAGGCGATTTTACTGTTCGCCGCGTCGCCAGCAACGGCGTGGGTGTCGAGAGGACTTTTCTACTTCGATCACCGAGAATCGACAAAGTGGTGGTGGAACGCCACGCTCACGTCCGGCGCGCCAACTTGTATTTCATGCGCAATCGAACAGGCAAGGCAACTCGCCTCAAGCAGAAATTCGAATAATTCAAAAAATAAAAATTCACAAAGGGTACAGCAATCGCTGTGCCCTTTTATCTTCTAGGAGAGGCAATGCAGCCGGTCATTGGCGTTACAACTTATGACGATGTCAACGAAGCGGGTCATCCGATCTCAGCCTTGAATACAGCCTATATTCATGCGGTTCAGGAAGCTGGCGGCTTGCCCGTTCTAATACCCAACCAATTGAGTGAAATGGAATGGCGTGCGTTATATCCTGTGTTTGACGGCATCCTGTTCACCGGAGGCGGTGATATCCGTACAGAAATTTTCAAAGGTGAACCGCATCCAAAAGTAAACGAAGTTGACGATGAACGCGATAGGCTTGAGCTTGCCCTCATTAAACAAACCATCCTGGATGAGAAACCATTTCTTGGAATCTGCAGAGGCTGTCAGGTCTTAAATGTCGCGATGGGAGGCACTCTCTATACCCACATCCCGGATCAGCTTCCAAAGGCTGTTCGGCACGATTGGTATCCGGACATCCCCCGCAACACCCTTGCGCACCCTGTCCGGATTGATGAAGGGAGCCAATGCGCGCTGGTTTTTGGCGATTCTAATTGTGCAGGTGAATAGTTTGCATCATCAGGGAATCAAAGAACTGGCTCCCAAGCTTAGGGCAGTCGGGTATGCCCCCGACGGGCTGGTCGAAGCGGTTGAGGTGCCCGACCATCGATTTGGTATCGCCGTCCAATGGCACCCGGAGTGGTTGACAGACCAGCAGTCCATGCGCCGGCTGTTTACATCGTTCGTGGAAGCAGCTTCAAGGTAAAATATCCGGGTGACGATAAGCGAATTGAAGCCGGAACAGAAAGCATCCATCGGGATATTCGATTCTGGTGTTGGGGGATTATCAGTTCTTCAGGCTATTCGCTCCATACTGCCAGACGCTCATTTGATGTATGTCGCAGATCAAGTCCATGTCCCATATGGACCGCGTCCATTGGAGGAAGTCAGGTCTTTTTCGGAAGGGATCACTCGCTTTCTCCTGGCAAAGGGTTCAAAGGTAATCGTAGTGGCATGTAATACAGCCTCTGCAGCTGCGCTTCATGAATTGCGCGCCAACTTCCCTGAAGTGCCTTTTGTGGGAATGGAGCCTGCCGTAAAACCAGCAGCCGAATTTACAAAGACGGGCGTCGTGGGTGTATTAGCCACGCCGGCTACATTTCAAGGGGCACTGTATGCCTCTGTCGTGGAAAGGTTCGCCACCGGTGTGACAGTTCTTCAACATACCTGCCCGGGATTGGTAGGACAAATCGAGAAAGGGGACCTAGTCTCACGAGGAACGCGCAGCATCCTTGAAGACGCCCTTCATCCGATGTTGGAGAAAGGGATCGATACTATTGTATTGGGATGCACGCATTATCCGTTTGTGATCCCGCTTATCGAGGAGATTTGCGGAGATCAAGTTCGGGTTATCGACCCGGCTCCTGCAGTGGCACGCCAGACCCAGCGTGTTCTCGTGTCGGCAGATCTGCACTCCGAAATGGTCCAATGCCCGGGAGTGGATTTCTTTACGAGCGGCTTGCCAGACCAGTTCCAATCCATTTCGAAACTGTTGATTGGCGGAACGGTGAACGTGACGCCTGTCCTATGGACCGGACTTGAATTAAGCTAATATGGATATTTGGGGGACTTGCGTAAAAGCAAGCCTTTTTGTATAGTTGATACTGTGAATTCCATGAAGCCATTTTTTCCAGCTTATTTCAATTTGAGCACCGCAGACTTGGAAAAACGCGCCCAGGTAGCGTATAGCCATCTTGAAAAGTGTGACATATGTGCGCGAAATTGCCGTGTAAACCGTTTGCTCGATAGCGGCGAGCCTGGCATATGCAAGACAGGTCTCAAAGCCCGAGTCACCAGTTATGGCGTCGATATGGGGGAGGAAGCGCCTCTCGTAGGTTCCAAAGGTTCTGGCACCATTTTCTTCGGCCGTCTGCCGATGAAGTTCAAGTTTTATCAGCCGTATGAGATCGGCGACTCTGATGATGGGACAGATATGGAGCCGGAGCAACTGGCTGCCGTCATGCTGGATCTGCAGGACAATGAGTGTCACAACGTCAATCTGATAGCGCCGAGTCACGTGGTGCCGCAGATCCTTGCCGCCTTGAGAATTGCTGTCAAAGCCGGGTTGAACCTCCCGTTGGTGTATAACTCTGACGGATATGATTCCGTGCAAATTCTAAAAATTCTGGACGGAGTGATCGATATTTATTTGCCTGATATGCGGTTCTCCGACCCTGCCGCAGCCGACCGCTACCTGCGTGTCTCGGATTATGTAAGAATAAATCGGGAGGTAGTCAGGGAAATGTACCGGCAGGTGGGCAATCTCATTACGGATGATTTTGGAGTTGCCAAGCACGGTTTAATGGTCAGGCACTCGTTCTTCCACGCAATCTAGCCGGAACTGAAGCTATCGCCCGTTACCTTGCTCAAGACATCTCCTCTGATACGTACATCCATGTAATGAGACGGTATTTCCCGAGCCTGGGGCGCACTTTCCCGGAAATCAACCGTCCCATCTCGGATGCGGAATATGACGCGGCTGTGAACTGGGTAAAGAAAGCGGGATTAAAAAGAGTTGACCTGGGTCCTCTTCCTCGTTCACCAGGTCCTCAACCTGCTTTGTCGAAATAAGTGATCAATCCGCCAGATTTACTCCAAGCGCAGAAACAGGCACAGTTAAACCAGCGAAATTCTCAAAGGTCAGATCCCGAAAAGTCAGGCCAAGTGATGCTTTTACGCGTTCAAAAAGAGCCTGATAACTTTCCGGTATGGCGTGTTTTATATCCAGATTTTAATTCGTCAGCCAATTTCATAATATCTATCTGTGAACGCCCTTCGATTTCAACAAATGCCCCAAATGGCATTTCATCAAGCATCACATGGGCATCTCCGTGAAAAAAGGTGGTGCGGAATTTTTCGTATGTGAATTGGATGACGTACCCCAGCAATTTAGAAAATCTTCTTCATGGTATCGAAATCGCTGACTGATACTTCCCATTCCTCCCTGGCTCTGATACCTTCGGAAAAACTTCCTCCTGGACCTTTGTAGGTAAGTACTGCGTTCTCATCCCGGCGGAGCCTCAGCACTCTGTATGACTTTCCCAACGACTTATCTGGCAGGTCATACCGCAAATTGAGTTCGAATTGTCGTGGCTGCACAAGACGCGCCCCCATTGAATGGAGGCGCGTTTCAATTCTTTTAAGATCAATTACATGGAATTTTGCTTCGATTTCAGTGCCGGAATTGTTCATGAAAGATAATTAATGCGGTGATGGTGATCTTATGTGACTGACAGCAGGGTCGCTTTTTGCTCAACCCGCTCGCCGGGCTTTACTTTTAATTCGTGAAACGACCCCTTCCCTGGGCGATTTGAGTTCATTCTGCATTTTCATGGATTCAAGAATGACCAATACCTGCCCTTTATCGATCCTCATTCCGTCCTCGACCAACACCGCGACCACTAACCCTGGCATTGGCGCTTTCAAATGGTATTCACCGCCTTCCACAGCACGACCTTCCGCGGAAGCGCGCAGTCTTTTTTCGCGTTCATCCTCCACCTGTGCGGAATAGAATTTTCCGCGCAGCAGAACTTCCCAGCCATCATCCGAAGGGTTGACGTGGGATTCGTAGGATTTTCCATCAATGATCATTGAGAAAACGCGCTGTCCATTGATCGAAGAGAAGTCAACATCGAGCACTTTTCCGTTCACAGTAACATGCTTCTCGTCCAGGATCTCGACGAGATATTCCCTGTTGTCAATCGTAGTTATATATTTCATGGTGAATCAACCTATCGATGCATGCGTTCCCAGCGCCCGACCCACTTCCAGTTGCTGGTATCGCGCTCATTTCGTGATACGAACTGGGCGGACCTTTCGGTGGTCTGATGAGAAACCAAGGTAGCCAGGACTGCAGCGATTTCTTCATGCTGCTCCCGGTCTTCGCTCCTATCCTGCATGGAGAACCGCTCCTCGACAAATCGGGTGTCATACTGCCCGCCAAGGAAACGGGGCGAATCCATCATTGTCATGTGAAACGGAATATTCGTCCGCACGCCGATGATGCGGTATTCCTCGAGCGCCCTTCTCATCCGCAGGATCGCCTGTCCACGAGTTTCTCCCCAGACAATCAACTTCGCGATCATCGGGTCGTAATAGGGAGAAATTTCAAAGCCGGAATAGACACCGGTATCCACACGCACCCCGGGACCGCTGGGAATAATATTCTGGATGATTTTTCCGGTGGAGGGGATGAAATCGTTATAAGGGTCTTCGGCATTGATCCGGCACTCGATGGATGCGCCATTCATACGAATATCATCCTGGGTGTAAGTGAGTTGCCGCCCACGGGAGATTCGTATTTGTTCCTTGACAATATCGATACCCGTGACCATCTCCGTGATCGGATGCTCCACCTGCAGGCGCGTGTTCATCTCCAGGAAGAAGAAATTCCTGTCCTTGTCCACCAGAAATTCGATCGTGCCGGCATTTTCGTAATCCACAGCCTGTGCGGCTTTGACAGCAACTTCCCCGATTTTTTGCCTAAGGTCATCATCCAGGAACGGTGATGGCGCTTCCTCGATTAATTTTTGGTGTCTCCGTTGAATGGAACAATCGCGCTCATTGAGATGGATGACATTCCCAAATTGGTCCGCAAGAATCTGGATTTCTATGTGGCGCGCGCCTTCCACCAGCTTTTCGAGGTAGACATTTCCGTCACCGAAGGAGGATTCAGCCTCGCGGCGCGCATTTTGGATCAGCGACGGCATTTCGTCAATGGACTTGACTTCACGCATGCCTTTACCGCCACCGCCGGCCGTGGCTTTGATCAATAGTGGGAAACCGATTTTAGGCGCAACGGCGAGAAGATCTTCGTCCCGGAGATTGCCGATGTCTTCCGTGCCCGGTACGACCGGCACTCCAGCTTTGAGCACCGTACTGCGGGCAACAGCCTTATCGCCCATGGCAGCGATGGATGAAGGTCTGGGACCGATGAATATTAACTCGGCATTTGCACAGGCGGTTGCAAAATCCTCGCGTTCGGCTAAAAATCCGTACCCGGGGTGGATGGCATCAACGCCGGATTTTCGGGCGATGGCGATGATCTTGTCCCCTCGCAGGTAGGAATCCCGGGAGGGCGCAGGACCCAGGAAATAGGCTTCATCGGCATAGCGGACATGAAGCGCTTTGCGATCGGCTTCAGAAAATACAGCCACCGTATCGATCCCGAGCTCGCGGCAGGCACGGATGATGCGGACAGCGATCTCCCCCCGGTTGGCGATCAGAACTTTTTTGAACATGAGTGACCTCTGGAAGAAAAACCTATAATGGGATATTTCCGTGTTTCTTGGCAGGATTCGCATCCCGTTTATTCTGAAGCATTTCCAGCGCATTGATCAGGCGGGGGCGCGTCTCCCTCGGCATGATGACGTCATCGATATACCCGCGTTCGGCTGCCACGTAGGGATTGGCGAATTTCTCCCGGTAATCCTGCACAAGTTCAGCTTTGCGAGCGACCGGGTCAGTCGCATCCGTTAATTCCTTGCGGAAAATAATGTTAACCGCGCCTTCCGGCCCCATCACGGCAATCTCTGCAGAAGGCCAGGCGAGGTTAACGTCACCCCGAATGTGCTTGGAAGACATAACACAATATGCTCCGCCATATGCTTTTCGTGTAATCACTGTGAGCTTTGGTACTGTTGCTTCGCAATAAGCATAAAGCAACTTGGCGCCTGATCGGATGATTCCGTGATGCTCCTGGTAAGTCCCCGGCAGGAAACCGGGTACATCTTCAAAGGTCACGATGGGTATATTGAACAAATCGCAAAATCTTACAAACCGGGCGGCTTTTTCGCTTGCATCGATATCGAGAACCCCGGCGAGGACTGCAGGCTGGTTTGCCACGATGCCCACAGAATGCCCTCCCAGCCTGGCAAATCCAACGACAATATTCTGGGCATACCCTTCGTGGATCTCAAAGAAAGTGCCCAGATCCATGACCATGCTGATAACTTCCTTGATGTCATAGGGTTTTCCGGCATCATCCGGCACGATCGAATCGAGACCCTCTTCCATGCGAAGCGTGTCGTCGTTCGGTGGGATGAACGGAGCATCTTCCATGTTGTTTTGCGGCAAATAGCTGAGCATTTTCCGGATGAGGTAAAGCGTGTCTGCTTCGCTGTCTGCAGCTACATGGCATACTCCGGACTTCTCAGCGTGAACGCTTGCGCCTCCCAAGGCTTCGAAAGAAACTTCCTCGTGGGTAACGGTTTTCACTACATCAGGTCCGGTAACAAACATGTATGAAGAATTGCGAACCATGAATATGAAATCAGTCAGAGCTGGGGAGTAGACGGCACCTCCTGCGCATGGACCCATGATGGCGGAGATCTGGGGGATCACTCCGCTGGCGAGTGTATTCTGCAGAAAAATATCCGCGTAACCGCCCAGGGATACCACCCCTTCCTGGATTCGCGCCCCGCCGGAATCATTTAAGCCGATCAGAGGAGCGCCGTTCTTCATCGCCATCTGCATGATTTTTACGATTTTTTCTGCATGCACTTCACCCAATGAACCGCCAAAGACCGTGAAATCCTGGGAAAAGGCATAAACCAGCCTTCCTTCGATGGTCCCCCAGCCAGTCACGACACTGTCGCTGTGGAATTTCTGATCGTCAAGTCCAAAGTCGTTCGTTCGGTGAATCACAAAGGCATCCACCTCACGGAATGATCCCTTATCGAGAAGGAGGTCGAGTCGTTCACGGGCAGTGAGCTTTCCACGGCTGTGCTGTGCTTCGATTCGCTCTGCGCCTCCACCCAAACGCGATGAAGTACGATACTTCCTAAGTCGGTCTGCTCGTGAGTTATTGCCCATGTTTCCTCGAGAAATATTCTTCATTTGATGGTAATGATAATGTCAAAAGGGTGTAAAAAACTACCAGGATCGTTATTCCAACAACAAAGGGAGTATTCTTTTGTGGAGTATGGTTCTGAAAAATCAACCTTTCCAGCCAATAATAAACCAAATATGAACTTGCCACCACGATAGTCGCGATTCTGACGCCAGGTCGGCCTGTCCAGATCGTCCACGCCAGCCAGAAGCCCGAGATCGCCCATATCAACCCGGTAAGTGCGATATAGAACGGACCCGGTTGAATGGCTAATTGGGAGAGTGTATCCCAATGTTGGATCGCCGACCAAAACCGGATTAAATTGTGTACCGCGATGATTAACACAAGCAAGGTGTAGATAGTTACGGTAACCGGGCGATGGAGGGAATTACCTTGTCGTGACGCCATTTAGGGTTGGTTCTTTGCTTTCTTTGCCTGTTCTTCCTTGGCTTTCTTTTTGGCTTCCTTCTCTTTCTTTCGTTTTTCCCTGTACCTTCGGATGGAACCGAAACGTTGACTGGGTCCCTTTTCACGCGAGGAGACGATCTTAAGATATGAGCCCAATCCTATGCATCCCACCGACAGGATGAAATACCAGAAATTCACCTGCAATGCCATATCCGAACCGATAAACAAGGCAAGCAGGCCGAGCCCGATGATAATGAAAAATGTTCCTACTCTTGGCCGGAGATCATCTTCCATAAATACCCATTCTTAGATTGAGACACTCATCTCGAATTGTACAGGAAAAACAGGATTCCTCAAAAGCTGAAAAATCCCCTTCCAGGATTGAAGGGGATTTACCAACTTGGATTGATTATTTCTTAGGTCGAATGAATGTCTGGATTTGCTCACGCATATACAGCTGGACGTAGTAATATCCTCCAGCGTTCTTCCCGGAAGATCCTGAGCCTTTCCATCCGCCAAAGGGTTGGAATCCCGGCCAGGCGCCGGTCGTAGCGCCTTGAGGTCGGTTGGCGTAGGTCACACCGGCTTCGATTTTATCAAAGAACCATCGCGCTTCCTCAGCTGAACCAAAGAAACCAGCGGTCAACCCATGGTCCACGTCATTGGCATGTTTCATCGCCTCGTCGAGGTTTTTTACCCTGGCGATTGTCGCGATGGGCAGGAACATTTCATGTTTCCACAGTCGGTGATCCATCGGGACATCCATGGCAAAAGTGGGAGAACAGAAATATCCCTTGGCATAGTCTCCATCTGTTAATACCTTTCCCCCTGTCAGGAATTTACCAACCTTGCCAAGTTCAGAACAGAAATTCTGGAAATCCTCATACGACGATTTGTTCACAACCGGTCCAAGAAAGGTTTTCCGGTCGGTGGGATCGCCGATGGTTAGTTTATCAGCCAGTTCTTTCAGCTTCCCGACAAGTTCATCATAGACCGGCTCTTCAATGAAGACCCGGCTGGCAGCGGAGCATTTTTGTCCTTGCAAACCAAACGCGGACCGGACGATTCCGGCTGCTGCATCCTCCAGGTTTGCATTACGGGAAACGATCACCGGATTTTTTCCACCCAGTTCGAGCACCATCGGGCGAACCCATTTTCCATTGGCAAAATCACGGAACATTTTCATCCCCACGTCGTATGACCCGGTAAATGTGACCCCATCCACTTCGGGACTGTTCACCAGAGCGGCGCCGATGGTTCGCCCCGGTCCGGTGACGAAGTTCACAACCCCGTCGGGGATACCGGCATCCCTGAAGCAATCCGCCAGAAGCCGGACGATAAAAGGCGTGTCCGTGGCAGGTTTCATCACGATCGTGTTACCTGCCGCCAGTGCAGCACCGGCAGGTCCGCCTGTCAGAGCAAACGGGAAATTGAACGGGCTGACAACGAGCCAGACTCCATAAGGTTTTAACACTGAAATGTTGGTCGAATCGTGGTTGGAAAGTGGATCCTTCCCCATTGGCCTTATAAAACCTTCATTCGCTTCAACCTGGTCACAGGAATAACGTATCAGATCCGCGGTCTCGGCTACATCGCCCATGGATTCCATTCGGTTCTTTCCGACTTCCATGGCCATCGCTGCACCGAGGTCGGTCAGTCTTTCATCTATCAAGTCAGCCGCTTTACGAAGGATTTTAATCCTCTCCTGCCAGGATGTGCGACTCCAGACAGGGAATGCTTTTCGCGCAGCCGCCAGCGCCATCTCTGCATGTTTTTCGTTTCCTTTCTGCATCACGGCCAGAACGATATCCTTATTGATGGGTGTCCGGTCTTCGAATTGCTCATCAGCACGGACGTCCCTGCCATCGATCAACATGGTATATTCCGCTCCAAGTTTTCCTTTGAGCGAGGAGAGCGAAGCATCGAAATTCAAATGCAATTCGTCGGGCGGATTGTACATGGTGGCATACGTCAGTTTGAAAGCCATCGGGGTCCTCCTGATTGATTTATAAAAGGTTTCATAGTATAGCGTAGGAAAAGTCGCCAGTCAAAGTCAACGTGGCGAAAGGTGACATTTTTTTCATGTTAAATTAATGATAACAGGTAAAAATAAACTCAATACTTTTAAGGAGAGTAGATTATGAAAACATTTTCACTTTTGGCAGGCTTTTTTATCGTAATGATAGGGTTATCCGCTTGCGCCCCTTCTGCTGCACCGGAATCTGCTCAACAACCTATATTTGAGCAGCCGGCTGGACAAACTTCAGCAACGGAGGCTGCGCAGGAAACCGCATCACCTATCCCTGATGAAAGCACTGCCAATACTACTCCCATGGCGGTCGCAACTTCTCGAGGTGATCAATTGGTCGCGACGGATCCATCGACAGTAAATCTCTCCGGAGGAGCCCTCACGTTGGTCGAATTTTTCCGATTCACCTGAAGTACCTGCCGGTCGATGGCTCCCGTCGTGCACGGGCTTGAAGCGGAATACTTCGGAAAGGTCAATTTTGCATTTTTGGATGCTGATGATTCGGCTACTCAATCTTTTCAGAGGAATCTTGGATTCAGGGTTCAGCCGGAGTTCTATTTAATGGACGGGCAGGGGCAGGTTATCAAGAAATGGTTTGGATATGTTTCCGCTGACGAGTTTAGGGCTGAGTTTCAAAAAGCATTAGGTGAATAGATACTTCTCGACTAACAATTACGGACGGGGCAAGATTACGCTTGTCCCGTCCTCTTTTTGTATCGGGCTGAATTAGATATTAGGAATCTGTAAAACGAATCCAACCCCCACCAACCCGGCTCCGGAATGGACTGATAAGCCTGGAGTCAGTTCACAATGAAGGATTTCATCGGGGCATTGGATAGATTTTCGCAACTGAAACTCGAATTCCTTGGCGTATTCTGCGGCAGTGACGTGTGCGATCGCCATGCGCTCTATGGAGTGACCTTTGGCTTTTTCACCGGTCAACTCGATGAGCCTGGCCCATGCTTTGCTTTGGGTGCGGACGCGTTCCATAAGATCCAGTTTGCCGTTTTGAATGGTGAGAACAGGCTTGACACTCAGCAGGTTGGCAAACCCGGCTGCTAGATGTCCCACCCTCCCGCTCATGGCCAGATATTTTAAGGTGGATAAAGCGGCAAAGAAATGAGTCCGACCGCGAACAGATTGGGCAATGCCCAGGGCATCGTCCTTCGTTCCGCCTTTTGACAGGGTTTCCGCGGCATAAAGGACCTGAAAGCCCTGACCCATGGAGAGGCTTCTTGTGTCGACCACGGTGATATCACGGCCTTTGAATTCTTCGCAGGCTGTGACTGCTGCCGCATACGTCGCACTGACTTCGCTACTGACATTGAAGCACAGGATGCCATCTGCGCCTTGGTCGAAGGCGTTTCGGTACGCCTCCACGAATTGGCCGGGAGATGGGGCGGAGGTCGTAGGGAGCTTTCCGGACGAGTCGATTCTGGCGAATGTCTTAACATCGTCAATATCCTCGACAGCACGAAAACTTTCCTCCCCGAATTGAATGAGGATGGGAACCTGTTGAATGGAAAATTTTTCCGCCAGGTAAGTTGGGAGGCTTGCGTTCGTATCGGTGATCACAGCGATTTTTGGCATGGAATGATCCTTTTTATTATATGTGATAACAAGTTAACACACGGAATTAGGGCAAGTTTCTTGGAATTCTCATAATGAAGATTAATTCTTACTTATCCTGCAGTTGACACAGAAGGCTTGACCTACTATAATCTTAGCACCCTACCCCCCAGGGGGGGGGATGAAAAGAGGCGTAGCCATGCAGGATAAACAGACCATTAAACGGCTTAAAACTATCGAAGGACACCTGGGAGGCATCATCCGGATGGTGGAAGAGGATGCCTATTGTATTGACGTCATAAGGCAGATTCAGGCAGTCCAGGCGGCATTGAACAAAGTCAGCACCGGCATACTTGAGGATCATTTGAATTCCTGTGTCACGACGGCTATTCAAGGAGACAATCCCAAAGAGCGCGAGCGCGTCTTGAAGGAAATCACCGATGTCTTTGAAACCGCTACCAAGGTGTAATCCAGGATTCTACCTGGTTTGAATCCTGAAAATTCCAATATCAAGGAGATACAAATGACTACCGTAACTTATTCAGTTCCCAACATTTCCTGCGGACATTGCGTCCATACGATCCAGACCGAGGTCGCCGATCTGGCCGGCATCCAGTCCGTGAAGGCGGATGCTCAAACCAAGAAAGTTGAAATAGTGTTTGATGCACCCGCGAGCGAGGAAACGATCAAGACGCTTCTGAAGGAAATTAATTATCCTGTTGCGGCTTGATTGCATTGAAACCTGTTTCGCAGGTGGATTCTTGTTGCCCGATGAATTGGTGGAACAATGGCTGAAACAAAGCAACTGACACTGCCCATAACCGGCATGACCTGTGCCAATTGTGTTGCGACAGTAGAACGCAACCTTAAGAGAATGGACGGTGTCAACTCGGCGAATGTCAACCTTTCGTCCGAAAGGGCGTCGGTGGAGTTTGACCCTTCCAGGCTGGCATTGACCGACCTGGTTTCGCGCGTTGAGCGTGCCGGCTATGGTGTTGCGACCGGCGAGGCGGACCTTATTATCAAAAGGTTGGCGGATGACAACGACGCCCGCCGGCTGGAGAAATCTCTGGCGGGTTTGGAAGGCGTTCTCGGCGCACAGGTGAATTTCACAAGCGGGAAGGCGAAAGTGAATTACGTGCCGACGGTCGTTTCCCAATCAGAGATTCGCCGCTCCGTCGCAGCAGCAGGATTCGAAGCCATTGAGCTCGGAGGCGACGCCGAAGACGTCGAGGCGATGGCTCGTGAAGCGGAGATCGCAGAACAGCGCCGGCTGCTGATCATCGGCCTGGTGCTTTACTATCCCCTTGTTCCTGCTTTCCATGGGCAAGGATTTCAGCCTGCTGCCCGAATTCTTTTATATAGCCGGTCATGACGCAATGGCCTACGCCATGGGCGGCATGCACCAGGCGCAATGGTGGTTCGATTGGCTTCTGTTCGCGCTGGCAACCCCTGTTCAATTCTATGTCGGCAGGCAGTATTACGTCGGTGCTTATAAATCAGTGCGGAACGGTTCCGCGAACATGGATGTCCTCGTCGCGCTCGGATCGTCCGTTGCATATTTCTATTCCGTAATCATCATGCTCGATTGGCTGCCCGGTCATGTCTATTTTGAGACGTCAGCGGTCATCATCACTTTGATCATTCTGGGCAAATACCTCGAAGCCCGTGCTAAGGGCCGCACATCCGAAGCGATCAAGAAACTAATGAGTTTGCGAGCTAAGACGGCTCGGGTGGTTCGAGAAGACGTGGAAATGGATATCCCCGTTGATGATGTTAAGGTCGGGGACATCGTCATTGTGCGTCCGGGTGAGAAAATCCCGGTGGATGGCGTTATCCTCGAAGGGCGTTCCGCCGTGGATGAATCCATGCTCACCGGGGAATCGCTTCCCGTCGAAAAACGACCAGGCGACCCCGTGATCGGTGCCACGATAAACAAGCTTGGTTTGATCCGTTTCGAGGCGGTGAAGGTCGGGAAGGAAACGGCTCTTGCCCAGATCATCCGCCTGGTCGAAGAAGCCCAGGGAAGCAAGGCGCCGATACAGAAACTCGCTGACCAGGTATCAGCCATCTTCGTCCCAATTGTCATTCTGATCGCCGCGTTAACGTTTGGCGCATGGTATTTTTTCGGTCCGCCCCTCCCGATCAATTCTGACGTTGACAATCTTACCCGCGCCCTCTCCAATATGGTGGCGGTACTGGTGATCGCCTGCCCGTGTGCGATGGGACTTGCCACCCCGACCGCTGTGATGGTCGGTACAGGAAAGGCAGCCGAACATGGGATCTTATTCCGCAGCTCCGAAGCGCTCGAACGGGCTGGAAAAGTATCCATTGTCGTCCTGGATAAAACGGGTACGATCACCAAAGGTCAGCCAGCTGTTACCGATATTGTGACCGTGGATGGGATGCTCGAGGATGAGGTCCTGCGCCTGGCAGCGTCGGTTGAAAAAGGGAGCGAGCATCCGCTCGGGGAGGCGATATGGGCGGAGGCGACAACCCGCAATCTGGTTCTGGTTGCCCCGATCGGATTCAAAGCAGAAGCCGGGCAGGGAGTGGAAGGGGAGATTGACCATCACTCCGTGGTCGTTGGTAATCTCCGCATGGCAAAAAATCGCGGCTACTCCTTGAACAGCCTGGCTTCTCACGTGGAACGCTTGCAGGATGAAGCGAAGACCGCAATGCTGGTCACCGTGGACGGCGAAGTCAGCGGCGTGATCGCGGTCGCTGACACCGTGAAGGAAAGCTCCCAGGATGCGATAGCCAACTTGCATACCATGGGTTTAAGTGTGGCGATGATCACGGGTGATAACCGAAAAACAGCGGAAGCAATTGCCGGGCAGGTTGGTATCGATACCGTTCTGGCCGAAGTCCTTCCGGATGGAAAATCGATGGAAGTTAAAGGGCTGCAGGCAAAAGGAAAGATCGTCGCCATGGTCGGTGACGGCGTAAACGACGCCCCGGCGCTTGCCCAGGCGGATGTTGGCATCGCTATAGGTACGGGAACGGATGTGGCGATGGCCGCCGCGCCAGTCACGATCATCAGTGGTGATCTGCACGGAGTTGGGAAAGCGATTTCTATTTCACGAAAAACTCTCCGGACCATCAAGCAGAATTTATTTTGGGCATTTTTCTACAATGTCATTCTCATCCCTGCCGCGGCACTCGGTTATCTCAACCCGATGCTGGCAGCCGGTGCAATGGCTTTTAGCAGTGTGTTTGTTGTATCCAATAGTTTAAGACTTCGAAAATCCAAAATATAAGGTGGTTAATCATGAGTATGATTCGTTTTAGTCGTATTGCCGTTTTTACTCTAGTCGTTTCAGCAATACTCGCAGCGTGTGCTCCCAGGTCATCAGGACCTGCCAAAGCAGAACTCCCTGCCGGGAAAGCTTATGCCGATGGCAAGGAGATCTATTTCGTCCACACGGAAGTGTCCGACGCAGACGTTGCAGCGCTACTCACCACCATGATGAATTCGCCTGTGCTTGAGGTGCCGGGTCTTGCGGATGTTCCGGATAGCGCTCTGGCGAATGTGTATGTATTTGATAACGGGCTGAAAGGTATGGGTCCATTGGGGTTTCAAGCCGATGTATTTGACAACCCGCCGAACACCGAAGGTTATTCGCCTTTACGCAGGTTGAACGTGGTCACCTGGGCTGACCCTTCCAATGCCCGTGAGTTGAAATCGGTAGCAGAAATCGCAGACGCAGAGAAAGCCGGCGAATTATCTGTTGCTCAACCTGGGGTTGTGGTTAACATGCCCTTCGTCGTGTGGGATGGAGGAAAGCGGTAAATGAATCCCTACCTGGTTGCCTTTATCACCGGACTCACGACAGGAGGCTTAAGCTGCCTGGCTGTGCAGGGAGGGTTGTTGGCGAGTTCGATAGGCCGGCAGCTCGAGCAGGATGTTATCAATCAAAGCGCTCAAGGTGGGTCCTCATCCATAAGAGGGACAGGATCAAAGCTGCACCGCGCTATCCCCATCCTTCTGTTCCTAACTGCAAAACTGATAGCCTATACTCTCCTGGGTTTATTGTTGGGAGCTTTGGGTTCCGTGCTCTCCCTGAATTCAACCGTGAGAGCGATCCTGCTTGTCGCTATAGGCATTTTCATGATCGGGAATGGCCTTCGCATGTTGAATGTCCATCCGATATTTAGATTTTTTGTCCTCGAACCGCCTGCGTCTCTAACTCGATACATCAGGAGAAAATCCAAAAGCGAAATGGATTTTTTCACCCCTGCTGTTTTAGGCGCGTTGACTGTTTTCATCCCATGCGGTGTTACTCAAGCCATGATGGCCGTCGCGCTGGCAACGGGAAGCGCGGTCGAAGGTGCGATGATCATGTTCGCTTTTACACTGGGTACAACCCCCGTGTTCTTCTTTGTAGCCTATCTGGCGACAGAGCTGGGGTCCCGGGTACAAAAGGCGTTCATGCGATTTGTCGCTGTGGTTGTTCTCATTGTGGGCTTTTTTACGATTGAATCAGGTCTGGCGCTGATGGGTAGCCCTTATGCTTTATCAAACCTGATGCAAAATGGGAGCGAAACATCCAATGCTGGCGATGTTGCCCCGGTCACCGTGGAAGGCGATTTGACCCTGGCTGCGGAAAATGACGGATATTATCCAGAGGTGTTGTATGCCCAGGCAGGCGTTCCACTTTTGTTGAATGTTGTGACGAACAACACCACTTCCTGTTCCAGGGCGTTTGTTATTCCAGCCTTGAGGGTGGAAACCATCCTGCCGAAAACTGGCTCGGTCCCGATTGAAATTCCGCCACAGGAAGCCGGCACGGTGATGCGCTTCACATGCTCAATGGGCATGTATACGGGGCAGATTGTTTTCAACCAGTGAGGCGGAGATGACCAAGAAGGTGTTTCGAGTTATGGATATGCATTGCGCCAACTGCCCTATGATCATCGAAAGCATTGAAGATGATCTGCCTGGGATAATTGACATCTCTGCGAGTTACCATCGCCAACAGGTTGCTGTTGAATTTGACGATACAGTTTTGACCGACGAGCAAATCATCTCAGCGATTCGGAAAAAGGGCTACAAGGTTGAATCGAATTGATAGGTTATATCCACTTGAAACCTGCCGAAATTATGGCAGGTTTTTTTATTGAGGGGTGTATACTTTGCGGGTGATTTACATCTGTACTGGAGTCTTTGATGAAGAATAATGGAATTTGGTTTGCTGCAGGAGCCTACATCATTTGGGGGCTGTTCCCGATTTACTGGAAACAACTCCAGCAAGTCCCTGCGCTGCAGCTCCTGGGGCACCGGATCATCTGGTCGTTTCTGTTTGTATTTGGGGTTGTACTCATCACCAGGCAATTCAGGACCTTCAAATCGGAGGCTTCAAACAAGCGCGTACTGGGGATTTATTCCATCGCCGCCATGTTGATCGGTGTAAATTGGCTGACCTATGTATGGGCTGTGAATGCCGGTTTCATTGTTGAGACCAGCCTGGGATATTTTATAAATCCATTACTGAGCGTGCTACTTGGGGTTGTCTTTCTGCGGGAGCGGCTCCGTCCGTTTCAATGGCTGCCGGTTTTCCTGGCTGCACTGGGGGTGGCCTACCTGACTATTGTTTATGGAAGACCGCCTTGGATTGCGCTGGTGCTTGCATTTACGTTCGGGCTGTACGGATTGGTAAAAAAGGTTGCCCCGCTGGGGTCACTCAATGGCTTGACGTTGGAAACAGGCATCCTTCTTGTGCCGGCGATCATCTATCTCTTTTATATGGGCAATTCCGGACAAGGAGCGTTTCTGAATAGCGGTATCAAGACGGATATCCTGCTAATCGGTGCTGGCGTGGTTACTGCTGTACCGTTGCTGCTTTTCGCTTCCGCGGCAAAACGGATTCCATTGGTCATGATTGGGTTGATGCAGTTCATTGCGCCTTCGATTCAATTCATGCTGGGTGTGTTTGTTTACAACGAGCCATTTTCGCACGATCAGCTGATTGGTTTTTGCATCGTGTGGCTTGCTTTGATTATTTTCTGGGTTGAAGGCTACTTTGCCAGCCGCAAGAGCCTCCCTCCACCTGTTCCGGAGTTGGGTGAGGGGTGACAGCTGGTTTATTCAAATGTGATGATCGTGAAAATCCTCCAATAGGACTTTGAATGAAAATTCTCTTTATCGGCGGGACCGGTTTGATCAGCTCGGCATGCTCGCAGCTTGCGATTGAGCGTGGACATGACCTCTATATTCTCAACCGATCGGAAACGGTTAAATATCCAATACCAGAAGGCGCGCATATGCTCCGGGGCGATGTCCATGGCGATCCGCACGAATTGTCTGGACTATTCCGTGGCATGGAATTTGATTCCGTTGTGGATTGGATTGCATACGTCCCGAACGATATCGAAAGGGATATCAATCTGTTTGGCGGAAAAACAAAACAGTTCGTATTCATCAGTTCCGCCAGCGCCTATCAAAAGCCTCCGGCGCACTACTTGATTACAGAAAACACGCCGCTTAGTAATCCATACTGGCAATATTCGAGGGATAAGATCGCTTGTGAAGAACGGTTGATGACAGAATATCAAGACAATGGTTTTCCTGTCACGATCGTTCGCCCATCTCTCACTTATGGACCATCCCAAATTCCTCTCAGTGTCGGCAGCTGGCAATATCCATATACAGTCATTGATCGAATTAAAAAGGGCAAGAAGTTGATCGTCCCCGGAGATGGAACGTCTTTGTGGGTTTTGACATGGAACGGCGATTTTGCGAAGGGAATCATTGGACTGCTGGGAAATGACCAGGCAATAGGCGAATTGTTCCACATCACATCGGACGAAGTACTGACCTGGAACCAGATCTATACGGAAGTGTTCCTGGCATTAGGTGTGGAACCCAATCTCATTCACATTCCCTCGGATTTGATTGCAGCCCATTGGCCGCATGCAACCGGCAGCCTGATCGGTGACAAGGCAAATAGTGCCGTATTTGATAATAGCAAAATTAAAAGCGTTGTATCCGATTTTCAGTGCGTCGTTCCCTGGGCGGAAGGTATTCGCCGGGCAATATCCTGGCACGAGGATGATCCTATGCGGATGTCCATTGATCAGGATGCGAACGATTTATGGGATCGGATCATTGCTGATTATGATAAGGCTTTCCCGGCATAAGAAAATCCCCCGGTAAATCGGGGGATTTGTCAATATACTGGCATCGTGGGGTCAATCTCTTTAGCCCAGGCGTTTATTCCACCTCTCAGGTCTTTAACCCGCTTGAATCCTGCGCTGACCAGAACCTCGAGAGCTCGTGTGGACCGAGTTCCAGCTTTGCAATAAAGGACCATGTCCCTGGCTGGATCAAGCTCGGATAAGCGGGAAGCCAGTTGCCCTAAGGGAACGTTGACTGCTCCCTGAAGCGATGTGATCAGCTGCTCGTGCGGTTCGCGGACGTCCACTAATAGCGGTGGATTGAATTCCTTTAGGGTGTTGAATAGCTCAAGCGGCGTGATATCCCATTCTGCGCCGGCAGATCCACCGTGCACCGTGTGACCGGGGATTCCGCAAAATTCCTCGTAATCGATCGGTCTTTTAATAACCGCTTTCGGTCCGCATACCTTGCATTTGGGATTCTTCTTGAGATTTACAAAATCGAACGACATATCCAGCGCATTGTACAGCAGCAGTCTGCCGACCAGCGAAGAACCGATTCCAAGAAGCATTTTCAATGCTTCGGTAGCCTGGATTGTGCCAATCGTGCCGGGAAGTACTCCCAGCACGCCTCCCTCTGCGCAGGTGGGGACAAGTCCCGGTGGGGGAGGTTCTGGAAAAAGGCAGCGATAACAGGGACCTTCCGCGGCATGAAAGACGCTGACCTGGCCGTCGAAACGATAGATTGCGCCATACACATTGGGGAGACCGAGGAACACGGCGACATCGTTGCTTAAGTAGCGCGTGGGGAAATTGTCCGTGCCATCGATGAGGATGTCGTACTTCCTGGCGATGCGCATCGCTGTGGAACTGATAAATGGTTCGTTGATCGCGTCGACTTCGATGTGCGGATTTAAATCAAGCAGGCGTTCCCGTGCTGAATCCACTTTAAGTATCCCGATTGTGGATACTCCGTGAACAACCTGGCGCTGAAGGTTTGTCGAATCAACGATATCGAAATCCACAAGACCTATGTGACCAACTCCTGCCGCCGCCAGGTAAAGCGCAACAGGAGAACCGAGACCGCCGGTCCCGATGATGAGCGCTGAAGATTTCTTTAATTTCCGTTGCCCGTCGAGTCCGACTTCCGGGATCAACAGGTGGCGGGAGTAGCGCAGGATTTCTTCGCGGGAGAGGTTCGTGGTCATAGGTTCAAAAAAGGGTGATGATAACGATCAATCACCACCCCTATTCTACTTCAACCTCCAGAGATGGAGGGCATGAGAATTATCCTGTCAGCAACTTTGACAGAGGTATTTAATCCATCGAGGGTTCGGATGTTCTCATTGTTGACAAATAGATTTACATGTCTGCGTAGCTTGCCATGATTATCCATAATGTGGGTTTTGATGGAAGGATAATGGGCGGTCAGGTCATCCAATGCCTGGGCGACGGTCCCGCCATTGACTTCGATTTCCGATTTATCATCGACGTAATATTTCATTAGCGATGGCACACTGATTATGGGCATGGGCATCCATTTTTGATCAAATCATAAAATCGTGACCGTTCCAAGTTTCATCTTTTGGAGCGTGGACATGCGGACTTTCAATTTCATGTCCTTCGACCTTGGTCTCGAGGTGTTCGACCCGATTAAGTAATTCCTTCAGTGTCACACCAATTATATCGGGCAGCGAAGTATGATTCAAGTCCGGGGCATCACCTGCCAGGTGCAAATGAGACCGCTTAACGATTTGGCCGGGCACGCCGACCACGACTGAGTTGGGCGGTACGGATCTAACTACTACGGCATTGGCTCCGATGCGGCTGTCCTCGCCGATCTCTATTGCGCCGAGGATTTTCGCCCCCGCTCCGATCACCACCCGATCACGGATGGTAGGGTGACGTTTTCCTTTGTTCAGGCTGGTGCCGCCCAGCGTAACTCCGTGGTAGATGGTTACATCCGTCCCAATTTCCGCTGTTTCGCCTATGACTACACCCATCCCATGGTCGATAAAGAATCCTGGTCCCAGCGTGGCGCCAGGATGAATCTCAACGCCCGTAATCCAGCGTCCTATCTGGGATAGCCACCGCGAAATGAAATGTACTTCGCTGGTCCACAACCAATGTGCAATACGGTGAATCCAGATGGCGTGCAATCCGGAATAGACAAGGAATACCTCCAGCCTGGACCTAGCCGCAGGATCCCGCTCGATCACTGAATCGATGTCCCTCTTCATCATGGAAAAGTAATTTGCCATGCTTTTCATCGGCCGGGTAATTCTTTGTGAAGTAATTGAAAGTGATGCCAATCCATCCTCCTCGATTTCCAATTAATTTATTTCCCCCATGGATGATCAATCTGCCAGATCGGCATACAATGCTGTGGATAGGTATCGCTCGCCGAACGAGGGGATGATCACAACGATCAGTTTACCTTCATTTTCCGGACGGTTCGCCACTTCCATCGCTGCCCAAGTCGCTGCACCGGAGGAAATACCGACCAGCAAGCCCTCCTCACGAGCCATTCGGCGGGCAGTCTGCATGGCATTATCATCCGTGACACGGATGACCTCGTCAAAGATTTTCGTGTTCAGTACATCTGGTACGAATCCAGCGCCGATCCCTTGAATTTTATGCGGACCTTTGACTCCGCCCGAAAGAATAGGCGATGCATCCGGTTCGACTGCGATGCTCTTGAAGGAAGGTTTTCTGGATTTGATGACTTCACTTACGCCGGTTATGGTACCGCCTGTGCCGACACCGGAAACGAGTATGTCAATCTTTCCGTCCGTATCGCGCCAGATCTCCTCAGCCGTTGTCCGGCGGTGAATCTCGGGATTCGCCGGATTTTTAAACTGTTGGGGTAGGTAATATTTTTGCGGATCGGATGCTGCGAGTTCTTCCGCTTTACGGATGGCTCCACCCATACCATCAGGACCCGGCGTCAAGACCAACTCAGCCCCATAAGCGCGCAGCAGCATGCGGCGTTCCTTGGACATCGTCTCAGGCATGGTCAGGATGATTTTGTAACCCCTGGCTGCTGCAACCATGGCCAGGGCAATTCCGGTATTTCCGCTCGTCGGTTCGACGATCGTCTTCTCCTTTGTCAGGATTCCGGATTTTTCCGCGGAGTCGATCATCGAAAATCCAATGCGGTCCTTGACACTGTGACCGGGATTAAAAAATTCCAGCTTCGCGACCACGTCCGCTTTCGAGCCGGATGTGATCGTGTTCAGCCTGACCAATGGAGTGTTGCCGATCAATTCAGTAACATCAGAAGCGATTTTCATATTGAGTAATCCTCGATTTCTAGTTGTTGGAATAGTTTCTCCGTCATCGCCACACCGTGATTGACATGGCGAGGGTTTCCTTCATCGTCGAAAATATAAGTGGTGGGCACGCTGAGAACTCCCCAGGTTGAGACCAAATCCGCATTGGAACTTGCATCTACTTCCAGGATTTGTATCCTTTCTCCAAGGGCATCCTTCAGTTTCTTCAGAGCAGGTCTTTGGACCGTTTTGCACGGGACGCAAGTCGGTGTTGTGAAATACAAGATCGCTGGAACACCAGGGCGATAACCAGGATGCCGGGTGATTTTCCCGTGATTTCTGGCGAGATTGTATTTATTGACCAGGTTGAAGAGAATTAGTCCAACACCGGTTATCATCACCGCCATAAGTAGACGTATACCGAATTCAGGATCCATTTCTCTCCGCTCCCTTGGGCTGCATGCCCGGGAAGGTCCCTTCAGGCGGCTGCTTGGTAAAACCGGGAGCCTTAAATCTTGCGAGCCAGTAATAAATAAAACATCCGACGCAGAAGCCTCCAAAGGC
Source organism: uncultured Chloroflexia bacterium (assembly GCA_963829485.1). Taxonomy (GTDB): domain Bacteria; phylum Chloroflexota; class Anaerolineae; order Anaerolineales; family Villigracilaceae; genus JBGPQJ01. The sequence continues at coordinate 159,267 of CAWHIK010000009.1, forward strand.
ATTCAAGGCAGCAAGTCCGGTCACCAGCCAGACCAATCCCCAGCCCAGAAATGGAGCACCAGCGAATAGTGAGATGCTGGCGATCGACAAAAAGGTTCCGCCCAAACCTTGCGCAGAATCGGTGCGGTTCGGGATTATCCTGGATCACTTTCGGTTTTGCCCATCCCAAGGGCTTTAAAATCCAGTTGTAGACCGGTAAAAATCCGGGTTTCCCGATAATCGTCCCTCCAAGCATCACCGCCGCAATCAAAAGCGATTATCCAAGGTGTATTTAGGATAAAAGCGGAGATGTTGAGGACGATTATGATTACCTGATTTGCCTTCAGGGCTGTGTGATCTACAGAAGTTTGAATGTTTTTCATTATCAACCATACCTATTAATAAATAAGCAGTCAATTGCTTGTTTCACCATTCAGGTAAAACAAAAGGACAGCGTGCGAACGCCATGCGGAAATTCATTTCGCATGCGGGATTCGCTCACCGTCCTTCAGCAATTGACTGCGCGATCTACTTTTCTGAAGAGGCGGTGGCTACGAATCCCGCCTCAGACACGAACAATTGTGCATGGTTCTCTCCAAGAATATACTAGACATTATTGATAGAAATTATACAAGATAAATTCGAATTGTCAAGTTGTTTTTGATGTTCTAATGAATTTATAACAAAACAGGGAGCCAATTCTATTGAGGCTCCCTGTTCCATAACCATTTGTTTACTCTTCTTTTTTAGCTTCCATTTCTTTTTTGTGCGCTTCCATGATCGGTGATGCCAGGTGGGTTGGGACGATGTCGTAATGGTCCAGTTCCATGGTGAAATATCCACGTCCACCCGTAAATGAGCGCAGCTGGGTGGTATAGCGCAACATTTCAGCCAGGGGAACCTTGGCAATTACGATCGTATGACCTCGCTCCGATTCAGTCCCTTGTACACGACCTCGGCGGGTGTTTAGATCGCTCATCACATCACCCATATTTGAATCTGGCACGACCACTTTGACATTCATGATCGGTTCAAAGAGAACAGGACCGCCGTCGTGGACCGCGAGTTTGAACGCCTCGCGACCCGCTGTCTCGAATGCGACAGGCTTGGAATCCACGGGGTGTTCCTTTCCGTCAAAGACAATGACCTTCACGTTGCTCAACGGGTAACCAGCGAACACTCCCTTTTCCATCGTGGCGCGGATGCCTTTTTCGATTGGAGCCAGATAGGACTTCGAGAGATTCATGCCGACCAGCTCATCGGTAAACTCGAAATCGCCTTCGGGGTAAGGTTCGATGCGGAGATGAACTTCACCAAATTGACCTGCGCCGCCTGTCTGCTTCTTGTGTCGGTACATGGCGCTTGCTTTACGGGTGATGCCCTCCCGGTAGGGAACCTTCGGTTCATCCGTTATTAAACCTACCTGGAACTTGGTCTGCGCACGATGGATAACCACATCGATGTGCTGGTCGCCCATCCCCTGAAGGATGGTCTGCCCCGTGGTCCGCTCGTTATGCCATGAAAGAGTCATGTCTTCTTCGCATAAACGCGTAAGGGTGGGTGAGATTTTGGCTGCATCCGCCTGTGTCTTCGGATGAATGGCAACCTGGAATAAAGCGTTGGGATACTTCGGGACAGGAATTGTAACCGGGTGGGACTTTTCAGCCAGCGTATCGCTCGTCGCAGTGACACTAAGTTTAGCCACGACGGCCAGGTCGCCGGAATGGACGACTTTGACGGGAATGCCTTCCTTGCCTCGCTGAATGTGCAAGCCAGCCAGGCGTTCGTCCGCATTTTTGCCGATGTTCATCAAATGCACGTCCGAACTGACGGTACCTGAGAAGACCTTGAAATAGGTCATCTTGCCGACAAACGGATCGGCAGTGGTCTTCCATACGTAAAGTGCGACCGGACCGGTATCAGAGACGGTAAGTTTTTCCTCGCCTGATTTTCCCTGGACCGTAATTGCCGCACGTTCGGCTGGAGACGGCATCAAATCGACAACTGCATTAAGCAATGGCGCGATTCCAATCTCATGCCCGCCGGCTGCGCACAGAACCGGGATGTAGTTACCATTTCGGACAATGCTCTTCAGGCCACGAAGAAGCTCATCCTGCGTGAGTTCACCCGATTCGAGGTACTTCTCGAGAAGCGCATCTTCACCTTCTGCCGCAGCCTCTACCAGCTGGTTACGGGCTTCGTCCGCTGCGGGTTTGACGTCCGCCGGGATGTCAGTCACGGTCTTTCCATCGCCCATGTAGGCTTTCATGGAGAGAAGGTCGACAACACCTTTGAAGTCGTGTTTCTCGCCGATCGGGATTTGCAGTTTTACCAAACGTGTGCCGGAGAATGATTTCACAGTGGAAAGGGCTTTTGCGAAGTTGGCGTTTTCGCGGTCAAGCTTGTTGACTACCACAAGGCGGGGGAGGTTGAATTCGTCGGCGTAACGCCAGGCCACTTCCGTGCCAACTTCCATGCCAGCGACGGAATCGACCAGGATAAGGGCGCCATCCGAAACTGACAAAGCGCTTACGACTTCTCCGACGAAATCGGTAAAACCCGGGGCATCGAGGACATTTATTTTGAAATCCCGGTATTCAACAGGAATGAGGGTGGTGTAAAGGGAAATTTTTCGGCGAATTTCTTCTTCATCGTAATCGGACGTCGTAGTGCCATCATCGATTTTCCCTAATCGAGTGGTTGCTCCGCTGAAATGTAAAAAAGCCTCGGCCATCATTGTTTTTCCCGCACTGCCGTGTGCTACTAATGCGATATTGCGGATAAACTCGGTGGTATACTCTTTCATGGAATTTACCTTCCTGTTTATATAAATATATGTAACAAGCCTGCCCGATTCTAAGAGAAGTCCAGCTAATTGTCAAAGTGTGGATTGTCATAAAATCCATTAAGGAGTATTACATGGCAGCGGTTTTCAATCAATACTCGCTTTTCCTAGTTGTGTTGGTTATTTTAGCCGTAATGGGAGCTTTCCTTTTTAGAAAATCCCCGCGCCTCCCGGAAATAATCGCTTTTATTGTGGTCCTGCTTGGATTGGCGGTAGCCTGGATTGTCTTGCGGCCGACCCAAACCCCGTTATCCAATGCTGCCGAGGAAGTAAGGACGCGAATTGGCTCCGGCAAGCCGGTGCTGTTGGAATTCCAATCACCTTACTGAATGGCTTGCACAGCGATGAAGCCTGTCGTGGACAGGCTCGAAGATGAATTAGGCGATCGAGTGGATATTATCCGCGTCAATGTTCAGCAACCCGTTGGCAGGGAATTGGCAGGGAGTTTGGGATTTCAGTACACTCCGACCTTTATTTATTTTGACGAAAACGGAAATGAAGTGTGGCGCGAGGTTGGCTCCTTGGACGAGAAAAAGCTTCGCGATTCTTTACCTTAAGGTGTTCCTTCCCAATCTTTTATCGTTTAAGGTAATTCCATGACGAGCATTCTTCGCAGGTTGGGTTTTAGTTTATGGTATTTCATCCGCCCACCATGGGATAGCGGAATTTCACCCCCCGAACTCCTGGATTTTATAATAACCAACAAGCCTGGTAATGCGTTCGATATCGGTTGCGGGACTGGGACCAATATTGTCACACTTGCTCAACATGGATGGCGGGTGACGGGGATTGATTTCGCGCCGCGTGCCATTTCCATTGCTCGACGAAAAATCAAGCAGTCAGGTTTTTCAGCAGATGTTCAGGTAGCAGATGTAACGCGGCTCAAGGGGATTGATGGTCCATTCGATTTCATCCTTGATCTGGGGTGCTTCCACGGTTTGAGTTCAGACGACCAGGAAAAATATTTAACACTCCTCAAGCAGATATGCGCTCCTGCTTGTCACTGGCTCTTGTATGGATTTTTCAAAACTGCATCAGGCACACCTGGACCGGGACTGTCTCCCATTGCTATTGAGCGAATCCAAGCGTCCTTTTCTCTTGTATCCCGTCATGACGGGGTGGATAAACGGGAACGCCCTTCAGCCTATTTTCTCTTCAGGAAGAGTTAGTCGTTACCGGTATGCGAGTCCTTTTCATTTTTCTCGACGGGGTAGGCTTGGGTGCGGACGACCCCGGGATTAACCCGTTTTCTCGAGCGGAAACTCCCCACCTTCGAGCTTTGCTTGGTGGTCAAAAACTAGTCGCCGGGTCAGCCCCATATTCTTCTGCCCGGGCGACGCTTGTTGCCTTGGATCCAGGTTTGGGAGTGACCGGGCTCCCTCAATCCGCGACAGGTCAGGCTGCACTCATGACAGGGATGAATGTCCCTGCCATGATCGGGGAGCATTATGGTCCAAAGCCAAATCCCGCGATTGGTGAAATAATCAAAAAGGATAACATTTTCCAGCGCTTGATCGGTGCTGGAAAATCCGCTGCGCTGCTCAATGCGTACCCTCCGAGATATTTCCATTCGGTGGAAAGCGGAAGGAGGCTCTACTCTGCGATCCCTCTTGCGGTTACATCAGCCGGGATTCCGCTTTTTACGAAAGAAATGTTATACAAGCGCGAGGCGATGTCAGCCGATTTCACAGGCGAGGGTTGGCGTACCATGCTCGGGGATCAGGACGCACCGATTTTATCCGCGCGCATGGCTGGCAGGCAACTGGCAAGGCTTGCCGGGGAATACGATTACTCCATGTTCGAGTATTGGGCTTCCGATTATGCAGGTCATGGACAGGACATGATCAAGTCAGTCGAGCTTGTCGAATTGATTGACCAGGTTTTTGGCGGTTTATTTGAAAGTTGGGACGATTCGGACGGGCTGATTTTTATTACATCCGACCACGGAAACCTGGAGGACTTATCCACTCGTAGACATACACAGGCAATGGTTCCCGGTTTGGCAATTGGCAAGGCACATGAAAATTTCTGCCAGGGGCTTCATGATTTGACAGGTGTGGCTGAAAAGATCGAAGCGGCGGTACTCGGATTGATCCCCCAATGAAGTAAGAATTATTGCCAATCAACGAACCGTTACTTCGTGTGCAAAATCAACCAACGCGATGTATAATCCGTTGGTTGTAATTAAATTGCATGGAGGCATTATGGCTAAGAAGAAATCTGGTGTTATTGGGATTCTCACGGGCGGAGGGGATGTCCCGGGATTGAATCCGGCTATTCGTGCGGTCACGATCAGAGCTCTGCGTGAAGGTTACCAAGTCATCGGCCTGAGACGGGGTTGGGCAGGGATAACTGAGATCATCCGGGAAAAGGATGCCGATAACAGCGATAATTATCAAATCTTGACCGAGGAAATTGTCAACCGGGCGGGAAGAACTGGCGGGACTTTTTTACACACCTCCCGGACAAAGCCGAGCAAGATGAAAAAAGATGATGTCCCGGTCCATCTTAAGGATAGTTACAACGCAGATGAAAACGACCTGACCCCTGAGGTTTTGAAAAACCTGGACTGGCTGGGTGTGGATTATCTCATCCCGATCGGAGGAGATGACACGCTGAGTTACGGCGTCCGATTATACAGGGAAGGCTTGAAAGTCGTTGCCATTCCCAAGACCATGGATAATGACGTTCCCGGAACGGATTACTGCATTGGCTTCAGTACCTGTGTCACTCGAACGATATCCCTTACGAACAGCCTTCGGACGATCGCAGGTTCGCATGAGCGGTTTCTCATCCTTGAGGTGTTCGGCCGTTACGCAGGTTATACCGCCATGCTGCCGACGATGGCAGGTGCAGCGCATCGATGTGTGATCCCTGAATACAAGTTCGATATCGACAAATTGACCCAACTCTTGATCAATGACAGAAAACGTAATCCCAGTCATTATTCCGTTGCACTGGTCTCGGAAGGGGCGATGTTCGAAGGCGGCGAGATGGTCTTCGCGGATCGATCCACCGATGCGTATGGTCATGCCAAATTGGGCGGTATCGGAGATTTGGTTGCGGGACGCGTAAGAGAGTTATCCGCAAAGCATAATAATGGGAAGACCATTAATGTAATTGAACAAAAGCTGGGATACATGGTCCGTGGCGGAGATCCGGATGCGATAGACTTCATCGTGCCGATGGCGTTTGGCAATCTCGCCTTGGATTTGGCTCTCAAGGGCATTCACGGCCGGCTGGTCGTGCTCAAGAATGGTCGGTATGATAATGTTCCTCTGGACGTTGTCACCAGTCATAAGAAACTTGTGGATGTCAATCAGTTCTATGATATTGAGCGTTACAGACCGAAATATGAGAACTTCGAAATGAAACCGCTTTTTATCATGACAAGTGAAGTTTAAAGCTCTTCTTACAGGCGGAAAGGATAAAACATGAATTTTGCGATGTGGAAGAAAGCCCTTAATATTATTCCCTCCGTTACCAAAGACGAATGGGATAAGCTGGACCTGGTCTCGAAATGGCTCATTTCAACCCGTGCTGCCGTTCTGATCATGACCTTTTTATCGGCAGCTCTTGCTGGATTGTTTGCCGCTAGAGATGGCGCATTCCAGTTTCTTCCCTGGCTCGTATTAGCGCTGGGATTAATTTTCGCGCATGCGACCAATAACCTGTTCAACGACTATACTGACTTTAAAAAGGGCGTGGATAAGGATAATTATTTCCGGACACTTTACGGACCACAACCTGTCGCCAGCGGATTAATGACCACTCATCAGCTGTTGACCTACACTGGGGTAACCGGAGCGATCGCCGCGGCATTGGGTGTTTTGTTAATTGCCTACAATGGCTGGGATACGAATATCATTATCCTTCTCGCTCTGGGAGCCTTCTTTGTGATTTTTTATACCTGGCCGCTCAAGTATATTGCCCTGGGTGAGTTGGCGGTATTAATTGTTTGGGGTCCACTGATGATCGGCGGGGGGTATTATGTCCTTGCCGGTGTGTGGGATTGGAATGTAGTCTGGGCAAGCCTGCCCTATGTGTTTGGTGTGACCACAGTTATCTTTGGCAAGCACATCGATAAAATTAAACCTGACAAGGAAAAGCATATCCACACTTTGCCTGTCCTTATTGGAGAGACCAACGCGCGGTATGCTGTGCTGAGCATGATGGTGCTCTCGTACATATTCGTCATAGTCCTTGTGCTTACCAGGTATTTCACACCGGTCATGCTGCTCGTGCTCCTGGCAATCCCAACTTTTCTCAAGGTGTACCCTGCTCTCCTAAAACCGCGCCCTGAAACGCGGCCGGAAGGTTTCCCGGACGGACAGGGCGGCTGGCCATTGTATTTCGCCCCGCTCTCTTTTATCAATAACCGATCCTTTGGCTTGTGGTTCATGCTTGGGCTGATGCTCGACACAGCCATTCGTGTTTGGTTTCCTGCGTTTTGGATTTGATTTTCCGGGATGTTTAGGTTGGATTTCAATCTCCGAGGCAATCGCCTCGGAGATTATTTTATATGGATTTATAGGCTTTCAAGGGAGAAGTTGTATAATAAAGGCGCGGAATTCTCAATAGGAGCCAGCAATGAAAATTAATTTTGCCATGTGGCGCAAAGCATTATGGACACTCGTCAAGATGGACAGCAAGGAAGAGTGGGATAGTCTGGACGTCATTTCAAAATGGTTAATTGCAACCCGATCTGGAGTGACGGCGGTAACGCTTTATTCATGCATCATTTCCGGTCTCCTCGCCTGGCGTTATTTTTCAGAGAACGATCTTGGTTTTCCCTGGTTGGCATGGTTGATCATCAGCCTGGGGCTTTTTATCGCGCATGGAACCAATAATCTCCTCAATGATTATACGGATTACTCCCGTGGGATTGATACAGATAATTATTTTCGCACCCAGTATGGAGTTCACCCCCTTGTTCAGAACTTCTGGGATAAGAGCACCCAATTGCGGTGGTTTTACATCAGCGGTACGATTGCCTTCGCGTCCGGTTTATTTGCATTATGGTATACGAATTTCGATGTAACCGTAATTGGTTTGTTTGCCATCGGGGCTTTTGCACTCTTATTTTATACATATCCTCTCAAACACCTGGCTCTGGGCGAATTGGCCATTTTCCTGATCTGGGGACCCATCATGATCGGGGGAGTTTATTATGTCCTGACATTACAATGGGATTGGCTCGTCGTTCTTGCCGGCGTTCCATTTGGCTTAACAGTGGCCAGCATTAACCTTGGAAAACACATTGACAAGATGGATGATGATAAGAAAAAGAAAGTAATCACGCTTCCGGTAGCCATAGGAGAAAAAGCAGCCCGGATTGTAAATATTGCGGTTGTATTAATAGCCTATCTGGTTGTTGTTTACCTGGTGTTCGTGCCGAAGTTTTACACGCCGATCCTATTGATAATCTTTATTGCAGCCAAACGGGCATTGCTGGTCGTTGCCGTCCTGACTAAACCGAAACCGCCGGAACCTCCCAAGGAATGGGCATTCTGGCCTACCTGGTTTTCAGGGTTTGCCTTCTACCACAATCGGTTGTATGGCGGATTATTAATTCTTGGGATAATGGTGGATACGATAGCCAGGATTATATGGCCAGACTTCATTAATCAATATTGGATGCCCATCCATTAGTTGTTTATTGAATATTTAATTCTTCGAATTTCCAACCAAGCCGGGGCAGAGGATTTCAAAGTCCCGGCTTTTATTTTGCCGGATGGAGTAAAGGCAGCAAATTGATTGTCGATCCAGATTACCAATCCCATTGGAGCGGATGGGGAAAGTGCTGTTTGAAACACCTGGTTGCCATTTATTTCAAAGTGAACCCCATCTTCAGACCACCGAAGAAGATAATCGTTCCATTGAGAGACATCCAGGTCCAATCCAGTGCTATCTTCATGGACAGCCAGGCTTACACTATTTCGAAGCCACTTCGCAAACTGGGGAAAAATCACTAACGGAAACAGAGTCAGTTCCGGCACAGCGATGATGGGGTTCGTATGGGGTGAATGAAAGACCGCAGCGAGAAATCCGTTTGGCTGCTTGTCGTTCCTGAATGAGAGGTAACTATCGGGAGATGCGAAGAAGAACCAGGCTGCGTTAGGGAGAATAGGTAAAGGACGATTCATTCCACCCAAGCCGACCAACAGGCTAAATGGATCATTCCACAGACCGAATCCCCATGTCCCGGCGTGGGATTGACTCGAAGCTCGAGCGCGCAGGCTTAGGGTGGTTGGCGCAGACCAGGGAAAATCCCTGCGCCGCTTAAGTGAATAATCGTCCAATTGAGCCAGGCGGAAAGCGGATGCGCATCCAGGCGGAATTTCAAGCCTCCACCGGTTATTCACCCGAGAGATGGAGGCACCGCGAGTTGAGTGCTGGTTTAAATTCATTGGGAATTGTTTCACTTATGATCAGGCAAAATGATTATAACATCCGAAAATGGCTCTCTCTTTTGGCTGCTGTGTTGCGGGTATAATAGGGCTGGAGGCTCGATAATGGAAATCACCTGGTATGGACATTCTTGTTTTAGATTAACTGAAAGAAGTATGGCAACCGTAGTAACCGATCCTTATGATTCTTCTGCCATTGGTTACGAGGCCTTGAAGCTCCGCGCGGATATTTTGACCGTGAGCCACGAGGCGTCGGGGCATAGTTTCACAAGCGCTGTAAAAGGCGTATCGCATGTGATTGATGGTCCTGGCGAATTCGAGATCGGCGGGGTTTTTATTACCGGCGTCCAGACGGATATTAACGGGAAGAAATCAGCCGATAAACCCAGAAACACATTGTATGTGTTTGATTACGATGGTCTAAATGTTGCCCACCTCGGAGACCTTCGACAGGTGCCATCTCAGACCGAAGTGGAAGCTCTTGGTAATGTGCATATCGCGCTTGTCCCGGTCGGGGGCGGACAGGCACTTAATGCAGCCAAAGCTGCAGAAGTCGTCAGTTTGATCGAACCCAATATCGTCATTCCCATGCATTTTGCCACCAAGGCTGCAAAGATCCATCTGGATCCGCTTGGAAAATTTCTCAAGGAAATGGGCTTGACATCCCATGAGCCGCAACCTTCGTTGAAAATCACTCGTAGCGGTTTGCCGGATGAAACCCGGGTAATCGTGCTGGATTATCAAACGAGCTAGGTGATACCATGACCGTTAAAGTGCTTATGACGTGGGATATTTCGCCTGAACATGAACAGGAGTATTTTGAGTTCGTGATCGGAGAATGGATTCCTGGAATCCAACGGATGGGTTTGGAGACTATCGAGGCTTGGGCGACCATTTACGGGAATTACCCGCAAATCCAGGTTGCCATGCTGGCGCCAGACCTTCCGGACGCCCAGAGGGTATTAAATTCTACCGATTGGGCTAATCTTCGAAGTAAGTTATTTAACTACGTACGGAATTACTCATTTAAAGTGGTGGAATCGAAGAGCGGTTTCCAATTCTAGCAAACCGGTGTGAGAATTTTTAGGACGTAAGGGTGTTCTCCTTACGTCTTTTTCTTTTCAAAGGGTTATGGTATGGATAAGTTTTCCAGACTGGTTTTGAACTGGTATGCCCTGAATGCAAGGGATTTACCCTGGCGGAATCATCCTGATCCGTACGCGGTTTGGGTGAGTGAAATTATGCTGCAGCAGACCCAGGTCGGAACCGTAATCCCTTATTTCAATCGATGGATGGAGAAATTTCCAGACATCCGTACTCTCGCACATGCCGATCTCGATGACGTTCTTTCTGCTTGGGAAGGGCTGGGGTATTATGCCCGTGCACGAAATATGCATAAAGCAGCAGGGACGATCATGAAGTCATATGGTGGAAAACTCCCTGGGGATAGCCGTGACTTAAGAAAGCTTCCAGGTATAGGAAGGTATACGGCTGCCGCAATAGCATCCATTGCATTTGGCGCAGATGAGGCAACTGTTGACGGGAATATAAGAAGAGTTTTCGCAAGGGTTTTTAATCTTGCCATCCCCATGAACACTGCTTCCGGCATGAATTCTGTTTGGGAGATTTCGTCCAGTCATTTGCCCAAAGGATATGCGGGAGATTACAACCAGGCGCTCATGGATATTGGGGCGACCGTTTGTTTTCCCAGGAATCCTGATTGCAAAGCATGTCCAGTCAAAGGAATCTGTCTGGCTAAGCGCCTGGGGAAACAAAATGAACTGCCAGTGGTTGGAAAAAATCCTGCGATTCCGACAAGAGTCAAAGCCGCCGTTGTGATCCGAAGAGGCGGGAATGTCTTGATGACAAAACGAGCGTCTGGAGGAATGCTGGGAGGAATGTGGGAATTTCCATCTGTGATCATCGCCAAGAAATCTGTGCTGGGAGTACCATCAGCGATAAAATCAGATTATCAATTCAACATAACTGTCAAATCCAGATTGACAACCCTAAGACATACTTATTCGCATTTCAAGTTGACAGAGCACGTGTTTTTATGTACCCTGAAATCAAGAGGAAAACTACCAGTTGGCTGCCGTTGGATTCCACTCGATGAACTAGGTGATTTTCCGATGGGTAAGGTTGACCGACTGATCGCAACTTTTATCACTGATGGAAATGGATGATTCCCGGTTCACACGCGATCGTTCCCGGATGGTGAGAGATCAACTGATCCCAAGAGGGATTTGCGATCCCCGAGTACTCTCGGCTTTTGAGACAGTTCCCCGTCATTTGTTTATTCCTGAAGATGAGTTGGAATGGGCTTATAGTGATTTTCCTCTACCCATTGGTTATAACCAGACGATATCTCAACCCTATATCGTTGCCTTGATGACGGAGAAGCTCCGATTGACAGGTACGGAAAAAGTCCTTGAAGTGGGTACCGGGTCCGGATATCAGGCTGCGATACTATCCAAGCTTGCTGCAGAAGTCCATACGGTCGAAATAATCCCGGAATTGGCTAGAACAGCACGGAAAAGATTTGAAACTATGGGCATCGCGAATATCAACATCCACGAAGGCGATGGATCACTGGGGTATCACCTTTTCGCACCTTTTGATGCGATCACGGTAACCGCTGCAGCACCCCTTGTCCCCCGTCCATTGTTGGAGCAGTTGAATGATGGTGGGCGGATGATCATCCCTGTTGGGAGCAGAGGGTACCAGGAATTGGAGTTATGGCAGCGATCCGGCGAATTGTTTCATTCTGAGACTATCATCCCAGTCGCATTCGTGCCGCTTCGAGGGCAGCATGGATGGGAAAAGGGATCCTTCGAGTGAAGCGACAGTCGAAAAAAATACGACGCGCTGAGAAGCGCGTCGTATTTTTATTAAGCCTTCGCGACAGTGACAAATATCATCGGTCTGCGTCGAGTCTCGTTGTAGAGATGACTTTTCACCGTGGACGTTATTTGTTTCTCCAAATCATCATCACCACGATTGACCGCCTCTACGATTTTCTTGCGTGTTGCGGGGATGAGGTCATTGGCATCTTCAGGGGAGACGAAACCGTGGGTTTTGATCTCCGGTCCATTAAGCAATTTCCCATTCCGCTTATCAACGGTGAGATTGATCAGGAAAATCCCAGAGCGGGAAAGCTGCTCTCGTTCGCGCATGATCGCCGTGTCCACCTCGCCGATGCTCCCGCCTTCGACGAAAATATACCCGCCGGGGATACGTTCGCCCAGAGAGATCTTTCCGTTGGTCAGTTCCACAACCTGCCCGTTCTCCACCACAACAATGTTTTCATCAGCAATCCCAACTTGTTTCGCAAGAAACGCGTGACGCTTCAGTTGGCGCAACTCCCCATGAATCGGCATAAAATTTTTGGGGCGGACGAGGTTCAATAATAATTTCTGCTCTTCCTGGCTGGCATGACCGGAAACATGAACGGGGGCGATCGAGTCGTAAATAATATTAGCGCCAAACCGTAACAGCCGGTTGATCGTGCGGCTGATCGATTCCTCGTTGCCGGGAATGGGGTGGGATGATAATACGACCGTATCGAGCGGTTCGACTTCAAACTGTCGATTGGTGCCCGTTGAAAGGCGTCCGATAATCGAGGACGGCTCTCCCTGGGAACCGGTGCACATTAACACGACTTTTTTCGGGGAAAGGTTTAGAGCCTGTTCGACGGTTATGAGCGTGTCGTCTGGAACGGTCAAATAACCCAATTTCCGGGCGATTTTTGCATTGTCCACCATGCTTGTGCCGACAAATGCCATTTTCCGGTTGTGGCGGACTGCAGTATCTGCCACTTGCTGCATCCGGGATATTAGAGAGGCGAACGTCGCCACGATGACACGCCCAGGAGCTTCTTTGAAGACGGTATCCAGTGCGGGTCCGATAACGCGTTCGGAGGGGGTCCAGCCTTGCCGCTCAGCATTGGTGGAATCCGCAAGGAGCAGGTCCACGCCACGGGAGGAGAGTTCCGCGAGTTTCGCGTAGTCGGTTGGCCAACCATCAACCGGTGTGTGGTCAAATTTGAAATCACCCGTGTGGATCACTAATCCTGCCGGGGTGGTGATTCCCAGACCAACCCCATCGGGGATCGAATGGCAGACATGGATAAATTCGACCTTGAACGGACCGATCTGGACGGTTTCCCCGGCTTGAACGCGGCGGAGATCGGCTTTGTTTGCCATCCCGTGTCTCGCGAGTTTGACTTCGATCAATCCCAGGGTGAGGGGTGTGGCGAATATCGGGGCTGGTATCTGGTCGATGACATGGCGGATTGCGCCGATATGGTCTTCATGGCCATGCGTCACCACAATTCCAACGACCTGATGGGATTTCCCAACGAGGTACTCAAAATCCGGGATGATGTAATCGATCCCCAGCATGTCATTTTCGGGGAACATCATGCCGGCGTCCACGACCAGGATTTGATTTTGATATTCGTAGGCCATCATGTTCTTGCCGACTTCACCCAATCCCCCGAGTGGAATTATTCGTAATTTTCTTTGTTTTTGACTCATTTTATTTTCTTTGTCCTTTCGTTAAACTGCTCAAACCAGAAGGAATTAATGCATAAAGACAAAACACCCTGCGGATTTTCCGAGGGCTCAAACCATCGAGATGGATTTTGCTTGCTACAAAAAACTGCCTTGCGGCAGTAAGGTTCGCAGTTAATGGTTTTCAGTATAGCAGTGGTGGAAGGATTTGGCAAGAACGATTTCATCTCCTGCCAAACCGCTCCATCCGTAAATCGTATTTTAGTTGGACATCAATCAATTGCTTTTGGAGAGTTTTACGGTCATTTCCATTCTTTTCATTCTTGAGTTTCTCTTTTAATTCTGAGATCTGGTTAAGCAGTTGCACTTCTTCAGGGACATAACCTGCATTTTTCAGAAGTGTATATCCAAGGCGAATATCCTCTGGCGTGTCGAAATAGTCGTTCAGGTCAAGCGGTTTCCCTTTACCCCTTAGGTCGTTGAAATCTCCCCGCTCGATTGCGTTTTGTATGGCAGCTTCTGTACCCTTGGGATCATCGACGGTTTTTGTCATGGTCTCGGACCCAACACACTATTCTTCTTTTTCCCAGTTAATGGACATCTCATCCCGGGAGCCTAGCGCAGTTCGAAGAATCGATACCAGGATCGGATCAGCGCCTTCGCCCTCGAACAAAGCCAGGGTCATGGGCGTGATGGCGTAGTCGCGATCTTCCAGACTTTCCTCTTCGAGCTTGTCAGCCAGATAGTCAAATTGCTCCGTGGTGATTGTGCAAATGAAATTGCCATTTTCCTTATCAAATAATTTAACCATTAATGCCTCCGGATGACAGGATTGTTTCATACAGTATACAGAAAAACCCCTTATAGGACAATAATGGATTGTATTTATTGGATCTTTGTTGTAAACTTCCCTAAACCCAATCTCCGGAGAATCCATGACCGAACTCCTCTTCCAGACAGACAGTTATTTAAATCAATTTGCTGCAACGATCACCGAAGTCAACCTGGAAAGCCGCTCGGTCATTCTTGATCAAACTGCCTTTTACCCAGGCGGAGGAGGACAGCCGTGTGATTTTGGGACGATTGCCGTTGATAATAAAACCTACCATGTCGAAAAAGTAAAAAAGCAGGGCGACCAAGTCGTTCACTATCTTGGCGGAGATGAAATTCCTGTCGCGGGAATCAAGGTCAGCGCCGTAATCGATTGGGACCGGCGTTATAAGTTGATGCGAACGCACACCGCCCTCCATGTCCTGTGCGGAGTAGTTTTTCGTGATTATGGCGCCTTGGTTACCGGGGGAGATATGGAACCTCTTTACGGACGAATGGATTTTGAATTCGAGAGAATGCAAGCGGATCTAGTCCGGGAAATCGAAGCTGCTGTCAATAAGGAAATTGAAAAAGCGCGGGAGATTCGGGTCAAAATCCTTCCCCGGGAGGAGGCATTTCAGATCCCTGACCTGATTCGGACAAAGATCAATCTGCTGCCTGAGGGAATTTCCATGGTGAGAACAGTGGAGATCGATGGGTTGGATTTGCAGGCGGATGGTGGGACGCACGTCCGAAACACATCAGAGGTAGGAAAATTTCGCGTAGTAGATTATAAAAGCAAAGGTGCGATCAATAAAAGGATTTACATCGCAATCGAATAGGAGACACCATGAATTATCGATATTTAGGGAAAACTGGTCTGAAAGTATCGCCTTTGTGCATGGGCACCATGCAGTTTGGGTGGTCTGCGGATGAGCGAACCGCATTCAGTATACTTTCGGCGGCGTATAATGACGGCCTTAATTTCCTGGATACTGCGGATATTTACTCCAAATGGGTAAAGGGTAATCCGGGGGGTGTCTCCGAACAAATCGTTGGCCGGTGGATAAAACAGGCTTCGATTCCGCGCGAGAGGCTGGTCATTGCCACCAAGGTTCGCGGCCGAATGGGGGATGGTCCTAACGACGAAGGGCTGTCCAGAATCCATATTATGCAGGCCGTGGATCAATCGCTGATGCGATTGCAGACGGATTACATCGACCTTTATCAAACTCACTGGCCGGATGACAATGCGCCGATCGAAGAGACCCTCAGAGCTCTCGATGATCTTGTGAAATCGGGCAAGGTTCGTTATATCGGCTGCTCAAACTACTCAGCCTGGCAGGTGGTCCAATCTCTTTGGGTGTCCGAAAAGTTCGGGCTTGAAAAATTCGTTTGCATCCAACCGCATTACAATCTACTCGGGCGGGATGAATTCGAACGTGAACTCCGACAGGTGTGCATGGAATACGGGATCGGTGTGATTCCCTACAGCCCCCTCGCTGGTGGATTTCTGACAGGAAAATACCGAAAAGGCAAGCGTGCGCCTCATAGTGTACGAGCGAAGGGTTTGCAGCATGCCATGACAGACAGAAATTTCGAGTTGATCGAGCGAATGGATGTCATCGGAAAGAAGCAAAAAGCCTCTGTCAGTCAGATTGCTCTCGCATGGATTCTCTCCGATCCGTCCATAACCAGTCCGATCATTGGACCGAATACGATCGCACAATGGGAAGACAACCTGGGATCGCTCAAAGTAAAATTGTCGGCCAAGGAGAGAGAATCACTGAACGAGGTTACACAATGGCGGAAATCGGAAACGGATTGAAACATAATCCATAATAAGGCACCGTTATTTGCCGGAGGAGAACTATGACTGCAAAAGTTATTCTCAATCCCTATTCGAATCGCTGGAAGGCGAAGGAACGATGGGCGGAGGCTGCAGAAGCCTTGCGGTCAGCGGGAGTCGCGTTCGAGGTCGTTATGACTGAAGGTCGCTATCACGGGACCGAATTGACTGCCGAGGCTGTCAAAGCCGGATTTTCCCCCATCATTGCGGCAGGCGGTGATGGAACAATAGGGGAAGTGATCAACGGGTTGTATCAAGCCCAGGGTGAAGGTAAACTGGGTCCGCTCGGCATTCTTCCACTGGGTACAGCCAACGACCTCGTCCACAACACGAAACTGCCTTTGGAAATCGGCGAGGCGGTTAAAGTTATTTCAGCCAATAAAACACGATTGATGGATGTGATCAGCCTCAACGGGATGGTTTTTGGAAATAATTCCGGCATCGGCCTGGAACCTTATGTCACAACTATTGAAAAGAAGATGAAACATCTTAAAGGACTGTTACGTTACCTGACTGCAGCCCTTTTGGGGATTAAGGACAATCCTCGTTGGAATGTCACCATGGAATGGGACGGAGGCGAATACAAGGGTCCAGCCTCACTTGTTTCCGTGGGCAATGGAGCGGTGACCGGGGGGTTGTTCTACATGGCGCCTCATGCCGATCCTTTCGACGGTAAGTTAACTTTTCTGATGGGCTTTCGAGGCACCCGAATGGGAGCTCTGCGTCTGCTTCCAAAATTGATGCAGCCCGAGGGGAAGGTCGTCCATGAAAAAGACGTCATGGAAGTTCACGCCACCCGATTGAAGATCCATCTGGATCATCCCGCGCCAGCCCACATGGATGGTGAATTATTCCCAGAATGGATGCAGGATTTCGAGTATGCGATCATGCCTTCCCGGCTGCAATTGATCATGCCTTAATGCTCACTCCTAGAATTTGGGTTTCAGGTTATGGATATTGAATTCCACGCCCTAACTCCAGAACGCTGGAATGATTTTGAGAAGCTTTTTGGTACGCGCGGTGCGTGTGGAGGGTGTTGGTGCTTGTTCTGGAAGAAACCTCGTAAATTGTTCTACGAAGAAGCCTATGAGAAGAATCGCCTCGACCAGAAAAAAATTGTGAAGAAGGGTGTTGTTCCGGGAATACTTGCCTATATGGATGGCGAGCCGGTCGGGTGGTGTGCAGTTGAACCGCGTAGGAACTATCCTGCCCTTGAGCGGTCCCGCATCCTTAAACCTGTGGATGAAGAACCTGTCTGGTCGGTCACCTGTTTTTTTGTTGCAAAAAAGTATCGATATAAAGGTCTGACTACAGCGCTCCTCAAAGAAACTATAAAATATATTTCTTCCAAAGGCGGGAAAATCGTGGAAGGGTATCCTGTCGAAGTGACAGAAGGAAAGACGGCGGATGCGTTCATTTTTACTGGCACAGCATCAGCTTTTAAGAAAGCAGGATTTAAAGAAGTCGCCCGGAGGTCACCCAAACGACCGATTTTCCGATATAAAATTAAGTAATACTCAAGGGGAATATTGTTGAACATCGAGTCGATGAACCGGAGAAATAATTGAACAGGCAAGCAGCTTTTCTTCGTCCAGCCACCTTGATCCTTCTGGCAGCAGCTTTCGCTGGATTAATTTGGGCAAATTATCGATTCACTAGCCAGCATCAAGGGGGTAATGATTTTGCGATTTACTGGAGCTCAGCCAGAACAGTATTAATGGACAATGCCACGCCATATGGCGAACTCGCCTCATCTCGTGGTCAAAGTCTCATTTACGGCATCGCCGGTAGTCCCGGCTTGCCACCTTCCTTATTGGATTTACCTTTCCATGTTGCTGGAATTGTCATCCCCTTTAGCTTGATCCAGGATTTCCCGTTCGCGCGCGCTTTGTGGATGTCTCTGCTGGAAATCGCTCTCGTGATAACGGTTTTTATTAGTTTCCGAATTTTCCGATGGGCGCCAAATCCTGTGACAGGCGCAATGATCATTTTCTTTTCAATATTCTCGGTCTATGGATTATGGGCATTGATTTTAGGAAATGCCATAATTCTAGCGGGTTTGCTTATCTCGGGAGCTTTATTGGCGCTGAAGGAAAACCAGGATGACCTGGCAGGAGTGTTGTTGGCTCTTGCAACCTTCAAATTCATGTCGATTGGGCTGCTTCTGGTTTATATCCTGATCTGGGCTGCCTCCCAGCGGAGAAAACGTGTTTTTTTCCCGTTCATAATGACCTTGGTAATTCTGGTCGCGCTATCATTCTTCTTTTTCCCCAACTGGTTCATCTCCTATTTTCGTGCTATTTATGCAAATCTTACCTTTGGCGGTTGGATGTCACCATCGATAATCATCCAAGGATCCCTGCCATATATCGGAGATAAGCTAGGGTGGTTGCTATCAGGCTCTCTGGCGCTGATATTGCTTATTGAATGGTGGCTGTCTATAAAAAAGGAATTCCACATGATGGCATGGACGTCAGCACTTACCCTTGCCTTCACGCCCTTTATCGGTTTCCCAACCTTTCCCCAGAATTATGTAATTCTGATATTTTCTTTAATCATGGGTTTATCCGTTATCTCAAAGCGGTGGCCTTCATCCTCAAATTATATAATTGCGGGCTTGCTTTTGTTCCTTTTCATAGGATCGTGGGCTGTTGCGGTTTTTATGACCGATAGGATCCAAGCCCTTTATTTTTCATATCCTGCGAGTATCATTTTCTTGCTATATTGGATTCGGTGGTGGGCGATTTCTCACACACGCGAGCAACCGGAACCAATTTCCTCACTATGATGCGCTGGTATCATTATTTAGCGTTGGGACTCCTGGGGTTGATCACCACACTGGTCGTGGCCCATTTTCAATCCACGCCAGGTTACATGGATGCGGATTATTACTTTGGTGGAGGGGTGCAACTGGTTAAT
This sequence comes from uncultured Chloroflexia bacterium, assembly GCA_963829485.1. Lineage (GTDB taxonomy): Bacteria > Chloroflexota > Anaerolineae > Anaerolineales > Villigracilaceae > JBGPQJ01. The sequence continues at coordinate 178,593 of CAWHIK010000009.1, forward strand.
GGGAACGGTTTCAGCGAGATGATCATATGGAATTACCTTGATGATCCGCAAGGGCTCCCACACGCCTCCCACGCATATTGGATGCCGTTTGCCTCTATGATAGCGGCTATCGGTATGTGGATCACGCACACCTCTGACTTCGCATCGGCTCGTTTGGGTTTCATCCTAATCTCAATTCTCGTGTCACCTCTGACGGCATTGCTTAGTTATTCCATCTCAAAACGTCGGGATTTTGCCCTTGCTGCAGGATGTTTCGCAATCTTCAGCGGGTACTATGTCCCGTTCGTATCGACTACGGATACTTTTAGCATTTACATGGTTCTGGGCGTCGCGTTCTTTTTGCTCCTAGGTCTTGGGATTATTAATGATGGCGTCAAGATTCGCCTAATAGCGTCTTTTGGAATGGGTTTAATCGCAGGCGTGGCTCACCTTTCCAGGGCTGATGGCGCAATGTGGTTGATCATGGCATGTTTATCAGTTGTGATGCTTCCGAAAATAACAAATCGACTTCGATTCGGTTCTACGTTGATGGTCATAATGGGTTACCTTCTAGTTATGCTTCCTTGGTTTCTGAGGAATTTTACCGAGTTTGGCACTGCCCTGGCGCCCGGAGGAAGCCGAGCCCTTTGGCTGACGCAATATGACCAGACATTTTCCTTCCCCGCCAGCAAATTATCCCTGGCATCCTGGGTAGCTTCCGGATGGGGATCGATAATTGGTCAACGTATCGATGCATTGATATGGAATCTCCAAACGACTTGGGCAGTACAGGGATTGATTATTTTGTTGCCTTTTATATTGATAGGAGCGTGGATTAATCGTAAGGATCTGCGGATTAGAATTGGCATCATAGCCTGGTTGTTAACATTCATGATGATGACATTCGCATTCCCATTTGCAGGCTCCCGAGGGGGATTTTTCCATTCAGGAGCTGCTTTGATGCCATTGTGGTGGGCATTGGCTCCCATCGGCCTGGAACGGGCTGTATTGTGGTTGGAAATCAAAAGAAATTGGAGAAAAGGGGAAGCTTTTCGAGTATTTCTGATTGGGAGTATCTGCATCTGCATCTTAATGTCTTTCATTTTATTCTACGAACGGGTGATATCAACTCCTGGATGGGGATTCGAATCAAGACGATATCAAAAGATAGAGGATTTATTATCGCTAGATAAGTCTCCTCCGAGCGAAGCTGTCCTTGTGGGAAATCCCCCTGGATATTTCAACGTAACAGGTCGACCTTCAATTGCAGTTCCAAATAAATCCCTTGATACCGTCCTTGAGGTAGCTGGAATTTTTGATGCAAGGTATTTGATTTTAGAATCGGATGGCCTCCCGGCACCACTTAAAGAGTTGTATGTCAACAGGTCGGTTTTATCCACAATCCAATATATTGGAGAAGTTGATGGCGCAAGGATCTTTGCCATTCCGTAGGCTTTCGCGTAAAACCATAATCATTATTGCGATAACTTGTGTCTTATCTGTATCGGGATACTTGGCAGCGGCTGCGTTAACCCATAACTTGGGTTTTCCCCTTGATGACGCGTGGATTCACCAAACGTATGCGAGGAATTTGGCAACCTACGGGGAATGGTCATTTATTCCGCACGAACCCTCAGGAGGTTCGACAGCCCCTCTGTGGTCCATGATGCTTGCCCCTGGATTTATCCTGCACCTGAGTCCACTCATTTGGACCTATTTCCTTGGAACAGTCATCCTGATCGCACTCGCTTGTTTTTCTGAATTCTTATTTCGACAGGATGAACCTGGAAAACAGCAGTGGATTCCTTGGGCGGGCTTGATCATTGCACTCGAATGGCATTTGGTATGGGCTGCAGCATCAGGTATGGAATCATTATTGTCGGGTTTATTGGTAACTATAGTCCTGGGATTGCTAGCTCAAAAACAAGGCAATTACCTGTTGTTGGGATTTCTAATTGGCCTAAGTGTTTGGGTGCGTCCTGACGGAATAACTTTACTGGGACCCGTTATTCTCTTGATTATGATTGCTGGAAATGGTGCCATCTCACGTTGGAGAGCAATTTTCAACCTCATGATGGGATTTGGGGTAATGCTGGCATTTTATCTGTTGTTTAATCTGGTCACTGCCGGGAGCCCTCTGCCCAACACTTTTTATGCCAAGCAAGCGGAATATGCTATTTTGCAAAACTTACCTTTCTTAAATCGCTTCTTACAAATTAGTTCTTTACCGCTTACTGGAGTAGGACTTCTCCTATTACCAGGCGTTGTCATCCTGGCTGTGTCTGAGATAAAACGAAAGAACTGGCCGATATTAGCGGGAATGATCTGGTTTATCGGATACATCTTGCTTTATACGTGGAGGTTGCCAGTAACATACCAGCATGGTCGATATTTAATCCCCGCCATGCCAATTTTCTTTATCTGGGGAATAGCAGGAATGAGCCGTGTTAATCATTTGTTAAGTCAGTCAATCTGGAAGCGGATCATGACTAAGGACCTGGCAATTTTCAACAGGCTTGGTTCTGATCTCTTTTTGGTTCCTAGGAGCCCGGGCATATGCGGTGGATGTCGCCGTGATCGAATCTGAAATGGTTACAACAGCGCGTTGGGTATCCAGGAATATCCCGCCTGATAAAGCTAATTGCCGCCCATGATATTGGCGCATTGGGTTTTTTTGCCCCCAGGCAACTCGTCGATCTGGCTGGATTGATCAGCCCCGAGGTAATTCCATTCATCAGAGATGAGGTGCAACTTTCTCAATACCTTGATGAGAAGCATGCGGCTTTCTTAATCACATTTCCTGACTGGTACCCAGAAATGGTGAGTGATCTCGAAATTGCTTTTTCATCTCAAGGTCAATTCGCGCCTCCGCTTGGGCAGGAAAATATGACCATTTACCTGTGGTCGGTTCCGTGACCGATCGCGACGGGTATTAATTGCCCCAACCAGACACTTGTGCTATACTCAAAAGTAATTACCGGGGTCTAATACGAATGGGCGCAATTTCAGTCATTGTTGTTGATGATCATCCATTATTTCGGCAGGGGGTTGTTGATTCATTATCCCTTGAGCCGGGTATTCGCGTAGTAGGTCAGGCAGCGACTGGGGAGGATGCCCTGGAGTTGATCCACGCGTTATATCCGCAGGTCGCTATTGTCGATATCAATTTACCAGGCATCAATGGCCAGCAGGTGACTCACCAGGTAATTGCAGAAAAACTTCCAACCCGGATTATTCTGTTAACAGGCTATGACGACAGCGAGCAGATATTGCATGCGGCAATTGCCGGGGCCGCAGGGTATTGTGCCAAGGATATCGAACCGCGATATTTGACCACTGTAGTACAGCATGTCGCCAATGGGGAGTATGTTATCGGCGACCTGGTCTTTACCCGAAAAGAATTCGATAGGTGGCTTGAGAAACAACTTGAAACAGCTCGTCGTTCATATAGCGAGCCGGGGAGTCCATTTCATCCACTATCGGATCGAGAGATGGAAGTCCTTGAATGCGTTGTGAGGGGGATGAGCAACAAGGAAATCGCTGCGTTGCTCGGAATAAGTCACCAAACAGTAAAAAACCACGTCACATCGGTTCTACGGAAATTCGGTGTCGACGACCGAACCCAGGCGGTTGTTTACGCATTGAAGCGGGGTTGGGTGAAACTGAATATTGAAAAAAGTCAGGAGTAAAAATGGTATTAACTGACGATAGTGGTGAAGGAATTATCCAGGATAGCGCTCCGCCAACGATTCAATCGGAATTGGAGGAGACTGAAAAAACCCTGCGCGAAACAACGATGATGATCAATCAAAGCCAGCAGGAGTTTACCAAGCTTAGCCAGCGTAATGCTGCGATCACGGCCCACCTTCAACAGGTTCAAGCCAAAATGGAGAGCATTCCGGTCACCGACGTACGGATGGCGTACGAGTCCGCACTGGATGCACAACAGCGATTATTTGTCATGCGCGGTCAATTGGAAAAACTGCAGAGTGAGAAAATTCATCTGGAAAAACATAGAATTACATTGGAGAAAATGATCAGCGCGACTGGTCCGGATGGCGGTTCCCAGCAAAAGTCATCCAAAGTCACTACCCCGGGCATGGAAATGATCATCAACGCACAGGAATCGGAGCGCCAACGGTTATCCCGGCAAATGCACGACGGCCCAGCCCAGGCACTTTCAAATTTTATTTTACAGACTGAAATTGCGATGCGTTTGTTGGATATTGATCCAGCCCAGGCTCGAAGTGAATTATCGAGTCTCAAAACCGCCGCAATGACTACTTTTCAAAAGGTCAGGAATTTTATTTTCGAGTTACGTCCTATGATGTTGGATGATTTAGGATTAGTCCCCACGATTAAGCGCTATATCGACACATTCAAGGAGCAGACCGGTCTTGAGGTGAATCTAGCTGTTTCCGGCAAAGAGCGCCGGTTGGAACCTTATGTCGAAGTGATGATTTTCAGATCCATGCAGGAATTGCTTGGGAATGCTGTCCGTCACAGTCAGGCTACGCACGTGAAAGTTCAATTGGATATGGGTGACGCATCAGTAAAAGTCAGTGTCGACGATAACGGCAAGGGCTTTGATACAGAGATCATTAAACAAGGCAACAGCTTGGGCTTAAAGTTGATTCAGGAACGTGCTGAAATGCTGGGGGGAACATTCGAATCAGATTCGGTCATTGGAAAAGGGACGCGAATCGCGTTTTCTGTACCTGCCAGGGCGGTGTGACCAGGGTACTACCCAGTTAACTAATCTGTAAAGGCACATTCGCAAAAACCTATATATAATATGCATAGTTCTGGTAATCGATCCGAGAGCCAAACTGAAGAGGAAAGGAGGTGAAAGTCATGTTATTCGCTCCTAAGGAAAAGGGACAAGGTTTGGTAGAGTACGCATTAATCCTCGTTTTAGTTGCTGTCGTTGTTATCGCTGTTTTGACCCTGCTTGGCCCGATCATCGGTAACGTCTTCAGCGATATTATCTCTTCCATGGGTGGTTCATAAATTTGCAAGTAATCTTGTTCTGGTTTAATTACCGGAACTTATCTTAGTAAGGAAAGGAGGTAATTAGACATGTTATTCGCTCCTAAGGAAAAGGGACAAGGTTTGGTAGAGTACGCATTAATCCTCGTTTTAGTTGCTGTCGTTGTTATTGCTGTTTTGACCCTGCTTGGTCCGATCATCGGTAACGTTTTCAGCGATATTATCTCTGGCCTGGGTGGCTCAAACAGCGCCTCAGAAGGGCAAATAATTGCCTAGCAATTGGGTCTCATTGTGAAATGAGACCCAATTATTTTGCAAAAAACCTAAATTGCGTATATAATTACTTCAGAGTAGGATAAGAGGGAAATCTACTCGAAAATAGCATTGGTTTAACTCAACTTGGAGATCAAGCCATTGTTCGTAAAGCATATAGATTTTGGTGATCTAAATAAGTCAATAATATCGCCTTGATGAATTCATGGAAATTACAAAACTGTATAATTCTTGTCAGCCTTATTTTTAGGAAAAATGAAATATACTTATGTATAATGATAAGGTGACCGAGAAAAATTCTTTAAAAATCCGCTTGAGCGGAAGGAGTCTCCCATGAAACGTGGACGCACTGTACTTTTACTTCTTCTGATCGTGGTTATTGCAGCCGCGGCTGTTCTCTTGATTATGAACAGGAGAGGTGGTGGAGGGGCTGCCCAGGCTACTCCCACGCCCCTGGTTCGATATATCGATGTCATCGTTGCCGGGCAGGCTATCCCTAGAGCATCCATAATAAAAGAGGATGTCCTCGGCACGATACAGATCCCTGAGGATAAAATTGTCGAGGGCATGCTCACCGACTTTAACGAAGTGATCGGTAAACTCGCCAAATACCCATTGGAGCAAGGGGTCCCGATCACCAAGGCCATGTTGGCGGATTCTGTCCTTCAGATCGCACAGGGTGGTTCGGAGGCCGCGAGGTTGATTCCACCTGGGATGACTGCGATATCGATTCCGATTTCCCGACTGACTTCCACATCGTTTGCCATTCGCGATGGCGATCATGTCAACGTAATTGCGACCATGTTATTCGTGGATCACGATCAACAATACCAGACGGAACTTCCATTGCAGACGGGTGCTGTGAGTTTTACCCAGGGTGAAAGTCTGGCTATCGTTGTAGAAGATTTTGGAAAATTAGGTCGTACTGAACAGGATACAGTCCTCGGTCAACCCGTGTACGTCCAACCTGGTGAAAGCCAGAAGCCACGCCTCGTGAGCCAAATGGTCCTGCAGGATATCCGCGTTCTGCATGTGGGGAATTTCAAGTTACCTGAAGAAGAAGCATTTGATGCTGAGCAGGCGCTTCAGCCTACGCCCACGCCAGTGCCCGGAGCTCCGGTGACAAATCCAAATGCAGGTGCTCAACCGGATATCATCACTTTGATCGTTACCCCACAGGATGCAGTGACTTTGACCTACATGATCTATGGAAAAGCTAAATTGACATTAACTCTGAGAGGGGCTGAGGACCAATCTCGCGTGGAGACGGAAGCCGCAACACTTGGGTTCATCTTGAGCCAATACGGAATCCCTGTGCCGGCCAAGTTGCCTTACGGAACAACTCCGCGCATTGATGAGATCATTCAACCGTTCATGCCAAACGATATTGTGATTATTGCTGAAGGTCGATAAATCAACGTTTTTTTCTTCCAATAGGATGATGTTGGAGTAATAAATGGCCGGCGAGAAAATTCGAGTTCTCATTGTTGATGACGTGGCTGAAACCAGGGAGAATGTCCGCAAGCTTTTAACATTCGAAGCGGACATTGAGGTTGTCGGCGCAGCCCGATCAGGTCGCGAGGCGATCCAGCTCTCCCAGGAGTTGAATCCGGATGTCGTCCTGATGGATATAAACATGCCCGATATGGATGGTATCTCGGCAACGGAGCAAATCCGGCAGCGAATGCCGTCCGTTCAGATCATCATCCTTTCTGTGCAAAGTGACTCGAATTACATGCGCCGGGCGATGCTTGCCGGGGCACGCGATTTCCTCACCAAGCCGCCCATGGCAGACGAATTGATATCTGCTGTCCGTCGCGCCGGTCTCATGGCACAAGAGGAAAAATCAAAGGCTGCCGTCCAGGCATCCTACGGTAGCCCATCCTCCGGCGCGGCGCGGACATTGATTGCTGGTTCCAACGCGACTGGTAAAGTAATCATGTTCTATAGCCCTAAGGGCGGAACGGGTGTCACGTCGTTAGCAGTAAATTTCGCGATAGCGATTAACAATGAAGAAACACCCACAGTGCTTGTGGATGGGAACCTCCAATTTGGCGATGTTGCGGTTTTTCTAAATGAACAAGGCAAGAATTCCATCCTCGATCTGGCGCCACGTGCGGAAGAATTGGATCCCGAGGTAGTCGATAGTGTCATGATTAAACATGCCGCTTCGGGTTTAAGAGTTCTAGCGGCTCCATCCAAGCCGGAATATGCCGAGAGGGTGCATGGTGACCAGTTCAACAAGCTATTGCAATACATGCGCAGAATGTTTGCCTATATTGTAGTAGATACAACCCCTGTGCTTAATGAGATCACACTAGCCACTCTGGATCAAGCGGATTTGGTCGTGCTTTCAGTAACGCAAGACATACCGGCGATTAAGAATGCAAGGTTGTTCTTGGACCTGCTCAATACGATTGGCGTCCAGCGTAACCGGATATGCTTCGTGGTGAATAAACTCGATAAGACGAATTGGGATTACTCCGGAAAAAATCGGGGAGAACTTGAAGCAGCCCGTCGAAGCCACGATCCCGTTGGATGAAAAAATCGTGATCCCGTCTGTTAATCGAGGCGTGCCATTCGTACTTGATAATAAAGCGCAGCCTTCAGCCAAAGCCGTTTTCGCCCTCGCAGAAATTGTCCGCGCACGTTTGCAGAAAATGGAAGCCAATGAAGAGAAGACTGCCCGGAAATGAATTAGCGGTATCAGGAGGATTGAGTTATGTCATTACTTAAGCGTATTGAGCAGAGCCAAAGTAAAACAGGACAAACCGGCCCGATTGGGCAAAACCAGGGCGGAGGCGGGAGTGGGCTTTCATCCCTTCAAGCCCGCCGAGTCAGTGCACCGGCTTCATCTCCTCAAGCGGGTACCTATTTCGACTTGAAAACCCGGGTGCAAAATAAACTCTTGTCCGAGTTAGACCCCTCCATGGACATCAGCAAGACGGATGATGTCCGCCGGACAATTCTCGATCTTTTTGAGCAAATTCTTACGGAAGAAAATATCGTTCTTTCGCGCCCTGAGCGGCAAAGGCTTTTTGAACAGATCACCGCAGAAATCCTTGGACTTGGACCATTGCAGCCTCTTCTGGAAGATGAGTCGATCACAGAAATCATGGTGAACGGACCTAAGAATATCTATGTCGAGCGGAAAGGGAAAATCCACAGAGTCCCGGTCACTTTCGAGAGTAATGATCATGTGATGAGAATAATCGACCGCATCGTTGCGCCATTGGGACGCCGCATTGATGAATCGAGCCCTTATGTGGACGCACGCCTTCCGGATGGATCCCGTGTAAATGCAGTAATTCCTCCGATTTCACTGGTAGGACCGACACTTACAATCCGAAAATTTTCAAAGAATCCAATCACTGTTGAACAGCTTGTTCAATTTGGAACCTTGACTCCCGAGTCCATCCAATTCCTCAAAGCATGCGTGGAATCCCGGATCAATGTGGTCATTTCTGGAGGTACTGGTTCCGGAAAGACAACGTTGTTGAACATCCTGTCCAGTTTCATTCCCAGCGACGAAAGAATATTGACAATTGAAAATGCTGCAGAACTTCAGTTACGTCAGGAGCATGTAGTCACTTTGGAATCCCGACCGGCTAACATCGAAGGGCGAGGCGAAATAACGATCAGGCAGCTGGTAGTCAATGCCCTTCGTATGCGCCCCGACCGAATCGTGGTGGGAGAAATCCGCGACGAGGCTGCCCTTGACATGTTGCAGGCAATGAATACCGGTCACGATGGATCAATGACAACCGCCCACTCGAACAGTCCGCGCGATACGCTTTCCCGCCTCGAAACGATGACGCTCATGGCGGGCATGGATCTGCCGGTTCGTGCCATCCGCGAGCAGATCACTTCGGCTGTCGATCTGGTGGTTCACCAGGAACGCATGCGTGATGGTACGAGAAAAGTAGTCTACATTACTGAGGTAAGCGGTATGGAAGGGGATGTTATTACAACGACTGACATCTTCTTGTTTGAGCAGACCGGTGTAGAAAATGGAAAAGTGATCGGCCGCCTGCGCCCAACGGGACTACGTCCCAAGTTCATGGAAAAAATTGAAGCAACAGGTATACATCTCCCTCCATCCATTTTTGGTATTGGAGAACGGCGACGGTTTTAAAAATTAGGAGCAGTGAAAAGAATCTAGGTGCCCCATGCCGTTGACAACTATTCTATTGATAGGTCTTGGTGTTTTAGCATTACTACTGGTGGTAGGAATTGTTGTTACCTCATCCAATGAAAGTAAAATGGTCGAGGAGCGCTTGGGGCGCTTTTTGAATGAGGAACAAGCTCAGAAAAAGGAAACAAGTCGAGAACCATCCACCAGCATAATATCCGAATGGGTCAACCGTCGGGTGGAGAAATCCTCCTGGGGGGATAAGCTCGCCCGAGATCTAGCCCGGGCGGATATGAAATTTAAACCCGGAGAGTTTGTTGCCTTTATCACGATTGTGGCCATTACCCTTGGCGGCTTACTTTGGTTTGTCGGTGGACGGAATATCGTATCTTTCTTGATAGGCGCAGGGATTGGTATCGTCCTTCCGAATATCTACTTGAATTCTCAAAAATCGAAGCGACTGATAAAGTTTGATGAACAGCTCCCCGACATGATCAACCTGATGGTCAATGGATTACGCGCAGGTTATTCCACCATGCAAGCCATGGAGGCCATCAGCAAGGAACTCCCCGCGCCTATTTGCGATGAGTTCCGCCGTGTTGTTCAGGAAATGCAGATCGGCGTCACCATGGAAAGAGCGTTGGAAAATCTTGTCCGCCGGATCCCAAGCCCGGACCTGGATTTTGTCGTTACGGCGATAAATGTTCAACGGGAGGTCGGTGGCAATCTCGCTGAAATCCTTGATATCATTTCACATACCATACGCGAGCGCATCCGAATCAAAGGCGAGATTCGCGTCATGACAGCCCAGGTGATTTATTCCGGCCGAATCTTAGCCTTGGTGCCATTTTTTATAGTTGTCATTCTATGGTTTATTAACCAGGAATATATGATGGAATTCGTGGAAAATCCAGCCTGCGGCGGGATGGCTGCCGGTGTTGGGATCACAATGATTGGAATTGGATACTTTATCATGACCCGTATCGCCGATATCGAGGTGTAGCATGAATGTTGTAACAATTGTAATTATCCTGGGTATCATAATTGGCGGCGTGGCGATCGGGTTGGTGTTTGTTGCCAGGCGGATGCCCAAGGATGATGAGGATCCCTTGCAAGCCCGGTTGGCCGAATTCACTGAGCGCGGCGAACAGGTTACACTCGAAGAAATCGAAATGTCCCAGCCCTTCACGGAACGGGTCATTTATCCGCTGATGAGAAAGTTCGGTGAGATTTCCAGCAAATTTACTCCACAAAAAGTTCTCCAGGATACGACGACGAAATTGGAATTGGCGGGAAATCCAGGGCGGATCGAGGCGTCCACATTTTATGCAGGAAGATTTGTTATTGCTGCCCTGGTTGGTGTGGTCGCATTCCTTCTCTTTACCTTTTCAATAATGCAACAGCCTTTTTCACGAGCGATTCTTTATACAGGCATAGCGATCATCATCGGTTTCTTCTTCCCGCAACTTTGGTTGAACGGGGAAATTTCCAAACGTCAAAAAAGCATTAGAAAGGCGATGCCCGACGCATTGGACTTGCTTACCATTTGCGTGGAAGCCGGTTTGGGATTTGACGCTGCCATGCAGAAGGTGGCTGAGAAATGGGAAAACGAATTGTCCATGGCTTTTGGCCGGGTGATTCGGGAAATCCAGCTTGGGAAAATCCGTCGTGAGGCTCTCCGGGATATGGCTGAACGAATCGGCCTTCCGGAAATGACCAGCTTTGTGGCGGCCGTGATCCAATCCGAAATGCTGGGTGTCAGTATGGCTAAGGTACTAAGAATTCAATCCGATCAAATGCGGATGAAGCGCCGGCAAAGGGCGGAGGAAGAGGCACACCAGGCGCCGATCAAAATGTTGATCCCAATGGTGGCTTTTATTTTTCCGTCGATTTTCATCGTCCTTATGACTCCTGCAGCCATACGATTTATGGACTCTGGTTTCATGAAAGGCTTTTAATTCGAGAAAGTGATTGGAAAGCCGACCTGGACTTCCATTTCGTATAAACTTTTGTGGAATTGCCTTGACCTGCTCTTCCCGCCACAGTGCGCAGGGTGCGGGAAGCCTGGAACCAGGTGGTGTGTAAATTGCCAGAAGGGATTAATACCAATCCCGGAACCCATTTGCGATATTTGTGGTACACCTCAAAGAAAATGTGGAATCTGCGATTCCTGCCAACTCTCACGACCGTCATATAAAGCTTTGCGGTCGTGGGTTGTTTTTGAAGGTCCGAGGCGGAATGCCATCCATAGGCTGAAATACAGACGGGATATGGGTTTGGGAGATACCTTGTCAACGCATTCAATTGGATTTGTACAAGAACTCGGTTGGCATATTGATTTAATAGTTCCAATCCCATTAAGTAAGCAAAGAAACAAGGAAAGAGGATACAATCAAATTACGCTGGTTGCGTATCCTTTGGCAATGCAGATGGGTATTAAATATCTCCCACAAGCGGTAATTCGCCGAAAGCATACGCTTTCACAGGTTGGACTCAATGCTTTGGAGAGAAGGAACAACGTAAAAGGTGCTTTTTGGGCGAATCCCAAGATGGTCTCGAATAGATCCGTCCTGCTTATGGACGATGTCGCTACAACCGGCTCAACACCTGCTTCTGCCTCCCAAGCTCTGTGCGAGGCAGGGGCAACCAATGTTTATGCGTTTACATTGACGAGGGCATTGTCACATCGTGACTTGAATGTGATTTGATTGATCGGCATCGGTTTCTATACACTCTTGTTATTCAATAAAACCAATAGGAGGCAGTTCGATGCAGAAAATTGAGATAGTAGGCCACGAAATTCAGGTATCGGATCGATTGAAAGAGTATATCAACAAGAAACTCGTCAAAGTTGATCGCCACCTCCCTAATTTGGAAGAGACCAGAGTTGATTTGGAGCATGTCAAATCTGCACGAAGCGCTTCAGACCGATATGCTGCCCAAATTACTCTTCGAGGAAAGGGATTTATTCTTCGTTCGGAAGAACGATCCGACGACATTAGAAATGCCATGGATGAGGCGTTGGACAAAATTCTTCGCCGAATCGAAAGATTCAAAGGGAAGAGATCGCATGGGCGCGGCGATGGAAAATCGGCTGCGGAAGTCGCACCTGAATCCATACCGGTCGAAGAGGAAGAATCTGGAGCATTGATCACTCGTCGAAAGGCATTTGACCTTATCCCGATGACTGAAGGTGATGCCCTCGAACAAATGGGAATGCTGGGGCATGACAATTTCTTCATTTTCATCAATGTAAAATCAGGAAATATAAATGTTTTGTACAGGCGAAGGGATGGTACTTACGGGTTAATCGAGCCTAAGATTCGATGAAAGAGTAGCCACAGAAGCATATCGCTGATAAAATTTGCTAGCCTTGCAGAGCAAGGCTAGCTTTTCTAAAGTGGAGAAACAAATGGAATTGAATGATTACGATGACACTTTTGTGGATCCTGAGTGGAACGAGAACTTTGATGGTGAGTCCATCCAATCTGCCATTTTACAGATATTGGAAGCGGTTGGTGAAAACCCTGAACGCGATGGCCTGAAAAACACACCCTTGCGCGTCTCTCGCATGTATGCTGAATTACTGGCTGGTTATAGAGCAGACCCTGAAAAAATGGTAAACGGTGCTGTTTTTGAGGTGTCCTACGATGAAATGGTGATCGTCCGGGATATCGAATTCTATAGCATGTGCGAGCATCACATTCTGCCTTTTATGGGCAGAGTGCATGTTGCCTATATTCCGAGTGGAAAGGTGATCGGCTTATCGAAAATACCTCGAATAGTGGATATGTTTGCAAGGAGGCTGCAGGTTCAGGAACGGATGACCCGCCAAATCGCAGATTTTATTCGGGATGTTTTGAAGCCGCAAGGTGTGGCAGTGGTCGTTGAAGCACTCCATTTATGCACAATGATGCGGGGGGTTAGAAAGCATGATGCGCGAATGACAACCTCTGCGATGCATGGAGCATTCCGTGCCAATCTTGCGACTCGCCAGGAGTTTTTGGATAATATCTCGAGAGGGGCAACTTCTCTTTGGGACTAAAGCGGATAATTGGTCTGTTCAGTTTTCCCGCTCGATCTCAACACCTGCTGATCTGGCGAATCGAATAGCCCTTGGTTTTTCCACCCTTACATTAACTTTTTTAACGCCGGCTTCGGACAAGCAGATTTTCGCTATGTCTTCCGCCAGTGCTTCAACAGTGAACCGCTGAGCAGTTTCCGCGTGAGTGCGCACCTTCTTTGCAATTGTGCTATAGCTGACAGTATCCGTTATCTCATCTGAAGCCCCCACCTTTCTGGTGTTAACATACAATGTGATAGAGATAATGATTTCTTGAGGTTGAGCCCTTTCGTCAGGGTGAACCCCGATGACACCTCTTGCTGACAAATCTTGAATAATGATTTTATCCATTTTTAAACCTCCAGGTGTTATCCGGTTATGGGAGCGTTTCCGTTGGTGACTCTTTTGTTGTAAAGGAAAATGGCAACAACTAGAATTATGAAATATCCAATTTGATACCCCCTAAAACCATTGGCTATCACCAAGCTGTCTCCTTTAAAACCTTCTACCAGAATAAGCCATGTGGAAGTAACAATCATGAATTTTAAGAATAATGCGCCACGGATAGAGTTGTGTGCAGTATCCCGCCAGATAAGAAAGAGCGCAAAACTACTTGCGATGATTTCATAAATTTGACTGGGGTGTCTTTGCGCACCCCACAGTTCGATTCCCCATGGAAGAGTTGTGATCGAGCCATACGCATTTCCAGATGCGAGATGGGAAATGCTGATCCCGATCATCGTCACTGCGAATAGCGGTGTTAAAGCATCCAACGTATCCCAAAGCAATAAACGTTTTCTGTAGCCGTAGATTATGGCTGCGAGAAAAGCGCTGGCAATACCGCCAAATACATCAAGTAATCCTGGATTCAATGAGAACAGGTTGATCGGATTGCTTGAGAAGGCAGGGAGGTTCCCCAACGCAAAACTCACTCGAGCTCCGACAATACCCGCGGCGAGCGATATTAATACAAGATTGTAAAGTTTATCTCCGGAATATCCATGGCGGACTGAGTATCTTTCCGATAGGGTTAGTCCAACCCAAACGGAGATCAGGATTATCAATCCGGGTGTCTGAATATTTAAGGGTCCAAATTGCAGAGTAGGAAACATTATTTTATTCACCCAGCATGTTTTCGATACGAGACCGCAGTAGCGCTTCCGACATTGGACCACCTATGACAATCTCGCGAATTACACCTTTGCTGTCTATGAAAAATGTAGTGGGAAGCGATCTGATTTGATACTCGTTTGCAACGACCCCCTGATCGTCAAGCAATATTGGAAATGTTAATCCATATTGTTCTATAAATTCCCCAACGGCATTTAAGGAGTTTTGGTTGATGGAATTAACAGCCAATACAATCAAGCCTCGATCTTCATAATCACGAAAAACCCGCTGCATTGCAGGCATTTCTGCACGACAAGGAGGACACCAGGTTGCCCAGAAATTCATAACCACCGGGCGGCTTTTCAACTCCGAAAGTGAAATCTCTTCCCCATCGTACGAGGGCAAAGAAAAATCAGGGGAGATGAATCCCTGGTGCGGCGCAGCGATCCTTCGGATCGAGGCAGAATCGGCTGGGACCCTGCTTGTTAGAATCCAGACCAAGCTCAATGTGAGGATGGCTCCAAAGAAAATAGATCGGTATAAGCGATTGGACCTCAAGCTGCGCATAGCGATATTTGGCTAATGAGAGATAATCCGATTGACGTTAACCCTGTTGCGCGGAATTCGATTTCGTTCTACACTTATGGTGACGATTTTACATCATATCCCATCGATATGTTATTTGATTCTACTACTTTCATTGGTGTTGACCCGTCGGGCGGACGTAAGCCGTTCACTTACGCTGCTTTGGACGGTGATAGGAAATTGATCGCTTTGGGCGATGGGGAGGTCGAAGAGGTCCTTGCCTTCCTGGGTGGCCAGCGCTCGGCTTATGTTGCTGTAAATGCCCCTTCGCAGACCAATAAGGGATTGGTTAAGCAGGATGAAGTAAAACGGTCACTTGCCCCTCTGCATCAACCGGGTCGGGGAGCGGAGATGCGGATATCAGAACATACTCTGCGCGAGCATGGGATCGTGGTTGCCAATACACCCTCCAGGGCTGACCTTGCGCCAACATGGATGCAGATGGGTTTTTCATTTTATCAGCGGCTTGCTTCGATGGGATATATCTGCTTCCCGGAAGGGAGCGAAGCGACCCATCAATGGATGGAGACTCATCCCCATGCAGTCTATTGCGTGCTACTGGGGCAGGCTCCTCTTCAAAAACACTCTCTCGAAGGCCGACTACAGCGACAATTAATCCTGTATGAATTGGGAATGGGAATACAAGACCCCATGGAATTTTTCGAGGAAGTAACGAGGCATCGGCTTTTGAAGGGATCGCTTCCCTTGGATCATCTATATCAACCGGGTGAACTGGATGCGCTATCTGCCGCATACACAGCTTTAACAGCTGCCAAACATCCCGATCAAATAACAATGATTGGCGTACCTGAGGAAGGACGAATAATTGTTCCTGTTCCTGAATTGAAGCAAAAATATTAAACGGCTGTGGCAAAAGCCACAGCCGTTTTTCTGCAAAACCAGGCAGATCGAAATCCACGGCGAATACTGAAAAGTCAGCATGGTAAAATAAAATATCACAATCTCCGAGGTATCAATGTCTGATCTTGAATCCCGTTCACTCCAAACTTTACGTTTTCTCTCTGCGGATATTGTTCAAAAAGCCAATTCCGGTCATCCGGGGCTTCCGATGGGCGCAGCGGTACTAGCGTACACAATCTGGATGAAGCACCTCCGCCATAATCCCAAGAACCCGACCTGGCTCAACAGGGATCGATTTATATTATCGGGCGGACATGGCTCAGCATTGCTCTACTCTCTTCTTCATTTGACTGGCTATGATTTATCTCTTGATGATCTCAAGAATTTCAGGCAGTTCGGAAGTATAACTCCAGGACATCCGGAATATGGACTAACTCCCGGTGTCGAGACGACAACCGGTCCGCTCGGGCAGGGATTCGCAAACGGGGTGGGGATGGCGATAGCGGAGGAACACCTGGCAGCAGAGTTCAACGTCAGCGGATTCGATATCGTTAATCATTTTGTTTATGCCATTGTGACTGATGGGGATTTGATGGAAGGGATAGCATCCGAGGCGGCATCGTTAGCCGGGCATCTCAGACTTGGAAAGCTCATTTATCTTTATGACGATAATCACATCTCGATTGACGGCTCCACCGATCTGGCTTTCACTGAAGACAGAGCTGTGCGGTTTAATGCCTATGGCTGGCATACTCAGATCGTTGCGGATGGAAATGACATCGCGGCTATCGATGAAGCAATATTGAAGGCAAAGGCTGACCCTCGACCGTCATTAATCTTATGCAGGACCATCATCGGATACGGCTTACCCACCCGGGCAGGCACAGCCAAGGCGCATGGTGAACCACCGGGAGACGAAGAGTTGAATTCTGCAAAGAAAGCCGTCGGCTGGCCGATCGAACCACGATTTTTCATACCAGAGGACGTATCGGAGCATTACCGCCAATCCGTATCAGCCGGGGTGCAAAGTCAAACTGCTTGGGAAACTCAGTTCGAAACGTATAAGATATCAAATAGACAAAAAGCCGATGAGTTATCCCGGCGGATGGGTAGAATTCTTCCACTGGATTGGGCGCGTGAGTTACCTCGGTTCAAACCTGACCCAAAAGGAATTGCCACTCGAGCCGCGTCTGGAAAGGCGTTGAATTCAGCTGCTTCAATCCTGCCTGAGCTGGTCGGAGGTTCAGCAGATCTGGCTCCGTCCAACAATACCTGGCTGCAAGGTGAAACTGCATTCCAGGCTGATAACCGATCGGGGCGGAATTTCCATTTTGGTGTGCGCGAGCACGCGATGGGCGCAGTAGTTAATGGTATGTGCTACCACGGAGGCGTGCGTCCATTCGGTGCGACTTTCCTCATATTTTCCGATTACATGCGTCCTGCAATTCGATTGTCAGCCTTATCACACCTTCCTTCGATTTGGGTGTTTACACATGACAGTATCGGTGTTGGGGAGGATGGACCAACGCACCAACCGATCGAACATATCGCTTCTTTAAGGGCGATTCCAAACCTTGTGGTCATTCGACCTGGTGATGCGAATGAGACTTCCGCCGCCTGGAAAGTTGCCATAAATCGAACGACAGGTCCGACAGCATTGATACTATCCAGACAGAATTTACCTATCTTGCAATTCACATCGCGTGACAATGATGCTCTGCCACCGGTTGATCGAGGCGCTTATATATTGGCTGAAATGGGCGATGGCAAGCCTCAAATCATCCTGATGGCTTCGGGTTCTGAGTTGAATCTTGTGGTGGAAGCTGCCGCTTTGCTGGTCGAAAAAGGGATTTGTGTGCGAGTTGTCTCCTTTCCAAGCTGGGAACTTTTCACAGCCCAGGAGAAGGATTATCGCGATGAAGTATTTCCGCCCGGGATTACAGCCCGCCTGGCTGTGGAGGCGGGTGTCTCACAAGGGTGGGAACGATGGGTAGGGGATTCAGGAGCGGTCATTGCAATCGACAAATTTGGAGCATCAGGTCCGGCAAAGACCTTGTTTGAGAACTACGGACTTACCGTCGAGAAAATTGTTGAGAAGGCTGGAGAAATCCTAAAAAAATGAAAATTGCAGTTGGTTGTGATCATGGAGGGTTTTCATTAAAGCACGCAATCCTGCAGATCATCAAGGATTCCGGTCATGAGCCAATTGATTTGGGCACAGAAAGTCCCGAGCCGGTTGACTATCCTGACTTTGCGGAAAAAGTAGGTATTGCCATCCAATCTGGAAAGGCACAGAGAGGCATCCTGTTGTGCGGTTCAGGCGTTGGTGCATGCATCGCGGCAAACAAAATGAAAGCGATTTATGCCGGCGTCTGTCACGATACGTATTCGGCACACCAGGGAGTAGAACACGACGAGATGAATGTGCTATGCCTGGGAGCCAGGGTCGTGGGGATCGAATTAGCCGGAGAAATCACGAAGTCATTCCTTTCAGCTCGATTTATTGGTAATGATCCGGGTGAAGAAAGGCACGCTCGCAGGGTGGAGAAAATCAAAAATCTGGAACGACGATCCAAAGAATGAACCAATCAAAAAAATTCGGAGGGAATAGGTGACCAATCCCATTACATCGCTCAATAACCTTGGGCAATCACTTTGGTACGACAATATTCAACGGCGGTTGATTGAGAATGGGGAATTGGATAGATTGATCCAAGCAGGGGAGATTCGAGGCATCACATCCAATCCAACAATCTTCCACAATGCAATTGCGAGATCTTCGGATTACGACTCGTTCTTGTTTTCTCTTGCCTGGTCTGGATTGAATGCCGAAGGCATTTTCTGGAGCCTTGCCATCCAGGACATACGAGACGCAGCGGACCGTCTGCTGAATCTATACAATTCGTCGAATAAGGTAGATGGTTATGTCAGCCTGGAGGTGAACCCATTACTTGCCAACGATACAGGGAATACCATTAAGCAAGCAAAAGAGCTGTGGACCAGGGTCGCTCGTCCCAACCTTATGATAAAGATTCCCGCCACACCTGAAGGAATCCCAGCAATTCGTGAAGTAATCGCGGAAGGTATTAATGTCAACGTTACTTTGATTTTTTCCCTTGATCGCTATGCCGAAGTCATGGATGCATTTATGGATGGTTTAGAGATGAGAACAGCTGCCGGTCATCCGATCGATCATGTGGCTTCTGTTGCATCATTTTTCGTCTCGCGGTTGGATTCCAAGGTGGACGACAAGCTGAAAAAGATTGGTGCAACCAATCCTGATCAGGCTATTCGAGTTGTTGGTTTGACCGGGAAGGCATCGATTGCTAATGCCAAGCTGGCTTATGCATCCTTCCAACGGACATTTTCCAGCGAACGGTTTTCCACTTTACGAGCAAAACATGCAGCACAAATTCAACGTCCTTTGTGGGCTTCCACGAGCACTAAGAATCCTGATTATCCCGATACTCTTTATGTTGATAACTTGATTGGTCCCGATACGGTAAATACGGTTCCTCCTCAAACATTGGACGCTTTCCGCGACCACGGTGTTGCCGAGGTCACTCTTACTCGAAATCTTCCTTTGGCTGAGCAATATATCAGAGACCTGGAAGAGTATGATATTCATTTACCTGATATAACCCGGGAGCTTGAAAAAGAGGGCGTTGCGTCATTTACTGGTGCATTTTCCTCCCTGCTTGAAACCATTGAAGCCCGAAGAGAAACAGCGATAAAACAGCTTGGGATGTATCGAAATTCAGTTGCGAGGAGGATTTTCCGATTGGCTGCGGACAACACCTCCCGGCGAATGTTCGAATTCGATCCCAGTCTTTGGACTCTGGATCCTTCCGGGCAGGCGGAAATCAAAGAACGTCTTGGCTGGCTTAATGCAATTAACAATGTTCGACCGTTAATACCTGAGATAATCAGCTTTAAAAATGAAGTCCTATCAGCGGGTTTTACTAAAACCCTTCTCCTGGGTATGGGTGGATCTTCACTCGCTCCAGAAGTCATGGCGAAGGTATTTTTGGATAATGTTCAAAATGGCCTAAGGTTTTCCATCCTTGATTCGACAGACCCTGCTCAGGTGTCAGTTGCAGCCGCAAAATTCCAGCCGGACGAGACCCTTTACATCGTATCGTCCAAATCAGGAGGAACGGCTGAGGTCAATGCCTTATTCAATTATTTTTGGGAATTATCCGGGAGGACTGGTGCGAATTTTATTGCCATCACAGATCCTGACACTGCCTTGGAGAAACAAGCTCACTTGCTCGGATTCAGGAAGGTTTTCCATGGAGATCCAACTGTCGGTGGAAGATTTTCAGCATTAACAGCTTTTGGATTAGTCCCGGCAGCGCTGATGGGCGTCGACATTGGAAAATTCCTCGATCACGCGGAAAGCATGTCCAAACGATGTGAATCTCTTGTGCCGGCAAAGATGAATCCAGGCCTGACTTTGGGAGCCATTATGGGGCAGATGGCATTGGACGGACGGGACAAAATGACCCTGATTTCGGACCCGTCTCTCGCCCCGCTCGGAGCTTGGCTCGAGCAGTTGATCGCTGAATCCAGCGGTAAAAACGGAAAAGGGATTGTAGTAATCGACGGAGAAGCGCCTTTTGATCCAGTTGGGTTTGGTGATGACAGGTTTTTCGTCTATCTGCGTACGACTGGTGATCATGACAAAACAATTGAATCTTTATCAAAATATGACCAGCCCTCGATTACGATAAACGTCGAAAATCTGTACGACCTTGGGGCCGAATTTTACCGGTGGGAATTCGCCACTGCCGTTGCATGTTCCGTTTTAGGGGTTAATGCTTTCGACCAACCGGATGTTCAACTCTCCAAGGATATTACAAAAAAGAAAATTAACCATTATGCTTTGACCAGGGACCTTGAAGAAGGACCTTCATCCTGGGACGATACTATTACAAAAGTATTTTGCCCTCACGAGGTCGAGGGATCTGATCTTAAGGAAATCCTAACGTTCTTCCTTTCCAAAGCAGGAAAATATAATTTTATTGGCATCAATGCCTTCCTGCCTCGAATTGAATCCGTCGAAGCTCGGTTACAAAAGATAAGGACAGGAATTGCGGAAAAAACCGGATGCGCAACGTCGGTAGGCTTTGGTCCTCGCTTTTTACACAGCACAGGACAGCTTCACAAAGGTGGCGAGAATAATGGTGTTTTCATTCAGCTCACAGTCGATCCCAAGTTGGATTTGGAGATTCCCGGGCAAAATATGACATTCGGAATCCTCGAACGTGCACAAGCTTTGGGTGATTACGAAGCGCTCGTCTCCCGGGGACGTAGAATAATCCGAATTCACCTGTCTGGCTTACAGGAGTTAGAACGGATTTTGGAAGTGATTTCTTAGGAAGTAGTCGTCTTTTTAAAGGTAAAGGTAGATGATGCAAGCGTAAATTATTTTACGCTTGCATTTTTGTAAACTGGATTACCGACAAATAATAGTTAAATACCACTGGTTACTTGCTAAAATAGTAATTGATGAAGGTCAAGCTTTTTTTGATTATGGCTTTTTCCCTTACTCTAGCGGCGTGTAATTTACCGTTCAATAGATTCGCATATGTGCCTATCCCGACGACGCCGGCGGAAGATTTAAGGGAAGAAGTTCTTATCGTGCCGCAGCAAACTTCTTTTACGTCACTTGATACTGCGATACCAACTTTGGTATTCGAATCCCTTACTCCAACATTAATCCCTCAAACTCCGGAAATAACCAGAACATTCACCGATTCAGTGAATACGGGAACTGCCTTAACGACCACTTCAACCTTAACCGGTTCGCCCACTTTACCGAATACGATGACTGTTACAAGAACCCAATCGCGAACACCAACTCAAACCTTTACATCGACGCTGACTCGAACACAGACCCAGTCCTCCACCCCTACCCGGACTGTTTCGGCATCCCCGGGCACCCCAACAAGGACAGCTACGTCCACTTCCTCGCATACCCCTTCGTCCACATTCACTCCGACACGAACAACTCAATCAGCGACGATTTCCTCCCCCACAGCAACTCAGACAAGGACATCCACCCGAACTGCAACCAACACGCCAACGTCGACATTTACCTGGACACCTACATCAACTGCCCAGCCTACAACACCTCCACCGCCGGCATTGACACCGACAATTACACCGACAAATCTTCCAGTAACATCTACTTACACGCGCACGAACACTTCAGCTCCGTCCACGGCTACTTTTACGCGTACTCCAACTCCTTCAGCCACTTCGACTTCCGTAGCGCCGTCTCAACCACCTCCAACCCAGACGCAAACCCGTACGGCGACCTCGATCCCACCAACAGCGACATCGGCATCGTGCAACCCTGTACAAAATTCCGGGTATGAGTCTCAAGTTATTGCTCTAATTAACAACGAAAGGGCAAATGTTGGTGCAGCGCCTCTCGGCGGTCAATCCCAACTGGGGTCTGCCGCCCGTGGGCACAGCCAGGATATGGCATGCAACAAGTTCTTCAGCCATACAGGCAGCGACGGATCATCGTTTTCAACGCGAATCTCTCGAGCGGGATACAGTTACAGCGCTGCTGCTGAGAATATCGCAGCAGGATACGGGGATCCAGCTTCTGTAGTTGCCGGCTGGATGGGGAGCCAGGGTCACAAGGATAATATGCTCAATCCGAATTACACCGAAGTCGGTATTGGCTATATTTATGTAGCTGGAAGCCCCTACGGCGTTTATTGGACAGCCAATTTCGGACGACCGTAAATGTCCTTGCGCAAGGGTCGGATAGACATTATAATCACACCAGAAATTAAAAGCTTTGATGGAAACGAGTAAATCAGCCTTTACTGCCAGAGAGTCCGGGCATGGTGTGAACCGGATCAGACAGGCCGATTGAAAATCCTTCCGGAGCTGCGAACCGAACGCCTCAAGCTAGTAAGTGAGCCGGAAATCCGCCGTTAGAAGGATAGGGTATAAGCCAATTGCCGTACCCATAAGTGCTTGCTTCAAGCAGGAAGCAGGGTGGTACCGCGTGAGTTTTTGACTCTCGTCCCTGAGCGGATGGGAGTTTTTTAATTTCAGGCAAGGAGGTCGAATGTTCAAACCAGTTTCGCCCAAACTCGATGTGGTTGCCATGGAAGCCGAGGTGCTTAAGTATTGGAATCGGCAGGGAATCCTGAAGAAGACTGTGGACGCTAGAAAAGGAGGTCCAGAGTATGTCTTCTATGAAGGTCCACCGACTGCAAACGGTAAACCGGGTGTCCATCACGTCCTCGCGCGTGTGTTCAAGGATATGTTCCCGCGGTACAAGATCATGCGCGGGTACCATGTCTCGAGACGAGGCGGTTGGGATACCCACGGCTTGCCGGTTGAAATCGAAGTCGAGAAACAGCTGGGCTTCACCAACAAGCAGCAGATCGAGGAATACGGTATCGATAAATTCAATGAATTATGCAAGAAATCGGTCTTTACCTACATCCGCGATTGGGAACGCTTGACCGAACGTATCGCCTTTTGGGTCGACCTGGAAGATGCCTACGTCACATACACCAACGAATATGTTGAGTCGGTGTGGTGGATATTGAAGAATTTCTGGGATAAGGATCTTCTCTACCAGGGATTTAAGGTTGTTCCTTATTGCCCGCGTTGCGGCACGCCGCTTTCTGACCATGAGGTTGCTTTGGGGTATGGCGAGGCGACCGATCCTTCCGTATATGTCCGCATGCCATTGGTCGATAAACCGGGCACGTCGTTACTCGTCTGGACGACAACACCCTGGACGCTGCCCGGAAATGTAGCCGTGGCAGCCCACCCGGATGTTGATTATGTCACGTTAGAGCGCAGTCTGCCCGATGGAGGCAAGGAACGGCTGATACTGGCCAAGCAACTCGTTGAGAAAATCTTTGCCAGTGAAGAGGTCAAAATCATTGATACTTTCAAGGGTAAAAAGTTAAAAGGTGTGAAATACCAACCCTTGTTCACTTTTATGCCGCCAGATAAACCTGCGCATTTCGTGGTCATGGGCGATTTTGTGACGACGGAAGATGGTTCCGGATTGGTGCACCAGGCTCCGGCGTTTGGAGCAGAAGATATGCAAATGGCTGTGGAGCACGACCTGCCAATCCTGATGACCGTCAAGCCTGATGGAACGTTCATTGACGAGATCACGCCCTGGCGCGGAATGTGGGTCAAGGATGCTGATCCCCTCATCGTCACCGATCTGGAGAATCGAGGGTTGCTCTATCGTCTGGAAAAATATACACATACTTATCCATTCTGCTGGCGCTGCGACACGCCTCTTTTGTATTATGCGCGTGGCACCTGGTACATCCGCACGAGTCAATATAAAGACCGGTTGGTGGCGTTGAATCAAAAGATCAACTGGGTTCCAGATCACGTCAAACAGGGAAGATTTGGTAACTGGCTCGACAATAATGTGGATTGGGCTCTCGGCCGCGAGCGTTATTGGGGTACGCCATTGCCGGTGTGGGAATGCCCGGACTGCAAGCATCAGGAAGCCGTTGGCTCGGTTGCAGAGTTGAGCGAAAAGGCTGGCAAGGACCTGACCGGAATCGACCTGCACCGTCCTTACGTGGACCAGGTCCATTGGAAATGTTCGGAATGCAGTGGAAAAATGAGCCGAGTCCCGGAATTGATCGACGTTTGGTTCGACTCCGGTTCCATGCCCTATGCCCAATGGCATTATCCGTTTGAGAACCAGGATAAATTTAAGCAACAATATCCGGCTGATTATATTTGCGAAGCAGTGGATCAGACACGAGGGTGGTTCTATTCTCTACATGCGATTTCCACTCTGCTGTTTGACGATGTCAGTTTTAAGAATGTTCTTTGCCTGGGCTTGATCCTGGATGGCGATGGGCAGAAAATGTCCAAGAGCAAAGGGAATTTTGTAAATCCCTGGGACGTGCTCAACTCTCATGGAGCAGATGCCTTCCGCTGGTATCTCTACACAGCAACCCCGCCTGGGCAGGAACGGCGTTTCTCTTCCGATCTGGTCGGCAGCGTGGTGCGCGATTTCACATTGACACTGTGGAATGTCTATTCATTTTTCGTGACCTATGCCAACCTCGACAAGTGGCAGCCTGACTCGAAGGCGGAGCCCGCTTATTCACTTCTGGATAGGTGGCTGCTGTCTGAGTTGAATACACTCGTTAGGAATGTCACGTTTGCCTACGAGCATTATGACGTGCCTAATGCCACACGGCCGTTGCAGGAATTTGTCGAGAAGCTGTCGACCTGGTACCTCCGGCGATCGCGCCGCCGCTTCTGGAAATCGGAATCGGACTCTGATAAGCACGCTGCCTACTCCACGCTGTATACCGCCTTGACCACCATGAGCAAGCTGCTTGCGCCTGCCATGCCGTTTCTTGCGGAGGAAATGTACCAGAACCTTCTCCGTTCATTCGAGACTGCAGAACCCGAATCGGTGCATCTTGCCATGTGGCCTGAAGTTGACGAGTCTATGATCAATGATGAATTGAACCGGGACATGGCTCTGGTACTGCGCCTGGTCTCGTTAGGGCATGCTGCCCGTAACAAGGCAAATCGCAAGGTGCGCCAGCCGTTATCCGAGGCGGCATTCTCAGTAGGGAACGTGGATGAGAGACGGGCAGTCACCGATTACAGTGAATTGATCGCGGACGAGCTTAATGTCAAAAAAGTCCGGCTGTTAAATTCGACCACGGAGGCTGTGTCCCATGTCGTTAAACCACTGCCGAAACAACTGGGGCAGAAGTATGGGAATAAATTCCCAGCCATACAAAAAACTGTCCTTGGCATGGACGCTGAAGTAATTGCCCGTACTCTTATGTCAGGACAACCGCTGCCTGTCGTTGTCGAGGATCAGGAATACAACCTGCTCTCAGATGAAGTGGAAGTCAAGGCAGTCGCCAAGGCAGGATTTGCAGTCGCCGAGGATGGTCCCTATGTAGCTGCCCTCGTCACTGAGCTCACTCCAGACCTTGTCAATGAGGGGCTGGCACGAGAATTTGTCCGTCGTGTACAGGATTTACGTAAGCAAGGCGGTCTCGACGTAGCAGATCGAATAAGACTTTTTGTGACCGCTACGCACGGTTTAGCTCAGGCCATCGCAGCCTACCAGGATTACATCACTGCTGAAACGTTGACGCGAGAATTGGTGTTCTCTGACCTGCCGGCTAGCGTTACGGCGAGGTCCGAAGATAACTTCGAAGGAGAAAATGTTGTTTATGGTTTGGTGAAGGTCTAGCCAGCTTCGAAGTCATTTTTTTATGAAGAAGAACAAATAAGGCGAGGGAATATTCGCAGGAATATTTCTTCGCCTTTATAATAGGACTATGACGAATTTAAATCCCCACTCTGTATCGAAACTACGTCCGATATTTGCGAATGCCGTCCATTTATTCACTGCAACCGGTGCTGTATTTGGATTCCTGGCTTTGCTGGCAGTGATCCAGCAGGAGTGGCGTTGGATGGTGGTCTGGATGTTCGTGTCCATGCTGGTGGATGGATTTGATGGCTTTCTTGCACGATGGGCAGATACAAAAACCTATGCCGCCAAATTCGATGGCGCGTTAATGGATAACATCATTGATTATTTCACTTATGTCGTTGTCCCCGCACTATTCCTTTACGTGTCTAATGTCCTGCCCCCGGGTTGGGGGATCATTGGCGCTGCGGCTATTTTGCTGGCGTCCGCCTTTCAATTTTCCCGGACCGATGCCAAAACGGATGATCATTTCTTTACCGGATTTCCATCCTATTGGAATATCGTCGCCATCTATGCCTTGGTGCTGGGACTCAATCCCTGGGTGAACCTGGTGATTATTTTGCTTCTGGTCGTGCTGGTATTTGTCCCGATCAAGTATGTTTACCCAACTCGCAGTACCCAGTTGAGATCCCTGACGCTGGTTCTAATCGCTGTTTACGCGGTTATAGGTATCTGGGGATTGGTATCATATCCGGATATTCCGCGGTGGATGATCTGGGCTACTTTTGCCTTCTTTGGGTATTATTTTGGCTTAAGTCTGTGGCTGACATTTAAGACAAGAAATGTATAGGCGCGTTCGTCTTACTGGTTAACGTGTTCCTATGGAAATCATCCGAGTCACCCACATCACGGACGAAATAGTCTCCGCCTTTAATCGGTTAATCCCTCGATTAACTCGACGGCAACCCCCTGCGGCTGAGGAGTTGATATCCCTTATCTCCTCGGCTTCGATTTTAATCATCGCCCGTCTTCCCGATCAGACTGGTCCGATAGTCGGTGCTGGGACACTGGGTATTTTTCGCACACCGACGGGCTTGCATGCTCACATAGAGGATGTCGTTGTGGATAATGATTTTCGCCGACAGGGGATTGGAGACGCACTGGTTACCGAATTG
This sequence comes from uncultured Chloroflexia bacterium, assembly GCA_963829485.1. GTDB lineage: Bacteria > Chloroflexota > Anaerolineae > Anaerolineales > Villigracilaceae > JBGPQJ01. Next base: position 205,967 of record CAWHIK010000009.1, read on the forward strand.
CTCGCAATAGCCCGGGGTATTGGAGTTGACGGCGTATCACTTACGTGTAATCCTTCTCGGTTCGCTGCCAACTCCTTATATGAGAATATGGGTTTCGTAAAGTGGGAGACGAATGTCTATTGGTATGACCTGACTGCTAAAGGTCCTGAACCTTTAATCCACAAACCGTAAATATTTTTCGGTCGCTTTATCGAGGTCTGAATAGGCTCCACGATATTGAGGGGGGAGCAATTTGGCCAGTTGGAACATCGCCTCATCCATCATTTGCTGGCGTATCTCCTTGGTTACTTTTTCACCATGTGGATCCAAATAAAACACCCTCCCGCAGCGAATATGAAAATCCGTTCTTTTCAATCGCTTAAAATTGGACCGGAATTCTTCTCCTCCCCAATGGGCGACAGGGATAAGCGGCGCATTGCTTTTTAACGACAAGACTACCACTCCCGGATAAGCCTTTAATAGAGCACCTGTTTTGTTTCGTGTTCCTTCGGGGGAAATGCCAATCATGAACCCTTTATCCAATGCTTAAATCATGCTGTGCATGGCTTCCATGTCTGCTTCGCCGCGACGGATTGGAATGATGTTGAACAGATTAAAAAGCCATTTGAAAAGCCAGTTATCCCAGCTTTCGATTTTTGCAAGGCCGGTGACGGGGCGGGGGAGTAATTCTGAATAGAGGATTGGAATTTCAACCGATCCTGTATGGTTGGATATGATGATCAAGGGTCCCTTGGAAGGAACTTTTCTAAGTTCTGCTTTTTCAATCCTGCAAAGGATTTCCAATCCTATCCTAATAATGGAAGCAACAATGCAGCGGAATAATTTCATGGCATGATCACCTATTAATATTTGTAAAAGAGTTTATTTATCTCTAAGCCTTGTGGTATTGCTGATAATCTTGTGGCGTGTCCAAATCTTGAAGAATACTTTCCCCAGAGTCGATATAGTTAATTTTATCTTGATTTAAATTAAGGAAATCACGCAAGGATGAGGAAGGATCTCGAAGCATAAGGTCATGAGAATGATTTCTATCCAACAGGATGGGGTGGCCACGGCGCTGATTGTGGCTGGGGATAATGATACTTCCATTTGCCTTGTGAAAATGATCCAGAAGGTTTTTTATCGTTGTAATCTCGACTTGAGGCTGATCTCCGAGCCCTATGAGCACCGCCTCAAAATCAGTGGCTAGGGCTTTTATTCCAGTCTGAATGGACGTCATCATCCCGCCTTATTTCGAAATCAGGGTTATACACTGACCGTACAGCCATTCTGTAGGCTAATCGCTCAACTTCAGATTCTACGATCGCCTTGTCGCCGCCGGTAACCACGATGATATCCTGAATGCCAGCCTGGTAAAAGGTGGTCACAACCTGACCCAGAACGGTCGTATTCCTCCAGGGTAGCAGCATCTTCGGCTGTCCCATGCGCCGTGACATCCCGGCAGCGAGAATGACAGCAGATATTTTATTCGCCATTCTCGTAATCCAATAGACGCTGATAATCCTCTGGCGTATCCACATCGGAGAGCATTTTTTCGTCAGCCCACTCCAAGTAGACTGGACTGAACTTGGAGAAAATCGTCCGGCCTCCCTGGTCTCCATCCAATTCCAGCAAATCCGAAAATGTGCAGCGGTCAAAAAGAACAGGATTGGCTCTTCTGTCATTGATCAGTGGAGCTAAAACTGACGGTAAATTTTGTGCGTGGCGTTCCATCAGGGATCGAATAAGTGTCGTAGTCACCTGCGGTTGATCGGCCAGAAGAAAAATCGCCGATCCACAGTTGGATGGCAGATTGGAAATTCCTGCTTTTATCGATGTGCTTTGCCCTTCCGACCATCGCGAGTTGAAGACAATGCGTAAGGGAAGGTCGCTTATTTCAGCTTCAATGTCTTTGTGATTCGCACCTGTGACAGCGATAACTGGTTCCAGACCAGAAGATAGTGCTTTTTCAGCAATTGTACGAATGAATGTCCTGCCACTAAAATTGAGCAGCTGCTTGGGCTGCCCAAAACGTGTCGATTCGCCTGCGGCTAGAATAATCCCAGCTGTTCGTTCATAAACCGCGTGGATGTTTTTTTGTGCTCGATCACTTGTTGGCTTTGGATCTAGTGAAGCGATCACTACGGAATCGTAATCCGGCAATACTTTGAGCGCTAATTGCTTCCCAATTGCTTGCAAATCAGGAGTGTCAGCCTGATTAAGCAGGGCGATCCGATGTGCTCCTTCAGGGATTCCTTTGAGGCCGCCGGATGGATGAGTCAATACAGTCGCCAATGCATCTTCGCTAACACCTTCATTAATATTCAAATCTGCCAACCGGGAAAATTCCTCGTGTCGGTGGACAGATTGTGAGTTGAGCGGTTTACCGAATCCGCTCAATCCAGCAACAACAATCACATTTTCAACAAAACCAGGGATGGCAGGTTCGTGTTCAGCAGGCGCTTTGAGGGGTTTTTGTCGCGCTCCATCCGCTTCAATTATCAAAGTCAAATCAAGAGAACCTGCTAGCTTTCTCAAGACGTACAGCTGCTCAATAGTTAAACCCCTGTAACGTTCTCCATCCAATTCACCTGTAAATTGAATGATGCCCGCATCCTTTCCGGATTCAAAATCCAACAAGGGTGTTCCATCTTTCCATATGTAATGAGGGCTTTTCGGATCGACCTGCCATTTTCCCAGGTGGGTGGAAGTCGTAATGATGGTAGGCGCCAACTCCCTTGCAAGCTGGAAGAGCGCAGTGGTCTTACCACCCGCACCTACCAGGGCGATTGTTGGCGATCCTTGCAGGCGAAGTGCATGCGAAAATTTCATATGCGATTATGAAGGATGGCTTCCAGCACGCCTCCGCCAACTGCCAAAGCCTTGTCCGATACAAGCCGGCATAAGCTGGGATCATCGCGGGAATCAATGTCTCCGATCTTAAGTCCCTTAGAGACGTATATTCCTGGACGTATCAATCCCCGGACGATACCCGTAAATGGACTGAAAACTTGAACTTCACCCACAGTTGCGAGGAGTTGACCTTCCTCTACATGATGACCGATCTCAACGGATGCGGTTGTAACTCCATCTGCAGGAGACCGAAGCACCCGGCGAGGGTCACCTTCGGGATTTGCGGTATCATTTTGTGCGGATCCATTCCAGAAGACACGTCCGAGGGTGTGACCGCGGTTGGTTTCGATGACCGCGTGACAGTTCATGCCGGCAGTAAAGCCGGGACCAAGTCCGATGATAAGTTTCTGGTCAGGAATGGAATAAGAAGCAGATGATTTCGCCAGGCGGGCGTCCACCAGAACGGAATATGGCAGAGTAACGTTATCAAGTTCGGGGGCGACGAGAACCGGGATTAATCCCTTTTCAGAGAAATCGAGAGCTTGAGGAATCGAACCGGCGAATTGAGCTGTGACACCCTCGACTGTCCATTGCCCTTCATAAACAGCTTCAGATAGTGAAACGGTGCGGCGAACTGCCAGCGGTTGTGAAAGCTCGGTTATGAACACACGATAACCGGATCGGTGCAGTCTAAGCGCCACACCTGTCGCAATATCCCCTCCTCCGCGGATCAGTATATTCATATCACCCAGTATTTCGCAGTCCAGCGGCGATGCCGTTGATGGTTAGGATGATCACCTCTCGCAGCGCTTCGGCTTCTGGACTTTCCGGATTTGAAAGGGTGCGTATTCGGCGAAGCATGTCCACTTGAAGATAATTAAGCGGGTCAACGTATGGATTTCGCAGACGGACAGATTCCTTGGTGATGGGCTCGTTGTCCAGGAGTTCCTGGTATCCGCTGATGGCAAGCACTGAATCCCGGGTGCGTTCGTATTCCAGGCGGATGTCATCAAAAATGGATGTGGACATTTTTTTGTCAGGGACCAGCCCGGCATACAGTGTGGCAATATCCATATCGGCTTTGAGCAGGGAGATTTGCGTATTATCAACCAATGTTTTGAAAAATGACCACCCGGAGTACATTTCCCGCAACATCGAAAAATCCGGTGCGAGGCTCAGACCACTGCCCAGACCGTACCATCCGGGAAGGTTGAAACGACTTTGCATCCAGGAAAAAACCCAGGGGATGGCGCGAATTTTGCTCACCTCGGCGCTGTCTGCCCGGGATGAGGGGCGAGAGCCAATATGCAGCCGTTTGATCTCGTCCAGGGGCGTGGCATATCGCCAGAATTCAATAAATCCCGGCGTCTCATAGACCAACTTCCGGTAGGAGGCAAGCGCAGCAGCGGACATGATATCCAAGCCATGTCGCCATTCCTTAGGGATATCCTGACCATCGTCCCCGGTTGGCGCGGAAGCGAGTAGAACCGCATGGACAATCTGTTCGATATGACGGTGTGCAATCACCGGATTTGAGTAACGGGCTGCAATGGATTCGCCTTGTTCAGTCAATCGGTATCTTCCATTGATGGATCCTTTTGGCTGTGAACGTATGGCGCGGTTGGCAGGACCTCCGCCTCGAGCGACTGTACCGCCGCGGCCGTGGAAAATGGTCAAATGCACCTTATGAGCGAGAGCCGTTTGTGAAATGACTTCCTGTGCCTGGTAAAGTGCCCAGTTTGCCATTAGATAACCACCGTCTTTGTTGCTGTCGGAGTAACCGATCATGACGATCTGCTCGTCGCCGCACGATGCGAGATGGGATCGGTAGATATCTAATGAGAATAGGTCTGTCAGGATTTTCGGAGCCAACTCGAGGTCGGCAACAGTCTCAAATAGCGGACAGATTTGCAGCCCCTGATCGCACCCCGTCCATTTTGCAAGCAGGAGAACAGACAATACATCCGCGACGGAACGGGTCATTGAGATGATGACCGGACCCAGTAAATCTGCGCCGTACACTTCACGCACGCGGGTGATGAGGTGAAAAAGTGTCCAGGTCTCGGCCGTTGCTGCCAACACACCGGGCTGGCTTGCAAGTTCGGGCAGCGGATTGGATAACAATTGAATGAGCAGTTTCGTTCGTTCATTTTCAGGAGCAGTATCAAAATTCGATGAAATGTTCAAGGCGCGCAGTATTTCTCCGAGCGATGCATTGAGTTGCCCGGAATCTTCACGGATGTCGAGTTGCAGAGCGTGAAGTCCAAAGATGTCAAGCTGCCGCTGGATGGTCAATAGTTCATCACGGGCAAGTGCCGGCGGGATGGATTCGGCAATGATCTTGATGGGCTGAACAAGATTTGCTGTTTTTATTCGCGCACTGTGCGGGTGCTCGGAAAGTAAACGGGATTTCATATCGTCCTGTGAGGCTTCCGCCAGGTCAGCAGCAAGAAGCGAGAGGACAAGCCGAAAAGGTTCTCCGGAGTATCTTTCTTCCAGAAAAGCTACGTGCGGCGGGAGGGGGCGTCGCTTCTCGAACCAATCTTCCAGGGTGGAGGGCGGTACGAGCCGTCGCCGGCTCATGCTCAAGCGGCGGGCGATATTTTGTATGGATTGACGGTGATTCTCCACCGCTAAACCTCGATGTAAGCGTAATGTCTCAGCGGTGACTTCCCGGGTCACATTGGGGTTGCCGTCGCGGTCGCCACCCATCCATGAGGCGAGACGAAGCCAGGGGTGTTCAATATGCAATCCCGGGTAGTGAATATCAAGCGCACGGTCAAGATCGGCGTACAGGCGGGGAAGGGTCTGCCAAAAAACCGAATCGACAAAGTATAGACCGGTGCGAACTTCATCGGTCACAGATGGATTGGATGTGCGGGAGCGTGAAGTCAACCAGAAAGCAGTGATTTCAGCATGGAGGGCATCCAAAATTTCCTGCTGCTCGCGGGGCATGGGCTGGTTCTGATTCAACATCCCCAGAAGTGTGGCAACCCGTTGGATCTTGGATAGTATTGTTCGCCGGCGGGATTCGGTGGGGTGCGCAGTCAGGACTAATTCAATGGAAAGGTTATCCAGCAGGGTCCTCATTTGATCGGTAGTAATGCCGCGAAGTTTTAAAGTTGCAATGGCATCCCCGACCGATTCATGGATCGGTGCAGGATGGCTGTCCCCTTCCTGTTTGCGCAATACAGCCACGCGGAAATTCTCTTCGGCCAGATTGACCAGGTCAAAATAAGTCGCAAACGCGGAAGCAATGGCGCGTGCCTCGAGTGGATTTAGCTTAGCCACTTCCGTGGTTAAGCGTTGCGCCGCAGCTGGATCTCCATTACGGCGCAATTTGGCGTCCGCCCGTATCCTTTCCACTATTTCAAAAATGGAAGGAGTTTCCAGTTCCGTGATGACCTGGCCAAGAAGGTCACCGAGCATGTGTATGGTCTGAGATATTTCCATGAAGAGGTTCTTTCGAAAAATCTTCCTAATTAAACCACATCATCTGTATCGGCGGAATTAATTAACGGAAATACTAAATTCCAGCGTGAATAATAAAAGAAACGCTAAGGAGATAAAAATGCGACTATCGTGGAAAGTTGGACGAAAACAGAACTATAAATTATTCGATTGTTTAAAATGGAAAAGATGGGATTTTTCGATTAAATCCGTCCCAACCCACGCAGGACGCGGTCGGGAGTCAGTGGGAATTCGTCGAACCAGACGCCGGTCGCATCGTGGACAGCAGCAATGACTGCCGGCGCCAAAGGCAGGTAGGGGAGTTCGCCCAGGCCTTTCGCGCCCCAGGGTCCGCGCTCATCGGGAATTTCCACGACCACGGAATCCACACGGTCGGGGATGTCGAGAATGGTTGGGATCAGATAGGTGCTGAGTTGGTCAGTGAGGACGTAACCACCGCGGGTGATGAAATTCTCTTGCAGTACATACCCTTGCGCTTGAACGACACCGCCCTCGATCTGCCCTTCCACGAGGGAAGGATTCATTGCCTTCCCCACATCATTGGCACTGACGACCCGAACCAGCCGCACCAGTCCGGTTTCCGTATCTACTTCAACTTCAGCTGCCTGGGCGACATAGGCGTACATGAAGTTGGGCATAGATCGCCCGGTCTCAGGATCCATATGTTCGGTCGGCGGTGCGTAATAGGTGTATTCGGCGATTGCGGGTCGTTCCTCGGTCTTCCACTTTTCGAGAGCAGCAGTGGCGGCTCCTTTGACGGAATTGCCCGCCATGAATGTAAGCCTGGATGCACTTGCGCTTCCGGCATTTCCCATGTTCAATGTGTCCATGGTTATGGAGGTAATCTTCTCGATCGGCACCCCGATCACCTCCGCTGCCATCTGGGCAAGAATGGTATGGTTGCCCTGACCGACCTCTGCAGCAGCATGAATTAGCGTGACCCGGTCGATCTCGCTTTTCCCATGAATTTCGACGCGCGCCCAGCAATTTTCCTTGTAGCCGAATGAAAATCCAATGTTCTTAAATCCGGCAGCGAAACCGATGCCTCTTTTAAGCGCACCCTCACCGGATGTATGTGTTTCAGGCGCATCCCACCCGCGATCGGATTCTGACCAACCGGCTTTTTTTGCAGCTGCTTCTATGACTTGTACGGCAGTGACAGGACCTGGAGGCGGAGTTTGAACGTCGAGTGTATCTCCTTCACGTAAAGCATTTATTAAACGAAATGCGACCGGATCCATGCCCAGTTTCTCCGCGAGTTTGTTCATCTGGGATTCAGCCATGAATTGAGCCTGAGGAGCGCCGAAACCTCTGAAAGCAGCACCGGGCACGTTATTGGTGTATACACCGATCACATCCGCATGGACATTGGGGATGGCATAGGGTCCGGTCTGTGTGATGGTGGAGTTTCCAAGCACCTTGTTGGTTGTGTACATGTACGCGCCGCCATCTGCGATAAACGTATTTTCCGCAGCGACCAGCTTGCCGTCTTTCGTCGCTCCCCATTTTGCTCGAATGACCATGGGATGCCGTTTGGCGTGTCCAAAGATGGACTCCTTGCGCGTCCAGACTGTCTTCACCGGTCGATTCAATTTCCATGCCGCCAGAGCTAGTACAATCTGCACGGACAGGTCTTCGCGCCCGCCGAAGGCTCCTCCAATATGAGGGTACTGCACCCTTATTTTCTCTTCAGGCAATCCCAGCGAATGGGCGATTTGCCTTTGATCAGCATGCGTCCATTGCCCTGCCGATTTGACGGTGACCAATCCATTTTCGTCCACGTAAGCGAGTCCGGCTTCAGGCTGCAAGTATGCATGTTCTTGAGCAGGAACCCGGTATTCACCTTCGACGATCACGTCTGCATTGGTAAAGCCAAGACCCACATCCCCCTTGCGGATCTTGTCGTGAACGCAAATATTCGTATCGCCTAGTTCCGGGTGAATGAGGACCGCTCCGGGATTCAGTGCCTCTTCGGGGTCAGTGACCACCGGCAGGTCTTCATAGACGACCGTGATGAGTTTTACTGCATGTGCAGCAAGTTCTTCCGTCTCAGCCACCACTACAGCGATTTGATCCCCGACAAAACGGACGATGTCGCCGCCGGCTTTCCCTGATCCTGGTCCCACGAGCACAGGCTGGTCGGGGATCTGGAGACCATACTCATTGCACGGCACATCTTTCGCAGTGAAAATCGCCACCACACCTGGATTTTTCATAGCGGCGGTCGTGTCCGTGGATTTCACGCGCGCGTGCGGTCTGCCGGCGAACAGGAATTTCATGAAAAGCATGCCGGGCATGACCAGGTCACCGGAGTACAGAGCTTCGCCGGTTGTTTTTTCTTTTGCGTCTATGCGCCGAACGGATTGACCAATTACGGATGTCATTTTTCTTACCGCCTGTATCTTTTTCCGCGAGGTACTTCCGGTGCATCGAGAGGCGAGTACCGCGGCGGCCCCATGAACCTGAATGCCGCGGAATAGACGAATGAAATAAGGGCGAATCCCAGGAGCATGAAGATTAGCGAAAAGGCGATGATGCCATAAAGGTTATTCACGCTTGAAATGGTTTGGGCAATATTATCAATAACCGGTATTTGATAAGCAGTAGCTGGTAAACGCGGGTATCCAAGCAATTCCTGAGGTATTGGCCATCCTTCTTTCAATCCAGTCTCGATCATGACCATGGATCCGACGATCGCCAGCAGTGGGATAAGAATCATCATGATACAGCCGATGCCTCTCCAGATGGGATGGACATCATAAGGCCGTTTATAAGCTTCTTGTTTAAATGATCCGTATTTACCCATGCTTCACCTCTATAGCTGCCATTTTCCCGGCGTCTTCTATCGCCTGCACAATTTTGTAATAACCTGTGCATCGGCATAAATTACCTGTAATTGCCTGCTCAATTTCATTGCGTGATGGATTTGGCTGTTCTTCCAATAATTTCACTCCGGACATGATAAATCCTGGCGTGCAATACCCGCATTGGACTGCGCCGTCATTGATGAATGCCTGCTGGACGGGATGAAGCGTTCCATCGCTTGCCAACCCTTCGATGGTGATAATATCCGCGCCATGAGCGCGAGGAGCAGGAACGAGACACGCCATGACTGCCACGCCATCGAGGAAGACTGTGCAAGCGCCGCATTCTCCTTCCGCACAACCTTCTTTTGTACCAGTCAACTCCGCGTCCTCGCGTAACAGCCGAAGCAGCGTCTTGTGTTGACCTGATGTAAACTTGCGTGTTTTTCCATTGATCGTTGTGTGGATCTCATTTTCATAAGGCGCGAATTTTCCATTTGGAATGAAACTTGTTTCGCCCTTATGGTTTGGTCTCAGAAGGACAGGCTCTAACGGCATCCCGGATTGTTCCTTGCCATCGCGCAGGGATTTTAATCCGCGTAAGGTCAGGATACGGACCATCTCGCGCCGGTAAGCCGCAGAACCTCGAATATCGTCGATCGGCTTGGCTGATTTTGCAGCTAAAGCGGCGGCTTGCTGGATTGACTCGTCCGTTAACACCTTATTCGTGAGGTATGATTCAGCTTCCGTGGCATGGATTATTGTGGGGGCTACAGCCCCAAGCGTGATGACGGCCGAATCGACCTGGGGCAACTTCCCGGTAAGGATAACAGCCACATTAACCACGCTGATCGCCTGCGCGCGTCTTAATGCAAGTTTTATAAAGGTTCCATGGAGATTTTCGTTGAGCGCACGAAAAGCGATATCCACAAGTAATTCATCGGCGAGTATCACTGTTTTGCGAACGCCGGTGTAAAAATCTTTAAGGGGGACTTGTCGTTCGCCGTTGCTGGAGCGAAGGGTGAGCCATGCATCCAGAGCGATCAGCGGAGTGATGGTGTCATTGGCGGGGGAGGCGGTGATGAGATTTCCGGCAATCGTACCCCGATTGCGGATCTGGGGAGCGCCCACTTCCCACGCAGCTCGTGCCAGGGGGTATGCCCGTTCGCGCAGAAGCCTGGATGACGCGCAATCGTTGTGAGTCACAAGTGGACCGAGGTGAATCACGCCGTCAGAGTCCATCGTGATCTGGTCCAACCCCTGGATGCGCGTGATGTCGATCAGTGTATCGACGTCCGGGCGTAATCCCCTTTCCAATTCCAGGATCAGGTCCGTTGCACCGGCGACAATCCGCGCATGCGCACCGCGCCCTGCCAGGGCGCGGAGAGCTTCATCGACTGTTTTGGCGGAAATATAATTCTGCCACATGGGTTATTGGCTGACAGTCCCGTTGATCACTTCGTATCTTTTATCATAAGATTCCACAGCCTGGCGAGCTAAGGTTGTCACATTGCGGATGGCAGCAGGGAGCCCGGCATCGTCGCCCAGGCTGGCTTCGACGTTTTCCAGAGCATGGGCTATCTGTTCGCCGAGGTCAAAGAAAGCCATGTCGTAATTGTACAGAGCTTCCAGTTCTTTTTCGTTGATCTTCACTGCGTCGAAGAATCCCGAGTATCCGTAGGTGGCGGTTCTAATCTTGTCCATGAAAGTCTGGATTTTGATCACAGCCGCCTCCATGTCGTCAACAAACTCCAGCTTCCCCTGGTTGATCAATTCGGTTTGGATGGCGGACGCTCGTTTGTAAAGAACGTCGAACCGCTGCGCGACCGTTTCCCGAAGAATTTTATCCGCTGCACGGCGGTTTTGTCTCTCGACATATCCGTTAAATCCGGGGATATAACTTGCCAGTTTTTTGAAAATATCCTGTGAACCGGTTACCTTGCCGATATAGTCACTCATAGTTCCTCCTGTCAAGCATGAAGAAAGAATTGACGGATTTTCGCTATCATTATAGCCTGAGTTTATGGTTATAATCAAGCGGTTAGTAATCCCGTTCAATAGAATAATACGCAGCGGGCATGCGTAGGTTGTAAAAATCTGACTGTAACAAGGAGCAAAAAAATGATCGTCACGACCAAAAAATTATTCGAAGCCGCTTATGGTAAGTATGCTATCGGCGCTTACAATATTAATAATCTCGAGCAGAGCATGGGGCTGTTCCGGGGAAATGTCGACAGCAAAGCACCTTTTATTATTCAGATCAGCAAGGGGGCGCGGTCTTATACACACAAGAAAATGTTGGAGTCGCTCATCAAGGCTTCGGACGAAGTATTCCCTGAAGCGATTTTTGCTGTACATCTTGACCACGGCGATGAGGAAACCTGCTACGATTGCATTAACAGCGGTTTTTATAGCTCGGTTATGATCGATGCCAGCCACGAACCGTTTGACAAGAATATCGAGATTACGCGGAAAATCGTCGATGCTGCACATGCGCGCGGGATTGTCGTCGAAGCCGAATTGGGCATGCTCGGCGGAGTGGAGGAGCATGTGGCGGTGGACGAAGCGAATGCTAAGTTAACAAATCCTGCCCAGGCAAGAGAATTTGTTGAACGCTCGGGCTGCGACTCACTTGCCGTTGCCATCGGAACCAGTCATGGGGCGTTTAAATTCTCGGGTGACCAGGCTCTTCGGTTCGATGTCCTGGAGCTAATCCAGCAGAAGCTTCCACAATTTCCACTGGTCATGCATGGATCCTCATCTGTGCCGCAAGAGGAAGTGGAACGCATCAACAAAGCCGGTGGTAATCTCAAGGGAGCCAAAGGCGTGGATGAAAACCAGTTCCGCCGTGCTGCGGAGTTGGGCGTGACCAAGGTCAATATCGATACGGATGGCCGACTCGTGTGGACCCGCGTCCATCGCGAGTATTTTAATGAACATCCGGAAAATTTCGACCTGCGACCGGTGGGGAAGGTTTTCATGGCTGAATATGCCAAATTTATTGCCAACAAAAATGAGAAGTTGGGCAGCGCAGGGCACATTGACGAATTGCGAAAGCTAGTCAGCTAGGTTGACCGGACAGGGGCGGGTAGTGCTACCGCCCTTTTTTCTTACCATCATGCCTGTCTCAGATCAAGGTGTCTCACACGACCGTTACATGGTCATTCCCCGCACGGCGATTATTCTACGCCGTGGAGACAGTTATTTATTATTAAAAGGCGCACCAACGAAAAGACTTTGGGCGAATAAATATAACGGGCTGGGAGGGCATGTCGAGCAGGGTGAGGATATTCTTTCGGCAGCAAAAAGAGAACTTCTGGAAGAAACGGGATTGATTGCGGATTTATGGCTCTGTGGGACACTCATAGTGGATACTGACCAGAAAATTGGAATATGCCTGTATATTTTTACCGGGATTTGCGATGAGGGTGTCCCTGTCCGATCTTCAGAAGGTCTTGCAGAGTGGATTCCTGCCAGTCAGGTCGATTTTCTCCCGGTTGTCGAAGATTTGCCGATATTACTCAGCCGGATTGGAACAATGCGAAAAGGAGACCCCCCTTTTTGTGCTCGTTCATTTTACGATGACAAGCAGCGATTGACCGTTGTTTTTGGTTCATAAAATATCCCCGTCGACAATTGGACGGGGATGTTTTAGCATCAAGTTAATTAAGCCGTTTTATACCCTACCATCCTGAGAAAGGATTTCCGCCAGGCGATACCTTCTTCATCCTCTATGCCCTTAGATGACTCGCCGTCTATGACGCCAAGGATGCCTCGTCCATGTGAAGATTCGGCAATTACGACTTCAACCGGGTTGGCTGTGGCGCAGAAAATCCCGCAGACTTCTGGGACCTGCTTAATCGCATTAAGCACATTGATGGGGTAAAAACCATCCCCCAGGAAGATGAAAAAAGAATGACCGGCGCCAACCGCGAGGGCATTTTTCCTGGCGAGTTCGATCATGTCTTCATCGGTTCCGGACCAGCGCACCAGGCATTTCCCTGATGCCTCGCAGAATGCGATCCCAAATTTAATGCCGGGGACGGCTGAAACAAGGGTTTCATGGATGTCCTCCACCGTCTTGATAAAGTGGGATTGGCCAAGAATGAAGTTAATCGTGATGGGTTTTTCAATTTTTATGGATGTCAATTCCATAGTTCCTCCTGATCTCGAAAGGATATATTTACAGAATTAAGATGACTCCAAAAATAACTTCAATGACAAGGCTGATCCAATTGGATTTTTCCGGAGCTTTATCAAAGAAAATCGAAAAAACTCGCACAACTGCGATGGCCAGGTATCCCCAGCCGAGCATGACAAAAGTATCTCCCTTAAATAGAAGGGGGGCAATTCCAAGCGCGATAAATAAACCGCCAAATATCGCTCTAATTTCGCTGATCCCACGTCCTCCCACGGGAGACAATCCAGTGAACCCGGGAACTACTTTGGGCATGAACAATGCCAGCAACCCTGTAGCAGCAGTCGCGAGGCTGGCAATAATCTTCAGAACATCAAGTGCCATGAGTAAACCCTCCATGATCGAGTGAGTGATTTAGGAATTCTCGTAAAAAACCAGAAGTGTGCTTCCGTATCTCCTTTCATCAAATTTAACCAAGTGTTCGAGTTCCTGCTCTTGAAATTCCTTAGGGTGAATTTGTACGATAACCCAAGCTCCATCGCTTAGCCACCCGGAGTTTTTGTCGGCGATTCTAAGCGCCTGAGACCACATCTCCTTGTACTGGGGCGGTGCTATGTATAGATAGTCGAATTGACTTTCTGGAGTCGATCCGAGTAATTTGAATGCATCCCCTCGAATTACTTGAGCCTGTTTGATAAAATCCGATCCGGCCAGATTTTGTTTTATTATCTCCACCGGCAAGCGATTAAAATCAGAGAATCGGACGAAAGCTGCTCCGCGGCTGAGAGCCTCGATGCCGATCGCCCCCGTTCCGCCAAACAGATCCCACCAACGGGAGTCCAGGACATCACCGGCAATGATATTGAACAGGGCTTCCTTCACCATATCCGTGACGGGACGGGTTGTATCACCCGGGACGGATTTCAGTTTTCGTCCTTTGGCTTTTCCGGCTATGATTCTCAGGCTCATTTTCTCGTCACCACGCTTTGCCGGACCGTCATTATGTTCCCAAAAGGTGCTGTGATGGGGACGACACAGCCAGTGCCTAGGATGAAATGTTTTCCATTAGTTTGGTTGATGGCATCGGTTGCTTCAATCTGGATATCATGTGGCGTCCCAAGAGCTACGGTCTCCCTCTTCAGTCCACCGCAAACTACTCCGGGGAATCGTTGTTGACCCCTGGAGAGTGTCCATTCCGTTTCGCGGTCGTGCCAATTGAGAATCACTGCAGGCAGGGCGGCGACATCATCAAATAGGATGTTTGTGCCATGCAGGTGAATCATGTTGCACCATAAATCATTTGCGTCGCTCAGAAATTTTTGATCATGTACGGCGCTGAATTGTCTAAACTCGCTGGAAGATAAGAGGTGGGATTGTGCATGCTGTATGGCGTAAAAAATTCCATCGATTCCAATTTCCATTGCAGCGGAGAGAAAATGAGATGTGGATTTGGCGATGACTTCCAATCCCTTTTTGACAGCATCCGGGAATTGACGAAGGTGAACCAGGAGAGTCTCTCCGCCGGCAAGATTTTTTGCCTGCGAGAGGGGATTGAAAACCGTCTGAAGAAGAGGAGTTTCCGGTCCTAAATCAGCCCGGAGTAATTTCAAACAATTCAATTGGGATGCAAGATGCGGGGAGTCTGGTGTAAGGACAGGGAGTAGTTCCCAGTCTGATGGCTTAATAATTACGCGTTTCGTGTAGCGACGCGTCCCTTCGGCATCACCTTCCCAGGTATCCTCTACTCCCCAGTCTCGCAGGCAAAACGACGAGGCTGGTGTTACTTTCACCAGATCAAAATCAAACTGCTTTTGATAATTGCCCGTTGCTGCTGCGAGCGAATCGGGGGATTGGTCGTCAACTGGAAAGTGCCGCCAGAGAGCAACAGGCGGCCGGTCGAGGGCAGGGTCACCCGCCAGGCAGGCACGAAGACGTTCTCGATGGGTGAGCATTGTCAACGGAGTTTGAAATGACTGGTCAAATTAAATGATCTGACGATTTGCGGCGTCAAACGCTTTGATCTCGATTAGTTTAGCTGGTGAATTGGGGTATTCATCCTTGAAAAGCGTCCATATCGATGAATCGCGCCAATCATCAAGGAACTTCGAACGTTTCTTCAAATCTGCTTCATGGGTATAACCCAATTTTCGAGGGACCGCTGCGGACCGGACATTGGACGGGTCACAATGAATTTCCATGCGAGAGATTTCGTGGACTTCGAAACCGACCTTCGTCAGAGCGGAAGCAGCCTCAGTTGCCAGACCCTGATTTATGAAATCCTTATGAATCCAATATCCAATTTCAAGAGCATCATTGCCCAAACGGGTGTGTAATCCGGTTCCGCCTAATAACCTGGTTTGATCGAGGTTGAAGATACCGTAAATAAAGTCCTGGTTCAAATCGAATTTGCCGCGAAAGGTTCGGAGCCGTTCGATTCTCGAATGCAGGGTTTCCTGTTCTTCGGAATGAGCCCAGGGCATCCAGGGTTTGAGATGCTCAACACTTTCTTTTACTGATGCTTCGAGTAAGAGAGCGTCTTCCGGATTGTAACAGCGGATAACCAGCCGTTCAGATATGATGCGATATGCGGGTCTTGATGTCATTTCTTTCGCGCTTTGGTCTTGACTGGATAGTTTAAACCGTTCAGCAGTTTTTTCATCTCTGCCTCTTCGGTTTTCTGGTTGGTAAAGTATTCGCTCATGAATGCAGACCTGCGAAGGCGAAGGCACATTGGCGCAACCATGTGCATATCTTGAGGCGTTACCTCCTTGCGCCCATCGGCTGCCGCATACGCGCGGGCTGCTTCGAACCAGGTGATCTCTGCGCGGAGGGAGTCGATACCCATTTTTTGAGCCATCGCAATTGCCGGACGAGCAACCTTGTCTGAGATCGTGACTTTGGGCAGCAAAGCGCGCGCAGATTTGATCTCCGTTGCGGCGGCGAACATCTCCTCGGAATACTGTCCGATCATTGAACGGGGGCTGGATAGGTAGAGTTGGACCCGGCGATAGGCTTCCAAACGCTCTTCGGGATTTTCAAGCCCTTTGACGATGATACGCAGTCCGAATCGGTCGAGGATTTGAGGTCGGAGCCGGCCTTCTTCGGGATTCATCGAGCCAATCAGGACGAACCTTGCGCGGTAGGTGGCAGATACAGGTCCTCGACGGACGGTGTACGTGCCTGCAGCAGCGGCATCGAGGATGGCATCCACGATATCGTCGGAGAGCAGGTTGATCTCGTCGATGTAGAGCAGGTTTTTATCCGATTGGGCGAGGATTCCCCTCCGTACCCGAAGGCGTTCATTGGTGACTGCTGCTCGTTCATCAATCCCGCCAACGACATCTTCGATACGGGCGTTGAGTGGAAGCTCGATCAACCGGACCCGGTCTGGAGCTGTAAGCGGGATGCCCTCCGCATATTTGGAGGCGCAATCCGGGCAGACTGCATCGAGCCCGCCCGATTCCACGTCCTCCGGCAGGCAGCCATAATAGCACAGGCTGCGCTCCACCGATGGAAGCAGATCGAGCAGCGAGCGGACGGCGGTCGTCTTTGCCGTACCGCGCGGACCGATCAGCAGGATTCCGCCCACGTTGGGGTTGATCAGCCCAAGCAGTAGCGCCAGCTTCATCTCCTTCTGACCGACGATGGCCAGAAATGGGAAGGGGAGAGATTCTGCTTTCCCGCCCTCCTCAATTTCTATCGGGGGCAGGGACTTTCCCGAAACATGATCGATCAGTTCGCGAAGTGTGCGAAATGGGTGCGCAACGCGCTCTTTGGCGACTGCATCTTCTTCCGCCGGATTGTCAGGGAGTGGATTTGTCATACGGATAATTATACAGCAGCGGTACGATTATCCGTACCGCTGCCGAACCTCATTTTCTTCTTGCCAGCCGTTCTGTCTGACGCTGTTTCCCGGCTTCGAGTTTTGCTGTCTCTTCGGGAGTTGACGCAAGTATGGGAGGTACCCGGGTAGGTTTCCGGTCATCGTCGAGAGCGACATAAACAACGTACGCGGTGTTGGTGTGGACCTGATCCCCTGTGGTGGGGTCCTCGGCTGTTACTTTAACCTCCGCTTCGATGGACGTTCGACCTGTGAAGGTGACTTCAGCGGTCAAGGTGACCAGGTCGCCGATGCGGATCGGCTGGTGGAATTCCATTTGGTCGATGAACACGGTGACCACGCGACGCTGACAATGACGCATGCACGCCAGAGCGCCCGCTTCGTCCACGAGCTTCATGATCCACCCGCCGTGAACATTGCCGAGATTATTGGCATGTTCGGGTTGCATGAGTTGAGCGATCGTGATTCGGGAAGCGGCGGCTGTTTTTTGTGCGTTTTTGTTATTCATGTAGATCGCTAATCCATGTCATCCATCAGTTCGCCGTGATCTATCGTATGAAGCCGGCCTGTATCTTTCAGGAGGACATCCGTCATCCCGATCGACAGGTCGCTCATCATGGGAGCCAGCGGAGATGTTGGAGGAGATTTGAGTTTTTCCGGTCGGGGGGGCGGTTTCAAACGAGGGCGGTCTGAATTGCTTTCGTGGCGCACTATTCGCGGATCGTTGGTCAGAAAGCCAACGTAATTCCCGAGGACCGAATAAACATCCCGTTCGCGGGTGATCCAGCCGATCCATTCACCCTGGATATTGTACAAATAGGGGTAAACAAGATAGGCTCCGACATCCCCTTTGCTGGTGTAGATGGGGATAATACGAGTTGGTTGTGATTGCATAAATCCACCTGTTAATGAACGATACGAGGACAAAAAAACAATTAATCAATATCATTATACGTCCAATAACGATTTATGAAGAAGTTCCAAAGCAGAACAATAACAACAGCGACGGCCAGCGTCAGGTTTTTGGCTAGCAGTTCAGCGGTAAGAGGCGAGGGGATGGGAAACCTCGATACGAATCGATAAAATACCGGTTCGAGGAAATGAAGAATGGGGATACGAATCATGACGCCGGCAATGTTGACCAGGAAGAACATCCCCAATTGTTTCAAGAGTGGACGTGAGCGGGAATCCGGATAGGTCCAATAACGATTCCAAACGAAGTTGCTGCATACGGCACAGATGAATGAAATTGTCCCTGCGATGACCAGGGGTGTGGCGAAAAGAGATGTCAGCAGGTTCATCACGCCAAAGTCAACGACGGCGCCAATGACCCCTACGACCAGGAATTTAAAGAACCGCGTCCGTTCGACAGGATTCGTAACAATGACCGTCATGCCAATCCCAATTTTTGTTTGAAATACGGTATTGTTTTTTGAAATCCCTTCTTCAAGGGTTGTTTTCGGTTCCCAGCCAAGTAGTTCACGTGCCCGGGTGATGTCCGGCTGCCGGCGCTGTGGGTCCCTCGCGCTTCTCCCTTCGGGGACAAAGGTTACCCCGGCTTGGTTTCCTGTTACTTGATTGATCGTTTCAGCAAATTCCAACACGGTCATTTCGATCGGATTCCCAATATTTACAGGAAAGTGCTCTGAGGAGTTTAGCAGGCGGACGATACCGTCAATCAGGTCGTCAACGTAGCAGAATGATCGGGTTTGGGAGCCATCCCCGTAAACGGTAAGGGGTTGTCCCAGAAGAGCTTGTTTTAGGAAATTGGGGAGTGCCCTTCCGTCCTCCAGGTCCATGCGCGGACCGTAGGTATTGAAAATCCGAACGATACGCGTGTTGACTCCGTGGTGACGGTGGTACGCCATGGTCAGAGATTCAGCAAATCGTTTTGCTTCATCATAAACGGCACGCATTCCGACCGGATCCACGTTGCCCGCGTAAGTCTCTTTTTGCGGATGCTCGGTCGGGTCTCCATAAATCTCGCTGGTGGATGCCAGCAGAAAACGGGCTTCATTTTCCTTTGCTACACCGAGCGTGTTGTGTGTTCCCAGTGCGCCGGCTTTCATTGTTTGAATGGGCAAGTTGAAGTATCCATAGGGCGACGATGGATTGGGGCTGGCGGGGGAAGCGAAATGCATGACGGCATCTACTTTACCAGGGAAGAAGATGTAATTGGATACGTCGTGCTTGTAGAAGGTGAAGTTTGGATTGCCAGCGAGGTGGGCGATATTATCGGGACTTCCTGTGACGAAATTGTCCATCCCAACCACTTCGTTCCCATCGGCAATCAGTCTGTCGCTGAGGTTTGAGCCAAGAAAACCGGCAGCGCCTGTGATTAAAATCCGCATGTATCCTCCATGAAATCCTTTCCATCTGGAAGGGATTTATTAGCATTCATTATTTCCAGTCAAGGTTGCTTACCAACCCATCGCCGGTGATTTGATGGGAATCTCCCGGATGCAACATCGACCAACCAGATATTCCCTTGATAAACAAAAGCCAGAAAATCTCCTTGCTGCCCATCGACGAGCGACGGAGCCCAAACGGGTTTCTGTGGACCTAGTCCCGCTGACCCTTCAGGTGGAAACAGCACGCTCCGGTTTGATCCATCCCGATCCATAACAACCAACTTATAACGACTGGTATCGCTCTGGTCGGGAAAAATTGCCTGCAGAAAGGCGACTTGATAGGCAGTCTCTTCTCCATCCGCACGAGGTGATGACGCGGCTGGATATGCAAACATTCCACTCTGCTCAACCATCTGGACATTGGTGCTATTGTCCAGAGAAAGGGCAGTGACGTCGAAATAGGGAGATTCTTCAGGTTTGACGATTCCGGCCGGCGGGGCATGAGTGACGGTGAACAGTGTGCTGCCATCTGCCCCCCAGGTAAGTCCGGGGATCAAGGTCCAATCGCTGCCTGTTTGCAATGGGATATTATCCAGTAATTGCGTGAGGGTGTTCTCGCTAACATTGACAAGGCCAATGCCATCCGGCCTCGCATAGGCGAGATTATCACCGTCCTGTGAGAAGATGTAGTTGGTTCCCCACCATCCATAGATACCTCCGGAGTTGGCTGGGATTATTTCTGCTGGTTGACCAACTGCTCCGGAGGCGCTGAATTTTCGGAACACAAGGTCGTTATTAGCCTGCCACCCTGGAGCTGTTGCTCGAGGTTCCACTGTGGAGTATGCAATTGTATTGGTCAGCCAGGGAACGAATGAGGCGAAGTGGACAACATTCGAGACTTTGAGATTGATCGGTTTGAATTGAGGATCGCTCAAGCGGGTTACCCAAAGTGTGTTAATTTCCTCGTCGGCAGGCTTGGTCGATTTCCTGGTAAATAGCAGCCAATCTCCATTGGGCGAAACAGCGAAGACCCTTCCATCCAGATCCCCGCTGGTGACTACTGTTTGGCGATTAGCGGTCGAGCCATCCATGACCCAGGCGTTCCCACCAGAAATATAGGCTAATTTGCCGGGAATCTGCAATGGAGCGAAAGGCGATTGTGCGCCAACGAGCATGATCTCAGGAATCGGCTGGACGAGGATTGTGGACTTGACCATGGTTGGATCGCCAGACTGGACATCGTCTTCGAACAGCTTACGGAACGTGATCTCCTGCATCCCGTTCTCTCCAGGCTGTGAGATGCGTGTCTCTCCATCCGGCAGCAGCTCGGTCCGGACAGTCTGTCTTTCGAAGGGGATCACTTCCTGAATTGTCTCAAATTCCTCCCTGACGCGGACAATTTTAATCCGGTCATCCGCATCGAGAGTCGAATACAAAGTAGGTTCGACCCGATCTAGGCTTCCCAGCGTGATGCCTGCCATTTTTAAGACTTGTTCGACACTGCTTCCGGCAGGGGCACTGACATCAATCGTCACGCCATCGACCGAAACGGGAATCTGGATATGTGTCTCGGCTTGAGAAACCTGTGGCGCAGCGCATCCATACAGGGTGAGTGCCACCAGAGCCAGATAAACCAATGCTTGGCGGTATCGCTTGATAGATAAAAAATCGCAGACCTTCATGGGGATGCTGGTATAATCCTTAGCCTATTGCATGCGTCCCGTGAGCATCATCAGACCTTCGGCAATGACGATCGATTCCAGTTTGAAACCCGTTGCGAGAGGACCCAGTGCGCCAGTATAAGCTTCCTGTACCATGGCTGAAATGGATGAGGTCAAATCGTCAGGCATTGGGATGGGTCCAAAATCAGCGGAAGTGATCTCCACCAAAGGCTGACCATTTGAATCAATCGAAGCGGTGAGAACGATACCGACGTTGGCCTCAAAATAGCCCTTGGCTGCTTTTCCATAAATTTGGATTTGTCCATCTCGAAGATATACCTGAGGCTCGGTCAAAAATGGTTCAGGAAGGGTCGCCAACTTTGCAGCCAATAGTGACGTTAATTGCAATTCGTTCACGGTTAATGTTAGCTGACCATTTTGCTCCGAACCCTGGATCGCCTGTTGAAATTGCTGTTGAAGGCTGCCGGCAGCTTCCGTCGAAATTTGGATCGGCTGCCCTGCCGGTTTCGGTCCGCCGATATTCATCCTGCAGGCGAGGGTCGTTGTCGATAGGATAAGCAGTATTATTGAAATCCGTAATTTATTCATAGTTCCTCTGGCGTTACGGGTTAGCTTTATAAAAAAGATTTTTTAAATATCACCCATAAGCGGGAGTTATTATAGCATGACCGAATCCAAATTACCTGAATTACCACTCTCTGCCCTTTTGGAAGGCTTATTATTTGTCGCCGGTGAACCGGTGACCCCTCATCAATTGGCAACTGCGCTTGAGATGCCGGTGACCGACGTTGAAAAAGGATTGTCCGCATTGGAGGATGAACTCCGGCTTAGAGGCCTTCGACTGCAGAAGCATGCGGGGCGAGTCCAGTTGACAACCGCACCCGAGATTGCCTCTCAAGTCGAGACTTTTCTAGGGCTTGAGGCTACCTCTCACCTCAGCCGGGCTGCGCTGGAAACGCTCGCGATCATAGCTTATCAGCAGCCGGTGACCCGTCCGCAGATCGATTCCATCCGCGGCGTGAACAGCGACGGTGTGATGAAATCCCTCCTCTCGAAAGGTCTTCTGCAGGAAGTTGGCCGGGCAGAAGGACCTGGCCGGCCTATTTTGTATGGCACAACACCTGATTTCCTCCAGCATTTTGGGTTAAGTTCACTCAGCGAACTGCCTCCTCTCGCCCTGCCTGAACCCGAGGCGAGCAATAAAGACGTTGCATTATTAAAGGGTTAGGATCGTAACTTATGGAAGAGCGACTGCAAAAGATCCTGGCGTCAGCAGGGATGGGCTCCCGGCGTGCATGCGAAGAATTAATCAAAGCTGGCAGGGTCAGCGTCAACCGAGAAGTTGCCCAGATCGGACAGAAGGCTGATCCCCAAAAGGATAGGATTACTGTCGATGGCCGGTTAATTAAATCTCCGGAAGTTAAGATTTATATCGCACTGAATAAACCCAGGTATTACCTCTCCACGGTCGAGAATGAAAAGGGAGATACAAGACCGACAGTCTGTGACCTGGTCCCCATGTCTGAGAGGCTTTACCCGGTTGGCAGGCTTGATTTCGAGAGCGAAGGGTTGATCCTGATGACTAACGATGGTGATCTGGCCCAAAAACTCCAGCATCCGAAATTTGAACATGAAAAGGAATATCGAGTCCTTGTGGCACGGCATCCCGATCAGGAACAATTATCCGCCTGGAGACATGGTGTGGTCCTGGAGGATGGTTTTAGAACCCGCCCTGCCGATGTGCGGATTGAAAAAGAATCGGGTAAAGGGATGTGGCTGCGCGTTACTTTGAAGGAAGGGCACAAGCGCCAGATACGGGAAATGGGGAGTAAAACGGGATTACCGGTCGTCCGCATTGTCCGAATACGAATGGGTTCACTTCACCTCGGGAATCTAAAGCCGAGGGACTGGCGCCCGCTTACTCCGCAGGAGGTGACGATGCTCAAGGAAGGAAAATCACAGGGGCAGGGTAAAAGCCCTCAGGCTTCTACAAGAAAAAAATCACCAAGTAAATCAAAGAATTGAGACAAAAAGAGCCGGCTTACCAGCCAGCTCTTTTTTCATGGATTGCCTTTTGCCTAAGTTGTTCGAATATCGACAATTTCCTTCACAATGGGTGATATCGCCTTTTTCAAATCTTCAAGTGAGATACGGGTCACCTTAAAGGTGACCATCCGGTTCGAAGTGTCTACACCCGTAAACATGCCAAAGGCGATGAAATCCCCGCCTGCTTCGGAAACGGCTTTTGTCAGTTTTGCAAGTTCGCCGGGTTTTTCCACAAGCAGGACCGTGACCCGGATTCCCATTTCACGTGCCCCCATGATTTCCAGAAACATTTTAAACAAGTCAGTTTCTGTGATGATCCCGACAACTCCTCCATCCCGCATTACAGGCAAACCGCCTATCTTGTTGTCCGCCATGATGCGTGCTGCCTGTTCGATGGGAGTGTCCTCCGTAACGGTCATCACATTTTTCATCATCACTTCGTTGACAGTGATCTTGTTTAGCAGATAGTTCATCTCCCAAATGCTGAGGGTGGAAACCGGGGACGGAGACGCATTAAGGATGTCTTTGTCCGATACGATACCAACCAGCTTTCCTTCCTTTACCACCGGGAACCGTCGAACATGCTCGACCTTCATCATGTTCATCACTTCAGCGATAGGTGTTTCGGGAGAGATCGTTATTACAGGTTTTGACATTCTTTCACCAACGAGCATTTTTTCCTCCTATCCTAATTGAATCCAGATAATTATATTGATGGATTGATTACTTCGCGAATTCCGAGATTACGCGGGTCATGTGCTTTGCATGCTGGAGATAAAGGTCGATACGGATATTTTCGTTCGGCGCATGCGCCCGTGTATCGGGGTATCCCAATCCGGCCGTCGCGACCGGCAGGTGCAGGTCGTGGATAAATGGATAACTCGGTCCGGACCCGCCTACCATGGGGACAATTTCCATGGGAACACCATAGATCTCCCTGGATGTCTCAACCACCAGTTTGACGAATGGATCATCGGGATCGGTCCTTGCGGGCGGTTCTCCACCCAGGTAATCGATCTGCACATCGGAAAATCCTTCCGCGTCCAAATGCGCTCTCAAAAGGTCTAAAATCTCATCAGGCCACTGATCCGGAACAAGGCGGAAATCCACCTTCGCAGAAGCCCGTGCCGGCTGGACAGTCTTGGAGCCTTTACCCTGGTACCCGCTGGTTAATCCACAGATCGTGCAGGTGGGTTCAAAGACTTCGGCGATTCGCAAGTCGACGCCGTCCTTCAGACCTTTGATAAAGTTCCTGACCCCAAATCGGGTTTTGTATTCATCCGAGACTTCGGGGAGTGCGTCGAACAGGGCAATATCGCGATCAGAAGGTTTCTTAACTTTATCATAAAAACCGGGGATTCGAATCCGCTCATCCGTTCCCTTTAAGCTGCGAAGTGCCCACACAAGCCGCCAGGCTGCATTGGGGAGGATAGATCCCCCCAATCCAGAGTGGATGTCCGTAGATGCGGTTTCCACCCACAACTCCACGTAACAAATTCCCCTCAAACCTAAATACTGCATGGGAATGCCCCGATGGTCGATTCCGCCAAACTCCCAGATGCAAGCGTCGGCAGCCAGCTTTTCCTTGTTAGCCAGGACATAATCGTGGAGATGAACGCTGGATGTTTCCTCTTCGCCTTCGATGACGAATTTAACATTGCAGGGAAGCTCACCCTGGGCGAGCAAGGCGTCGATGGCGAACAATCGGCTGGTAATGTGGCCTTTATCGTCACTCACGCCTCGGGCAAAAAGCTTTCCCTCCCGGAGGCTGGGTTCGAAAGGAGGAGTATCCCATAGCTCCAGGGGCTCGGGGGGTTGGACATCGTAATGGTTATAGAAAAGGAGCGTCTTATTTGATTTTCCTTTTCTTTCACCAAAAACAACCGGCGCTCCTCCGGTGGCTTGTATCTCCGATGAAAATCCACGGGCAGTTAACATCTCCAGCTACGAGTTCGGCACATTCCTTCATCCCAAGATTCTGAGCGCCGACCGAAGGCTGAGCGGCAAGCCTGGACAGTTCGTTGATACTTTTCTCAAGATTTTTTTCAAGGAAATCATCTATTAGTTTATAGTCCGTCATGAGAATTTCCTCCTCTTACTTAAGCAATTGCCCGAGCCAACCTATTGAAAGCGAGCCTGCATACGCGAAGGCGAACATCTTGATCAACTGCCCCAGCCAGCAAGCAATAAAGAACTGTCCTAGAGGAATTTTTAGGATGCCGGCAGCCACTCCGGCAATGTCAAAAAAAGGATTGGGCAGGGCTGAAAAAACAAAGATCGCGTACACTCCATATTTCCTGACCCACGGTTCGATTCGGGAAAACATTTCTGTGTTTTCAACAATTCCCTGACCGCTATACCCTGCGAGGTAGCCAACCAATTCGCCGATCGCGGCTCCTGTACCGGCGAAGAGTGCGACAAGCAATGGGCTAAAAATACTCCCCATGGCAAAAACCACAGCAACTCCGGGAGCAGGGAAGAAGACTGTGGCATTGGCCAACATCGAGATGAAGAAAATTCCCGGATATCCATAAGCTGCCATTTCAGCAGCCTGATCTCGTATGCTGTAAATCCAGACACTTATAGCAATGACAGCGAGTAAACTTATCCCGCGCAGCAGCGAGGTTCGGGTGATCTTCATCAAGTAGACATTGGTCGTGATTGGATTGATCGATAACGAACTATTTCTCTGAGATCGTGACGCTGTTGATTTTCACTCCAGGATATTCCGGGCGTCCGGGATCTCTTGGGGGTATGGACATGAGCACATCCATTCCGCCTATAACCTGGCCGAATATACTGTGCTTTCCGTCAAGCCAGGGAGTGGGGACATGCGTGAGGAAAAATTGAGATCCATTCGTTCCGGGACCGGCATTTGCCATGGATAAAATTCCGGGTTTATCGTGCTTCAAAGAAGGAACGAATTCATCCTTGAATGTGTATCCAGGTCCGCCACGGCCTGTGCCCGTGGGATCTCCTCCCTGGACCATGAAATTCGCGATCACGCGATGAAAGATCACTCCATCGTAAAAACCTTCCCTGGAGAGAAACACAAAATTATTGACCGTCACCGGCGTTTTATCAGCGAATAGCTCAAGAACAATATCCCCTTTGTCTGTATTAAGCGTTGCCTGGTATTTCTTCTTGACGTCGATCGTCATGGCGGGCGGATTCTTCCATTGTTTATCGTTTCCCATTTTTATCCTTTCACGTGAATAAGATTATCGAAGGAGCGCTTCGAGGCGTGCCACGACCAGGTCCAGAGCGGCAGCATTAAATCCACCCTCGGGGATGATCACGTCGGCATACCTTTTTGAAGGCTCCACGAATTCCAAATGCATCGGTCGTACGGTTGTCAGATACTGGTTGATGACCGACTCGGTTGACCTGCCGCGTTCCGAAATGTCTCTCTGCAGGCGTCGAATAAATCGAATATCCGAGTCGGTGTCAACAAAGATCTTCAGGTCAAATATCTTGCGCAGGTCGGGCACAGCGAAGATCAAAATCCCCTCAACAATGATGATACGCTGCGGCTTGATTTCTATCGTTTCGCTCGTCCGGCTGTCCGTGGAAAAATCGTACACGGGGAGGGCGACGGTCTTGAATTCGCGGAGATCCTGGATGTGCTGGACCATCAATTCATTTTCCAGCGAGTCGGGATGGTCGAAGTTGATTTGAGCCCGCTGGTTCGGAGGTAAGTGTCCCAACTCCTTGTAGTAGGCATCATGCGGCAGGTAGGCAATATTTTCAGCGCCGACACGCTGGATGACGACATTGGCTACCGTCGTTTTCCCGGAGCCGGAACCACCAGCGATGCCGATTACAAGGGGAGTTGGCCGGGAGGTCATAAGCGAATTATAACCTTATATTGAATCAGACTGTCGCTGCCTGTCTGTGGGAAAAGTGCTAGAAATCCTAAGAATTAAAAAAACCCGGCAATGGGAAATCGCCGGGTTCTCGAGTACAGATAAGAATTTACATGCTGTGAAGGTACGCGAGTCCCACTGTTCCCGGACCGGTATGGGTGCCGATCGCTGGGCTGACTTCTGATAGCACAGACTCGACCATGTTGAGTCCCTGCTCAGCATTCTTAATCAGATCCTTGGCTTCCTGTTCAGCATTGGCATGCAAAGTGGCGAGATGGACTGAATTCTTCCCTTTGCATTGGTCGTGGACCAGTTCGATCAGGTGGTTTACCGCCTTAGCTTTGGTTCTTACCGAGCCAGCTGCCTCGACTTTCCCTTCATGGACCGTCAGGATGGGTTTGATGTTTAGCGCAGAGCCAAGGAAACGCCGGGCGCCGCCGATCCTGCCTCCTCGATGGAGGAATTCCAGCGTGTCGACCACGAAATAGACGCCGCTGGTCTTTTGGGCTTCCTCAGCGAGTTTTTTGCAATCCGAAACCGAGGCACCTTGGGCAGCAGCTTTAGCGGCAGCCAATACTTGAAATCCCATTGCCATGGCCGTGGTGTAGGAGTCCACAAAAGTAACTTTATCTTTTCCTGATGTTAATTCGTCCCGTCCCTGGGTGGCGGATTGCATTGTCCCGGATAGTTTTGAAGAGAGGAAAATCCCAAGCACTTCATAATCCTGCTCAAGGAGTCTCGAAAAAGCCTTATGCATATTGGGAATGGATGCTTGCGATGTGGTGGGCATTTCCTTGGCAGTTTGTAGACGGTTGTAGAATTGAGACGGCAGGATGTCAAGGCCATCTTCAAGTGTCTCATTTCCCCAAATAACGACGAGTGGAACCACTGTGATGTTCAGGTTTTTTACCAGGTCGTTCGGAATATAGGCAGAACTATCGGTTACTATGGCTACTTTTCCCATAAATCCTCCTCAAATTGGATAAAAATTGGGTATATTGCATAATTATAAAACCCTAATCCTCCTATAAGGTTACGAAAGGGAGCCCAGTCTTAACATGTTATAATACTCGGCTGGAATTAGAAAAACACATCAAACTGGAGCAACGATTGGCGTTTAACCCCTTCAATTGGCTTTTAGGTCTCTTCTCACTCGACATCGGCATTGATCTCGGGACAGCCAACACTTTAGTTTACGTCAAAGGGAAGGGTATTGTCATCAATGAACCCTCCTGGGTGACCGTGGACAAGCGGACCCGCGAGCCTCAAGCCGTCGGTCTGCGAGCCAAGGAGATGATGGGGCGCACCTCCGGAAGCCTTATTACGGTACGACCGGTTCGCGATGGTGTTATCTCCGAATTTGACATAACTCAAGCCATGTTGACCTATTTTATCGGTCAGGTGCATGAACAGAGCATCGTCCCGCTGCCCAGACCCCGGGTCGTGATTGGGATTCCAGCGGGTGTCACGGAGGTCGAAAAACGCGCCGTTTATGACGCGACCATTTCCGCGGGCGCTCGGGAAGCGTATTTGATCGAGGAACCTGTGGCGGCAGCCCTGGGTGCGGGTCTACCGGTGGCTGAGGTCAAAGGATCCATGGTCGTGGATATCGGCGGAGGAACGACTGAAGTTGCAGTCCTCTCGATGGGCGGTGTCGTAGTTTCCCGTTCATTGCGTGTAGCAGGCGATGAAATGGACCAGGATGTTGTCCAGTACATTAGGAATAAGTATAACCTTCTGGTGGGCGAAGGCGTTGCAGAGCAAATCAAAATGACCATTGGATCTGCCTATCCTCTTCCTGTTGAAAAGACCATGGAGGTCAGAGGCCGCAACCTGGTTACTGGATTGCCCGAGTTTATTGAATTATCTTCGATTGAGATTCGTGAAGCACTATCGGGCTCGGTTCAGGTGATTGTAGACACCATCCGAGATGCGCTCGACGAAGCTCCACCTGAGATCGTCTCCGACCTGATGGATAACGGAATTTGCATCGCCGGCGGCGGGGCGCTAATCCAGGGACTCACGGATCGCCTTTCGGAAGATCTCAACCTAAGGGTCTGGCAAGCCGAGGACCCGCTCACATGCGTGTGCCGCGGGGCAGGTTTGATCCTGGAGGATTTCGATCAAATGGAAAAATACCTTGTCAGCCTGGAACGTGGCAGTACGCGCCATGCTGTTTCATGATAATCTGATTCTACCGATCGTTTATTGATACTTTCTGAACCCTGACATGAAGACTTCTTTGGTCACGCTCTGTGCAGACGGCCATCCTTTTTCTGGTGGTGGCTGGGATCCTTGCCCTCGCATTGAGCGGTTACCTTTCCCCGGTATCGAATAGCTTAGGCGGTAGCCTGATCAATGTTCAGACGTGGGTGTCCACACGATTTCTTGCCATTTCGGACTTCTTGACCGTGCCAAGGGATGTGGCTGCTCTCAGGCAGCAAAATGCTGAATACCAGGCGGAGATCGCCAGGCTTCAGGCGCAGGTCATCGAATTGCAGAACAAGGTGGCTCAGACAGATACGCTGGCGGCCTTGGTGGATTTCTCTAGGTCGAATCCCACTAACACTTATAAAGCTGCAGCGGTTATTGGTCGTGATCCGAGTCCGTTCCTTCGGTATGTAATCATCAACCGAGGTTCGAACGATGGGATCCGCCGGGGGATGCCTGTGGTCACAAATCAAGGTTTGGTCGGTCGGGTGGACGCTGTGATCGGCGGAGCTTCCCGAGTTCAACTTATTACCGATCCCTCCTCTCTGGTGAGTGTGATCCTGCAGAATTCAAGCGCCGATGCGATCATGAAAGGGTCGGTCAGCGGTGAATTATCGCTTGAGATGCTTTCACAGGATGCAAAAATCCAGACAGGTGACGTGGTGCTGACTTCCGGACTGGGTGGGGAATATCCTCCTGACCTTCTGGTGGGACAGGTGAGTAATGTGCGCAAGCGCGAAAGTGACTTGTTCCAGGAAGCCACCGTTCAACCGGTCGTGGATTTCTCCCGGCTGGAAATTGTGCTGGTCATCATCAACTTCCGCCCGATTGACATTAGTCCGCTCGTTCCCGATCAGGCGCCGTGATAAAGAATCTGCTAGCTTTTCCAATCCTGGCTTTGGTTGTGATAATTCAAACGGCCATGGTTTCGCGGATGCAATTGCTGACAGGGACAGCGGATCTCATGCTGGTCGTACTTGCTGCCTGGGCGCTGCAGGAACAAGTTGAAACTGCCTGGCATTGGGCGGTGCTTGGTGGAATAATGGTTGCGGTTATTTCAGGTGTGCCTTTCGTGGCAACTATCTTGGGATACCTGTCTGTCGTCGGGTTGGCAAGATTGGTTTTAAAACGCGTTTGGGAATTGCCAATCATCGCCATGTTTTTCGTAACTTTTACCGGTACACTATTGTTTCAGACAATGACCTATCTGGCTTTGGTTATATCCGGGGATACTGTTCCCGTGGGTGAGGCGTTTAGTCTCATCGTATTGCCGAGCGTATTACTCAACTTATTGATTGCAATTCCAGTCAGTGTCATCATGAAGGACCTGGCGCTTTGGATGTACCCTTTGGAAGGATTTAAATGAGCTCCAACCCTGCACCTTCAACTCCCGTTCCGGAGCGTTCATTTCTCGCCGGCTGGCGAGCATGGATCGTATACGGATTTATCCTTGTAGGATTCTTGGTCCTGGTTTTTCGTCTCTTCAGCTTGCAAGTCGTTGAGGGGAAATCCTGGAGCGATCAGGCTTTTGAAAACAGGATCAGCACTTTGAGCGACTCTGCACCTCGCGGGATTATTTATGATCGTAACGGTTACATCCTCGCGAAAAATGTTGCTTCTTATAATGTTGTGATCACACCTGCCCTCCTACCGGATGATCTGTCAGATATCCAGGATATTTACCGACAGCTCTCCGCTTTGATCGATGTCCCTGCCAGCGAAGGCACAATCGAAGATGCGAAAAAAGTATCTGCCTGTATTCCAGGTCCAGGGATCACTCAACTGGTGGAACTCGGTGACTCGCTTGCTCCATATAGCCCGGTAAAGATTAAATGCAATATAGCGGAATCCTTGGCGCTAATTATCCGGCAAAAAGCCGTAGATTGGCCGGGCGTGGACGTTGAGATCGAACCCGTGCGGGATTACCCGACAGGGGATATGACGGCCAATCTCATTGGATTTCTGGGTCCAATTCCCGCAAGCAACGTGGATTATTATGAACAGTTGGGGTTGGTTGCCAATCGCGATAAAGTTGGCTACGCAGGAATCGAAGCGTCCATGCAGGATGCACTGGCTGGAACGAATGGCACTCGAATTGTGGAGCGCGATGTAGCCGGTCAAATTCTTCGAAATATCGAAGCTCCTGTCGCGCCCAAGCCTGGTGACGACGTCTATCTTACGATCGATGCAAGACTGCAATCCGCAGCAGAGGCGGCGTTGGTGGGGGAGATCGAGTCCTGGAACCGGTATTATTTTGGCGATACCGGGGAACAGAGGATTTCCAGCGGTGCGGCAATAGCCATGAATCCCAAGACCGGGGAAATACTTGCCATGGTTCAGTGGCCGAGTTACGAGAACAACCGAATGGCGAGGATAATCCCGGCTTATTACTACAACCAGCTAGAACAGGACCCCCGGCATCCGCTGCTTAACTATGCCATATCCGCTGAATATCCACCCGGGTCTGTATATAAAATTTCTACAGCGACCGGTGCCTTGAATGAAGATGTGGTTACGCTCGATCAGATAATTCTAGCTCCAGGAGAACTTGTATTATGTGAGCGTTTTTCACCCAACGATCCTTGCCGGGAGCGCCCCTTCAGAGACTGGATTTTTGATGAAAATCCGGGTGGATTTGGCGAAATAGATTTTCTTCACTGTATCGCCTATTCGAGCAATGTTTGTTTTTATAAACTGGGTGGCGGGTATAAGGATGAGATTCCTCAAGGTCTTGGTCCACAGCGGCATGCGGAGTATGCCCGGGCACTTGGATACGGCACACAAAGCGGGATTGAGCTTCTCGGAGAGGCTGATGGCTTGATTCCTACTCCGCAGTGGAAGCGTATCAACCTCAGTGAAAACTGGTCCACTGGTGACACATATATTGCCAGTGTCGGTCAGGGCTATGTGCTTGCCACACCCCTCCAGGTACTTCAGTCTGCTTCAACCATTGCAAACGATGGCCTCTTGATGAAACCCACCCTGATCAGGCAGGTAACGGATTTCGAAGGAAATGTCGTAGAGAAGTGGTTCGATCCTGCTGAATTTATTGTTTCAGACCAAAAAACCGGGGAAGATGATTTTCAAATTTCACCATTTATCCCAAAAGAGCGCTGGGATATTACTGCGGATCCGATGATCACGGATTATGTATGCGAAGACCTTTATTGCGAAACGAACGGTGATATGAAAACAGTTGATCCCTTTGTGGTGCAGCAGGTGCAAACGGGGATGAGACTGGCAGTTCTCGATCCGCGCGGTACCTTGCATCGCGAAGAGACTTTCATGAATTACCCGATTCCGGTTGCGGGCAAGACAGGCACGGCAGAGTACTGCGATGATGTTGCCCGATCTCAAAACAGATGCGAGTTTGGCTCTTGGCCTACGCACTCGTGGACGGTGGCTTATGCGCCGTATGACGATCCTGAAGTCGTGATTATTGCTTTCATGTATAACGGTGGAGAGGGAGGCGTCGTGGCCGCTCCTGTTGTCCGGCTGATCATGGACGCATACTTCAAGATAAAGGCGATTGATGCCGGCCAGTCCACGGGTGGAGGTGGATAACACGTAGTGGTAGGGCTTCCAAGTCATGCCCCCGTACATATTGGGTTTTCGCATAACCACCGTTGATGATTTACCCTTAGTACCGTCCCTATGCTATAATCTGAGCCATGATGGCTTCCTTGAGCGAATCCAATCTGGTCCAGATCAAAGGTCTGCGGGATGGTTTGTTGGTGACCCTGGGTGAAGCAGGGTGGGATGTCCTGCATACTTCCCTCCTCAATCAAATCGACGCAAAGTCCGAATTCTTCAAGGGAGCAAAGCTTGCTCTCGATGTAGGAAACCAGGAACTCCACGTCTCCGAAATGACCAGCCTTCGTGATGAGCTTTCGGATCGAGGGATCATCCTTTGGGCTGTGCTCAGCGAATCGTCCACAACTGAAATTACCGCTCAAAACTTAGGCTTGGCGACCCGTCTCTCAAAGATTCGCCCCGACACGCCAGTTCAAGTTCAGACGCCATCTGCTGAAGATTCTGCTATGTGGGTCAAGCGTACTTTACGCTCTGGTGTCCGTTTAGAGTACGAGGGCAATGTCGTAGTCGTGGGAGATGTAAATCCTGGAGCTGAAGTAGTCGCAGCTGGGAGCGTAATTGTTTGGGGACGGCTGAGAGGAGTAGTTCACGCCGGAGCTAAAGGCGACAAGGATGCGGTTGTGTGCGCCTTGGATCTCTCTCCTACACAACTGCGGATAGCCGCAGAAATTGCGACAACGCCCGAGCGGCGCAGTCAACCTTATCCTGAAATGGCCCGCCTCAAAGAAGATCATCTGATTGCCGAGCCTTGGCAGCCAGGGTAACAACTTATCGAAAAAAACAAACAATATTTTTCTTGGATTGAGAACAATTATGAGCGCAAAAGTAGTCACAATCGCATCAGGAAAAGGCGGCGTCGGAAAAACAACAGCAGTGGCCAATATTGCTGTAGCCCTCGCGCAAGATGGGCGAAAAGTTGTCTGTATCGACGGTGACATCGGCCTGAGAAACCTCGATGTCGTGATGGGGCTTGAGAACCGTATCGTTTACGACCTGGTCGACGTCGTCGAAGGACGCTGCCGCCTAAGGCAGGCTATGATTCGCGACAAACGGTTGCCCGACCTCTTTCTAATCCCGGCGGCGCAGACCCGGGACAAGAACGCAGTCTCCCCCAGCGACATGGTCCGGTTGTGCGACGAACTCCGCCAGGAATGTGAATGGATTCTCATCGATTCGCCTGCAGGGATCGAGAGAGGTTTTCGCAACACAATCGCTCCGGCTGACAAAGTTTTGATCGTGACCAACCCTGAAGTATCGGCAGTCCGGGATGCCGACCGTGTAATCGGTTTGTTGGAGGCTGAAGGGAAAACCGACCAGGGATTGATCATCAACAGACTGAACCAGTCGATGGTGAAACGAGGCGATATGCTGTCGGTGGACGATGTTCTCGATCTTCTGGCGATAGAGCTGCTCGGTATAGTTCCCGAAGATGAGAATGTTATTGTTGGCTCCAACCGCGGGACGCCGATCGTTCTTGACGGGAAGAGCAGAGCGAGCCAGGCATTCATGAATATTTGCCATCGGCTTCAAGGGCAAACAGTCCCATTCATTGACCTGGATGAGCATGATGGGCTGTGGTCAAAATTAACCAAATTTGCGAGAGGAGGGGAGTAATCATGGACTTCCTTAATCGCATGTTGGGTAATAAACCTAAAAGTGCTAAGAGTGCCAAGGAACGCCTGCAGGTTGTTTTAATAAACGACCGTACCGATATCACTCCTGCGATTCTCGAAGCACTTCAAGCCGAAATAATCGAAGTTATCTCTCGTCATGTGGACGTGGACCCTTCTACTGTGCGCATCGACGTGGAGCATGAAGGACGTTCCCAGCGGTTAATTGCAGACATTCCCCTGAGGAGCGTGCCGCGCCGACGGGCTGGATAGCTTATGCGCGGAACGCTCTGGCAGCATTTTGATTTTTGGCTTCTCGGGGCAGTGGTCATGGCGAACGCATTTGGAGTCGCCATGATCCGTTCTGCCATTGCCGGAAACGAAGTCCTCGCCGAACTCGTCAACCGTCAGATCGTTTTTGCAGGCATCGGTGTGGTGGTGATTTTCGTTCTTTCGCTGATCGATTATCACTATTGGGGGGCGGTCATCCGGATTATCTACCTCCTCACCATGGTGTTCGTTGCCTCGCTTGCCGTCGTGGGAAACGTCCGCTTTGGCGCTGCTCGATGGATAGAAACCGGTCTAATTTCCATTCAGCCCACAGAACTGGCCAAGATCGTTGTCATCATGGCCCTGGCGTATTATTTCGATAGGACGCATAACAACCCCCGTAATTTAAGGTGGCTGGCATCCAGCCTGGCGATCGCAGGCGGGATCGCATTCTGGATTTTGATTCAGCCGAATCTCAGCAATGTAATCGTGATCATGTTCATCTGGGCTGCTATGGTATGGATCAACGGAGTTCAAATTAGACATGTAATTATGATCGCGGTGGGTGCCTTGGTCTCAGTGGTCGCTGCATTTCCATTTTTGCAGGAATACCAACAGCAGAGAATACTGAATTTTCTTTTTCCGGACCCGAACGCCACCCACGGAGCGACATACAACGTCCAGCAAGCTTTGATCGCGATCGGTAATGGCGGTTGGTTCGGGCAGGGTTATGGGCATGGGTCCCAGGTCCAACTCAGGTTCCTGAAGGTACGGCATACTGATTTTATTTTTTCCGCGACTGCGGAGGAGTTTGGTTTTATCGGCACGGTTTTAGTGATGGCATTACTGGTTTTCATCATCATCCGTATCTTGCGCGGAGCTCGAATTGCGAGAGACCCGTTCGGTGCTAATCTATGTTATGGCGTCGGGATATTTATGGCATTTCAATCGATCGTCAATATCGCAGTGAATTTGAAACTCATCCCTGTCACCGGTCTACCATTGCCATTCATCAGTTATGGAGGATCAGGGCTCGTCATGCTGATGGTGGGCATCGGCCTTGTGGAAAGCGTGATCATGAGGCATAAACCGCTTGAGTTCTAATAGTCCGGTTGTTATTTACGGAGGATTGCATGAATTCTAAACCCGTTCGCGTTCGGTTCGCGCCTTCTCCCACTGGGCATCTTCACTTGGGGGGAGCCCGGACCGCGCTTTATAACTACCTCCTTGCCAAACGAACCGGAGGGAAATTTATACTGCGGATCGAAGATACTGACCAAAAACGATATGTACCTGAGGCAGAGCAGGAGATCATGGATGGATTGCGCTGGCTGGGAATCCCTTATGATGAAGGTCCGGATATCGGCGGACCCTGCGGACCATACCGGCAAACTGAACGGATGGACATATATCAACAGCATGCCAATATCCTGGTGGAAAAAGGTCACGCTTACCCGTGCTTTTGCTCTCCTGAGCGATTGGAGAAAATGCGTCAGGAACAGCAGAAGCGCAAGGAAACCCCTCGTTACGATGGTACCTGCCGGCGGCTGCAACCTGACGAGGCAGCTCGAAGGGTCGCAGCAGGTGAAAAGCATGTTATTCGGTTCAAAATGCCCGAGGAAGGTGCGACAACCGCTCACGATCTGCTTCGTGGAGATATCACGGTTGAGAACGCGAATATTGGGGATTATGTCATCGTAACATCCAGCGGTGGTCCAACCTACCATCTGGCAGCCATGGTGGATGACCACTTGATGGATATTACGCACGTCATTCGTGCATCAGAGTGGCTAAGTACGCTCCCCTTGCATGTGAATATTCTTCGAGCATTCGGTTGGGATGAACCCGTCTGGGTGCATCTATCCATTTTCCTGAAACCCAGCGGAAAGGGGAAATTGTCCAAGCGTGATGGTGCTGATGCGATGAAAGATGGTTATTCGGTTTTTCTCAAGGACATGCAGTCCCTCGGTTATACACCTGAAGGGGTTCTGAATTGGATCGTATTAATGGGGTGGGGAGTTGCCGAGGACGACATCATGACCCTCGACCAGATGGTCGAACGCTTCGATCTTTCGCACCTCAACCCATCTCCGGCTGCGATCAATTTCGCAAAATTGGATCATTTTAACGGCACTCATATCCGGCTGTTGAGCACGGAAGATTTGGCGGGGCGTATTAAAACCATTTTTTGTTCAGGCAGGTTTAGAAGTGGATGATGCCACACTTTTGCGTATAGTTCCTTTGATCCGAGAAAGGCTCGATCACGTCTGGATGATAGTGTTCCATTTGCGGGATGGTTTTTCAAAGAGACGGTCACTCCAAAGCCTGAGGAACTTAATTGGTAAGAACCTCACACCTTCAGCAATCTGCTACAATTGCCGAAAGAAACGTATGAAGTGTTATCCAGACTTCCCGAATCTATCGCCATGAAGTTGCTGAGCCGCCCATGCGGAAGTTGGTCGAGGATTTGGATATAGCCCTAATCAGGTTTTTGGGATATCTACGTGTGGCTGTGACGGGTCAGACCGTCAGCCCACCTTTATTCGAAAGTACTGAAATAGTGGGCAAAGAAGCGGTTTTAAAGAGTTGACGATGCGATCCAAACGAATTCGAAAAAATGGAATTGGATAAGTAGATTTATGCATGATCCAAATTATTGTGTTGACGGCGAAAAAAGAAATAGGGGAGTTTGAAGGATCTCCGATTTCTTTTAGATTAATTATCCCTGCTTCTTTTCTATCTTCGCCCATGTATCCTTGAGCGTCAATGTTCGGTTAAAAACCGGATGATCCTTTCGGGTGTCCGGGTCGACGCAGAAGTAACCTGTACGTTCGAACTGATACTTCTCGCCGGGTTGGACGTTCGACAGCGATGGCTCAACATATCCGGCATCAAGTACTTCAAGCGAATTGGGATTGATGATTTTCTCAACGTCATCGCCCACATCCGGGTTTTCGACTGTAAAGAGCTGGTCGTAAAGTCGGAATTCGGCTTTTATCGCATGTTCCGCTGAAACCCAATGGATCGTGGATTTCACCTTTCTGCCGTCCGGTGCATCTCCGCCCCGGGTGGCAGGGTCATACGTGCAGTGAATTTCGACTACCTCGCCGTTCTCATTCTTTTTCACACTTGTGCACTTGACCAGATAGGCATATCGTAACCGGACTTCATTTCCGGGAAATAACCGATAATATTTCGGAGGAGGTGTTTCGCGGAAATCGTCCTGTTCAATGTAAAGCACCTTCGAGAACGGAACTTTTCGCGTTCCCGCAGCTTCGTCTTCGGGATTGTTAACCGCTTCCATCTCCTCGATTTGACCTTCGGGGTAATTGTCTATCACGAGTTTGATCGGGTGCAGGACAGCCATCCTGCGGGCTGAGCGTTTGTTCAGGTCATCGCGAATGACCGCTTCGAATTGAGCCATCTCCACCCAGCTGTCGTTTCGTGTCTCGCCCGTATTGGCCACAAAATCGAGAATCGCTTCCGGGTTAACGCCTCTTCGCCGTAGTCCGCGCAGGGTGGTCAGACGAGGGTCATCCCACCCTCGGACAATCCCCATCTCAACCATTTTTCGCACTTTTCGCTTGCTCATCATGGCGTAGGTGAGGTTGAGTCGAGAAAACTCGATCTGCCGCGACCGGAACTCGTCCAACTGATCGAGGAACCATTCATACAGCGGGCGGTGGATGATGTACTCCTGGGAGCAAAGAGAATGGGTAACTCCCTCCATGGAATCATTCTGACCATGCGACCAGTCGTACAGGGGGTAGATGCACCATTTGTTTCCGGTGCGGTGATGGCTGGCATGCATGATTCGATACATCACGGGATCGCGCATGACAATGTTGGGATGGGCCATGTCGATTTTCGCGCGGAGCACCCTGCTTCCTTCCGGGAACTCTCCATTCTTCATTCTCTCCAGAAGATCGAGATTCTCCTCCACGGAGCGGTCGCGGTGGGGGGATTCTTTGCCAGGTTCAGTCAAAGTCCCTCGAGTATTACTCACTTCCTCGGGCGATTGATCGTCGACGTACGCTAATCCTTTTTTGATTAGACGAACAGCCCACTCGTATAACCGGTCGAAATAATCCGAGGCATAAGTCTCTTTGACCCACCGAATTCCCAACCATTGCGCATCTTCCTTGATCGCATCTACAAACTCGGTTTCTTCCTTGGTGGGGTTGGTATCGTCAAATCGAAGATACAGCTCTCCGCCAAAGGCATTCGCCGTGGTGTAGTCGATCATAAAAGCCTTGACATGTCCGATGTGTAGATAACCGTTCGGTTCCGGAGGAAGCCTTGTGCGGACGTATTTGAATCGTCCCGTGCGCAGGTCTTCTGCGACTGCTTCCTGGATGAAGTTGGAAGGTCTTTCAGTTTCACCAGTAACCATTTTGAATTCCTTTAGGCTTATAATTTCTTGAAAGTGTGCTGATTAACTGCGTTATTATAACAAAATAACATACCTTATCCGGAGGCTGCCATGACCGAAAACTCCCACACTCATACGTCATTTAGTGCGACGTATTTCAATAAAGATACAACCTTGAGGCTTTCCCAAATCGCAGAAGTCCTGGGCTGGCTGTTGTTGGCAGCTTATATCCTCGAATGGGGGTATTCCCAGTGGCAGAGCATCACGAATTCAATAATGGGGGGATATCCACTTGATATTAATTACATTTTCTTCAGCCTTCCACGCCTGCTTCAGGGAGCGATGCTGCTGGTCCTCCTTCAGGCTGTTTCCAAAGTTTTGCTGATCCTCCTCGACATTGAGGATAACACCCGGCGTTCAGCGCGCTGAAATGGCATGCCCTTGCCTGAAACCTTGCGGCATGTTAGAATACCGCCCGCAAGTGAGTTCTGGGGGCTCGTCTAATGGCAGGACAACTGACTCTGGATCAGTTTGTAGAGGTTCGAAATCCTTTGCCCCCAGCCTAAAAACACTCCTGAAATGGAGTGTTTTTCTTTTACACTGCTGTCACCCAGGCCTCTATGGATACAAAGTGTCTACTAGGTCTTTATGGATATTCTCTATTTGCAGTAGTAGTTTTATCGGATATCACTTTACCGAGAGCTAATCGATCGACGATCGGCCATGATCCTATTACTGCAAAAATTCGATGGCAGGCGTTATTTCTCATCAGTGATCTGTAGAAAGAGTGCCTGTTGCAGGATACCCCCCGGCGGGATAACCAGGAACTTATCGCCTACTTGCTCTGCTAATGATCATGAAACCACATCTACCAGGTGTCCGCAAAGGTATTATGTCATATTTCTTCACCGCGCGTATCAACAATTACCAGAATCTGCTAAATATTGATACCTTATGATGGTCTTCGCCAGTCTGAAATGGTTATCCTTGCAGAAATCCATCAGGAGGTCTGCGCAATGGACAAACCATCTAAAACATTCCTTGTAAGGATCCGCCCTTTTGTTACATGCCTATTACGATTCGAAGTTACCGTATGTATATTTTTGGAGGCGATCCTTTTTTTCGGCTTGTTCACCGATTATTCCTGGAAAAACATCCTGGCTAATCTCTTTTTCCCCTTGGTGGTCGGTTTTGTTTGTCTCCTGGTTTACATATCCACTTTGATAATAAAACCGCGAAAGTGGCTGCTGGGGTTGTGGCTGTGGCCAGGGATGATCTACGGCTTGCTTCAACTTGCCTTACTGGTATTGTTAATCCTCCCGCCTTTTTGGCTGGCAGATATCTTTTAATTGGTGAAGAGTTGGAGCGAAGCACTGTTCAACAAGCCGTATCACCGGATGGAACCAAAACAGCCCTGGTCTCCTACAAGCCATCGGGCGCCTACGCGAGCGGTCTGGGTAGTGTGGAAGTCCGACTGACCTATAAAAACCTTCCTTTCATCAAAAGAGATCTTCCTGGTATAGGGAAAACGAATTCAGAAGAAAGTAGGACCGATTGGGTTGAGTGGGACGGTAACTCAAACCATTATTACGTCGGGTGCGGACACGAATCGATTGACATAGGTTCTGTACAATTTCAAATGCCATTCGTAATAATGCTGTTTAGAGATTTATTTCACCTCGTTACGGGTATTTAGAAGATCTGCGACGGTTTCTCCACTGGCTGAATTCAATCTTCAGGTAAAGTATTTGCATCATAAAAACCGACCTTTATGGCGAGGAATAATTATTTTTCCACATCATACGCCAGCTTTTCCCAGTCTATCCCGCGCAACGCTTCCAGCACGAAACCTTCGATCGGGAAGGCGAAATCCTCCTGAAACCATATAACGGAGAGTTGGGAATAATACAGTATGGGATCGCTGGGATTATGGGCAGGAAGATGCGAGATGTAACTGGCCACACACAAAATGCCGGGGAGCCTCATGGGTTTACCAAAGGGGGTTGGGACGGGCGAGTCAATCAGCGTTTGTACCGGTGGAATCAAATAGGGATCCCGGCCGCGCTGCCTGTTCCTCTCCACCTGGACGGCATTGTCAATAATCGCCTGGTTCCAATGCGCCGTAGGAGCACCTTCAAGCTGCCCATGATAGGTGAAGCTTTGGTTTAGTGAAATAAGGCCAATTTCCCGCCCGCTTGTCAGTACAATTTCTCCGGTTTTACTCATATCTTCTATCTTCCTTTTTTATCTGTATCCGGGATAGCCATGTAAGGGCCGCCCGCACCGAGCTGAACCTCGACACGGTGGCGAATATAGGCATCCGGGTGCGCTCTGGCGATCTCGATGGCATTCTTGACAAGCGGCCGCAGTTCCTCCGGATAGTCTCCAGGCTCCAGTGAGAGCACTGGAATGATCCGGCGCCGCACCTGAAGGTCCTCATTGTGAACGAAGGTCCGCAGCATTACAGATCGAATGCGAGTCCGAAGCTCAGTGACGTCCTTGCCCGGCTGTGGTCCCCACGTATGGTAGTACGCACTGGCTGCGCCGGCGATCTCTTCATTGGTCCCGGTCTCGAGGTAGGCAAGGAGTATCGTGCAAACGCGTTTCGTGCCATAGGTACGCACATACGGATCAATGAAGTAGCGAGTAAAGCTTGGATCCCGCTCCAAAACTGCAGCTCGGAGCATAGGCTCAACCAACCGCTTGGGAACCGGTTGGAACGTGAACACGGAAGCGACAAACCACTTGCGCTCTGCGTCACCCAACGAAGTTCTCAGCCATTCCCAATCCTCGGCGCTGTTCTGCGCAACGCGCTTCCTCGCTGCTTGAATTCGCAGATACTTCTCATTGCCCCGCGCCTCACGGCATCGTTGATAATGTTCGTCCCAGGTCATGTCCATATTCTCTCCCGCAGCCTTATCCTCATAGCACCTGCTGCCATTGAACTTGGCGGCAAGGACTCGGTCACCGGCCGAGCAGTGGGAAGCGCAGGTGGTTGTCGGGCAGCCTATAAGGTTGACAATGCTCCAATTCACTGTCCTCTGCCGAATGGCTTTCAGGCAGGTCCGTGTGCTCCCGTACTGGCAATGCGTTTTCCCAACT
Organism: uncultured Chloroflexia bacterium; assembly: GCA_963829485.1. GTDB lineage: Bacteria > Chloroflexota > Anaerolineae > Anaerolineales > Villigracilaceae > JBGPQJ01. The sequence goes on from CAWHIK010000009.1 coordinate 248,157, forward strand.
CAGAGAGTATTCACCGCAGAATTGCTCAAATTGAAAAAGAACCTACTGCCGGAATGCGCCTAACGTCAGAGATCACAAGGGCTGCGTCAGTGGCTCCGGTGCATCAACTTATTGGGCGACTATTGAATACCCTTCACGAATTGATGACAATACATGGATCATCTAATTACCCTTAACCTTTTCGCTGAGTTATCTTCGGAAATCACTGCGGCCTGACTAGATTTAACAACCGAGATAAGCATCCCTGGTTTTAATTTAACGAAAAACAATTCACCTGTTTTGGGGATATTTATTTCGGCATTATCATCACATATGACCGCATCGCCAATTTTCCCATTTCCAATTAATTGAATGGGCAGGCTAATAACCAGTTCATCAATTGCCATTAATTTCACCGTATTAGGAAATGGAAACACTTCACCGCTTGGTTGAGTGGCAATTTCACCCGATAATATTTTGTCTCCTGTAAAAATTTTCTTTATGAATTTGATCATAATTGTTGTCCAAAACTGAAGTTCAACGGCACTACCGTAGCTGGCTGTGGTGAGAGAGATGATGGCAATGCAGTGGTCATATTACCATGCCCCAAAGGTAGCGTCCGCTGCGCGGAGTTAGGGTTCCGGTTGGAAGGGATGATTTTTTGAAATGATATTATGCCAACCGCGTTTTTCGACTAGTCTCACATTCGGGACAGTTGCGAGTGATTTGAGGTATTGAGTAAGCAATTGCAACTCATCATCGGATTGATCACCCGCAAATGGTGTTACGCGAATGAGGTTTCCATAATGTTTTGAAAGCTTCTCAGGTGAGTCGTCGATCATGATGACTGACTCTAATTTGTAACCACGCTTTTTTAACTTATCTAAGTTCTAATCCAATAATGGGAGCCGTGGTCAGCATCATATCGCATGGTGCAGCGATCTCTGGCCCAAACAAAGGAAAGTGGAATGGTTTCCGGAAATAGAAAAGGCACGACAACTTCAGCGTACATGGGGGTTGAAGCCGTCCAAACCGCTAATTCAAAAATTTCACTCATTTGGAACAGAAATTCATCCACACCAGGGCGCTTGTAGAAGAAATATGGGGCAGAGAAATGATTATGATCTATAGGCAAAGGTGTTTCAGTGCCAAATAATAGAGTTTCATCTATGTCGAGTACGAGGAGCTTCATGGACAATTATGCACCTTAACATTCCGCTGTACCCACCGAAGCGGAGCTGGCAAGACTCACTTCACAGACCAAAACGATTGCTGCCAAGTCGCGCGCATACCCAACGAGCGAAGCGTACGGGTCGTCTGCACACGATGGTTACGGTGGTTAGACGGACTATATTCATGGCTTTACAATAATTACCAATGTTGCCTTCGCCAACTGTTCGGTTCCGACCGTGGACTTGGGGTCGAGGGCTAACTGACCTAAGAGCTTCACGGCTTCATCGTGGTGACCCTGCCTATCCAGGATTAGTGGCCTTGTTGATCAGTAACATTCCTCTTGTCTCCGCGTCGGGCTCAGCCGCCAACCCGTTTTCGATGGCCGCGAGACGGTCCGGATCGCTTTCGAGAAGGTAAGCTAGTTCCTTCCAACCCGGCGCGAACTGTGGGTATCGATCCACCAGGTTACGAACCATGGCAAGCTTCTTCACAGGATCGGACTGCCACTCGAGGGAAAGGTACGCCAAGTAGATCCCTGGCGGGAACTCGCCGTTCTGCTCACGTGTGAGCACATCTAGAGCAGTGATCGCGGTGAAAAATCCACGCGGGGCCAGCTCCACGGTTTTCTGGTAGTCGGCCCTTGCCGCTTCGTAGTTTTGCATGAGAAGGTAGGTGTACGCACGATCATAGATGGGATATGGCCACTGTGGAGCGAGTTCAGAGGCCTTCGTGAGCAGGTCGATAGCAGATTGGTACTCACCCCGGGCTCCGGCTTCCCGTGCGCGTTGGTGTAAAGCTTTTGCCTCCGTGGGCACACCTTCGGCGCCAACGACCTCATATCGAAATGTCCCACTAACGCCCTTGATGTCTTCGAGCGTGAGAGTGCGTCCGTCCGCGTCCTGGAAGATAATCACAGGGACCTCCTTGCTACTCTTCTCCCCTGAATTGCAGCCCGATGACAATATCAAGCCCAACAGAAAGATCACGATGACGAGTTTGACACGCATAAACCTGCTCCGTTCCGCCTAACGACTAGCATCAGCCGCGCGATTTTTACGTCGGCTGGATGCGCTTGTTAGCTGTTTTTATCCAATATTTCTCTAAATTTTGCAAAATCATTTTTAGCCTCTGTCAGCGATAACCCTGGATTGATTTTCTGATATTCTTTTATGAAAGAGATTTCGTCATTTTCTTTAGCAAAGACTGATAGTTCCTTAGTTGTGACTTTAGGTAATGGCAACTCCAAATATATTGAACTAGGTTCCCACGCACCCCAGTCTAAGCCGCGATGAAAATCACCCCATTTTTCTTTATCTTGTGAGCAATAAAGTCCATAGATTGACCCTACCTTTAGAAATACGCATTTAGAACACTTGCGCGGTATTTCGACCTTAGAAACTATAAAACTATCTTCATACAAAACAGGGTCCGTTGGGCCAGTTTTGCTACATGGTCCATGATCTAAATGTAAGTAACGACCAACTACCTCCATATAACGTGTACATTCACCTTCGAATAAATACTTGCATTTTGAACATTTAAAAGGGACTGCGCCCATACTGCCCAAATGATTAAATGGCACTTGTGGGTCAATTGGTCCGTCAACTTTACATGTAGGAAAAAAATATTTATGGATGTTTAAACAGCTAACTCATGATTTTACGAGCATGGTGTGTTTTAACGCCAGTTTTCTGCGAGTTCGATGCGCTTAAATGCAGGCATGCTTTTGGTACGATAAGCATGGTTTTTGGCGCGTAAAGCATCTTATACTGCACCTGTCAATTTCATCTTTTTCCTGCATCATTTCCCCACCACCAATGTCCCAAAACCGTTATCAATACTATATGGCGAATCACATTCGAATGCAAGAGTTTTGCAAGCAACAAATCCGGATTAGACTGTTCGTTTACTCAAATAGATTTTCCCCTCCGAATTGATCATCAGGACTTCGGTTTCCAGGATGCAGGCCGCCCGCAATTTTCCATCGAACGGCATCAGGGAAATCAGTCGTTGAGACTCACTGATATCGACCAGAGCGGCGTTGTCCCTGCCGGGGAGAAGAACGAATTTACCGTCCCTCGATCGGGCAATGGGAGACACCCACCCTCGCGGCCCATCACCTACATGGGTAAATACCCCCTCGGGAGTACGATGTAGGTAACATCCTCCTGTTGGTTGAAAATTCCTGGCACGGATCACGGCTGGATCGGGGATAATCTCAGGACGTTTGACGCCGCTCTGATAGGCTTGCACTTCCTTGCCTGTATGCAGACTCCACCTGCGGACCACCTGTTTTTCAAATGAAACACATAGAATAGTATTGTCCATGGTTCATTCTCCGGTAAGCAATAATCTGGTAAATCACATTGACTTGATATGTCCTTTTTGTCCGGCTTCATACACTACCTGGTGTTTTACGACTCCCTTTTTCCCCTGTTCACGGGTATAGCCATACTTTACCTGCAGCATAGTGACATGTTTTTCAAGTTTAACGTTCGCCTTATCTACCTTTATCAGGTCATTATCCTCCATCAAACTCCACTACGCTGTTGTTTGGCTTCCAATTTGTTTCCATTTACTTTCGAACAGGTCTTCATTCATTTTGAGATTCTCCTGGTTTTTGAGAAGGACTTCTTTTATACCCTCATTGCGTTTTTTAAATTCTCACTTTGCCTCATCAAAGGAAATACTTGGGTATTGACATGAATTCAGGGTTGCAGAAACTATTTAATCCATACTGTCGTTATTTGAATATGATTATATTGTTCGGTGCTTAATTATCGTAACCTTAGCGAATTAACTTGTCAGCCGCCGCGCCAAAACTCTTCCAAACAAGAAGGTCAGTATTAATCCAGCAGCAAACCCGCCTATGTGCGCCATGTAAGCCACACCTCCCGTGTCCGCAGTATTGGAGATTGATCCTACGCCGAGGAACAACTGCAGGACAATCCAGAGCCCAATGACAATAAGGGCAGGCATTTGAACCACGCGTTGTCCCTGCATGACTCTGACCTTTCCCTGTGGGAACAGTAAAATATAACCCGCAAGCACTCCCGCAATCGCCCCCGATGCTCCCAAATTAGGCACGTTTGACCCGGAGTTAAACATAAACTGAGCCGCCATGGCTGCAATTCCACAGAGCAAATAGAAGATCAAGAACTTGATGTGCCCGAAACGGTCTTCTAAATTGTCACCGAATATCCACAAGTAAAGCATATTGCCACCCAGATGAGCCCACCCCGCGTGCATGAACATGGCTGTAAAGATCGTTAGCAAACCAGCAGCGGGAGCTGCAAGGAAGCGGCTGGGGACAAAAGCCCACTTCTCAATAAAAGCGTCACCACCGATCAATTCCACAAAGAAGACCAGGGTGCACAGAGCGATCAAAGCATAAGTGACTACTGGAACACTTCTGCTGGCACTATTATCATCACCAATTGGGAACATAGAATATCTCCTCTTTACCTTTGAACCGGATAACGTTCGTGAACTTTCGCTGTGATCTGACGTACCGTCATTTTATCCACGGTTTCGATCTCCAATATTTGTGCTTGAATCCCCTCGTGCGCAATGCGTTTTTCGAGCTCTCCTTTGGCTTCACCGGGACCAAAGATCTGGATGGTGCTTGCATCGCGAACCACAGAGATAACTTCATCATAATAGTTGTTGAGATTGTTCATAAATTTCCGGTCTCGCTGATCTTCCGAAGTTACTTCTTTCAATCCTTCTGGCGTCTTGGAATGCGAACTGCCAGAGTAGCGGATATGTTTTCCGCTGGTCGATGAGATATGTTTAATTTCTTCTTTACCATTTGCGAGAATTACGATGACCGCTTCGCGATGGTCAATCCATAAACCAATTTCCTTTTTCATAAAATGCTCCTTATCCATGCCTGGACGAACTGACTTTCTTGAAATCGATAAATCCGCGTTCGACATTGGTATCGATCAGCTGTACGCGCACCTGGTCGCCGACATCCATCCCCTCAAATCCATTTAAAACTTTACCTTCGACCGGCAGGCTGAACAGCCGAACCCAGGTTCCTTTCTCGGAAGCACCCGTGACAACCGCGTCGAAATGCTCCCCGAGCCTTGATTTAAGCAGTAGCGCAGCAGCCGATTTTTCCACTTGGCGTTCGACTTTATTCGCTGCATCTTCTGCTTTGGTGCAATGGGCGGCCAGAATATCCAATGCATCTTTGCTGTAAGGCGCAGGTTTCCGATCCAGAGCCGCTTT
>CAWHIK010000010.1:0-733205 GCA_963829485.1 uncultured Chloroflexia bacterium
ATGCCTGTTTTGAAGCCTCCCTGGACGTAAAATAGAATCCAGACGGGGGCTTTTTTTTATTCCCCAACTTTCAAAAATGATTAGGCAGCGCCTGTGTCAAATAGCTAGAATAACTTTATAGGATTAATCATGGAGTGGAATACACGTCACCTGCTCTCCTCCCTGCTCATCCTGGCGGCTTCCCTTATTGCAGTCACAGTCGTGCTGGCCGACTACCTCGGCCCGGACCGCGCCACGACCACCGTCGTCTGGAGGCGGTTGAGTTGTGAGTATCTGGCCGAACATGACGAATCCGGCCCCGGCGGCTACTACGCCTGTACCCTCACCCTATATCGCACACCTAGTAGTGGCTGCCCGTCCACGGGAAGCGTAGATGGATACTTTACATCTGCTGCCTGCGGTTGGCCAAAAGGTTGTTCAGGTCCAGGGTCATGGTCCTGCGACATTTCAGGATCCAGCAGCACGGAAGGCTGCAGTGAGGGAGAAAGCGGCTGTGAAGGCTCCACCCAGACTGTAAACCAGCCTCCTGCCACCATCTCCGGATCGATCTCGTGCGGCACACCCGGCAGCAATGGCTGGTGCTGCAGCGCAGCATCTCTGAATCTCAGCGGCAGCGAACCCCTGTCAGGCTACTCCATCACCGCCCTCGAAGGCACCCGCAACTCAGTCACCTTTGGCTGCTCCGGCTCATCCTGCAGCGTGGATCTGCTCGAGGGCAGAACGATTTCACCTACTGGGCGTTGTCCTCATGGGGCGACAGCTCCGAGATGGGCTCATCCAGCGGCAAAGTGGACACGCAACCCCCATCCATCACTGGAACGTTCACCGGCACAACAGGAAGCAACGGCTGGTACGTCTCCGATGTGATCGTCTCCGCCATCGCTGATGATGGCACCTCCGGGATGCAGTCATTTGACATCAATGTTGATAGTGGCGGCTATCAGCCCTACGCTGAGACCACTCTGGGGGAAGGGACTTACACCGTCGAGCTTCGCGCGGTGGACAAAGCCGGGCACGAGAGCCTGGTATCCCAGTCGTTCAGCGTGGATACAACTCCTCCCCAGCTTGACCTGGGCGGCTCGGGCACGTTCTGTCCCCGCTGCGGGGATCGTCTGCCACTCTCGTATGAGATCCAGGATGCCTTGAGCGGCATCAGTCAGTGGACACTCTCCACGGGCGGGACCGTGATCGCAACAAACATCGCAGCCGAAACCGGCAGCGTGGATTGGGACGGGAGTGGGCTGGAAGGCGGGACGCACACCCTGATGCTCTCCGCGCGAGATGCGGCGGGGAACGAGTTCTCAGGCCAGCATCACAGTTGTCCTGAACACGCCGCCACCCGAGCCGACCGTTGCCGCGCGGATTATCCCGCTCCCTGTGCGCACAGCGACCCCGCGACCGGCGCTGCCTGCTGTTGCGCCGACTGTTGATGAAACGATCTCCGATCTTGGAGCGCCGCAGAGGCAGCCGTCCATGTTCACCTTCTTCAGTGCGCAGCCGACCCAGCAGGTCGTTTCCAATCCACCGTTGAAACAGAGTTCCATCCGCAGAACCTGTGAGCGCACAGACGACCGCATCGCCGGTGCTGTGGGGTGGGGCGGCAGCCGCAATGATCGGAGCCGCCACGTACATGGCGCCGGGCCTGCCAACGAGGGCTACATGCTGATCGGTGCGGGCATCCCGACCCTGTGCGGATTCGGCCCCACGGGCGGCAATCCCCATGCCCCGGATGAATGGGTGGAGATTGCCAGCCTCCCTTCGACTACGGCCATCTTTGCCGGTATTATTCATGATTATTTCAATTTATCCAAGGAGGAAACAAATGTCTCATCTCGATCGTGACCCATGGGTGAACGTGAAGACTTTCAACGGGTTTCAAGCCGATCATGTCATCTCGGCGCTACAAAAAGAGATCCGCCGCGGCAACGCTGAAAACGCTGCACTGCTGGCCTACGAAATGATCATTACCAGTCCTGCGCTTGAGGATTATCTCTGGCACCGCCTGCAGGTGATCTCCGTAGAAGATGTCGGCTTCGGCGAACCGCTTGCTCCTGTGGTGATTCGAAGTCTTTTCGAAATGAACGAGGCTTGTGACCGCGCGGTGGGTGAGCGTAAACTTTATGCCATTCATGCAGTTCGTTACCTTTGCTTGTGCAAAAAGGACCGCTCATCCGATGAGATGATCAACTGGATCAACCACGCCAGTCAATCAGGCAAACTCCTGCCGGTCATCCCCGACTATGCCCTGGATATGCATACTGCCGAGGGTCAGAAAAAAGGCCGCGGACGCCGCTATTTCTTTGAGGAAGCATCCCGCACCAGCCCCGAGGTTCCGGATCGTGACCGCACCTATCTTGAGCGCATCATGAAAATGCTGGATTCCGGTGAACTAAAGGATTAACCATCAGGTCAGGTGACAGAAATAGAAAGAGTGCCTAATGACTGATCATCAGGAAATTTACCGTGAACAGGCAGCACAATACGAGTTGTTGGTCTCTCGGGAGGACTATCAAGGAAATATATATCGAGCACTCAATAAGATGGTGCCGTTTGCAGGTTTGACGGTAGCGGATTTTGGAGCCGGGACCGGCCGGTTGGCCTGCCTGCTTGCGCCCGTGGTCAATCGTGTGTATGCCTTTGACCGGTCGCCTCACATGCTGTCGGTGGCCGCAGAAAAACTGCAGCGCAGCGGGCTGGAAAACTGGCAGGTGGCGGTCAGCGATCATCGTGCGATGGCCATGAAAACCGGCGCGGTGGATGTGGCGCTTTCCGGCTGGAGTGTCTGGTATGTGGTGCTCGAAAATCCAGGGAACTGGGAGGAGGAACTCGCCAGGGCTTTGGGCGAAATGCAGCGCGTGGTGCGCCCCGGGGGCACCTTCGTGTTGTTGGAATCGCTCGGGACGGGGAAGGAACAGCCTGATCCGCCATCGGAGTTGCTGCCGTATTTCGCTTACCTGGAGGCACACGGTTTCCGCCGCGACTCGATACGGACGGATTACCGGTTTCAGGATAGAGCGGAAGCAGAATCGTCAGCGAAGTTCTTTTTCGGGGAGGCGATGATCGCCAGGATAACGGAGGATGAGCGGGGGGTCATCCTGCCGGAATGCACCGGACTATGGTCGAAACTGCGGGAGTAGCCGCGCACTGAGACGGGCAGGAGGGAGTCCCCTGATCCCTGGCGATAAACAGTTTTTTTTTCGAAAATGCGGTTCACTGGAAAAGGGCTGCTGGACGTGTTGCATGACTTGACGAATACACTATAATCATTTAAGGGACCGTCATTGATCCGTTCCGGTGGACCATTCCTGCCCATCTCATGAGCCGATCGCGAGATCGTTCAATTGAAAAGAAGGTGGCGTAATGAAAATTAGACTGATTGCCGTATTTATGATCGCTTCCCTTTTCTTGACCAGCTGCAACTTACCCTCCGCCCCAACACCAACCCCTGCGTTGCCAACTGCCACATTGAAAAAGCCTGCCGCGACCTCCACGAAGCCTGTGGGCACCGCGACCCCCCGACCTACCTTGACCCCGACCGAGGTCCCGCAGACCTATCCCGTCGTGGATACCGCGCAGGGCAAGTGTTACGCCAGCAGCCTGGAGATCCCCTGTCCCTCGGAAGAGGCCTTTTTCGGCCAGGATGCCCAGTACACGGGACTCGAACCGAGCTTCACGGTCAATCATGATGGGACGGTCACCGATAACAACACCGGTCTGGTCTGGCAGCAAAGCCCTGATTCGGACGGCGACGGGGTCCTCAAAGCGGTCGACAAGCTCACCCACCCGGAGGCCAGTGCGTATTGCGAGAACCTGTCCCTGGCCGGAGCCGACGACTGGAGGCTGCCGGATATCAAGACGCTTTACTCGCTGATCGATTTCCGCGGCACGGATCCCAGCGGCGCGGGAGGGCAGATCGGCCTGGTCCCGTTCCTGGATAACGCCTATTTCGGATTTGCCTACGGCGATACGGCGGCAGGGGAGCGCACGATCGACTCCCAGTTCGCTTCCAGCAGCCTTTATGTGGATTCGGCGGCAAGCCAGGGGGGCAAGGCTTTCGGCGTGAACTTCGCTGACGGCCGTATCAAGGGGTACGACCTGAAACTCCCGAACGGCACCGACAAGACGTTTTTCGTGCTTTGCGTGCGCGGCAACGACACCTATGGGGAGAACTACTTTGTCGACAACGGCGACGGCACGATCTCGGACCTGACGACCGGCCTGGTCTGGCAGAAGGACGACAGTGCCGAGGCATTGGACTGGCAGGGCGCCCTGGCCTATTGCGAGAACCTGGACCTGGCCGGGGCGGAGGACTGGCGCCTGCCGGATGCCAAGTCGCTGCAGAGCCTGGTGGATTACACCCGCTCACCGTCCACCTCCAACTCGGCCGCCATCGCCCCGTTGTTCACCTCCACGGCGATCGAAAACGAAGCCGGCCAGCCCGACTATCCGTATTACTGGACCAGCACCACCCACCCGGATTGGAGCGGCAAAGGTCAGGCCGCGGTCTACGTTGCCTTTGGCCGGGCGATGGGGTTCATGAACAACGGCTGGGTGGATGTCCACGGCGCGGGAGCCCAGCGCAGCGACCCCAAGACCGGCGATCCGGGGGACTTCCCTCGGGGGCGCGGCCCGCAGGGGGATGCCATCCGTATCCTGAATCATGCGCGCTGCGTGCGCGGCGGGGATGTGACGCTGACCCCGGATGGAAACCCCGACAGCACCAGGCCGCCCTTGCGGGTGAAGGTGATCGAGACTCCGAAAATGCCCGATCCGGGGGGTTTTAGCATGCCTTCCCCGGAAGCCATTCAGGCCTGCTCCTCCAGCACCGTCGACCAGGTGTGCCAGTTCTCCATTTTGGGAACGCCGATCTACGGCATCTGCCGGGAGGTGTCGATCCCGGAGGTGATCTCGGTTCTGACGTGCATCGCGACGATCCCGGTTCCTTGAAAAGAAGGGTTTCCTGCCAGGGGTTGGATGAAGACAAAAGGATTAATAAAGCTGAAGAATCCTGAATTAATCCCATTCCGATTTACGGATCGGGCAGAGGACTCGGCCTCTGCCCGGTTTTTCTTCGGGGTGGAGATGGTGGCGAAGATCAAGGAAGATATACGAGGTTTATTTTTTTTCGGAGTGCACAGGTATTGGGTGGAAGAAGAACGGAGAAGTAATGCTGAACGTTGAGATCTTGAAGTAAAAAAAATCGGGCGGGGTCATCAGACCCGCGCCCGGCGAGGAGGCAGATCCGGATGGTGTCGCACGTGTGGTGTATATGCTGGCACCGGGAATCAGTGAATATATGCACGGCGCAACGGTTGTTGCGGATGGTGGAGCCAGATTGGTCATACAAAAGTGAATTTATCAGAGTGAAAGATTCAAGGCACGACGGTCTAAAAGTCTTGAATCTTTCTTGTTTTGTAAACATGTCAGGTCTTTGGATTGGGATGGAATAATCCCGCCTCGGTCACAATCCACTGCACAGGCACGTCCTGTTCCCCACAGGGAAGATGGTCGAGCAGCAGTGCCTTGAATATGACTCCCAGGCTGATGCCGGTAAAATCGCACAGGAAACGGTCGAAATAGCCCCCGCCGTATCCCAGCCGTCTGCCCAGCCGGTCGAATGCTAGTCCCGGCACCAGTGCGAGTTGCACCTGGCTGGACGGGATGATCGGCAGATCCGGGGCTGGTTCGGCCATGCCAAACGGGTGGAGGACCAGGCGGCGGGCATCGTAGGGATGAAAAACCATGCGGTGGTTTTCTTCCGGGATGATGCGCGGCAGGACCCAATGTTTTTGGGGCTGACGCTCCAACAGCAGGGTCAAATCTACTTCGCCGGAGATGGGCATATAAGCCAGGATGACAGAAGTACGTTGGAAAACAGGCCAAGACTCGATCCAACCACAAATCGCCAAGCTGTACTGATGACATGTTTCCTCGCCAAGCTCTTTGCGAATTTGTCGGCAAGAACGACGCAATTGACGTTTTAACTCGGTGACATCCGGCATGGGGATAACTGTTTGATCTTCAGGTTCTCTAATTGCATGAATGATTGTAATATGTTTTTATATCGAATGCAGGCTCAAGCACAAGTGATTATGCCTAAAATCATAATATTAGCCATGGCCTTCCTAACCTGCCTATGGCTCTGGCTGGAGATGCTTTTGTCCTGGTGTGGATCATCGTCTCGGTAGGGATGCTGCTCGCCTTCTCTGTCCACCGCCGGTTGGAGGAGAGCCGCAAGGGTCTAATTGACCAGTCTACGATGACACGCTTGATCATCCTTGATTGCGTAGGCATCCTCCTGGTGTTGGTCTCTGCCATGTATGTCGGCAGCTTGGTGAGCAAGTCAGTTGGCACAGCGGTGTTTACTGCGCTCCAGACATCCGCTCCGCAGTGGGCGGAGATTGGAGCGATTATTTCGAGTTTGTTGGCAGCTCTTGCGGTGGGAGTGGGAGTAGGATGGCTGGTAAGGTCCGTGTGGGTGAGGGTGGAAAATGTGATTATGAGGAATAAACTTCAAGATAATCAGGTTTAGTTGTTCAATTGAACGAGTGTACCCGTGGAAACCAAATTCCCCTCAAGAGAGGGGATTCGCGCTGAGATCGACCAGGGATTTGCCTGCGCCTTGGCTGCCGGCAAAAGTGAACTCACCGATATGTCGCTAGATCAAGGGGTGCCAAAATTAATGGTGTAGGTATTTCGGTACGTACCCGTGGCGCAGTATGCATACCCGACTCCCACGTCGCGGTAATATATGCCGAGAATATTGTTCAGGTGCGGAGTACTGCCCAACCACCAATTAAAGGCTTGATCAGGTGTCGTGTTGTAGCCGCCATAGATGTTTTCTCCCCCCAGCGCCCACCGTATCCGGCGCGCTGCATGCGCTGCCAGGCGGTCGAACCGTCCGAGCCGGTATGATTGACGAAATTATTGAGCGCCATATCCGTGCTGTGGGCACGCGCCGAATTCATCAAGGAACTGTTGACCGTCAACGCGCTCAGACCGTTGGCGAGGCGGGTTTGATTGATCAGGTTGATGATCTGGTCTTCGTAACCGCTGTTGTAGACGATACTGCAACCTGTCCGGGTGGCGGTCGGAGTAATGGTCAGGCTTCGCGTGGGGGTGTTGGTGGGTGTCCGGGTTTCCGTAAAAGTCGGAGTGATCGAAGGGGTGTAGGAGATTGTCGGAGTATTTGTGACCGTCGGTGTGGAGGTTGGGGGAATCGTGTTGGTCGGTATCCCGGTATAGGTTTGGGTCGGGGACAGGGAGGCGGTGAAAGTAGCTATCGGTGTCCGGGTAAGGGTGGGGGTGTAGGTGATCGTCGGAGTAAAAGTTTCGGTATAGGAAATGGATGCAGTCGGCGTGTTGGTTGGCGTCCTGGTCAGGGTCGCAGTACCGGTCCGGCTTGGAGTGAAGGTGAGGGTCGGGGTTCTTGTATCCGTGCGGGTGAATGTGATCGTGGGTGTTCTGGATATCGTGGAGGTTCTTGATCTGGTCGGTGTTCTGGATAAAGTGTGCGTGACGCTGTTAGTGGGTGAAAGGGTGGATGTTCCAGTTAATGAAGGGGTGAGGCTGGTAGTGGGTGATGAGGTGGATGTTCCAGTCAATGTGGGGGTGAGGCTGTTCGTAGCGGAGGGGGTTTCGGTCTGGGTGAAAGTCAACGTCGATGTAATTGTATCGGAGGGTGTAAAGGTGGCAGTGTTTTCGACTGGTTGAAATGGGGTGTTCGTTACCAGCCCATAGAGCAGCGGCAGCGTCGCTGGACCAGTTTCTGCCGTGGTTGTAGGGATGAACGGCAAAAAAGGTGCAAGCTGGGGCGGGAGAACACATGCCAACAGCACCAAGAAGACAGCAGACAACGGCAATAAAAAGCGGCGCTTCATCATTTCTAAAGCAATCATACTGGATTGCCTGGAGTGGATTCTATACAGTTATGATAGGGGAATTTCGCTCGGGTAAGGTCTCCAGCCTTGCCGAGTATTGACCGCCAAGAACCTCTCACCCCTGCGAGGCTGTCCGGAAAGTATTATCGGGCAGCCTTCGATCGTTATTTGCGCACACCATGCCTGGCGGTCTGATCGGTAATTGATCGTTCCTTCGTTGTTGGCTCGTTTTCTACCCATGGTAATTTCTCCTTTCTGTTAAATGGGGAAATACCAAGGTCTCGCGCAATTCAGCTGTTAAGGTTCCAGGGAGATATCGGGTTGATTGTTCTAAACTGGATGAGAGTCAATCCGAACTCAGAGTCATTATATATGGAGCTAATGCTCTTAAGTCAAGCAGGACAATTTTCCTTACGGTCTATGGCTTATAGACTTTGTAAAGAAGTGCCTGCTATTCTCATTTTTTATGGGCAATGGATTAAAGTTGATGGACCAATTCCGGGACTTTCTGCAAAGGCAGCACCGAGATCTTCTTTTCAACCTGGTAAGAGTCTGCTCCAGGATAGACCACCCACAAATGAGTCAAATCCAGATCATGGAGCGCTGTTCGCATGGAATGGGTGATCTCAGGAGCTTCGCTGAACTTCACTTCCATCCCATATCGTTTGCCTTTGTGAAAAAGTAACAGGTCAAGCTCAACGCTGTTATGAACGGCCCAGTAGTATGCTTCCGAGGGGCGCAGGATCTGTAAAACCTGTTCGATCACGTATCCTTCCCAGGAAGCACCCACCTTGGGATGACCCAGCAGATTATGCCTGTCTTGAATAGAGAGCAGGCTGTGCAGGAGGCCACTATCCCGTAGATAGACCTTCGGCGCCCGCACCTGACGCTTGCTGATGTTTTCATACCAGGGCTGGAGCTGCCGAACCATAAAAGCACCGGTAAGGATATCGAGGTAACCCCGTACTGTTTTATCCGACACTCCCATCGCACGGCTCAGTTCAGATGCATTCCATGTTTGAGCATGGTAGTGAGCCAACATCGTCCAGAAGCGCCGCATGGCGGTGGCTGGTATCTGAATGCCAAGCTGAGGGATATCGCGTTCCAGAAAGGTGCGAATAAAGCCTTCCCTCCAGGACAGGCTGTCCGTCTCATTGTCCGCAAGGTAGGAGCGCGGGAAGCCGCCCCAAATCCATAGCGGCTCCCAGTTCATTTCACCCACCTCGGCCAGATCGAATCCATTCAGATCCACGAATTCAATTCGCCCCGCCAGCGTTTCTGAAGCGTTCCGGATGATCTCTGGTGAGGCGCTGCCCAGGATGACAAAACGAGCTTTTTGCCCAGGGCGGTCCACCACTACTCGAAGGGTTCCAAACAATTCCGGCATCAGCTGGATCTCGTCCAGGATCACAAAGCCTTCCAAATTTCCCAGCACCAGTTCCGGGTTTTGGAGGCGGCGTTGATCCGGTAGGGATTCCAGGTCAAAGAAGGTCGCCGTTTTTCCTTCAGCAAACATGCGTGCCAGGGTGGTTTTCCCTGTTTGGCGTGGTCCCAACAGGGCAGTGACCGGGGAACGGCGGACAGCTGTTTTCAAGGATTCCAAGTATGCAGGGCGTTTGATCATGGGGGAATTGTATCATGAAATATCGGATTTAAATTCCGAGATTTCATGATATTTAGTTTTATAACACTACAACTCATGTCTATGACAGTTTCCTTTATTTGCATATCACGTCGTTAATTAAAATTAGGATTTACATCTTCATGGAACTGACCCCCGAAAACTGGTCCGAAAGTACCGATACGATTGAGCCGAGCAGGAGGCAGAATTCAGGAGAAAGCTGAACACCTTCCGCAAACGGTATCTGGTGTAATTGACCAAGGACATGAATAGCATCCTTTCGATGGGGGACCTGAACACAAAACTCCCCTCGGTAGGGGAGTTCTTAGTGATCGACCAGGGACTTGAACCCTGAACCCACTGATTAAGAGTTCAGTTGCTCTGCCAATTGAGCTAGTCGACCAAATCGTGCGGGCGAAATTATACCCCAAAGGATTGTCTGTCAATGCAGCGAAGTGCTTGAATCCAGCCGTCTGGATGGGAGTTATCTATCAAGACATTGCAGGTGCTGTGCTTTTTGGTTTTTTCCCAGTGTAGGATACGAAGGCAAGTCGTATTTTCGCTTTTCAGGAAATCCCATCATTTTCGGGTATACTTATTATTGCAACTTTTTACAATAAGGAAAATATCTATGACCTGTGCCGAACACCTTTCCACACCTCTGCGCAAACGAGGCTTTCGCCTCACCTCGCAGCGCATGACTATCCTGCATATCCTCAACCATGATGGCGGACATCTGACTCCCCATCAGGTATACGAACGGGCGCTCCAGACCCTGCCCGGAATCACCGAACCGACTGTGTACCGCACCCTCGAGTTCCTGGCGGATAATCACCTCGCCTGCGCAGCGCACATGGGCAGCGGAAAGCTGGTTTATGAGATCGCCAGGCATGACCACCATCACTTGATCTGTCAGGTCTGCGGCGCTTCGGAGGAATTGGGCCACGCTGCCCTGCGAAGAGCCTTCCGCACGATGGAAAAGTCTTCCGGCTACCGGCTGATCACCAGCCATTCCACTTTCTTTGGCTTGTGTCCAGCTTGCCAGAAGGAAAAAGCACAATGAGACTTTCCCCTACACCCCTGCATATTCCAGATGGGTTCCTGAGCCCGGCAGTAGCCCTCATTTGTTGGGTGATCACGATCGTCGTCGTGGCAATCGCCATCCGAAAGACGAGTCACGCCTTGGGGCAAAAGCAGATCCCGTTGATGGGAATTATGGCTGCCTTCATCTTTGCCGCCCAGATGATCAACTTCCCGATTCCAGGAGGCACCTCCGGGCACCTGCTGGGAGGTGCGCTGGCTGCCATCGCGCTTGGACCCTGGCCGGCAGTCCTCGTGATGACGGCGGTCGTGGCTGTGCAGGGATTGTTGTTCCAGGATGGCGGCTTGCTGGCGATGGGCGCCAACATTCTGAACATGGGCATCCTGACAGCGGCTGTGGGCTATGGACTCTACCGGCTGGTCGCAAATCGGTCCACCGGACTCAAACTGGGGGTGGCGGGACTCTGCGGCCTGGTTGTCGGTCATGACCTCTGCCCTGGCCACGTCGCTTGAATTGTGGCTGAGCGGAACTTCCCGCCTGGACATCGTCATGCCGGCCATGTTACTCGTTCACGCTCTGATCGGCATCGGTGAAGCATTGATCACTGTGGCCGCGCTGGCTTTCATCATGAAGGTGCGGCCGGATATTCTGGCAGGAGAGAAGGAGACGCAAAAAGGAGGCATCGGCTGGGTGGTCGTGGGGATACTGATCACGCTGGCCGTGGTGGTCATTTCTCCTCTCGCCTCGTCCAACCCAGACGGATTGGAGCGCGTGGCTGAAGACCTGGGATTCCTAAACGCAGGACAGCCTGCGCCTTTTGAGCTCATCCCCGATTACACCCTGCCTTTTTTCGGAGAGACCCCGCTATCGACCATCGCCGCCGGCCTGATCGGTGTGCTTGTCATTTTGGGGATCATTTTCATGCTTTCTCGCGCGTTGCGAGCCCCGGTTGATAAATAAGAATGCACTCTGACATTTTTGACCGTTACCATTCCGGAGAAAGCCGGCTGCACCGCCTCGACCCGCGGGTCAAGGTGCTGTCAGCAGTGGGTTTTATTTTGGCGATCGTCCTATTGCCCGACGGAGCGTGGCCGGCGTACTTGCTGGCGTGGGCGATGATCCTCGGCGCGAGCCTGTTTTCAAACCTTGGGATGGGTTTCACCTTCCGCCGATCATTCGTTGCGCTTCCGTTTGCGTTGGCGGCGGTTACCGCCATCTTCAACATCCCGGGTGAATCTTTATGGACGTGGCAGATCGGTTCGCTCGAACTGACTGCCACCGTCGAGGGGATGGTCCGCTTCATCAGCATCGTAATCCGATCATGGCTGTCGGTTCAGGCTGCGATACTGCTCGTTGCGGTGACCCAGTTCCCGGACCTGATCCACGCGCTTGAGCATCTTCATGTACCAGCGATTTTGACCACCATTGTCGCTTTCCTATACCGCTATCTTTTTGTTTTGACCGACGAGGTCTTCCGGATGATGCGGGCACGCGAAGCACGAAGCGCAGCCCTGCCCGGGCAGAGAAGCGGTGGATCGTTGACCTGGAGGGCGGGTACTGCGGGTCACATGGCTGGACAGCTCTTCCTGCGCAGCTACGAGCGCAGCGACCGTATCTACAACGCCATGCTGGCGCGCGGATATACCGGGCATATCCGCACCCTTCATCCGCATGCCATGACCCGTGCAGACTGGCTCGCCGGAGCACTCGCACTGACCGCCATGCTGCTCCTTCAAATCGCCGGACATCTTTCCTTTTAGGTTCCCATGCCAATCTCCCACCATCCTTCAACAGAATACACCCTCCCTGAAAATACCGACGATGTGTTGCAGGTAAACGACCTGCACTTCAGTTATCCTGACGGTCATACAGCGTTAAAGGGAGTGACCCTCCATCTTGCGAAGGGGGACAAGGTGGCGTTGGTTGGTCCCAACGGAGCCGGAAAGAGTACGCTGATGCTGCACCTGAACGGGATACTCTCCGGAAAGGGCGGCCTTATCGTAGCCGGGCTGCCGATGAACGAGAAGAACCTGCCTGTCATCCGGGCGGCAGTGGGGCTGGTCTTCCAAAATCCCGACGACCAGCTCTTCTCTCCGACAGTGTTCGAGGATGTGGCCTTTGGTCCGCTGCATATGGGTCTGCCCGAGGCGGAGGTCCGCGCGCGGGTGGATGAGGCGCTCGATCAGGTCCGGATGTCGAAGTATAGTGACCGCCTGTCGCATCATCTGAGCGTCGGTGAGAAAAAGCGGATCGCCATTGCCACGGTTTTGTCCATGCGCCCAAAGATCCTCGTGCTGGACGAACCCTCAGCCGGCCTCGATCCGCGCGCCCGCCGGACGCTGATCCACCTGCTGCGAGACCTGCCCATCACTATGCTGGTGTCCACGCACGACATGGCCTTGGTCAGGGAGTTGTTCCCGCGCACGGTGGTCATGGACGAGGGGTGTATCGTCGCGGATGGCTTGACAGCCGATATACTTTCGAATGGCGCGCTGCTTGAGGCTCACGGTCTCGAATTACCGTAATTGGGTGTTAATGAACCAATTTAATGGCATAAAAGATGGATGGCGCCGGGGGTGAATTTGATGCTAAAATCATAGGTAATCGGCATTGCAGAAAAGGTTACGAATGGCTGACGATATACTTCAGCAGGCGATTGGTCTGATCAAGGCGGGGAAGGACAGCGAAGCCCGCGGCTTGTTGTATCATCTCGTCAAGACCGACCCTCACAATGAAATGGCCTGGCTGTGGCTATCCGAGACAATGAACGAGCACCAGCGGTTGACCACGCTCGAACAAGCCCAGAAATTCAATCCCGAAAGTGAAAAACTCAATCATGCCTTGAACCGGCTGCGGGCGAAACAGGTGCAGGCTGCCCCCAAGCCCTCCACGCCGCCCGCGGAGGGACCTCGTCCTGCTCCGCCTATCCCGACATCTCCAGTTGACCGGTCCACCATGCAGACCGCCCAGTTGACCTTTCTGCCGGAGGATGACGAAGCGCCCCCGCCTCCCCCGAAGAAGGAAACGCCCCCGCCGGCGGCTGTGGACCGGTCACAGATCCAGACTGCCCCGCTTCCTCCGTTGCCCACACAAATCGACCGTTCCGTACTGAAGGCGGCGCGGTACGACATATCTCCCGACACGTTAACCCCGGACAAACTACCGCCCGGGCTGCAATTGCCGCCGAAACCAGCTTCACCTCCAGCATCCAACCGTCCTGATCAAAACGATGTTAAAACGTCGACGCTTGCTTACGGTCCCGATGAGCCTGTTGGCAAGCCGGTCGTAGCGCCAAAACCGGCAGCGGTTCCGGTCACCCAATCACAACCATTAAAAGCCCCGGTCAAGGCTCCTCCGCCGTCCGACCGCGTCGACCGGTCCCTGCTGAAGGCTGCCCAATTCGAAGAAGCAGAACCCACGAAGACGGGTCCGCTGAAAGTTTCGCCGCCGGCAGACATTGCTCCAACTGCTGCAGTAGTTGCTGCTCAGGTTGTCACCCCGCCGCCTGCACCGCCTCCGGCTAAACCTCAACCTAAAACGGCTGAAGAGGCGCCCTCCGCAGTCAAGCAGCAAATGGATGCCCTGCTTTCCGAGCCCCATCCCTCACCGGATCCGGTTCAGAAACCGAAGAAAGGCTCCACGCCGCCACCGCCGCCGTTTCCCCCGGTAAAGGAAGAGGCGGATGCCCCTAAAAGGAAACCGCGCCGGAGGTTATCCGGTCTTGAAATAGCCCTGGTCGCTATCGTTGTGATTTTATTGCTGGCGATCTTCGGATTCCTGGCCTGGGATTTCTTCAGTCCGAAACCGGTCACTCCGACCACGGTGGTTCTCCCGCCCGTTGCATCTCAACCCTCTGCGACGCTGCCCGCAACCAATACCCCGCAGGCAACGCCTACACCGATTCCGCCTCCCACGCTGCGGCCAACGTTCACTCCCATCGTATCTCCCACCGCGACCCTCAACCCGGACTCGCCATCCGTTCTGTTCCTGGATCCGGCATCTTGCGCGGTTCGACAGGTCAGCTCAGATGGAGGTGCAAACCAGTCCTTGGCGGTGTCTGTGCCGGATAATTGTCTTTCGCCTGAGCTTTCGCTCGACGGATCGCAATATGCCTACCTAGGAAAAAAGCTAGGCATCGAAACAGCCAACTCTTTGTTTGTGGCCAATGTTAACGGCTCGTCACCGCAAACCGTTATCGATCAGAGTCAAATGCCGATCTGGGAAGTGGATTGGGCTCCGGATGGCAACTGGCTGACTTATACGTCCATGACAGGTACATTTGAAGATAAGCCGATCATCGGTCTCAGCATCATCTACAAAGATGGAACCAACCAGGTCCGATTGACGGATGAGCAGACGCCCTCCATCATCCCCGAAAGCAAGACCACTGTGTCCTGGTCGCCGGACGGGCAATGGATCGCCTTTTATGCGGATAATCGTCCATATTTGGTTAAACCGAATGGCACTGGGTTGGAGCAGCTTTCGGATGATGCCGGTCAGAGCATCATGGCCTGGTCGCCGGACAGCCGCCAGATCGCCTTTTACTCTTCAGACCTGGACAACCCCGGAATTATTGTCATCGGAATCGATGGACGCCGGTCCTTTGTTCAAAACGACGATTTAAAAGTCCCGGTTTCCGGCGATGCGCTGTTATGGTCGCCGGATGCCACTCAGTTTGTTGCCTATGATGTGGCTCAAAAAGCGCTGGTATTGGTCAGCCGCGACGGTACGCAGATCGAACCCCTCGCCCCCGTGAGCGGAATTCCGACCCGGTTGGCGTGGTCGCCGGACGGCAGCCAGCTGGCTTACATCGAATTGCTTCAGCAGGACAGCTCATCGGGTGTGTTAAAGGTCGTCAACATTGACGGCACGGACCTGAGCATCCTAGCCACGTCGGCGGCTAATGCGCCTCTGCGATGGAAGGTACCGGTCAACTTTGCGGGGACCGTGACGCCTGCACCGGTGATTGTCGTTCCTACCCCCACTCCCAAGGCGACACCATAGCCTAAGTGAAATTAAAAAAACTTCCGAAGCTGACTGAAGCTTCGGAAGTTTTGGTTTTAAAGCCCTGCTGCTTTGCGCAGCGCGTCGGCTTTGTTCGTGCGTTCCCAGGGGAACTCGATGTCGTCGCGGCCGAAGTGCCCGTAGGCGGCAGTCTTGCGGTAGATCGGGCGGCGCAGGTCCAGGTCGCGGATGATGGCGCCCGGTCGCAAGTCGAAGTGCTGGCTGATCAATTCGCCAATTTTTTCGTCTGCAATTTTCCCGGTACCGAAAGTCTCGACGTTGACCGAGAGCGGGTGCGCGACGCCGATGGCATACGCCACCTGGATCTCGCAGCGGTCCGCCAGCCCGGCAGCGACGACATTCTTCGCAGCCCAGCGCGCGGCATACGCAGCGGAGCGGTCCACCTTCGTCGGGTCCTTGCCCGAGAAAGCGCCGCCGCCGTGACGTCCCATCCCGCCGTAGGTGTCGACGATGATCTTGCGTCCGGTCACGCCGGCATCGCCCATCGGCCCGCCGATGACGAAGCGCCCGGTCGGGTTGACGAAAGTATGCATTTTGTCATCCACCATTTCCTTGGGAAGGGTCGGCAGGATGACATGCTCGGTGATCTGCTCGTAGATGTCGGAGGGGGCTATGTCGGGGGCATGCTGGGTGGAGATCAGCACGGTGTCGATGCGCTTGGGCTTGCCGTACGCATATTCAACCGTGACCTGGCTTTTGCCATCGGGGCGCAGCCAGGGCAGGGTGCCGTCCTTTCGCAGTTCGCTCAGACGGCGGGCGAGTTTATGAGCCATGTAGATGGGCATGGGCATCAGGGTGGGAGTCTCGTTGCAGGCGAACCCGAACATCATGCCCTGGTCTCCAGCGCCGACATGCTCGAAGCTGTTCTCCTTCATCTGGCCTTCCTTGTCCTCGAGGGCGTGGTCCACACCCAGGGCAATGTCCGGGCTCTGGCTGGCGATGGCAGAAAGGACGGCGCAGGTGTTCCCGTCGAAGCCCTTTTCGCTGCTGTCGTAGCCGATGTCCTTGACGACGCTGCGCACCAGGTCGTCGAAATTGACGAAGGCCTTGGTGGTGATTTCGCCCATGACCAAGACCATGCCGGTCTTGGTGGCAGTCTCGCAGGCGACACGGGAGTAGGCATCCTGCTCGAGACAGGCGTCGAGCACGGCGTCCGAGACCTGGTCGCACAACTTGTCCGGGTGTCCCTCGGTGACGGATTCCGAGGTGAACAGAAGTTTGGGTGAGTTCATAAAGGTATTGCTCATGTGTTTGTCTCCTATAAAAAGAATATGCCCTTCCGGACTTCTGAAAGGGCAATTCGCATCAAGCTCGGCTGCCCTCTCATCTCCCAGATGTTTTCTGTCGGAATTGGCACCATCCGCGTGTGCGGTGGTTGTCGAGGTTTCACAGGGCCGGTCCCTCCACCTCTCTGGATAAGAGTGCCGTTTAAGGGCTATTTAATTGTGCGTGCGGATATTATCATAATTGAGGGGGTAAGTCAACATAAAAACGATTAGTTGCTTACTGCATCCTGTCACACTTCCGCGCGCCGAAGAATGAAAGACCAATACCGAATTTTTTTTGGCAGATGGCTGCCCACCAAGCCAAAAATCAGTGCAGACATTAAACTGATTACTGCCAAATCGGGGCAGAGAATTGCCAGTATTAAAAGTCCGGCATGAATGAACACCATCAAGCCGCGAATTTGTGTTAGCCAATGTGTGTGATGGATGACTTCGGATGCAATGAGCATGACCCCGGTAGCCATGGCAAGATGCTGCCAGGGCGCAAGCTGGTCTGCTGGAATCTTGAAAACCGCTCCACCGAACAAAACACTGATCACCAGAACATGGGCGGTTCGTAAAGTGATATCCAGAAACCGAATCCATGCTGGGCGCTTGTTTCGCGGCTCGGGGATGGAATTGTTATTTTCACTCATTATTTGATTCTAATTTGAAATTGCAATTAACGCTTGAAAATCGAATATATGATGAGTTCTTAAAATGACAGTCAATGGCACTTCGCATTAGTCAAATCAGTGTTGCGCTTCCCAGTCCTTCACTCGTTCTAACAATTCCCCTAACGGATGCAGCTCGGCAACTTGCACACCCAGATTTTTCGTGCGTGTTTCATTGTATTGGAATACCCGGCTGCCCACAGGGACTTGGCTGGCTTTTCGCCGAAACTCCTCGTGTGAAATGTATCCCGTTAACCAGATGTCCATGCCGTATAGCCAGATGTTGCCCCACTCAGCCGGCTGGATGAGATACGTCTCCTTGCGTACCGGGCTGTGGATGCCGATCCGCGCGGAGGGGATGCACTTTGCGTGGACATACGCCAGAGAGAAGAACGCGTCGCTTAGTTCAATTCGTTTGTGCGGGGGGAGTGTAGCCTGTTCGATGATGAATTCACGCTCGCTGTTCAGCCCGCCTATTTCAACCCCCAGTGGCTGCTCTCCCTCGCTTTTGAGCGCCAGCCTGCCAAGTGGAGTCCATTGATTGGGCAGGGACCACTCCCTCGGGAATGTGTGCATCAGGTAAACAGGTTGGCCAGCATCGAATGCCTTGCGCACATCCTCCTGCGAGGCGGCGGTCAGGGTGGAGAGGAAGCCGAAAAGATATAAATCCTGTGCGGTATGAGTCTGCGCGGCGAACTGGTCGGAAGGGATCAAGGCCGGGGCTTTCAGCAAAACGGACGGGTCGTGACGGATGTCGCTGATCTGCTGCCGGCGGGTGATGAGAAAGCTCTTGATGTCGCAGCGATGCCCCCCAGGGAAACGTCATAACGATCGGGTTCAGTAAAGGGAGTTGCGCCTTTCACATCAAACGGAACATCCTGCGCGGTAAGGTAATGTCGAAAAGCCAGCTCCACAGCCACGCCGCCGACGATGCGACGCAGGCGCGCGTAAGGCGAACCGCCCATGCGGTTATAGGTGTAATTAAGGGAGCGGCAGGCGTAGGCGATGCCGCCTTCGGTCAGGTCGGGAGTGAAGGGGAGATGGATGAAATCACTGGCTGAGATCATGTCCGGTCAGCGGGCGACAAGTCGTTGCGGAATTGTAGACAGTAGTGGTGAAAAGTGTTACTCACCCAGGCGGAACCGAGTCCGTACGGCGCGAGAGACTGGTTGTCCTGCAGCCAAAGTTTTTCATCTTTGAGGGTATAGATTTTCCCAAGCTCGCGAGAAAGATCCCAGGCGAGAGGATAGATCTTTCCACCCTTCTTCACGTTCTTGACGATGATCGTCAGGTAGGCTTTTTCACGCAGAAGCGGTTTCAGCCCGGCGTAGATGGCGACCAGCTTCGATAGAAATTCTTCGTAGTCATGGAGATTGCCAACGTCGTTCGGGTCGTCCGAGTAGAACACATCCAGTTCGGATGCGGCGCGGCGCTTCTTTTGTGTCTCAGCCCCTTTAGCGTGGAGCATGTCCCAGTAGGGCGGGGAGGTGAGGACGTAGTCCACGACGGGAATCGGGTAGGTGCTGGCAAGGAGGGCGTCGCCGGTGATGATTTCAGATTTTAATTTGGAGATTGAGTTGCCGAGAGATTGACGTTCTTCGGCAATGACATTGCGCGCGATGTCGGCATATTTCGAGTTGAGTTCGATGCCGAAGGAGTTCCTTCCGCAGCGTAAAGCCGCAACCAGCGTGGAACCGGTCCCGGCCATCGGATCGAGCACGGTCTGACCTTTTTTGGTGAAGAACTCGATGAACTCCTGCGCCATCGTTTCGGGGAATTTGGCGGGGTGGCGCAGGACGCCTTTCTTACGAGGCGGAGGGTTGTGGATGAACCAGGATTTCTGGAACTTCAGCCAGGTCTTGGAGTCGAGGTCGTTGAGTTTGTTGGGCATGATTCTCTCAGGGTTCAGGGAGTTGGTCTCGGGGTGCGTGTAGGCTTCGGTGTCTTGGATGCGGTCGGGGTCGGCGTGGGGCTGGCATACACCACTTCGCTCACCACCAAATCGGAGAAGGATACGCTGACAGCTTTCTCCCCGCCGGAGCGGGCAAAGAATCCGAGCGTGCCTTTGCCAAACAGCGGATCAGTGACTGTGAACTGGTAGCGCCCGTTGAGGAAGAAGCGGAATTCATTGTCCACCGCCCAGACGCCCATGCGAACCTCGCCGGGCGAGCCGGGAGGCGCATCGCCGGAGGGAACGGCAGGCTGGAGAGGGGAAGACGTGCCCGTGCGGACGCGGTCCACGCGCTCGGTGCCGTCGCAGGTGAGAGCGTAACGGTAGTAGTCCATTCCCGATGCGGTGCGGAAGAGGATTCCATAATCATCCTGCCCGCTGCACAGGGAAGTGCGGGCAGTCACCTCGGCGTAGAAATTGTTCAGAAGCGGTTCGTCGCGCAATGTCATCATGGAGGCGCCGGGCGCGCGAACGACGAGAATCAGCCGGTTACCCTCGATGATGGACGCTGCCTGGGCGGAGCTGGAAATCTGCCAGTGGGAGGGTTCGGAGAAATCATCGCTGAAGATCACGCCCGTCAGGCCGGGCAGTTCGTTGAGGGTGGCAGTGGGAGCCTGGGTGGGCGCAGCAGTCGGGGTGTCGGTCGGAGGGAACCAGACGATGGTGGGCGTCTCTGTCTGTAAAACGGGTTCCACCGGCGGGGGAGTCGGCTCTGTGGCGTTAGTCCCCAAAGATTGACACGCTGCCAGCGCGAACGCCAGCATCGGCAGGAGAGACCATCCGGGGAAGAGTCGCTTCGTCATGTGAGTTTTATCGCTCTGGGTGATAACAATTAGCGGGGTACAATTCCAGCAGGCTGTTGTACAATTTGAGTGCGTTGATTCTAGCATACAAGGAGCAAAGCATGAGTGAAAAAGCCGTCCTGGTCACCGGGGCATGCGGTGAGATCGGTCAGGCGCTGGTACAGCAGCTTGCGAGCCGCGGGGGATACCGCATCGTCACCGCCGACATCGCGCCGCTGCCGGAGGCGATCAAGTCGCTGGTGGCGGAGCACGTCCAGGGGGACCTGGTCAACCGCATCAAGCAGTTTTACGATTACGATTTCGACATCATCTTCCACCTGGCGGCTTCGCTCTCGTCCAAGGCGGAAGTCGCGACCGAGGAGGCCCACCGCATCAACGTCGAAGGGACGATGCAGCTGCTGATGCTGGCGGCCTACCGCTCCGAGAAGTACAACAAGGCGGTCAAGTTCCTGTTCCCCAGCTCGATCGCCGCCTACGGCTTCCCGAACCTGGAGGCCAAGACAAGCCGCGGGGGTGGTCAAGGAGGACGAGTGCAACACGCCGCACACGATGTACGGCTGCAACAAGCTTTACTGCGAAAAACTGGGGATGTATTACAGCCGCTACAACGGACAGCGCCACCTCGACCCGCACCCGCCGGTGATGTGCGACTTCCGCGCCATCCGCTTCCCCGGGCTGATCAGCGCCTTCACCCTGCCCAGCGGCGGGACAAGCGATTACGGTCCCGAGATGCTGCATGCCGCCGCGCAAGGCAAGCCCTACGCATGCTTCGTGCGCGAGGATACGAAGATCTCGTTCATGGCCATGCCCGATGCGATCAAGTCCCTGTTGATGCTGACGGAGGTCGCCGCGCGAGAAGCTCTCGAGCATGGTCTACAACATCGCCGCGTTTGCGCTGACGGCGGGCGAGTTCCGCGAGCGGGCGGTGAAGGCTTTCCCCGGCGCGAAGATCACCTTCGCGGCCGAACCCGCGCCGGCAGGGCATCGTCAATTCGTGGCCGGAGGACGTGGACGATTCGCTCGCCCGCGCTGACTGGGGCTGGAAGCCCGATTACGATGTGGATGCGTTCTTCGAGGAGTATTTTCTGCCGGAGATAAGAAAGAGATATGGAAAGTAGAAATCAAATCCCCGCCGTAAGGCGGGGATTGTTATCTCAATTGAATTGAACCACCTGCTCCCGCTCTGGTCCCACCGAGACCAGGCTTACCGGAACACCTGCCAGTATGCTGATGCGCGTCAAGTAGTCTCTTGCTGCCTTGGGCAAGTCTTCCATGCGGCGGGCGCCGCTGACGTCTTCTGTCCAGCCGGGGAGGTCTTCGTAGACCGGCTCGAAGGCTTCGAGAGCCGATGGTCCGAATGGCAGATCGGAGTAAGTCTTCCCGTCGCGTTTGTATCCCACGCATAATTTGAGCGTCTCAAACCCCGAAAGGATGTCGAGCTTGGTGATGACCAGCTCGGTCAGGCCGTTGATGCGCACCGCATAGCGCAGCAGCACCCCGTCCAGCCAGCCGACGCGGCGTGGACGTCCGGTGGTCGTGCCGTATTCGTCCCAGGGATTCGCGCCTGTTCCGCGCAGGCGCAGTGCCAGGTCGTCGAACACCTCGGTGGGGAAGGGTCCCGACCCGACGCGCGTCTGGAAGGCTTTGCATACGCCGGTCACACGAGCATCCACTGCGGTGTTGAGTCCAAGCCCGAGACCGGTCAGCACACCGGGGGCGGTGGTGGATGAACTGGTCACGAAGGGGTAGGTACCGTGGTCGATATCGAGCAGCGTCCCTTGCGCGCCTTCGGCCAGGACGGATTTCCCCTCTGAGAGCGCCAGTGCCAGTTCTGTTGACGTATCGAACACGTACGGGGCAATGGTTTCCGCATAGGTTTTGAACGTCATCCAGGATCGGTGGGATATCCAACTCAGGTGCGCTGAGCTGGACAAGGCTTTTGTTGGCATCAGTCAGGTGCACGGTAAGTTTTTCGCCAAAATCGGGAGCGAGCATGTCCGCGATGCGCAGGCCGCTGCGGGATACCTTGTCGGTGTAAGCCGGACCAATTCCGCGACCCGTGGTGCCGATGCTGCCCTTGCCGCGCGCAAATTCCTGGGCGGCATCCAATGCCTGGTGGGCGGGGGTGAGCAGGTGCGCGGCATGCGAAATACGCAGATTTTGGGGGGTCACTTCAATGCCAAGGGAGCGCAGCATATCCATCTCCGCCAAAAGCGACTTGGGGTTGATGACCATCCCGCTGCCCAGCACAGCAATCGCGTTCGGATGAAGGATTCCTGAAGGGATAAGGTGAAGTTTGAAAAGTTGGCTGCCCACCGTAACCGAATGTCCTGCGTTGTCCCCGCCGTTGTAGCGTGCGACGTAATCCGCGTGGGCGGCGAACCAGTCCACGATGCGTCCCTTTCCTTCGTCCCCCCACTGTGTGCCGACTATGACCTGGAGTGACATTTAGTTTCTCCTGAATGAAGTGTGAGAATATTATAACAGCCGCATATTTTTAAGCTGAAAGATTTTTCCCATCCCCCTAACCCCCTTCCTGATGGAAGGGGGAAAAGTAGCCAAAAAAGTCAGAATAGGAAATGGAAAATATAGCATTGGCTGATCCGGTATTGCAATCCACCCTCGGTGAGCCGGCTTTATTGTGATGTTATAATCTTTGACAGGGTACTTCCATGGCGAAAAAATTCTTTGCAATCGTTCTGTTCATCTTTATCCTTCTGGCCATGCGGACGGCACTCGACGTGCAGGCCTCATCCGAAGGGCAGGTGCTGCAATATGCGACGCCTACGCCGGGTTCGGACGGCCGCATCGTTTACATCGTCCAGGCGGGGAACTCGTGCCTGCGCATTTCCCTGCTGACCGGCGTGACCGTGGACCAGATCCGTTCGTTGAACCGGCTGAACGAGAATTGCGACCTGCGCGAAGGCCTTGAACTGCTAATCGGTTTTGGCGGACCCTCGGCCAGCTCCCCAACCCCCGGTCCATCGCCCACGCCAACCGAGGTGCTGCCGACTCCCACCCCGGTCAGCGGCGGGTTGGCGCAGATCTGTGTGCTGCTGTACGAGGACGTGGACGGCGACGGTAAACGCCAGGAGACGGAACCGGCCATCGCCGGCGGCGCGGTCAGTGTGACCAACCTCAAGGGAGGATATTCCCAGACCTTGAACACGATTCCGGGCGACCCCGAAGCTGAGTTCCAGGGAACATGCTTCACCGATGTCCCACAGGGAGAATACACCGTCAGCGTGGGTATCCCGGACGGATATAATGCCACGACGGCATTGGATTACAACTTGATCGGTGCGAACAAAGTCCAGGCCGGGAACACAGTCTACCTGCCGTTTGGCGCACAGCCGGGCAGTGTCCCCACGGTTAACCCTGCCGTGGAGAGCCGTTCGCCAACGATTGCCATCGTCGGCGCGTTGATGCTGGTCGTCGCCGGCGGGTTATTCTGGTATGCGAGGCGGATGACGTCTGGGCCGAAGAGATATAAATAGAACTTAGAGAGTAGAGAAGAGATAATTGGTAACCCCTTCCGGGTCGATAAATCGGAAGGGGTTTTTCTTATCCCATCGGGTGTTTCATGCGCTGTCCGCCGATGAGATGGAAGTGCATGTGGAAAACGGTCTGTCCGCCGTGGACGCCGGTGTTGTTGATGATGCGGAACCCTTGCGAGTCAATGCCTTCGCGTTCTGCAAGCATCCGCGCCACGGAGAAGATGTGCCCGACCAACACTTCGTCATATGGGCTCAAGTTGGTTGACAGAGGCGATATGCTTGTTCGGCACGATCAGGATATGCGTCGGCGCGACGGGGTGCAGGTCGCGGAAAGCCGTCACCTGCTCATCGTGATAGAGGATCGTGGCAGGGGAACTGCCAGCAACGATTTTGCAGAAGACACAATCAGGGTTGATGGTATTCATATAGGCTGCCATTCTTGCGAAGATGTGGGTGGCGTATGCTTTCACGAAAAGAATTCTACCTGAAAACAAAGTAGGTCACGTTTAAAACGTGACCTACTTATCTCTATTATCTAATCCCTATTTTCTGGCTACTTATTCGACTCGCCCTTGATGAACGCTTCCGTCATTTCGCGGCAGATGTTGTCTTTGAACTGCTTGGGCGGGGTTTTGAAAAAGTAGGACGAGGGTCCGATGATCGGGCCGGACAGCTTGCGGTCCAGCGCGAGCTTGGCGCAGCGCACCGCGTCGATGATCACACCGGCCGAGTTGGGGCTGTCCCACACTTCCAGCTTGGCTTCCAGGTTGAGCGGCACCTCGCCGAAGGTCGTGCCCTCCATGCGGATGTAGCACCACTTGCGGTCGCTCAGCCACGGCACGTAGTCCGAAGGTCCCACATGGATATCATCCGGAGCGATCGGGTAAGGGATCATGCTCGTCACTGCGCCGGTCTTGGAGATCTTCTTGCTCTCGAGGCGCTCGCGCTCAAGCATGTTGAGGAAGTCGGTGTTGCCGCCAAAGTTGAGCTGGTAGGTGCGGTCAATTTTCACGCCTCGGTCCACGAACAGGCTGGTGATCACGCGGTGCAGAATGGTTGCGCCGACCTGGGACTTGATATCGTCGCCCAGCACCGGCAGGCCGGCGTCGCGGAAGCGTCCCGCCCAGTAATCGGACGAGGCGATGAACACCGGGATCGCGTTGACGAAAGCGCAGCCCGCCTCGATGATCTGTTCCACGTACCACTTGGTGGCCATTTCAGAGCCGACCGGCAGGTAGGAGACCACTACATCGGTTTTTGTTTCCTTGAGCAGCTTGACGATGTCTGCGGTGGGTCCCGGGGCTTTCTTGATCACGCCCGAGAGATATTTTCCCAGCCCGTCGTGGGTCATACCGCGTACGACCGGAACTCCCATGTTGGGCACGTCGCAGAACTTGTAGGTGTTGTTCGGCTCGGCGAAGATGGCCTCCGACATGTCCTTGCCGACCTTGGTGGCGTTGATGTCGATGCCAAGGGTGAAGACGATATCCTTGATGTGGTAGCCGGCCAGGTTGACGTGCATCAGACCCGGCACGGTGGCGTCATCGGGCGTCTTCTTATAGAATTGAACGCCCTGCACCAGGGATGAGGCGCAGTTCCCCACGCCGATAATTGCAACACGGACTTTCTTGCTCATTGATTTTTATTCTCCTTATCAGAGTTGATATGCGGTTTTACCCGAAAGTTGCCTATGCTATAATCTTACTACATCTGGATGCCGTAATATATTTGAATTTTTTAATCTGGATGAACCAGGTATTGCCCCTCAGGTGGGATATGGCTGCCAAAGAAAATCCGCTCCGACTCGAATACCTGCTCGAAGCCACCCGCGACTTGCGCAACGCGCTCGATCTGGAGGCGTACCTCCAGCTGGTGGCGGAGGCTGCCTCTGAGCTGACGGATGCGGAAGCCTCCTCCATTTTGGTCGCCGACGATTCGGGCACCACCCTGCGCTTTGTCGCCGCCCCACGCATTCAATGGAATGTAATGAAGTCACTGGACGTACCGGTCGAGGGAAGCATCGCCGGGCGGGTATTCTCCTCCGGCAACCCCGAGATTGTCCTGGCGGCAAAGCGGGACAAGAAGCATTTCAAGAACATCGACTCGATGACCGGCGTCGAAACACGCTCCATGGCGGCGGTGCCCGTCATTTTTAAGGGAGAAAAGATCGGTGTCTTCGAAGTGGTGAACCACAGCGGGAACAAGGATTTTTCAGAAGAGGACGTCGCGATTCTGGAGATCCTGGCTGCGGAAGCAGCCGTCCTTCTATATAATGACCGGCTTGAGAAGCAGGTCACGAGTGCACAGGAGAAAATCGCCAAGCTCGACCGCATGAAAAGTGATTTCACTGCCATCGCCTCGCACGAGCTGCGCACACCGCTGGGACTCATCCTCGGGCATGCCACCTTCCTGCGCGAGATGGTGGACCCGGAACTCGCCGAACAGGTGGACACGATCATTCGCGCCGCATCCAAGCTGAAGGAAATCATCGAAGACCTGTCCAATGTGGATAATTTCCAGACTGGCATGGCAACGCTGCGCACGCGCATATTCTCGGTCAGCCGCCTGATCTTTGAGCTGATCGATTCCTATCAGGCTGAAGCAAAAAGCAAACAGATCACCATCCAGACCAATTTACATAAATCCACGGAGCTGAAAATCGACGGGGATGTGGAAAAGATCAGTATCGCCCTCAGCAGCCTGATCAAGAACGCCATCATGTTCACCAACGAAGGCGGGCATGTCTTCGTGCAGGCGGAACAGTTGCCGGGCTACGTCAAGATCTCGGTCATCGACGATGGCATTGGCATCCCGGCTGCCGACCTGGCGCGCATCTTCGAGCGGTTCTACCAGGTCGAGTCGCATCTCACCCGCAAACACGGCGGCATGGGGTTGGGACTGTCCGTCTCGAAGGTCATGGTCGAGATGCACGGCGGTCGTATCTGGGCTGAGAGTGTTGAGGGCAAGGGGAGCAATTTCACCATCATGCTGCCGATGAACCTGGCGCAGGTCAAGGCTGCTCAAAAAGTATTGAACAGCTGAAAAATCAAGCCGGGTCCGGTATCGCTCCAGGGAAGGTTCGCACGTGATACATCCCACTTATGTTATTGCCGGGCAATTGCGCCGCGACTACCTCCTGCCTCCCGAAGGCCGTCCCATGCTGGACGTGCCGGGAGGCAACTTGCTTTATGCTGCCGCCGGCGCGCGCCTGTGGAGCGATAAGATCGGGCTGCTCTCGCGGGCAGGCGAGGATTATCCCCAGGAATGGTTGAAGCAGTTTGAAAGACTCGGATTCGACACGAAGGGGGTCCGCATCCTGACCGGTGGATTGGATCTTCGCTCATTCCGCGTGTACATGGACGCTTCCTCGCCGCAGACATCCAACCCAGTGGCGCACTTTGCCCGCCTCGGACTGCCTTTCCCCAAGTCGCTGCTGGGGTTCCAGCCGCGGAGCGAGGGGCAGGACAGCCGCTCCCGTTCCAACCCAGATTCGCCGCGCATCACGGACATCCCCAAGCATTATTTTGATGCCAAAGCCGTTCACATCTGCCCGACCGATTATGTGTCGCACACACAGCTTTTGCCGGCATTCCGGCAGGCGGGAGTTCAGACCACCTCGCTCGATCCATCGCCGGGTTACATGCAGCCGGCGTTCATGGAGGATGTCCGGTCGCTGGTCCACGGGCTGACGGTGTTCATGCCGTCCGAAGAGGAGATCCGCGCGTTGTTCTGGGGCAGGACGAGAGAACTGTGGGAGATGGTCGAAGCCATTGGCTCATGGGGCGTGGAGTTTGTTATCGTCAAGCGAGGCGGTCTGGGACAGATGATCTATGACTCCGGTAATCGCCGCCGCTATGAAGTTCCTGCGTACCCAGGCAAGGTGGTGGATCCGACCGGAGGAGGGGATGCGTTCGGCGGAGGGTTCATTGTAGGTTATGCCGAGTCCTACGATCCTGTGCGCGCTGCCCTGCATGGAAATGTGTCCGCCTCCCTGACAATCGAAGGAAGCGGGGCCTTTTTTGCGCTGGACGCCCTGCCCGGGCTTGCCCAGGCGCGCCTCGATACGCTCAAGGAAATTGTCCGGGAAGCCTGAAATATGATGGATATCGAAACGCTGATCGACCTCACTCTCCAAATCCAGCAAATCCCCGCGCCGACATTCGAGGAAACACGGCGGGCGGAGTTTGTCCGTGCCCGCTTCCAGGCTGAGGGATTGACTGACGTGCATAACGACGCTGTTGGGAATGTTCTCGCGCGGCTGCCGGGAGCTGGTTCAGAGCGTCCATTGGTCATCTCCGCACATCTTGATACGGTTTTCCCGATCGAAACGGATCTTACGCATTCCAGGAGTGTTGAAAAAATAACCGCTCCTGGAATAGGGGATAACTCACTCGGCGTGGCTGCACTCTTTGGGATTCTATGGTGGCTGCGCGAGCAGAAGACTGCCCCGAAGTTCGACATTTGGTTCGTGGCAAATGTCTGTGAAGAAGGTTTGGGTGATCTGCGAGGAATGCGGGCTGTCGTGGATCGCTTCGGCGGCGATGTGAAAGGATATCTTGTCCTTGAGGGAATGGCGTTCGGGCACGTGTACAACCGCGGCACCGGTGTGAGGCGCTACAAGATCACTGTCCGGACCGCCGGCGGGCATTCCTGGTCGGATTTCGGCAAGCCATCCGCAATTCATGAATTGGCAGGACTGGTTACACACCTTGCCGGGATCAAGCTGCCGGATTCGCCTCGTACCACGCTGAATGTCGGCAAGGTTTCCGGCGGGACGTCCATCAATACCATCGCACCCGAAGCGTGGCTGGAGCTTGATCTGAGGTCCGAGGACGAGTCAACTCTGCAGAAGCTTGTCCGCAATGTGGAAAGCTTAATCGCTGCGATAAAAAAGCCGGGGGTAACTGTGGAAACTCAAGTGATCGGCGACCGTCCCGCCGGCTCCATCAGCTCCGATCATCCCTTAATTCGGACCGCGATGAGCAGCCTCGCCAGGATGCAGATCGAACCGACACTGACCCTCGGCTCAACGGATGCCAATGTCCCCTTCAGTCAGGGCTACCCTGCGACGGTTCTCGGCGTTACGACCGGGGGCGGGGCGCATACACTCAATGAGTTTATCAATCTTCCGCCGATCGAAAAGGGAATGGACCACTTGGTGGATGTGGTTACACAGTTGGCGTAAAAAAAACCGGCTTCAAGATGAAGCCGGTCTATCTTAGGAAAACCCCAGGATTTCATAAACAGGTATCAGTTCACGCTTCCCCTTGACCTGCATCGGATCCATCGGCAGGACTCTCACGTAATCCCTCACACGCTCGTAGGCTGCCTGGCTGATCACGATCTGGTTGTGCCAGGCGTTCTCCTGCAGGCGCTTGGTGGTGTTGACGCTGTCACCGATGGCGGTATACTCCAGGCGTTTTTCCGTGCCGATCAGCCCCAGTACAGCCTCGCCGTAGTGGATGCCCACGCCAAAGGAGAGCTTGGCCTCTGGCGGCAGCTCGGCGTGCAGACGGAGCACCGCATTCCGGAGAGTTACAGCTGCGCGGACGGCACGCAGGGTGTGGTCGGGCTGGGGGACGGGGGCGTTGAACCAGGCCATCACCGCATCGCCGAGAAATTTGTCCACGGTGCCTTCCTGGTCGAGCACCGCTTCAGCCGCTGCGGCAAGATAGAGGTTGAGCACGCTGACCAGTTTCTCAGGCGAGTGTTGCTCGGAGAAACTGGTGAACCCGCGGATATCTGCAAACAGGATGGAAATGTCCGTACGTTTTCCCACCAGCGAAAGGCTTTCTGGATCAAGCTGCTGGATGACCGCCGGGGAGACCATGCGCTCGAAGAGTTTCCGCTGCCCCTCAAGCCGCTTGCGCTCGGTGAGGTCGTCCAGCACGATGGTGACGCCTTGCGTGACCTGTGAGCCGTCCTTGAGAGGGGAGAGGTTAAGTCTCCAGTTCAGGTTTCCACGCTGAGGGTGGCGGTGGCTGAGTTCCATATCGTGGATGGTCTGGTCACTGATCCTCACCGTTGCCACCCGCGGCAGGATGTCATCGGCGATGGCGGGGAAGACTTCGTCGAGCCGCCTGCCCACGATATCCGACGTCGTCTTTCCGATGATGGTCTCGGCAGCGCGGTTGGCCAGGGTGATCTGGTCTCCGATGTCAGCGGTGATCACGCCGCTGGTGATGGACGCAAAGACATTGTCCATTAAATTCTTGAGTTCGGTGACCTCCTCGAGTGTTTTCCGTAGCGAGGCGAACAGGCGGGCATTCTCGATGGCAACTGCTGCCTGGTTGGCGAACGCCGTGATGAGGTCCTTCTCGGGTTCGCGGAAAATTCCCGCCTGAAGACGGTTGTCCGTATAGATGACGCCGATCAGGTAGCTCTTCACCATCAGCGGGACGCACAGGATGGAGCGCAGCTTGTAGGCGACGATCGACTCCGTGCTGTTGAAGCGCGGGTCCTCCTTGGCGTTGGTGGTCATCACCGGCACACCGCTCTCGATGACGCGTTTGATGACGGTGCGGCTGACGGCGGTTTCATTGTTATTGAGGGATTCCTTTTCCCAGTTGCGGGCGATCTGGGTGATCATTTCCCCTTTTTCGTTGGCGAGCATCAGGAAACCGCGCTCGGCACCGGTCAGGCGGACGATGGTATCCATCACGATGCGGAGCACTTCATCTAGTTTCAGAGTCGAGTTGATAACCTGGCTGATATCCGCCAGCGCGAAGAGGTTCTTGCGCTCCTCGGCCACCGACCCGACCTCGAGGCTGGCGCGGTGCAGACGCGTCTCCATCTGGGAGAGGTCGTCGAGGACGCCGGGAGGAAGGCTGGCGCGAATGGGCAGAAGCGTGGAGCGCATTTTACCGGCTGCCTGGCTGAGAGCCTTCAGCTGCATGTCGAGAGAGGGCGTGGATTGGATGGTCTGATCGGTCGCCATGATCCTATGAGAGAAAACGATTAAAAAGGCGTTTGATTGTTTTGTAAATGATCTGTCGGCTGGCCAGCTGTGCGGCCGGGAGGTCTCCATCCCGGGGACTGTAGAGCGCAGTCTGGTGTTCGGCAACCAGCGTATCGATTTCTTCGCCGGCTTCCGGCATCAACTCGCGCAGTTTCTCGGCGCGTTCAGCGGGAGTGGTCGCCGCTGGTTGGGGGTTTCCGAGCCAGCGCAGGCTTTGGTTGATGGACGCAAACGCCCGAGTGATGGGGGTTTGCTCCGCCCAGCGAGCCCAGTTGAGCAGGATACGCGGAACCGGTAAATGCCTCCGCTCGAAAAAGGCCAGAATGGCGACCGGTGCCTGGTGGGCGGGCAGTCCGCCCAAATCGGAACCAGTAAAAAATCCCGGCTGTTGCGGCCAGTAAAACGATTATAACCCACGGAATTATCCGCATGTAATCCATCTGACGGGCTACGGCTTCCGGGTCGTCCTCCGCTTCCCGCCCTCCAGTCGACTCGACGTCATTTGCTTCTCCAGTATCAGACGGGGTCAGGTCAGTTCCGGAAGTGTCGTCCCGGGCAACCCCCTCCGGGCGGACGATGGGCGACTGGTTTACAGTGGGCTCGAATTCCACCCAGCCGATTTCAGGGAAATATACTTCCATCCACGCATGGGCGTCTTTTTGGAGGACGGTGTAAGTCGTGCCGGCAGTCGTTGGGTTCTCCCTGCAGCATACCCCACTGCCAGCCGGGCAGGGACTCCCGACCGAGCGCAGCATCAGCACGCCGGCCGTGGCATAGTAATTGCAGAATCCTTGTTTTGATTCCAACAGGAACCATTCGATCAGGTCGGTTTCGGGTGGCGGCGCTTGCTGAATGCGCTCGACGTAGTCGATCTCCCGCCTGAGATAATAGGTGACCGCCGCCGCCTTGTCGTAAGGTGTCTCCGCCCCGGACCGTGATCTCCGAAGCCAGTTCTGCCACACGAGGGGAGAAATCGTCGGGCAGTTGCAGGTAACGTTCGGTGACCCATTCGGGATAATCCTCGCCAGCCTCGCGGAGCTGCAGGATGGTCGGGTTGGAGATCCTGGACCGCGCTGAAAAGGTCTCGCCGGCCCTCAGGTTGCGGGACGTCCGCATCAGCACCATGTCGACCTGGTCATCCGGCGTGGAATAACTTTTGTATTCACCCGGTCCGGCTTATCCATAACAGGTCCGGGAAGTAAATAAAGCAGCGATTGATGTTGATATGTAGGTGGTGATATAAAACGTGCCTTGGGGTCCTTTTCCCTGCCCGGCTGGCGCGAGCGAGTTGTCATCAGGATCGAATTCATCGATGGTCTCTGCGGAGGTGGTCCAGTTGCCGTCCGAGAATTCATCATAAACACGTCCGCGCCAGTAAAGGCGGGGCAGATCCTGGGCGGAAACTCGGAAGCTGCACTGTGAACAGGACCGCATCACCGAGCGGGTTGCCCAGCCCCAGCGCAAGATTGTCCGCGAAAAAATCGCGCGGTCCGACAGCTGTCGTCCCCTGGATGGCGGCAAAGGCATCCTTGAAGCGCTGCTTCAGGTCATCCCAGGGACGTGACAGATTGGTCCACACCCGGTTGGCGGTAGGGGATGACGACAGCGAAAGCGGCATGGTCCAGGCGAGCAAGACCAGCACGGCGGCTGAGATCAATACCGCCACGGAAATATCCACATTGGCTTCGGGAGAGATGAAGACACGGCGCTGCTTCCAGTCGCGGCTGGAGTTAAATGTAGTTGAGCCGGCCGAAAAGCAGCAAGGCAAAAAAGAGAAAGGTGCCTAGATACCAGACGCGTTCCGGAACCGCCCAGTCATACGTGTGCACGATCATGATGGCCAGGCCGCCGAGCACGATCGCTACCAGGGCGTTACCGTGTCGGGCGAGAGCATAACCGCTGATGATGCTGATGATCAAGAAGAGGATGCTGACAAAAGTCAGGAACAGGATGAAATCGTCCACCGGCTGGCGGCTGGAGAGCTGCGCCAGCGAATAGATCAACCTGCCGCTGAGGCTCATCAGGCGTTCACCCCAGCCCACGGCGTCCTCGGTGGCTTTCGAGAGCTGCCAGGGGAGGAGGAACAAGCTGTATCCGACTGCCAGCAAGAAAACCACCCGCCGGCTGAACAGGCTCTTCCCCAGCGCCAGCCCGAGAATCACGCCCAGCGTCACCAGCACATAAACATAATCGAGGTGGGGAACCCAGTTGGTGGCAAGCAGCCGCCCCG
This sequence comes from uncultured Chloroflexia bacterium, assembly GCA_963829485.1. GTDB lineage: Bacteria > Chloroflexota > Anaerolineae > Anaerolineales > Villigracilaceae > JBGPQJ01. Next base: position 32,947 of record CAWHIK010000010.1, read on the forward strand.
CCGAAACGAGCATGGCGGCGAACAACACACCTGCAGCGAGCCAGTCCCACAAACGCGTGGGTTCACGGTCCATGTTTTGAGTGTACAATAAAAACGAGGTGCCGTCAAAGACACGCAGCGGAGGAGCATGGCTGTCTTTGAATTCCGGGAATTTCGAAATACCCGTCGCTATTCCATTACTTTTCAGGAGGTGTCTTCATGGAGCAATTCTGGGATCTGGGTGTTCAGTTCATTGCATCATTCCAAACCATACCCTGGCTCGTCGCGCCAATGGAATTCTTCAGCTTTCTTGGGTCAGAGGAATTTTTCATTTTGATGCTCCCCTTTCTTTACTGGTGCGTGGACGCAGGTCTCGGCTTGCGGGTCGGTTTGATCCTGTTGTTCAGTACGTGGCTGAACGATGTGTTCAAGATCCTGTTCAACGATCCGCGCCCCTACTGGTACAGCACGGACGTTAAGGCGTACGCGAACGAATCCTCCTTCGGGATTCCATCCGGACATTCGCAGACTGCCGTGGCCGTCTGGGGGATGATCGCTTATTATGTCAATCGGCCGTGGGCATGGATAGCTTCCATCGCAGTCATCTTTATGATCGGTCTGTCGCGCCTGTATCTTGGAGTCCACTTCCCTACCGATGTTCTGGTGGGCTGGTTGATCGGCGCCATCCTGCTCCTGTGTTTTGTTAAATTTTGGAATCCAGTGGCAGCCTGGCTAAAGAAGCTGACCTTCGCACAGCAGGTATGGGTCGCATTCCTTGTTTCGCTGGGATTTATCGGCACAGTGCAGCTTGCCGCGCTGTCACTGGGCGATTGGACCATGCCCGAGGAATGGCTGCTCAATGCGGCAGTTGCCTTCCCTGAAGGACCCGCGCCTTCTCCAATGGATGTGAGCGGGGTTTACTCGACGGCAGGGACCTTGTTCGGGTTGTCGCTTGGCTTGGCCTGGTTCACCCGGCAGGGAGGTTTCTCCATGGAAGGGACACTCGGCCAGAAAGCGCTGCGTTTCCTCGTTGGCCTGGTCGGTGTGGCGATACTCTACGTGGGTCTGAAGTTTTTCTTCCCTTCCGGAGATGGGGTACTGCCATACCTCATGCGTTACATACGATACTGCCTGGTGGGGGTGTGGGTTTCTGCCGGCGCACCGTGGCTTTTTGTCCGCATGAAATTGGCAAAGCCACGGTAAGTCAATAATTTCAGCCTTTCATAATTGTTAACGGTACATGGGGATGTGTATATTCATTGTAATGAGTTGCGGAAAATGGGTTCCGGACGATTCTGTTATAATCAATTTTTGATTTATAGGTCAGCGCTGGATGATTTATAGATGACGCTTGAACAGGGAGCCATTCTTCACGGTCGTTATCGCATAGTAGAGATCCTGGGCCAGGGGGGCATGGGGTCTGTTTACCGCGCCATTGATGAGAACCTGGGCGTGGAAGTCGCCGTTAAGGAAAACCTGTTCACGACGGATGAGTATGCGCGCCAGTTCCGTCTGGAGGCGGTTATTCTGGCCAGCCTGCGGCAACCCAACTTGCCGCGTGTGTCGGACCATTTTGTGGTCAACAACCAGGGGCAGTACCTCGTCATGGACTACATCGAGGGCGAGGACCTGCGCCAGCGGATGGAGCGGATCGGGAACATCCCGGAAGAGGAGGCTATCCTCATCGGCGCATCCATCTGTGATGCCCTGGCATACCTGCACACACGCAAACCCCCCGTCTTGCATCGTGACATCAAACCCGGCAATGTAAAGATCACACCTGAGGGGCACGTTTACCTGGTGGATTTCGGGCTGGCAAAGGTAATGCGGGGCTCGCAGGCCACAACGACCGGCGCGCGTGCCATGACCCCCGGCTATTCGCCCCCCGAGCAGTATGGCACAGCCAGGACGGATGCCCATTCCGACATTTATTCGCTGGGCGCGACGCTCTATGCCGCGTTGACCGGTGTCATCCCCGAAGACGCGCTGGCCAGGGTGATGGATAATGTCGAGCTGACGCCCCTCCGCAAACGCAACCCGAAAGTCTCACGCAAGCTGGCAGCTGCCATCGAAAAGGCGATGGAGCCCTACCCCGATGACCGGTTCCGCTCGGACGAGGACTTCAAGCAGGCTCTACTGGGTGCCAGCGCCAATACACAGAAGCCCATCGGCGAGATGGCGATTGCACCGGCAGTGGTTACAGCCGACCGCCCCCCGTCCAAGCCGCTCAGCGCGATCGAGCAGCAGGCGGATCAATTCGCGATCAAGGAAAACACACCTGCCCGTTTGAAGAAGCGGCGCAAGCGAAGTCTGGGCTGGCTGGCTTTTTCTCTGCTGCTGGTGTTGATCGTTGTCGTAGTAGTTGGCATACTCGCCAATTTTCCGACCATCATTCCGTCCGAGGCAGCCGCATTCCTGCCCCCTGGATGGCTGCCCAGCCCCACGCCGAGAGTTACCCAAACCGTGGCAGCCGCCGCGACGAACGAGACCATCCTCTCATCTTCGTTGGCAGAGACGGTCACCGGGACACCCACGAAGAAGGTCACATTTACCCCGACAAACACAGCCACGCCGACTATTACTTTCACGCCCACCATCACTCCCACGTTGATCGGCGGCGGACTCGGCACCATCGCTTTTGCATCCAGTCGGTCGGGGATTCCACAGATCTATTTAATGAACTCGGACGGCACAGACCAGCGTGCCATCACAACTGAAACAGACGGCGCCTGCCAGCCGGACTGGTCTCCTGATGGGATGCAGATCGTTTACATCTCACCCTGCAGGTTGAAGGAAAGCGATTATGCCGGCGCCAACCTGTACATTATGAATGCGGACGGCACCGGAAAACAACCTTTGGGCGGCTCAATCGAGGGTGACTTTGACCCTGCATGGTCACCGGATGGAAAAGCCATCGCCTTTACTTCCCTGCGTGACGGATATCCACAACTCTATAAATTGGATCTTGAATCCGGAGATATCACTCGCCTGACCGAGACGGAATTAAACGTCCAGGTGAGACAGCCGGATTGGTCTCCGGATGGGACGCAGATCGTCTATACCCTCAGACGGGTGGGAGTTTTTCAGATCTGGGTGATGACCAGCGCAGGGAAGGCGCAGCAACAGTTGGTGCGCAGCGGTTCCCAAGTCTCGGATTTCCTTCCGGCCTGGTCTCCGGACGGAGCGTTTCTTTCGTTCAGCCAGGCGGATTTGTTCGCTGCCTCCCCGTCCCCAGCCCGGTTGATGACCATGCGCTATGAAGATAGAGTAAGTAAGCCCAGTACACAAGTGAACGCTGAGCCTCCCATCGTGGATGTGGATTACTCGCCGGATGGATACTGGCTGGTGTTCGAATCCGTCTCCGCCGATCCGGCAGGTTCCAACCAGGACTTGTACCTGATGACCATTTCCGGCGGGGACCGCACGCGATTGACCCGCGACCCGGACACAGATTTTGACCCTGCCTGGAAACCGAACCCCGCGCTCGAAACAACGGTTACTCCCACCCCCTGATTGAAACTATCAATAATAGAATCCTAGCCAGGCGAGGAATTCTTCTCCTTGCGCGTATTTTCGAGTGGATCACGTTTCAAACGTGACCTACAACTTCAGTTTCTCCTCCAACCCGGTGAAGGATTTCCTACTGGCGTGGTGGTCGTACTCCCAGGATGGCACACCTCCGATCTGAGGCTGGAAGTGATTTTTTTCTTGCTGTTTGAGTTTAATAAAATTATGCTACACTAAATTCATGACGGCCAAAATTCTTGTTCTGGGTGGATATGGCAATGCCGGCAGGTTGATCGCTGAATATCTCCTTCCTGAATGCGATGCCAATATCACCATCTCTGGAAGGGATGCATCCAAAGCGGAGATGCTTACCCGGCAGCTTAATGCGAAGTATCCTGGGCGAGTGACCGGCTGCCGTCTGGATGCAGGGGATTCGTCTGCACTAGGTGAGGCGCTTAATGGAGTCCACCTTCTGGTGGCGGCTTCCAGCACATCACAATATGCGGAAACCACAGCGCGTGCCTGCCTCGCGGCGGGTGTGGATTACCTCGATGTGCAGTATTCATGCGCGAAGGTGAAAGTGCTCCAAAGTCTTCAGCAAGATATCACTCGCGCCGGGCGCACGTTCATTACCGACGCTGGATTCCATCCCGGCCTGCCAGCAGCGCTGGTGCGGTATGCAGCCTTGAAGTTCGACCGGATGTTAAAAGCCAATGTAGGCAGCGTGATCAAAATCGACTGGAAGCCGCTTATCATATCCCAGGCAACTGTTGATGAAATGGTCGGCGAGTTCTCCGAGTACGATTTGCGCTTCTTCAAAGACGGCGAGTGGAAACGCGCCCGTATGGACATCGTCGTGGACCACATTGCCATGGATTTCGGCGCGCCGTTCGGCAGGCAGACCTGCATCCCGATGTCGCTGGAGGAGATGCGCGGAATCCCGCAATCCTTCCCAACGCTGAGAGAGACGGGATTCTTTGTAGGTGGCTTTAATCCCGTCACCGACTGGGTCGTCTTGCCCCTAATGATGGTGGCGCTTAAGATTTCACCCTCCTTGAAACAATCCATGGGTCGTTTGATGTTATGGAGCCTGAAGCAATTCACCAAGCCGCCTTATGGCACCCGTCTGAAACTGGAAGCCGAAGGGGAAAAAGAGGGACAGAGCAGGTCATTTGAGATGGTGCTGTCTCACGCGGACGGTTACGTGTTCACGGCTATCCCGGTCGTGGCGACCGTCCTGCAGTGGTTGGACGGATCCATCCGTCAGCCGGGGTTGTTCACACAGGGCGAGTTGGTGCAGCCGGAACGATTGATCAGCGATATGGAGCGCATGGGAATTGCGATTAATCAAGCGTAATGATTTCAGCTCTCTCCCAGCAATGGTCTTAGGGGAACATCCCTTTTAGGTTTGACCTTTCCAAAAAGCACTTCTAGTTTACTAACACAGGTCACATTTCAAACGTGACCTGCGTCGTTTAATAATGTCGTGTAGAATCAATTCACAAGTATTTATCAGTAAGGTGGTCAAAAAGGAGAATCCTGAATGATAAAAGACATCAAGAAACAGATCGAACGAGTCAAAGCGGCGGGCGCCACCTACGTGGATGCCCGCTGGTATCCCGTTGAGGAAGCCAATTACCTGATGATGTGGAATGGCAACCTGAAGAGCACCACTTCCGCCCGAGAAAGCGGCATGGGCGTCCGCGTGCTCTACAAAGGCGCCTGGGGGTTTTCCGCCTCGTCCGATCTGAGCGACCTGCCGGCCTTGTTCGACAAGGCGTTGGACAACGCCCGCGTCGCCGCCGAGCGGGTCACCTTCCCGGTGCGCCTGGCGGAGAAGGATGCCATCCAGGCCACATTCGCAAGCCCCTGCCGCGTGAACCCATTCGAGGTGCCGCTGGCAGAAAGGTCGCCTTCCTCAAGGAAATGGACGAAAAGCTGAACCAGCCGGGCGTCTTCCAGCGCGTCAGCGAGATGATGTTCATGCGCAAGCAGATCATCTTCGTCGACTCGGAAGGCAGCGAGATCGAGAAGACCATCACCGAGGTCTTCCCATCGCTGCAGGTGACCGGCGTGGATGCGCAAGGTGAGTTCCTTCGAGCGCAAATTCCGTCCCGGACAGGTGGGCGACAGCCGCGGCTGGGAGACGCATCGACCGGCAGCTGTTCAGCGAGAACGCCGACCGCATCGTCAAGGAGTTGAACCAGGTGCTGGCTGCGGACGACTGCCCCAAGGAGGACCGCTCGGTCATCCTGCTGCCCGGCATCATGTACCTGCAGACCCACGAGACCATCGGTCACGCCCTCGAGCTGGACCGCATCCTGGGCTACGAGCTGGCTTATGCCGGCGGCTCATTCGTCACCCTGGACGACTTCGGCAAGCTGCGCTACGGCTCGCCCAAGCTGACCGCCCGCGCCGATGCCACCCTGCCCAACATCCCCGGGCAGCTTCGGCTACGACGATGACGGCGTCCCGGCCCAGGACAACCTGCTGATCGACAAGGGCATCCTGGTGGGCGCCATCACCGGCCGGCAGATGGTGGAGGAAGCCAACGCCCGCGCCCGCAAGCAGATCTTCAACGGCAGCGGCGGCGCCAACCGCGCCACCGCCTTCTACCGCGTGCCCATCGAGCGCATGACCAACATCAACATCGACCCCGGCACGGACGGCACCCTGGATGATATCGTCAGCAAGACCGAAAAGGGCATCATCCTGGACGGCGACCGGAGCTGGTCGATCGGCTCGAACCGCGAGCAGTTCCACTTCGCCACCGAGATCGGCTGGCTGGTGGAGGATGGCAAGGTCACGCAGAGTGGTCAAGAACTCCACCTACAAGGGTGACACGCTCAAATTCTGCAACTCGCTTTCCGCGGTCGGCGACAAGTCCACCTGGAAGGTGCAGTACGTGGACAACTGCGGCAAGGGCCAGCCCAACCAGGTCATGCAGCTGGGCCACGGCGTCCCGGTCTGCCGCTTCGACAACGTCCGGATAGGAGAATAGCCATGAAGGAACGAATTCTGCAAACCCTGACGGACCTGCGCGACTATGCCCTCGGCAAGGGCTACGACGTGGCCCTCTTCTACCACGAAGAAGACAGCTACCTGATGCGCTTTGCCAACTCGGCCATCTCGCTCAACACCAACGAGCACCTCATCCGCCTGGACATCACCGCCTATGACGGCCGCAAGCGCGCCAGCTACGAGCTGATCACCGACCTGGACAAGCTGGATGAGATGAAGCGCGGCATCGACATTGCCGCCGAGATGGTCAAGCACGCCCAGCCCCTGAACTACCAGCCCGACCGTGCCCGGCATTCGCCGAATCCTTTGCCGACGAAAGCGGCTATGACCCGACGCTGGCAGGGATCAGCAACGAGGAGCGCCTGGCTTATTTCAACCAGGCCGCGCAGGGCTGGAGACGGACGACATCAAGCTCTCGGGCATCTTCTCCAACGGCTCGAACACCATCGCCCAGATCAACACCCGCTCGGAGCACACGCCAGTATTTCCAGCACCTCCGATGCCCAGGTGACCGTGGTTCTATCCACATGCACAATTGAAGTGGGAGGTGCATTGCCGAGCAGTCCGCCCAGAAGAAAGGCGACCTGGACCCAGCAACCTTGCGACAGGAATTGGCCTTCCTGCTTGACCGCTATCAGAACGACGAGGCTCTGCAGCTTCCCCTCGGGCAGCTATGATATCGTCTTCGGCTCCGCCGCCACTGGCGACCTGCTCAGCATCATGAACTGGATCGGTTTCAACGGCGGTTCGATGAAGCGCGGATTTTCCTTCCTGAGCGAAGATCAGGTCGGAAAGAAGGTCTTCTCGGACAAGTTCACCCTCGTCGACGATCCGAACCGACTCGAGACATTCCCATTCAAACGGGATCTGACCGGTATCATCCGCAAGCCTTTCCCGATCTTCGAGAACGGTGTGTTTCAAGGCCTTTACCTGGTTCCAGGATGATGCGGACGAATTTGGCGCGAAGCCCACCGGGCATACCGTGATGCACAAGAGCCTGGTGTTGAGCGGCGGGGAGGGGGTTGCGGGCTCGCTGGAGGAGCTGGTCAAGCAGCCGCGCGAGAAGGATATCCTCTACATCCCCTTCCTGCATTACATGAACATCGTCAATCCTTCGAAGGGTGTCATCACCGCCAGTTCGCGCTTCGGCGCGTTGCTGCTGCGAGAAGGATGGCTCGGTGGTGGTCCCGTACAATGTGCGCGTGACGCAAAGCCTGCTGGATATCTTTGGCGATAAAGTGGCGTGGATGTCGAAGGCACAGGTCGTGAACAACACGTCCATGAGTTACGGGGCGCGCAATCCGACAGCGGTGATCGTTCCACGCTTTGTTCAGGTGAACGATATCGAGATATCTCACTCCAATTCGTCGTATTAAAGCATTTACCGTGTATTTACTATCAAAGTTGCAGGTCACGTTCAAAACGTGACCTGCAACTTATTCTTAAATTTAATCTCCCTAGAAACCCCTTGTTGTATAATCCCAGCCAATATCTCTCAATAACACCTTGGAGGAAACACCATGCGCCCGGATTGGGACTCGTACTTTATGAAAATTGCCTATGCCGTATCGGAACGCAGCACCTGCGACCGGGCGTTTGTCGGAAGTGTACTGGTGCTGGAAAAGCGCATCCTGACCACCGGCTTCAATGGCTCCCCGGCGGGGCAGGCGCATTGCGACGAAGCGGGTCACCTTATGGTGGACGGACACTGCGTACGCACCATCCACGCGGAGACGAACGCCATCATCCAGGCGGCGCTGCACGGCGTCTCGACCCGCGGTTCAACGTGTTACGTAACGCACCTGCCCTGCATCAACTGCACCAAGGTGTTGATCAACGCCGGCATCACCCGTCTCGTGTACAGCGTCGCCTACCGGGTGGATGAAAATGCCACGAATTTCCTCAAGGTAGCAGGAATCGAAGTCGTCCAGAACAGCTTCGATCCGGCAACTCAATCGGCAGTCTGAAAGCCTCACGGTAAGGTGCTATATCCTGTTTCGTAATTTATACTTCCGTGAAGTGGGCTATAATGAGACATCGTTGTAGATGTTCGCCCAGAAATGCCCATACATCTACGAAAAATTTCAGTTGAAGTGAGGAGAGTGCTACTATGTGTTGTTTCTTTATGATTTTGATGTTCCTTGGTCCACGTTTTGCATTTCTTGTTGTTTGGCTCACCAAGCAGGGACAGTTTTTGATCAACCAGGCTTTTGATACTTTCATCATCCCGCTGTTAGGCGTGATTTTCCTGCCCTGGACGACCCTGATGATCACCTTTGTTTGCGGCGCGAACGGCCTCGTCGGTTTCGACTGGGTTTGGGTTGGGCTTGCTGTTGCGGCGGACATTGCCACCTACAGCGCCAATGCCTACAAACGCAAAGAGATCCCGGGTTACCCGACGACTGCTCCGTAATCCATAGTTCGATCTATTTAGTAAGTTGCGCCCCGAAACCCGGGTTTCGGGGCGCATGCTATTTCAAGGGCAGCAGGTTAACGAAGCGCATTTTTGGAATTGGATGGGATACCAGGTCCGTTTGAAATTCCAGGAGATGGGCTATAATTAATTATCTCAATCCTGCATGCCGAGATGGTATGAAGCAAGTCTCTACGCAAGCACGATCAATTGATCGTGGACATACATGAACTGATTTCCATATTTCCAATCAAATCAATATTTAAAACGAGGAGAGTGATACTATGTGTTGTTTTTTGCTAGCCTTGATGTTCGGTGGCCCACGCCTGGGCTTCTTGATCTGGTGGTTGGTCCCTGCCGGGCAGATACGGATTAACCAAGCCTTCGATACCTGGTTCTGGCCGCTGCTTGGTTTGGTCTTCCTGCCCTGGACCACCTTGACGTACTCTGTTGTATACGGCGCCAACGGCATGCTCGGTTTCGACTGGGTGTGGGTCGGAATTGCATTATTCGCGGACATCGCCACCTATACCAGCGGTGCCTACAAGCGCAAGGCCGTCCCCGGTTATCCTCAATCTGCGCCCTGAACCAGCTTTACCTTACCAAAGAAGAACGCCCCGAGAAAATCGGGGCGTTTGTCATTTGACGTGATACTCGGGAGCCATTATTCCCAGGGTTTGATGACGATCTCAGCCTTTGCAATGTAGGCGAGGACTTGATTCGCCCTCGAGAAGGGGACCCATTCAAATGCGAGGATGTCGATCGGATTCCAGACCAGCACCCACATCACGAGGGCGATAAAACCATACAACAGCGAGTAAACATCGCGGGGGAGATTCGAAAGCAGTGTGTTGAACAGCAGGGCGCTCACGGCCATGATCCCCAGCGAGACGAGAATGGCGACAACCAGCCTGCGGGCGCCATTCCAGCGCTCGTTGCGAGCCGCCAGGTCGTTGTCCCGTGTGCGGATTTCCGTAAACCGGTCGATGGCGGCCATCACTTTTTTATCCAGGTCAGGTTTGATTTTATCCTTGGGAAGCTGGATCACCAGCCTCAGGGTGCCCGATTTTCGCCAGAATCCCGGTTCGAGCTGCTTCACGATCCTCTGAAATGCGGATTCACCGAACATCTCCACCTCGAGGTCGGAAAATGGATCCATGTCGGGGGCGAGATAAAGTTGTTCGAGCTCCCGTAGTTTGATCGTCATTTCCTTGACCATTGTTTCGCTCATAGTGTCCGCTCCTTGTTTGAAAGGTCTGATGATGGAATTATACCGCCCAAGGTCTTTTTTAGGCTCAATAGAGTTATAACGGAATAATCACCGTTAGTTGGTGATGCATTGAAATCGCGAATTACCGTATAATAAGCTATACATCCAGAAAAGGAGAAAAACTATGACATACGGACCTGTTGATTTTATTGCCCTGAAATTCAAGGGCAACAAGTTCAAGGGTGAAGGACTCAAAGCCCTGAACGACCTGATGAAAAAGAAGATCGTACGCGTGATCGACCTGGTCATCATTTCAAAGAATAAGGAAGGTGTCCTGACCGTCAAGGAGATTCAGGAGCCGGATCCTGATTTCGTGGCCATCTTTGACCCGACCAAGGTCAAGGGCACCCATGGGATGATTAAAAAAGATGACATCGACATGATCGCTGCGGAGTTGGAGAACAACTCGACTGCGGCGTTGATGCTCTTCGAAAATTTGTGGGCGGTCAAGTTCAAGGAAGCGATCATGGAAGCCAAAGGCGAGCAGCTCATGTTTGCCCGTATCCCGCACGAGTTTGTACTTGAGGCGATGAAAGAACTGGAGAACGCCTAGTCCACCATCAAACCAAATATTCCGGAATCCTCTTTCAATCGGAAAGAGTGTCCGGTCAAATATACAGGAGGTTCTTATGATGCGCAGAAGAGCAATAGGAAGACCAGTGGCCCGCGCGGTAGGTGTTGCAGCCACGACAGCCGTTGTAGCGGGAACCGCAGGCGCAGTTCGCCACCACCAGGACCAGAAATATGCCCAGCAGGCTGCTGCCAACCAGCCCCAGCAGGTGGTTTATGAAGCCCCGCCCCCTGCAGGCTCGGAAATCGACGATCAGCTGATCCAGATCCAGAAACTCTCGTCCATGAAAGACCAGGGTCTGATCACGGAAGAAGAGTTTCAGGCTAAAAAGAAACAGATTCTGGGAATTTAATAAGCGGTTTGACAAACGAAATTTCGATCTCGCAGGATGAAGATCCTTCCTGGCGGATCGTTCTGTAATGTTTTTAAATTCTTGGAGAAACAGACAAAGACCCGGCGGATCACTTTCGCTGGGTCTTTGAAGTTAATCAGACAAAATGTGGAATTATTGGGAGATGGGTTTATTGCACGATGCGGGAAGCTTAATGGGCGTGTTCTTGTTGATGCCGGTTACTTCGATTTGAATATCAAAGTCGCCTTCGAATTTTAACGGTTGGAATTCCCCGCTGTAACCGCCCAGGAATGCGACCGGGTAACCCGCAGGGGAGAGGTACAAGTCAGCGTCCTTGGCGGACCAGAGAGAATCGCCAAATGTGCGCAGGGTGGCATCCTTGCTGTTTTGCGCGGCGTCAAGAAAGGTAGGTCCGTCGATGACGTAGTGCTTGTAGGATGCGCCATTAACCGTCTCGCTGCCTGCGAATGTTCCTCGAGCCACCTCCTTGCCGGTGAACATGTCCATCAGGCTTTTCGGGCTCATCTGCTCCACGTCCGCAGTGGCGTTGGCAGCCTTGGGCTTGACGCACACATCGAACAAGGCATCGATGACGACGTAAGTCCCCTGGGGAACTTTGTAGATTTCCACTGCCGAAGGTGCAAACAAGCTGACGGCGGAGCCTCCCACCTGGGCAACTATATCTCCCAGCAGGGGACCGGTCAGCACGATCTTGCTCTTGTCATTGCCGTTAGTGCTGACGGTGGCGGTCAGGTCGCCCCGGATACGCTGGTCGTTGAGCAGACCGTTGGCGTTAATGGTTACCGTTGCATCGATGGAATCCAACCCGCTCAACGATTTAATCGGAATGGTTTCACCTACGGGCGTAAACACCGTCGGCGTTGGCGCGAAAGCTCTCACCATGCCGGCCATGGCTGCTGCGACCGATGTTCCTGTCGAGGTCCTGCCGAGGAAAAAACCTAGAACGAGCATGGACGCTAGAAGTAGTGTTACTAATCCCAAACGCGGTAAGTATTGTCTTGTATTCATGTTGTCTCCTTTCATACTCTCATCCTGAAGATGGTTATAATAGAGAAGATTCCTTTTGAATAGATGCAGTTTTGCCTTTGGCGGCAACCCATTCCAGGCGGAACATCAACGAGTTTCAGGGATTTTCTAAGAGCAGCCGTGGCATCACCCGAGAGCAACATTAATCCCTTTAAGCGAACAGCAATTCCTTCGGGCATCAGCAGGTGGATTCCCGCCGTTGTCGCGTTGCGCACCTATAAAGGAAAATGGCTGATAAAAGATATCCTAGCCGGGGTGGTGCTTACCGCGATACTCGTTCCGGTGGGCATGGGTTATGCCGAAGCTGCCGGTTTGCCTGCCATCTACGGGCTTTATGCCACTATTTTCCCACTGATCGCCTATGCCATTTTTGGTCCGAGCCGTGTGCTGGTTTTGGGACCGGATTCCTCGCTGGCTGCCATTATCGCCGCTACGATCATTCCACTGGCTGGCGGCGATGAATCCCGCCTGGTGGCATTGGCGGGCATGCTCGCTCTCCTGACCGGCGGGTTGTGCATTTTCGCCGGGCTGGCGCGTTTTGGATTTGTCACCGACCTGCTCTCCAAGCCCATTCGCCTGGGCTATCTGAACGGCATCGCGCTGACGGTCATCATCGGCCAGCTGCCTAAAATCCTGGGTTTTCCTGCCACCGGCGATGGCTTGATCGAAAGAACGTTGAGTATCCTGCAGGGTGTAGCCCAGGGATTGACCAACTCGATTAGCTTTCTGATCGGTGCTGCATGCCTGTTCATTGTGCTGTTCTTTAAGCGTAAATGGCCCAGGGTCCCCGGCGTATTGATCGCTGTTATTGGGTCGACGATCTTTGTCGGGGTGAATGATCTGGCGGCTACCGCAGGCTTGTCGGTGGTGGGACCACTGCCGCAGGGGCTGCCGAGCTTTCAGGTCCCATTGGTGTCACTCACGGATATGGCAGCGCTATTCGCAGGCGCAGTGGCTATCACACTTGTCTCATTCGCAGATACCAGCGTGCTTTCACGCACTTTCGCGCTGCGTGGCGGCTACGAGGTGGATGAAAACCAGGAGATCATTGCTTTAGGGGCAGCAAATGTCGCTGCCGGTTTCTTCCAGGGATTCTCCATCAGCAGCAGTTCATCCCGCACGCCGGTGGCGGAATCCGCGGGAGCCAAGTCCCAGCTGACAGGCGTGGTGGGGGCGTTATGCATCGTCCTGCTGCTTGTGTATGCGCCTGCGCTTTTGCAAAATCTACCGGATGCCGCGCTGGGTGCGATCGTCATCGCGGCGTGTATTTCGCTTGTGGATATTAAAGGGGTGGTGCGTTTATGGCGGTTGCGCCGGGGAGAATTTACCCTCTCCGTCGTCTGTTTTTTGGGTGTGGCGTTGTTCGGTGTGATCGAAGGAATCTTCATCGCTGTCGTGCTGGCGTTGACCGGGTTCGTCTGGCGGGCATGGCGTCCTTACGATGCCGTCCTGGGACGTGTCGAAGATTTGGAAGGCTTTCACGACATCACCCGTCATCCCGATGCAACGCTGATCACCGGGCTGGTGCTATTCCGCTGGGACGCGCCCCTGTTCTTTGCCAATGCGGACGTGTTTCGCGAACACATCCTGAAGGCCATATCAGAAGCGCCTACGGCGACACGATGGATCGTCGTGACCGCAGAACCTGTCACCGATATCGATATCACGGCAGCAGAGATGCTTGAAGCGCTGGATAGTGATCTTATGCGGGAGAACATTACACTATGCTTTGCTGAGATGAAGGATCCGGTCAAGGATCGGCTCAAGCGTTATGGTTTATTCGAGAAGATCGGCATCGACCACTTCTTTCCGACCATTGGCCAGGCGGTTAATTCCTACCTGGCAGCTTACCCGGAAGAATGAAATCAACGTCAACAAGATAGAGGGACCATGACACGAAGAATTTATGTAGTGATCAATCCGGCAGCCGGTAAGGATGAACCCATTCTTAATACCCTCAACGACGTCTTTCGCTCACATGACATCGAATGGGAGGCAGGCATCACCCACAAATATGGCGATGCCCGAAGGCTGGCGCTGCAAGCGGCCGACGCTGGTTACGACCTGATTGCTGGCTATGGCGGGGACGGCACCCAGCACGAGATAGCCAATGCGTTGGTCGGCCGCGGCGTGTTGATGGGTGTGTTACCGGGTGGAACCGGAAACGGATTCTGCCACGAACTGGGGCTGCCGAACAAGCTGAGACCGGCCTTGGAAGTGATCTGCACGAGCGAAACGATCCATCAGGTGGATGTCGTCCGCCTGGGTGAGGATTATTTTATCCAGCGCATGTACGTGGGAATCGAACCCGAAGAACAGACATCCCGCGAATTAAAAGACAAATATGGAACCCTTGCGTATGCCATCTCAGGTTACCAGCGGCTCACCACCGTCAAGGATATCCACTATCGAATCACCATCGACGGCGAAGCGATAGAAACATCGGCGTCCAAAGTCTATGTGGTGAATGCCAGCCAGACCGGCACCGGTGTCTCGGTCACGGGCGATCTGTCGCACAGCGACGACGGCTTACTGGAGGTATTCATATTGGACCAACACAACCTGAAGACGATCGCTGCCGCCGCAGAACGGATGCTTCACCTGCACACTGAAGTAGCCCAGAAATACTTCTGGCGCGGGAAAGACATCACCATCGAGACCGAACCGGACCAGCCGGTTTGGACGGACGGCGAGTATTATGGGCGAACGCCGGTCAGCATCAGCGTTTTGCAAGGAAAACTCCCGGTGGTGGTTTCAACCCCAGGCGCGGGATGACCAAAACATCCGTTCCTGACGTGTCGGCCATCACCGATTATCTCTACATCTCCGCCTGGCCTCGCGGTGACCATGCGGACGAGATCCGCGCGATGAATGTGCGCCTGATCCTTTCGATGCACTGGATCAAACCGGCCCGCAACCTGGGTCATGACCCCATCCGGCTGCTGTGGCTGCCTACGGTGGACAACCCGTTTCTTCCGATGCCCATCCGCAGTTTTTGGTTGGGGGTGGAGGCAGCGCTGCCGGTCATCCGGGATGGGTACAAAGTGCTGGTTCACTGCCGGGCGGGCGTGCATCGCAGCGTGGCCATGGCCTGCTGTGTATTGATCGGGATGGGATTCAGCGCCGATGAAGCCATGAAGTTGACCAGGGAGAAGCGATCGGTCGCTGACCCGGAAATCTGGTATATCCAGAACCGGATTCGAAAATTCGAGCAGCAGTGGCTGGCGAAAAAACAGTAACAATATCTGCTAAAAAGGAATAACTTATGGAACAGGATAAGCCGATAATTCGTGAAAGACTGAAGTCGCCTCGTGCAGCGGCTGTCGCAGGAATACTGTTCTCGGTGTTGTATTTTGCCAGCTTGATATTGATCCAGACTGCCGTTCCGGAAAATCCGGCTGAGACCGGGGAACTGGCTTAAAAGCGGTTGGGAGTCTGTCAATCTTGGGCTGAATCTGCTTCCCTTCGCCGGCATTGCCTTCCTGTGGTTCATCGGAGTCGTGCGCGACCACCTCTCCCACCATGAGGACCGGTTGTTCGCCACGGTTTTCCTGGGGAGCGGTCTCCTGTTCCTGGCGATGCAGTTTGCGGCTGCTGCTGTAGCCGGCGGCATCATCAGCGTTTATGGGACGGCACCCGCTACTCTCCTGGAATCTGGAATGTATGCCTTTGGCCGGGCGATTACCTATGAAATAACCCATACGTATGCGATGAAGATGGCGGGATTGTTCATGATGTCCATCAGCACCCTCGCGCTCCGCACCGGTATTTTTCCGCGATGGATGATTTATGTCGGATATATCCTTGCCGCATTCCTGTTATTCAGTGTGGGATTCTTTTATTGGTCGCCCCTGGTTTTCCCGTTGTGGACCTTTCTGATCAGCATATATATCCTTTATGCCAATCTCAAGCGGTCGAAGGATTGACGGGAGTGCCTGTCCGTAGAAATTCTTTTCTTAAGGTTCTGAGGAGTTGTCGCCATGCGCTTATCCTTATTAACACTGCTCACCCTTGCAATCCTCGTGCTCGCACCGCTAAGCGGCGTTCACGCGCAGGATGTCCCTCCTGTGCAGGAACTGTACGGCTCCCTGGCTCCCGGTCAGAGCGATATCTACATCATCAGGGACTTGAAAAAAGGGCAGACCCTGTTTGCCTTTATGGAAAATCGCTCAGGCAATCTGGACCCCATCCTTTCGATCCTGCCTGCCGATCAGGATATTTCCACCACTACGGAAAGTTTCCGCAAGGCGGTAGCTGACTTGGTGGCGACTTCGCCTCATCCCATGCTCGATCTGCCGGCGTTAAGGGACCAATATGCACTGGCCTGGGACGACGACAGCGGACCGGGTTACTCGTCTGCGCTTCAATTTAAGGTGCCCGAGGATGGGGATTTCTACCTGCTATTGGGCAGTTCACTCTCCGCTGCCGGCCGCTCTACATCCGGAGACTACCGCCTGCTGATCGGGCTGGACGCTCCGCAGGTGTTGGATGGAACGGCTGAGCCGACCGGCGCGACCATCGCTGTACAGGACCAGGCTGCACTGGGCACGCATCTCGTCCAGGAGTACAGCGGCAGCCTGAACGCGGATAAACCGTCCGTCTTGGTCAGGCTGAGCGACCTTGACCCGGGCGATACGCTTTATGTTGATCTGAAAGCAACGAGCGGTGATTTGAAGCCCATTCTCTTTCTGCGGGATTACGGCCGGAAACCGGTCCGCGTGTCCAACCTCAATGGGGAGGAGGGCACGGCTTCCTTTCAGCAAGCCTTCCCGGAAGGCGGAGAGAATTTCGTCCTGGAGGTCATCGCCGCTTCGCCGGATGGCAAGTTAACGGCTGGGGATTTTTCCTTGCAGGTAGGGGTGAACGCGCCTGAAGTGTTGAAGGGACAGGGTCAACCCAATACCGAAAGTCTGCTGAAGCTGGCCATCCCGGTCAAAGTTGGTCTGAAGCTCCAGCAAATCGTAAACATCGACCAGCCAAACGAGATTATGAACGATGTCGGCACCCTCAAGTTGGAATGGACCGATCCGGCGCTGGCATTCAATCCCGATGACTGCAATTGCACTTCCAGGCTCTATACGGAAACCAGCTACAGTGATTTCCTGGATGACGTCAAAGGAAGATGGCCGGATTTCACATTTTTCAACCAGCAGGGCAATCGCTGGGCTCAGAACCGCCTGATCGAGATCGAATCGAACGGTCACGTCACCTACCTGGAGCGATTCTCGTCCAACTTCCAGGTCGATTTCGACTGGACGGCTTTCCCCTTCGACACGCAGGATTTTTTCCTCAAAGTGGATATGCTCTTCCCGGAAGAGGACTATGTCTTCGTCCCGATGGATGGTTTCAATGAAATCGACCCCAACCACGGCGAAGATGAGTTCGTGCTGACTGATTTCGATACCCAGATCACCTCGGAAGTGTCCAGTACGCAGGCGCCCATCTCCCGATTCACCTTTCATTTTTCGGCTCCCCGCCATCTGGAATATTATATCTTCCGCATTTTCGTTCCCATCCTGCTGATCATCACGGTCTCGTATATCACCTTCTTCCTGAAGGACTACTCTCGGCGTATCGAGATCGCCACCGGTAACCTGCTGCTTTTCATCGCCTTCAGCTGGAGCCTTGGGGAAAATTACCCTCGAATGGGGTATCTGACCTTCGTGGATGCCATCATGGCGATCACTTTTTTCATCAACACCCTGGTTGTGGCACTGAATGTTTACTATAAGTGGCTGGAGCAGAATGGCCAGCGCGAAAAAGCCGACCGTCTGGAAGCGCCGATGAATTACATCTATCCGCTTGCCTACCTGGTGTCTTTCGGTTTGGCGGCGCTGTTGTTTTTGAGGTAGTCCCCAATTTTGCACAACTTTTTTATCCTTTACGGGTTTTCAATATTGTGAGTATAATAACTATCAGATAAGCAATTCTAAACTTATCCACTCATTCACAAGGAGAATAGAAATGGCTGCAACTCAAGTAGCAACAAGGGAACGCCCCTGGTGGCTGACGCTGATTAATGGTCTTTTAGCCTTATTTGTAGGCTCAGCGCTGCTCTGGGGATCGCTCGACACCAAGAAGGATGTTTACATGCTTCTGGTTTGGTTCATCGGCTTCTACTGGCTCTTCCGTGGCATCTTTGACATCGTTTACATGTTCATCGACCACAGCCAATGGGGCTGGAAGTTATTTATGGGTGTCGTCGGCATCATGGCCGGTAGTTACATCCTCCAGTACCCGCTCGCGAGCGCAATCGCCCTGCCCAAGATTTTCGTTCTTGTCCTCGGTTTATGGGGCTTGATGGAAGGTATCGTCCTCTTGATCATGGCCTTCCAGGGCGGTGGTTGGGGAGCGGGTATCCTCGGCGCTCTGGCGATCATCTTCGGTATCGCCCTAATCGACAGCTACAACAGCTTTGGCATGGGTTTGGCCTTTGTTTGGTCAGCCGCCATCCTGGGTGTTGTGGGCGGTATCTTCATGATCTACAAAGCCTTCCAGGTTAAGAAAGCCCAAAAAGCTGTAAAAGCTTAATACAAGGACTACAGCATTTGCCCTGGAGGAAAATCTCCAGGCAAATGGGATCTGGAAGTTTACAACTGAATATCGTATCCAGGGCTCCAGGTTAAAATCGAACTCGATGCAGCTTGGAGCCTTTGGTTTAATAGCACAAGTAATATGATGGCAATTAGCCTGGGATTTATTTCAAGATCCGGGGCGGAATAAATGAGCAGTAGAAAATGGAGGCAATGAGAAGATGGCAGACAAAACTGGGATGAAAACTCCGGAACGTGAAGTGGTGAAGGCGATAAAAAAATCGCGTCCCATCCAGAGGTTGTTCTTATTGGATGTTTTGTTCGACAAAGAGTCCAGACCAGCTTTCCTGTGGGCACTCGGTGCTCTTTTATTAGGGATGTTTGTCTATCACTGGTTCGAGGGTTGGAGCTATCTCGATTCCCTTTATTTTTGCGTCATCAGCCTGGCTACTGTGGGGTATGGCGATCTGACTCCCACAACACCGGAGACAAAGATATTCACGATGATTTACATCATCAATGGCATTGCCATCCTGCTGACGCTATTCGACCGCATCCGGGTTGTTCGGACAAGGCGTGATGACGTAAGTCCTCTGGGCGAATAAGAACTGTCAAGTGGATATACCGAATCGAGCAGCGGCTTGATGGATTGGATTTTGTGGACTATGATTAATAAGTAACTTGCTGTATCGAAACCCGAGAGGAGAATATTATGGTAAAGAAACTAATTTTGTTCGCTGCGTTAGTCTTGATCCTTGCTGCCTGCTCAACGACGGAAGCCACCACCCCCTTGCCGGGAGCCGGCACGGGAACAGTGGTGACCTCCGCTGACCAGATTGCCGGCATCACCTGGCAATGGAATAGCATGGAGGAGACTTCCCCTCCCACGCTGAATGTGGTCCCCAACCCGGAAAATTATACGCTCGTCTTCCAGGATAACGGCGTTTTCAACATCCAGGCGGACTGCAACACGGCGGCAGGCACTTATAAACTGGAATATGAAAGCCTCGTCATGGTTCTGGGACCCAGCACCAAGGCATTTTGCGGCGAGGATTCCCTCGATGCTGAATACCAGATGCTGATCAACAAGGTAGCCAGCGGCAGCATTGCGCCGGATGGCCAGCTCTGGCTCTACCTGAAGGGCAGCGCAGGCCGGATGAGTTTCACGAATGGCGGTCCGGCGCCCAAATAGTATCAAGCGTGGGTAACTTAATTAACTGCAAAGGGATTGGACATGCGGTGTCCAATCCCTTTGTTTTGATAATAGCTTAATTGATCTTAACCTGCTCAGCGGCGGTGAAGCCGGCCTCGAGTGCCTTGCGGTTCATTTCCTCTGTCCCGCGAGGGGCTCGGGCGGTGACAGCTTTTTCGATGTCCTCGCGCGAGACGATGTCTGTCAAGCCGACCAGCACGCCCAGCGCCACGGTATTGGCGGTGATCTGCCGCCCGGTGGTCTCGAGAGCCATCCTCGTGATCGGGACCTGGATGACATGCTCCTCAGCACCTTCGACCTTGTCGGCATCGACGATCAACAATCCATCCGGCTTGACGTCCTTGTGAAATTTGCGGTAGGCTTCCTGGCTGAGAGCAACCACCACATCTGCTTGAAGTACTTCGGGATGGTCGATCTCGTCTGACGAAATGACCACCTCCGATTTACTGGCGCCGCCGCGCGCTTCCGGACCGTAAGACTGGGATCTGGACGGCGTTCTTGCCCCCGTAGATCGAGGCGGCTTCGGCCAGGATGATACCGGCCAGGATCATGCCCTGCCCGCCTTCGCCGGCCAGGCGGACCTCGATGCGGTTCTTATCCGCGCTGGTTCGTGATACGGCTTCCATGTTCTGGATCATTTTTCACCCTCCTGAACACGGGTGATCAGGTCGGCATAGGTGTTCGTGTACTCGGCCGGTCGATATTGACAAAGTTGCCGCGGACGATCTTGGTGTTGGCCGCCTGTTCTTCAGGGGTCATCCTGTCAAGGACGGACTTGGAAATGGTGTTGTCCTTGAGGCTGCGCATCATATCCGCTGCAGTGCCGAGCTTGTTCAAGCGCCCGAAGGTGGTATGGCAGTAGGAGACCGCCTCGACCAGGCTGAAACCGTCCTTGGCGATGGCCTCTGCCAGGAACTTGTCCAGTTCGAGGGCGTGATAGACCGTGGAGCGGGCGACGTAGCTGGCGCCGGCGGCGATGGCCAGTTCGCAGATCGGGAAGGGCGGCTCAATATTCCCGTAGGGGGCGGTGGTGGCGCGTCCGCCGAGGGGTGTGGTCGGGCTGTACTGGCCGCCGGTCATGCCGTAAATGGCATTGTTGACCACCAGGGCAGTGATGCCGATGTTGCGCCGGGCGGCGTGGATGAAGTGGTTCCCGCCGATCGCCAGGGCGTCGCCGTCGCCCATGATGGCGATCACTTTCATGTCGGGTCGGGCGATCTTCAGACCGGTGGCAAAGGCCAGGGCGCGGCCGTGGGTGGTGTGCAGGGTGTTGAAGTCCATGTAGACGGGCATGCGCGCCGTGCAGCCGATGCCGGCCACCAGGGCCACATCGTCGTTCTTCAGACCGAGGTGGTCGATGGCGCGGATCAGTGCGCCCATCACCACGCCGATGCCGCAGCCGGAGCACCAGATGGTGGGGAACTTCTTGTTCTTGCGCAGCTTTTGCAGGGTCTCGCTGCGCTCGAACCAGTCCGACTGCGGGATGAGGGCTTCATCGTGTTCCAGGGTGGCGGCATCCAGGATGTGTTGATTCGCTCATCTTCGATACCTCCATCGCATCCAGCACCATCTGCGGAGTGACCATCTCGCCGTTGGCGCGGGTCACACGGACGACCTTCTTCCGGCCGACGATGCGCTCCACCTCGTAGCGCCAGCTGGCCCAGGTTCATCTCGGGGACGAGATCCGGTCGACACGCTCGCCGAGGGCTTCCACCTGTTTTTCAGGGAACGGCCAGATGGTGAGCAGGGTCAGCAGGTCCACCTTCTGTCCCCGGCTGCGGGCGGCTTTCATGGCATGACGGGCGGTGCGGGCTGAGCAGCCGTAGGACAGCAGAGCCACTTTGGCGCCGTCCTGATAATCTTCCTCGACCAGCGCGATCTCATCCATGTATTTGTCCAGCTTGCTGTTGAGCCGTTCCAGCCAGGGATCGATTTCGTCCATGCGCTGGGTGGGGAACCCCACCTCGTCGTGCAGCATGCCGGTGATGTGGTAGCGGTAACCCAGGCCTTGGGCGGCAAGCGGCGGTACGCCGTCCGGCGTGTTGCGGAACGCCTTGTAATCCTCAGGTTTTTCGGTGACCTTTTGCTCAAAGACCTTGATCGTGTTGAAATCGGGCAGTTCCACCGGCTCGCGCATGTGACCGATGATCTCGTCGGTCATCAGCAGCACCGGGGTGCGGTATCGCTCGGACATGTCGAAGGCGGTCACGGTCAGGTCGAAGGCTTGACGCACCGAAATGGGGCTGAGGGCGATGATCGGGTGGTCGCCGTGAGTTCCCCAGCGGGCCTGCATCACGTCTCCCTGCGAGGCGGCAGTGGGGGAGCCGGTCGAGGGTCCCAGGCGCTGGACATCGACCACGACGCAGGGGATCTCCGTAATGGCGGCGTAGCCGAGGTTCTCCTGCATCAGCGAGAACCCGGGTCCGCTGGTGGCGGTCATCGACTTGAGTCCGCCGATCCGCGCGCCGATGATGGCAGCCATGCTGGCGATCTCGTCCTCCATCTGGATGAACTTTCCGCCCACCCTGGGCAGCTCGCGGGCGAGCACCTCCGCCACTTCGGTCGAAGGGGTGATGGGATAACCGGCATAGAATCGACAGCCGGCTGCCACAGCGCCCATGGCGATCGCTTCGTTACCTTGCATGAGTTTTACGGTCATGGCTGCTCCTACTCCAATTTCCTGACCACAATGGCGAGGTCGGGACAGTGGGTATCGCAAAAATGACAGGCTGTGCATTTTTCCGGGGCAGCGACATACGGGTGGTCCGCATCCGGATCCATGGCGAGGACTTTCGCCGGGCAGAATTCCACGCAGATGTGGCAGCCCTTGCACCACTTGGCGTAAAGGAGCACTTCACCGCGCGGTCCTTTTTTTGGCGAGGAGGGCGGGACGGCAGCCTGCGGTGAGTTGGGAATTGCAGAGGCTTCAGGCATGGTTTACCTTTCGGGTAAATTGTGGGAAATATCACAAATATACTTTTTTATTGTAGCCCAAATTGGATGACGGATGGGATGATAAAAGTCCTAAATCCACCCTAACATCCGTTCCCCTTTAAGACCTTCCGATGATGCAATCTCCGGGCTAGGCGTGTAACTTTCTGTGATGGCTGGCGTACATGTTGAAAGATGGACTTGATATAATGAAAGAGATGTTACCCACGGAGGCGCTATGGCTGATTCAACAGTCCTGATCGAGACAGCGAATTTAGTCAAGAAATACGGCGACAAACTGGCTGTGGAAGATGTCAGTTTCCAGGTCAACGCGGGGGAGATCTTCGGGTTTCTCGGTCCGAACGGGGCGGGGAAGACCACCACCATCAAGATGATCGTCGGGCTGCTGCGTCCTAGCTCCGGCGTGGTAAAGGTTGGCGGATATGATGTTGTTGCGCAGCCGCTGCAAGCCAAGGCAGCCTGCGGGTATGTGCCGGATGAACCCAACCTCTACGGCAAGCTGACCGGGCGAGAGTTGCTGCGTTTTGTCGGCGATCTGTATGGGCTGGATAGAGCCCAAGCGGCGCGGCGCTCGGAGGAACTGCTGCGTCTGTTCAACCTGGACGAAGCAGCCGATGACACGACCGACTCTTACAGCCACGGCATGAAGCAGAAGACCTCGCTTGCAGCCGCCCTGGTCCATGACCCCCGTGTGTTGATCCTCGATGAGCCGACCGTGGGCCTCGACCCCAAGTCCGCGCGGATGATCAAGGACATCCTGCGCCAGATGGCGGACCGCGGTTCCGCGGTGATGCTCTCCACGCACATCCTGGAGATCGCGCAGAATATGTGCGACCGTATCGGCATCATCAACAAGGGAAAATTGATCGCGGTGGGCACAATGGATGAACTGCGCCAGCTTGGTCAGGGGGAAAGCAGTCTGGAGGACATCTTCCTCAGTCTGACAGGCGGCGCTGAAGATACTGAGATTGCCGAGGTCCTGAAATGACCTCCACTCCGGTGATGTTTCGCGAGCC
Organism: uncultured Chloroflexia bacterium; assembly: GCA_963829485.1. GTDB lineage: Bacteria > Chloroflexota > Anaerolineae > Anaerolineales > Villigracilaceae > JBGPQJ01. Next base: position 56,821 of record CAWHIK010000010.1, read on the forward strand.
GGGCTTGTGGGTGAGCGTCTGGCGTTTGCTGCGACTGCGGGTCGCCATATTTATCAATGGATTTCGGCGGTCCAGCTTGCGAAGAAAGATCGGAACTGTGATCGCCGTTCTGGCATTCATGGCGTTCCTCGGATTTATCCTGTTTATCAGCATCATGATTTTGGGGGCGATGCAATCTCCCGAATTAACCCGTTACGTGGGAGATACCGTCTCATTTCTGGAGAGTATCCCCTCCATGCTGGTGAGCATCGCAGCCATCGGCATCCTGCTGACGAGCTTCGGCGTGCTGCTGCAGGCGCTGTACCTGATGGGCGACATGGATTTCCTGATGAGCGCTCCACTGCCTATCCGGTCGGTGTTCATCGCCAAACTGGTGCAGGCGGTGCTGCCGAACTTCGGCCTGATGTGCCTGTTCACACTGCCTATCTTGTTTGGCCTGGGGATCTCAAGCGGTTATCACTTCACCTATTACCCCCTGGTGATTCTGGTGCTGGCATTGATATCGCTGGCGGCAGCCTCGCTGGCGAGCCTGCTGGTGATGGTGGCTGCGCGCTATATCCCGGCTCGCCGCCTGGCTGAAGTGCTGGGATTTGTGGTTGGCACAGCGTTTTTTATCTTTGGACAGTCCTCAAGATTTATGAACTACGATTTCACCGAAGAACAGGTCGGAAGTATGCTGGCCATGGGTGATCGATTTAACCAACCCTGGTCGCCGATGGCCTGGGCGGGGAAAGGTCTGGTCGCCTTGGGCAAAAGCGACTGGCAGTCCGCGGTCGAACTGCTCATCCCTGCGATCCTGTTGACCGGCACGGTTTTCTACCTGGCTCTTATCACCAGTGAGCGGTTGTACGCCACCGGCTGGTCCAATCTGCAGAACAACCGGCGCAAGCCGAAGAACAGGGCGGCTGCATCGGTGATTCCCGCCGCCAAAGACAAGGGATTGAATCCTTTTGCCCGGTTGCTGCCTGCCTCCATCCGCGCGATTATGGTAAAGGACTTCCTGTTATACCGACGTGAACTGCGCAATGTCTCGCGGCTGATCACCCCGCTGATTCTGGGAGTGGTGTATGCCTTCGGTTTACTGAGCTCAGATGGACGGGGATTTGAAGGGCAGGGCGAAGCCCCGGCTTGGTTCATGGACGCGCTCAACAGTATCATGGTTTACGCGGATGTGATGCTGGCGCTCTTCATAGGGTGGATGCTGATCGCAAGCCTGGCCGGTCTGGGATTTTCGATGGAAGGCAGGAGCTATTGGATGTTGAAGTCCGCCCCGGTCAGCTCCCGTAAGCTGTTGACGTCGAAGTTCCTGGTGAGTTACCTTCCCGCGCTGGCGTTATGCAGCGTTTATTTGATCGTCCTTCAGATTATCAAGGGATCATCCGTAGCGTCTGCAATCGTCAGCCTGCTGGCGGTCGCCTTGAGCCTGGCCGGGCTGACCGGCATCTTCCTGGCATTTGGCACCTACGGTGCGAAATTCGACTGGGATAATCCAGCCCGGATCAACCAATCCATGGGATGCGTGAGCTCCCTGGTCAGCTCGCTCTTCCTGGCAGTATGCTTCGGGCTTTTCATCCTGCCGGCGATCGTGGCAGCGCTGCTGGGGCTGCCTGTGATCGTTGGGCAGCTGGCGGGGCTGCTGCTGGGGGGCGCTGCGAATGTAGCAGCGATCCTTGTCCCGTTGGGGATGGTTGAGCGGCGGGTGGTGACACTGGGGGAAGGGTGATGAAGTAAATTTGTCCTATCTAAGTGGGTGCATCGAGGGAAATGCCCGACAAGGTATAATCACCTTTAATTATGGATAAAGTGAATAAGCCTGTAGATATAAAACGCCTGCGTTCTTGGGGGATGAGAGGCGGCATGGCGATTCTCGACCAGGGAGCCTTTTCAGGGAGTAATTTCATCCTGAACATCCTGCTGGCGCGATGGCTTACACAGGAAGATTACGGTGCTTTTTCCGTGGCATTTGCAGTCGTGCTTTTCCTATCCGGATTTCATAATGCCATTCAACTCGAGCCCATGAGCGTCATTGGCCCTTCCCATTATCCTGGGGAGCTGGATGAATACCTCTACGCTCAGATACGGTTGAATTTCATCGTCACCATCCCCGTTGCGATCCTTTTTGCTCTGACAGGAAAAGCTCTCTTATGGGGAGGGGTTGTCAATACCTACCTGTCACAGGTGCTTGTCGCTGCAGGTCTGGCGCTGCCGTTCATATTTTTCCTTTGGGTGGTGAGGAGAGCCTTTTATGTCCGCCAGCAGCCTAATGGGGCCTTGTTTTCAAGCGCCCTTTATGCCATTTTGCTGATGGGAGGTCTCTTTGTTGGGCACTATTTAGGCATGGATTTTCGATGACAGGCTTTGGTCTGATGGGTGCGGCAAGCTTTATCAGCGGCATGGTTACATTATTCTGGTGGCGAGGAGGATTTTCTAGGGGAGGCTCATTTATCCGTATGGACAAGGTCATGTCCTCCCACTGGCATTTTGGTAAATGGGCGCTGGCGGCGGCTGCCCTGAGTGTAGCTGCTGGGCAGATTCAGATCCTGTTGACCGCAAGTATGATCGACCTGGAGGCTGCCGGTGCATTACGTGCCATGCAGAACTTTACCCTGCCTTTGGCACAACTAATTACTGCCATTTCTATGATGGCATTGCCTTTGCTTGCAGCCGATTTTGGCCGGGGTAATCTTCAAAGTCTGCGTCAAAAAGGAATAGCTACTTCTATCATACTAACCATGATTTCTATAATCTACGTTTTATTTGTTTGGTGGCTAGCTGTACCGCTAGTTGAATTGTTATATGGTGGTAAATACAATGCATATGTCTGGCTAATCGCCCCTCTTGGCTTTGTCCCTATTTTTATGGCGATTGGAACCGGTTATTCCATCATCCTTCGGTCTATTCAAAAGGTTCATGTTTATATCGTGTCCGGAATAACTGTGGGTACTGTTGGCATAGTTTCCAGTTTTTACATGATAAGAACTTGGGGGATAACGGGATCTGTCTTGAGCATGATACTGACATATCTGGTTTCGTTTATTACCGTTTACATTTTGTATAAGATGTGGTTCCCTTTTCGCATTATGGATGAAAACAAATCGGATAATACACTATCCAGATAATTCGCTTGTTTTAATGGAGCTCGTTTTGGTTAAAACAATAATCTTTAGTAAAGATCGCGCGATGCAGTTGGAGGCTACTCTCCGATCTTTTTTCATGCATTGTCGGGATTACAAACTGGCTAGCTATTGTGTTATTTACCAAGCCAGCACGGAAAATTTTTTCCGACAGTACCATACCTTGGCGTTAGATTTTCCGGAAGTGGAGTTTGTCAAAGAAGAAAACTTCCACAACGACTTGGAGACTGCCCTTCTGAAGTTGTATGAGAATGATGATCAGCGAAAATCATATCGCCACTATTCAAGCTTATTCCGGAACAGGATCACGGAAAATGATTTTTCAAGGAAAATTGGACGCCGACTGGCGAATTTGAGGAACTTCAACTCATTTTTTCCAATACCTATCCCAGGAGGCGAAAACCACATACTATTCATGGTGGATGACAATCTTTTTGTGAGGCCATTCGTGTTGGAAGAAATTATTGCAGCACTTCGCTTCACCCCTAATGCGATCGGTTTTTCATTAAGGTTAGGAAGAAACACGACTTATTCTTATATGCAGGATAGAAACCAAAAATTACCTGAATTCGAGGACAATGGCAATGGCGTGTTGTCCTATAATTGGACGAGTGCTCAATGTGACTTTAACTATCCATTGGAAGTTTCCAGTTCTCTTTATCGCGCTGAACAAATCCTGCCACTGATAGCTTTGATACCTTATAAGCATCCTAATGCTTTGGAGGAGGAGATGGCCGCACGTAGTAGGTGGTTTTCTGGCACATTTCCTATGCTATTATGCTTTGAAACATCCGTCACCTTCTGCAATCCGATAAACAAAGTTCAAACGATCCTTCCTGGGAATCGAACCGGAGAAAATAGTAATTATAAAGTTGAAGAGCTTTCCGAATTATTTGACAGAGGGGAACGGGTTGATGTTTCTGCATATGATGGTTTCTGTCCTAATTCTTGTCACCAAGAAGTAAAGCTGGAGTTTCTTAAATAATATGACCTTACCACTTGTTAGTGTATTAATGACAGTTTACAACGGTGAGAAATACCTGCACGAAGCAATAGTGAGTATTCTGTCGCAAACCTATTCGAATTTGGAGTTGGTTGTCGTTGATGATGGATCAAATGATCGCTCAATTGATATCTTGGAGGAATTTCAGCGACTGGATACTCGCGTGATTGTGTACAAGCATCCCAAGAATATGGGATGTGTTGCTGCAGGTAATTCTTGTTTAAGATTAGCACAAGGCAAATATGTTGCTCGATTGGACGCAGATGATGTTAGTGTACCGGAGCGCCTTGAACGGCAAGTGGCTTTCTTGGAGATGCACCCTGATGTCGGATTGGTCGGCAGCCTTGGAGAGATGATTAATGGAGACGGGTCGCACATCATGGATATCTCATTGCCAATATCGTCCGGGTTAATTATGTGGTCACTTAGTTTTATTGACCCAATTATAAATTCAGCGAGTTGTGCACGCCGCTCTCTTGTATTGCAAGCAGGGGGATACCGCAGTTTGCTCGCTGAAGGTGAAAAAGGTTTCCCTGAAGATTACGATCTTTGGGTTAGGATGATTCGTCAATCGAAACTCTATAATTTACCTGAACGTTTGGTGAAGTATCGTCTTCATGGCGCTAGTCTTTCTGACACATATATGTCTCTGTACCTGAAAAACGGTAAAACAGTTGGTCATTCTCACATTAAATTCATTTTAGGCAGGGAAATTCCCCTTGAGTATGTTGGAGTATTTTGGAAGGAAAGGGGTTTGAAAAAACATCTTCGACCAGCACTTGAATTGTTGGATGAGTTATTACGGAAGGTGATTGAATCTAACAATCTAGATTGTTGGGAAATTAAGAAGATTAAAGAAGATGCTGCATGGAGGCTGATTAAAATCCTGCCAGTCTATGGATTTTCTTCAGAAAGTATCCTAATATTAAAAAGGGCATCTTTATATGATAATTATTTTCCCGTGAACGCCTTTAGAAGATCAATTTCCATATTGTTCATGAAATGGTATCGCGTTCTCCAAAGGCAAAAAAACAATGGCAATAAAAGGTAATAATTGTTGTATTTCTACATAAAAATTCAACGATGAACGAATATCCCCTTTGGATATTCTGGTCTAGTTATTAGATTTCACTTCCTGTAAAGTAAAAATCCTGAATCCTTAAAGATTATTAACTAAAGGGTGAATCAGTTGAAGAACATAATAAAAAGGGTCATCGAAAATACAGCACTTTATCATCCATTACGGAATTGGGTTAACACGATAAGAGCTCGGAGAGAATTAAGAAAGTGGCATAAAAATGGACGACCTGTCCCTCCCCCTCATATCGTAAAGCAGCAGACTCTGGTTGCTTATGCAAAAGAATATGATCTAAAGATACTGGTAGAAACCGGTACTTATTATGGCGATATGGTTCAGGCGATGAAAGGATATTTCGATCGAATTTATTCTATTGAACTGAGCGAGGATTTGTATAGGAAGGCGAAAAAGAGATTTGAAACATCAAAGAATATTGCATTGATCTGTGGCGATAGTGCAAAAGAGCTAGTGAACATTATCGAGCGCCTGGATCGACCAGCATTGTTCTGGCTTGATGGCCATTATTCGGCTGGTGAGACTGCTAAAGGCGATAAGAATACCCCGGTATTTGAAGAATTAAGCCAGATCCTAATTGGACCAGACACGGAACATGTGGTTATTATTGACGATGCGCGATGCTTTGGAAAAGAACCGGATTATCCTAGCCTGAAGGAGCTTGCTGATTTCATTCAAACAAAAAGGTCAAACCTGGATATTGTTGTTCAAGACGATAGTATAAGGATCACGCCAAGATAAAGTCGTTCAGCAAAGAGTTGTGTTTGATATTAGTCCGCTGATATCTGTTATGCTACTGATAGACAATTAGTCAATGTGACTGTGAGCTAGTAATTTCTTATTTGGCTACTGATTTCATATTTAACCTCCTTAAGTATAGAATAGCGATAGGCACAATGACGAACAATATTGTAACAAAATTGTCTAGCATTGCTTTTGGTCGGCGATTACGACCACTATCAATTTCAGAGGGTGTGTTCCTTGCTGATTTACAGGCCGTTTTCCGTGCATTTCCAACCTTGGATACTTCAAGTGGACTATTATCGGAATTGGCCTGGATACATAATACGAACAGACTAAAAGAACTAGTATTGAATCAGAATCCTAGAGAGTTTCTGAGATGGGATGTTGTTTCCTCAACAATGCTTATTGCTTATACAAACTACTTATTTAGAGAACTGATGTATCTTAAGAGTTGTTCTGACTGGAACACGCGCTGGCGAAGTGCAATCAAGGAGTTATCAGTTGGTCATCCGATTCCCTACATTTTCTATCCTGCTAGTAGTGGCAACTTGATTTATCATGCTTATCATTTGGCTCAGTTTGAAGAAAAGACTCGAACTCAAGTTCATGAAATTGACTTTGTTCTCGAATTTGGTGGTGGCTATGGAAGTATGTGCCGGCTGTTCTACAATTTAGGTTTTCGAGGTAGATACGTTATTTTTGATCTGCCATCATTTTCTGCGTTGCAGATTTACTACCTAAAAACCCTAGATTTACCTGTCCAACCAATAAACGAATTGAAATCAAGAACGGGTATAGTTTGCGTTTCAGATAATACAGTATTAAAGTCTATACTTGCAAATATTAAATGTGAAAATAAACTATTTATTGCTACGTGGTCAATAAGTGAGTTCTCCAAGTAGCGTTAGGGATACAATTCTACCCCTTGTGTCCGACTTTCAATCATTTCTTATTGCATATCAGGACAGATTTGGAGAAGTGAACAATAGGGATTATTTTGACGGATGGAAAAACACATTTATGAACGTCATTTGGTACAACTAGCAGATTGAGCATATTCCTGGAAATTATTATCTTGCCGGAAATGTGGCTCCTAGGAAGATATGAGTTAACAGATTGTAAGAAGTGGGTTAGATAAGGAATACTATCAAACACTTAAAAGCGAGCAACCTGTAAGCTAGTTAGTTGCGTTTCATTGTTCTTGGTAAGGGTAAAGGTCTAGATACAATGAAATTAAGGATGATGAATTGTATAGTATAAATCATCGCAAGATCTGTGGAAGTATACTCGTATGAAGGTGTCTGTTGTAACCAGTGTTTATGGATTGACCGGTGGCGGCGCAGGCATAGCTACTGAGCAAATAGCCAAAGGGATGTCGGAACGTAACTGGGAAGTCGTTGTTGTCACAATTGGTAACAATAAGGAGATTTCCCATGAGCTTGAAGATGGAATCAGTGTGTATCGCTTTTACCCCAAAAATTTATATTCCTTACAGGATAAGGATTTACACCCGAAATGGGAAAAAGCGATATGGCAATTGGTCGACATTTACAACCCTGATACGGGGCGTATTCTGGAAAAAATAATCGCCGCAGAAAAGCCGGATATTATTCATATTCATAAAATGCGTGGTCTTTCTGGCTCGGTTTGGACAGTCTCAACATCACATTGCCCCGGCCGTGTTGTCCAGACCTGTCACGATTTCGAAAGTATGAGTTCGGAAGGTACCTTGCAAGGAAAGATCGGACAATGGGTGTTGGAAAGGAGATGGCCGATCCGTGGTTACCAGTTGGTTCGGGCACACCTCTCACGTGAGATATCGGTATTAACCGCGCCCAGCGATTTCGCACTTTCTACAATCCAAAGGAGCGGTCTTTTTCCAGCTGCACAGAAGAAGGTCATTCCAAACAGCCATGGATGGACGGCAGATGAGTTAAAGATATTTCAAACGAAGGTCGTGTTCTCAAAACCAATGCATTTACTCTATCTTGGACGTTTGGAGCCTGAAAAAGGGCTTCGTGAATTGTGTACTGCAATCACGTCTTTAACAACTATATATCCGGAGTTGCGTTTATCCATTGCAGGGTGGGGCTCGATGGAAAAGGAATTGATAAGTGTTTGCGAACTCGGAACAGAATATTACATTTGTGGGCAAGGTATCCGGTGAAGAAAAAAACCAGCTTATTTCAAGCGCGAGTGCTCTGATTGTTCCATCTACCTGTAGAGAAACATTTGGCATGGTTGTTGTGGAGGCATTTGCGTTTGGAAAACCAGTTATCGCATCTCGAATCGGAGGCTTACAGGAACTTGTTCGAGATGGAGAGACTGGATTGTTGGTTGAGCCTGGAGATATTAATCCCTAAAGCAAGCAGTCAAATGGATGATGGAAAATCCTGACCGATTATCTGTAATGTCATCAGCCTGTTTCGGGGAAGCGGAATTGTTCACCCTTGAGAATATGGTTTCCCAATATGAAAACTTATATCAAGACCTTTTAGCGGATCAATGATCACAACCCAACCCTCCTCCACAGACAACAAAACCATCAGTTTATTAGGTATACGTATAGACGACTTGCCGCTTGATCATCTGTTGTTGCGTATGTTAATATAGCATCCAATGGTGATCGAGCGATAATCTCCAATGTGAATATTCACGCCATCAATATAGCTATGAGCAGATATGGTTTAGAGAGTTCCTAAATCGGAGCGACATTGTTTTTTGTGATGGGTTTGGAATTATGCTGGGAAGCCTGTTGGCAGGCAGCAGAATCAAGTATCGCTATACCCCACCGGATTGGATCGATCAATTGATAGGAATTAATGATGGTCAGTTATCCTTCTTTTTTATTGGAGGAAAGCCTGGCGTTGCTGAGCGAGCAGGGGATGTTCTACTAAGAAGGAATTCGAAATTCAAGCTCCTCGGCACACACCATGGATATTTTAACAAGGGAAAAAGGTCTTCGGAGAATGTAGAAATCATCAGCTTAATATAACCGTACCGCTCCTAATTTCCTGTTGGTTGGCTTTGGCATGCCTTTGCAGGAACAATGGATACTTGAGAACTTCAATGATTTGCAAGTTAATATCATTATGCCTGTTGGAGCGATGTTTGATTATGTAGCAGGGGATGTCGTGCGTGCTCCACAATGGATGACAGATCATGGCTTTGAGTGGCTGGGTCGGCTCATTATCGAACCTCGCAGGTTGTGGAAACGGTATATTGTTGGCAATCCCTTATTTTTATGGCGGATTTTCATCCATGAGATTTTAGGCAAGCCTTTATCGAAGTAGAATACAATAGTATTGTAAGTTTATATTCTTCCGTATGTGAGACTGGGTTATGATTCGCAGGTTTTCTACAAACTTTGCAGTTTTCTCCATCATTGTTGACCTGATCGTTGTCGCGCTCGCATTGTGGGGGGTGAATCAACTTCGCCCTTCTTTAATGCATTTCCGTTTACCAAACCGATCGAAGTACCGCCGCCCATCCCGATCCAGATGTATTTTACATTTCCTTTGGTCTGGGTGATGATCATGATGGCTTTTTCAGTCTATGACGGGCGTAAGAATATCCGTATCGTGGATGAGTTCGCCAACCTGACTCTGGCCTCGCTGCTGGCAGGGGTGACACTGGCCGGTGTCCTTTACATGACGTTCCGGGAAACATCTCGCGTAACATTTCTCGTGTTCTTTTTTGCGACATACATCCTGCTTGTATTCTGGCGGGTGGTGGTCCGTCTTCTGTATCGACGGCGAAACGAAATGGAAGGTCTTAACACCAGAGTCCTTATCATCGGCGCCGGTCCAGTTGGGAGAGATATTGAAATCCGCATAAAAGAGCATTCCCATCTGGATGTGACATTGTGCGGTTTTCTTGATGACGATTACCAAAAACGTGAAAATCATTCGGAAATTCTAGGCAACCTGGATGAATTCGTGCGGTCATCAAAAAACGTCATACCACCGATGTGGTCATTGCCCTCCCAACCCGCGCATATGAGAAAGTCAACAGCCTGGTCAAGGAACTGGACGAACTACCGGTGCATATCTGGATCGTCCCGGACTATTTCAGCCTATCCCTGCATCACACCGAAATGCATGATTTCTCGGCATCCCCATGCTCGACTGCGCGCAGCCGCGTTGACGGAATACCAACGCATGGTAAAGCGTAGCTTTGACCTGATCATCACCACCCGCATTCTGGTCTTTGCCTTGCCTGTCATGGGGATTGTAGCCTTGTTGATCCGTCTGACGGATGGGAAACCGATTTTGTTCACACAACAGCGGGTGGGTGAGAACGGGAGATTATTCAAGATCTATAAATTCCGCACAATGGTGATGAATGAAGAAGCCTTCAGAAACAGGTGGAAACGCTGGACAGCAAGGGGAATTGATCCATAAAAAAAAGGATGATCCACGCATCACTCCGCTGGGGCGTTTCCTGCGGCGTTTCAGCCTGGATGAGTTGCCGCAGTTTTTCAATGTCATGCGCGGGAATATGAGCCTGGTCGGGCCGCGTCCGGAACTACCCTATCTGGTAGACCTGTATGATCCCTGGCAGCGGAAGCGTTTTTCGGTGCCGCAGGGCATCACCGGCTGGTGGCAGATTAACGGCCGCAGCGACAAGCCCATGCACCTGCACACAGAAGACGACCTGTATTACATTCAAAATTATTCCCTGTGGCTGGATATGCAAATCCTGATGCAGACGGTCTGGATCATCCTGCGCGGCAAAGGAGCGTATTAAGTCCAAGCGCTCAGAATCAATATTTAATACAATCGAGCGTGTACAGGAGTCTGGTGATGAGTTCGTATCGCGTAACAAATAGCAACCACTCAAGCTCTGTGTTAATGATTGTAAATATTCTTATAGTTATTGCAACTCTTTTTATTTCCACTTGGCGAATTTTGATTTGGCATGTTATAAATCCGATTCTTCATGTCTATTTAAAACGATTGTTGACTCTATTTGGCGTAGTGGGATTAAACCTAGAGATAAACTGGACACTCATTGCTCAAATTACGAGTCTATTCATAATAATTGTTGTTCTGATAACAATGGGGACATATAATCGTCAATTCCTTAGCAAGGAATTCTGGCTTATGTATATCCCACTTATTTTAATCTTAATAATTACCATGTGTTCTCAGTTCTGGTCGCTCAATCCTTCAAATACCATAAAACGATCCTTGTTTTTCCTGGTTTCAACGATGGGAGGTATTTACATAGGGTTTCAATTTCGACGGCAGAGAATTGTATTATTGTTCGAGGTTATGTCAGTAATATTTGTTTTATTAACTTATGCTATGGTGTTTGAGTATCCCCTAGAGGGTGTTATGACTTTTGATACGCCAGGGGCTTGGCGTGGATTGTTCAATTATAAAAGTTTTGCAGGAGTAATGGTTGCTTTTGCAAGCATAGTATTCCTTTTCCGGCTCACGAATTTTAAAAAACGAGAATGGATTTTTAAGAATATATTCATTCATATACTTATTGCTGTCTTTGTTTTTCCTTTACAGGACAAAGAATGCTACTGCGATGATTTCATTTATCCTTTCGGCATGTGTTTTGGTATTAGGTATCATCTTTTATCAAATGGGAACAAGACTAAAACCAATTCACTGGTGGATCATGGATTGGTCAGCATTGTAATTCTTATCTTATCTTGGGTTGGTAGAGATATGTTATTTGGTATATTTGGGCGCAGTGCGTCTCTCACGGGTAAAATCCCGATATGGATAGCGCTCGTACCATTTATTAAGCAAAGATTATTATTGGGGTATGGATTTGGCGAAGTATTTTGGTATTCAGAATACCTTGAGGAATTTTGGAAAATCGCACCGTGGAAAGCAGGCTTGGCTCACAGCGGGTATGTTGAGGCGTTATTAAATGTAGGGTTAATAGGTGTGGTAGTATGTGGCATCTTTTTGTTCCAAGTGACTTAATTATCATGAAAGTATTTCGTAAGCGAACGAATTCTATATTCATTGGTGTTCTTATATTGGTGCTTCTTTGTAATATTGAATAATGTGACCGAGAATTTGCTGGGAACGTATAAATTATTCGAACACTTTTGTTGATCATATCGATTTCATTTCTGCTTTGAAAGCGATTGGCACAACCCCTATGGCCTAAATAATCGGTAACCTAAACCTAAACGCAGCAGCGGTTTTACATCTTTTATTTCTCGTGAATATATTCACCCTATTTGGAAAAAGCATTTGAAACTTTGAAAGAAACATCATTGGTGTTAGTAATCAAAATGTTTTTCAAGCCAGAATGTAATATTATGATATTTCCAGAACTCATCTCAAAAATGGTTAGAATAGGTCATACTTCGATACGGAGCGTGGCCAATGGACTTGACAGACGAATAATGCGCGATCCTAAAGGCGCTAATATCAGAGAAATCACCGAGGGAGGACGGCAAAGGACGCCCGAGAGTAAACAACCGAGACGTGCTGGACGGTATCCTGTGGGTGCTGCGTACCGGCGCTGCCTGCAGGACTTGCCGGAGCGATACCCTTCACCAGCGACTTGCCATCGCCGTTTTCAGGAATGGCGTAAGGAAAGAGTGCTGGAGGAGATCCTAAAGATGCTAGCCAGGGACTTGAAAGAGCGTGGCAATCTGGACTTGTCCGAATGTTTCATCGATGGCTTTATTGTCGTCGCTAAAAAAGGGAGCGGGCAGTGGGAAAGATCAAGCGCGGCAAAGGTACGAAGGTCATGGCAGTGGCAGACCGCTCTGGTCTTCCGATCGCCATCCACATTGCGCCTACTGCGCCGCAAAGTGCCTCAAAGGGGTGTGAAATCATCTTGTGGAAGCAACTCTCGCATCTCGAATTGTCCTGGAAGCTCTACAACGGTTGATCGGAGACAAGGCCTACGATAGCGACTCGCTGGATGAGCAACTGCAAGCAGAAGGGATCGAACTGATCGCTCCGCATAAGGCGAACCGGGTTAAGCCAGCCACGAAGGATGGCCGCAAGTTGAGACGATACCAGCGCCGTTAGAAGATCGAACGACTGAACGTCTGGCTGCAAAACTACCGGAGAGTGTTGGTTCGTTATCACCGTATTGCTGAAAACTATCTCGGATGGCTTTATCTGGCCTGCATCATCCTGCTAATCAATGTGTATTTGAGCTGACTACTACAATTTGTGGATGTTTATACTTGACGGGAGGGCGGTATTTGAAGATTCTCCCATTAATGGGGATGCGAAGCTGAAAGCAAAACGCGCCCAAATTTTCGGAGCGCGTTTCTTCATGGCGGGGAGGGCGGGATTCGAACCCGCGGCTGAGGTTAAGCCCCAGCACTCACTTAGCAGGCGAGCCCAATCAGCCATCTCTGGCACCTCCCCATGAGTTGTTAATGCCCGGGTGACCTTCCAGCGGAGGGAGTGGGATTCGAACCCACGGTGGCTTGCACCACGACGGTTTTCAAGACCGTTACCTTCAGCCGCTCGGTCATCCCTCCGAGCGGAAGGATTTTACCATAATTTACTGCATCCTTTCCTTTATGGATTCAAATATTATTTTGCCATTTGGTTTAGAATAAATGAAAGGATTTTCTCAATTAACTCAAAAGGAGATGACCACTATGCGCTGGGAAGAATTGACAAGCGACCTGTTTCCTCTAGCTGTTGAAAAAGCCGAAGGCGTGTGCCTGCTCCCCTTATCCTGCATTGAACGGCACGCACACCACCTGCCCCTCGGCACGGACATGTATATCGGGCGCGACTTATGCAACAGGGCTGCCGCGCTCGAGCCGGCGATAGTGTTCCCGGATTTCATTTTCACTCAGATCCTCGAGGCGCGCCATTATCCCGGCTGTGTCGGCATGGACCCTGAGCTGACCATTCGCCTGCTGGATAATGCCTGCCGTGAAATCGCCCGCAACGGGCTTAAGAAGATCGTGCTGGTCAATGCCCACGGCGGGAACGATCACCTCATCCATTATTTCGCACAGATCCAGCTTGCCAACCCGCGCGATTACGTGGTCTATGTGGCGAACCCTGCCTATGGCGAAGAGGGCGATGACCCGGTCAATGCGCAATGGGAAACGACGGTTGACGGGCATGCCGGCGAACGCGAAACGAGCGCCATCCTGGCCATCCGTCAGGAACTGGTCCGCACGGAAGCGCTGAAATCAGATGGAGAGGGCAATCCCCTCGAGCGGCTCAAGCCCCTGCGCGACCTGGGTGTGGATATGGGCATCTGGTGGTATGCCGACCACCCCAGCCATTATTGCGGCGACGGCACCTTTGGCACGGCTGAAAAAGGAAACAGCTGGTTGGACGCGAGGGCTGCGGCACTGGCTCAGGACGATCCGTGCCATCAAGAATGACACGGAGACCAAGCGCCTGCAGGATGAGTTCTTTGAGCGAATTAAACGCATAAAAACTAATTGCCGCTTGTCTGAAAAAGATTATATGGAATTTAAAGAATAGTCCTTGTGATTTTGAACATAGAAATATCTCTTTCGCACATGGACGCTTAATGGTGGAGAAATATTTGGGACAGAGGATCAGGATTGATGATTTTGACTAATAAAATCAGATTGGCCGTATTAGTCATCTGTTGTTATTTTTATGATTTGGTAATCTTATTTATAGATCGCGCATCGTTTCTAGCGATCGATGGACAAAGGTATTATTCGTTATTTGATGACGCAATGATATCAATGCGGTATGCTTGGAATTTCGCTCATGGAGAAGGTTTGGTATGGAATCCAGGTGAGAGAGTGGAAGGTTACACCAACTTATTAATGGTTCTAGTTATGGCAATTCCGAATCTGTTTCTTGAGAAGAGGTTGGCAGTATTGGTTGTACAAATTCTTGGAGGTATATTTTTATTAATCAGTGCTTTTCTTATATTGAAATTTGCATTTCTAGATGAAGAAGACGGTAATCCTGAATTGGCTCAATTAATTGCAACACTAAGCTTTATAAGTGTATTGTTTTATTATCCTCTTGCATTCTGGTCATTGATGGGAATGGAAACCAGTTTGGTAGCCTTATTAATATTTGGAGGGCTCCTCGCTTATCTAGATTATTCGAAGAAGGGATACGTCTATTTTCTTATCGTGCTGCCAGTTCTACTTGGATTAGCTTATCTGGCTCGGCCAAATTCGCTTGTTTTCGCACTAGTAATTTTATTTATAGGTATGATGATAAATACCATTAGAGGCGAGGGGTTCTATGCAGGATTCCGTAGGGTCATTGTTCCGCTAGGAATTTTCGTATTATTCCCTTTGGGGCAATTACTTTTCCGCTACTTATATTACGGTGAATTTGTGCCCAATACCTATATATTAAAAGTGGTTGGGATTCCTCTGGGGGTTAGATCAGTAGTGGAATTAATTTTATTGCCCCATTCCTGTTATCGGTTGGATTAGTACTATTAGTTGCAATTCTTGGGGTAATTCTTAGGCGAAAAAGAACCGATGTTCTTGTTATGGCAATTTTTTTGGGGTTAATTTTATACCAAGTATATGTTGGTGGAGATGCTTGGCCATATTGGCGAATAATCGCCCCGTCTATACCTCTACTTATGATTGTATATATTCGGTCGAGCACCTTGATTTTTCCTTTACAGCAAAAGGATATTGGGAAAGGTTACTTGACCCGTATCTTGATTGTCCTTTTCGGTATCAATTTTATTATCACTAGATTTGTAGGTGAAAATGCCAGGTTAAATCCTGGGATAGGTCCAGCTGATCTGCTATTAATTATTTTTGGAATACTCGTTATTCTAATAGGCTTTTTGGTTCCTTGGATATATGGCCTATTTACTATAAAGGTCAGTCTTAAACTTCATATACTTATATTTACCGGATTGGCGATTTTGTCAATCAACCTCGCATTTATTCCAGAAATAATTCTTAGGGTCAGACCATACACAGTCGAAGAAAATATTATCATGGTAAATAAAGCAATTGCAATCTCCGAAGTCACCACAAAAGACGCTTCCGTTGGAGTTATTTATGGAGGCGCAATTCCATACTTCACTGGTCTTTATGCTATCGATTTTCTAGGCAAGTCTGATAAAAATATAGCTACTTTACCACCTGATTTGACAGGCTCAGTTGGCTGGTATGGAATGTTAAGCACACCAGGACACAATAAATATGACCTAAATTATTCAATTATTAAGCTTAAGCCAACTTACATTCAAACTGCTCAATGGGGAGTCCAGAACATAATTGATTGGGTAAATTTGCATTACAAAACAGTAAATTATAAGGGAATTCAACTGACGTTAAAGAAAAATGATCCTAATGTTTTGTGGTTAAAGTTAGGCATTGATAATTAAAACTTATCAATCGGGCAATTTTTGAATTGGATAATTTACTGCGATGTAACCAGTATTGCATAGTATGAATAGTTTTCATTTACCGGCTTTGCGTTATACCCAAACAACAAACCATCGCCGATCAATGAACACGAGGCGATGGTTTGTTGTTTACTCGATGGGGGCTTACTTGACTAAATTTCGCAGCACGGTGTGCAGGATTCCGCCATTGCGAAAATAGTTTACTTCAACAGGCGTATTCAACAGCGCTTGCGCTTTGAATTCGATCACCTTACCGTCCGGTTTGACCGCCTTCACGGTCAACAAACTCTGTGGGCTAAGATCGTCATTAATCCCTTCGATGTGGAAGACCTCATCGCCTTTCAATCCCAGCAATTCGGCATTCTGCCCATCTACATAACGAAGCGGCAGCACACCCATGCCCACAAGGTTCGAGCGGTGGATGCGCTCAAAGGACTCGGCGATGACCGCCTTCACGCCCTGAAGCATCGGACCTTTGGCTGCCCAGTCCCGGCTGGATCCCGTGCCGTATTCCTTGCCGGCGAGAATGATTGCCGGCACTTTTTCCGCCTGATATTTCAGTGCAGCGTCGAAAATGGACATTTCCTCGCCGCCGGGCAAGTGCCGTGTCAGGTTGCCTTCCCTGGGAGCGACCAGCTGGTTCTTCAGCCGGATGTTGGCAAACGTACCGCGCGCCATCACCTGGTCATTGCCGCGCCGCGCGCCATAGGAATTGAAGTAAGCCGGAGCCACATCCTGCTCCTGAAGGAATTTCCCTGCCGGGCTGTCCGCGGCAATGTTTCCGGCGGGGGAAATGTGGTCGGTCGTGATCGAGTCGCCGAACATGCCCAGGACACGCGCCGATTTGATTTCCTTGACCGAACCGGCTTTGAGGGAAATGTCCTGAAAATAAGGCGGATGGTGAATGTAGGTGGATTTCTCGTCCCACTCGTACAGGTCGCCGCCGGTCACTTTGATATCCTGCCACATCTCGGAACCGCTGAAGACATCCGCATATTTATCCTTGAACATTTCAGCTTTGACGTTGGCTGATACCCCATCTTTGACCTCCTGCTGGGTCGGCCACAAGTCCTTGAGGTAGACCGGCATGCCGTCGCTGCCTGTGCCGATGGGTTCAGTGGTCAGGTCAATATCCACTGTACCGGCGAGCGCATAGGCGACTACCAGAGGGGGAGATGCAAGATAATTGGCTTTTACCAAAGGGTGAACGCGCCCTTCAAAGTTGCGGTTACCGGATATGACTGCTGCAGCGACCAGGTCAGAACCAGTCACGGCCTTGGCTACTTCGCCGGGCAGCGGACCGGAGTTTCCGATGCAGGTTGTACAGCCGTAAGCGATGACGTTAAATCCGAGTTTGGACAACGGCTCAAGCAGGTTTGCCTTCTGCAAATACTCGGTCACCACGCGCGAACCGGGGGCGAGGGATGTCTTGACGAAGGGTTTTACCGTCAATCCTTTCTCGACCGCCTTCTTTGCCACCAACCCTGCGGCGACGAGCACTGAAGGGTTGGATGTGTTCGTGCAGGAGGTAATGGCGGCGATGACCACGGTTCCATGTTTGAGTTGTTGTTGTCCTCCATTGGCCGCCCCTGCGGCGAAGACTTGGGGGTGCCATAGGTTGCTTCGCGAGTCAGCGCATCTCCCGAGAGTTCATACCCGCGCTCTTTCACTGGAGCCGACAGCGCTTTTCGGAAAGTATCCTTCATGTCCGAAAGTGCCACGCGGTCCTGAGGCCGCTTGGGACCTGCCAGCGATGGCACAACCGAACCCAGATCAAGTTCCAGGGTGTCGGTAAATTCCGGTTCGGGCGAGGCAGCTTCCCGGAAGAGTCCCTGGGCGCGCAGGTAAGCCTCGGTGAGTTGAACAGTCTCCTCAGAGCGGCCGGTCAGGCGCATGTAGCGGAGCGTTTCTTCATCCACCGGGAAGTAACCCATTGTCGCGCCGTATTCGGGAGCCATGTTGGCGATCGTCGCTCGGTCCGTCAGCGACATGCTCGCCAGTCCCTCGCCATAAAACTCGACGAACTTGTCCACCACGCCTTTCTTGCGCAGCATTTGGGTGACAGTGAGGACAAGGTCCGTGGCGGTTACACCTTCCTTTAGCTTTCCATGGAGTTGGAAGCCGATCACATCCGGCAGGAGCATGTCCATAGGCTGGCCAAGCATGACGGCTTCGGCTTCGATACCGCCCACGCCCCAGCCTGCCACGCCCAATCCATTGATCATCGTCGTGTGAGAGTCTGTGCCGACCACTGTGTCAGGGAAAGCCAGAGTGTCGCCGCCTTCCATCTTGGTCATCACGACATCAGCCAGGTATTCGAGATTGACCTGGTGCACGATACCGGTCATCGGCGGGACGACACGGAAGTTACTGAAAGCCTTCTGCCCCCACTTAAGAAACTCGTATCGCTCGCGGTTGCGCAGGAATTCCATTTCCGTGTTGCGGTTGAGGGCATCGCCGGTGGCGAAGAAATCCACCTGGATCGAATGGTCGATGACCAGGTCCACGGGGACGAGGGGATTGATCTTTTTCGGATCGCCCCCCAGCCGGGCAACGGCTGCGCGCATGGCTGCGAGATCGACGATGGCCGGCACACCGGTGAAGTCCTGCATCACCACGCGGGCTGGCAGGAAGGGAATACCCGGGCGCGCGCCCTTGGAAGTCCAGGAGGCGATATTCTTTACATCATCCTGCGTGATTTCCCTGTCATTACATTGGCGGAGTGCTGCCTCGAGCAATATGCGGATTGAATAGGGTAAACGTTTAAGGTTGGTTAACCCGGCTTTTTCGAGTGCACCCAACTGAAAATAGATATATTTCTTGTTCCCAACGTTTAATGTGTCGCGCGAATTGAAAAAATCCATGATCCAGCTTGACTCCTTTGATTTAGTATCAACGCCGTTCCAATCACGGCGGTTCAAATTGCTAACGTACTGGTCTGGTCAACGAAACTGCCTGTCTAGCTGTTCGACCAATTTCAGCTTCTCGGGTTCCTGCAGGAACGATGAACGCGCAGCTGCGAGAATACAATTTTGGACGGTCTCCCTGGAGAGCCCAAGAATCTCCTCGGCCACCTTGTACTCATTGCTCAACGTGATCTGCGATATGCTTGGGTCGTCCGTGTTGAGAGTCACATTCAAGCCGGCATCGATCATCTTCTTCAAGGGGTGTTGTGCCAATTCCTTCACCACTCCTGTCTGAAAATTACTGGTAACACACACTTCGAAGCACGTCTGACGGTCTCTGGCAAGAGAAACTGTGTACTCGTCCTCCAGGACTCGCACGCCGTGCCCGATACGGTCTGCCTCGAACTGGTCGATAGCCTGGCGGATGTTCTCCGGTCCGCCCCACTCTCCGGCGTGGACAGCCACTTTCAATCCGGATTGCCTGGCCTCGCGGAAAATGCCGATAAAAGGCTCAGCTGGGAATTGGGCTTCATTCCCTGCCAGGTCCAACCCGACGATGCCGTAATCCATCTTCGCAGCAGACAGCCAGGCCACCTGTTCAGCCAGCTCTACGCTTTCGTGCCGGTTGACGCTGGGGATGAGCTTCACCTTGATTCCAAATTTTCTCGACGCCTCCAGGGTACTCTCACAGACCCAGTCCACAACATCCGCCAAAGGGAAGCGCTCTGCGCGGCTGAGAGCCACCGGGGTGAATCGCAGCTCCATGTACCTGACATTATCCTTCGCAGCATCCTCAACAGCTTCCTGTGTCACGCGATGAATGACTTCCGGCGAGCGGTAGAACAGGCGCAGGGTGTTGAACTTGGCGAGGAAATTCTCAAAATTATAGGGTTCCTCGCGCTGCACCTGCACCAGTGTGCTCAGCCGCATCAGGCTGGTCGGCACCGTGATGGAGTGCTGCCTGGCTATGTCGATCAAGGTACTGACGCGCAGGGAGCCTTCCAGATGGCGGTGTAACTCCACCTTGGGCATGGTTTCGATGGTAAGCGCTTTTTTTCCGAAAAGCTTTTCCAGCATGACCTCGCGCGTGAGCAGTTGCTTTTGGGAAGGAAACTGGACAGACTAGCAGACTAGCGGACTAGTTGACCAATGGACTAATGCCGTTTTCTCTTCTTCCTGGCCGGAGCATTTTCCTGAGGCACAGGTTGGGAGTCCTCCTGGGCGGCTTCCGCCTCAGTTGCAACCGGCTGAGCCTGTGTCAGGCTGAACTGGCGAGGCTGGTAGGAGAACATGCGCCGGATGACGGCGGTGCGAATGTCGCGCAGCAGTTCCTGGAACATCTCAGAGGCTTTGCTCTTGTATTGTACCAACGGGTCGCGTTGCCCGTAGGCTTCCAGGCCGATCGAGACACGCAACGCCTCGATTCGAGTCAAATAATCCACCCAGAGTTCGGTGATGGCTCCGAGCAGGATGCGGCGGTAAAGCTCGGTCATGGTGCGTGTGCCGATCGCATTTTCAACTTCCTTGCGCTGGTCATCGGCCAGGCTGGTGAGTGACGCCGAGGCGGGGACCGTTTCAGGCAGGAGATTACCGATGCCGAGTTCGGCGACGAGCGATGCGTTCTGGCTCAACCGGGCGTACTCCGCCTGCCCAAAGGATTTCCGCAGAGTCTCCTGGGCTTCTTCCAGATGGTTGAGAACATCGTCGGTGAGGTCGGCGGGATCACGCTCTCCAAGAAGATGAGCCGCGTGAAAGACATAGCCAAAACGCTGGTAGACCTGCTGCACTTGTCGGTGCGTCTTCGCATCGAAGGCGGTACGCACGCCCTGCGAGAGCGAACCCAGGATGCGGATCATGCCCGAGGTGTCTGCTTCTGTGACGTTCTCACGCGCCAGCAGTGCATCCAGGTCACGGACGATCTGGCCGTTCTCACCCACCAAACGCGTGTAGCGTTTTTCCAGGCCACGGGTCGTGGCTTCGAGGATATGTTCCGAAGCCAGCTTCCATTCCTCACGCAGGAGCTGGTCCTTGTTCACATCGAGAGGTTCACCGAGGCGCAGTTCGATCCCACCCACAAGCCGTACAACCGCGAGATTGGTCAATACTGTTTCGATCTGAGACTTGACCGGCTCGTCCAGCTCGCGCGGATCGTCACGCAGGTCACGCAATTGGTCGGCGGAAAGGCGAACGGGCAGGCGGATGGCGGTCTGTAATTCCTCCTGCAATTCCTGCGGGCGCCGGGTGGAATTCTCTTCATTATCGGACAAGCCTTCCAGGAAGGTGTCCAGCGTATCGAACCGTTCCTGCAGCTGATTTCAGACTTAAGCCGGCAGTCTCGATTTGGTTTTCGAGGTTGCTCTGGAAATGTGCCTGTTCGGTTTCGACGGCATTCCGGATTTGTGCGAGAAGCACATCCCGCGGCGGCTGGTTGGACTGGCTTAATTCGTCGAGCAGCAGGCGATAGGTGAACGAGGGGAAGACACCGCCCTGGATACCGAACGGTGGTTGGACCTGGTCCAGCCAGGCCAGCAGTTTCCACGGTCCTTCTGAGTCCTTGAGCGATTCGGGGACGCGCTGCTGGATCTCGGCGCGTAAAAGTTCGAGGACATCGTCGTGCAGATCGTCCTTGGTGAAGACGCGGTCACGTTGTTCGTAGATGCGCTTGCGCTGGGCGTTGAGCACATCGTCATATTCCAGCAGATGTTTTCTGACGTCAAAGTTGGCTCCCTCCACCCGGTGTTGGGAGGATTCGATCAGGTTGCCGACGATGCGATTCTCCAGCGGGAGCGAGTCGTCCACCTGCAAACGCTGCATCAACCCGCCAACCTGCTGCCCGGAAAACAGGCGCATCAGATCGTCTTCGAGCGACAGGTAAAAACGCGAGGAGCCGGGATCGCCCTGACGGGCGGCGCGTCCG
The DNA here is from genome assembly GCA_963829485.1 of uncultured Chloroflexia bacterium. Lineage (GTDB taxonomy): Bacteria > Chloroflexota > Anaerolineae > Anaerolineales > Villigracilaceae > JBGPQJ01. Next base: position 78,956 of record CAWHIK010000010.1, read on the forward strand.
CGCAGCTGGTTGTCGATGCGGCGGGCTTCGTGGCGTTCCGAGCCGATGACATGGAGTCCGCCGAGGGTCTTGACCATTTCCATATCGTCAAAATACTGAAGGAAGTACTTGACCTCAATATCATAGATGCCATAAAGCCCAGGGTCCATTTCCTGGATGGCTTTGCGCCGTTCCTGCAAGGTCATATCGTAGGGGTCGGAATATCCGGCTTTTCTCAGGACGCGGTTGACGGACGTGACCACTTCCTCGGCCATCTCTCCGCCCAGCTTGATGTCCACACCGCGGCCGGCCATGTTGGTGGCAATCGTGACGGCGCCAAAGGCACCCGCCCCGGCAATGATCTGGCTTTCTTCGGTATGCCGGCGGGCGTTCAACACCTGGTGGGGGATGCCTCCCTGTAGGGCGGCCTTCAACCGGGGTGCGTATTCCTGATTCAGATTCAGGATATCCAGCATCGTCCCCAGATTGGAGTCGTCTTCCGGGTTGAGCGACAGGTTGAGGGGCTTTCCGTATTGCTGACGGAGCGTCCCCACGTCCAGATTTTCAAGGGGATCGTTCAGCATGACCAGCTCGGGGATCAGCCGTCCATCCTCTTCGCGGTTGTTCTGCTGCATCCATGTGCGGCGGATGAGGAGAGTCTGCGCGAGGCGGCGGACGGGTTCAGCCCGCAGGCGCTGGGAAAGGTGGTCCGAGCTTTCGACGGAGGTAGTGCCGACCAGCATCGGGCGTCCCATGACATGGTTGCGCAATATCTCGAGCACGATGGCGCGCAGTTTGGCTTCGACGGTGCGATAGACGAGGTCGGGGTAATCCTTGCGGCGGTAATAAAGCGGGGTCTTCCCGATGTCGTCGCGTTTTGCGAAATAGTTGAACTTGTAACCGAACTCGTCCTTGGCGGTGATCTCGATCAGTGAGGAGTCGGTGCGCGCCGCCTGGTATTCCAGATTGGTGGGGATGGGCAGGACGTCGAGCTTGTAGATCTTGAAGAATTCCTCCGCCTCGGTCAAAGCTGTACCGGTCATGCCCGCCAGCTTGGTGTACATGCGGAAGTAATTCTGGATGGTAATGGTCGCGTAGGTGACGTTCTCCGGCTCGACCTTGACGCCCTCTTTCGCCTCGACAGCCTGATGGAGGCCGTCCGACCAGCGCCTTCCGGGCATCAGGCGTCCGGTGAACTCGTCCACGATGATGACCTTACCGCCCTGGACGAGATAATCCTTGTTGCGCTTGAAAACGAACTGGGCACGCAGTGCCTGTTCGAGGTAACCCATCGTGCGTGCCTGCTCGGGAGTCACGTCCTCGGGGCGGTCGGGATCGTGCAGGGGAGTCCCGAGTAATTGCTCGACGTGGGCGATGCCGATCTCATTCAGATTTACGGAGCGGTCTTTTTCGTTTACTTCGTAATCCTCGGGCTTCAGCGCGCGGACCACCTGTGCCATTTTTCCATACCATTCCAGGTCGCCCGAAGCCGGGCCGGAGATGATCAGCGGTGTGCGGGCTTCATCGATCAGCACATTGTCCACTTCGTCGACGATGGCAAAGTGATGGCCGCGCTGCACGCGGTCGTTAATGCTGTAGGTCATGTTATCGCGCAGATAATCGAAGCCGAACTCGCTGTTGGTGCCGTAGGTGATGTCCGCTTCATAAGCCAGGCGGCGGTCCACCAGTTTCAGGTGATTCTTGTCCTCCTGGGATGATTCGCGTTCGGGGTCGTAGACGTAGGCTTTCTTGCCGTTCTCAGTGCTGGCGGCCATTTGCAGGATGCCTACCGTGAGGCCAAGCGCCTGGAAGATGGGCGCCATCCAGCGGGCATCACGCCGGGCGAGGTAATCGTTGACCGTGATGAGGTGAGTGCCTTTACCCGTCAGGGCGTTCAGATACAACGGAAGTGTGGCGACGAGAGTCTTGCCCTCGCCGGTGCGCATTTCGGAGATGTTACCGCGATGGAGCACAACTCCACCGATCAATTGCACGTCGTAGTGGCGCAGTCCAATGGTGCGCTTGCTCGCCTCGCGGACGGCCGCAAAGGCTTCAGGCAGCAGGTCGTCCAGGGTTTCGTCCTTTTCCAGGCGGGCGCGGAATTCCCCGGTTTTGGCGCGTAAATTTTCGTCGCTCAGGGCTTCATACGTCTCCTCAAGCGTGTTGATCTGATCGATGATGGGGTAAATCTTTTCGATTTGTTTCTTGTTGGGGTCACCCCCAACCAGGTTGACGAATTTGGAAAGCATGAAAAATCCCTTTCGGAAGGGAAATTATAGCACGGCGCTTGAATGGATTTAATTAGATTATCGTAAGAAAATCGCCCTGTTCTGACAGGGCGGAGGCGACCGGTGATATTATTTTTGCGGAGTCGTGGATTATCCATGGCGGGCTTCTTCAAAGGAGATGAAAGTTTCCAGCAGTGTTAACTGGATCTGGTCTGTGAAGGCAATGACGCGTGAAAGCAGTTGCCAGGCATCTTTTGAAGGAACATTCGAGTCGACCACCTGGTGCATGACCGCTTCGATCAGCGTGTTTCGGAAGAAAAGGAAGGCTCGCGTAGCCTCGGCGCTGTTCAACTTATACCTCTGCGCGCGGGAGGCATATTCATACCCCAAGGAGCGGGCTTCCGAGGTTCTGCCTTCATCATCTTCGGTCAGAAAATTCATAAGTCCTTGAGCGAGAACCCCGCCGCTTAAACGGTATTGAGCCCGTGCTTCCTGATCGAGTTTTTTATACCAGGCTTCCTCTTCGAGGCTTCCCTCCGCAATGTGAATACGGATCTGGCGCACCGCTGCCTTGAGCAACTCAACGGGAACCACCTGCTGCTCCTGCCGTTTTGACCGCGCCCAAAGCTCCACCTCGGACCGTTTGTATCTGCGGTGCCCACCCGATGTGCGATATACGGGCAGCGCGCCCTGGTCCGACCAGCTGCGGATTGTACTGGGATGAACGCCTAAAATCCCAGCCGCCTCGCTCAGGGAAATCCAATCGTTGTCAATTCGTTTTTTTGTCATGAACACATCCTCAATCGGTCATGGCTGCGCGCTCGTAAATGGATGGGGACTCTGCCTGCCTGCGAAATGATTTAACGTCGATCCTGGAGAGCATCAGGATGGCAATGACCAGTAACGCGGCTTCAATACCAAATACGACCATATAACCTGACAGCGGATTGCCCGTTGCGCTCGTGACCACATCGCGGACGACGCCGCCAAGGATAGATCCGGTCAGGCGTGAGAGAGCGTTGGACAAGCCCCACGCGCCAATGAACAAGCCCACTTTTTCTGGAACGGTCAGATCGAACATCAAGGAGAGATTACCTACTGTTGAAAGCCCTGTCCCGACCCCGAGCAGAGCAACACCGGTGTAGAAAACGGTCAGGCTCGCTGCGCCCCCGCTGAGAATGATGACGATGAATCCCGCCAGCGCGACGAAGTTTCCAGTCTGTGCAATTCTACGGCGGGACACCCGTCCCTCCAGCGCGCCGGCAAGCAGAATGGCTGCCAAAACAAACATCCCCCACAGCGACGTGATGCGGGTCGTCTCGCGGACGGTCATCCCGAATGCCTGCGCACCGAACGGCTCGAGCAGGATATCCTGACCGAGGATCGCCGCCAGAAGAAGCCAGAGGTAAATAAAAAACAATTTGGCTGCCGGGTTGGACAGGATGGCGGAGGACATTTCCTTGATGGTGTAGGTGCGTGATTCGGATGGGGTGTGAGTTTTCGGCTCGAGCTTGATCAGACCCAGCAGACCCAGCAAGAGAGCTGTCGCGCCGACCATTAGAAATGCCGATTGGAGCGCAGCCGGTGTGTACGGATCCACCATGCGGCTGATGGCAATGGCGGTGATGATGATTCCGATGATCATCATGAACCACATCACGGAGATGGTCTTGCCGCGTTCGTTTTCCCTGGAGATGTCGTCCGCAAGTGATAGGTAGGAAACGCTGGACAGGTTGTAGCCCATGCCCCAGGCACCGAATGCCAGCGCGGCGATCAAATATCCAAACGGGTTTCCGCTGGCCAGATAGTAAGCGACCTGAGGCGAAACGACCACGCCGGTCACGCACAAGATCAATCCCAGCACGATGAAGGGTGTGCGACGAAGTCCAAGGATGGGGTGCCGGTCGGAGTAGGCGCCGATGGCCACCTGCATGGGGGCGAAGAGATAGGGGAGCGAAGCCAAAATCGCCACCACGGTAGCCGATATCGCCAGTTCCTGAATCATCACCCGGTTGAGAGTGCTGTTGATGGGAACCAGTGTCATGGCGACCGCCACGTGGATCAGACCGAGCTGAATGCGTTTGAGAAGCATATGTCCTTTAGTCAAATCGAAATGGACAAGCTGCTCAAATGTACCAAAACTTGAGGCTCGGGTCAATGTAGTTTTGCTTAGATTATTAAGAGACTTTGGTGAGAGTTGTTCTGTGAAATGAACAGCCGTTAGTGATTCCCCAGACGCATCACTACCGGCTGCAACGCGGGACCCTGACCCGCGTTCCAATGGGTAAACTAATTTGTAAATACCACCCTCATTATCGTCTTGACCGCTTGTTCAGTCACTCAACCTAAAGTACTAATTTCGCATAACTTGCAAAGTTGAAAACTTTAATTCAAATGATCAATATCCTGAGGCTCAGCACTCTCCGGGATCAATTCGAATACACTGGCAAGCCGGTCTGGTATGGCGATCGGGCGTGCGGCTTTGATATCGAACAGGACCCAATCCGTTTCGCCGTTGGCCAGCACCGCCTTATCCGAAACGCGGAAGAATCGATACTTGCGCAGCGATCGCACTTTACGGAAATTGGACACCCATGTCAACACGACGAGGTGATCCCCCTGAAAAGCCGGGCGGAGATATTCGATCTTGTGGCTGCGGATGACCCACGTAGCACCCAGCTCAAGAGTGACCTGGGTACAGCCGGCGGCGTTGGAATGCTGGACAGCCGCATCCTGCATCCACTGGACGTATTGTACATTGTTGACATGCCCATTTTCGTCGATGGCCGAGGGGGGAACCTCGATGTTATGCCGATAAACCCGAATCATAAACTGGTTAATTCTCCTTCAAAAAAAAGCGGAGTCTCCCGACCCCGCTCCTGGACTTCATGCAATGTCTACTTTCTTTTCTGGACGGCGCGCGCCGATTGTTGGATCTCATGCGCGGAACGCAGAGTCCCCTCGCTGACCTCGCCGAGCATCTGAGCCAACTCAAGCGTCCGGTCTTCGCCGGTCAAACCCTTCACTTGTGTAATCGTGCGTCCATCGCTGATGAGTTTCTGCACCTGGAAGTGTTGGTCGCCGAAGGCTGCCAGCTGCGGCAGGTGGGTGATGACCATCACCTGATGTGCCTGCCCCAGGTTCCACAGCTTCTGCCCGACCACCGAGCCGACCCGCCCGCCGATGCCCTGGTCGATCTCGTCGAAGATCAGGGTGGGGATCTGGTCCGCGCGCGCCAGCGTGTTCTTCAGCGCCAGCATGAGACGGGAGGTCTCGCCGCCCGAGGCGATCTTGGCAAGCGGCTTCAATCCTTCGCCGGGGTTGGGTGCGACCAGGAACTCAACCCGGTCGAAGCCTGTCGCATCGAACCCGACCAGATTTCCGTCTGAGAGCGGAATGCCGTTGGAGTCAGGCCGCGTCTGGAAGTCGGCGCCAAAACGCGCGGAAGCCATCTTGAGGTCATCCAGTTCGCCTTCAATCCCTTTCGCGAGTTTATCGGCTGCGGATTTTCGTTTGGCAGACAACGACTGCGCCTGCTTGGAAAGAGTCTGAAGGAGATTGGCTTCCTTGCCTTCCAGGTCGCCGATTTTCTCTGCGGCGTTGGTGATGGTCTCCAGGTCCTTGCGCGCCTGGATGCCGAAGGAAATGGCTGACTCAATCGTTCCACCGTATTTTTTCTGCAGGCGGTGGATCAGGTCCAGCCGTTCTTCGACCTGTTCGAGGCGCTTGGGGTTGAATTCGATGCTGTCGAGGTAATCGCGCAGGTCGCGCGCCAGGTCGGTCAGGCTGTCGAGGGCGAGCGCCGCCCGATTGGCAAGCTCCGATTGGGATTTGTCGATGGTGCCGAGGGTCTGCAGGGCTTTATCCGCCTGCCCGAACAGGTCGGTGGCGGCGGGCGCGTCAGGTGTGCCTTCATCCAGGACGGCGAGCGCCTCCTGCGCCAGTGTCGCCAATTTTTCTGCGTTGGCAAGACGGTCGCGTTCCAACTTGAGTTCCTCGTCCTCGCCCGGTTTAAGCCGGGCGGCTTCGATCTCCTCCGCCTGGAAAGTGAGCATCTCCATGCGGCGGTCTGAATCCTTTTGAGCGTTGCGAAGGTCGTTCAGCTCGCGGCGGATGAATTGCAGGGAGGTGTATGTCTTCCGGTAGGAGGCCAGGGCGTCGCCGAGGTCGGCGAAACGGTCGAGCAGCCCAAGGTGTGTGCGCATATCCAGCAGGGAGAGGTGCTCCGTCTGCCCGTGGACATCCACCAGGCAGGCGCCGATCTCCTTGAGCAAGCCTACGTTGACCGTACGCCCGTTGACACGGGCGATGCTGCGGCCTTCGCGCCGGACTTCGCGTGCGAGGGTCACGTAATCCGGATCGTCGAACAACTCCTCGCGTTTGAGAATCTCGCGGATGGGTTCGCCGGCTGCACCGGTGATCTTGAACACGCCCTCGACCGTAGCTCGGTCCGCATCGGTGCGGATGACCGTTGTCTCCGCCCGCCCGCCGAGCAGCATCTCCACCGCGTCCATGATGATGGATTTACCCGCCCCGGTCTCACCGGTGAAGATGATCAGCCCGGACTCGAATCCAAGCTCGAGCCGGTCGATGATGGCGAAATTCTCGATGCGCAGTTCGGTCAGCATGGAGGGTTACTTGGCGATCCGAATGCCTGAAAGCCGATAAAAAACAGTTGGCAGGACCAACGCGAGATAGATGCCCTGGAAGATCAGGCCATACATATTGGTCAGGTTGAGCAGGATCACCGGCAGTGAGCCTAATACGACGGCAACGGCGATGGTGATGAACAAAGCCCGCGACCGATGCTTGCGGGTTGCCATGCGCACACCTTCAGAAATGATAACGCCAGCGGTAGGCGCAGCAGCCATGGCGATAATAAATCCAAAAAACCCGATCACGCTGATAAGTAGAAACAACAGGCTGGCCAGCCACGATAAGATGGCTGCCACCAGGAAACCCAAAATATAATCCCTGGTTTCGGCAGTGTCGAAGATCTTCTGCTGGCTCTTGACGCAATCCTTGCAGCGGTATCCGGTGGGGGTCAGCACGGCGCATTGAACGCAGATCGGTTTCTCGCAGCGGTTGCAGCGCAGCGTTGTCTCGACGGTGGGGTGGTTGGCGCAGAAAAGGGTCGGTACGTTGGTGTCGGTCATCGTCTCAGTCCTGTGGTGGGATTTTGATTCATGTGGGTGGTCAGGTTACGGTAAAAATAGCCGGCGTCGCCAAAGCGGACGAATTTGGCGGTGTACTCGCCAGCCCGGATGTCGACGTGGTCTTCCTCTGCCAGCCCGATGGGAGTCTGTCCGTCCACGCTCATAACGGTATTCTCGCTCAGGACGCTGATCCTTACCCATGAGCCTTCCGAAAGCACGACCGCCCGGTCCACAGACAGGTGCGGCGCGATCGGGATGAGCAGGATGTTGCGCAGTTCAGGAGGCAGGATGGGTCCTCCCGCGGCGAGCGCGTAAGCGGTGGAGCCGGTGGGCGTGGAAGCGATCAGCCCGTCGGCAACGTAGGTGGCAAGCTTGAGCCCGTCCACGCTGGCAGAAAGATGCACCGGGCGGACGAACTGCCCCCGGCTGACGACGGCGTCGTTGAGTGCATACCACTTGCTGATTATTTCCCCGCTCCGCAGGTGCTCAGCCCGAAGCATCATCCGGTTTTCGATCCACCCTTCGCCTTTCAACAGGGTGTCGATCATCCCCTGCCAATTTCCGCTTTCAGTCTGGAAAAGAAAACCCAGCCGGCCGTGGTTGATGCCCAGGATGGGGACTCCGCACGGAGCGCACAGATGAGCAGCGCGCAGCATGGTTCCGTCACCACCGACGGCTGCCAGCAGGTCAAACTTGCCCTGTTTCACTTGCTTTCGCAGATCCTCGTCGTTGAGCGACCCGTGAGGTGCATCGATGCCCTGGGTCTTGAGGTATTCCGAGATGGCGCCGGCAACTTTTAGGCCATCCGGTATTCTGGGATGGGCGGTGACCACGATGCGCGCGGGGATGAACGTCTCAGCCATATGTTCTATATTATAGCAGGGTGATTGGGAATTGGAGAAATATTGGGTGATTCAGGATAATTTCTGGTCGCACAGGTCACGGTAGCCGCAGCGGCTGCATCGGGGCTGCACCTCGTGGGAGCGCGCTACATTCGTGCGGACCTCGTCCCGGCGCATCTCTGCCAGCACATCCAGAAGGTTGTTTTCAAGCTCAGGGGTGTAGTCCACTGCGAAATCGCGGTCGCTGTAGTGGATAATTCCGTACGGCGGGCGCTTTCCCATCCCCCGTTCGACAAGCAGACAGTAGGCGGCGATCTGGTAAATGTGCGAATCGTAAGGGGCGTCCGGTGCCTTTCCCGGACTTGACCTCAACCGGGATGATCTGCCCGTCCTTTTCGACAAGGTAATCCGGTTTGCCCGTCAGACCAAGCTGCGCGTCGTAAAACGGCTTCTCCACCTCGCCCCAGGCGCGTGTATCGGTGTAGATGATCCGCCCTCCCGGAAGGCCGGCTTGTTTGCGCTGGCGCGAAGAGAGCCAGAGCAAGACCAGGGCAAGGATGAAAAGAAACAGGGCGGCGAATAACATTTATTGGAGAACCTGAACGGTGCAGTAGGACGCAATCAGCGCCAACGCGGCCAGCAGGGCGAGCATGGCCAGAATCCGGATCGCGCCTGAAACGAACACCGTCCGCCCGTGCTGCTGGTGGAGCGACGTGCCCGCAGCCAGTTCCGCCTTGTTCTGGGACTCGTGTCCCTTCAGGTGGTACCACCAGGCGCGGCGGCAATAAAGATATGAACCGATTTCGGAAGCGCGGAGTGTTCGCAAGTTTGATTTCCTTTATACGGTGTTAGCCAGTATAATTCAATTATGAAGAACTGCATTTCAGTTCAGACGGTAAATACATTCTTCTTCAAGGGCATGAGTAGAGTCAACTTCGGGATTTTGAAACCGGTGCAATAACAAAGCCCCAAGGAACAGTTGATTGGATTTAACCGAATAGTAAATGGGACTACTCTGACTACGTGGTCAAATCCCCCGACGGATCGAAAGTTTTCAGAAGCAGACTGGAGTATGGTTATATAGAAGAACTCTTCACGGAGGAAATTCTCATTCGGGAAGTAGTCGATAAAGATGGCAGGTTGCTTTTCGGGTTCAATGATAAAGTCCCATATATGGAATATGATGATCGCGTTGAACCTGAAGGGTGTGATTTAGGTGTATTGAGCCCTTGTGGAAATGCCTTAATGTCTTTGACCATGGCTCCAAAAAAAGCAGATTTTTCGCCGAACGGCGAAATCTTGACCGTTTTGTACAACATACCCTCATTTGTTTGATGCAGATTTTTAAACAATATTTTGAGAGTATACAATTCAAGGTCACTTTGAAGAGCGCTATATTGACCCTTATGAGATCGATTGGTCCTCTCGACCTTTCATGTACAGTATGCAATTCATTCCACAAACCGATTTAATTCTTGGGTTTGGGAGTTGGGGTACAGCTGCCGTATGGAATGTAAATTCAGGCGCATTGGAATATTTCATACAAACACCTCCCCTGGATTACTACAACGGGATGATCACTGTGAAACCACATTTCTCTGAATACTTCAGGGTGGATTTGGAAAATAATCGCTTCTTCATCGATGAAACAGGTTATGATTTGGATAGCGGCGAAGTGGTCAGTGAGCCCGATTCATCATCTGATGATGTTTCGGAAGATTGCTCCGCGGACGGAGCTTATACGTCTGATGGGTCAGCTCTTATAACCAGAGGGTTTAAAAGCCACGAAGGTGATTTATGCGTTTTGAAAGCAGATGACAAGACGCTGATATCAACTATACCTGTGCTGGAAGACACAAATGACGGATATTATGTTGGGTGGCCGTTTATGTCTCCCGATGGGAAAAAACTTATGGTAACAACCGATAGCGGTATGTTTTTCCTTTATCAGATTCTTCCATGAAAGATTATCGTTTTCTTCACCCCATCGAAGTCCGATACTCCGACCTGGATCCGCAGGGGCATGTCAACAACGCGCGTTTCCTGACCTTTTTCGAGCAGGCGCGCGTGTCTTATTTAATTCACCTGGGATTGTTTTCGAAGGACCAGTCTTTTTTGGACGTGGGCATCATCATCGCGGATGCAAAAGTCACCTTTCTCGCGCCGGTCTATTTCGGGCAGGATGTGCGGGTGGGTGTTCGCGTCAGCCGCATCGGCAACAAGTCCATGACCATGGATTATCAAATGATTGACAGCGCGGATGGAAAAGAATTAGCTACCGGTTCCACGACACTTGTGGCTTACGATTATCGAGGGCGCCAGACCATCACAGTGCCGGAGGAGTGGCGTAAAGAAAATACACGAATTCGAAACGGGAAATTAATATGCCTTCTCTTACCTAATGATCGATTCCTCTTTCCTTACCATCTTTCTCGTTGACCTGCTTAACACGCCCAGCCCGACCGGGAAAGCCGAACCTGCTGTCGCCTTTGTCGAGCAGACATTGAAGCAGTTCCCCGAACTCACCCTCTCGCGTACACGCAAAGGGCGCGCTGGTCGCCCGCTGGGAGGGGAAGCAGAATGATGCACCGCGCGCACTCACATCACACGTGGACACACTCGGTGGAATGGTCAAGGAGATCAAATCCAATGGTCGGCTCAAGCTCACCCGCATCGGCGGTTTGCTGCTGAACGGCGTTGAGACGGAGGGCTGCTGGGTGCTGACCGCCGGCGGGAAACGCGCGCGCGGTTCGTACATGTTCGAAGATGCGTCCACTCATGTGCACGGAGCAAAGGTCAATGAGACCCAGCGTAAAGAAGATAACATGGAAGTCCGGCTGGATGCGCGTACATGCTCTGCCGATGAAACTCGCGCGCTCGGCATCCAGGTCGGGGATTTCGTCGTCTTCGACCCGCGCGTCGAAGTGACCGAGGGATTCGTCCGCTCGCGCTTCCTGGATGACAAAGCCTGCGCAGCATGCGTTGTGGCATCCATCAAGTCGCTGCACGACGCCGGTCTCCAGCCGCAACAGACAACTTATTTCCATTTTAGTAACTATGAAGAGGTGGGTCACGGCGCGGCAGCGGGAATCCCTGCGGATGTTCACGAGCTTCTAACGGTCGATATGGCGGCGATCGGCACCGGTCAGGAATCGGACGAGTTCAACGTCACGTTGTGCATCAAGGACAGCGGCGGTCCGTACCATCACGAGATGAGCAATAGGCTTCGCGCATTGGCTGCGCAGTATGACATTCCATTTAAGACCGATATTTACCCCTACTATGCTTCAGATGGGGAGGCTTTCTGGAAAGCGGGCGGTGATGTGGCGGTGGCGCTCATCGGCCCCGGCGTGGATGCCTCGCATAACTACGAACGCACACACACGGACGCATTGGTCGCGACCACGCAGTGGCTGCTGGCTTACCTGTTGTCATGAAACTCGACGCCGCACTCCCCCCAACTCACCTGGGCTCGGTCGCCGAGATCGCCCGCGCTGCTGAAACCCTGGGTTTTTCCGCGCTCTGGACGACCGAGACGCAGCACGATCCCTTCCTTCCTCATGCCTTGATCGCCGAACACACATCACGCCTGCAGTCGGGCACGGCGGTGGCGATCGGTTTCGCACGCTCCCCGGCTACGCTGGCTTACACCGCCTGGGACCTGGCGAAGCTCTCCGGCGGAAGATTCATTCTCGGGCTGGGCACACAGGTCAAGGCGCACATCGAGCGGCGGTTCGGCATGTCCTGGCCTGAATCGGTGACCGGGAAACTGCGCGAGCAGATCCTGTCCATCCGCGCCTTCTGGGATTGCTGGCAGAACGGAACACCGCTTAATTTCCGCGGGGAGTATTACAAACTCACGCTGATGTCGCCGTTCTTCAATCCGGGCGCCATCGAACACCCGGATATTCCCATCTACATCGCCGGGGTCAATACGGGGCTTGCCAAACTCGCTGGCGAAATGTGCCAGGGATTCCATGCGCATCCCTTCCACACGACCCGATACTTGCGCGAGGTCATCCTCCCGGCGATCACGCAAGGCGCTGAAAAATCCAGCCGGACCCGCGCGGACGTGACCCTTTCCGCGTCCATCTTCGCTGCGACGAATGACGGACAGCGCGAGTTTTGCCGGCAGCAGATTTCCTTCTACGCGTCCACGCCATCCTACCGACCCGTCATGGAGCTGCACGGCTGGGGGGATGCAGCAGAGAGACTCTCCAGCCTCGCCTCACGCGGTCAGTGGGGTGACATGCCCGGGCTGATCAGCGACGAGATGCTGGGAGAGTTCTGTGTCCAGGCCGGCGAGGATGAACTGGCGGATGCCATCCGCGAGCGCTATTCATCCCTTGCGGACCGGATCACGCTGTACATGCCTTTCGTGCCGGGCAGCATGGATGTTTTCTGGAAGAACCTGGTTGATAAATTTAGGATTTCAGGAGAATGAGCCAATATGACCGACTGGGTTGAAGTTTCTTTGACCATCAATGGCGAACTCGCAGAGGCAGTATCTGAAGTATTCGGACGCTTTGCGCCTAATGGCGTCGTGTCAGAACAGTCCGTCGAATTCACCGATGAGGAGGATGAAGGGACGCCGGTAGGTCCCGTCACAGTCCGCGCGTATCTTCCCGCGGATGAACACCTTGCCGAGAACCGGTTCAAGCTCGAGGAAGCCTTGTTCTATTTGGGCATGATCGAACCATTGCCCGCGCCCGAGTATAAACACATCGCCGACCAGAATTGGATGGAAAAGTGGAAGTCGCGTTACCAACCCATTTCTGTAGGAAAATACCTGGAGATCATGCCATCCTGGACAGAACCGCAATTGGACCCGCTGCGGATCCCCGTAAAGATCAATCCCGGTATGGCATTCGGCACTGGATTCCATCCGAGCACCCAGATGGTGCTGGAACTGTTGGAAGAGACGCTGCGGGATTTTCGAGTGCGTAAAGGTCACGGGGAGTTGAACGTGATCGACATTGGCTGCGGATCGGGCATCCTTTCCATCGCTGCGTTGAAGCTGGGCGCCTCCCATGCACTGGGCGTGGACATTGAGAATGACGCCGTTGCCAATTCGCAGGAGAACGCGCAGACCAATGGTGTGGTGGACCGCTTTACGATAGCCCTCGGCTCGGTGAAGGATGTCAGGGAGGGCAAATTTCCCTATTCTTCCGCACCTGTGGTGTTGGCAAACATCCTCGCCCCGATCATCATCCGTCTTTTTGACGATGGACTCGGCGACCTGGCTGCCCTGGATGGGGTTTTGATCCTTTCCGGGATACTGGTCGAACAGGCGGACCGCGTGTTGGACGCTGCGTCGAAGCATGGATTTGCGCTGGCGGATAAACGTCAAAGCGGGGATTGGGTTGCGCTGCTCGTCAGGCGGTAAAGCAAGAAACTTGATCAGGGTAAACAAACAAGAACGGGAAATGGATGAAAGTCCATTTCCCGTTTAATTTCGTGGAATGCCAGTCTATCGTGCCGCTTCTCTCCAGAATACCTGCAGCCGGAGTTTCCCCAGACCGATCAATTCGCCGCTTTCCAGCGGGTAGGGGATATTGGCTCTCAAGCGCTCGTCGTTGAGCCAGGTGCCGTTGACGCTTCCCAGATCGATGAGTTCCACTCCATCCTTGGTCTGGCGGATCAAGGCATGCCTGCGGGAAACACCGCCCACGTAGCCATCGTACGGACTGAGGTCCACGACGGTATCGGTGGTGTCCTCCATTTTGCGTCCGAGGACGAATTCCTTCTCGGTCTGGATGGTGATCGGCTTGAGATTGTTGAGCAGATAGAGGGCGATACCGCGTTCGGGCACCAGCTCGTCAGTCTGCGCGCGGTGAACAGCATCTGGAACGGCAATGGTTTCCTCATCGAGGATTTGAGTCTTAAGATTGACCTTGTATGTACCGCCCAGTTCTGCACCGCAATAGGCACAGACCGTGGCTTCAATCTCGTTCTTATACTTGCAGGCTGGACAGAATTGACCTTTTACGATTTCCATGGCTGTTTGCATCATTCCTGATTCTAAAACAATATCCCTAAATGTAAATAGGACGGTAGGGTTAATAATGGTCCTATGTAAGGGGTCTGTAAGGTAGCTTGCTAAAGTGGTTTATTTCACGAATTATACACATTTATTCAAATTAGAAAAGCGAAACCCTAATCGTGTTCTAAGGATAGTTCACCCAGGTTTCCCAGGATCGACATGGGCAATGCCACAATGAGAATAGTAAGAAACACCTGCGAGGAAGTCCAGAGGTATTCATATAAGAACAAGGGGGTCATGGTGATGCCTGCCCTCGACAGCATCAGATGTCCCCACCACGAGCCGGCCAGCGCTGCCATGACCGCGATGGCGGTGATGAGCATCTTCACGGGACGTAGCCGCACCAATCCGCTGAGAGCATAGCCCAGCGCTATGAGCAGGCTGCCCGCGCTGATCAGGATTCCTTGAGGGACGAAATCGTTCAACAGGACGTCATAGATGAACATGGAAATATTCAGGAATAATCCGCCCAGCAGCACCCCCGCGACGAGGCGCAGGAAGACGTTTGAACCGCGGAACCGCTCCACGATGATACGCGTAAGCAGAATGCCAAATCCCAGGAGGATTCCCAGTATGATCCCGCGCTCGAGCGAGATGAGGATGCGCTGGCTGTCTAGGAATTGGGGAAGCCGGTATGTGAGATAAACCTGCAAGCCAACGCTCAATGCGACGCCCAGCGCGATCCATCCATAGACCGCCAACAGGACCATCGGCTGGTCGATCAGCCTGTGCAGCATCCACTCTCCGGTTACTTCCAGGCGCACGCTTCTCGGGATCGATGCGGGCAGGCTGCCGGCGGACTGCTGGATCGCCAGCAGGGCAGCAGTCCGCCGCTCGCTGCGCGGACCCTGAACGATGTTCTCCACAGCCTGCTGTGAGCGCAGGTGCCCGATCAAATGCGCTGCCCTGTCGCCGGCAGGGGGCGGTTCGAGCGCGAGCGCTGCCAGAGCCGCGTCAGGTGTCTTCCCCAGCGCAGACTCTCGCCATTGCTTTCCCGACGGCGATAGGTTCTTAAGCGTGTCGTAGATTTGCGCTTTCAAGTCGATGTCGCTCGTCCGGTAAGCTGTTTCCAAAAAGGAGAGGACCATTTTTTCAGGCAGCCTGGCTTTGAGCGCGCGGATCTGTTCATCTTGAACGATATGTTTTATCACACGCTCATTGATGACCGCATTTTCCTTGCCAAGCATTTGAGACGAAAGCATAAGCCTTTCCTTGGGGCTTGATACTCTCTGCCACCAATAGTCGTCGTTGTAGCCATAGGTGAGGGCGTTCTGCAGCATGAAGACCGGCACGTGCGTCTCCGCAGCAGGTTCATCACCGGTCTGCTTCTGCTCGAGATCGAGTACCGCAAAGCGGGTCAGGCTGAGGCGTATCGTCCCGCCGTCCTGTTCCCAGCCGCTCATGCTTCTCTTTAGCATGGACTCGGCGTCGAGATTCGACTCAACCGGCCGGGAGGCTGCTCCAGGCTGGGCGGGCATGGACACACCCAACGCGGTATGCAGCATCCTGACCGCGTCCATCGCGGAGGCAGGACGCGAATCAGGATTGGCCGAAGTCATCACACGCAGCACCTGGTGAATTCGGGGGGAGAGTTCAGGATTAATCTCGCCCGGGTCCGGGATTTCCTCCTTGGAGTAGAGCTGCTGCAAGCCCAGCGATTTCTCGCCCTCCCATGGGAGTTGGCGCGTGAGCATTTGAAATAGCATCACGCCAAAACCGAAGATGTCCGATTTATATGTGAGTTCCCGCATGGTGTGCTGTTCCGGCGGGGCATAAGGAGGCGTACCGTGACCGGTGTGCATGGCCTGGGTGGTCTCGGCGACCATGCGTGCCAATCCGAAATCAGCCACGTAAAGATGATTGCCAAAATCCATCAGAATATTGGACGGCTTCAAATCCCGATGGATGATTTCCTGCGCATGGAGGTAATCCAATGCGGATGCGATCCGAATACTGCAGGAGAGAATGTCTTCAATGGATAATGCACCTGCCACGATCCGATCCTGCATGGACCCGCCGGCCACATAAGGTGTGACAAGGTAGCGAATGGGCAGGATGGAACCGAAATCGAAAAGCGGGAGGATATTGGGATGGGTGAGACGCTGCAGCTGGCTGGCTTGCCGTTTGTACTGTGACTCGCTCTCCTGCCGCTGCTCGGGATCGCCGACCTCGTTGAATTTGATGGCGACGATGCGGTTGTGGGATGAGTTGAGCGCTGACCATACGAATCCCTGCCCGCCAAAGCCGATCTGTTCGAGCAGCTGGTATTGCAGGAACTGGTAGCCCGGATGGAGTTCGCTGAGGCGGACGGATTGAGGTTCGGGCATTGTAAGGCTTTTACTCGCTATGGCTGCTGTACCGAACAACCATTGTCAAAACCCGCCACGATGCTGAGACCGGACAAATCGCCGCCCAAGCTGTTCTGGAATCTTATCGTTAGCGTTGGGTTTGCTCCGTTTGCAATATCCCGGGCGGTTGCCCCTCCAGTAAACGGATCTGGAGCGGGAAAATCGCTGGGGGAAGAAGTGTCATTCGGGCTGCCTATCTGCGTGCCGGCAAGGTCGATGTCTATCAGCCTGACAGCCAGTCCTTCATTCCAAACAACGTGCAGGGACGTCATCCTGATGGTCCCACCGCTCGAGTTGGAGATGTCCATCGTCGCAGTATCCAATCCCCCCGGGTTTTGCAGACTACCTGCTGTGATGCTCGAGCACGCTGGAGTTGGAGAATGGGTGGGTGTATTGGTTGGAGCGGATGTGTTGGATGGGGTGAAAGTGAAGGTTGGCGTACCCGTCTCGGTCGGTGTATGTGTGAGCGTGCTGGTGGCTGTCCATGTGGACGTGGTTGGTCGCGGTAACGGTTCCAGTCGAAGTGGACGACGGTGTCAGGGTTCGGGTGGGTGTGCCTGTTCTCGTAGGTGTGGATGTCCGGGAGGGGGTCAGCGTTCGGGTTGGAGTCCTCGTAGAGGTGCCTGTGAGTGTCGCCGTCAGGGTCCGCGAAGAGGTCGGCGATTGAGACGGGGTCAGCGAGATGGTCGATGTCGGGGTGGATGCGGATGTCGCGGTGGGAAGAGGCGTCACTCCCAGCTGGGCGAGCAGCGTGGCGACAGCATCTCCCTGGCTGACAGGTGTGATCTCCTGCTGCGAGCAAAATTGACCGGTCATTGTGCAGGCTAATGCCAGTTCCTCCGGTGAGAGCGGCTGCGGGGACGAAGGCGGGCTGACAGCCGAGGTCCCATTCGGTCCGCCCAGGTCCATGCTGGTCGATTGTCCGGCAGTGACGAACTGGCTTTCGCCGTTGGCTGAAATGTAAGCCGATCCGCTGTACATGCTGACTTCCATCGAGCCGTTCTGTGTGGCGGAGATGCTGGCATTTCCCATCAGCATCATTTCAGCGCCGTTGATGACGAAGCTGACGCCGGCGCCGTCGGGCATGGTGATCATCAATCCGTCAAAAGGAACTTCGTCGCATTGGATCTGGCCCAGGGTGCTGGAGAAGTAGAATGTCTGCAGGTTGTTGGATGGGTTGTCGAGGGTTGTGTTGCCAAAAACGACCATGGTGATGGTCTCGCCGGGCAGGGAGCGCGGCAGGTTGGCGAGCACCTTGAAGACAGCGATGCCCCATTCCTCGCTGGCGAGGCTGAGAGGCGAGGCGGCGAGACGTCTCAGGTCCGCCACGCTGATCACATCGCCTTCCTTGACAAAAGTCCCACCGGAATTCAATTCAGCAGAGAGGGTGTTGTTGCCATAGCAAACTTGGTTGGACCCGATCCCATCACATGAGTCACCCGAAGACTGCATCGCGCGATCGATCAACTCCTCACAGGTGACATTGCTTTCGGTGGAAGCTGTTTCATTGTTTGATCCGGGAAGGAATGCGCGATACAACGCCAGCCCGAAAATTGCGCCGCAAAGAACAAGCACGGTGACGATACTGATGATGATTATCAGTCTTCGATTTCGATGAGGATCTTCAGGCGGTTTGGATGGACCGGAATCACTTCCGCGATCGGGGTCGAGCTGGTTCAACCAGGCGAGGTCCGATTTCCCGCCGCCAGTAGTCGATAGTAGAACAAGTCCGGTTCCTGTTAAAGCAGGGTAAACCGCCACAGACATCGATAACTGTGACAGTCTCCTTAATGCTCTTCTCAGGGTGTAACGGATATCCATATCCCCGCTCTAATCTAACAAAAGTCAGATAAAAATATCATACTAGGTCGTCGGTGTCGGTTCCGGCGGCGGTGTCGGGCAGCCCTCGGCCGGTGCAGGGATGATATCGTATGGCATGGTTCCAATGACCGCCGCTGCCCACGTTCGGGATATTGATTTGATTGCAATTAGATGGATCAGTGCAATGGCAGATCGAGATCATCGGTATCGGCGTCGAAGATGGCTGTTGTGTATTGGTCGCTGTGGGCGGGTTAGGTGTATTGGTCAGTGATGGCAATAGAGAATTGGTTAATGCGAAAGTTGATTGCATTGAAGAAGATGTTGCGGTTCTTGTCTTCTGTAAAGTCAGCGCTAAAGAAGGTGTTCCGGAAATTGTTGCTGTCGGGGTGCCTGAGCCATTGTCGAGAGAAATGTCGAGTCCCAGCTGCGCCATCAGCGTGGCTACTGCATCCAACGGGCTGACAGGTGTGATCTGCTGCTGCGAGCAGAAATTCCCCGTCAGGGTGCAGGCCAGTGTCAACCCCTCGGGCGAAAGCGGCACGGGAGGTGAAGGTGGGCTGATGGCGGTCGTTCCGTCCGGTCCGCCCAGGGTCATGCTGGTACTCTGCCCGGCGGTCACGATCTGGGTTCCGCCGTTCGAAGTAATGGACGCCGTTCCGCTGAACATACTGACTTCCATCTCACCGTTCTGAGCGGCCTGAAGGCTGGCATTTCCCATGATGGTCATTTCAGCGCCATTGATTATAAAAGTGACGCCGGCTCCGTCGGGCATGGTGATCATTAACCCGTCGAAGGGCACCTGGTCGCATTCGATCTGCCCGAGGACGCTGGAGAAATAAAAGGTCTGAAGGTTGCTGGATGAATTATCGAGGGTGGTATTGCCGAAGACGACCATGGTGATGGTCTCACCGGGCAGCGAACGAGGCAGGTTGGCGAGGACTTTGAAGACGGCGATTCCCCACTCCTCACTGGCCAGCCGGAGGGGTGACGCGGCGAGACGTTTCAAGTCTGTCACGTTAACCACGTCCCCGCGCTGGGTGAACTGTTTCACGGCGCCGGCGATCAGTTCAGCCACGATCGTGTTGTTCCCATAACAGACCTGGTTGGAGCCTATCTGGCTGCACGAATCGTCGGAGGCCTGCATGGCGCGGTTGATCAATTCCTCGCAGCTCACCTCTCCCGCAGTGGCATCCGCAGCTGTCCTGGCTTGCGTTGGGTTGGATATGTTTTGAGCCTCGGTAGAGAGCCAGCCCAAAGAACCCAGCGATGATAAAGACGATGAGACCGACAGCGATCAAAGCACCGGCTGAGATGGGTCTTCTGCGAGGCCCGCGCGGATTTTGACCGCCGCCTCCGTCCGGGCTGATGTTGCTCAACCAGGGGATATTCTGATCGTCTGAACGGGAGAAGTGGAACACGTCCAAGCCTGGAACAGCGAAAGATAACGCGGCGAGATTGATGCTCATCGCACGCTTTATCCTTTCAATTAAGTGTTCCGAAATTCCGTGTTCTCTTTTCATTTTTTTCTTTGAATGGCCGCCCTGATGAGTTCTGTGCAAGTTCTCCAGTTTAAGTCGGTTCCCTGGATAGAACCTGCAATCGCAGCTGCCCAAGGCGGACCGTCGCCCCGCTGGGGAGCGGATAAGCTTTGGTGGGGGTTAGCCGTTTCTCATTAAGCCATGTGCCGTTCGTGCTGTCCAGGTCGATGATCTCGTACCCGGTCTTTTTTCGACGGACCATGGCATGCCGGCGTGAGACCCCGCTGGAGAATGCGCCATAAGGAGTCAGGTCGACGATATCTTCCAGCGACCCTTCCATGGCACGCCCCAGGACGAATTCGTCCAGATCCATCGTTGCAAGAGGATTGGGCGTATCCATCAAGAAGATCGCGATACCGCCTTCCGGGATGAGGGTATCCGTCCTAACGCGAGGCGCCTTCGGGAAAGCGATCGTTGCCCCGGCAATTTTTTCAGTCGTCGGCGGAGTTGTGGCAGAGGGTTCCATCTCAGCGCCGCAATAAGCACATTGGATGGAATCCTGCTCATTCTTGCGTTTGCAGATAGGGCAGAAGCGACCTTGGATATCTTCCATATTTTTGTTTTTCCCTTCAACAATAAAGTAAGAGCTAAGGGTCCGATTTACGGATATGGTAACTCCTCTTACATTATATTCCCACCAAATTGGTTGGAAATACACCCTTCAGTACTATTATAGTATAAAGGTCCAGCTTTAATCACAAGGTTTTTGTAAGGTTTCAGGCTTGAAACCAAGGGTTCTTTTCATTCCCATGCCCCTGTGCTATCATAAAGGAATGGCATCACGCAGGCGTTTTTTCCTTTATGTCCTCCTAAACGTGCTTGTTTCTGCCTGCGTGGTTCTGGCTTTCATTTATATTTATGACCGCTATTTCCGCCCTTCTCCTCCGGTTATGCTTCCGCCCCAAGGGACGCCGGTAAGCGGTTCCCCAGCGGGCGAGGTGCTGGATATCGTCAGTGTGGCAGGCGCAGGGGTGCTGGAGAATGAGATCGTTGAGATTCGCAACCACAGCGGGAGTGAAGTCAACCTGACCGGCTGGAGGCTGCAATCCGCCGACGGGAGAGCCTTTACCTTCCCCGGACTGACCCTGCTCAGCGGGGGATATGTGAAGGTCCACAGCGGCGACGGAAAAAACACTGTAGTGGATATGTATTGGGGACTGTCACGCCCGGCCTGGGAACCAGGCCAACTCGCCATCCTGATGGATGCAGAGGACAACGTCCAGGCGCTGTACCGCGTCCCTTGAGGAAGTAATTATCCGGTCGCAGTCATCCGCACGAAGTATAATCATCGGTAAATCAGGGTAATACCTTCAGCGATTGGAAATCGATCAATCATATGACACAGGCACTCTATCGAAAATGGCGTCCGAAGACTTGGGATGAAGTAGTCTCCCAGGAACACGTTGTGACAACGCTCAGGAACGCCGTGAGCTCGGACCGCGTGGCGCACGCCTACCTGTTCGCCGGTCCCCGCGGCACCGGCAAGACCACGGCAGCGCGCCTTCTGGCGAAGGCAGTGAATTGCCTGGCTGAAAATCGGTCGGAGCGCCCCTGCAACCAATGCGCTCATTGTGTTGCAGTTAACGATAACCGCTTTCTCGACCTGATTGAGATCGACGCCGCGTCCAACACCTCCGTGGAGGATGTGCGCGACCTGCGCGATAAGATCAATTTCTCCCCGACCCAGGGTAAATACAAGATCTATATCATTGATGAGGTCCACATGCTTTCGACGGCGGCTTTCAATGCGCTGCTCAAGACACTCGAGGAACCTCCGCCGCACGCCATCTTCATTTTGGCGACGACCGAGATTCATAAAATACCTGCCACAGTGCTGTCGCGCTGTCAGCGGCATGAGTTCCGCCGTGTGCCGGTGGGCGAGATCACCCGCCAGCTGGACGGGATCTGTAAGGCGGAGAGTATCGTCTGCAATCCCGATGCGCTGACCGCCATCGCGCGCCAGTCAGCCGGCGGGATGCGTGACGCGATCTCTTTGCTCGACCAGCTTGCCTCAACAGGCGAGACGATCACCATCGAGCTGACTCAATCCGTGCTGGGCACGGCCACCGGCGCCACGATCCTGGGGCTTGTGGACGCTGTCCAGAATTCCGATCCGGCTGCCGGGTTGGAATCCATCCATGCCGCGTTGGATGCAGGCGCCGACCCGCGCTCGCTCGCCCGTCAGATCGTGGACTACCTGCGCGCGGTCCTGCTCGTCCAGATGGGGAACGGCAGTCAGGTCGAAGCTGCCTCCGATGTTCGCGCCCGGATGAAATCGCATGCCGAGGCTTTTTCATCCAGCCAGGTGCTGAGGATGATGAAGACCTTCAACGCTGCCGCAACCGACCTGCGCGGAGGGTGGCAGCCTGCTCTTGGCCTGGAATTGGCTTTCGCGGAAGTGCTGGAACCGGCTGCTCCTTCGGCAGCTTTTGCAGCACCCGGCTCTGCGACCCCGGTCCGGCAGCAATCCACTTCGGTTGTTAAAGAGACGGGAAATTATCAGAAACAACCGGCATCCGCG
Source organism: uncultured Chloroflexia bacterium (assembly GCA_963829485.1). Taxonomy (GTDB): domain Bacteria; phylum Chloroflexota; class Anaerolineae; order Anaerolineales; family Villigracilaceae; genus JBGPQJ01. The sequence goes on from CAWHIK010000010.1 coordinate 101,432, forward strand.
CCGAAGCCTGACGCCGCTCCGAAAGCCTCGCAGGAAAAACCGGCAGCCTCGAATATACCGGCAGGCAGTGTGACGATGGAACAGGTGAACCAGGTCTGGCGGCAGATGATCGCCTCCATTAAACAGCAGAAGAATAACCAGCTCGAAGCGCTGCTCAACTCCACCCGCTCGCGTGAGATGACAGATGGGGTGCTGGTGCTCGGCTTTGCCAGCGATGTGTTAAAGTCCAAGATGGACCACCCCGAGATGCTCGAGGCCACCCGCCTCGCCTTGCGCGAATTCCTGGGTGCGGATGTACCTGTCCGAACAGTGGTTGTCAACCCGGGAGGCAAGACCGCCCCAAATGAAGTCAACCCGGGGGGCATGGTCGCTGCCGCGCTTGAGAACGGCGGCGAGATCGTGGATATTCAATAGAAGTAATAATCAGGAGAATGAAAAATGGCCAAAGGTTTTAATAAAGCACCCGGCGCGGGAGGCAACCCGATGATGGCGCAGCTCCAGCGCCTGCAGCAGCAGATGGCGGAAGCGCAGGAAAAGCTAAAGATTGAGACAGTCAGCGCGACTGCCGGTGGAGGCGCGATCAAGGTCACCATGACCGGCGACCAGGTCTGCAAGAGTGTTGAGATCGACCCCGAATTCCTAAAGGATGCCGACGCCGAAATGCTCAACGACATGGTGTTGACTGCGGTAAACCTGTCACTCGATAAATCCCGCGAGCTCCAACAGACAATGATGGGTCCGCTGGCGAGCGGTCTGCCGTTCTAGCCATGATCCTCCCTGAACCGATCCAGAACCTGATCACCGCCTTCGAGCGCCTGCCGGGCATCGGACCCAAATCCGCGTCGCGGCTCGTGTTCTTTCTGCTGCGTGCGCCGGAGGAGGCTTCGTCGAGTCTGGCTGAAGCGCTGTTGAAGCTCAAGTCACAAACGGACTTCTGCCCGGAGTGTTTTAACATCATGCTGGCCGGGCGTGAGCGCTGTGAAGTTTGTGCCAGTCCTGCGCGCGAAGAATCCATCGTGTGCGTAGTTGAAGAGCCGCTCGACGTGATCGCACTCGAACGGATCGGAGCTTATCTGGGAAAATATCACGTCCTTCACGGCGTTCTTTCGCCGATCGAGGGGATTGGTCCCGACGATCTGAAGATCCAACCCCTGCTGGGACGCGTGGGACAGGGAAGGATCAAGGAAGTAATCCTCGCCACCAATCCCAGCATGGAGGGGGACGCGACCGCGCTTTACCTGCGGCAGCAGCTGCAGTCCTATGATGTTCACGTTACCCGTCTTGCGCGCGGGCTGCCCGTCGGCGGCGATCTGGAATACGCTGACCAGAACACCTTGCTGCGGGCTTTATCCGGCCGGCAGGAGATGAATTAATACAGTAGGAGCCGATTTATCGTGTTCCTACGCGGATTATGAAGATCACCATCCTCGCCTACGGCTCACGCGGCGATGTCCAGCCCTTTCTTGCGCTGGCGGTCGGTCTGAAAAAAGCGGGGCATGCGGTCACGCTGGCCGGTCCTCATCGTTTTGCGGATTTCGTAGAGCAATACGGTATCCCATTTGCGCCGCTTGCCGGCGACCCCGAAGAGATCAGCCGGCTGATGAACGATGCCGGAGAAAATGTCTTTCGCGTCGTCAAGGGGATGCGGGATTACATTTTCAGTATCGCCGCAGATGTGGTCAGGGACGCGAGAGAATCCATCGCTTCGGCAGAAATGTTGGTGCATGGATTTGCCTTCACCACCGGCGCTCATTCCTTTGCCCGCGAGATGGGCATCCCCGACGTGTCCGTGCAAGCCTTTCCCATGTTTGCGCCGACGCGTGAATTCCCGAATGTGGCATTAACTGGGATCAAGCCTGGAGCGCTGAGTTATTTCTCGCATTGGTTCGGCACACAAATCTTCTGGCATGGCGGGAACAGTGGTTATGCCCAGTTGAGGCGGCGCTTCCCTGATGAGTTCACCATGAAGCTCCACTGGCCGTTCACCCCCTCGCCAGACCGCCCGCTGACGCCCTTGCTCTTTGCCCACAGTCTGACCGTACTGCCCCGCCCTGCAGATTGGACCGCGCCGCACATCCATATACCGGGATATTTCTTCCTTGATGCGCCGAATGATTACCAACCGCCCCAGGAATTGCAGAGATTCCTCGATGCCGGCGACCCTCCGGTCTGTATCAGCTTCGGGAGCATGGTCAATCGGGATGCGGAACGAATCCACAATGTCGTGCGCGAGGCGTTGAAGCTTACCAACCATCGGGGAATCTTTCTGTCAGGGTGGGGAGGATATCAAGGTGACGATTCGAATGGGAATATCTTGTATCTTGATTCCGCTCCTCACGATCGGTTATTCCCGCACTGCAAGATCATCATCCATCACGGAGGCGCCGGCTCAACCGCCGCCGGATTACGTTCCGGTAAGCCGAACATTGTCGTGCCGCATACAGCCGACCAGCCTTTCTGGGGGAAGCGAGTGGCGGCGATCGGTGCAGGACCTGATCCCATTCCGGTGAAGCAGCTTACAACCCCGCGGCTGATGACAGCACTTGAGCGGGCGGATGAACCAATTCTTCAGGCGCGTGCCCGGGAGATAGGACGTTTGATCCGCATGGAGGATGGAGTCGGCGCGGCAGTGCGAATTATCGAGTCAACTCGCGAACCTTAAAGTTTCCTGGATTCCCCAAATTGGTCGTTTAAAACCTTGACTCTATTCATTAAATACATATAATTCTGCAGGCTGTTCAAGAATAAAGTATTTGGGAATTCAATTGTCATCCGGAATCAACCCCCAAATTCTCTTGACAAAAAGAATGGCCTGCGTATAATTGGTAAGCCAGTCAGTTACAGCCGATTTCGTCGAAAGACAGATCGTTACAAGATAGAGACGTCTCCCGTCAGAGACACAAGACAATGGTTTTGAAGTCTGACGAGCCGATGTTGAAAGAGAGACATCGGCAGATTTCGTCTCTCCAAGATCTTGACAGGCGATACCTGTGCGGGTAGAATACAGCCCGCTTTGTTGACAGGACCTTAACAACTGAAAAGTGATAGGAAACGATAAGCCTGTCGTTCTTTATCCGTAACTTACACTCGAAAGAGTGATAATTTTTTGCGGAGAGTTTGATCCTGGCTCAGGATGAACGCTGGCGGCGTGCTTAATACATGCAAGTCGAACGAAGAGCTTTTGTAGCAATACGGAGGTTTCTTAGTGGCGAACGGGTGCGTAACGCGTTGGTGACCTGCCCCGAAGTGTGGGATAACAGTTCGAAAGGACTGCTAATACCGCATGTGGTCATCGGGTTTAGAAGCCGATGACTAAAGCAGTAATGCGCTTTGGGAGGGACCTGCGTCCCATCAGCTAGTTGGTGAGGTAACGGCCCACCAAGGCTACGACGGGTAGGGGACCTGAGAGGGTGGTCCCCCACACTGGCACTGAAACACGGGCCATACACCTACGGGTGGCAGCAGTAGGGAATATTGGGCAATGGGCGAAAGCCTGACCCAGCAACGCCGCGTGCACGATGAAGGTCTTCGGATCGTAAAGTGCTTTTCTGAGAGATGAGAAAGGACAGTATCTCAGGAATAAGTCTCGGCTAACTACGTGCCAGCAGCCGCGGTAAAACGTAGGAGGCAAGCGTTATCCGGATTTACTGGGCGTAAAGCGCGTGCAGGCGGTTCGGTAAGTTGGATGTGAAATCTCCTGGCTCAACTGGGAGAGGTCGTTCAAAACTACCGGACTTGAGGGCAGTAGAGGAAGGTGGAATTCCCGGTGTAGTGGTGAAATGCGTAGATATCGGGAGGAACACCAGTGGCGAAAGCGGCCTTCTGGACTGTTTCTGACGCTCAGACGCGAAAGCTAGGGTAGCAAACGGGATTAGAGACCCCGGTAGTCCTAGCTGTAAACGATGTGAACTTGGCGTCGGTGGGTTCAAAGCCATCGGTGCCGAAGCTAACGCGATAAGTCACCGCCTGGGGACTACGGCCGCAAGGTTAAAACTCAAAGGAATTGACGGGTGCCCGCACAAGCAGCGGAGCGTGTGGTTTAATTCGATGTTACACGAAGAACCTTACCCAGGTTTGACATGTTGGTGGTAGGGAAGCCGAAAGGTGACCGACCCTTCGGGGAGCCTTCACAGGTGCTGCATGGCTGTCGTCAGCTCGTGTCGTGAGATGTTCGGTTAAGTCCGCTAACGAGCGCAACCCTCGCCGTATGTTACAAGTGTCATACGGGACCGCCGGTATCAAGCCGGAGGAAGGTGGGGATGACGTCAAGTCAGCATGGCCTTTATATCTGGGGCTACACACACGCTACAATGGCCGGTACAATGGGTTGCTAAGCCGCGAGGTAGAGCCAATCCCCAAAGCCGGCCTCAGTTCAGATCACAGGCTGCAACCCGCCTGTGTGAAGTCGGAGTTGCTAGTAAACGCGCGTCAGCTATAGTGCGTTGAATACGTTCTCGGGGCTTGTACACACCGCCCGTCACGTCATGGGAGCTGGTAACACCTGAAGCCGGTAGCCTAACCGCAAGGAGGGCGCTGTCGAAGGTGGGGCTGGTGACTGGGACGAAGTCGTAACAAGGTAGGAGTACCGGAAGGTGCGCCTGGATCACCTCCTTTCTAGAGTACCGAGCAATGTCCAGTCCTTCGATGCGGACCGGCTCTACTCAATACAAATCTTTCGTCCGCGGTGGACGAGAGTCGATAGGCAAGTTTCCTATCACTTCTCAGTTGTTAAGGCCCGCACCTGGCGGGCTTGTAGCTCAGTTGGTTAGAGCACAGTGCTGATAAGGCAGGGGTCACAGGTTCGAATCCTGTCAAGCCCACTCCAATCAAGTAGTGCTTGGGGATGTAGCTCAGCGGGAGAGCAGCGCCTTTGCAAGGCGAAGGCCACGGGTTCGAATCCCGTCATCTCCACTGAGTTACCGGCAGTGGCTGAAAGAGAGAGATAAAAAGTATTGAAGTTTGGCGATCTGCACGCAGAAATAAAAGAAGGCTTCAATCGCATGGCCAGTTCGCGGCCCGGCGGTGAGCCGGGTCGCTTTGTCGAAAGAAAAAAAGTAAGTTGACGGGCAACCGATGCCCTTGACGAAAGTGAAGAGCATCGTTCGCCGGTCAACGCCGAAGCATGGCGGCAAAAGTGGTCAAACTAGAACCTTGACAACTGAATAGTAATTGATGATAAGGCCGAAAATTGTAAGAGAAAAAGTATCAATTTCTCCGCATCACGTGGAGAAGCTACTAAGAGCTTACGGTGGATGCCTATGGCGCCAAGTGCCGATGAAGGACGTGGGACACTGCGATAAGCTCCGGTTAGCCGTGAACAGGCGTTTGACCCGGAGATTTCCGAATGGGGAAACCCACTGCAGCGAACCTGCAGTATCCTCTTTCTGAATATATAGGTTAGAGGAAGGGCACCTGGGGAACTGAAACATCTAAGTACCCAGAGGAAAAGAGATCATTCCCCTAGTAGTGGCGAGCGAACGGGGATCAGCCCAAACCACCCTTGCTTGCACGGATGGGGTTGTAGGGTCCGGCACATGGAAGTTACAAATCGATCGGTTAGCGGAAAGGTGTGGGAAAGCCTGCCAAAGAGGGTAACAGCCCCGTATGCGAAAACCGATTGACTTCCGCTGGATACCTGAGTACTGCCGGGCACGCTAATCCGGCGGGAATCTGGGGAGTCCACTCTCCAAGGCTAAATACACTTGGCGACCGATAGTGAACAAGTACCGTGAGGGAAAGGTGAAAAGTACCCCTGTTAGGGGAGTGAAATAGAACCTGAAACCGTAAGCTTACAAGCAGTTGGAGGGCTAATGGCGTGTCGGTGCTCCGGTGAAAGCCGGGTGCGCGGCGCTATGCCTGACAGCGTGCCTCTTGGAGAATGAGCCTGCGAGTTAATCTCAGTGGCGAGGTTAAGGGAGTAACACCCGAAGCCGTAGCGAAAGCGAGTCTGAATAGGGCGTATAGTCGCTGGGATTAGACCCGAAACCGGGTGAGCTACCCATGGCCAGGGTGAAGCGAGTCTAAACGCTCGTGGAGGCCCGAACCTACTAACGTTGCAAAGTTAGGGGATGAGCTGTGGGTAGAGGTGATATGCCAAACGAACTCGGAGATAGCTGGTTCTCCCCGAAATAGCTTTAGGGCTAGCGTCATGCGTTTAGTACTGGAGGTACAGCACTGAATGGGCTAAGGGGCTTACTGCTTACTGAACCCAATCAAACTCGGAATGCCAGTACTCCATAGCATGGCAGTCGGACTCCGGGAGATGAGTTTCGGGGTCGAAAGGGAAACAGCCCAGATCATCAGCTAAGGTCCTCAAATCTACGCTAAGTGGGAAACGAGGTGAGGTTACTTGAACAACCAGGAGGTTGGCTTAGAAGCAGCCACCCTTTAAAGAGTGCGTAATAGCTCACTGGTCTAGTGACCTTGCGCGGAAAACTTAACGGGGCTAAGCGTAGTACCGAAGCTATGGGTCTCAGCGCAAGCTAAGTCGGTAGGGGAGCGTTCCGTCAGCAGTGAAGGTCGACCGTAAGGACGACTGGAGCGGACGGAAGTGAGAATGCAGGCATGAGTAGCGTATAAACACGTGAGAACCGTGTTCGCCGTAAATCTAAGGTTTCCGACGCCAGGTCATTCCGCGTCGGGTTAGTCGGGTCCTTAGCCGAGGCCGAGAGGCGTAGGTGATGGATATCCGGTCAACATTCCGGAACCATCTGGAATGGAGTGATGGGGGGACGCAACGAGGTAGGCCAGCCCGCGATTGGTTGTGCGGGTGCGATCCGTCTAGGCGTTGAGGCTTGTAGGAAAATCCGCAGGCTGAGCTGAGGCGATAGCGAGCCCGTAAGGCATAAGTGGTTGAGCCTTGCTGCCGAGAAAAGCCTCTAAACGTTGAAGTTCAGATGCCCGTACCGCAAACCGACACCGGTAGATGGGTAGAGTATACCAAGGCGAACGGGAGAACCCTTGTTAAGGAACTCGGCAACATGACCCCGTAACTTCGGGAGAAGGGGTGCCCCTTGGCGTGTCAAAGCGCTGGAGGGTCGCAGTGAAATGGCTCTAGTGACTGTTTAACAAAACCACAGGTCTCTGCTAAGCCGTAAGGCGATGTATAGGGGCTGACGCGTGCCCAGTGCCGGAAGGTTAAAGGGAGAGGTTAGGCGCAAGCCGAAGCTTTGAACTGAAGCCCCGGTGAACGGCGGCCGTAACTATAACGGTCCTAAGGTAGCGAAATTCCTTGTCGGGTAAGTTCCGACCCGCACGAACCGCGTAACAACTAGAGCACTGTCTCAACGAGGGACCCGGTGAAATTGAAATGGCTGTGAAGATGCGGCCTACCCGCAGCAGGACAAAAAGACCCCGTGGAGCTTTACTGCATCTTGGCATTGAATTTGGGTATGATCTGTGTAGCATAGGTGGGAGACTTTGAAGCTGGGGCGCTAGCCTCGGTGGAGCCGCCAGTGAAATACCACCCTGATTATATTTAGATCCTAACCCCATACCGTCATCCGGGTGGGGGACCGTGCCAGGTGGGCAGTTTGACTGGGGCGGTCGCCTCCTAAAAGGTAACGGAGGCGCCCAAAGGTTCCCTCAGGGTGGAATGGAAACCCACCAAAGAGTGTAAAGGCATAAGGGAGCTTGACTGCAAGACCAACGCGTCGAGCAGAGACGAAAGTCGGGCTTAGTGATCCCACGGTACCGAGTGGAAGGGCCGTGGCTTACCGGATAAAAGCTACCCCGGGGATAACAGGCTGGTGAAGTCCAAGAGTCCATATCGACGACTTCGCTCGGCACCTCGATGTCGGCTCATCGCATCCTGGGGCTGGACAAGGTCCCAAGGGTCGGGCTGTTCGCCCGTTAAAGCGGTACGCGAGCTGGGTTCAGACCGTCGTGAGACAGGTCGGTCTCTATCCGCTGTGGGCGTAAGGGATTTGAAGGGAGCTGCTCCTAGTACGAGAGGACCGGAGTGGACAGACCTCTGGTGTGCCAGTTGTCTGCCAGCGAGCATCGCTGGGTAGCTACGTCTGGCAGAGATAACCGCTGAAAGCATCTAAGTGGGAAACTCGCCCTAAGATAAGATCCCTGTATTCCGGTTAACGGAGTAAGACCGCAGGTAGACTACCTGCTATATAGGCGATAAATGTAAGCGCAGCAATGTGTTCAGCTAAATCGTACTAATGGTCGAGGGCTGATTTGCGTGGTGCGGAGAACTTGATACTTTTTCAACACTGTCATCGATATACTATTCAGTTCCAACTTTGGAATTAAGTCTCTTGGTGATTTGAGCGACGAGGGTACACCCGGTCCCATCCCGAACCCGGAAGTTAAGCTCGTCAGCGCCGATGGTACTTGGGGGGCAGCCCCCTGGGAGAGTAGGTCATTGCCAAGAGGCTTTTTCATTTAAATCATTGCCCGAGCTTTACGCTCGGGCTTTTTGTTTTCTCAACAGGGAATCCTTCCAGTAAAATAGTGTGAATCACTTGATTAAGCCTAATACTGGAGTCTGCCATGCCCAAACCGAAAGTGTTCGTCACCCGCATCATCCGCGACAAAGGCTTGGACCTGGTCAAGGCGTTCTGCGATGCTGACATTTGGCCAGGCGAACTGCCTCCAAGCCGCGAGGTATTATTGGAAAAAGCGCGCGGGGTGGAGGGAATCTTGTGTCTCCTGACCGATAAGATCGATGCAGCGGTGCTGGACGCTGCCGGCCAGCAATTGAAGGTGGTCAGCAACCATGCCGTTGGGTATGACAATATTGTGTTGCCCGATGCGACGGCGCGCGGCATCCCGGTCGGCAACACGCCGGGAATCTTAACCGATGCCACGGCCGATTTTGCTTTCACCCTGCTGTTGGCCGCCGCCCGCCGCCTGACCGAGGCTGAACGATACCTGCGTGCGGGTCAGTGGGTTACCTGGGGACCTTCGACCCTGATTGGAATGGATCTGGTCGGAAAGACACTTGGGCTGGTGGGCTTTGGCCGTATCGGACGGGCGGTCGCCAAACGCGCCAGCGGCTTCGACATGCGAGTGATCTATTTCGACCCGCTCACTGCGCCCGCGCCCGAATTGCATGCTATTCCGGTGAAAAGCCTGGATGAGCTCTTGCGCGAATCGGATTTCGTTTCCCTGCATACGCCATTAACCGCCGAAACCCGTCACATGGTCAACGCGGATTTCCTGTCGAAGATGAAACCGAACGCCGTCCTGGTCAACACCTCACGTGGAGGGGTTGTCGACCAGGATTCTTTATATGAAGCATTGAAAGCGAAGAGGATCTTTGCCGCTGCGCTGGATGTGACCGACCCGGAACCTTTACCGCTCGATTGTCCCTTATTGACCCTGGATAACTGTTTGATCGCTCCGCACATCGCCAGCGCATCGACCTACAGCCGTGACATGATGGCGTATCTGTCCGCTCAAAACCTGCTCGCAGGCCTGAAGGGTGATCGCCTGCCGCATTGCGTCAATCCCGAAGTGTATGATAACTAGGAAAAATCATTTTTTTATCCATGTCTTCGAGGAATGTTATGGGTAATAAAAAGTGATTTTTAAGTGACATCTCACTTCTGAAATCAATGTAAAATCGTCTAACAGCCCTGATAAATTCTCATCTGGAGATAAGACATGACCAAGATCACTTTCATTGGAGCAGGCAGCCTGGGTTTCACCCGCGAACTCGTCCGCGACATCCTGACCTTCCCGCTGCTGGCGGACACGGAGTTGGCGCTGATGGATATCAATGCCGAGCGCCTCGATTTTTCCAAGCGTTCGGTGGAGAAGATCATCGCACTGGGGAAATATCCCGCCAAAGTCACGGCGACCATGGACCGGGTCGAGGCGCTGCGCGATGCCGATGTGGTGCTGACCACCATCCTGGCAGGCGCCACCGACGTCTGGCGGCACGATATCGAGATCCCCAAGAAATACGGCGTGGATACCAACGTCGGCGACACGCGCGGACCCTCGGGAATCTTCCGGTTCATGCGCACACTGCCTCCGATGATGGATATCGTCCGCGACATGGAGAAGGTTTGCCCCAACGCTGTGCTGCTCAATTACACCAACCCGATGGCGATGCTGTGTGGAGCCATCCAGCGCAGCTCTTTTATCCCGACCACCGGACTGTGTCACTCCGTGCAGGGGACGGCGCAAATGCTCGGCTGGTGGATCGGAGCGGGATTGGACGAGATCACCTACACTTGCGCGGGAATCAATCACCAGGCCTGGTATCTCGACTTCAAAGTCAATGGGGAGAATGCCTACCCACGCATCCATAAGGCGATCACCGAAGAGCCGGATGTGTACAACTCGGAGATAGTGCGCAACGAGATGTACCTCGCCCTTGGATATTATGTCACCGAATCGAGCGGGCACAACTCCGAGTACAACTGGTGGTTCCGCAAGCGCCCTGATCTCATCGAAAAGTACTGCACCCATGGCACCGGCTGGAATCCTGGCGAGTATGCCTATATTCTGAAGGAATACCAGGAAAACGAGGCGACCTGGAAGGACCAGGCGAAGGAGTGGTTTGCCGCCGAGACTCCGATCGACATCGAGCGCGGGCATGAGTATGCCGCCTATATCATCAATGCGCTGAGGGGTGGCGAGATGTTTAAGTTCAATGGCAACGTCCCGAACACCGGGATCATCACCAACCTTGGGCAGGATGCGTGTGTGGAAGTGCCTGTGCTGGTGGATAAGGATGGCTTCCACCCGATCTATGTGGGTGCGCTTCCTCCCTCTTGCGCGCTGCTGACCCAGCTTTCGAGCGGGATCGAGGAGATGGCGATTAACGCCACGCTTGATGGCGACCCGACCATGATCTATCGCGCGATCTGTCATGACCCGTTGACGGCGGCAGTCCTGTCACTGGCAGAGATCAAGACGATGGTCAACGAAATGTTCGCCCAGAACAAGGATTATCTGCCGCAGTTCAAGCATTTCAAAGTGTAAAAACAGTTACAAATGCCTAGGTGACAGTCACTGTATTCTGTGGCTGTCACCATGATTTAAATAAGGAGAAAAAATGATCCCTTCTTTCCTGCTCGCAAAGCTGTACGTCAAAGAGTTCGCTCAAGAATACCGATACGGGTTTCGAATTTACTTTGAAGAACATCATTGACAACACCATGCTCATCGGGATTGGACCGGTAACTGTGGGTGAGAAGAATTATGAAGGCGCAGCCATTACTCTGACTGCCGGAGATAAAACCGTCAGCGGAGCGGAACTCACCCGGCAGAACGGTGTCCCAGCGCGTATGGGTATGCTTCTAAAAGTTGTAGTCACTGGAGACAGACTTAATCCCGGCGCGCAGAAAATCACAGTCGCGGGAACTTCGGGCGACATCGGTAAATTCAAGTTTGATATTTCGGATACCGTTGCATAGAGTTCTCCCGGCCTCTCCGCGGACGTGATGATGCCTCACTTTGAGCCCACCTGGGAATCCCTGCACCAATACCGCGTCCCGGACTGGTTCCGCGATGCGAAGTTCGGCATCTTCATTCACTGGGGCATTTACTCGGTCCCGGCTGTGATGAACGAATGGTATCCGCGAGACATGTATCGCAAGGATTCAGCGGTGTACGAATATCATCGCGAAACCTACGGCGAAAACTTCGGATACAAGGATTTCATTCCCCAATTCAAGGCTGAACATTTCGACCCTGCACAGTGGGCAAAATTATTCGTTGAAGCCGGAGCGCGGTATGTCGTTCCAGTCGCCGAGCATCATGATGGATTCCCGATGTACGCCACCCCGCTAACGCGCTGGAATGCAGCCAGCCTAGGACCCAGGCGCGATGTCATCGGCGAGCTAACGACTGCCTTCCGCAAGGAGGGATTGGTCGCCGGGCTCTCGAGCCACCGGGCGGAACATTGGTGGTACATGAACGGTGGAAAAGGATTTCCGTCGGATGTACAGGACCCGGCTTACGCGGATCTCTACGGTCCCGCCATGCCCTCGCCTGAAGGAAATACTCCCGAATGGAATCTTGATAACTGGACTCCCTGCCCCGATACTGCCTACCTTGAAGACTGGCTGGCACGCTGCTGCGAACTGGTGGACCGCTTTCAGCCGCAGTTGATCTACTTCGACTGGTGGATCCACCAACGGGCATTCAAACCCTACCTGTTGAAGTTCGCGGCTTACTACTACAACCACGTCCCGGATGGGGTTATCAACTACAAGCTGGACGCGTTCGAGAAGGGGACAGCCGTCTTCGACATCGAGCGCGGCTATGAGACGCAGATCCAGCCTGAACCGTGGCAAACGTGCACCTCGGTGTCGAAAAACTCGTGGGGTTATATCAACCATCATGTGTACAAGGAGCCGGCGGCCATCATCCATCATCTTGTGGATATCGTCAGCAAGAACGGCTGCCTGCTGCTGAACGTGGGTCCCAAGCCCGATGGGACGATTCCCGAAGAGGAACAGGAAATCCTGCGCGAGATCGGACGTTGGCTGTGCGGTCAACGGCGAGGCGATCTATGGTACGCGTCCGTGGCGGATCTTTGGCGAAGGTCCTACCGAAATTCCGGCGGGACAATTCAGCGACAATGATGTTGCCTTTTCCGGGCAGGATATCCGCTTCACGACTAAAGGCGACCGTCTATTTGCCATCACTCTCGGGGAACCGGGCGAATCCGTAACGATCAAATCCCTCGTCGAGGGGAAGGTAAAATCCGTCAAATTACTCGGTTCTGAAGAAGAATTGACCTTTTCAACTCGGGATACGGGGTTGGAGATCCAATCTCCTCGGAATAGAACCGGAAAGCATGCCTGGGTGTTTGAAATCGTGTATAGGTAACCCATGAAAAAAGCGACCGTCCTTCTCGTACTGGTTTTATTACTATGCGCCTGTGCGCCTGTGCCAGCCGTTGATGTCACTCCGGCCAAGGTCTTTTATGCCGGCGAACCGGGTGGAGTGAAGACTGCGTTGGATCTTGCGGTTCAGTCGGGGATGGTGACGCTGGTCGATGACATTTCCAATGCGCAGACGCTCGTGCTGAACGGACAAATCCCCGATGGGGCAGCGGAGCGAGTGGCGTCAGGCGCAGGGCTGGTGTTGATCCTCGGGGAGGAAATCACCGACGCTGAGGCGGGCGCGCTGCTTGGAAAACCGGTCTCCCTGCTGGCTGCGAATGACGCAGTCAGCCTGACGGATACCGAATCCGCGAGCGATTCGCTGCTGACGGAGATCATCTGGAACGGCGCGCCGCAGGTCCGCGAACGGTTCGCCCTCAGCGGATTGGACACGGATTGGACACCTCTGGTGTCGGCGTTCGAGAATGATGAGGGTTTTCTTTACCAACTGCCGGAAAACAAGTTTGTCATCACCTCGTGGTTGTCAGGAGGGGCAAATCCGCAAATTCAGGAGTGGGGCTATTTCAATTATCTGATCTATCATCTTGCTTCGCGAACATCTGGAATTGCGCCGGCGGCGTTTGCGGATTATCCCGCCTCGCCCATCCCACATGCCAACGACCGCAATCCTTGATTCATTTTCTTGTGGTCGAACTGTTGTTTATCTTCTCCATATTTATCGTTGTGCGGCGCTACAGTCATCGCCCACCCCGAAGCGCTTGGATTCGCTTGTCGCAGATAAAAACCGGTTCCTGTCCAAGGAAGCGAACACAGACTGGGAGCGCGTCGGTTTTCACCGGCCGTTATCCGGTCTGCTGGTGGGGATGGGGCTCGGGATTTTGCTGTTCATCCCACTCATCATCTACCAGAATCTGGTACTGCCTCAATTCATTCTCCCTTCTGCCCAGGCGCTGGGGATGTGGGGACGGGTGGTCCAGTTCTTTGGTCTGACGTGGGTGGTCTTCGACATGGGCACATCGGTGGCGGCGATGAAGTTCCTGTCGCAATACCGCGTGTCGGACCCTGCGCGCGGATTCAAGTATGTGCAGGTGTACGTGTGGTGGCAGGCGCTATCAGGCGCCATTCAGGTGGCGCTGGTGGTGGCAGCAACCAGCATGGGGATTGTCCAAACACCCTATGCATTGTTTGCCTGGAGTATCGTAGTTCATTCGTTGATCCAAATCCCCGGATTCTTTGGAGTGATGCGTACCACCCTCAACGGCCTGCAGAGATATGATTATGCCCGTTACATCGATACGATCGGCGTGATCATCATGCCCATTGTCATGCAAGTGGCTATCGTGCCGGTTTTCTATGCCTGGGGAAGGAACAATCCGGCGCTCGGTTCATCGATGAGTGCGGTGATCGGACTGGGAGTCGCGGCCTACATGGTGGAGTTCGGGCTGTTCCTGCTGGGGCTGTGGCTTTACAAGAGGCTTGGTTACAAAGCCAGCGTCCTTTTCATGGCTCACTTCGATTGGAGCACCATCAAGGATTCCTTCCGCTTTGGTTTCTTCGACATGCTGAGCGGAATTCTTGTCGCTGCCGGGGCGGCGATGGAGATCTGGGTCACGCAGCAGGGTCTGGTCAATTATTCCGAAACCTGGGGTAACTGGCTCCTCGCCGGGAATTTCCTCGTCGCCTTCACAGTGTCCACCAATCTGTTTGACGGGGTCATGCCGGCTATTTCCGAGGCATTGTCCAATGGACGTAAAATGCTCAGCCAGTATTACAGCGTTCAATCCTACAAGTGGGGCGCTATTGCCAGTGCCGTGCTTGCGGCGATTCTGCTGGTGGTTGCTCCCAAGTTCATCATGGGGTCGTCAGGCGAGGAGTTTCGCCGGGCGGCGGTCTATGCCATTCCGCTGACCATCTTTGGATCCATCCAATTCCTGGGATGGCTGGGGGATGCCATTTTCCTCGGCGCGAATAAACCCTCGTTACGTGCGCTGTTGATCCTGGGCGAACAGATCATCCGTATTGGATTAATGGTGATTCTTCTGGAACGGTTCCAGATCTTCGCCTTGCTGATTGCTTATTTTGTCGCGATACTGGCGCGCGGTCTCATCGCCTACTTTGTCGCTGATAGATACTGTTTCCCGCAGCGGTTCTATTTCTGGCAATCTGCCGCAGCCCCGGTTGCCGCCGCCGTGGCATATTACTTTTTCCTGAGCGTATTGGCGAACTTCATCTGGCAGGGGGATGAAATCACGAGCATCGTCCTGTTCTTCCTTGCGCTCGTGCCGTGTATGCCGGTGTTCTTCTTCTTTTATGCTCTGGCCGGCGGGTGGGACGTTGCCGGGTTGGAAGAAGTGGATGAAGCCAGCCGCATGTCGGGGCCGATGCGCCCGATCGTGAACGTGATCTTTATCATCCCCAGCAAGTGGGGCGCACGGATCAGCCCGCTGCATAACCGTTTCCCGATCACCATGCGGGAATTGGCTCAAGCTGAAGCGCGCTCATTGACGGAAGAAAGAGTCAAGCTGGTGACAGAAAGTTAATTCGTAGAAAATCTAACCGTCGCCTGCAACGACACCAAAAGATTCCCATCGATGACTTATCCTCAATTTCCTCCCTTTTTCCTGTTCGGAACCGCCACTGCGGCTTTTCAGATCGAAGGCAGTCCCCGCGCGGACGGAAAAGGTCCATCCATCTGGGATACGTTCACACACAAATCCGGCAAGGTGGTCACCGGAGAGAACGCAGATATTGCCTGTAATACTTACGCTGACCCCAGGCGCGACCTTGCGTTGATGACCGAATTGGGGCTCAATGCGTATCGCTTCTCAATAGCCTGGAGTCGGGTTCTCCCTGAGGGGCGGGGACAGGTCAACCAGAAAGGGCTGGATTATTATCGCCGCCTGGTTGATTCACTCCTCGAGCGGCGCATCCTGCCTTTCATCACGCTCTTCCACTGGGACACGCCGCAAGCCCTGCAGGATCTGTGCGGTGGATTTGCCGGGCGTGACATGGCAAACTACTTTGCCGATTATGCGGAAATTGTTGTTAACGCGCTGGGTGACCGCGCCAAGCATTGGATTACGCTCAACGAGCCCTGGGAGCACGCCGCTTTTGGGCATTTGCTCGGCACACACGCGCCGGGACATCATAATCCCTTCACTTACTTCAAGGTGGCTCATCATCAATTGCTGGGACACGGTCTCGCCGTGGAGCGGATTCGCGCGGCTTCGCCCGATGCGCGGGTCGGGATCACCCTCAGCCTGACTCCCATTTTCCCGGCGACCGAGGACAAGAAGGATGTCGCTGCAGCCAAAGTGGCGAACCAGTTCTTCAACGATTTCTACCTCGACGGGATTTTCAAAGGCTCCTACCCGAATCCGCTTTGGAAGAAGATCGGCATTGCCCGCCCAAAGGTCGGCGCGGACGATATGAGCATCATCTCGCGACCGGTGGATTTCCTCGGCGTGAACTACTACAGCCGGGAGTTCGCACGATCTGCCTGGTATGTGCCGTTCCTCGGCGCCTGGGTGGACGAGGTGGACACGGGCGGCAAGGAAGCGGTTATCGACGGTACGCAATATACCAACGCAGGGCGCGAGGTGTATCCCCCGGCGTTCTATGCAATGCTGATGCGATTGAAGGACGAGTATGGCAATCCGCTCATGTACATTACGGAGAACGGCGCGTCCTTTACGGATACGCTCGTGAATGGACGTGTGCACGACCCTCTGCGCGTTTCCTTTCTGGAAGGCTACATGGACGCTGCGGCGCGCGCCATCGAGGACGGGGTCAACCTCAAAGGTTATTTTATCTGGTCTCTTGTGGATAACTTCGAGTGGAGCCAGGGTTTTTCAAAACGGTTCGGGCTGGTGTATGTGGACCACGCCACGCAGGAACGATTTATCAAGGACAGCGGGTACTGGGTGCGCGATATGATTCGCTCCCAGGCTAAATAATTCCCGTTTATTTTAAATCCGGATATACTTCGCCGTTATACACTTAACGAAAGCGCTGGAGCAAGTCTGAATGACAAACTCTTACCGGTTGGGTATTGATATTGGTTCTACGACTGCCAAGGTCGTGCTGCTGAATGCGGAGGGGGATGTCGCGTTTTCGGCATACCGCCGTCATAATGCGGAGACGCTGGCAACCCTCAAGGAAATCCTTAATGCATCAATGGAGAAGCTGGGGAATGCGGAAGTCGCGTTCCTCGTCACGGGTTCTGCCGGGATGGGAGTGGCGGAGAAATATGACCTGCCGTTCATTCAGGAAGTGGTGGCATCGGCGGAGGTGATACGCCAGCGCCATCCACAGGTGCGGACGCTGGTGGACATTGGCGGCGAGGATGCAAAGATCATTTTCTTCGATGAGCAGTATCGCCCCGACATTCGCATGAACGGTTCATGCGCCGGTGGGACAGGAGCGTTCATCGATGAAATGGCAACCTTGCTGGGCGTGGCGGTATCCGACCTGGACGACCTCGCCAGCCGCTCCACGACCATCTATCCGATGGCGTCGCGCTGCGGGGTGTTCGCCAAGACCGATCTGCAAAATCTTCTGAGCCGGCAGGTCCCGAAGGAAGATATCGCTGCCTCGGTATTCCATGCGGTCGTGCTGCAAACGCTGGCAACGCTGGCACGCGGACGTGACGTGCGTCCGACTCTGCTTTTCAGCGGCGGACCGTTCACTTTCCTGCCGACACTGCAAACGGCATTTCTCAATGTGCTCAACCTGACCGAATCAGATGTCGTCCAAGCGGAATCCCCGGAGCTGCTGCCGGCGCTGGGAGCGGCTCTCGCAGAGAGTTCGATCCGTAGAACGGAATCCATCCAGGGGTTGATCGATACCCTGTCAGAGGATAAAACGCATGCGCTGGCCCAGGTGAACCGGCACAACGCGTTGTTCGATTCACCGGACCAGTATCAGGATTGGGTGCAGAATCACAAAAATCACCGCATCGAAAAGATCGCCATCGCAGATTGTACCGATACGGATTATTTCCTGGGAATCGACTCGGGTTCGACGACCACCAAAGTGGTGCTGATCGATGCCGGCGGACGGGTGGCTTTCAGCTTCTACGCCAACAATGGAGGAAACTCCATCAAAGCGGTGCAAAACGGATTGGGCAGCATCCGCCAGGCGTTTGAAGGAAAGGATTTTTCGCCGAGAATAGCCCGCAGCGTTGTGACTGGTTATGGGGAGGACCTGATCCGCGCCGCCTTCGGAATGGACGAAGGGATCGTCGAAACGCTGGCCCATTTCCGGGCGGCGAGGGCGTTCGACCCGCAGGTGACCTTCATCCTGGACATCGGCGGGCAGGACATGAAGGCGATCTTCATCAAGGACGGGCAGATCCAGAATATCGAGATCAATGAAGCATGTTCGTCGGGGTGCGGCTCGTTCATCGAGTCGTTTGCGCGGAACATGGGTTACGGCGTGGCGGATTTTGCCGGGCTGGCCTGTAATGCACCGTCGCCGTACAACCTCGGGACGCGCTGCACGGTGTTCATGAACTCTCGCGTCAAGCAGGCGCTGCGGGAAGGTGCACGGATCAATGATATTTCCGCAGGGCTGGCTTATTCGGTCATCAAGAACGCGCTGCACAAGGTTCTAAAGATCACCAACACCGAAATTCTGGGAGATCATATCGTGGTGCAGGGCGGCACGTTCCGCAATCCGGCAGTGCAGAAAGCGCTGGAGGTGCTGATCGGACGCCCGGTGGTCTGCCCCGACCTGGCGGAGTTGATGGGTGCATACGGTGCTGCACTGACGGCACGCGATGCGTGGAATGGGCGGCGTCTCCGAACAGAGCACGTTCATTGGACTGGAGAGCGTGGACGAGTTGGGCGAATACCGTCGGCGAGATATCCGCTGCAAGGGATGCGAGAACAAGTGCGCCGTAACGAAACTGGGTTTTCCGAACGGGAACAGTTTCTTCTCGGGGAACCGCTGCGAAAAGATCTATTCCAATGGCGGAAAGGCGGAACGCAAGGGAGTCAGCATCCCCGCGCTGAAATATGCGCTGCTGTTTGAAAGAGATGGCTCGCCCTCACCGGCAGTTCGCTCCCGAAAAGACGGGCAGGACGAAAAACCGCTCACGATCGGCATTCCTCGTGTGCTGAATATGTTCGAGAACTACCCTTTCTGGCATGCCCTGTTCACGGAATGCGGGCTGCAGGTTCGTCTTTCATCGGCTTCGAGCAATGCACTTTATCAGGGCGGCGCAGCGCATATCATGTCGGAGAATTTATGCTTCCCCGGCAAACTGGTCAGCGGGCACATCATGGACTTGATCCACGCCCAGGTGGACCGCATTTTCTACCCGATGGTCTTTTACGAAAAAGCCGAATTTACGGACGCCAACAACACCTACAACTGCCCGGTGGTTTCCGGCTATCCGGATGTGGTGCGCTCCGCCATCGACCCTCAGAAAAAATACAATATCCCGCTGGATATGCCCTCCATCACGTTTCGCGATGACGGCTTGCTTGATAAAGCCTGCATGGAATACCTGACCGGTCTTGGAATTAAAAAAGGTGTCATCACGAAGGCGCTCAAGAAAGCGCGCGAAGCCAGGAATGAATTCAAGCAGCAGGTGATCGACATGGGCGCGGAGATCATCCGCGATTCGGAAGCCGGCGGACGCCCGCTGATCCTGCTGATGGGGCGCCCTTATCACATCGACCCGCTCATCAATCACAATGTCCCGGACCTGCTGACCGATTTCGGCGTGGACGTCATCACCGAAGACTGCATTCCGATGACCGGCGAGGAACTCGACAACCGGCATGTGATGACACAGTGGGAGTATATGAACCGCTATTTCCACGCCGCACGCTGGGCGGGGCAGCACGAAAACGTCGAACTCGTCCAGCTCAACTCCTTCGGCTGCGGACCCGATCCGTTCCTGCTCGATGAGATCCGCACCATTATGGCGGAATACGGCAAACGCCCCACGGTCATCCGGATCGATGAGATCGAGAGTGCCGGCTCGACGAAACTGCGGTTGCGTTCGATGATGGAATCGCTTCGGCAGGCCGGGACCGATGGGTATTCATCCCGCATCCGAATTCCGCGCAGGACGACGAAATCCTACCAGGTCGAGGACCGCATCCGCACCGTGATCGTCCCTGATTTTTCCCCGTTTACCTCCCCGCCGATCGTGCGACCGTTCATCGAGAGGGTTACCAGATCGTGCAGCTGCCCGAACCGAACCATGCGTCCGTGGACGTGGGACTGAAGTACACCAACAACGAGATCTGTTACCCGGGCATCATCACGCTCGGGGACCTGGTCAAAGCACTGCAATCCGGGGATTATGACCTCTCGCGCACCGCCGTTGGCTTTTCGCAGACCGGCGGGCAGTGCCGCGCGACGAGTTACCCCTCCATGATCAAGAAGGCGCTGGTGGCGGCGGGTATTAGCAATGTCCCTGTTGTGACACTCTCCACGGACCTGACCCTGACCGCCATGAATGACCAGCCGGGTTTGGAATTCAAACGACGCGATTACATCTATAAGGCTGCCATCGGCATGATGTTCTGCGACGTGCTCTCCGAGATGTACCATTCGACCGTCATCCGGGAAAAACAAAAGGGTGAATCCACGATCAGTGGCGGACCGGTACCTGAACGGGTTCATGGACGGCACCATTCCGTTAACGAAAACCGCACTGCTTGAATGGCTGGAGCGTGCGGTGAAGGATTTCAATGCCATTGAAACGAAGCCTGGTCATTACCCGCGGGTCGGGATCGTGGGTGAAATTTACGTCAAGTACAATGCCTTTTCAAATAATCATGTCGCCCAGTGGCTGATGGATCAGGGTCTGGAAGTGGTCATGCCCACTTTCTTCGAATTTTTCGACGGCGGTCTGGTAACCAGCGATTTCGCGCGTCAAGACGCATATCCAGCGCCGCGATTCGAAATGGCTGGTCGATCGTCCTGGGTCAAAAATTGACCAGTTACTTCCTGCGCGAGTTCGATTCGGTCAAGCAGGGATTTGTCCGTTATCACCGGCACAGGAGCATCCACGAGATCGCTGCCAATGCGCAGGAGATCCTCAACCTGAACCACCAGTATGGCGAAGGCTGGTTGATCGCCGGTGAGATCGCCTCCTTTGCGCGCGACGGCGTGCCGAATGTGCTGTGCCTCCAGCCGTTTGGCTGCATCGCCAATCACATCATCGCCAAGGGTGTGCAGAAACGCCTGCAGGAGAAATATCCTCACATCAACCTGTTGTTCCTGGATGCAGATGCGGGCGTGAGCGAGGTAAATTTCTTCAACCGGATGCACTTCTTCGTGAACCATGCCAGGGTTTCACTAGAAGCAGGGCATTCAGCCGGTCATTTGGCAGCCAGCGCGTCAGCTTAGTACGGAAAAAAGACGATAATATTAAATGGGAATTATAATTAGATCCAGATGAACTAAAAACCAGTTGCAATAAAACATATTCAGAAAAGAAAAGGAGATTAGATCATGGGTATTTTTAGTTGGATCGTTTTAGGCGGTATCGCCGGCTGGCTGGCCAGCATCGTTACAAAACGCAATGACCGGATGGGCTGCATTTCCAACATCCTGGCAGGTGTCGTCGGCGCGGCAGTGGGCGGATGGGTGTTCAGTTTCTTTGGCGGCGCGAGCGTAACCGGATTTCAACCTGGACTAGCCTGTTCGTCGCATTTGTAGGCGCGGTCATCGTGCTGGGAATCTTAAACTTCTTCACCCGCAAGAAGAAATAACATCGTTCATAGCACGGTGACCACTTATTAGCGTTACTTTTTTGAATAAGCTGCTCCTCATACGGGGCAGCTTTTTTTATAACAAGTATTTGCTGCTATATGGATTACTCCGTCCCCTTAAACTTAAAATCTGTCATAATAGTGTAAGGAGAACATCCTCATGTCCAAAGACTTGGTTTTAGCCATCGACAACGGAACCCAAAGCGTACGCGCCTTGCTATTCGACCTGCGCGGAAATCTCCTTGCAAAAAGCCAGGTCCCTCTCGGAACCTATAATTCGCCAAAGCCGGGCTGGGCTGAACAGGACCCCGAAGTCTTTTGGAAGGCAGTCTGTCAGGCTTGTCAGGAGTTATGGCAAATTCCGGGTGTGGATAAGGAAGCGATAGCCGGTGTGGCGCTCACCACTCAGCGCTCGACCATCATCTGCATGGGCAAGGATGGGCAGCCGCTGCGCCCTGCGATCGTTTGGCCGGATCAGCGCCGGACCATCGGTATCAAGCCGATCGGCGGTCTGTGGGGGTTGGCATTTCGCCTCTCCGGGATGAGCCGAACCTCCGCGTACCTTCAGGAACAGGCCGAGGCCAGCTGGCTGCGTACCCACGACCTGCAGACATGGGACCATATCCATAAATATCTGCTTTTATCGGGTTACCTCACCTACCGCCTCACCGGGCACTATGTCGATTCGGTGGGAGCACAGGTGGGCTACATTCCCTTCGACTATAAGCGCAAGACCTGGTGCCGCGATTGGGATTGGAAATGGCAGGTGGCGCCGCTCCGGCGAGAGCAGCTTCCGGATTTGATCCCTCCGGCTGGCAGGCTGGGCGAGATCTCCCGTGAGGCCGCCGAAGCAACCGGACTGCCGGCAGGTCTTCCTCTGATTGCCGCGGCGGCTGATAAAGCCTGTGAAGTGATCGGACTGGGCGGGCTGGAGCCGAATATCGGATGTCTGAGTTTTGGGACAGCCGCCACCATCAACACCACTCATAAAAAATATGTAGAGGTCATTCCGCTCATCCCGCCGTATCCCTCTGCGGTGCCGGATGCCTACAGCCTCGAGATCCAGATCTACCGCGGCTACTGGATGGTCTCATGGTTCAAGCAGGAATTTGGACATATCGAGGTGGCTCAGTCCAATGAAAGCGGGGTCGCAGCCGAGTTCCTGTTCGACGAATCCATACGCGACGTGCCTCCCGGCTCCCAGGGCTTGATCCTCCAACCCTATTGGTCTCCCGGCCTAAAAGTGCCGGGACCCGAAGCGAAAGGCGCGGTGATCGGCTTTGGCGACATCCACACCCGTGCGCACCTTTACCGGGCGATCCTGGAGGGTCTGGCATATGCCCTTCGCGACGGCGCTGAACGCACCGAAAAGCGCAGCGGAGTGAAGATCACCGAACTGCGTGTGGCGGGCGGGGGCAGTCAGAGCGACGTGGCCATGCAGGTCACGGCAGACGTGTTCGGACTGCCGGCCTCGCGTCCTCACGTGTATGAAGCATCCGGGCTGGGAGCTGCCATCGATGGGGCGGTGGGGCTGGGGCTTCATCCAGATTTTGAAACGGCCATCCGGGAGATGACCCACCCCGGGAAGACATTTGAGCCGGACCCCGCAGCGCATGAAATTTATGACCGCCTTTACCGGAAGGTCTATCTCAGGATCTACGACCAGTTGAAACCGCTCTATGAGGAATTCGGGGATATCCCTGACCCGGGTAAATGAGGCTGGCAGGGAACCTGAAAGGGTGACATCCGCTCCAATTTGGAATCCGGCTTCCCAGTTAAAAATTTGTATAGTATAATCGGGGTCGCTCGTAGAACAGTGCAAGCGTGATTGCCGACAGGTGATCAAGGAGTTGCGCAGAGACATTTACAGATGGTTTTAGTCCACTTGTTTGTTTCGTTTGCCAAACCCGCTCGGCTGTTTCTGTGAGAAGCCGAGCTGTTATTTTAATGATCCCTTCGGTGAAGGGAGGTGATTTTCGTGACTTCTGTAAATTTACGCCCCAATGAATCCCAGGAGAACCTGCTCAAACGCTTTCGCAAGAAGGTGGTCAAGAGCGGTGTGCTCAGTACAATCCGCCGCAAGCGATGGTTCGTTTCCAAGAGCGAGCAGCGCCGTATGGAGGAGAAAAAATCCGCACGCCGGCTGAAACGCCGTTCCTTCAAGGTGGTTGAGTAATCGGGAAAGCCTGATCGGAGTTTGTAATGCCGAAAGAAGATGACAAGATAGTAGTCGAAGGATTGGTGGTCGAAGCCCTGCCGGGCACGCAGTTCAAGGTCCGGCTGGATAACGGCCATGAAATCCTGGCCTATCTCTCGGGCAAAATGCGCAAGTTTTACATTCGCATCCTTCTGGGCGACCATGTCAAAGTGGAAATGTCCCCTTACGATCTATCACGCGGACGGATCACTTACCGCCAGAAGAAACCCGGCACACCCGGTTTGCCTTTTGAGGATAACAGCCAGACCACGACCCAGAAATAATCAGAGACCCCGATGAGGGGTCTCTTTTTTGGTTTTGAAGTTTCACCGAACCACGACCGGTTCGATTACGGACCAGGTCTTTCCTCCATCACGAGTTTGAACCAGAGCGAGTTCATCTTCATTTCTGGCAATCGCCCAGCCGGTTTGATCATCGACAAATGAGAATTGTCCATCCCAGGCCACCGTTTTGATCAGGTCCCATGTTTCGCCTCCGTCCTCCGATGAATAGATGTCACGACCCAGCAGGAGGCTGTTGAGTTCGTCAAAGACGATCAGCGTGTACTCGGAGCCATTGACTTTTTTCGGGAGAACGAAAGTTTCCCAGTTTTCCCCAGAGTCGTCGCTGGAGTAAAGGTAACCGGCATATTCCCTGGGAGGGTCATAAAAGTCAAAGCAGGCCACTAATAGTTGGATCGATTGCGGCGATAACAGGTTGGGTTGGTAGGGTTCGCAATACTCATATTTTTCGAACAGGTCGGGATTGTCATCGGGTGGCGGGAGGTCCATGACATCCCAGTTATAGCCTCCATCGCTGGTTATTGCCACTTCAGGCGGCGCGGCAGCATAAGCGCCGGTCGTTTGCCAGGTGAGCCAGCCATTATCCTCGTCCGCGAAGACCATGCCGGTGTAATCCACGCCTACATCGCCGTCCAGGGGACTCCAGGTGATGCCGTCCACGGTCTGGAAGAGTTGAGCCACATAATGAATGCCTGCTCCGACGTAAACTCCGCGGACCATCATCCAGCCGGTCGAATCATCCACCGAGGCGAACTCCGCCCAGGTGGCGTCCCCGTAGCTCTCGTGCATCAGCGGAGGACTGGCGATCCATTCTTCGCCTCCTTTGAACGTGGTCCAGACGGAGGCAGCAGCAGGTATCTGGAAATAGGCGTTATGCGGGTCATCAGCGCCTGAGCTGTCGAAACCATAGATGACCCATGCGGATAAATCATCGGAGAAAGCGCCGTATGCTGTTGCCAGTGTCCCCTCCGGCAGCGGTTCGGGCGGAGTGACCTCGCGCCATGTTTTACCGCCATCCCGGGTGATCAGGATGTAAGGTCCGCTGATCCCCCATCCATCCAGGTCAGTGATCATTTTAATGGAGTCGAGTTGGATTTTCTCTCCTTCACTAAAATGGGGAGACGGCAGCCGGTTGTTTTTCAGGCTGGTAGGGAATCTCGGTGGATTGTTCGGATTCGCTGGCGGTTTCAGTTGGCGAGAGAAGGGGAGTTGGTTCTTCGGTCGGTGAAGCGAGGGTCGGAGTTGATGTTCCAAGCACATCGGTCGATTCGGGCGTGGCATTCGGAGCAACACCGCAGCCGAGAAGCGATGCAGTAATACAGAGAGTAAAGAGTAATGTTCCTATCCTTTGAAAATTCATCCTTGCCTCCTGGCCGCATCCAATAAACGGCGAGTATAAATTACTATACCCACTTTAACTTTTAACGACAATGGTCAAAAAATAGCCAGGTCTCGCAACGAGACCTGGCCTGGTTGTGGAACGAAAATCGTTTTACGGCAGGTAGCGGAAGGAATTCAACACCTTGATGTAATTCGACCGGCGCAGGGCTCCTGGCTGCCGGACTGCCTGGGCGCTCATGCTCCCTTTCATTTGCGTTATGGATTTATACTCGTTCGCTTCCATCCACTTTTCCATTTCGGAAAGAATCTCGGGGATGCGTTTAATGCCGTTCTTCAGCAACTCGGATGCCATCATGGCAGTGCTCGCGCCGGCCATCATGGATTTGAGCACATCCTCGGATGTGTGTACTCCGGTGGTGATGGCGAAGTCGGCCTTGATCTGCCCATATAACAGCGCGATCCATCGTAATGGCATGCGTAATTCGCTGGAGGTGCTCAGGGTCAGGCTGGGAGTCACTTCCATTTTCTCAAGGTCGATATCCGGCTGGTAGAAACGGTTGAACAGCACCAGGCCGTCCGCACCGGCATCCGCGAATTGCTTAAGAATGTTGGCTACGCCAGTTAGGAATGGACTCACTTTGACGGCCAGCGGAATTTTGATCTCCTTCCGGACATCCTTGACCAGCTGCACGTAGTTTTCTTCCAATCCAGCGCTGGTGAGGGCAGGGTCAAACGGCAGGTAGTAAATGTTCAGTTCGAGCGCATCCGCTCCGGCTTCTTCAATTCGCTTGGCATACTGCACCCAGCCGCCGCTTGAGACACCATTCAGGCTGCCGATGACGGGAATACTCACGGCATCTTTCAGGCGCTTGACGTGGTCGATATACTTCTCGGGTCCCATGCTGTAGCGGCCTGTGTCGGGGAGGTAGGACAGGGCTTCGGCGAAGGATTCGGTGCCGTAGTTCAGGTAATGATCGAGCTCGAGGCTCTCGTGGATGACCTGCTCCTCGAACAGGGAGTACATCACCACGGCGCCGATGCCGGCTTGTTCCATCTGCTTGACAGTCTCCACACGCTCAGACAACGGGGAGGCGGAGGCGACGAGCGGGTTCTTCAGGTTCAGACCAAGATAACGGGTGGTCAGATCAATCATGGGGATCTCCTTTTACCGCGCTTCCGGCGTGGCTAATTTTCTTTCCCATCGCCGCCGTTGGTTCCGTAATGCATGGCGGCCATGTTCTGGTAAAGCTGCCAGCGTGATTTCGCATCTTCGCGGGCGAGTTTCATCAAGGCTTCGGCGCGGGTTTCGTCGCTCTGAAGCAGCATGCGGTAACGTGTTTCGTTGTAAGCGTACTCTTCCATCCGGATGGTGGGCTCCTTGGAGTCGATCACCAGCGGATTCTGTCCCTGAGCGGTCAATGCCGGGTTGTAGCGGAAGAGCGGCCAGTAACCGGAGTTGACAGCGAGTTTTTGCTGGTCGAGCCCCTTGGCCATGTCGATGCCGTGAGCGATGCAGTGACTGTAGGCGATGATCAGCGAGGGTCCTTCATAGGCTTCCGCTTCGAGTATGGCGCGCAGAGTGTGCTGGTCGTTCGCGCCCATGGCGATCTTCGCGACATAGACATATCCATAGGACATGGCCAGCAGGCCGAGGTCCTTCTTGGAGAGACCCTTGCCCTGAGCGGCAAACTTGGCAACAGCCGCGCGCGGTGTGGACTTGGAAGCCTGCCCGCCGGTGTTGGAATACACTTCCGTGTCGAGCACGAGAATGTTCACGTTGCGCCCGCTGGCGATGACATGGTCCAGACCGCCGTAGCCGATGTCGTAAGCCCAGCCGTCGCCGCCCATGATCCAGACGGATTTCTTGACGAGCACATCCGCCAGGCTGAGCAGGTCCATGACTTTGGGATCCTTGTTGCCGGCCAGTTTCTTTTTCAGGGTTGCCACCCGGTCGCGCTGCTCCTTGATGCCCAGTTCGGTGGACTGGTCTGCTTTGAGAATGGCATCGACCAGGTCCTGGCCAAGGATGCCGGCAAATTGCGGCAGGATCTCGGAGGCATATTCG
The DNA here is from genome assembly GCA_963829485.1 of uncultured Chloroflexia bacterium. GTDB lineage: Bacteria > Chloroflexota > Anaerolineae > Anaerolineales > Villigracilaceae > JBGPQJ01. Next base: position 128,890 of record CAWHIK010000010.1, read on the forward strand.
AGCTGCTTGTCGAGGGTCAGGCGCATGCCCAGGCCGAATTCCGCGTTGTCTTCGAATAACGAGTTCGACCAGGCGGGACCGCGTCCTTCCTTGTTGAAAGCCCATGGCGTGGTCGGAAGATTACCGCCGTAAATGGATGAACAGCCTGTCGCATTGGCGATGATTGCCCTGTCGCCGAAGAGCTGCGACACCAGTTTGACATACGGCGTCTCACCGCAGCCGGCGCAGGCTCCGGAGAATTCAAAGAGCGGTTGCAGCAGCTGGGAATTCTTGATCGTCGAAGGATTGACCAGAGTGCGGTCCACTTCAGGCAGGTTGTAGAAGAAATCCCAATTTTCGGCTTCAGTAGCGCGGATGGCGGGTTGGGCTGCCATGTTGACGGCTTTGCGTCCCACCTGGGTCTTGTCCTTGACCGGGCAGGCTTCCACGCACAGGGTGCAGCCGGTGCAATCCTCAGGCGCGACCTGGACCGTGTATGCCATGCCGGGAAATTCCTTGAATTTTGAGTCCATTGACTTGAACGTCGCCGGGGCTTTAGCCAGCGCTGCCTTATCATAGACCTTGTGGCGGATCACAGCATGCGGGCAGACCAGTACGCACTTGCCGCACTGGATACACAAGTCCGGTTCCCAGACGGGAATGTCGAGCGCAATGTTGCGTTTCTCCCATTGGGTGGTGCCGGTCGGGAAGGTGCCGTCCACTGGCATGGCTGAGACGGGAACAGTTTCGCCTTCGAGGGCGATGATGGGGGCGAGTGTCTTTTTAACAAAATCAGGAGCTTCGGCTGGGACTGCAGCGCGCATCGCAAACTTGCTGCTGACTTTGGCAGGGACCTTGATCTCATGCAGGTGCGCGAGAGTCTGGTCCACCGCGTCGAAGTTCTTCTTAACGACCGCTTCGCCGCGCTTACCGTAAGTCTTCTCGATCGAGTGCTTGATCTCTTCTATGGCTTGTTCGCGGGGCAGGACGCCGGAGATGGCGAAGAAGCAGGTTTGCATGATGGTGTTGACGCGTCCGCCCATGCCGGTCAGTTCGGCAACGTCATAGGCGTTGATGTTGTAGAATTTAAGCTTCTTGTCGATGATCGCTTTCTGCACCTCGACCGGCAGGTTGTCCCAGACTTCATCATCACTGAAAATGCTGTTGAGCAGGAAAGTGCCTCCCGGCTGGGCGTATTTCAGGACATCGTAGCGCTCAAGAAAGCTGAATTGGTGGCAGGCGACGAAGGTGGCGGTGTTGTTGGCGATCAGGTATGCAGCCTGGATCGGCTTGGGACCAAATCGCAGGTGCGAGGACGTGAGCGTGCCGGATTTCTTCGAGTCGTAGTAGAAGAAACCCTGGGCGTAGTTTTCCGTCTCCTCGCCGATGATCTTGATGGAGTTCTTGTTCGCGCCTACCGTGCCGTCCGCGCCAAGACCAATGAAGACGCAGCGCACCGTTTCGGGGAATTCGATGCTGAAGGACGAGTCCACTTCCAGGCTGGTGTGAGAGACGTCATCGTTGATGCCGACGGTAAAATGACTCTTGGGTGCCGGCTTCTTAAGCTCATCCAGGACTGCCTTGACCATTGCCGGCGTGAACTCCTTGGATGAAAGCCCGTAGCGGCCTCCCGTTATCTTGATCCCGGTGCGACCGGTCTCGAACAACGCGTTGACCACATCGAGATAGAGCGGCTCACCGGCGGAACCCGGTTCCTTGGTGCGGTCGAGCACCGCGATGGATTTGACCGAAGCGGGTATGGCTTTGGCGAGCGCTTCATTTGAGAATGGGCGGTACAGGCGGACACGAATCGCGCCGACTTTCTCACCCTTTTCGACGAGGTATTTCACAGTCGCTTCTGCGGTCTCACCGCCGGAGCCCATCAGGATCACCACGCGCTCTGCATCCGGTGCGCCGGTATAATCGAACAGGCGGTATTGGCGGTTCGCCAGCTTGGCGAATTTATCCATCTGTTCCTGGACGATGGCTGGTACAGCGGTGTAAAAGGGGTTGACCGTCTCGCGCCCCTGGAAATAAACATCCGGATTTTGGGCAGTACCGCGCAGGACAGGCCTGTCGGGAGTCAGCGCGCGGGAGCGATGGGCGCGGACCAGTTCGTCGTCGATCATGGCGCGCAGGTCGTCGTCCGTCAACTGTTCGATCTTTGCCACTTCGTGCGATGTGCGGAATCCATCGAAGAAATGCAGAAACGGAATGCGCGACTTAAGTGTGGATGCCTGTGCGATCAAGGACAGGTCGTGGGCTTCCTGTACCGAGCCCGAGCTGATCATCGCCCAGCCGGTCTGCCGGCAAGCCATCACATCCTGATGATCGCCGTAGATGGACAAGCCCTGCGCGGCGATGGCGCGCGCGGCGATGTGGAACACGGTGCTGGTCAATTCACCGGCGATCTTGTACATGTTGGGGATCATCAGCAACAGGCCTTGTGAGGCCGTGAAGGTGGTGGTCAACGCACCGGTCTGGAGCGCACCATGGACGGTGCCGGCTGCGCCTCCTTCCGACTGCATCTCGATCACCAGGGGGACCGTGCCCCAGATGTTCTTCATCCCCTTGCCAGACCACTCGTCCGCCAATTCACCCATGTTGGAGGAGGGGGTGATGGGGTAGATCGCGCAAATTTCATTTACGCGGTGGGCAATCGAAGTGGTGGCTTCGTTGCCGTCTATTGTTACCATTTGTCGCTTTGCCATGATGTAACTCCTTGATGCAGAGTGGACTCTGCTTGATTGTGATAACTGGTACAACCCCTATTATATTCTACATCCAGGTAGTTTATCCTTCATATAATCGCTTGGAAAGTAACTTAATGCACCTAAAAGCCCCGCGGGCTGTCACTATTTCGGACAAGTCCAGGCAAAATAAAAAGGGCGGTCCATGACCGCCCCGGTTGGTGTCAAGCCAGGTGAGGTTTTACCAGCAGAAGCGCGGCCAGCGATTTGGCATCTGGTAATCCTCCGGATTCAGCCAGCCGGAGGGCTTCGGTCACAGGCAATTTCTCGACGCTCAGGAATTCATCCGCGTCGGCCTCAAGCGGATCGTGATGCAGATCGGTTGCGAGATAAACTCGCATGAACTCAGTCGAGTAACCGGGTGCGAGAAAAAAGCCCCCAATTTCCCGGATGCTGCCTGCCGCCATGCCTGTTTCTTCGCGGACTTCACGCTGTGCACAGATCAAAGGATCTTCGCCCGGCTCCAGCGTCCCAGCGGGCAGCTCCAGCATGTCGAGTTTGGCGGCGTGCCGGTACTGGCGCACGAAGTACATATAACCCTGCTCGTCCACCGGCACGATCACTGCCGAGCCGATATGTTCGACGATGTCCAGTTTGGTCGTACGCCCATCCGGCAGTCGGACGACATCGCGGCGGATGTCGAAAGCGCGTCCTTTATAGATGGATTCTGATTCGATCAACTCAAATGCCATGAGGTCCTCCGAAAATGAAACACCCAGGCGCCCGCCTGGGTGTTTTCTGTTCAATGGATTTTATGGGATGTAGATGGCCGTTCCTACGGTTAAGGGGTAGGACGGAGCGGTCAAATTGTTGGCGTAGATGATCTGATTCGGATCGGCATTCCCATACGCGCACGCGACGGAGTAAACCGTATCGCCGCTCTTCACCGTGTAATTAGCCGGGTGCGGGATCAATGCAGCTTCACCAGGGAAGGGGTTGCCCGTGGTTGGGATGTTGAGCACCGTGCCGGCCTGAACGACGCTGCTGTTGGAAAGTCCGTTCACCGCAAGCAATTCCTCGGGATTGACGTTGAAGCGGCGGGCGATGCAGTACGGATATTCACCCAACTGCAGGGTATAGGTGGCGGGCTTGCCGGGAGTCGACGTTGGGACGACTTTCGGCGCTACCGGCGCAGCAGCTGCGCCCGTTGTTGGGGTGGGGAGTACGCTGCCCGGAACAGGCGTGAAGGTGACGATTGGCGTGATCAACGGCGCCTGGGTTCCGCTTCCCGCGACAGGGGTTTGGGCAGCCACGACGGGTGTCGGAGTCGGCAGGGAAGCCCCGCCGGCGGCTATGGCGGTCTGCGTCGCATATTGTTGAAGGATCGCCATGGGATTTTGTGTCGCATTGGGGGTCAAGGGTTGGGCAACCGTTGTGCCTGCGGTCGCCGGCGGCGGTGTGGATGCGGAGCGCTCACAGGCTGTCAGCGCGAGCAACAGCACGACAAACAGGATCAACCCGATTCGTTTAAATATCATAATAGTCTCCTCCTGGAACTGTTCAAAAGTGATTCTTATAACCCTCTACCACGATGCTAGCACATTCTTTCTAAAGCGTCAAGCATTTCGCATAAAGGTGAGCTCTATCATGGAATTTACCATCTTCTTGGGAAGGAATTGCCCTCTCACCGGTATGTAAAGTGGTATACAATTATCACCTCTAATTCGAAGGAGGATGACCATGAAAAAAATATTTTACCTGCTCATATCCGTGATCGTAATTGGCACCCTGACGGCATGCAGCCTGGGAAGCACTCCCACGCCTGAACCCACTGCCGCACCTCTTCCCACACCCCCGGCAGCCTCACCTGCCACGGTGACGGGCATCACCTGGGAGTGGATCGAATTCTCTGAAGCTCAACCGCCATCTGTGCAGGCCGTACCCGCGCCTGAAAATTACACCATAATTTTTAACACCGACGGCACTTTCAATGCCATGGCTGATTGCAATGCCGCAGCCGGGACGTACGTCGTCGACGGGGAAACAGCGTCGCTCATCCTGGGACCTGTCACGCTGGCGGAATGCGGACCGGAATCCTATTCCAGCAATTTCCTCAACCTGCTCGGCCAGGTGACCGGGGTAGGGATGGAGGGGGACAAGCTGGTGCTGGTGGTGAATAATGGAGCCGCCAAGATGGTTTTCCAGTCGAGCTCCGCGCCGGAAGCGCTGCTTGCAGAGCCGACAGGTGGAACTCTTGACACTTCTTCCATTCAACTGAACACGCAGGGTCTGGCAGCCGCTTTTCAAGCCGCCGCCATTTCTGCTGCCGGTTATGACAACACCCAGTCTCCCGGTCCGATGGGTTTACCCGACCACGTTGAAATCTCCTTTGGTGAAGGCAGCCCGACCGGAGCGATGATCTACATCATCCCCATCGCAGATTATCAGAAGTTGTGGGAGGTCAACGGCGATCCGAGCGTGACCGGCACTCTAGCCAAGCTGGAATCCCTGCTGGTTGAAAAGCCTGAAGACCTGCCTCAATGGGGTTTGCCGGTCCTCCCGTTTGAACGGGCTGTCGGCGCCAATGACATTGCGGTGCAGGGGATCTACCTTCCCAGCGGGCTGGCGCAGGGAATCCGGTTCATCGGCCGGTTCTCGCAGGATCCCTCTGCCGTGTCCAACAGTGACCTGTACTATGTCTACCTCGGCTTGAGCAATGACGGCAATTACCTCATTGCCTTCTTCTATCCGATCAGCGCCAACGCGCTGGCTGAGACGGCTTCTTCCGAGGATCAGCAGAGTGCATCTGCGGACTTCCAGGCTTACCTGGCTGCGAAAATCGCACAGCTCAATGCGTTGCGCGGAACCGATTTCACCCCCGATCCCGCCACGCTGGATGCGCTGATTCAATCCCTGTCTTTCACAACGAAATAGAAATTGATTGCAGCAAAAAAACGCCGACCGGTTCCGGTCGGCGTTTTTATATGTTAGCGGTTGACTTCTTCAACCTCAGTGTACCAGCGCACCCTGGTCCCGAGCCGGTCACGGACTTTCCACATGAGCGGTTTGGCGGCGCGGTCGAGAATACGGCGGATGGAGTTGATCCGCTCCAGCGCACGCTGGGTGTCCTCATCGTCCAGGCCGGGGTTTTCGTTGACCAGTACATTTTCGACCTTGCTCAGGTTAATGGTCAATGTCTTGTATAGTCCCCAGTCTTTGAGACACAGACGGGCGATGCGGTCCATGTTGATCGTGTCGTCGGTAAATCCGACCTCGTTGTCCAGCAGGAGCGAGATGATGTCGAGGGCATCCTTCCGGTTCAATTCGACGATTTGAGTCTTCGAGAGGAACAACTCCGCGAGGGGGATAGTGACCGGATGCGAATCCAGCCGGTTGCGCATAGGTAATTTGTGGCACATTTCGAAGTCACCGACAAATACATCGATGCGCCGTCCGCTCTCAGCATCGAAAAAGATCTGACGCCGATCACCGTTTAACAGGTTGAAGTTCCGGTCCGGGACGTAGCCTAAATCACCGAAGAAACCATCCAGCTTGCGCTTCTCCCGTTTCGGGACGACGAAATCCATGTCGGGATAATCACGCCGAAGCGTGCGGTGTTTGGCGGACGGGCTGTGAACGCGGATGGCCAGGCCGCCGATCAGCCGGAGATGCATGTTCTGACGGTCGGAAGCATCCATTAACCGTTGAACTTCATCAACTATATCGGGCTTTGTTTCCATGGTGCTCCTGTTTTCGTCTCCCAGGTCAGCTGGCAAAGGTGAAGGGGAAGTGGGTTCCATTACTCGACCGGGATCTCCTGGTGCACTTTGTCAATATCGATACCGCTGCGTTTGCGGAAATATTTGAAACCGAAATAGATCACCGCGGCCAGGATGTAATTAGAAAGCATATAGATGATGGACGTACCGTTCTTATATCCGGCATCATTGATACTATAGCCAATGCCATAAAGCGCGTTTGGATCAAGGATCCATTGATAGAGCAGGAAGATGAGGAATCCACCAAAGATCACACCTGCCACGGTGATAAGTGGAATACCCAATACATTATATTTGGCTATTGGGGATGCTTTATAGAGATCGGGTTTTTTGTAAGGCAGGATGATCGCTGCGATGGTAGTACCCAGATAAGTCACGGCGATCACCAATGTGGAGCACAGCGTGAGTGATTGGAAGTTGGCAATATTGTAGGCAAACAGGTATGCTACAACAATAGATGGAACCACCATCAAAAGCAGTGCATAGATCGGGGTGCCAGTGCGGTCATTCAGTTTTGCAACCCGTTCCGGAAGCAGACGATCAAATGCGGCGGCGAAGATGACGCGGGTGGAAGAAAGGAAAACTGTACCACTCCAGCCAAACCACCAAAGGCTCATCAAGGCTACGACGAGAAATTGTAGAAACCTATTGGTTGTGAGGAATGCGGCCAGCAAGGCTGGATAAGGCCATACAGGCAGGGCAGGTGCATCAGCGGTAAATCCCCAGATATAGTTCCACCAGGCGCCGCCAGCCTGCACGTAAAAGTCCCAGCCAATGGTTTTGCTGATGGCGTATAAAAGCAGGATGCCCAATAGGGTTGTCACTCCAAGGGCAGAACCCATGCCGGTTATATTGCGTTTGAAATCCGTTGCGCCGCGCACTTCGCCATAAAGAGTCGCGCCCCAGTTGGGCCATAAGTTGAAGAAGACAAGGTAAGGGATTGTGAGGAAGATTAATCCAATTCCTCCGCCGACGAGCGGGAGAGCAGCCCCGGCATTCATTCCCAGAGCGACCGTTGCATCATAAACGCCAGGCGCTGCGCCAAACATCGATGTCGCATTTGTTTCAAGTCCCGCCTTGAAGGCTTCTTGAGAACTGGTCAAAAGCATCACGATGACGATTACAAGCCCGAGCATCCCACCATAAAAGGATACTTTCTGAATGCGCGAATAGGTCTTCATGCCGAGTGCGATGAAAACACTTACGATGGCTAGAGTGATGAGCGATGAGGTGAAAGCACCGTCCTGCGTGCCGGCAAACCAAAGGGCAGTTTCCTTCGCGCCGAGTATGCCGAGTAGGGGTACCAGCACTATATGCCGGAACATGTCCGCATACAAGGGGACCCAAAGCCACAGGATAAACCACCAGCCAGTTACTGCCAGGATGAAACCAACCGCGCCACCGAAAATTCGGCTCTGCCATATATAATCTCCCCCCGAGCGAGGCATGACAGAAATCAGGGCGGAATAAACGATGACTTCAAAAAAGATGAAGATTGCGCTCACGATCAGAGCGGGGATCAATCCTCCTTGGAGGTAATACATCTGGCTGAAGATATACAGGCCAAGAGTTATTAGATTGATGGAGAATAACGCGTAGATAAACGCATCAAAAACAGACCACGAGCGGACCAGGCCGGTTGCCTTTCGAATAAAGAGGGATGTGTCAGACATTGGTTATCTCCTTTAGCGGGTGAAGTGATCAGGACCGTTTAGCCCTGTGTCAGCACATAATTTTCAATTTTATCCCTGCCCAGCTTGACCAGCGCACCGAGCAGCGTTCCCTGCTCGTACATGCTGCCGGGGTTGATGCACAGAGTCCGGCCGATGCGTGACGAGCCGCGCCCCTCGTGGATGTGTCCATGCAGCCCCAGCAGAGGTTGGTGTTCCTCAATAGCTGCCCGGAGCGCTGTCGACCCAACCGGCTTGAGCGCGTTGCCGGCATTTTTTGGGCGCAGGTTTTCGTCCAGTTCGGGGGCTTCGTCGAGGTTCGATGCATAAGGAGGAACATGAATGTTGAAAACGGCATTCTTCGGATGCTTGAGCTGACCGATCATGGCGTTGTATCGCCTTTCGAGTTGGTCCTCGTTTTCTTCGCGATACGTGTGCCAGGGCGTGTGATTGCTCCAGCCGGAGGAAATCACCTCGTGATGTTTATCCAGCTCGATAACCTGTCCTTCGGCAAGCGTCACCACGCCGGATTTTCGGATGATCTCATCCACCTCGAACTGGTCGTCGTTACCCGGAGAAGCATAGACACGCAGGCTGGTCCCCGCCAGTTTTTCAGCTGCATAATCCATCCATTGCTCGGCGGTTTTCAAAGCTTCCTGCAAGAATATTTCGTGGACTCGGTCCGGTGATTTGTTTAACTCTGAAAGTTCGTCAGGCGACAGTAGATAGGGATAATAACCCCGGCTCTTGATCTTTCGGGTCATTTCCTCCGCTTCGTCCTCGCCATCCAACAGGAACTCCTGCTCGAGCAGCACTGCGCGGTATTTGCCTCCACCCAGGTCGATGATGGGCACAATCGCCTTGCCGGTCATATCGCCGCCGAGAATCAATACATCGGCGCCGTAGAATTTCCCGGCATTGATGAATTTCTTCCAGCAGACATCCGACCCGTGCACATCGGTGGCAAAGAATATTGTCGTCATTAAAGCTCAGCTCGAAAGGATTTTATTGTTCTCAAAATGGATCACCCCCCTGAAAACATCTCGCCCAGGACCCTGACCACTTCATCGCGCGTATTATCCCCCAGTTTTCCGAGAGGCTTGATCAGGCGTGATTTATCCAGCACCCGGATCTGCTCGAGGGCAATTTGCCCCGGCTTGAGTTTAAAGTTGATGGGGACACGCGTGGGGAGGTCTTGCTTTCGACTGGTCAGGGGAGCCACAATCACTGTATTCAAATACCGGTTCATCTCATCGGGAGAAATCACCACGCAGGGGCGGCTGGTGCGGGGTTTACCGTTCACCACCGGATCCAGGTTGACCAGATAGACATTGAAACGTTTTACCATGTCCATTCGGTGCCATCCCAGTCGGAGAGTTGGGGCAGTTCTTCTTCAAAAGAGATCTCATCTGCTGGGAGTGTTCGGGCAAACCGGGCCTCCCAATCCTGACGGGGTTTTCGGGCGGCGCGGATGACCAGCTGGTCATCCTGAATCGACATCTCGACCTCATTCGCCAGGTGAAGCTGCTGCAAAAGGAAGTGGGGGATGCGCACACCCTGTGAGTTGCCGATGCGCACGATCTTGGATTTGATGATGCGAGAGAATTTATCCATCGTGGATACAGTGTAATTACGCCTAGTAATTACATTGTAGGCACCATGACAATCCTTGTCAAGGGGCTTTTCTTATATAATCGTCCCATGCCTGTCGATAATGACCTTTATCATCGTGAAGCCCACACTTGGTGGGACGAGGAAAGTTTTCTCTCCATCTTGCGAATCGCGGTCAATCCCGTTAGGTTGGACTACCTGAATATGGTTTTACCGAAGTTGGGGATCAAGCCTGAAGGACTTCGGGCGCTTGACGTGGGCAGCGGCGGGGGTTACTTGTCTGAGGAATTAGCCCGGCTGGGTTTCGAAGTCTCGGGTGTGGACCCAGCCCTTGCGTCGGTCGCTGCAGCACAATCCCATGCTCACGAAACCGGACTCGAAATTGACTATCGAGTGGCGCAGGCAGAAATATTACCCTTCCCGGATGGCTCGTTTGATCTGGTGACCTGCTGCGATGTTCTTGAGCATGTTCAAGAACTCGATCGAACAGTGTCTGAAATCGCCCGCGTGCTCAAACCAGGGGGGATTTTCTTGTACGACACAATCAACCGGTCTTTTATGACCTGGCTGGGGGTGATCTTTGTTGCCCAGGAATTCCCTCCGACCCGTTTTTTTCCACCGGATACCCACGAATGGTCCATGTTCATCAAGCCAAATGAACTTGTGGATTGTCTTCAGCGGCATGGAATCCTAAATCGAGAAGTACGGGGAATGTCTTCGGTTGTGAATCCCATTCATCAATTCTGGCTGATCTTGAAGTTGAAATGGAGGTTTCTCTCCTATCGCGAATACGGGATGCGTACCCGGCTGCGACTCTCTCACGATACGACCATGAATTACATCGGATATGGGATTTGCATGAAATAAAAAACCATACCGGCTGGAAAATGAAATATCCGGCCGGTATGGTTTTTTATCAATTTTAATCTACATAAGTGTAGCAGTCGTATTCCTGCTTCATAGGCGTAATGACCTTCATAGGCCATTCATCCTTCTCGATCTTGTAATCGGAGAGATCGATTGTGGCTAAAGCTTGGTCTGCCCTCCAGACGGACAGGTTGAAGGAGCGCCAGTTGGTGTCACGGGGGTCCGGTTCAGCCTTGATGCAGGCAAGGGCTGCCCCCACTTCATTGCGGATCGTATCCGCCACGGACGGGTCCGAGTACCAATCCGCCATCGACGGCACAGCATCCGCAGACAGTGATGCCAGGTAGGCGACATCCAGTTCCTCCCCGTCGACCGCGCGTTGAATGTTATGCTCGGCGATGAAGGCGTCCACGTTCAACAGGATAAGCGATGCCGAAAAACCGATCAACGCCACCACGGCAGCAAGTGCAAAAGTCCGTTGGCGTTGCAGCAGATCCAGCGCGACCACTGCGAGGAGCAAGAGCGCCAGCCAAATAATAAAGACATGTGTGTACGTCCTGAGGCGTGAAAAACCGTAGGCTTCTTCGTAAAGACCGAGACGGTAATACGCTGACAGCAGCATGACGAAAACAAGAGACACCAGTGCAATCCCCAGCACAGCGAATACTCTCCGCTGCGTGGAGGTTTCACGTCTTACCACCGTACTCAATCCCTGGAACAACAACAGGGAAAAGAACGCTACTGCGACCAGTTCTCCAAATCCGCGCCGGGCATATTCCGCATAGGTATATCCTTCGACCGTGATATTGGCTTGGCCGCCGAAGAAATACTGGAATTGAATGAGTACAAAAAAGGTAAACAGCGCCACCACACTGCCCAGGATGATCGCCGCTTCGGTGAACCCCAGGAATTGCGGGACGAGCGGCTTTTCAAGTCCATACAGTTTCTCGTCGCGGCTTTTTTGGGCTGAGTGGAGCAATACTCCCGCAAGCACGTACGCCAGGATGACGATGTAGACTCCGCGGATGATGTATTCCGGCAGTTTCTCCAGGCTGAACAACTCGATGACATCATTGATCCTCTGGGCAAATACCACATCTGCAGAGGAAAGCAATGCCGAGAAAATTGCGATGATCGGGATGGCAATCAGGATGCCGCGCACAACTGGCCAGATATGGCGTGATGCGGTCTTTTTCCCCGGCTCTGAGGAACCTTCAGGCGCCGGGGAGGGTTTGCTGAAGGCGAAGGCTGCACCTGCGATGAGCACACTTCCGATCAACTGGAAAGCTCGCACGATGTAATCAGCCAGGGAATAAAGTATCCATCGCCCGCCCAGGTAGGTGACCGCGAAAACCGCTAAAAGCAAAAGGGTCAGGACGACACTGAGAAAAACGCTGAAAGGTTCAGTGCGGCAGAAGAACATCACCGCAAAGAACAGGATGGGCGCCAGCAGGGCCAGAGTCCACGCAGCGGGGCGCAATCCCTCTGAAGTGAGAAGAATCATCCCCGTGGTCAGGACGGCAAGCACGAAAATGGCAAAATTGACCCCCGGGGTATGACCCCAGAAGAGAAAATCGAATGCCCACCCCAGCAGCAGAACGGCAATCCAAAATCGGTTGGTATGTTTTAGCATAATGACCTCCTGGACCATTTCTGACAAGCATAGGCGCTCCAGGCTTGCTGAAACTATCAAAAAACATCAGACAGCATCCGATAGTCACAGGGAACTAGAATCGCTTCACTAACCCTTTTGGAGGCTGGAATGCTCACACGTCTTTCTGCTTCATTAAAACCGATATTTTCTAAATGGGAAAAACTCCGCATCCTGTATAACTTCCTTCTCGCCGGGATCCTGCTTCTTACGCACGGCTTGGCGATGGGGAGTCAGTTTCTACAACCGTTCCCTCTTTTTGTTTGGCTTGCAGGCGCGATTCTCGCGAATTTCTGCTTTTTTGCAGGACCAGTCACCGAATCATACCTGAGTTGGCTGGGCCTTAGATCGCCCTGGATCACCATTGCCCTTTTCGTTACAGGGGTGGTCATATCCATTCCTCTCGTCATTTTATTCCCATCTGCGCTGTACTTTAGTGAATTCAGCTTGGGATAAATCTGATTGAAGTTTTTTCTCCTGTCAGTCCGTAATTCCGCCTATTGACATCCGATTTCCTTTGTGTCATACTTCCAGCAACAACGCGGAATTATCCGCCAAATCCTCCGCCATTCTATAGAAAGGAGGAGGTGATGTGCCACATGGACAGTATGAGTTATGAACGAAGCGCTGTGGCATCCCTCCTCGATCTATAAAGGAAGCCACAGCGCGCCATGAATGCCGTCCGAGAGGACGGCATTCTGGTTTAATGCGGATTCACTTCGTCGCCGAACGAGATCCCAACAGCCCGGGCGGTCTGGACGGTATCCCCGTTCAGGTCCACGCGCTTGGGGACTGCGAGCGCTTCTGCCAACGGGACCTCGACGATGATGCCGGAGCGATAAGCGACCATGCTGCCAAACCGGCTTCCAGCAGCCGCGCGAACAGCCTGGGACCCAAAACGGGAACCCAGCAGACGATCAAAGGGGGTCGGCGAACCCCCGCGCTGAAGATGTCCCAGCACGGTGACCCGCGTTTCGGACCCGGTGACCTTTTCCACGTGTTCCGCCACTTTTTGCCCGATACCGCCCAGCCTGGCCACGTAGACTTGATCTCCTTCGCGTGAAAAAACCTGCTCGCCGTCCGCGGGGCGAGCGCCTTCGGACACTGCCAGAATGCTGAACAGGCTCCCGCGTGCTTTCCGCTCTAAAACCTTCCTCGCTATCGCATCATACTTGAATGGGATTTCAGGGATGAGGATCACGTCCGCGCCGCCAGCGATTCCGGCATGCAGCGCGATGAAGCCGGCGTCACGCCCCATCAGTTCGAGCACCATCACACGGTGGTGCGCCTCGGCGGTCGTATGGAGACGGTCGATAGCCTCCGTGGCGATTCCCAGCGCGGTGTCAAATCCGAAGGTGGCCTCCGTGCCGCCGACATCGTTGTCGATCGTTTTTGGGACGCCGATCACTGGAACGCCTTTCTGATACATTTCCTGGGCGGTATGTAAAGTCCCGTCCCCGCCGATCACGATTAACGCATCCAGCCCGAACAGCTTGATGTTCTGGATGATCTGGTCAGAGACATCGATGACGACTTCCTTTCCATCCCGGATCACCTTCCTGGCAAACGGATTCCCGCGATTGGCTGTGCCCAGGATTGTCCCACCCCGGGGCAGGATTCCACGCACCTCGTCGTTTCCCAGCTCGACCACGCCGCCCGGCTCGACAAAACCGTCGTATCCGTTTTTAATTCCCAGCACTTCGCACCCATGGTCAGTAATGGCTGTCTTGACCACCGCGCGGATAACGGCATTCAAACCAGGCGCGTCTCCACCTCCCGTGAGTACTGCTATTCTTTTCAGATCGGCCATGAATTTATCCTTTCCCACGCATAAAAAAATAATGGCACTTGATTTGGAAATAATAAGGGCGGGTGGAAACCCGCCCTTCACTCACTTAGGGGATCGAGAAGGAGAACCGCCAGTCATTGTCCTTCTGCTCAATTTTGGAATAAATTCCCATCACTTCCACCCAGGTGTTGCCGGGTTTGAACGGAAACGGCTTCCCGTCTTCGCCGATCAGCGATAAGACGGATTCAGCTGTCGGCCGGCTCCATAACACCTTGTAGGCCTGTCCGTCGCGGAAGACATACGCGGTCCCTGTTCCGAGAAATTGCATATCCACCATTTCCGGCACAACGGAATAATACTCATGGGGAACCAGGACTACGACCAGATTGTCGGTGGTGATGGGCTGCCCGGTCAGGCGGTCCGTCAATGGGGCGTAGGTTTCGTCCTGGGCTCCGCTGGCGCTGTTGGCGGTCTCGGCATTGCGGACGAATTTCCCAGCAGCCGGGTCATAATCCCAGCGGTTGTAAACCCCGCTCGAGAAACGGGTAAACACATGTTCGACGGCTCCGCCCCCGGCAGGGATCTGGTAGTTGAAACTCATCCCATCGAGATTTTGCCGTCCATTGTCGATACCCTGCTGCTTGGCATATTTTGTCAATTCGGCTGTGTTGGTGATCAGGTAATCGACGCCGTTAGGCTCGTAGCGGCACATCGGCGGGCACTTGGCGGGATATTCGGAAACAAGCCGGTTGGCGTACTCTGCGCTGAACAGTCGGTTTCGAACGCGCTGATCCCCGCTGCCAAATGCGAGAATTGCTCTGTACATGCGGACAATGTTCCCGTCAAAAAAGCGCGCGGAACGGATCGGTCCGACGGTCTCAGCGTCCTTCCCCAGGAAAAGCGCGATGAAACGAGTGCTGCCCTCTTCCGTATAGTATTCATAGACGATATCTGCCAGCGACAGCCCCCACTGCGGCCGGACCGTGCGAGGCAGGTTGGGGACCTTGATCGCCAACGGACGCCGGTTCAATAACGCCGGGTCTTCGACTTTCAACCCGGTGAGAGGATTGACATCCGTGGGAAATCCCGATGGACCGTACCCCTCCACGGGGTAATCCGGCGTCGCTGTCGCGGTGGGAGTCTCGGTCGCTTCAGGGGTCGGCGTCTGGGTCGGGAAAGGTGTTGATGAAGGGAGCGGAGTCGCTGCGGGTGTTTCGGTCGGCGGAACGAGCACTCCGTTCGGGCTGCAGGCGGCAAGCGCCAGCATGAGGAAAAAAGATAGCCAAAGCGTTTTGTTCATGGATATACTCCTGAAATGCAATCATACCGCAATCTGCGGGTCTGGGAAAATGACGAATTCCATGCGAATTTGGTTCCACGGAACCTGCTCAGCTGTCAGCTTTGGTAAACTGACGGTTTTAGGAAGGGATGGATAAGTCGTTGTATAATGAAGGACATGAATCACAGCCCGGCACGAGCCAACGCCATACGGGTAACGAAAGGGCTGGTCCCCCTCGCTGCCATTCTAGTCTTTATCGGATTTTTAATGCTGGCCCCTGCGGGATTAATGGGTAAAGCGGATGCGTTCGGGTACGCGGTATGTCACCGCATCGATGTGCGCTCCTTCCAAATTGGGACCCGCCAGTTTCCGCTTTGCGCGCGATGTTCCGGGATGTTCCTTGGAGCTCTGCTGGGGCTGGTCTTTTTTACCCTCACATCCCCAAAGCGCGCTGGAATGCCATCGAAGGTTATGTTTATCCCTCTTGGATTGATGGTGCTTGCCTTCGCTGTGGATGGTGTCAATTCCTATCTGACGTTGATGCAGGGGCTTGGCACATCATTCTTTTCGGCGATTCCCACGCTTTATGAACCCAATAATACCCTGCGTCTATTAACCGGAACGGGGATGGGATTGGTCATTGCCGCGGTGCTTTTTCCTGCCTTCAACCAGACCTTGTGGGAGGATTGGGACAAGCGGCCTTCTCTCGGGAACTGGCGTACGTTCGGATTATTGCTTGTCCTGGCGCTTATAATGGACTTATTGGTGCTGTCCGATGCTGTCTTTGTGCTTTACCCTCTGGCAATTCTAAGCGCTCTGGCTGTTCCATTGCTGCTGACCATGGTTTACGGATTGTTCGCAGTGATGGCGACGCGCAAGGATAATACATACGGACGCCTCTCTCAGGCTTGGCTTCCATTAACCGCGGGCTTCACAATAGCCATGTTGCAAATTGTGATCTTTGATATATTGCGCTTTGCTATAACCGGCACCTGGGGAGGATTTCCTCTCGGGTAGCTAGGAATATAAGGAGGTAGAAGTGGAATTACTTTCAATATTTACGGCTTTTGGATTATCCTTCAGCGCAGGTTTGAATGCCTACATCCCTTTGTTCATCATCGGTGCGCTGGCTCATTATACCGACCTGGTCAAACTTAGCTCCCCCTACGATGTCCTCGCGGATCCCTGGGCGCTGATCGTCCTGGGTGTATTGATCATCATCGAATTCCTGGCTGACAAGGTTCCTGCGATCAATCATGTAAACGACCTGATCCAGACCTTTTTCAGACCGGTGGCCGGAGCGATCGCCTTTGCAGCGACAGCCGGAGTGGTCACCGATCTGCATCCCATCCTGGCTTTAACCTGCGGATTGCTGGTGGCAGGCGGAGTCCATACCGTGAAATCGGCTGTCATCCGACCGGCAGTGACAGCCACAACCGCCGGAGTAGGGAACACGCCGGTCAGCATCCTGGAGGATGTCACTGCCACTGTTGTTTCGTTCATCTCGATCCTGATCCCCATCCTGATCTTCTTCGTCATCATCCTGTTCGTGGTGCTCATCGTGATGTGGCGAAAGCAACGATCCAAATCTGCCAAACCAGCCTGAAGGAAGGATTAAACCATGTCCACAATAACACCCTCGGATGACGATATTATCACCCCGGACTCGCCACAGAAAAAACGGAGCCCTCTCTGGGCTGTTATCACCGCCCTGGTAGCTGTTTTTTGCTGTTGCTGTCTGTGCCTCGGAGTCCTTTCCATCTGGTTTTTCCGGTTTGGGGTCAACTTCCTGACCGGCTTGTTTGGGTATTAGGATTTTGCAGGTTTACATCAGATAGCTCCCATTTCAGCCGTTTTTTGATATGATAAAGGAGGATATGCCATGACGAATTTGCAGCCCGGTTTTTCTCAATCCGGTCACTCCGATGATCAGATGAAAAGGGAAGCGCCGATCGCCGGCGCGCTGATCTGGATATTCCTGGTTGTCTGTGTTGCGGCATTGGCGATATTCCTGATCGTCTTTTTCTGGTCGACGATCAAGGATTTCTTCAACAACCTGTCTTCTTTCAGCCCGTTGCTGGCTTCGACGCTGAACCGTATCCAGGCATTTTAGACCCATTCATAAAAAGAAGAGGTGAACATGAACGAGACAATCATTAGTGAAGCTCCACCCGATATTCCATTGACTCCTCCGGAGGAGAAGAAGGATTCCAAGATTTGGCTCATCGTTGTGATAGTTCTTCTGGTCCTATGCTGCTGCTGTGTCTGCCTGTCCGCGTTTGGAGGCTACGCCTGGTTCTACGGCGATCAGTTATTTGGGCTCGGTTCGCTCCTTCCGGCTTTTTCAGGCTTACTTTAAATCAAGGGGACATGCCCTTTACAACTGAATAGTGCTTCACAAGTCCCGCTTAACAACGGGCAAGACAGAGCGCACATTGGCGCTCAAACCACAAGCCTCCCGGCATGCCGGGAGGCTTGTGCTATAAATGCAACCCGGAGTTTTATATCATCTCCGGGTTAATCGAAAAATTTTGAGATGCCGTGAAAAACTCCTTCAGTTCCAGGATTGTTTCAAGCGCCTTATTCCTTGTGAATTCATCCAAGTTAAGATCTTTGAATTCATCTTCATCCAAAATGATTTGATTTCCATCCGGGGTTACCCATAGATCGAGAGCGAGGTCGATAAAGGATAAAACCTCTTCCGATTCAAGAACCGCAGGCTGGCTGATATTGCAATACCAGCCTTTGAAGTGCGTCGGTGTCCCGGTCATGAATCTCGAAGATGTTGTACCATCGGTCTGTGTAGAAAAGCTCCACAAATCGATCCGCCCGTTTGAGTTGAATACCCATGAAGGGCGTGTCATCCCGATTGAACAATGCCTCGAGAATGACCGCATTCCCTGCCTTTTTCAAAATCTGCCCGCTATAGCGCCATGTCTCCCTGCCGGCAGTATTTCGCTTGATCACGGTTATCCCAGGCATTCAACGCCCCCGATATGGACCATCAAGTCATCTCCGATCTTTGGCGCCAGCGGCAGGTAAAAGTACAAACCGTTGTCGAGGGTCACTTTAAATCCGCTTTGGTGGAAGAGAACATCCGTAACTTTACCTTGAACTGACAATTCTCCTGTTTCGCTGGTCAGGCTGGCGCCTGCGGGACGTATCAGTACGTCAACCGGGTCGCCACTTCGGTGGGTGTGTGAACACTTCAACACAAAGTCCCCGACTCTCGTGTGGATGATTTGAGCGGATCCCTGGTATTTGACGTGACCCTGAAGCAGATTTCCCAACCCGAGAAATTCCGCCACCCATTTACTTGCGGGAAGGCTGTAGACATCCCTGGGCGACCCGCTTTGGACGATGCAGCCATCATGCAGAAGCAGGACTTTGTCTGCAATCGAGAAGGCTTCTTCCTGGTCGTGCGTGACGTAGATCGACGGGGCTTGGCTTCGATGCAGTATTCCACGCAGTTCTGCGATGAGGTGTTCGCGCAGCGTCCGGTCTAGCGCACCAAGGGGTTCATCAAACATCAGCAGCAGGGGACTCGGTGCGAGGGCTCTGGCGAGCGCCACTCGCTGCTGCTCACCGCCTGAAAGGTCAGTGACCCGCCGTGATTCGAATCCAGCCAGGTTGACCTGTGCCAGCGCAGCTGCGACCTGTGAACCGTTATCTCACTGCGAGGTACTTGCTGCATCTCCAGCCCGAAGGCGACATTTTCCTGAACGGATTTGTGCGGGAAGAGCGCATAATCCTGAAACATCAACCCGAACCGGCGCTGGTGAACAGGCAAGTTGGATATATCCACTCCATCCCAAAGCACTTCACCCTGATCCGAGGTTTCCAAACCGGCTATGATGCGCAGCAGAGTGGATTTTCCACTGCCGGATGCCCCAAGCAAACACACCGTCTCACCCTTATTTACCGTGAACGAGATCCCCTGCAGGAGAGGCTGACCTTCATAGTTTTTATAGATGTTCATTACTTCAAGCATATTATCCAACTTTCACCGCGGATCAAAATTCTCCGGAACCGGGGAGACGAATCCGCTCGATAAGCAATATCGCAGCTGTTGTAACCACGAGAAGAACGGTAGCCATCGCCATAGCCTGACCATAATTCAGGCCGCCCGGCAGCGACAGGAAACGGGCGATGGCGGTGGTCATGGTGGGGTATTCGGGTCGCGCCAGCATGGCTGTGGCTCCAAATTCACCCAGGGAAACGGTAAACGCGAAAACACCAGCGGCTGTGACTGCGCGGGAAATAATGGGCAGGTCGACGGAGCGCCAGACCTGACGGGGCGGAGCGCCAAGCACCGAAGCGGCATCCCTCAGTCGCTGCGGGATGGAGGCCAGAGCTGGCTGCAGGCTGCGGATCACAAATGGCAGGGCGATGGTGGTGTGGGCGAGCGGGATCAACAGGGGGGAATAGAGCCAGCGATTGAACGCGAGAATGTATCCCAATCCCAGCGTGACAGCGGATGCTCCCAGAGGAAGCATCAGGAATGGATCGATGATTCTTTCCAGCCTGGATGGCCGTGCAAGTGCAGATGCGGCAGGGAACCCGAGTGCCAGCGCCAAAATGACCGTAATAACGGCATAAATCAGCGAATTCCTGACTGCTTCAAGAGGAGGAACATAAAAAAGTGATCCCTGTCGATTTGTGCCCAATTCCATATAGTTGTTCAAGGTGAAGGCTGGCTGGACCTCGCCTCGTTCACCCCGGTCAGCTTCAAGCCGAACGATGGATCGTGCAGGCAGGGCTGCCATGGGCAGGATAAACAGGATGATGATGAAAACGACGGATAATAGAAACAAACACCTTCTCGCGGGTGGTTCTCGCCGGCTTGAGAGTCTGCGAAGCGCCGCGTGGATTGATGGGCACAATCGATTTCGTTACAACCCTGCTGTACACAATGGAAAAGACCAGAGTGAAGAACAATTGGACCATCGACAGAATGGCTGCTGCGGGCAGGTTGAGGAATCGCATCGCCTGGATATAGATCTCCACTTCGATGGTGCGGTATTGTCCACCTCCAAGCAGCAATACGACTCCGAAGGAAGTGAAGTCGAAGAGGAACACCAGGAGGGTGGCAGCCAGCAGCGACGGACGAAGCAGGGGCAGGGAGATTTTCTTCAGAACCGTGAACGGATCCGCTCCCAGGACCCGGGCAGCATGTCCCAGCCGCGGGTCAAGCTGCGCCCAGCTGTTTCCCACCAGCCGGATCACGATGGTCGAGTTATAAAAAACGTGGGCGATGAGGATGGCGGACATGGTCCCGACAAAGGTGATCGGCGGGGATGCGAGATTGAATGTATTCATCAGAGCCAGGTTGACCCATCCACGCGGACCAAGCAGGGCGGTAAACCCTGCGGCAACCACCACGGTAGGCAGCATGAATGGGACCGCGGTCAATGCCTGCAAAACCGCTTTTCCGCGAAAAACATAATGGGAGAATAGAAAAGCAATGGGTATTCCGACCAGCAGCGTGAGAAGGGTGGAGAGGATCGCCTGGTAGAAAGTGAACAGAATGACGCTGATAAATTGCGGCAGGGCGGCCAGGGTGACCAGTGTGCCGTAATCCGTGCTGTGAGATAGCCGAAGGACCCGAAACAATGGGTAAAAGAAAAACAGGAGCAAAAATAGAGAAGGCGCGAGCCAGTAAAGGAATCGGCGAGTCATACCATCACGGATGGGGAACAAATCACGCAAAAGAGTGTCATGGATTCATCACACTGTTCCAACCTTGAATCCAAGCCTCCCTGTTGTTGGCAATGGAAACCGGTTCGAGTTGTGCTGGTTTGGATGGGATTTGTGTGTTCTGAATGAAGACATCCGGCAGAGACGCATCTGGATTCACCGGGAAGACGAACATCTGCAACGGCATATCCTCCTGAAAGGATTTGCCAAGCATCAAGTCGATGAATTTCTCAGCCAGGGCGCGGTTCTTTGATCCCTTGAGGATTCCTGCAAACTCGACCTGTCGGAAGCACATACCATCGCCAACCAGGGAAGCGGTGGGGGATTCGCTGACCGGAGGGTCTGCGTACACCACCTCCGCGGCAGGGCTTGAACCGTACGATACCACCATGGGCTGAGGACCACGACCGGATGAAGCGCTGAAATTGGTGAAGTACGCGGTTTCCCAGGAATCCACGACGACCACATCGTTCTCCCTGAGCTGGCTCCAGTAATCCTGATAGCCGTCATCATAAGCGGCAACGGTAGCCAGCAGAAAGGCCAATCCCGGCGAGGAAGTGGTGGGGTCTTCAACCACGAGCAGTCCCTTGTATTCAGGTTTGGTCAGATCGGAGAGGCTTTGTGGCAGGGGCAGATTATTATCTGAGAAGTAGGATTTGTCGTAGTTGATGCATACATCGCCATAGTCCACCGGCAGCGCCCGATTCTGGTCGTCAAGTTTATATTCTTGCGGGATCGTCTCAAGGAGGGGTGACGAATAGGATGCAAAGATGTCCGCGCTCAGCGCACGGGAAAGGAAGGTATTGTCCACGCCATAAAGGACGTCTGCCAGAGGCGCATCCTTGGTGAGGATGGCCTGATTGAGCACAGAGCCTGCATCCCCTCCCTTGACGAAGGAAACCTTGGCATTGTTTTCGCTCTCGAATTGTTTGATGAGGTCCTCGCTGACCGAGAAGGAATCGTGTGTGAGGACTGTCAGTGTCTGCGGTCCTTGCGTGGCGCACGCGGCTAGAAAGAGAGTGGTTAAACCGATAAAGGTAATTACGCGTTTCATGATTGGTTCCTTTCTTGATAATTCCAACACGTTTTCAGGAAACTATCTGCGGGTGTGGATAACAACAAGGTATCCCTGATTGAGTTTAACGGTTGCCTTTTCTTCCGTCATTTCGTTGCTGATTCCGCGAGACTTGTGAGGGTGAAGAGTCTCATCGTGGAGCGCGTAGCGCAGTCCTTCTGTCGTGATGCCCTTGACGTCGACACCCCATGGAATAAGCGAGACCCGATCGCCGGGCTTGCCGGAGATACTGGCGTGGTTTCTCACGATGAAGACCTGCTCAAGCCCGTCATCGAGGCGGATATCCACTCCCGCCGGGACGCCAGCCAGAAGCGCGATATTGGCTAGCGTCTGGTCGAGCCGGCCTCCCAGAGCTCCGATCACGACCACAACCTTGAACTGTCTTTCCATGGCGAAACGAATTGCCAGCTCGAGATCGGTCTCATCCTTTTCGGGCGGGAAGCGGATGATTTGCACACCGTTCTTTTCCGCATCATCGACCTCGACAGGGGACAGGGAATCGAAATCCCCGATGAGAATGCCTGGGTTGACTCCAACCGAGACAGCGTTACGCAGACCACCATCCGCAGCGATGATGAAGTCGCCGCTTTCGAGGATCTTCAAGGCAGCATCTGTATCAGGAAGAATCCCATTGGCAAAAATAACCGCACGCGACATAAAAACCATCCCCCGGTGGAGGATGGTTTATGGTGAAAGGGTATCCCTCCGCCGGCATGATCCGGATCAGGTAATGCGGGTCGAAGGTCTCGCCTTCCTCTCAGCCTGATGACACAGGCTCCCCGTTCGATTGTGTTTTCAGTATAACACGAAAAAAAACCTTGCGAAGGTTGTCTCCCATCGCAAGGTTTCGTTTTATCTTACGCGCCGCCGCCATTCCTCTTTTAGCTGCAGGTCTCGTGGACTTTCGCCAGATTCCAGCGCCGTCCAGTCGGTCAACAGACGGTTGAAACGTGCGGTATCGTCGAGCATGGGGAAATGTCCTGCTCCCTCCAGCACAATGCTGTGGGTGTATTCGGGCATGGTCAGCGGATCAAGCGTGGGGACGGTGATGGCCGGGTCGTTTTGTCCGTAGACGAGCAGGGTGGGGGTCGTGCCTCCAAACAGCCGGTTGGTCACATTCATCATATCCGGGTTGCTGAAGGAGGCGACGAGGGCGAGTGAGTCGGATTTCATCGCGTCCTCCCGCGCCGGGTCATGGGCGGGTGATTTCGCCAGCAGCCAATCGGTCAGGTCGGACAGGTCGCCGGTGCGCAGGCGGGTGCTGACCGCATTGAATTCCATCGGGCAGGATATGGCCATGACACGGTCCACAATTTGAGGGGCGCGGGCGGTGAAGAGAATGCTGATCAAGGCGCCGAGTCCGTGTCCCACCAGGGCTACCTTGCCGATACCCATTTCCAGCAGGAAGCGGTCGATCAATTCGATTTGCTTGTCGAGGTTGTAGTAATCCATATCCCGGGCTGAGTCGCCGAAGCCCCACAGGTCGAGGGCGTAGGAGCGGAAACTCATCGACGAGTTTTGCAGAGCGGGAATCCAATAGCGCCAGGAGCCGACCCAGCCGTGGATGAAGATGATGGGACGGCCTCGTCCGATCACCTCATAATGAATAATGCCACCGTTGAGAAGGATTGCGCTCATAGTTGTATTGTTACGATTTACCGTACTTTGCCAAAACTGAACGGATCTGCTCAGTAAGTTGGTCGGGGGCGAAGGGCTTCAATAAATATTCCTCCGCGCCGGCTTCGAGGCCGCTTGAGATCTCGGATTCCTGCCCTTTGGCTGATAAGAAGATGACGGGGATGTGCGCCAGTTCCGGGTCCGCCTTGATTTTCTTGCATGCTTCATAACCGGTAAGTTTTGGCATGCGGACGTCCATCATCACCAGGTCGGGTTTTTCCCGCTTGGTCAACTCGAACCCTTCTTCACCATTGCTGCCGGCGATGACTTCGTAACCTGCAAAACGCAGCGTGAAGGTGATCAGATCACGGATATCGGGTTCGTCTTCGGCGATCACAATTTTTGCCATAAATTACTCCTCTGGCTGGTACACCGGCAGGGTGAACGAGAACGTGCTGCCCTGTCCGGGAATCCCTGTACTCTTAAGCCATATCTTGCCATTATGCATTTCAACCAGCTGTTTGACGATGGACAGTCCCAGCCCTGTGCCGGGGGTGGATAGCACCAGGGCATCCTCGCCCCGGTAGAATCGATCGAACACGCGCTCCTGGGCTTCCATGGGGATGCCAATGCCTTCATCCCTCACATCGACGATGACGCTGCCGTTCTTTTGCGACATCTGGACAACGATCTGTCCGTCGGCGTGGCTGTAGTGATAGGCGTTATCCACCAGGTTGCCAAGTATCTGCCTGACACGTTCCATGTCGCCGAGAGCGCGCGGCAGCTTCTTGGGCGCATCCACCTTGACCGTCATCGGTTTGTTCTCTTCATGCGAACGCCGGACCACATCTGCAACGACATCGTTGGCGATCTCACGGAGATCGAGCGCCTGGAGCGAGAGGGTGACTCGTCCGGCCTCGATGCGGGAGATGTCGAGCAGGTCATTGACGAGTGTATTAAGACGCTCGGTGTTCGTCTTGACGATATCGAGGAAGTGCTTCTGGTTGTCGTTGAGCGCTCCTGCCGCGCCCATGAGCAGGATGTCTGTATAACCCCGGATGGAGGTCATCGGTGTTCGCAGTTCATGACTGACGGTCGCCACGAATTCCGACTTGAGTCTGTCCACTTCCACTTCGTGTGTGATATCGCGGAAAATGGACACGGTACCGAGAAATTCCCTCTTCCAGATGACCGGCGCCAGGTGAACCAAAAGCACACGACCGTCCTCGAGCGTGATCTGCTCGGCATAGGTGTCTCCCTGCTGGTGCTCTGCCGGATTCTCGGACCAGGTATGGATGGTCTGGGTCCAGGTCTGTGTAGCCTTACCGAACAACCCCGAGAACATCTCGAGCGGTTCGCCCATGGCCTTATCCGAGTCGATGTTCAGAATGCGTTCAGCCGAGTTATTCACAAAGTTGATCTGGTTCTTGGAGTCCGTCACCAGCACACCGTCCGCGACCGCTTCCAGGATGGCTGTCTGCTTGCTGGCTTCGACTTGTTGAGATCGCAGCATCGACCCCAGCCGCTCTGCCTGGTCGCGGATCAACTCATACAATTGTGAGTTGTTGATCGAGATGGCGACCTGCGAGCCGATAGCCTGCACCATGCTCAAGGCATCCTCGGTGAAGTATCCCACCTCGCGGTGGAAGACCATGATCGCGCCGCTGACCACTTCGCCGACGATCAGCGGGGCGACGATGGCGCTGCGATGCTGGCTGGACGAATGCTTGGATACCACCCAGCGTGAATCCTTCAACAAGTCCTCGACGAGTGTAGGCTGCCGGTTCTTGACCACCCAGCCTGCAAGGCCTTCTCCGACTTTCAACTTGAACGGCTTGGCTCCGGGCAGGGGAGACCCTGTGGGGCTCTCGCCTGATGCATAACCGTAACCAGCCTTGAAGTGCAGGCTGTTGTCTTCGACATTCAACAGCATGATCGTGCCCTGTTCGGCTCCAATGGCTTCGTTGAGCAGCGCCAGCGTGCGGCTAAGCGCGCGGTCCAGGTCGAGGCTCGCGGAGACTTCGGTGAGAATACGCAGCAGGGTTTCCGTGTTCCGCTGTTCCCGCTGCAACTCGGCGGTACGCACATTGACACGCTGTTCAAGAGTCTCAGCAAGAGTTTGCGTTTCCGCGAACAATCGTCCGTTCTGGATGGCGACACTCGCTTGATTTGCCAGCGTGCTCAGGATTTGCAGGTCGTTCTGGGTGAACGCGTTGAATTTATAACTCTGAGCCGACAACATACCCGCCGGCTTGCCGCCGAAGAAGATTGGCACAGCCACGATGGAGTGGGGAGTTCCCTTTTCCCCTACCGTGTACGCGCCTTGTTTGTTCGCTTCCGCAGCATCCAGCGTCAACAACGGCTCGCCCGAGGCGATCACCCGGCCGCTCAGACCCTCTCCAAAGGGCAGGCGGACGCCGGTGATACGTTCGCCTGAGTCCACGATGTAGGTCCCGACAACTTCATTGGTCACACCATCCAGGAGGGCGATCACAAACGCATCCAGCGGCATAAGCCTTTCGACCGCGGCATGGATGGCTTTGTACGTCTCTTCGGGGTCAAGCGTGGCGCTGATCTCGTAGCTGGCCTGGTTGAGCGTGGCGAGACGTTCGGCAGTTGCCACTGTGGACTGGTAAAGCTGTGCATTCTCCAGCGCGATCCCGGCCTGGTTGGAGAAGGTGCGCGCCAGATCCATTTCAGCCGGGGAGAAGTGGTAACTGTGATCTGTTTGGATGAAAAGCGCATGCAGATTCTCGCTGCTGCCAATGGGCAGGATCATCAACGAGCGCATCCCCGCCAGCATGTCTGAAAGCGGCAGCAGATCCGGCTCGGTGGTGATCTCATCACTGGTGAAAATACCCAGCGATTCCTTGAGCCGGTCGAAGACGGGCGAAACCGGTAGAGGGCGATCCTCAGCAGGACCGGTGAGTTCTTCCGGCAGAACGTTCTTCAGCGTGGCGACTCCGCCATGCTCGATTGCGATTACAGAGACGCGGGTGGCCTCGAGAGCCTGACGCAACTGTTCGGCGGTTAGCCGCAGCACCTGCCCGGCATCCAGCTCACCGCTCAGGTCTGCTGAGAATTTATTCAGGAGGGCGAGACGCTGGGAGCGTTCATCCAATTCCGCGGCGCGTTGGAGTGAATCTTCGAACAGTGCCGCATTTTCGAGCGCGACGGCTGCCTGGCTGGCGAAGGTTGTTGCGACCTGTTCCAGTTCGGACGTGTAATAACCCGCCTCGGCTTTTTCGAGCGCAATCACTCCCATCACCTCACCCTTGGTGATAAGAGGAAGACCCATCCAGGAGAGATATTGGGCTTCAACCAGCGACGGGAATCGGTCATCCAACCTGACATCGGATACGGAGATGCCCTTGCTTTTGTTGATCATTTCCTTGAGCAGCGTGCTCTCGTCGATCGCAACACTCAATCCCTGGCGCTGTTCGTTATCGGAAAAGCCTCGCGCAGCCGAGACCACCATTCGCATTCCGTCGCGCAGCCAAAGGATGGCTGTGTCGTAGGGGATCACCGCGTGGAACCGCTCCAGCACCTCGGAGATCAACTGGTCCCGGTGCAGGCTCGAGCTGATGGCGGCAGCCACGTCATTGAGCGCCTGGAGCTGCTTCGCGCGTTCCTGCGTCGTCTGCACCAAACGGACGTTCTCGAGGGACAATGCAACCTGTTGCGTGAGTGAGAGCAGCAGGGCTTCATCTTCGGGTTTAAAAGCGGACGTGGTGTTGAAGTTGTCCAGCACCAGCAAACCGAGCGAACGTTCACTGGTACGGATTGGAATAAGCAGACTGGAAACCGGCAGCCGGCCTGCTGTGGCTTTTCGGTATTTGAGCAGGTTCTCCGCCGGGAGGTTGTAATCCGTTGCAAAATTGACCTCGTCCACGCGCCGAGGCTTTTGTTCGGCAAAGACCCGGCCGGGGAGACCTTCATCGATGCTGTAGGAGATCCCCAACATGCTGTCGTTATCGGCATAATTGGACGCCACACGCGGCATGAGCCTCTCATCGAAGTCATACCATACCATCACGGTGCCGGCGTGGGCGGAGGTGATGACGCGCAGAGCGCTCTCGAGAAGCGCGTTGAGAATGCTGTCGGGACCCAGTCCGCTCAACTGCCGGCTGAAATCGAGCAGTAGGTTAACTTCCTGCAGGCGTTTGCGGGTTTCGTTAAGCAGTTTGATGTTCTGTAAAATGATGGAGACCTGGCGCGAGATCTGGAAGTACACCTGCCGGTCTGCCGGTCCGAAGGCTGGCATCGGCACAAAGCTGGTAGCCAGCACTGCCGCCTCCGGTTTGTCGTCAATGGAGACAGGCAGACAGATGAACGACTTGGCGCGCAGGGCATTGAGCAGTGGCGTGTCATGCCAGGTCTCATCTTCATCGACGTTCTCGGACAATATCATTTCGCCGACCTGCAGGCAGGCGCGCAGGGGGTTGCGCTGGCCGAAAATGGCTTCCGGGTTCACCCCTTGCGGGACGCTGCCCATGACATGCAGGATTTGCGGTCCGTCGGGTGTATCCTCCGCCACGATGGAAATGCTCATATCAAAGCGGGTCAGGACTTCCTCGCCCAGGGACTGCAGGGCGGAAGCAGCGTCGAACTGGCGGCTGATCGTCTCGGTGATCTCGAGACCCGCGCGGATGCGCCGGCTGCGCTGGTCGAGATGGATGATGGACACCGTCTGCTCGAGGTCCTTATGCAGCAGGGACGGCAAGTGCGATTGGCTGACATCCACCATGTCTTTCTGGCGCTTCATCTCGGATGTAAGGATGCCCACCTGGTTGCGCAGTTCGCTTACCCGGTAGATGCTCGAAATGGTCAGACCAGCCTGTGCGGCGAAGACCTCCAGCGTCTCAATGGTAGTCAAATCGGGACGAAGCCCGTCGCGCGGTGCATCGAGGCTTACCAGCCCCAGAGGGTTGCCACGCATGTCGTTGAGCGGGAACAGGAGGAAGTCATCCGGATTCCAGGCGTTGGGAGTCGTTTGTCCTTCCGCGATCGGCATGATCGTTTCAACGTGCACATCCGTGGGGATGACAGGCGCCTGATCGTTGGGAATGAAATAGGCCTCGCTGAATTTGAACTCCGGCTTGAGTAGTTGCATGACGCTTTTCCACGGCTGCTGGTGGGATCTCAACTGCTCGAGCGTCTCAGGAGACATCCCGACGCCGGTAACACGCCGGAGCAATCCGGTCTCAGGTTCGTAGACGCTGATGAGGACGGTGTCGAAGGGAGTGGATTCCTGGATGCCGATGGCGACCGTGTAAAGCGCATGCTCAAGCGACTGTTCAACTCCGAGGTGCTGTGCGGTGACGAATAGTTTTGAGAGTGTATCCGCACGCCGCCTTAGTTGTTCGCCGTGGACGAGCTGTTCGCGCAGGCGAAGCAGGTTGCTGTAGGAGATCGCAGCCTGGATGGCCAGCGTGCGGGTGATTTCAATGGCTGCCGTTTCGAAGCGATTCTTGGTCTTTGCATGGAGATGGACGACCCCGCTCGACCGTCCCTGGAACGCGATCGGAATACACAATCCTGACCGGACTTCCTCGTGCGGGCGGTCATAATCGCTTTGGCTGTAATCATCTATAACAATGTGCTCGCCGCTTTCGAGACAGTCACGCTCGATCTGTAACAGGGTCTCGCCCTGTGCCTCCCCGGTGAATTCGATGATCTTCGCATCGGGGTGAGTCTTGTAATTCTCCTTCAGCAGCACCACCGACCCACAGTCAGCGTTGCTGATTCGCATGCATTCATCGTAGACCAATTGCACCAGGGATGCGACGTCCGCTGCGGTATTGAATTCACGCACCACGCGGGAGAGGGCGTTCAAATGCTCAACGCGCTCGCGCAGATTCTCGTCGGTGTAGGTGGCTGTCTTAGCGCGCTCGACAGCGCTGCTGATCTGACCGGCAGCGGTTGCCATGACCTGTAGATCGTAGTTATTGAAGAAATCCGGCTGGGCATTGGCAAGGATTATTTCGCCCACGCCCCGGTCGCGAATGACCAGCGGAACGATGATGGCTGATTCCGCCTGCAGACGCGAGATGATCGGGCGATAAACCAGCAGGATGCGGTCGTCTTCGGAAAGCCGGCCTGATACGAAAGGCCGCATGCTGCCGGTGACGGTATCCTTGAACTGGAGCGGGTCGATGAACAGATTGGTGATCAACACCTTGAGGTCTTCGGGAATGCCGAAGGCGGAGGGTAAATGTCCTCGCAGCAGCCCCTGGTTCTCCTCATAGAGGAAAACGATCGTCGAATCTGCCTGAAGGAGATGGGAGATTTCCTGGACTGTGTACCTTAGGATTTCATCCAGCGTTGCTGCGGAGTTGACCAGGCTCGCGATTCGCCGCAGTGCTTCCGCGCGTTGGGCGCGCTGGCGTGATTGCTGCATCAGCGTGGCATTTTCGATGATAGCCGCCACCTGGTTGGCGACGATCGTGATCAAGCGCAGTTCCTCTTCCGAGAAGGTGAGGGTGCCCGACCGGTGGTTCGATAACTGGATGAAGCCCAGGGAGCGGCCGCCCGAAACAAGCGGTACAAGCAGTGTATCCCGCAGGCTGGCCGCCTGGGCGATATCGTCAAGTCCCATCTCGAGCCAGCGCGGATCATCAGAAGCGCCGGGGGTGGAGATCATTTCCTGTTTCGAAAGCAGCTGCTCCACCAGCCCGTTAAGCGGCACGCCAACCTTGTAGATTTGCACGACGTTGGGAGGCAACCCCTGGAAGGGCACTTGTCCGGCGAGAATGTGCCGGTTTTCGTCATACAGCAGGAAACCGATGATCTCGACATCGAAGAGCTGTCCCAGACCCCGCACCAGCCGTCCGAACATGTCGCGTGTATCCCGCAGCGAACCGGTGGATGTCTGTGCCAGATTTGCCAGGCCGAGAAGCTCTGCAGTGCGCTGTTGTTCGCCTTCATACAAAACAGCGTTGCGCAGTGCGATGGCAGCCTGCCCAACGATCAGATCGAGAATCGCCTGATCCTCCTCGGCAAAAGCCTGCGCTGCCAGCACACCGACCTCCAAAGTGCCGACAAGCTCTCCGCCGGCGAACAATGGAATACCCAGATAGGATCGCACTGGTGACGGCATGCTGCTGTCAGGGATGAATTGCACTTTACTGAAGTTGTGCGTATCCTGGATGAACAGGACCTGCTTTTCACGGATCAGGTAATCGGAATACCCGCCAAACTTGGATTCGTTTCCGATTTCCAGTCTTCTATCGAGACCGGGCGTGCCGGTGAAGCGGTAGGTTGTTGCCACGAGCGTGGATGGGTTCCAAACTTTGATTTCAACAAAATCTGAAGGAACCAGCCGTTCAACATTTTCAAGGATGGCTGTGACCGTGGCGTCGAGGTTCAGGCTGGATGCGATCGCCTGGCTGAAATCAGAGACGATCCGTAGGACGGAGCCGGAGACATCCCTACTCTCTGTTGCGAAACCGGTGGATGTTTCGATCCGCCGCAGTGTGACCAGGATGTACGGGGCGTCGCCCGGGATTTTGTAGGATGTTCCTTCTGTCAGGCGCCCGTTGATCGAAAAGCGCGCGTCCCCTTCCTCGGCACAAATCTTCAGGAATTCCTCGCCGGGTCGAACGTGACGGGCAAGCCTCTCCAGATTGGGATATTCGTCTTCAGTTAGATTAAACCATTCGCGTACGAGGGGGTTGATCTCCCTGACACGTCCGCCGGATTCTATAAGCAAAATCGCTTCATGCAGATTGGATGCCGGTCTGGTAGCCTTGGAGTCACTGTTGAGTTGTCGAGAGGGGCGAATCTTTGGCACCAGGCGCGATAAAGACCAGACCAGGAGAATTAAAACCAGGCCGATGAGTAACAGTCCAATGTAAAGGGTGAGCGACTGTCCTGCTGCCATAATCAATATAGTGAAACGTTACTGGCTCGCGCCTCCGGTGTCCTGGCGGCGTGCTTCAGCAGCCAGCTCGGTGATCTCGCGGATATCAGCAAATTGATGCTGTTTGGGAGAAACAGTTCCCACCGCGAGGGTCATTAAGGGGAACTGTTCCGTCTGGCCTTCCGCTTTCGGTGCAAGGATGAATCCCTGCTGACGGTCCATGAAGTTGTAGTGCGTTTGTATTTCTTCGGCAAATCGCGCTTTTAAGCGCTTGCAGATGCTATCGACTGACTCCTCACGCGTGATGATGATGAAATTGTCGCCGCCCGCATGACCGACAAAGTCACCGGATGTTCCCACCTCGTCGAGTACTTCTCCCAGGATCATGGCGGCGAACCTCAGCACATCATCGCTGGCGACGAATCCGTACACATCCTTGAACGGCTCGAAATCGTTGATGCGGACGTCCATATACGCCCACCCCGTCTCACGGATAATGCGGCGCAGCTGCTCTTCGATCAATCGCCCGGCGGGTAGTCCCGAGCGCGGGTCCGTGAGGCTCTCCCGTTCCGACCGGCGAATTGCGCCCTGGACGCGCAGCTTCAATTCCTCGATGTCGAACGGTTTGGTAATGTAATCGTCTGCGCCCAGCTCCAGGCCTTGCAGCCGGTCGCTGCGTTCGTCTTTTTGGGTCAGGAAGATCACCGGGATGTGGCTGGTGCGCGTGTTGGTGCGCAGTGTCCGGCAGACCTCATAACCATCGATATCCGGAAGCATGATGTCGAGCACGATCAAGTGCGGGAGGACATGCTTGGTTTTCTCAAGTGCCTCTCCGCCCCGGATGGCGGCATCCACGTCATAGCCCAGACCCGTAAAATAGATCTTGAGCATGTTGGAGATATCATGGTCGTCTTCTACTATCAAAAGGCGTGCTTTTCCCATAACGAACCTCCAGGTTCTAATTGCGCCGAGATTTTTGCGCCCTGCGGGCATTTTGGCGCACTATTTCGATTTGGGCTTCAGTAACTTCACGCTCAAAAGAGCGAAATCCCCCAAGGCGAAAGCCATGTTTGCCGGCAATAGCCGCTATTTCTTCCACCTGTGTGCGGGTGATATTCTTACCCACTGTGTAATCCTCAAATTTGCCCTCCAGAGTCAGGGCAATGGTTTCCGCCATGCAGGCAAATGACTTGCCGGGCGGAAAACCAAAATTAAAGTGAAAGTCAACGGGTCCGGGCACGTCTACCATGCCCCCGTCAATCACCAAAATATCATTGCGCTCGGCTGCCACTTTGGCAGATACATCCCTCGGACGGGCGACATCGCAAACCACGCTCCCGGGTTGCAAGTGCTCGGGGAGGATGACATCATGTAATGCGCTGGTAACCGTAAGAATCACCTGCGCATGCCGGAGGTCGTCCATACGGGTGCTTGCCCTAATTCGGGCTCGCGCCTGCGATTGGAGTTCCCTCTGCAGTTCCTCGAGCGCCTCGATGCGCTTTCCTATTAAGTATAACTCACCAACGTCATTTGCGAGTAGCTCTGCGCAAACTCGTCCGATGGAGCCGGTGGCGCCAACGACCGCTGCGGTAGTCTCGGAGAGAGGGATGCCCATGAACTCGGCAGCTTTACGGATGGATTCCACGGCGATGTAGACCGTATAGGAATCACCGGTGGTAACGGGGACTTCCAATTCCCGCGCTACGGTCAGGCCGGCATCTCCGACAACCGATGTAAACGCCCCCAATCCCAGTATTTGAGCCCCCAATTTCTCTGCCAGCCGCCCGGTCTGAATCAATTTCTTGTATACCGTTTGGACCGGCAGCTGAAGCATTCGTTTCGGTGTGTAGGGACAGGCAATAAACCACCCTTTTACCTGCTTGCCTGTCGATTGTGATTTTATCCCTTCGATCTCAGATATGTAAACCGGCGGGAAGTAAGTCGAAAAAAAATTAATTTGCCGTTCTGTTAGGTACTTGCCCAGTGTTGGAAATTTTCGACTGACATCCTTTTTTGGGTCGATGGGGTGGATGATGAATGCAAACGCGTCCACTACCAGGATTCTACATCTTTCTCCCCGCGCCGGGGGTAGAGATGTTTATGGAGTTGTGCATACCTCAATTTATGGTGGTCACTATCCTCATATTTGATATCCTTGTCTAGAACCCGCCGCTCGGTGGAGGCGGCAAGCATAACGTCCGATTCAATGGTCCGCGCGGGGTAGATGATCATCCCTGCACCGATACGGCAATTGTGACCGACGCAGCCTCCCATCACCGGACGGTTGGATGCTTTCAATTCACCGTTCCCGTCTCTGGCTTTGATGGGGGTGGGCATCAGGTTGTAATCTGTGAAAGTCGAACCGGCGCCGATGAACGTATTTCTCCCGACCACGCACATTTGCAGACAGGTGTTCTGTGCCACCATGCTGTTGTCCATGATGGTGGTGTTGAAAAGTGCAGCGCGGAAAGGGAGGAAGGTGCCATCTCCGACAACAGAGACCATCAGCTGTACCCCTTGTGCGACATTGACATTGTTGCCGATGATGCAGTTATCGATGACCGCTCCGGCTCCGATGGTAACATTATCTCCGATGGTGGTCGGTCCGTGAATGATTGCGCTCGGGTAAATTGTGCAATTCTTCCCCACCTGAACCAAGCTGGAACATGCGAGGATCTGTCGCCCTTCGTACAAGGATCTGCCTATGATCCCCAGCTTGAAACCAAGGTCCGACTTTAGTTTTGTTTCGAAACGCGCGCCGCGCGAGAATAAACCGAACACGATGTCCGCGATAAAGATGTGAACCCAAGAATCGATAGCCAGCATGCTTCGCAGCGGAACCTGGAAGACCAGGTCACCCTGCTCCCCAGCCATGTAGGTGGGCACATGGTAGTATCCCATCTCCCTGGATTGCAAGTCGATCACCAGAGGTTCGGCATCGGCTTCAGGACCTTTTGGGTAGTACCATAAATCAGCGAGATACAGATTCCCGGCAGGGGTATAGGAAGTGGACAAGGGCAGTGCGTGTTCGCGAAAGGCCGGGTCCTCCGCTGAAAAAGCAGCCCGCACGGGGCGTTTCCTCTTCATAGCTTCGGTGATGAAGGTGTGGATATAGCCTTCGTCGAACCACAGGTTATCACGGTAAACGATCATCGGTTCACGGACAACCGGCATCCGCGCACCGACCGGTACTTCCACTTCGCGCGTGACATAGGGAGCGAGCACATTTCTTTGCCAAAGCCAAAGGGGGAAATTTTGCAGACGCAAATCCCGCGCAGCCTCATTAAAGGGAGCGATATGACGCGGGGATTGGAGAATGATCTTCAGCATAGGTCAACTCATCGGATTCTTCTCGATCACGATGGTGCAATACTCATCACCATGACCGATGCAATGCGTTTCCTCGATATGAAAGAACTTGCCTCCGCTGACCCAATACAATGCTTCCTGCAGCACACCGACAGCCAGGTCACAGGCGGGAGCGTCCGTCTGGCGTTCCCAGCACATGGGACAGCGTGTGATCCTCCAGTAAATATACTTGGAATCGTGTTCGACTTCCACGCGCTGGTCGCTGTAGCGGTTGAACACTTCCGCGAAAGAATTCCCGCCTACCTTTAGTTTTGTCTGCAGCGGAAGCAGCCTGAAGGTCAGATCGGTCAAGCCGAAAAGCGGACCGAACTCACGTAAACCGTATTGGAAGCACGACCGTCCGCCGCGCAGAGCGATCCCGCGACCGCCGTGAGGTCCGTACAACGTCTCCAAGCCGCTCAAGATCAGGCTGACATGTTTGAAAGGGAAGCCCAGTTCCTGGTTGTGAGGCGGGTAATTCCCTATGTAATCTTTGAGATCGACCCGGTTGAGCACGGCATTTACCCCGCTGCGGCCGATGATTTCCTCGAGCGACATTAACACGATGCGCCCCATCCGGTTTGGATAATGATAGGTTGTTGCGGGTGTGTCCATCACGCAGTTGTCTCTTCGTCAAGAAACGACTTCAAGCTCTCCATGAATTCCTGGGGTTTGTCCAGCATCACAAAGTGTTGGGCTTTCTCCCAGCGAATGATCTTTGAATGCGGAACGCCCTCCTGCAGCGGTTGCCATTGACGAGGGTGGACAATGTTGTCGCGGTCGCCGTAAATCCCCATGACCGGAATCTTTATCTTATTGAGCTTGGGGCGCAGGTCCGTCCTCCGCAGGGAGGCGATACTGAGCAGGAACAATTCAACCGTTGTCCGGGACAAATCCCTATCCATCATCTCCGGAAAGCGAGGGTCGCGGCAGATGAAAGGATCGACCAGTTTCATTGTCAGACGAAAGACCCCCATCATATTAAAAAGCAGGAACGCAATGCCCCGGTATCCTGCCAGCTTGAGAGGAAATGCCAGCGAAGACCCGACGATCGGGGAACCGACCACGACCGCCTTGCGCACCCGCTGCGGGTGCTGGATCGCCAGCGCGAGACTCACTGTCCCGCCCATGCTGTGTCCCACCAGCGGAGCTTGGCTGATACCCAGCTGTTCCATGAATTGATTAACCAGACCGACGAAATCCTGGACGGCATAGGTCTCGCGTTTCTTGCCTGATTCGCCAAACCCCCAAAAGTCCAGCGCATAGGTGCGGTAGCTCCGCCCGAGAAATCCCATGGTTTCCTGCCACAGACCCCATGAACCCAGCCAGCCGTGCAGCAGGATTACCGGGCGCCCGCGCCCGTAGACCTCATAATGCACAATTCCCTGATCAGTCGTAATGGAGGACACGGTGGCAAAGGATAGCGGAGATCTTAGTTTCCGCCCTCCATTTCGGCTAGGATACTGTACAACAGTTCAAGCAGCGTATTTTTAACCGTGTTCCGGTCGGTTGCGACGCAGGGCAATAACTTCACCTTTTGGTCTAGACGCAGAGCATGGCGCATGTCTTCCATGTCCCAGGCATCGGGTTTATCCTGCTTGTTGGCTGCTACCACATAAGGAGTCGGGGCATAAGCCCGGAAGGTTTCAAGAATGGAACGTGCCTCGCGGAAGGTCTCGGGACGGGTGCTGTCCACCATGACGATGAATCCCAGCATTCCTTCGGAGAGGATTTCCCACATGAAGTCGAAGCGCTTCTGACCAGGGGTGCCAAACAGGTAGAGCACCAGGTCTTCGTCCACCGTGATGCGGCCAAAATCCATGGCGACCGTGGTGGCCGATTTGACGGACTTCTCCTCGGCGGAGGAAATCTTTCGCTCCGTCGAGACGACGTCAATCTCACTGACCGACCGGATGAACTCGGTCTTGCCTGCGCTGAAAGGTCCTGTCACTACCATTTTGACCGTTTGCATAATCTATTCCTCAAAAAGATAATTACATTGTACGAATTCGGGTTATCAGCCGGTTGACCAATGATTTTTGTTCTTCAACGTTAACGGGCGGGGCGGGTCTTGATGACTCGCGAACTGGCGCAGGTGCGCCTTCCGGGCGTACCAGTTCGACCAAGCCTGCCTGGATGAGCCCATAAACAATGCGTCGGATTTCCAGGTCGTTTAATTTGGCGGCGATGGCAATCTGTTTGATGGAATTTCTGGGATTAATGAAGGAAACGACGCGCCATTCTTCCACGCTGAGGTTGACGTTGCGGATGTTGGACCCAGGCCGGGCGGTGAACTTGAGCGCCATGTCCAGGCTCGGGATTTCATCCTGGAGTTCCTCCCACTCT
The DNA here is from genome assembly GCA_963829485.1 of uncultured Chloroflexia bacterium. Lineage (GTDB taxonomy): Bacteria > Chloroflexota > Anaerolineae > Anaerolineales > Villigracilaceae > JBGPQJ01. The sequence continues at coordinate 166,149 of CAWHIK010000010.1, forward strand.
CTCAGCTGTCGTGATCCCTCGATAATGATGTTTTCCAGATCGAGCCGGACGTTGATCCGGTCTTCGGGAGGCAGCATATCGTTTTCGAAACGGAAGAAACCCTCCACCCAAGTAAATAACCGCCGGATAACGTCAGTGAAATAGACCTGAAGGTTAACCAGGATGTCTTCCTGGGTAATGTATCCTGCATTGATCAGAAGCAGGCCTAATTCCTTATCCGTGACCTGGGCTGCACGGGTTTGAATGGCGCGGTATTGCCCCTGGCTGAGTTTGTTTGCCTTAAAAAGGACTGTCGCGAGCCGGTTATCTTCCTGGCCGATCTGCGCAAAGGCCAGCTTCCCATCGCGGAAGGCGATGTGCGCTTTATCGTTCGGTCCCTCCACGATCAGGGTGCCGTTTTTCTTTGCCAGATTGATCAGGTTGAGCAGTTGTGTAACGCTAAAATCGCGCAGGTTGCCCCGAAGCGCCATAATCGGCCCTCTTGCTTGCCCCTTGGGGGGCAGGAATATAATTAATTGATTATACTAGCTGGGTGTGCTAGCGTCAAACTGCGTATATATAACTGATAAGCAGTTGGAAGGTAATTGAATTTCTGCAGATTCACGCTGGATGACTTGGAAAAAAAGAGCCTGGTTGTGAAAAACCTACGGCCTGGCTTCGACGAAAATCTCCACCCGGTCTATTGCTGGTCCCATGGTTGAGATTTCGAAACTGAATGGCATGGTTCCCCCTGCCGGCAGGGGGGAATCGGATTCCCAGCGGCGGACTCCCACCACACGACCCGCTTCATCGTAAGCGGTTGCAGCTACCCATAACCGGCCAGCCGGTATCTCAGGGACATTTTTTCCGGTCTGCGGAGCGACCAAACCACTGACCTGTGCCGTGAGCCCCGACCATCCTACATTAATCAGCACATTCTCCAATCCCACCGGCGCGTACCGCTCATCGATGGGCAGGATGCGTACTGCGGAAATTAGTTTGGCTTGCGGCGTTCCCTGCGGAACGGGCGCGGGGAAGAATGTCGCCAGAGCGGTCGACTTTCCGGGAGGCAGGATATCCAGCATAGCCATCGTAGCCTGCGAATCCACGACCACACCATCGGCGTCCACCAGGGAAATTTGCGCGATGAGGTTTTCAAGCGTATCACCTGTGGAATTGGTCAAAGCTGCAAAACACCACATCCCGCCGTCGCTGGACGGCCAGCAATCCACCCGGGTGAAGGGAAGAGGAACGGGTGTTGGACCAGCGACCGGTGTGCTGATCGGCGTAGTGGGAATGATGAGTACAGTACCGATACTTAGGGTGGAACCAGTCACTTCGGGATTGGCCGCCAGCAAATCGCTGAGGGTCACGCCAAATTTCACGGCAATGCCATTCAGATTATCGCCTTCAACCACGGTATAGGTCAGCGGGGTGGGTGTGGGGAAGACAAGCTGGGGCGTAGCGCTGGGCGATTGAGCGGAAGCGTCGTCCGGTGTGGAGGAAGCAAAGGGACGCAGCCGGTCGCGTGTCGCAGTCGGAGAGGCTGTCGCTTGGGGGGAGCAGCCGGCACCCATCCAGAGCAGGATAACAACCAGCGGTAAGCAGGAACGAAGTCGAATCATGGGGCGATTATACATCCCATCTGAAGTCTACAACTCTGCAAATCACTTGCCCGGCGTTTTACCCTGTGCTAAACTCAAGGCATGTTAGATTTTAATCCCGAGGAATCGCTGCTCCAATCTGCCATTGAAGCACTTCGGCAGGGGGATACAGCACGGGCACGCGAGTTTCTCACCAGGCTTCTCAAGGATAACCAGAACAACGCGGATTACTGGGTGTGGATGAGCGCCGCGGTGGACTCGCAGAAGGAAAGGCTTTACTGCCTGCAGACGGCGATCCGGCTCGACCCGAATAATGCCGCAGCCAAGCGTGGATTGGTGCTGTTGGGCGGCCTGCCTCCGGACGAGACCATCCAGCCTTTCCCGCTGAACCATGTCCGACCCTGGGAAGAGAAGCTGAAGGTGACCGGCGAGGAGGAAAAGAAACCGCGCACTTTAAAGTCGGTCATGGCCAACCCCGTGGTCAGGGTGATCGGGATATTGTTCATCTCCATGGCGCTTATCGCCGTGGCTTTTGTAGGATTCAATTTCGCCCGGCCGTTGTTCCAGCGGTCCTTTAATCCCATCAATCCCTATTTAACCTATACGCCTTCACTTTCACCGATGCCCAGCCCGTCGCCGCGATTCCGCACGCCGACTCCCACCTTTGTCGGTCCCACTCCATTGTGGATGCTGCTGGAGGCAACTTATACACCCACTCCGCTCTATATACAAACACCTGCCGGTCCCGCTGCTTCGGATGCCTTGAACGGAGGGATACGTTATTTTCAGCGGCAGGATTACCAGAACGCCATCCCATTGTTCCAACAGGTCCTCGGTATCGACCCGACGGCGATCTACGCATATTACTACATCGGCGAGTCCTACCGTTTGATGGGGGAGAAAGGAAATGCGCTGGAGGCTTTCAGGGATGGGATTGCCAAGGATTTCAGTTTTGCCCCGAATTACCTCGGGCGCGCACTGACTCTCAGGGCGATCAACCCCAAATCCGATATCCTTGCCGACCTCGACCGGGCGATTTCGATCGATCCCAATATGCTGGATGCCTATCTTGCGCGGGCGAATTTCTACCTCAACCGGGATATTCCAAACTATGAGGCTGCACGATCGGACGCCGAGCTTGCGTCCGTTATTTCTCCCTCGCCTTTTGCCTATATATACTTGTCGCAAGCCCTTATGGGATTGGGAAAGAACGAAGAAGCCCTCGAGGCAGCCCGGAAAGCCAATGAACTCGATTTCACAAACCTGGAAGGGTATCTGGTACTGGCGCAAGCCTTTATCGCAAACGAAGATTACGAAAGTGCACTCGCTCCATTGAATACCATTGCGCTATACGACCCTCAAAATTCCGAAGCCAATTATCTCCTGGCACAAATTAATTTTGATAGTGGGAATTACCAGGATGTGATCGATTATGCCACCCGCGCAATTCAAAAAAACCGGCAGGATGGCAAAGCCTATTACCTTCGCGGCAGATCGTATATGGAGCTTGAGGATTATAAGAAAGCGTATGATGACCTGAAGTTGGCTCAAGGGTATCAGCCTTTTGTTCCCGAGACCAACCTTTGGCGAGGAATTGCTCTTCTCAAACTTGGTCAGCCAATCGAAGCTTATAAATGGTTCAACGATGTCGATGAAAGAATGCAGACGGACGAACAGAAAGCGATGTGGTATTTCTGGCGAGCGATGTCCCTCCGGGAATTGGTTTCATTGGAAGCTGCTGCAAGAGATTTCCTGCGCGTTCTGGAATTCCCAGAAGATGTCGTTTCACCGGAGATGCGCGAAGAGGCACTGAAATATTACCTCGAGATCTACACCCCAACTCCGGGACCGACCGCCACGCCTACGCCCACTCCGACAATTGCTTCCTCATCAACGGCGACACTCACTCCAAGCAAAACTCCACCGCCACCCGATGAAGATGAGTAATAGTTTATGACCGAGAGAATTTTCCCTCGGTCTTTTTACTCCAGATTCAAGTTCCCGCCACCGTCAAATTCAAAAAAAGGATTGTATGCCACTTCCCAGGGATTTCCGTCGGGATCAGCGAAGTAGGCATGGTATCCGCCCCAGAATGCTTTTTGCGGCGGTTTGAGGATGGTGACCCCTTTCGCCTTCAAGATAGCGATGATCTCGTCCACCTCGCGTTCGGAGCGCGTGTTATGGGCAAGCGCAAACCCGCCGAATCCGCTTCCGCCCGCTGAGACAGCAGCATCCTCGGCAAGCGCATCGCGCGGATACAGGGACAGCACGACTCCGCCGACTTGATAAAACGTAATGCCTTCACTGGATGCAGATATCGGCTGCCAACCGAGCATTTTAGTATAGAAATCCCTTGCTCGATCGAGATCCTTAACTCCCAGAGTGATAATATGCAAGTGTTGTCTCATAATTTCACCATTTCGTAGCAAAATAAGAGAAGATTTACGCATCCCATGGTGCGAAGCCGGAGCCTCCAGTGCCGCTGAGGGACGCCAGGATGGGTTCCGCTAAATCGGGCAGCACATCCGCTGTGGCTGCCAGTAGTCCAATGTTTCCTGCCAGCATCATGTCCCCAAATGGAGAGGCAAAATAGGGACGAATGGATCCGCTCGATTCCTGAGAATAGAACATGGAGCGCCGGGGACCGGTGACGACCACATCCAGCGCAGCGCTGTTAAAAACCATGGGATCGGTTGAATACATCAAAGCGCCGTGACCCATGTCGTCAAAAACATCCTGGTGTTTGAGTGTCCCGTCAGCGAGACGGTGCAGCAGGGACTCGAGCTTGGGCAGATCGATCTCACCTGTGTGGTGCTCGAAAAGTCCCTCGATGCCAGTTCCACCGCCCGGCCTTTCTCCAAGGCGGAATGCCAGGGTATGGAAATTTCCCACGTTGGCGATGATCACCGGTTTCCTTTTCCCGACCAACGGATCGAACGTTGCTCCCAGGACGGCGGCGGGAGCGGTATCCATAACAACCAGCGGACAATCGAGTTTTTCTGCAGAGGCGGCTACGGCTTGTAGGCGGGTCATAATGCTCGGGGTATCTTCACGAAGAAATGCCAAAGACGAAAGAGGATTATTCCTCGAAGCGGAAGCCTGGTTCCGGAGGCGGCTATCCAGATAATCAAAACGGAATTGGCGGTCGGATATGCCGGGCGGCGCGTCGCCATGGTCGAACACTGCAACAGCCACAGCAGCGAGATCACTCAGACTTACCTCAAACTGCGCAAAAACAGACAGGATGGCAGGCAGGTCCAGGTCGCGAAATTCAATGCGGGTGGTCGAATCAGCCAATCGGAGGGCTTCGTCCTCGGACACCAATTGGATCCCCATCCGCTTGACTATTTCGAGCTCGTCGTTGAGCGTCCGGGCGGCTGACGGGATTGCGTAAACGGGTAAACCCGCCTTGAGATGAGACTCGAGCGCCCATGCGCTGGGACCGCCTCCCATCATAACCCCCGTCAGCAGGACGGGCTGTTTCTGCCGGGTGGCTTCGCGGATGCGGTTGTGGACGATCATAGTCGGAGAGGGGAGTACGAGCTTGAAGCCGTTCTCGATGTTGAGACGGGAATCATACAGGAGAATGTCCTGCGTCCCAGTGCCGATGTCAATGGTAAGGATTTTCATTTTCAACCGGTGAAGAGAGTCATTAGGATGGAAATTCCTATCAGCAGCGAATAACAGACGAGGAGCAAGCCTGTCAGTCCAAGCAGGATGACGGCGGCTCGATCATTGACGGTTTGAATCCGTGTTGAGAATCGATGATTTAATCGGGAAAGCATCCAGAAGAAAAGAGTCAACAACCACCCGACAAACAGAAAAAAAAGTAGGGGTAGTGAAACGATGAGCATGTACGAGATCTGGTTCTTAAGGAATTCGCCCCAGGGACAGGACCAGGAACCGTCGGTGAATCCGTAGCAAGTGCCTGTGTAATGGATAAGCGTGGACACCAATCCCATCCCCGGGATGACGGCTGCACACAGGACAGTCAGGATGATTAAGGTCGTGAGTATAATCTGGTAATTGGGTTTCATACGGTGAGTTTAAAGGAAAAGGACTGTCAAAGTGTACCAAAAAGTTTCAGTTTTCCGGCAGGAAATAGTAACCCGGTTGGCAGTTGCCTGCCCTCACAGGTATATTGACATGCTCGCCACAAGATGATAAATTTTGATATGTAATATCGCATTTGAACAACCAGGGATAGGAAATCAATCAGGTTCAACAAAAAGAGAGGCTCATATGACCGATCGTGCACTAGGCATCGATGTTTCACTCTGGCAGGATAATAATTCAACTCCCCAGATGGTTGATTTCAACAAGGCAAAATCTGCCGGCGCCAGCTTTGTCTTTATGAAGGCCAGCCAGGGGTTGTACCTTGATCCCGATTTTGTGATGAACTGGCAGAATGCGGGCACATCCGGGATTCTTCGCAGCACGTACCATTACTTGGATTTCAAAAACAAACCAGCCAATAAGACAGCCAACCAGTGGGCGATCGATCAAGCGGTCTTTTACTGGGGTGTTGTGAAGAATCTCAAGCTGGACCTGACGCCGGTCTGTGACTACGAAGACGCGGGCGGCCTTCCAGCCACGACGGTGAGACAGGCGTTCAAGAATTTCCTCGAATCGTTCTTCTCCTTAAGCGGAAAACGCTGCATCATCTACACCGGTTCCAATTTCTGGACTGGATATGGTTCAACAGACCAGTATTGGCTTCAATACCCGGTTTGGTGGGCGCAGTATTATTACACAACTGTGCCATCCGACCCCAAACTAAAACCACCCTTTACCCAATGGACTGTTCTGGCAATATCTCCGATAGAGGCGATGGAAAAAAATTCGGCTGCGAAAGCACGTATGTGGATATGAACTATTTCAATGGAACTGTTGCCGAGCTCTATGCTTATGCCAATATCCCAGTGCCGCAACCCGTTGACCCGCAAAAAGCTGCCCGTCTCGACGAGTTGGACCGCCTGCAGAAATACGTTGACCAGCGAAGAGTGGAAGTGGGTCCGCTGACGGATCCCTCCGATGTGGTCAAAGGAGCGCGGATCAACGAAATCGACCGGATTCAGCTCTATGGTACGGTACGCAAGGCAGAAGTCAACGCTTCCTGAGCTAAAAACTGAAGTAGTGTTGCCGACTCCCTGGATTTTCTCCGGGGAGTTTTTCTTATTAAAAAAAATCCCGTATATCGCCGTATAATGAAAATTAGAGCTGGGTGATAGTCAGTTGGAAAAGAAATGCAATAACAGTCTTTCATCGAGTATGGAGGAGAGATATGACAACGGAAACTAAAAGCCGCGGACGTTTCTTTGGACTGCCTCAGACCAAGCTTGGCTGGGCGGCGGGCAGCCTTCTGATTGCCTTCGTGATCATGTTCTTCGTCAATTCATTTCTCTTCATGCCTCCAAGTACGAATGTGCTCATTCCGCGCACATTTCTGATTTTCTACGGCATCTTCATGATGCTGTGTGGATTTTCCGCAGGTGTGTTAGGTTTGTTCGCCTTGATCAAGAATCACGAGCGGTCATGGTTCGTTTGGCTGGCTGTATTGCCGGGGGCGTTCGTGCTATTCTTCCTTCTGGGGGAACTTCTCGTACCCCATTAGAATCGGTACGTTGTGAGATTTACCTGAGTTGCTCGACAGGGCAGTGTCATTTCAATCGCTGTTCTTGGATTCCCCAAGGTAGAACCCATGTCCAAAAAAACTTCGCCAGGTGACCTGTATTCTAGAGCGGGCAACAAGACATCCGAAATCGAAGCTGAGATGAAGCGAATCGGCTTTTGGAGCCTCGACCCGCTGCCCGAAGATGCCTACGATTTCCGCGAAGCTTTTGCGATGGATACGATGGCGTTTTCCCAATGGCTTCAATTCATATTGATCCCTCGTGTCCGGTCGATCATCGAGCAAAAGGGCGATTTCCCCTCGGAGAGCATGGTGGGAACGCAGGCGGTTCGGGAATTCGACGGGGACACAATGGCTTCAGATCTAGTCAATTTGTTGTGTGAATTTGATGATTTGTTCCGCAGAAAAAGGTAGCAGGGAGATGATCCATGTATAGAATGAAAAGAAGAATCAGGACGAGAAGGGTGATGCGACGGAGAGGACAGGTTCAAGCCGTAGTTTGGCTGATCGGACTGGCGGTCCTGGCAGTCACAGATTGGTGGTGGCCGGGAATCCTGATCCTGGTGGTCATCAGCATCCTGCTCGAAACAGGTGGCAAGACGGGAGACCAGGGCGAGGCCGATGAGGAGCAGCCTGAAACGTTTGTGGAAGAAAAATCCGAAACGGTCGCTCCGCCTCCCTCGCGTGTGGAGACAGCCACGCCCCCGAGAGCTGTTCCTCCAGTGGAGGCCCGTAAAGCCGAATGGCTGCCGCTCAACTGCCCCAAGTGCGGAGCGCCCACCCGCGCCGCGGACGTCCGTTGGACAGGTGATTCCAGTGCCGCCTGCCCCTATTGCGGATCGAATTTGCCAATTAAGAAATCATGATCGTGTGTTTAAAAATTCAATCCCCTGCGGTGAAATAAACGCAGGGGATTGAATTTTGTTTCAAACCAATGGGTTACTCGTTCCCGTAATCTTCCGGCAGCCAGCAGCATAGAACCAGCTCGCGGGCAGCCTTGACCTCGTCCATTCGGCCGAAGGGAGTGCTGTGCGGTGCCGACTTGACCAGCTCGGGCTGGGTCTTGGCTTCCTCGGCGATCTTGAGCAACGCATCGGCGAACGCGTCGAGCGTGTCCTTGTTCTCCGTTTCGGTCGGCTCGATCATCAGCGCCTCGTGCACGATCAGCGGGAAATAGTTCGTCGGCGGGTGGAACTTGTAGTCCATCAGACGCTTGGCGATGTCCAGAGCGCGGATGTTCGATCCCTCAAACTGACCTTCCGCGACGAACTCGTGCATGCAGATGCGGTCATACGGCACGTGGTACACATCCTTGATGCGCGCCTGGATATAGTTGGCGTTCAGCACGGCATACTCGGCGATGTTCCGCAATCCCTCCGCGCCGTGCATGGCGATGTAGGTAAACGCGCGAACGTGCATGCCGAAGTGACCGTGGAAGGCTTTCATCCGTCCGATGGTTTTAAGGGGGGTGACATACCCATATAACGGGGGAGTGTCGTCGGTTTCCTCCTCGACGATGCCGATCAGCGGCGCGGGCAGGAAATCTGCCAGGTGCGTCCTCACGCCAACGGGTCCCGAGCCGGGTCCGCCACCGCCATGCGGCGTGGAAAAGGTCTTGTGAAGGTTGAAGTGCATCACGTCGATGCCCAACTCGGCAGGGCGGACGATTCCGAGCAGCGCGTTCAGGTTGGCGCCGTCGCCGTAAACCAAACCGCCGCAATCGTGCACAATCTTGCAGACTTCGACCACATTCTCATCGAACATCCCCAGTGTGTTGGGGTTGGTCAGCATTATTCCGGCAACGGTGTCGTCGCAGGCGGCTTTTAGGGCAGCCAGGTCCACGTTTCCGCGCGGGTCGGAGGGGATCTGGACGACCTGCAGTCCGGTCACGCCCGAAGAGGCGGGGTTCGTCCCGTGGGCTGAGTCGGGGATCAACATCTTGACCCGTTTGGCGTCTCCGCGCGAATGGTGATAGGCGCGCATGATCAGCACACCGGTCAACTCGCCGTGCGCGCCGGCTGCCGGCTGGAGGGTGACCGCGGTAAACCCGCTGATCTCCTTGAGCCATTCCTGCAGCTGGTACATCAACGCCAGAACACCCTGCACCGTCTCGATGGGCTGGAGCGGATGCGCGCCGGCGAATCCTTGCAGGCGGGCGGTGTCTTCGTTGATCTTCGGGTTGTATTTCATCGTGCACGAGCCAAGCGGGTAGAAGCCGTCGTCCACGCTGTAGTTAAACTTCGAGAGCCGAACGTAATGGCGGATGACGTCCACTTCCGCCAGCTCGGGGAGAGGCAGGTCCTCACGCAGCAGATCTTCGGGGACATCTGCGAACGGCACGTCCGGTTCGGGGAAGGTGACACCGGTGCGTCCGGGGGAAGACAGTTCGAAGAGCGTGGGCTCGACCACTGTGGCTTTTTGATCAAGTTTCAGGTTGATCTCAGTCATTGGACACCTCCCCGGCGAATTCCCGCAGAGCTTCGACCAGAGTTTCGATCTCCTCGATTGAGTTGGTTTCGGTCACTGCGATCAGCATGTGATTCTTGAGTGAGGGATAATCCTGACCCAGGTCGTATCCGCCCAGGATGCCATACTCTAGAAGGAAGGCGTTGATTTCGGCGACAGGCGCCGGTCCGCACATGGCGAACTCATGGAAATAGGGTTCAGTGAAGCAGGTGCCGAAGCCGGGGATCTGCGCGATCTGTTCGGCGGCGTAATGCGCTTTGTGGTAGCACAACTCCGCCACTTGTCGCAGCCCGGATTTTCCCAGCAGTGCGAGGTACACCGCTGAGCCAAGCGCCATCAGCCCTTGATTGGTGCAAATGTTGGACGTAGCCCGCTCGCGTTTGATGTGCTGCTCGCGCGCGGTGAGAGTTAACACGTAAGCTCGCTGCCCGCGCGAGTCGACGGTCTCGCCGACCAGACGCCCGGACATCTTGTGCACAAACTGCTTGCGGGTGGTGAAGAAGCCGAGGTAGGGTCCGCCAAAGGAGAGAGGAATGCCCAGCGGCTGCCCTTCGCCGACGACGATGTCTGCGCCCATCGCGCCCGGTGTCTTGAACATGGCCAGCGCGATCGGGTTTGTGGCGACGCACACCAGTGCGCCCTTTTCATGAGCCCTGGAGATGAATCCACTTAGGTCTGTCAGCCGGCCGAAGAAGTCAGGATACTGGACGATGACCAGCGCGGTTTCGGTATCGATCAAGTCGTCCAGCGCTTCGGGGCCGGCATACAGGTCAGCGCTCGGGTCGTCGCCCAGCAGGGTCAGTCCCATGCCCTGGGTGTAGGTTCGGATGGTGGCGCGGTATTGCGGGTTGACCGTCGGTGAAACGACGATCTTGCCGCGCTTGCCGCGGAAGTTCGCCACCGCCATGTTGACCGCTTCCGCAGCCGCCGTTGCGCCGTCGTAGTGAGAGGCGTTCGAGACATCCATGCCGGTCAGGTTGGTCATTAGAGACTGGTACTCAAAGATGGCTTGCAGGGTCCCCTGGGAGACTTCGGGCTGGTAGGGCGTGTAGGCGGTATAGAATTCACCGCGCCGCAAAATGTGGTCCACCGCAGATGGGATGTAGTGGCGGTAAGCGCCTGCGCCAAGGAAGGAGATCAGGTCGTCGCCGGCTGTGGAATTGGCTTCGGCCAATCCGGCCAGTTCATCGGCGGCTTCCATCTCTGTCAGCGCAGGTGGAATGTCTAAATTAGGAAAGCGATACTCCTCCGGGACGGCTTCGAAGAGGTCCGAAAGGCTCTTCACGCCGATCGTGGCGAGCATCGCATCCCGCTCCTTGGGTGAGTGAGGGATATAGGTCATGGCTGCTCCGGGCTTTTAGTGGGCGCGGGATTCGCAGTGCTTCTCGTAGGATGCGGCATCCTTCATTCCGTCGCTCTTGCCGCCCTCGACCTGGATCAACCACGCGCCTCCGTAGGGATCGGTGTTGATGGACTCGGGCTTGCCGGGCAGCTCGCCGTTCACCGCGGCAACTTTTCCGCTGACGGGTGAGTACACTTCGGCGGAGGCTTTAACGGACTCGACCGAAGCGATCGCCTTGCCGGGTTCGACGGTATCGCCGGGCTCCACAAGGATCTCGACGAAGACGATATCCGAGAGCTGCGACTGGGCATAATCGCTCAATCCGATCTTGCCGGTGGCAGGGTCGAACCACTCGTCGGTTTCGGTGTATTTCAAGTTGCCGGGGATGTTGGTCATGATCTTGCTCCTTCTTTGGGAATAGGGTATTAAAAAATAAAAAGGGCACGCGATGATATATCGCGCGCCCTCTGTCAGTGACCTGAGAGATTCACCCCGTGGTGCAGGGTTTGCCCCGTCGGTGTCTCCGTGAAGAGACTTTCCAGAGGATTGCAGCACAGAGTCCTTTTGCCTGAGAGTTTCGCCCGGTTCTGCAGCGACCAGGTTTGCACCTTCGGCGCTTCCCATATGGATATGGGGAGTCTCTTCCCTGCGGCTGTTAGGTTGTCGGTCTCATTCTACGGGCGCGATTATCAAAAGTCAAGGGAGTAATGTCATCAAAAACTCCCCTCCAGTTTTTTGGGAGGGGAGTTTGGTTGGGAAAGAGATGTTATGTTTATTCGCCGGTGAGCGTACCGCGAACCCAATCACCAACCAGCCAATATTTGAAATCCTTGCCCTGCGAGGTCTGGATTCCGCCCCACACGCCGGCCACCACGTTGACCAACGGGAGACACATCACGATGGGGGTGAGGATGCAGGCGAACGGGATGCAAAGCAAACCGATGATGGCCAGCGAGAGCATTCCCGTGATAGCCCAGATCACCGTAATGATCAATCCGACTCCGCCCCAGCAAATTAGCTGGACGATGAAGGATTGCCAGGCATGGTAGGCGACGTAGCGCGAACGGTCGCGGTAAACCAGGTAGATGATCAGGGCAGCCAGGGCACCGAGTAATCCCGTGACGAGATTGATCAGCACACTCATGTGCGCGAACATCGCCCAATTCCGTTCCTCGCTCGGAGAAAGCGGTACAGGCGCGGGAGGGGCAGCAGGCGCGGGTGGGGCGGGAGGCGCCGGGGGAACCACCGGCGCGGCTGGCACTTCAGCGGGGGCAGGTGTCTGAATGATCGTTTCATCTTTCTTGGACATGGCAAACTCCTTAGTGAATATTTGACGATTGTGGATTCATATCAAGTATACGTGTTTTTCTTCACAAGGTTGCGATGAAAAAAGACCAACCGTTTGAGAGGTTGGTCTTTTTGTAATCGTAAACTTACGTGGATTTCTTATGAAGCAGGGGGAAGGCTGTCGGGTATACCTGCGGAGCTGATCGGGGCAGGGACGCCGTACGCCTTGTCGCCGTATTGTCCGAAAAGGTGGGCATACACGGCCGAAATGTAGGGGGCCGCAAGCAAAGAAACCAGCAGGGTGATGATCCATCCGATGCAGGGGATCGATCCGACAAGCATGACACATTCCGCTCATAACAAGCCCAACTAAAAATCCGAAGACCAGAGTCACCAGCCAGGCTAAGAAGAAGGGACCGGCATTTTCGCGAACCTTGCCAAAAACGGTGCCCAGTTTGAACATCGCGCCGAAGCTGCCCTCCTTGGCGTAATGGACCATCAATGCCGGCATGAGAACAGACAGCACCAGTCCGTATATTGCCATTAAGCAGCTAAGGCAGATGACCACCACGCTATTCCCGGCCATGATTGCGCCGATCACCTCATCAGTGTTGCCTTCCTGCGCGGCTGCAAATGTGGAACCAAAGGTGATGGCGAAAAGGATGCAGCTTACCAGGATCACCGGCAGGGCGTAGATGAAACCGGCTACAGTGTAATATAAACCGCCCATCCATTTCTTGCCGAATTCATCCCAGCCGGGAAGTTCTTCCAGTTCGTGGTCCATGACCCGTTTGGCGAGATCGACCATCCAGCCGACAAGGGCGAAATTGACGATCGGCACGATGGACACCACGGCAGCGATCAGGAGCTTAGAGAACCAGGATTTATCCTGGAAGGGAAAAGTAAACGAGCGACCAATTTCCATGATTTCCTCCAAATGAAATTACTTGATTGATGTACGCATGATTCCGATTTGGGTTGCGCCACCGTTAATTAAAGCACAGATTTTGTATTCCGGTCATTCCCATTTTTATTACCCCATTAATAATGGAATAAGAAAAGAAGCCTGCAAGGTTGCAGGCTTCTGAACTTACCAGGATGGACTTACGCCACCCAGCCTTGTTTTCGGATGAAGTTCGTGACGACTGGAATATCAAACCGCTGACCCTGGTAAGCGCGATAAGCCCAATACCAGAAAAGAAGCCAAATCACAGGCACACAAAGGCCTCCAAAACCAAGTGTTACAAATGAAAGCAAGAAGGCAACAATAACAAAAGCCACATTTGCCGCAATTGCTTGCACAGCGTGAAACTTGACGAAAGGCTGTGACTTTTTATCTTCCATAAAGAGAAGAATAATAGCAATCAGAGCGATGGGGTACCCGAGTGCCACCCAAATTTTATCGTTGCTGCTAACTTCCGGGGATGCCTGACTTGACATGTTTTCCTCCTGAAAATGTTGATGAATTAGTTACAGATATTTTAACTCTAAAGTAGACAAAAATCAACCAAATTATGGTTTGTCCTATTAATCACATTCGGCAGCCCAGATAAAACCACCCCGGCTTTGTTATGGAATTGGGAAATTAGTTGTAAAATCATCCCATGTCCACCCGAGTCGTTTTCATGGGATCGCCTGACTTTGCCGTACCCAGTCTGAAAGCACTGGCGAGTGTTTACCCGATCGTGGGAGTAGTAACCCAGCCTGACCGCGAAGCCGGGCGTGGACGGACGCTGGTCGCTCCACCGGTGAAAACAGCTACGCAGGGATTGGGTCTGCCAATCATCCAACCTGAAAAGCTGCGTTCTCCCGAAGCGATGGAACAACTCCAGATATGGGCACCCGACTTGATCGTTGTCGCCGCTTATGGGCAGATATTACGACCTGCGGTGCTGGATCTGCCACGTCTTGGATGCATCAATGTGCACGGATCACTCCTGCCGCGCTGGCGGGGTGCGGCACCCATCCAGGCGGCGATCCTGGCTGGCGACCAGGAGACGGGAATCACGATCATGAAGATGGATAGCGGAGTGGACACCGGTCCCATGCTTTCGCAGCGTTCCCTTCCGATCTCGGAGGATGACACGGCGGGTACTGTTTTCGAGAAGATGTCCAGGCTGGGAGCGGAATTGCTAGTGGAGACTCTGCCCGGGTATCTGGAGGGGACGATCCAGGCTCGTCCGCAGCCGGAGGTCGGGGTAACCTATGCTCCCATGCTCAAGAAGGAAGATGGCTTGCTCGATTTCACCCGCCCTGCGGACGAGCTAGCACGTCGGGTCCGTGCTCTCAACCCTTGGCCAGGAGCATTTTTCGAATGGCAGGGGGGAGTGATGAAAGTCCATGCGGCGCATGCCAGTGATGGGCGAGCCGTGCCTGGCGCTCATCTCATCCAACAAAAAATGCCAGCCATCGCCACCGGGGATGGGCTGCTGGTTCTGGATATCGTTCAGCCGGCGGGTAAAAAGCCCATGGACGGGAAAGCTTTCCTGGCAGGAGCACGTTGGGCTAAATGATCGGTTTATCCTTTACGCCGGAACAAACACATCGACCAGATTCCGGGCAGTCGGTTCGTCCACGATGAGTTCTTTCATCAACCCCCCCCTAAGAGCGGCAAGAATTCCTCGCACCTTGGCCAACCCTGAAACCACACATACGCCATATTTCTTTTGAAATAGATCAAGATTGGGGCCGCTCGCCCGATTGTTGATCGCAATGTTGTTAAAACTCCCGTCCTCCCGGAAGAAGACAGTCGCAATATCGCCGACAAGCCTCTCCTTTTCCAACTCATCGAAATCCTTCCTCTCCAAGTAACCGCCGCTGTAAACGTGGCTGGGAATACCGGCGTTCACCGCTCCGATACTAAAAAGAAGAAGATCGGCTTTATTCTGCAGGTCGAGCAGCCGTTGAATGCTTCTCTCCTCCCATAATGCTTTTTTTGTTTCTGCATAATCGAAAAATGTGGGAACTGGAAAAAGATGAGCAATGGCCTGGTAATTTTGAGAAAAGCGCATAATTATTTCGCTGGCATATTCAATCCCCATGGTCTGGGTATTTCCGGCACCGTTGAGTTGGACAATCTGGGAATTGTGGGTGGCTTTCTGAATGAGATGCCGGGAAATTGCGCTGGTGGTTGTTCCCCAAGCTATCCCCAGAATCATATTGGATTCAATTATGGAATTAATGTAATTGGCTGTGTATTGTGCGACGCGCTCCAGCCATTCTGCTTCGCCAATAATATCGGAGACCGGGACCACGTGTACACGTTTGATCTTGAATCTCTCTATGATTTTCATTTCAAGCTGCTGAGGGTGCTCATTGGGGTCCGCTATCCGGATGTCTACCAGTCCTTTGCCTTTAGCAAAACTCAACAGGCGGGAGATGGTCGAACGCGACATGCTCAGTTCCTGGGCAATCGCTTCAGTGGTCATATTTTGATAGTAATACATCCGGGCGGCTCGGATGGCATCCGCAATCTTTTCGGAATCTTCCATATTTAATGACCTTTCTTTGTTACGAAATCCTATCCTGAGTTGGGTAAAGTATAGCATACTGCACAATTGTGCATTGGCCTGTGGACATTTTCTCGCTTAATATGTGTGATGTATGGATTAAATTTGCACGTTTGTTCAACATCAATTACTTGCCGCTCGTGTTCCATATAATGAATATTACGGTTTTATAAATGGATCACTTCCGCGCAATGATGTAATTTCGAAAGCTATATCCGACAGAGCAAATAGAGGAGGCGCTTATTCGAAAAACAACCTGGATACAACGCTGATGATTTATCCTTTTTTTCTCAATTTCAATCCATATAGGAGAAGGAAAATGAAACCAGAAGTCCGCAAGCAACTTTACTGGCTCATCGGATGTGTAGTGATCATCTTTCTTTCAGCGATGATGGCTTACGCCCTTGAGAGAGAATTCGGCAAGATCGTCGTCACCCAGGTAAGAATTATCGATAAGAACGGTGATGTGGTTGCGGCCAAGCTCTACCAGCCAAAAACAGCTACAGCTGAAAATCCCGCACCTGCCATCATTAATATGCACGGATATCAGAACGACAAGGATGTACAAGCGCCTTTCTCGATCGAACTGGCTCGGCGTGGTTTTGTTGTGCTTGCGCCGGATGCGCTGGGGCACGGCGATTCGACCACGACAGGTATGAACATCGGCGGGTGGTTTGCGGATCCCACGTATGTCATGGGGAACGAGACAGCGCTTGCGTATTTGATCACTCTTCCTTTTGTGGACGCTTCGAACATTGGTGCGATGGGTCACTCCATGGGAGGCATGAACGCGGTAAAGCTGCCTGCCCTGTTCCCGGAAAACGTCAAGGCACTCAACCAGCAGGCATCCTCTCCCGGAAGCCCTGAACTTCCCAATGTCTTGATTACTCAAGCCCGTTTTGATGAGTTCGCCGGATTCCGGGAGAACCAGCCTCGTACCGAGAACCTGACCAGCAGCGAAACCCGTCTGGCCGCTCTGGGATTGACGGGTCCGATCGAGTATGAGGAGACCTACGGCAATTTCGCCGATGGCACCGCCCGGAAGATGACGCTGATCAATATGGAGCACCATTTCCTTCCGCTCGTGAACAAGTCGGTCGCTGAAGCGGTGATTTGGATGAATTTGGCCTTGCAGGGGGGTGAAAAGGGCAGCCAGTGGATCGAACCGACCAGCCAGATCTTCATGTGGAAAGAGATCTTCGGGTTGATTACCCTTTTGGTGACCCTCTTCTCGCTTGTACCGCTGACCAACCTCATCCTTGCTTCCGGTTACTTCCAGCCTGTTGCCCAGCCGATACCGAATCGATATGTCGCCAGTCCCAAAATTTGGTGGATCTTCGCCACCATCAATGCCCTGATCGGCGCCGTCCTGTATCCCTTGACCACCCAATGGGGTTTCATTGGCGGAAAGATTGAGACATACCTGCCTTTCCTGAAGATGCAGATGGCGAATGGCGTGGCGTGGTTCTTCCTGGCCAACGCGATTGTTTGCGCGGTACTGTTCTTCATCTGGTATCGCGGAGCCAAGAAGAAGGGCGTGACCATGTACGACATGGGCGCATCGTTCGACCAGGAGAAGTGGAAATTTGATTGGGGGATCATCGGCAAAACGCTCCTGCTGGTTTTCATTCTCTTCGCCTGGATGTATATCCTGGAGGGGATCTCTCAGTGGTTCCTTGGGCAGGAATTCCGTTTTGCCTGGCCGTTCATGCGGCAGTTCAGCAGCCTCAACCGCGTGGGATACTTCTTCATCTACCTGATCCCCGCATTGTTATTCTTCCTGATCAACGGTGGTCTTTTCCTGTTTGGTGAGATTCACCAGAAGGAATATAGCACCCCGAGGAAGTCGCAATGGATCTGGTGGCTCAAGAATGTCTACGCCATGGTATTCGGCTTGTTCCTGGTCTGGCTGTTCCAATATGTCCCCTGGTTCACCATGGGAATGGGGCCAGGTTTCGAAAATGTCGGCCTGGCGCAGTTCAGCGGGATATGGCCGTTGATGCTGTTCGTGTACATCCCTGAGTTCATCATCCTATTCTGGTTGCACACCTGGTTCTACCGCAGGACGGGCCGGATCTATCTTGGCGCATTGATGATTTCCATCCTGATCACCTGGTTCATGACCGCGGGAACCGTCTTTGTCCAGTAAAGGATCGCTGTATTAATTTCAGCAAAGTAATTCCATACAGGGGCTGTCAAAAATATGGGCAGCCCCTGTAAACAAGTTCAAAATGTGTTACTTGCAGCTTTCTTTTTAATACATAATGTGCTTCGCGTTCTATTTCTTTATTGCCTAACATAAAGCGAATATCAATTTCTAGTTGAAGAACTTCGATGGAGGATGCATATATGCCAAAATATATCGCCGCACTGGATCAGGGCACGACCAGTACACGCTGCATCCTTTTTGACCATGCTGGAAATATCTCCGGTGCGGACCAGAAGGAACATAAACAGATCTATCCAAGACCTGGTTGGGTGGAGCATGACCCGCTCGAAATCTGGGAACGGACACAGCAGGTCATGAGAGGTGCGTTGGATAAATCCGGGGTAGTGTCTGCGGATGTCGTTGCAGTCGGTATCACCAATCAGCGTGAGACAGCCGTGGTTTGGGAAAGATCCACCGGTAGACCTGTTTATAACGCCATCGTTTGGCAGGATACCCGGACCGATTTAATCTGCAATGACCTGGCTAAGGAAGGGGGACAAGACCGTCTGCGCGGGAAAACCGGTCTCCCCTTGGCAACTTACTTTTCGGGACCGAAGATCAAATGGATACTGGACAATGTTCCGGGTGCGCGCGAGAAAGCCGAGACAGGCGACCTGCTCTTCGGAAATATCGACACCTGGATCATCTGGAATCTGACCGGCGAACATGTGACCGACGTGACGAATGCCTCGCGTACTTTATTGATGAACATCGCTACACTCGATTGGGATGATGAGATTCTTTCTGTACTCGGCATTCCGCGAGTGATGCTGCCGGATATTCGCTCGTCGTCAGAAATCTATGGGCAGGCGCGTGGCGCGATGGGCGGCATCCCTGTTTCGGGTGATCTCGGCGACCAGCAGGCAGCGCTTTTCGGGCAGGCTTGTTATAACCCCGGTGAAGCAAAAAATACCTACGGCACAGGCTGTTTCATGCTTATGAATACGGGGAGAACTCTGTCCCCTCCCGCTCCGGGCTGCTGACGACGCTCGGTTACAAGATCGGCAATCAGAAGGCGGTCTATGCGCTCGAAGGGTCGATTGCCATCACCGGCGCTCTGGTCCAGTGGCTGAGGGATAACCTGGGTTTGATCGAAAAATCGTCCGATGTGGATGCTCTTGCCCGTACCGTGGAGGACAACGGCGGCATCTATTTCGTCCCCGCCTTTTCCGGATTGTTCGCTCCCTACTGGCGTTCGGATGCACGCGGCGCGATTGTTGGCATGACACGCTATGTCAACCGGGGTCACATCGCCCGCGCCGCTCTCGAAGCGACAGCATACCAGACGCGCGAAGTGCTTGAAGCGATGGAAAAGGATTCCGGTGTAAAACTGACTGCTCTAAAGGTGGATGGCGGAATGGTGTTCAATGATTTGCTGATGCAATTCCAGGCGGATATGTTATCGGTACCCGTCATCCGCCCCAAGGTGGCTGAGACGACTGCGCTAGGAGCGGCTTACGCAGCCGGGATGGCGGTTGGCTTTTGGGAAAATTTCGATGAGCTTCGCGCCAATTGGGGCATAGACAAAGAATGGCAGCCTCATATCGATTCAGCAAAACGAGAGTCTCTTTACGCGGGATGGAAAAAAGCGGTCACGCGGACGTTCGATTGGGTCGAGTAAAAGATTTAAATCATCCGAAAGTGAACCTGGCGGGAGGCAGAGGCACTGATCCATGGTTTGGCTGGAAAAGGAATTATGAATAGAAACGAAATTTTCGAATCGCTCGTGAAAAAACCAGAAGTTTCTGTGCTGGTAGTTGGCGGTGGTATTAATGGCGTAGGAGTTTTCCGTGACTTGGCTGCAAACGGAGTGGACGTGCTGCTCGTCGAGCGCGCCGACTTTTGTTCGGGGTCATCCGCAGCTTCCTCCCATATGGCGCATGGCGGCATCCGCTACCTGGAGAACGGCGAATTCCGTCTCGTCCGCGAAGCAGTGCAGGAGCGCAACCGTCTTATCGAGAACGCGCCTCATCTTGTGCGTCCGCTGCCGACCGTCATCCCGATTTTTAAGTTCTGGTCAGGCTTGCTCAATGCACCGCTCAAATTCCTAAACTTGCTTGACCGTCCCTCGGAGCGCGGCGCTTTTATCATCAAGGTCGGGCTTATGCTCTACGACGCGTTCACGCGTGGACAGGGAACTGTCCCCAGGCATAAGTTTTTCAAACGCGATTCTGCCCTTGAAAAATATCCGCACCTCAACCCCGAAATACAATACGCAGCGACCTACTATGATGGATCGATTTTATCTCCGGAACGGTTGACTCTCGAGCTGGTCCTGGATGCTGAAGCAGAAGGTCCTCACGCACGCGCACTCAATTATTGTGCACTGGTCGGGCGTGAACAACGGGGAAGTCATCTTGAGGGATGAAGAAACCGGTCGGACGCATGAAATATCACCGCGACTGATCATCAATGCAGCCGGTCCTTGGATCGATTCAGCCAACAGGTCGATCGGCTTCGACAAACGGTACATCGGCGGGACGAAGGGTTCGCATCTGGTTCTTCATCATAACAAGCTCAGAGAGGCGATCGGACGCAGCGAATTCTTCTTCGAGAACAAGGATGGGCGCATCGTGCTCATCTTTCCCTTCTTTGACAAGGTGATAATCGGCACTTCGGATATCCCGATCGAGAATCCGGATGATGCACGTTGTACCGAAGAAGAAGTGGATTACTTCATAGATCTGGTAGCGCGTGTCTTCCCCGATGTAAAAGTAAACCGGGATCATATCGTGTTCCGATTCTCTGGCGTACGACCTCTCGAATACAGCAAAGCCAAAACAACCGGACAGATCTCACGCGACCACAGTCTTTTTGAGGACAGGTTCGGGAGCATCCCGGTCTATTCACTGGTCGGCGGCAAATGGACAACCTATCGAGCTTTTGCCGAGCAGGTTACCGATAAGTCATTGGCGTATCTGGGTCTGACTCGCAAGGCAGATACTCAAAAGACTCCCATTGGCGGTGGAAGGGATTTCCCTTGGACAGGGTATGCCCTGATAGAGTTCCTTAACCGGGTTGAGAAAGAAACGGGTCTTGGCGGGCTTGAACCCAAGCGGCTATTCGATAAGTATGGGACGCGCGCGATTGAATTTGCCGCCCACATAACCAAAGATACCGATGAAAAGCTCAGGACTTTGCCGTCCTGGTCTCACCGCGAAATCGATTATCTTGCGCAAGAAGAGAAAATCCTTCACCTCGACGATCTACTCTTGCGCCGGTCCACGCTAGCCTGGCGGGGGTTGCTTAGCCGGGAAATCGTGACTGAAATTGCGGAAGTACTGGGAAATGCGCTCGATTGGAACGAAGAGAAGAAAACTGACGAGATTCAGCGCACGATCACTTTACTTGCTGACCGGCATGCCGTAAACCTGGATGCTGGTAAATGAGACTGAATGGTAGAATCACGTCATGCCTGACGTTCGATCCATTGGGGTAGTCATCCCTGTCTTCAATGAAGCTGGCGTGGTGGAGCAGTTTCATGCTCAGTTGCGGTCGGTTATTGATAGCTTGAAGGACAGTTTTACGGTTTATTATGTCGATGACGGTTCCACGGATGGGACGTCGCGAGTCACTTGAGAAGATATCCACAGCGGACCCGCGCGTTGTCCTCCTCGAATTGAGCCGCAACTTTGGTCACCAGGCAGCTCTGACTGCCGGTCTCGATCATGCTCTGGGGGATGTGGTGATCACCATGGACGGGGATGGACAGCATCCACCTCGGATGATCCCTGAATTGCTTCGTCTCGTGGAGCAGGGATACGATATCGTCCAAACGCAGCGCCTGGATGCTGAGCAAAAAAACACCTTCAAGAAGTGGACATCGGGGTGGTTCTATGCCCTGCTCAATTCTCTCAGCGGGACACAGGTGAAATCGGGTGCAGCCGATTTCCGCGCCATGAGTCGGCAGGCAGTGGATGCGTTGAAAGTCCATGCCGGAGTATCACCGCTTCCTGCGGGGCATGGTGTCCTGGATCGGATACTCCACTGTAATCCTTCCATATCAACCGCCTGAGAGAATTGGCGGCACTTCCAAATACTCTCTACGCAAAATGATGCGGCTGGCGGCGGATGCGGTTTTCTCCTTTTCGCTGGTACCACTTTACATCGGCCTGACTATGGGGCTGATCATGCTCTGCCTGGCCGGTTTGGAAATGGTCTATGTGCTGAGCTTCTGGGCTCGCGGCGCGCAATCCAGCCTGGAACCGGGCTGGAGCTCGCTGATGTTTGTCCTGCTCATCGTCAGCGGATTCATCATGATCCTGCTGGGATTTGTCGGCATGTATATCGGCTACATCTTCCAGGAAGTAAAACATCGGCCTGTCTATCTTCTCCGACAGAAACCACAAAAAGGGGAATAACACTTATTGGTACACAAATCGAATTTATCGATAATTGAATTTGGGATGATCGCATGGACTCCTCGAGCAAATTAAAAGTTCTCTCCTTTGGGGCAGGTGCAATCGGCACTTACATTGGCGGGTCGCTTGCTCTTGCCGGGCATGAGATTGTTTTTATCGAGCAGCCACCGGTAGCCGAAAACCTTCAAAAGTCGGGTCTGATTCTGGATTTATGCACTGATAAAAGGCGAGGCGATAAGAATGTTTTCACTATATTGCCTCCGCAGGTAGCCTTCGAAACTTCTCTTCAGAGCGCACTCGCTCGAGGTCCTTTTGATGTTTCCCTGTTTGCTCTCAAATCCTTCGATACCATCCCAGCGCTCGAAGGGATAGCCAGCTTTCACAGTCAGCTGCCACCTGTCCTTTGTCTGCAGAATGGCGTGGACAATGAACCGGCAATTGCATCAGTGCTTGGCTCTGACAAGGTTATTTATGGAACGGTGACCAGCGCTATAGGACGTAAAGCTGCTGGCAGCATTGTTCTTGAAAAACTGCGCGGGGTGGGGGTGGCTGCCGGACATCCGTTATCCGAAAAATTGGTTGCCGCATTGGACGGAGCATTGCTCAATGCACGCTTATATCCCAAGGCTGCAGATATGAAATGGTCCAAAATGCTCACCAATTTGATCGCCAACGCCTCCTCCGCCATACTGGACATGACGGCAGCGGAAATTTTCTCCCACCCTGACTTGTTCCAAATGGAAATGCGCATGCTGAGAGAAACGCTGGCGGTCATGTCTGCTCAGGGAATCAAGGTCGTCGATCTGCCGGGGACACCGGTCCGCGCCCTGGCGTGGGGGACACGGCTGCCGGGATTCATCTCGCGTCCACTCATGTCGAAGGCGATCGGCGGCGGTCGGGGAGGCAAGATGCCATCCTTTCATATCGACCTTCGGGCTGGAAGAGGAAAAAGCGAAGTGGGTTACCTTAATGGCGCGGTTGTGCGCGCAGGCGCTAAGCTGGGCATTCCCACCCCGGTCAATAAGTTGTTAACAGATACACTTCTCGCTCTTACCCATGGGGAATTAAGTATGGACTCGTTTTCAAACCAGCCGGAAAAATTGCTGGCGTTGCTTCCAATGAAATGATATCCCCGGCCTAATTTGCATGAATAAATGATTGGCAGTTAATCCATGTGCGCAACTCAGTTTACGTTTTCGACACCTAGTAAAACCGTTCAAGTTCATTTGCCAGATGGTCGCGTATTGCAGGGACCGCGTGGAGCAAGTGCTATGGAATTCTTCAAGCCGGTCCTGGATACACTCCCTGCGCCGGTGATGGGGATCATTCTCAATGGAGAATTGCACGAGCTAACTTATCCCGTCGTGATGGAGTCGTTTCTCGAGCCGGTCACGATGAAAGACTCGGATGGCATGCGCATCTACCGCCGGTCTCTGACCTTCCTGCTCGAGACAGCCTTCTCAGGCCTTTTTAGCGGTGCGGAGTTAATCATTGACCACTCCATTTCTTCTGGAGGGTATTATTGCCATGTCGATGGACGACCGCCTCTCTCCCGCAATGAGTTGATGGCACTCCAGGCTGCGATGAAAAACCTGGTTGAAGCGGATCTCCCTTTTGAACGCCGTGAAATGCCCATCTCCGAGGCGATTGCTTTTTTTGAGCAGGAGAACTACCCCGATAAAGTGAAATTAATGCGCTACCGCCGCAAGCCTTATGTCACACTTTATAACATCGGGGACCACATCGATTATCACCACGGGTATATGGTCCCATCCACAGGATATTTAAAATGGTTCGCGTTGTTGCCTGCTGATGGCGGTTTTACTCTTCGGTTTCCCAGGCGTGGGGCTCCTACGACCATCACCCCAATGGAAGATTACCCCAAACTACTGACCACATTCAGACAATATGGAGAGTGGCTGGAAAAACTTGGGATCGACAACGTGGGTGCCTTGAATGACGCACTCAAAGCAGGGCGCAGCCGCGAGGTCATTCTTGTCTCGGAAGCCCTGCACGAACAGCACATATCATCCATTGCGCAGCAAATTGCCGCCCACCATGACCAGGTCCGCGTTATCCTGATCTCGGGTCCCACATCGTCGGGAAAAACAACCTTTGCCAGGCGCCTTGCTGTGCAGATGCTGGCGCTCGGGCTTTCACCCTATGCACTGGAATTGGACAGTTTCTTTGTGGATCGCGACAAAACTCCGCGGGATGAAGATGGCAATTTTGATTTCGAAGCCCTCGAAGCGCTTGATCTGGAACAGCTGGCTGACCATCTCACCCGCCTCTTGCGAGGCGACGAGGTGCAGCTCCCTCGCTATGACTTTAAATCCGGTAAACAAGTTTCAGGGGATACCGTTCGGCTGCGAAGCGACCAATTGATCATCATGGAGGGGATTCACGGCTTGAACCCTCGCCTGATTCCCCATTCATTGGCAGGACAATCATTCCGAATCTATGCCTCCTGCCTCACGCAGCTCAACCTAGACCGGCACAATCGTGTATCCACTACCGATACGCGTCTGATTCGCCGCATCGTACGCGACAGCCGTGAGCGAGGTTATTCAGCCCACCAGACCATCCAGCGCTGGGAATCCGTCCGCCGTGGAGAGGAGAGGCACATTTTTCCTTATCAGGAAAATGCGGATGTGATGTTTAACTCCGCGCTGGCTTATGAACTCTCGGTGCTGGGTCCCATCGCCGAACCATTACTGAGGCAGGTGCCACTGGGCACGCCGGAGTACAGGGAAACGAAGCGCCTGCTGGCATTCCTCGAATGGTTCCAACCGGTTGACAAGGAATTGATACCTGACAATTCGATATTGCAGGAAT
The DNA here is from genome assembly GCA_963829485.1 of uncultured Chloroflexia bacterium. GTDB lineage: Bacteria > Chloroflexota > Anaerolineae > Anaerolineales > Villigracilaceae > JBGPQJ01. The sequence goes on from CAWHIK010000010.1 coordinate 191,373, forward strand.
TTGTTGGGGGATCGATTTTGAAGGATTTCAAGGTGTGGGGAAATCCTGCGATTTAGCTGGATTGTAACTCATTGATAATAGTAGAAAACCACAAGGTTTTGATTTATAGGGAAAATTTTGTCTGAAAAAATAAAAAATTTATTGGAAATACATTGTCACTCGGTGGGCTGCTATCTATTATCATTTTTCAAGCGATGATTAATTGGCGGGATTATGTACAGCCCTGGTTTAAGGACAATAAAGGGTATATTGTCGTTTCTTCAGCTCAGAGAACAGCGATTTTAATTACGGATCGTGAACGAGCCCGTTTTATTCGATTCCTCGATGCTTATTTACCAGAGGATGCGGCGATTGTACTACCTCCAGAAACAGTGGCATTTTCCTCACAAAGCATCATGCAGAACTTCCTGTTTCCTCGCGCGATCCTTGCCTGTCGCTGCAAACGCACCGCAGGCAAAATTAACCCAATCGTTGTTAAACCACTTCCAGCCGCGGATTTGTATCGTTGGCGTACCACATGTATGCAGGGGGGATCGTTCCGTTTCCTTATCACACGAGGAACAATGGTAGATGGCTTGAACTGTGGCACCCAGTAAAGAATCAAACAATGAGCCCAGTAGACCTGCTAGAGTAACGATAACGGCTGTAGTCCAGGAAATACCCTGGGGTGACAGTACCCCTGCCAGCACTCCGATCAACGCAGCTCCACCCAGAGCGGCAAGAGTACCGAAAAACGAAATTCCACCTGAAGTCCCCTGCTCAACCACTTTTTTGGGATTGTTGATCATTCTCGGGGGGTACGGATTGAGGACTCCCAATTCCGTTGCCCATGTGTCCGCGTTGACGGCAGCTAGTACTGCGGCGAACGCAAGCCAGAGCCGTGGATCATCCGGGTAGAAAGCAGTCAATCCGGCAAAGAAGGTTGCCAGCCCTCCGTTGCCCAATACCTGACCGGCGTCACGCTGCCCGCCTTTGGAGAATTTTTCACTCAGTCCGGACTTGCGTTGTTTAAAGGTGCGTGTCAACACCGTGGAAGTCACGAAAAAAGTGAGTAACAGTATCGCCCAAGGCCATCCGCCAACTCCAAATATTATCGTCCCTACCACAACGGCAGCAATGGCTCCTGAACGGCTCAGGCTGCGGGCACGGAAGGCAGCATAAGCGATAATGAGGGCGATGAAAAATCCGGCAGCGAGTTTCATTGCGTCAGCGGGGTATTGAGCAAAAGCATGACTGAGATCAGAAAAAGGAACGAAGTGAAGGTTCCTGCACCCCAAAGAATAAACGCCAGCTCCTTGTACTCCTCCCAGCGGAAGAAATAAAGCCCGGCGATGAACCCGGTGATATAAAGCAGGATGCTCATGATGGGTAGGATGATAAGCTGCACCGCAGGTACCACCAGAGGTTCGCCGGAGGGAGAGAAGCCCAAAGTGACAGATTCCATTCCGGGGATGGTCGCCGTTACCCAGGCAAGCAGCCCGATGTTCACAAATAATCCTGCCAGCCACAAATAACGGGCGAGCATGTTGTCCCAGGCTAGCGAAAGGACAAAGGAAGGGTATTGGGAGTGACTGGTTCCCGGGGCAAGGCTGCCCTGCTCAATGGCATGTTGAAATGTAGTGATAAAGCCTGCCGAATCCTCGGGCGAGATGGCAAACACTTGTTTGGCAGTTGCCACCAGCAGCAGCTTCCCGGAGTCAGCTGCTAAAAATTCGACGTCGCCCAGGTCGGGGTGGCGGCGTGTTCCGAGTACCGCGCCAGGCATGCGGACCATCGGCAGGCGAAGAGGTGATGTCAGATCCTGTGGCGAGCGAACCCACTCCACGTCTGAGATCGGAACTTCTTCACCTCGCAGCCCCCACTCAATCCGAAGGTTGTCCCGGTCAAGTGTGTATCGGGCTTTCCACAAGGCAAATGCTCTGTATCCCAGGAATGGCAAACCGATAAAAGCACCCAGCGCAACTACGACATAAACTGTAAAGGATGGACCCACCGTCACCTGGAAAAGCTGCCACAAGGCAACCACGAGTGCTGCGAGCAGAACCAGAATCAAAAAGCCATGCAGCAACAAGCCGCGCTGGCGGGGTGGGGGGTACTCGTGCATCAGATTTCTTCCCGAATAACCCGGCTGACGTATTCGACCTGTTCCTCGGTCATCACCCCCGAGAACGGAACTGCCAATCCTCGTCTGCCTAAATCTTCGGTCACCGGGAAATCTCCTTCGCGCCAGCCAAATCGTTCGGTCATATAGGGTTGCAGGTGGATGGGCAGGAAGTAGGGTCGGACAGGCACTCCGCGGTTTTCCAGCCGTTTTGCCAGGTTGTCGCGATCGATCTTCCTGTCCACCCGGATGACATAAACGAACCACGACATGCGTGAGGTTGAGGATTCGACAAATGGAACTTCCACCCCGGGGATCTCGCTCAGGCGATCTCCATACCACTCGGCCACCTGTTGCCGTTTGGACAGTAACTCGTCCAGCCGGGACATCTGCACCACCCCCAGTGCTGCCGACATTTCGTCTAGTCGATAGTTGTATCCGAGATGGGTATGAGAGAGCCAGGTGTCGCCCGGCGCACGCCCCTGGTTGCGCAAGGCGCGCATGAAGTCAGCAGCATTCTCGTCCGAGGTGATGATGACTCCGCCCTCTCCGGTCGTGATCTGCTTGTTCGGGTAAAAGGCGAATATGCCATAATCACCAAGGGTGCCAGCAAACCGGCCGTTGTAAGTTGCGCCGAGCGCTTCGCAGGAATCTTCGATGACTTGAAGCTGGTATTTTTTCGCGGTGGCATTGATCTGATCCATATCCGCCGGCTGCCCGAAGACGTCCACCGGCAGGAGCGCTTTGAGCTGGGCGTCGGGAGTTGCGCCCTTTCGCGGCAGCCATTTCTCAGCTTTTTTACCGCCATCGATGATGTCTTTTGTCGCTTGTGCCACCATCGCGGGATCGATATTCCCGGTGTGTGGATCCACATCAACAAAGATGGGTACGGCATTTTCGAACAGCAGCGCATTGGAAGAGGCTACAAAAGAGAACGGGGTTGTGATGACCAGATCGCCGGGACCGATCCCTGCCGCGCGCACACAGAGATGCAGCCCGGCAGTGCCCGAATTCACGCCTATGGCGTGCTTCGCACCGGTCAGGTCGATGAAGGTCTGTTCAAACTTCTTGATTTGAGTTCCCATGCTCAGAATGGGTGTATTCAACACGTCGAGCACAGCCTGACGCTCGAGGTCGGTCAGGTCGGGGGAGGACATAGGAATTTTCATGTTAGCCATTGGATTTTATATGTGGGATGATCTCGTTGAGGGAAATTAGTTGACTTTCCTGGCTGGTGCGCCGCTTGAATTCTACCATTCCGTTCTGGAGATTTCGTTCGCCCAGCGTAATTCGTATGGGGCAACCGATCAGGTCAGCGTCGTTGAATTTAACGCCTGCGCGTTCATCGCGGTCATCGTAAAGGACAGAAATGCCGGCAGATTGAAGTTGATGATAAAAAGTATCAGCCGAAGATAATGTGTCCATCGCTTTTCCTGGCAGAACGACGAGGTATCCCGTAAATGGGGCGATGGTGGCGGGGAGTGTCAAACCTTTTTCATCATGAAATTTCTCTGCCAACGCAATCAGCATACGAGTAAGGTAGATCCTTATCTGTCCGTGCCAGACATAAGCAGACTGCCCTTGCTTGTCAGTAAAAGAGACGGAGTTATCGGAAGGGGAGACCTTCTCACAACCGGTCAGTAGTTCGCCGCTCATTTCGTATAGCGACGTCAGGCATTTTGGACACAGGTCGCCCGGTCGAGTCATGACGAGATCAGCGACGAGGCTGGCAGAGTAGTCACGCCCATAATTGGTATTCATCAGGTGATATCCATGCTCATTGGCTCCCGCCACGAGGTTGGGAGAGACCGGGATAAGTTGGTCCACAATGACCCTGATGTTCTTCAATCCGATAGGCGAAGCATAGCCAGACTGAGCACCTGCTGCCTTGATCTGTGATTCGCTGGCGGGGATTATCTCCGAAGCACCTGTCACCTGCTTCAACTTGGACAGGCTAAGGGAAGTGTCGCCGCGCACCACCACGAAGAGAAACTCTTCCTTACTACCATACTTTGCCATCAGCATCAGGGCTTTGGCGGTTTTCGATTCCGGTAGATTCAAATACCGCGCCAAAGCTTCGATGGTGGGACAATCGGGCGTGAGGACTTTTTCCGTCGATAGCAAGGTCTCCGATGGCGGAGGGACCAACGATTTCTGTGCAATTTCCTGTGACTCCAGGTAGTCGCAGGATGGGCATTTCAGAAGCAGCGTGCCGTTAGGGGTGGATGTATATATCGAACCGATTTCGGATAAAAGGACTGGCAGTTCGAGCTGAGCCAAGACAGAATTGATGCTGGCGAGAAATTCTTTGGATAATCTATCGCGAGTTTCCTCGGACTCGGCGAGCACGGACACTAGGATTTCAGGATATTCCCGGCTGTAAAGCAGCCTCGGTAAATGGCGGTAGGACTGGATTTCACTTTCTGCCAATTTGATCGGGTTTACCTCGGGGCTGATTTCCTGCCCGCCGAGACTCTGCAGTTGCGCTTCAAGCAAGGCTGATAATTGGTTGATTGATCTTTGCCCAAGAGGCAGCAGGTTGGAAGGGGAGCGGAGATAAGCAGCGCGGGCTAGGCAGGCATATCCCGCCGAGAGTGAGTTGGCAGGGGCTTCTCGTAGAGTCTGGCCAAAAAGCTGGGAATAGCGCATGAGTTAAGGGGAGCAGAACCCGTGGCAGGCACTCAGGCCAGAGATTGATCGGGATCGGGCGCAGGTTCAGGTTCGGTGGCAGCGGTGATGCCCAGGTCCACTTCGTCCTCCATGCGGATCTGACCGCGCAGGAATGCGCCGTCCTCCGTCACGAAGGAGGTGGTGACCACATCGCCCCACACCCTGCCCGTGGAACGAATCTCCAGCTTCTGGGTGGTGATGTTTCCACGGACTGCGCCGGCGACGATGACGGTATTGGCGCGCAGGTTCTCGCAGGTCACGCGCCCGCTCTCGCCAACAACCAGCATACCGCGTAAGGCTATCTGCCCCTCAAAGGCGCCTTCGATGCGAACACCACCCGTGCCGGTGATGCTTCCAGTCCAGATGACGCCCGGTCCAAGGACGGAAGTGATGCGTTCGACGGCTTGCACGGAGGCAGGCTGGGGGGTGGAGGAAGCGGGTTTTCGTTTGAACATGTATCAACCAAAGGATAAAAATAGGCGCGGAATTGGCCGCGCCCTAATTGTATCATTTTCTCCGGAAGGAGTTACTCAGGCTTGTTTTCAGCCTTGCGCGGGTCGACAATCCCCATGATGTTGAAGCCGCTGTCCACAAAAAGCACTTCGCCGGTGACGTGTGATCCCAGGCTGGAGCACAGGAAAACGGCTGCGTTCCCGCAGTCTTCAGGCGTAACGTTTTCCCGCAGCGGGGCGACATCGGCGAAATGTTTGTACAGGTCACGGAAGCCGCTCACGCCCATGGCCGCAAGCGTGCGGATGGGTCCGGCGGAGATGGCGTTGACGCGAATCCCCTGCGGGCCGAAATCTGCGGCCATGTAGCGGGTGGCAGATTCGAGCGCAGCCTTGGCGACGCCCATCATGTTGTAGTTCGTGGTTACCTTTGAAGAGCCATAATAAGTGAGGGTTAGCAGCGCGCCGCCGGGATTTAGGATCGGCTGAAAGGCGCGAGCCAGCCCGACAAAGGAGTACACGCTGATGTCCATTGCCAGGTGGAATCCTGCGCGGCTGGTATTGTAGAACATACCGCTCAGTTCGTCCTTGTTGGCAAACCCGATGGAATGAACCAGGATATCGATCTTGCCGAAGTGGTCTGCGGCTTTTTTGGCAACCGCGTCGATCTGCTCATCGCTGGAAACATCGCATTCTTCGACGAAGTTCCACACCCAGCTGGGCGGCGAGCGGCCGGACACGCTTTTCAAGCACTTCACCTGCATAACTGAAGCCCAGGGTGGCGCCTTCGCGATGAAAAGCCTGTGCGATGCCCCAGGCGATGGATTTATCGTTGGCCAGACCAAAGATGAGCGCGTTTTTACCAGTTAATAGTCCCATAAAATTATCTCCTCCGCGAATCGGATATACGGTTTATTTGTGATTTGCCCGGAACCGCCACGGCTTGGATTTCCACGGTTCCGGCACAGAGTATAACCCCACTCGGGGGCCAATCGTCACGCAGTCGTCAGGGATTGGTCTGCCAGCTTCGATCCACAGCGGGGAGTTCGAGCGGGTCAGGTCGTGGCCGTTCAAGGTCTGCCGTCGATGCCGAGCGCCTGGGTCAGCTTGGCGGGACCCTTTGTATCACGTCCACTCCGCCGCTGGTGGATGATCTCCACGCCTTCGAGCGGGTAGATGGCGCGAATCAGCACGGCAGCCGGAAAGCCTTCGGCTTCAGCAACTGCGTTCAACATCCAGTGCATGCCGTAAGTGAAATAGACATAGGCGATTCCTGCCCGTCCGTACATGACAGCTGTTCGGGCAGTTTTGCCGGCTTTGGCGTGGCAGCCCAAGTCGGTCTCACCGATGTACGCTTCCGTTTCGATGATCTCACCCACCAAGCGCTGACCATCTTGAACGCGCACCAGGCGCGCACCGAGAAGTTCGCGCGCGACGGTCAGTGTAGGGCGGTTGTAGAAGCTGACAGGGAGTGGTTTGGCCATGCGACTGGTGTGGTTAAGCAACCTTCAGGCGCGGATCGCGCTGCAGGGTGAGTCGCAGTCCGTCCGTCAGTGGAATGGACGGTTTGTAATTCAACTTCTGTTTAGCCAGGGTCAAGTCCGCACACATGCGGGAGACGCCGGGAGATGTCTTGGTGTTGTAGATGACTTCAGGTTTTGAGCCGGTCACGTCCAGCACCTTCTGGACAAGGTCACTCACCGCAGTCTCCTTGCCGCTGCCGATGTTGATGACCAGCCCGTCGAGGTTGGGTGCAGTGGATGCTGCGATGAGTCCCGAGACGACATCATCGACATAGACGTAATCGCGGGTCTGGCTGCCGTCCGAGTGGACGATGAGTGAGCCGTTCCGAAGCGCTTGCTTAAGGAAATAAGGCACAACAGGCGGGTGGGCGGGAGGCAGGTGCTGGCCGGGTCCGTAAGCGTTGAACACGCGCAGGCTGACCGTCTCGATTTTCCACAGGTCGCCGATGGTGTTGACATAGTATTCCGCAGCCAGCTTCGAGACCGCATACGGCGAGCGTGGATTAGGCGTCATCAATTCTTTCAGGGGTTGTTTGCCCTGATCGCCGTAGATCGCCCCGGAGGAGACCAGTACCACGCGGCGCACGCCCACGTCGCGCATGGCTTCCATCAGGCTGACCGTCCCGCCGACATTGACTGCGTTGTATTCGCGAGGGTAAAGCACCGATTCAGGCACTGAGACTCGTGCCGCAAGGTGGTAGACGCAGTCCACCTCTTGTAGAAGGGTCCAAAGTTTAGGTCGGTCGTTGACATCCCCGCGGGTAAAGTGGACATCGGGGGCCAGAGCCTGCGGGTCACCGGTGGACAGGTCGTCCAGGCCGCGGACCTGGTGCCCCTCACGGGAAAGCTGGTTTGCCAAAGCCGAACCGATGAAACCGGCCGCGCCGGTGATGAGAAAATTCATGGTGGAAAGATTATAAACGAAATCCCCCGGCAGAAAACGGGGGTTGTTCCTGATCGAAAAAGACCCTGAGAGTGATATCTCAGGGTCATGTGATCTCTACCGAGGTTTTATCCTTCTTGGCGCCAGCCCGTGACGGACGTGTCGGGATGAAGTCGGCGCGTGGTGCGGAGCGTGTTTTGCAGGTCCGGCTCGCTCAAACCCCGGAGCTTTGTAATCGAAATCGGGCAGGGTCAATTTGGGCAGCGGTCCCATTATTCTCTCAAGTGCACGCACCATGTCGTTATCTTCCGGTGTGACCAATGTAAAAGCGTCTCCAGTTCGTTCCGCGCGCCCGGTGCGCCCAATTCGGTGGATGTAGGCGTCGGCGGTGTCGGGCATGTCGAAGTTGATCACGTGCGAGATGCTCTCCACATCCAGGCCGCGCGCGGCGATGTCAGTGGCGATCATGATCTGGTGTGTGCCGTCCTTGAAGCCTTTGAGCGCGGATTGACGCTGCCCTTGCGTGCGGTCGCCGTGCAGGCTGGTGACGCCGAACCCGGCGCGCGCGATCTGCTGGGCGACGCGGTGAGCGCGGTGTTTGGTTCGGGTGAAGACCAGGACGGAATTGGTGTCCGTCTGCTTGAGCAAGGCAATCAACAGTGCCCCCTTGAGGTGCTGGGGAACTGGGTAAAGCGCGTGAGTCACCGTGTGCGCCGGGCGGCTTAGACCGACCGAGATGCGCTGGGGATGTACGAGAGACTGGGCTGCCAATTGTTCCACCTCGGCGGGGAAGGTGGCTGAGAAAAGCATGGTCTGCCGTTTGGAAGGTACTGCCTTGATGATTCGTTTTATGTCCGGCAGGAATCCCATGTCGAACATTCGGTCGGCTTCGTCCAGTACCAGCACTTCAATGCGGTCAAGCCGTACCTGTTTCTGGTTAAACAGGTCCAGCAAACGGCCTGGGCACGCGACGAGAATCTCGGCGCCCTCCCGAATGGCTTTGATCTGCGGACCCGCGCCGACACCCCCGAAAATGGTCGTGCTGCGAAGCTTGGTACCAGTGGCGAGCACCCGGATGACATCGTGGATCTGCCCGGCCAGTTCGCGGGTGGGGGTGACGATCAGCGCGCGGGATACGCCGCGCGGACCATCAAGCAGTTTGTTGAGGATAGGGAGCACGAAGGCCGCTGTTTTACCTGTGCCGGTCTGGGCTGTACCGATCAGGTCGTGGCCGGCCAGCGCCGAGGGGATGGCCGCTTCCTGGATGGGGGTGGCTGTGTCAAAGCCGGCGCGTTTAATGCCCGTCATCAGGCGGGAATCGAGTTTGAACTTATCGAAGTTCACATTATTTCCTTGTCTTCAGAGTCAGGCGGGTGTTGGGAGCGCTTCGAACGCTGCTGACTAAATACAGCGGGGACTGCTGAATGAATCTGGGTAATTAGGTCCAACAGTGGAATTATACCGGAAGTTCGCAGTCAAAACGAAATCCCCCGACCTTTGCCGGGGGATTGGGGAGTAGATGAATACTATTGCAGCGAGCGTTTACTGCGCGTTTTCTGGAGTTCGTTTTCGGGCATGCGCCGGGCGAGCAGGTCGATCGAGAGGTCGATCACTTCGCGGGCTTCGTCCGGGGTGGTGGTGCCGATAGTGACCATGTCCTGGTCGCGGATGGTATTCCAGACAAATGCAAGCCCGACCACCGGCAGGATCTTCCCGGCCGCAAGCGGTTTGATGGTCATCACCGGCTTTTTGGCCTCGTTGATCACGCGCATCACCCAGTCGGTTTCGACCTGCATCAGGAAGCCAGCGGAGTTGTAAATCTGGATGTAAGTCTCAATGTCCGCGTTCATTCTATCGGCGTAGATCACGGTCTCAGGCATGTGTGTCGAAAGGCCGGGGATCATGCCACGCTCGCGGATCATGCGGGTATACTTTTCCAGGTCGCGAATGGTGCCGGCACGACGGTCGAGCAGGGCATCAGTCACACACTGGTGAGGCAGGCAAAAAGTAGCGTTGTAGGCGGCACACTGATCGAGGACCTTTTCCGGCATGAGTTCGGAGTCGGCGCCGGGGTCGAGTTCGAAAACAGGGGTGTAAACTCGTATGATCCGGCGCCCTGAGCTCTGCTCGGCTTCGCGGATGGACTCTTCGAGATGGGGGTGGAGCGGACCCATCACGGCATCGATGCCGTGATCCAGGAAGACACTCAGAACCGAAGCAATCCGTTCGCGGGTCTGGTAATCCTTGATGAACATGTCCTTTGCCAGGCTGGTATGGGAATAGCCCAGAAACCAGTTGGACCCGATGATCAATCGGGGCAGGCTGACTCCGCCCACCAGGGTGCGTGGAAAAACGTTACTCTTGCTCATCCTGTCTCCAGTGCTTCATGAATAGGTGGGCGGTTAATTGGCTGCGCCTTCTTCACTTGACTTGAGCTGTGATGCGGTTTCCACATTTCTGACAAGTCCCTCGGCCATTCGGTGTGCGCATCCGCTCCAGATCTCTTGAGGGTAGATGATCTGATTGGTTCCCGGGAACATCTCGATTGCCAGGCCGGTATTCAGATTGATCCCGAAGGGCAGGTAAGCCTTGTAAATGAGCTGACTGCAATAGAAAGCCTCATCCGTGTCCGGGTCGAGGAAGTTCAGATTGTAGGGTTTGCCAACTTGAGCCAGACAGTACTCAGCCACCCTTTCGCGTATCAGGATTTCATCCTCCTCCCGGAGTTCCAGTCCGGCCAGTGGGTAGGCTGCGCCGTAAAACTCATCAAGGATCAGGCCGCGAGTTCCTGATCATCCTGGCTGAATCCCATAAACCAAATTTTGCTTCATAGGAAATCACACCGCGCGTGCCGGCTTCCACACACTTCCCATCCGGTCCGACATACACTGCGACATGGTCCACGTCACCGGGGACAAGCCGTCCCACCAGGCGCCAGAATTCGCCGGGCAGGATGTCCGGCTTTCCGTTCATGGTGCAGATGATGTCGCCCGTTTCGAAGGGCAACCCATTGATGGTGTAGGTGTGGATCATGGTTCCGCGAAACCTTATAAACCGATTATACGCTTATTGGCAGCTCCCGTTGCACGGTAAAAACCATTTGTTGCGGACTTACTCCATTTGGTATAAGATTACTATTAGCTTTCCTATTTTATAAACAGCATACCCCAGGAGAAATATGGCCGAAGTCCAGGAATTTTCCAACAAGGTCATCGAAAATGTCGAAAAGGTCATCATCGGCAAGCGTTCCGCTATCGAGTTGGTGATGGTGGCGCTGTTGTGCGAGGGACATGTCCTATTGGAGGATGTGCCAGGCTCCGGCAAGACCATGCTGGCGCGATCTGTCGCCACCAGTCTGGGGATCGGGTTCAAGCGCATCCAGTGCACCCCGGACCTGATGCCCAACGACGTGACCGGCGTGTCCATTTTCAACCAGAAGAACGGCGAATTCGAATTCCGACCGGGGCCGATCTTCGTCAACATCCTGCTTTCGGACGAGGTCAACCGCGCCACGCCGCGCACGCAGTCGGCACTGCTGGAGGCGATGCAGGAGCAGCAGGTGACCGTGGATGGCGTCACGCGCGAACTGCCGCGCCCGTTTCTGGTGCTGGCGACGCAGAATCCGATCGAGTACGAAGGCACCTTCCCGCTTCCCGAAGCACAACTCGACCGCTTCCTGATGCGCATATCGCTGGGCTATCCCGATGCAGCAGATGAGCGCCAGATCCTGATCAACCTGCGGCGCGAGCATCCCATCACGCGCCTTGAGAAAGTGGTGGACGGGCATGACCTGCTGCCTCTCCAGAAGCAGGTCTGGGACATCCACATTGATGACACCCTGCAGGCGTACATCGTTGGCATTGCATCGGCCACGCGCAGTCATCCTGACCTTTCACTTGGAATTTCCCCTCGGGGCAGTCTGGCATTGTTCAAGACAGCCCAGGCTCTGGCAGCGGTGCGCGGAAGAGACCATGTCATTCCGGATGACATCAAGTACCTGGTTCATCCGACGTTGTCGCACCGCTTGATCCTCAAACCGGAAGCGGAACTGCGCGGACGCACCGCAACAATGATCCTTGACGACGTGCTGAAGTCCACGTCGCTTGATCTGGGCGGAGTGGACCGCTGACGGAAGCGGAATGGCCGGTACCTATCTCTTCCTGATCGTCCTGCTGCTGGCCGTGGCCGCGTTCATGCGGGACGATTTTGCTGTCACATTGATCTACCTTCTGGTCGGCGCCTCCGCGCTTGGTCTTTGGTGGAGCCGGCGGGCATTGTCGCGTGTCACCTTGTCGCGAACTTATACTCCATGGGCATTCCTGGGGGATAAAGTCAACATCCGCATCCACTTGCGCAACAAAGGTTGGCTCCCTGTTCTTTGGCTGAGCATCCAGGAATCCCTGCCGGTGGGGTTGAGCACCGTGCAGGCCTTTGAACAGGTAACAACGCTCGGTCCTCGCGAAGAGATAGAGTTAGGCTATACCCTGGGAGCCCGCAAGCGAGGACATTATATGGTCGGTCCATTGTTTGCTGCATCCGGCGATATATTTGGGCTGGGAAAACCCGCACGTTTGGAAGGGGATAAGCAATATCTGACGGTTTACCCAAAGATCATTCCCCTGACCTCGATGGATATTCCCTCTCATTCACCGCAAGGGACTCTGCGTCACCACCAGCCGATCTTCGAAGACCCGACCCGGGTTTTCAGCAAGAGGGATTATGTGGCCGGGGATTCGCTGCGCCGGGTGGATTGGAAATCCACAGCCACGACCGGCCGGCTGCAGGTCAAACTATTCGAGCCTTCCATCGCCATCGAAACGTTGATCTTCCTCAACCTCAATGCGGACGACTATCATTATCATTCTCGCATCGATTCGACCGAACTGGCGATCGTAATCGCGGCTTCCGTGGCAGCCTGGGTGTCTGGTAGGAAGCAGACCGTTGGCTTGAGGGTAAACGGCAAGGATCCGATGGTGAACGCCTTCCCGCAGTACATTCCTCCGCGCAAAGGGCAGGCGCACCTGATGCGGATTCTCGAAATCCTGGCACGGGTGGAGATGACGCAGGATAACCCTCTGGCTCCGATCATCCGCGAACAGCGTTACCACCTCCCCTGGGGGACGTCTTTCCTGGTCATCACCGGAGGGGCTGACGACAACCTCCTGGAGGAGCTTTACCAGGCGCGCCGGGGAGGTCTGAATACGTTACTTATCCTTGCAGGAAAAGCAGTTCATGCGGCAGAGATCACCCGCCGCGCGGGGAATTATGGCATCCCGGCCGTATCACTCCTCGATGAGCACAGCCTGGATATCTGGCGTGAATAACCGAATGGATAGGTCATGACGGCGAAGGAAGAATCAGGCAATTTTCGCGTGAATGAATCCACGTCTCGATGGATCAGCACCTTTTTAGTCGCCGGCATGATCGCTTGTGGTGCGATGACCATCGGAAGTGTCGTCCACCAGCTTCTTCCCACCTGGCAGCCCTGGATACTGGGAATTGTTTGTTTTTTCATCGCTTTGGACGGTCTTTATACAAGGTGGCGATTTAAAGAATCAATCGATTTTTAACCCCGGCTGTATAACGGTAGCCCTGACGCAGGCTGTGATTATTGTGCTGGTGGTCAAAGTAACCACCAGTTTATCCTTTGGGGTTAAGTCATTTGTTGCTGAGATCCTCCTGTGGGGCAGGGATTTTGAGAGCTCCTTTATCACCATCGAGCTTATCATTGGACTCCTGCTGGCGGTGCTCGCCTGGTTCATCGGCAGTTATTTTGGTGAGCTGCTAGATAACATGGGTCCGGAGCAGGCATTGATCTCCCGGACCATCGAGGTGCCGATTGAACAGGGAGAACTTTCGGCTCGCGACAAACTCATAAACCTTATCTATTCCATTCTTATTATCCTTGTGATCTTCACAGCTCTCGCGAGGGTCGACCTCCGCACTGCTTTCAGCCCGGAGTATCACAAGGTCACTTTAATAAAATTGACACCGCTTGAAGGCGGAGGTGCCAGCACTCTGGCTTTCTTTATGCTCTCTCTGGTGTTGCTCAGTCTCACCCAATTCATATCGCTGCACGCGAATTGGACCCTGGCCAATATCCCGGTGAACAGCAGGCTGGCAGGGAGATGGGTCCGCTACAGCATAGTGTTCCTCTTAGCCCTGACCGTTATCACCGGTTTACTGCCGACCCATTACAGTGCGGGATTTCTCTCATTTTTAGGAGATATCCTGGACGTGGTCGTGCAGGCAATTTCCTTCCTGATGCTGGTGGTTTTTTCTATTTTCTCGATGCTGATAAGCCTTCCGTTCATGCTGTTTGGGCAGAAGCAGCCTGATATGAGCAGCGACACGCCTGCACCGCAAGAGACCCCGGTGATGCCTCAATTGGAAGAAGCGGCGAGGGCAAGTCCGCTGTTGGATTCGGCGAGGGCTATCTTTTTTTGGGTGGTTTTCCTGGCTGTTGTTATTTTCTTTGTCAGCCAATACCTGCGCCAACATGAGGAAGTTCTCATCTGGTTGAGAAGGATTCCCGGATGGCGGTTTATATCCGGGATATGGATTTGGCTCAAGTCATTATTAGCCAGGACGGGGAAAGTCATTTCGCGGGTGGTGGAGGGCGGGCGCACCCGTATCAAGGTTATCAGCGATAACAGGCGATTTGCCGTTCAGGGTGGTTATATCAACCCAAGGCGCCTTGGACCCCGGCAAAAGATCTTCTTTTATTATCAAACGTTGATTCGCAGAGGCGGTGAAAAGGGAATACCACGCAAGACATCACAGACACCCTCGGAATATGCTCAAGCCCTTGAGAACGCCCTGCCTGATGCAGAAGTGGATATCGACCAGTTGACGGGAGCATTTGTCGAAGCACGATACAGCCGGCATGACGTGCTGTCGGAAGATGCCAATCGGGTAAAAAACACCTGGGAGCGAATACGACGGATATTAAGAGGGGTAAAAAATCCCGGACAGGGATGATACCTGGCCGGGATGGAATTGCATTGCATCCTTATCGATTAACTTTACTTCTGCTGCGGTTCTTTGTCTTGTCCGAGTTGGCTGACACATCCGGGCGGTAGGGCGCCTGCCTGTCCAGGGTGCCTACGAATTGGACCAGTTTAGTGTGCCCCAGCATCTGCCTGATCGACATGTTTTCGCCGATGTGATACCAGTAATGGTAGATCATGCGCTGCAGCAGGTTGCCAAAGGTGCGCGAAGTCTGCCGGCCTTCAATGAAGGCATACTGCTGTAACTCGACCGAAGTCAGAGTGTCCAGCCAGGGTTCGGTTTCCGCGGTGATCTTTTTCCAGGCAGCCAGGACTTTTTTGAGCGGGGGAGTGCTTGCAGGGGCACCATAGGCGAATTGCTCGTTGATCTCCAGATACGGCATTATCTCCTGACCAAGGTACAGACAGTAGCGCTGCTCCTGCCAGGCGAGATGACCGATGTTCCAGCTGATGGAGTTCATCGGCAGAAGGCGCTTGCATGCGTCCTCATCGCTGACCCCTTTTATGGAGCGTGTAAATTCGCTGCGGGTAAAGCGGAGCTGACTCACCAACGGATGTGTCATGGGCACTTCTCCTTTTTACTTTTTTCGGGCTTTTTCTTCAGCCTTCCTGATATTTTCCGCTACTCTGAACTTCACGATTTTTCGAATCAGATCCAAGGGGAGAGGTTTATCCAGCGGGAATTGCACCGCGCCTTTGGTCGTCTTGTAGGCTGACAACTCTTTTTTGAATTTTTCGATCCCCGTCGGCACAGGATAAAACCCGATGTGATTCTTGAAAGCAGCAAAGTGGACCAGGTTGCCTTTCAAAAAGAAGGTCGGCATCTGGTAGCTGATTTTCTCCGTCGCTTCAGGCGCAGTTTCCCTGATGACCTCCCGCATTTCCTTGAGCTTCTTTTGTATATCGATTGGGAAGGTTGCTATGTATTCATCAATGGTGTTGATTGCAATTTTCTTGTTATCCATATTGTCTCCTATCACTAAAGTTTATTCTGTCCGATCACATCATTGTAGTCCCATCAGAAAGGCAACTTCTTTGGCGAAATCACCGACTGAGGTGGTTGAGGTCATTCTACAAAGCGAAATGTTGTTTTCCTGGCATTCTTTCTCGATCGCCTGAGTGATTTTCTTATCAAAATCGAGAAACTTCATCCATGCTGCTTCCGGATTCGGCAATTTATAAATCTCATCCTTCATGGATTGCCTGTCAGCCGATTCCCAAACAGCGATATCCAACGGAGCAGACAGGCAAATGATTTGACGGGCTGGGATGACGTGATTAAGTAAAGCCGGGTTGCAAATCCCGCCATCGATCAGCAATGGCGAAGTTGGACTGGAATCTGCGACGTCCTCTGCCAACAAATCGAGATATTCGGGCAGCGCAGCTTGATTGAAACTATTGAATTCATCCCACGACATGGCGAGCAGCCATGCCAACCCATTTTCGGATGTCGACCAAGCGAAATTGACGGGGTGACGTTCCGGCGTGAACCGGCTGTGATAGGAGCCGTAAATGTGGGCATCCATGTCGTACACAGGCAGCCCATCGCGTGCTGACAGGTTCCGGCATACCGTCGTCTTGCCGGATCCGGCTCCACCGACGATCCAGTAAAGTTTTTCCCGAACGGAGAGAACGCCGCGGGCTTTATTGAGCAAATCGAAGTCGATTGAGAAGACCATGAGGTTTTGTGAATTCCGGTCGAAATTTACACAGCAAACACTCGGAATTCAAGCGGCATCATACGTGGACGACATTTTCGTATCCTTGCCCTTACGCTTGGCTTCGTACATGAGATTGTCCACATGCTTGACCACCTCATCAACCGACTCGGGCGGGGTAATGCAGGTGAGCGCTCCAATGCTGCAGGTGAGAGGCAGCTTCGAGCGGACTGTGGACTGAATTCGAGATGAGACGATCTCTGCTGCGCGGGTGTCCGCTTCGGTGAGCAGGATGGCGAACTCGTCACCCCCCAGCCTGGCGATGGTATCCCCGGCGCGGAGATTTTGCTTAAGTAAATAGGCCATGGTCTTTAGCGCGCCGTCGCCGGCTGAATACCCACGGGCGTCGTTCAATTCCTTAAAGTTATCGATATCCAGATACAGGATGCTGAAGGGGCGATTGTGACGCCTGAGCAGTGCTATCTGGGTCTCCGCCGCTTCGTAAAATGCCTTGGTGTTGGGCGCACCGGTCAGCGGGTCGATGCGGGCATTGTTGGATTCTCTTTCCAGGGTAGCGTGGATAATTGCCGTCAGAACCGCAACGATCATGAACGTCATCAGCCAGACGCCGGTGTTCCAGGCGGGGATGAATGAATTTTCATAAGGAATTGATCTGGAGAGGATATCCGCGATGTACCAGGCGAGCGCACTAATGATGGAAAGGGATAAGCCGGCTTCCCATCCCAGCGTCCAGGCTGCGATTCCGATGGGGATGAGGTAGAAGATCGAGAAATCCAGTTCGGGACCCGTGGCATAGTCAATGGCGCCGATCAGCAACACAATAAAAAGCAAGCCTATGAAAAGGAGAATCCTGGAGGATTGGGGCAGCTTCGTAAGGGCTAATGAACTCAGGTCCCGGCGATACATAGGTTATCACCTAATCCCTTTCTCCCTGTTATTATACAAACAATCGCCGCGAAAGTTATCACTCATTCAGGGGATATTCCCGGCAATTTGCAAAAGTGTATAAAGTTGAAAAAAGCAGGGCATCTTTCAGCCCTGCTTTTAATAAGCGCGATCCAATCCTTTGGGTGAATCAATTCGCCGGCGGATTGATCTTCTTCTGGACCTGATCGACAATCACCTGCATGACCGGCTGCTCGGGTGAATTTGCGGGCAGGTTGGACAGGTAATAGGTCAGATCGCCAAGAGCCGGTTTGAGTTCTCCGATCTTCAGGTAGGAAAGGCCGCGGACTTTGAAGTTGATCAGGCTCTGGTCACCGAGATCGAAAGCCCTCTGAATGTTCGTCACAGAATCGATATATTGTTCGATCTGGAAGTATGCCTGGGCGATGTTGGAGTAGGCGAGGGCGGTATTGGAGTCCGGTTTGTCCTGGCGGCGTTCTTTTTGCTGCCGTTTGTACAGGTCGATGGCAGTCTCAAAATCGGAAATCGCCCGCGAGATGGGGAATAAAACGGCGTAGGAAATGTTGCCGCTCAGTTCCAGAGTTTTACTGCCGCGCAGTAAAAGCGTTTTTCCGCGCCCCAGGTAAGCCAGAGGGTTCTGGCTGTCCAGCAGGATCTCTTCATCGAAATCGCGTTTCGCCTCATCAAGCCTTGAACTGTTCAGGTACAGCGTGGCGCGCTCGTAGTAGGCATCCCTCAAGAGGCGCAGCAATTCACGTGCGCTCGCCAGCCTGATGGCATCTGAAAAATCATTGATCGCCTGGTCGAAGTTGTTGAGATTGATATGGATCTTGCCGCGCGTCAGGAAGGCCTTGGGAATGATCGGGCTTATTCGGATGGCCTCGTTTAATTCGGACAACGCCTCCTGGTATTCCTTACGTTGATGCAGCAGGGCGCCGCGGTAGATATAGGTAACCGGAAAATCCGGGTTCGCTTGAGTGGCCGCTTTGAAATCCCTGTCGGATTCCTCCACAAGCCTGGCATACTCTGCGCCTTCCGTTCCCTTGTTGATCGCCTGCATCCCATGCGCTAGACCGAGGCTGGCATAAGCCGAGGAGAAGTCTTCGGATTGGTCTTTGTACTGCTCGATTGCCATTTTGAGAATGGCTATCGCCTCGTCGTATTTCTTGTTATCGATATAGGCGTTTGCCAGACCGACGGCAGATTGGGCATCCCTGACAAATGCCGCAGTCAGGTCCTCGGGCTTGAGATCGGTTTCACTGACCAGGTTGGTGATCAGGTCAAGTGTGAGGTCGTTGGCAAAAATCGGGGTGGCTGCCTGGCGGGTGATATCCGCAAGAAGATTCTGTGTTTGGACGCGCATCTGTTCCGATTCGACTTTTCGTATCGCATGCCAATACCCCTGGACGTAGGCCAGATTAGGGCTGGGCACTTCGACCGAATGCGCAAGCGAGGCCAGCATGACCAGTTCTTCATGGGTCAATTCTGCGTTGTCGTCGAGCGGCGTATATTTGATCTGCTCCGGTTCAGCGCGGGGCACCTGTGCCACCATTTGGAGCAGGGCAGTCATGGTATTGATGCCGATAACCTGCAAACGTCCCACGGTTTCTTTCGGCAGAGTGGACAATAAGATGGCTTGATCGACCCAGTGGATCACCTGAGGCATGCTGTACCGACTGGTCAGCAGGAGCTGGCGGATGTCCATGGCAGCCAGATTCTGGATGTTATCCACGCCGGATTCGCGCAGGCGGGTTTCGTGCCAGATGCTGATGCCGTTGATGTCCCCCAGGTTGAGTTCGTTGCGTTTTCCCAGGTCCAGGAATCGGCCACTGATCGTGTTGAGAAACCGGATGCCTGATTCGGGGATGTACCCGATCAGGAAAGCTACGATCGGGATAACCGGGGACGGGATGAGAGGGGTGTCCCCTTGTTGAATTAAATAGAATGAGGCGATGTAACCCACGGCGATCACCGTGACCATCAGAACGGCGGACTGCAGGTAAATACCGGGTGACATGTCATAGGTCACGTATCGCCGCGAGACATTGTAAATGGCGAAAACGTAAGCGCCCAGGAAACTATAGAACATGGTTTGAAGGAAGGAAGCTTCCACGAGATCCTCCAAACTGCCGGTAAAACTGAAACGCAGCATGGCAAAGCCGAACAGGCTGATCAACACCACCATGCTGACAAAAAGGATGTATTCCTGGGGTGGATTTAGCTGACGGTAAAGGTTCTCCCAAAGGTCCTGCTCGCGTTTGTCAGAGAAGCCCAGGATGTTGATGCGCGAGACCAGGCGGTCCTTGTGTTTCCCGGCGCGAACCTCGAAAGCCAGGTAGGAGATCGGGAAAAAGCCCACCAGCACGGTGACCAGAATGATCTCGTAATTACTTGCTCCCTGGCCGGAGAAATAGAGGATGAGGTAAATGATGAACAGGGAAAAAAGCGCCCCAAAAATGGTCATCAGCCATTTTCTCAGGGATGCCCTGGGTGATTCTCCCTGGGTCTTCTTCACTTCGACTTTCGGATTCTGCGGGCTTTGCTCCATCACAATCCTCCTTTGGCGCATAAAACAAATCGCGCCACTGTCCGCGACGAGTACATCGCCGTCATCCTGGGGCAGTGGCGCAGCAAGCTATGAGGGTGGGCGGTACTCAGGAATCGATGAACTTGGAAGGGTCGATGGTGTCGATCTCGACCTTGCGGCTTTGCGTAACCTGGGCGGTCGAACCACTGACCGTTGAGTTCCCCCATTCAATGTTGACGTTCCCGGAATAAGAGATGTTTACCTTGGACTTGAAATCCTGAGCCAGGGCTTCCAGGTTCTTTGAGAGGGATTCATCGCGATACATCAGGTGCTTCAGACGGTCGCCAAATTCAGTGATCATCCCCTTGTCGCCTTGTTTGGCGATGAAATCCTTGAGGAAACCCTCGTGGTCCGGGTTGCCAAAGAACGCCGCTTCGACCAGTTCCCGGATGCGATCGATGATCTCCAGGCCTGGCAGCTCAGTGCGCTTTTCTTCCGGGGTCTTGTAATAATTTGAAAGGATTAAAGTGATGTCGTCAGCAAAAGGGTAGGCTTCCATAAAAACCTCCATTAAAGACAAAAATATTATAACATTAACGCCAAGGCAATCAACGGGGGTCCATCCGTGCGGGCGATGTACTGGCTGCAGACTATGACACTTTAGACGGGGTATTAGAGATAATTTCTCAATAATCTCTTCTCCGCGATTGCACCGCGGCGATCACGCTCACGCCGATGATGTAGAGAACGAGATCAACCCACCCGGCGATGGTGATCAAGGTGATTCCCATTCCGGTCCATTCGGTGCACCCGAATTCGTTGACCCCGCACCCGGACGCCAAGCCGGCAGCGGAGCAGGCTTCCTCCAGGCACCGGGTGATATCCCCCTGGATCGACCAGCGGACGAGGAGCACCATGAGCGCGATGAGCACGGCTCCCAGAAGGATACCCGGCAGCGCCTTATCCCTCGCCATCAGGAACCCGGCGATGACCAGCGAGAGAGCCAGAACACCCAGGGCGAGGAAGATTAATTGAAACATTCGGATACCCTCATCAGATTGACAGGCGTGCGCCGCCAAACCTCTGCTTACTGAGTTTGGGCAGTCTGTTTTTTCATGTGCTTATAGGATTTCAGGATCATCTTGCGCAAAACAGGCAAATGCACATCATCCAGCTTGTTGATGTACAAACAAACTTTCCCCGTTTTGTGCTTTCCAAGCTTTTCCAGAAGGGCTGCCTGATCGTCAAAACCCGTCAGGATATATAATGCCAGGTTCTGTTTTCGCGGTGAAAAACCGATCAAACCGGCATCCCCTTCGTGCCCGCTGGCGTATTTGTAATGGTATTTTCCGAACCCGATGATATTTCCCACCCAAAAGACTGGCTCGAGACCGGTGACCTCGCGCATCATATTCAGGATTGTAAAGCTATCCTTGCGTTTCTTCTCGTCTGGGATTGCATTCAGAAAACGAGTGACATCTTCATCGGTTGGTTTTGTTTTCAACTCGGCCATTGATTATTCCTTATGAACGTGGATTAATCCAATAAAAACGGCTTCATTAAAAATTAGGAAATTGGAGATCCGGAATAGTGTTCTGTGCCTGGCGACGGTTCCTTTAAAGCCCAGGAAGGCGGTGTTGACATCAGGATGTAAATGACATAATAGATCGGCATTCCCAAATAAGGGATGAAAAAGATCGCCAGGAGCGCGATGATTTGAATGACGTCATTGGCAGCCTGATTTTTTACGGCATGGATAATGTAGAAAGCGATCAACCCGTAAATAAGAATATTGATCAGGCAGATCATTGGAAATACCACAGCCATCATCATATCAAAGTACTGGAATGGGAAGTCGGAATCAGGGTTACCCATAAAGAATGGGAATGCAAAAGAAATCCATATTAAGAATAGACCAATAGGAAGCAGCATGACTATAACTGTGGCCACACCGACTGCGATTTTGATGGGTTTGGAAAGAGTCATCCGGCACCTCCAGTGTTGCTGAAAAAGGGAATCCCACTTGGTGTTCTTTTAGTCTCGCTGGAGCGTGTGGT
This sequence comes from uncultured Chloroflexia bacterium, assembly GCA_963829485.1. Taxonomy (GTDB): domain Bacteria; phylum Chloroflexota; class Anaerolineae; order Anaerolineales; family Villigracilaceae; genus JBGPQJ01. Next base: position 213,178 of record CAWHIK010000010.1, read on the forward strand.
CACAGTACCGAGACCACCGCCCAGCATTTGACCGACTGGTCTCATTTCTCAGACCAACGGTCAGCCTTCGGCTTGGTCATGACGCGTGCCCCAATGGGGTAGACCTTTGCCGAGCAAGGATCACGATCACCATCATGAAAACGATGACCGCATTGCGATCAGTAGTTTATAGTGAACAGCCCTTGTCCTTTCAGTAATCCGAATCCGGGTTACCGTGAAAAAGGACAAGGGCGGCTTGCACTAAACAGGGGCCAGGGTGCCGGTCCAGATCAGCCAGCACAGCGCGGACTTGGCCAACAGGCTCAGGATGATATAGACGCGTTCCCCGAACAGGTAATCCTTCCACCGGCCGACCTTTTTGTATTGTAAAACCATGTTGATGGCGAAGATGTTAAAGAAGACGAACAAGGTCGGGACGATGGTGTACACAAATGCCGGCGGCTTGGCGTCCCCGGAATTGACCGCGCCCACGAAGTAGATCATGATCACGATCCACGGCACGATCCCGGCGATGCAGCCATAGATAAAAGCTGTCCAGTTTGTTTTCTCGGTGTGCTGGTTGTGCAGCTCCATCATGTTGCCAAACAGGTTCATCGTGGCGTTCACGGCGAAGATCAGGATGATCGCGCCCAGATCCCAGATGCCGATCAGCATGCCGATCAAAACGATCATCAACGAAGAACTGAGGGCATATTCATAAAAGCGAACCGGGTTCATGCCCTTTTTCAGATTTTCCACATAGCGCCCGTAGCCGATCGTAGCCAGGTAGAAGTGCGCCACTGCTGAGATCAACAGGAAAAAAGCCACGGCTATTCCAAACGGAACCTCATAGACCAACTCGGCGCTGGGTGCAAGTGTCATGGTAGCGACATCAAAGTTCAGGAAATTCGTGTAAATGGGGTAAGTGGTGTCATTGCTGACTGCGATCATGAAAATGCCCTGGATCAGGTGAAGGAATCCCATGCCCAGGTTGAAGCGCCGCAGTCCGAGAAACTTGGCCTCGGTTGCGCTTGTTGAACTGTCTGCTGCGATACTTGGAGTTGCCATTTTATTCTCCTTTTGAGTGAATGGATTGATCAGTAATTATAAAATCAAATAAGCTGCCTGCCCTCCATAAAACTGACATCACTTGCCAATAGGCTCAAGACCGTTCCCAAAAACAAAATCACACCATGGGTCTCGCTTCGCGCCGTCGAAATTGCTCCGCGCGTGGCATGCTAGGCGGGGGGATTCTTAGGGTGTCTGATCGTTGAGAGTAACCACACCAGCAGCCCGATCAATACTACGGTAAGAGTTCCGATCGGGAAGAAAACACCCCAGGCCGCGGACTGGCCCATGGCAGACTGAACCGCCGGTGTAATGAGAATGGGTATGCCGGTCAGGATAAGGAAAACAATGAAAGCCGGTGCAATGGAGTAAGCCCACGCTTTCTTTTTAAGGAGGCAGATGCCCGTGATGATGACCGCCGGCAGGAAGAATCCCAGATCGAGGATATGGACCGGGTTGGTCGGGATGGCCATGTCCACGACGCTCTGTGGTTTCGTGTTCGAAAGCAGAGCAGGCACATCCTCAGAGAGCCATAGGAAACCGAACAGCACTGCCGTGACGATCAGGAACCAGGCAGTCACCTGGACTGCCCGCCGGCTGGTGAAAGCCGATGCAACGGCCTGGTAGTCCATGGACACGGCGCCGCCGATCAACGCAAACAGGCTCATGCCGAACACGGCAACCCACAATAGGAAAAGTACTTCGAAGGGTATTGAAAATGTGTAGATCACATAGTTGTAGACAGTAAAGGTTAACACCCCCAGCCAGAGCAGGTACGCGCGGACCGAACCCCGCAGCGCCAGCGCTGCAAGGATGAGCCATAACGGTGCGATCAAGGCCAGGTTCGCGATGTCCTGCGCCAGAGCCTGCGGCAGGAAAACAGGCGTCAGGCTCGCATAGATCCTGTTTATTGATAAAGCGAGGATATTGCCGGCGATGGCCACAATGGCTGCGACGATCGACAGCCAAAGCCAGATCGTTGAGTTGGGGAGTAGGGCTTTAGATTCAGCTTTGTTTGAAGTGTCTTTTGTATTCATTTTCTATCCTTTTACTTATAGTTTGGCTCACATGCCTTGCGCGTAGACTTTCCTGCATCTCTCTACTCACGCCGACGAAAAAAAGCACGAGTTTGCTCTTTTTATTTTCTTTTCAGGCTCCAGAAATTAGGTTTTACATCATCCAATACTTCTGAGTTATTCGCCTGAGCGAACAGCGCAGCTTGTTCATCTCTATAGAAATGGAAAAAGATATGCCGCTCGTCATCTGTAGCAAAAACAGCAAAACGGTGATGTGCGCAGGCTTTGGACATTTTCGAGACGACCAGTACTCTTTTTTAATATTTGATAGAGGATGGTCCCAATGATTATTGAACCAATAATGATCAGCGTAACACTCCCCAATATGACGCCACCCCAAGTGCGATCGAGAGGACTATAGGCGTCAGGATTATTAGTACGGTGATGATCACGAGTAAATTCGTGGATACGCGTCATGTGAGTTTTGCAGTTCTCACAATAAGGTACCTGCCATTCCAGCGAATAAAAAGTACTGGTAGTTGTTGTACCTGTTGTCACACTCACATCACGCGCTTTGTGTTCCAGTTTGTAATGTGCGTTCGTATTGTCACTTCCACAGCATGGACACCGCATCGGCCAGGCTGTGGGCGGCATAATAAGCTTTCCTTCACGCATTTCGTAAGGTATTCCAATTTTCTTCATCTCTTCTGCGCTCCTTTCCCGTTTTGCGTTGTAAGGATGGAAAAAGAAGACGTTTAAATTTTTGGGTTAAGAATTAGACTCAATTGATCAAACTCATTATACAAAAAGGAAAGGTAAAGAAACATTAGGATTAATTTCTGCCTGTTCCGCATGGCCCCGCCTCACGCCACTGAAAACGCCCTTCCCATAGTTTATTAATCTTCTCCCACTCCTCTTCACAATCTTGCTGATTATCCATGCGTTTTAGTTCTGCTTCAACTTTCTGCATACCCAGATCGTCGCCTATTGATTCGAACAATTCTCATTGCTTTCGAAAGATGCTCCTGGGCTTGTGCTGGTTGGCTGTGTTCAAAGTAAAGCAAACCCAAGTTATTGTGAAACCTTGCGGCGTTATGTTTATCACCCATGCGATCGAAAGCCTTGATGGCTCTCTCATAATATTTCTTTGCTTGTCCAGCTTCTCCGGTCTTATTATAAAGATTCCCAATATTTCCATGAACGAGTGCAATACCCGGCTCATTGCTCATTTGTTGCATTATTTCAAGCGCTTTATTAAAAAAAACCCTAGCTTCCGAGAAATTTCCGAGTTCCATTTGGATAACTCCCAGATTACCGTAGGCATTGGCGATGCCACCTTGATTCCCAGACCGAAGGCAAATATCCAGGTCTTTTCGATGCATTTCAATGGCTTTTGTAAAGTCTTCTTCTAATTCGTAAATCACGCCTAGGTTGCCGTATTGATTGGCTGTTAATCTTTCGTTCCTTTGCCTAAGGCTGTACTCCAAGCTGCTTTCATACGCTTGTCTGGCTTGCTCAAAATCACCCAGGTTCTTATAAACTATTCCAATATTGCCATATATTGCCGCGAGACTGTTTTCATTGCCTGTGCGCAGGGCAACATCCAGGCTCCTGTTATAGAATTCAATTGCCTGGGGATAATCCCCCTGCCTTCTATATAACTCACCAATATCATTACAGATCATTCCGCCCAAGGGGATGTTATTGGTTTGTTTCGCCATCACCATGGCGTGGTGATAGAGCTCCAATGCCTGATTCATGTTACCGCGGGAACAATATATTGTTCCCAACAAACTGTAAGCCATTGCCTGTTGATTGAGATCGGATTCCTGCCTGCCTTTTTCCAGTTGTGAAAAGAAGTATTTCTCAGCGTCAAACCAGTTGCCTGCTACAAGTAGTTGCTCGCCGTATGCTCCACATTCCTGTGCGGTCATGGATTTAGGGTCCGGATACAAAGCTTCCCTCTGCGACCCTCCGGGGCTCCTGACATGAAAGGTCATCGGTATGCCGTGTTCCATTGTCAGATCCGATTGCTGAAGAAGCAGAATAATCTCATCATCCGACAAATTGGCCGTTAATTGAGGGTTATCTTGACGGACCTTCAGGATCTCTTTTTGGACTTCAGGCGGAATACCCATTTTTGAAGATGTTCTGTTTATATAAATTCAGATGGATTCTTGCCTGTTACAACTTCCTCACTCGTTCTTCTCAACAACGATGGTCGCTTCCGCTACCAGCGTGGCGATTATGCCCATAGCCGCCTTGCTCTCTCGCTGGGCATGGGTCTCTAACCCGTCTAGTTTTTGACCGATAGGTCTCATTTTTTCTTTGGAAACCGCCTTCTTTTTCGTGGGTTTTGCTTTTATTTTCTTTTCTTCTTTCTTCTTCACTTTAGAAACCGCTTTTTTTGCAGGCGCTTTCTTTACGGCCTTTTCTGCTTTCTTAGTCTTGGGCTTGGCTGCCTTCGCTTTTAGAGCCGCCTTCTTCTTCTCAACCGCAGTCTTCTTTTTCGCAGGTGCTTTCCGGGTAGCCTTCTTCACCTTCGGCTCTTCCTTGACCTCCACGACCTTGGGCGCAAAGAGTTCATCCCACTTGTCCTGCATGGACGGGATGCCCGCGCCGTTCAACTCGTCGTAAATCTGCGTCCACCCCTCGCCGCTGACGAAGCGCCAGTCCAGGAAGGCGTGGCACTGGTAGGCGGCCAGGCTGACGAAGATGCCCTTCTCGCGCAGCTCCGCGCACGGGCGGATGTATTCCAGGTGGGTGACATAATCCCGGAAGATGGCATAGCCGTCCTGAGGCAGGTTCAGCCCTTCGGCGAGCGTCCGCTGCACCATGTTCCCGGAACCCTTGTCCATGAAGCCTACGGAGGTCTTGACCCAGCCGGCGGTCTCGGCAAATTTGTTGTGATAGATGACCAGTCCTCTTTCGCCATGATGCCGGTTGCTGATGGCGAACACGTCCTCGTTGACGTAGCCGCTATCGAGGTGAAGAAGTCGTACAGCAGGAAGTTATCCACCTCGGCGAAGACGTGGCGCTTGTGAAGCAGCGGGAAGATCTTCCACTCGTGTCCGCGCATCAGCCCTTCGTCGGCGTGTTCGTCCCAGCGGGCGCGGCGGAACTCCATCCCGTATTTCTCCCGGAAGCCCTCGAACTGTCCGTGCCCGAACATGGGCAGGCCCGGCAGGGTCGCCATCAGCGCCGCGACGCCGAAGTACTTGTCGCCGCTGCCGAACTGCTCGACGGCGGTCTTTTCATCCGGATTGTTCATGAAGTTGACGAAGCGCTTGAGCACCTGCGGGTCGAACTCCAGCGTGTTCTTCATCACCGAGCGGTATTTGGCGTTGTCCTCGTCGCGCAGCATGTGCATGAAGGCGGAGTTGTACACGCGGTGCATGCCGAGCGTGCGCACGAAGAATCCCTCCATCAGCCAGAAGGCCTCCGCCAGCAGGAGCGTGTCGGGCACCTCGGCGGCGACCCGGTCCACGACTTCGCGCCAGAACTCGACCGGGATGCGCGCGTCGAACTCCTCCCGCGTCATGCCGTGCTCCGAACGGGAGGGGATCGCGCCGCCGGCTCCCGGCTCGGGGAACCACAGCCGCTGGATGTGCTTCTTGGCGAGGGTCATCGCCGCGTCGAAGCGGATGACCGGGAAGTTGCGCGCCACGTGCAGGATGGTCTGGATGACGGCCTCGCGCACGGCCGGGTTGAGAAAGTCGAGCTGGGCGGTGTCGTTCCACGGCATGGAGGTGCCGTCGTTGCCGTGGTAGATGTAGCGCACGTCGCCGCTGTCCCGGTCCACGCGCTTGAACACCACCGCCGCGTCGGACTTGGAGTAGTAGTGGTCCTCGATCATCACAGCCATCCGCCCGTCGTCCGACAGGTCCTCGCTGTTGAACGAGTAGCCGGGGTACGGCGGGTAGGGCAGCGAGAGGAACCAGTCGGGGTGCTCGGCCACCCAGGTCGAGTCGATGCCCATGTGGTTGGGGACCATGTCCGCCGAAAGCCGGATTCCGCGCTGCCAGGCTCGTGACCTGAGATTCCCCAGCGCATCCCAGCCGCCGAGGTCGTAGGCGATGTCGTAGCTGTTCAGTGAATAGGCCGAGGCGACTGCGTCCGAGTCGCCCATCCGCTGTTTGATGCGCTGGCTGGCGCGGCTGCGCTCCCACAGGCCGATCAGCCACAACCCGGTGATGCCGCGCTCGCGCAGCTTGTCCAGCTCCTCGTCCGGGATCTGGTCGAGCCGGCGGATGTCGCGCTGGTACCACTTGCTGAGCTGGTCGAGCCACACGTAGGAATTCTTGGCCATCAGCACCATACGCGGCATCCAGTCCTTGTCGGGGCTGAAGCGCTCGTACTCCGGCTCGCCGCGGTAGTCCAGCACCGGCGCGCCGCCGCCGAATCCGCCCGCCCACTGCCCGCGGATGATCTCTTCCTTGATGTAGTCCATGGCGCGCAGGAGCCGCTGGAGGAAGGCCTCGCCCAGCACCGCCGCCCAGCGGTTCATCAGGAATTCGAGCTGCCCTGCCAGCGAATAGGGTGAGGCGATGGCAGGCGCGCGCAATACGTGGATGAGAGTCTCGCCGGCGCCGAATAACCCGGAGGCTGGTTGACCGCTAAAGAAGTCGGAGAGCCCGCTGACAAATGCTTCATAGGCGCTGGCAGCACGCAGGGGTTGGTCGTCGAACAATTCTTTATACGGTTGTACAGCCGGATTCAGGTTGGTGACATGCAGCATCAGCATTTCCTCGAGCGCGATCTGGCGGTTGGGCCTGCCGTCCGTCGAGCCGGCGAGATAGTCGTCAATGCTCACCTGGTTTTTATACACAGCCATGGGCGGGAACTCGTCCACGAAGCGCTGCAGCGTTTTCTCGAAGTTTTCCTGCCCCATGTGCTGATTCATCCACTCGAGGGCGCGCGCCATGATGCCCGGGTTCTGCAGCTCGTACTGGCGCACGACGATGTGCAGGATCTCGTCGATCAATCCCATCGCGTTGATGTCGCTGGCGGGCACCGGCTCTCCGCGCACGACGCTGATGCGTTCCGCGAGTTGGCGCGCAGCGGAGAAGTCCGCTACGATGACGCGTCCGTCGGTGGAGAAGAGCGACTCGTCGAACTGGTATTTTTGCCGCGCCGCGCGCGAGACATGGAATTCAAAGGGGAGGGTGAGGGTCATGGGAAGCTCCTGATTTCTTTAATCATACACGATACGTCAAGAGTTGACGCCTCTATGTTGTTTTAGGGTTTTGGAGAAATAGGGGTGTGGGGGAAAGGATTGCTGAGCAATCCTTTCCCCCAGGATCAGAAAACCCCTCCCCTGATTTCGGGGGAGGGCAGGGGTGGGGGCTAATCTATTGGGGAGATTACCGCGCTCGCTCTGCTCGCTCGCAATGACAATTTATTATTGTGGGTATGACTAGGGGAGTTACTTAGCCTTTCGCCACACCCATCCGATCAATGCAAACCCGATCCCCAGAAGGATCAACCCGAATTTGACCGTAGCATAAATTGCCGCCATGCCTGAGTAGTCGCCCCGCTGTTCCCAAGCAATAGGTTGAACAGGCAGACATTCTCCGCCGCATCGAAAACCGCAGCCACGAATGCTCCCCAGCCTACCCACACGCCGACCGACGCGAAACGTCCGGGGTGCCGACCCATTGCCAGCAGCACTCCCAACGCAATGGCGGTTGCATAAATGGGCATGAAGAGGAAATCGAATCCCAATCCAAAAGCCGCGTAGAGCTGGGCGGTGGCATCCCATGATGTGATGATCTCGTCCGCTTTCGCCTGTGAGCCGGCTAGTTCAAATGAGACAATGCCCTGCGGAGCGGCTTCCGTCTGCAGCGGCGGGTCCAGGATAAATCGGAATATCGCCATGATGAGCAGTGTGGCAGCAAGGAAGATGAAGAAGACACGCTTGCGCCTGTGTTCCTGTATAAATGCAAGAGGATGGTTGAACATGTCGCGGTTCCTTCCCAAATGGTTTTACCGGGTATAGGGGTATGGGGGAAAGGGCGGCTCGCCGCCCTTTCCCCCAAATTCAATAAACTTCCTCCCCCGAATTCGGGGGAGGGCAGGGTGGGGGCAAACCAACTTATATGCTCTTTCGATAGACCCGGAAGGTTTTGTATATCTTCGCGCCTAGATTTTCCAGGTCGCTGCGCATATCCTTCGCTGTTTCAGCGATGTCGACGCATTCCGCGTCTGTGAAGCCGAACTCCTTCACGGTCTTTTCCATCTCGGAATAGACCAGCGCGTTGCCACCGTGTCCCTTGAATTCCGGCAGGATGCCGATGCCGTTCTGCGCCACCCATTTGGTGGTTTTCAGAGAATACAGCAGATGGAAAATTCCGGGGAACAGTTTCCCGCGCGCCTTCTGCAGCCCGGTGGACGCATCCGGGAAGGCCAGCAGGTAACCGACGATTTTTTCTCCATGCATAATGATCTTGACCAGCCGGTGGTCGGCGATGACCATGATGTTGTCCAGGACCAGCTTGATCTCGCCCGGGCTGAGAGGATAATACTCCCAGTTGTTGACCATGGACTTGTTATAGGCTTCGCCGATCCGGTCAGCCCAGGAAACCAGTTCCTTCTTGTTCTTGAATTTCTTCACCGTCAGAGTGCCGCGTTCCTGTGTTCGCTGGGCAACCCTGTGCACCCGCTCGGGGATTTTAAATTCATCCACCTTGATATAGGCCGAGCAGAAATCAACTTCCTTCTCGAAGCCCAGGTTTTCCACCAGTTTTTGATAATAGGCATAGTTGTAATTGGTCATGGTCATCATCTGGCGGTGTTCGAATCCTTCAATCTGGATGCCATACCCGTCGATGACGGAGAAGGGCTTCGGCCCGACCATGGTGTCCAGTCCGCGCGGTTTAGCCCAGTCAAAGGCGGTCTTGAACAAGGCGTCCGCGACTTCCTGGTCGTCGAGGCTGTCGAAATAGCAAAAGCCGGCTTTGTTTACATGGTGAAAGGAATTGAAAACCTTGTTCTCAAACACGGCAATCCTTCCAGCCGTTTTCCCTTCCTTTTGCGCGAGGAAAAAATCCGCCGGCGAGTGCTGATGGAAGGGATGTTTCTCCTTGTTGAGCGCAAGGTACATGTCGTCGTAGATCGGGGGGACCCATTGTTTGCTATCCCTGTAGAGCCGGTATTGGAACTCGATGAACTCCTTGACCTGTTTCTTGTTCCCGGTGTCGACTTTTTCGATAGTGACCATGATTGCTCCTCGAATAAAATGAATAATCTGAGTATACAACACTTTGATAGTAGGATTTGGTACGCGGTTGTTATATACTGATAAGGGTAAAAGGAGGTGAACAGATGACCCAGAAAACTGCTGTAATTACTGTCCTTTTGGTAATTCTGACAGGCGCAGCCATATCCGCCTGCCAGCCTGCCACACCAACCCCGGTCGTGCCTACGCCCACCCCGGCATTGATCGAAGCTGTGTATTATCACGATAACAGCGACGGCGGCAGGACCTCCTACGCCTATATCAAATGTTACTTCAATGGACGTGCGACCCACGTGACCATCTCGCTCGACCCGCCCAACACGGGCACTGCCCTGGAAGTCTACAACGAAATAGCCTTGCACTGGTTGGATTATCCCGCGCCAGACCCGGCTTACAGCGGTACCTATACCTTGAGAGCGCCTGATATGAGCCTGGTGCTCATCAGCAACATGGATACCCAGTACTGGAGCGGAATCTACAGCCCGGAGGGGATCACGGTCACCGGGAGTGACGGGATAGAAAAGGAATACCTGCTGCTGGAACTGCCCTGAAGAGTGTAGGACCGGTTTGAGGCCGCTGGAAGAAAGAAAGGGGAGGTGGAAATTGAGGGGAGGCAATTCACCATCCAGAAAAGGGACCGACTATGAGAAAAAAAGTGCTCCTTTCGATTAGCCTGACCACTCTGATACTTCTTTTCCTGCCGGGGCAAATTTCCCATGCTACTCCCTCTCCGCCTTATGTCCTGGTCAATGAAACCACCCGGGAATGTTACATTGCCATTCTGAGTGATGAATGTTCCTGGTGCGACCCGCCGCAAGGTTGGAAAGTTCTGAACTGGGATGAGCGATCGTGTCCCCCTGGTTATAAAGAAATCGATCATCTCGATTTAAGCTGCACGCACAAAAAAGACGAGTTCTGTTGTCAAACGTTATCGAACTATGGCAATTGCGATGACATGATCGTCAATGCGACTCAAGAAGCCTGCGCTTTTGTGGAGGATATCAATGCCTGCATTCTGCCCGAGGGCTGGAGCAAACGTCCGGATGATGTCCTTGAAAGAAATTGGTCCTGTAACACCGAATTCCAATGGGTGGAGGATGTGACCTGCCTGACTGCAAAGCCGCTCGTGAGCGAGGATGTCGCCACAGTAGGGGTGGGAATGGTTTTAATCGGTGGCGGGTTGCTGGCCTGGTTGGTGAGAAAGCGAGTCAAATCCTAGTGAGTTCCTGGTGTTTTGGCAAAAATCCCGCCCATGATCTTGCAGGGCGGGATTTACGTTTCTTTTACGGCAGATCGATGCAGTTGCCGCTTTCGGCGATGACCGAGTGATTGGCGTTTGCCACCAGCGCGCACATCTGAGTGGCGTTCGCGGGTCGGTTGCTGACCTTGTACTCTGTAAAGGGTCGCGGACCGCCGTACAATTTCCATGGTCCTGATCCGGGCATGCCAGCTTGTTCGGACGGCACGGTGTTGAAGAAGAAGTGGACGTGCTGCCCCGGGAGTTTTTCGGTGTATCCGAAGGTCTCGTACTCGACCACATACTCGTTGCTGGCATTGACGGTGATACCGTTTATCCGCACGTAGAGCGGCGGGAAAGTTGGGGTGACGGACGGTTCGGGCGTAGGGATATCCGTCGGTGGTAACGTGGCTGTCGATTCGGCTGCGATGGTTGGAACAGGGAACTGCGTCAGACCGGTTTCGACCGTTTGCGCAGCAGAGGTGGATACGTCATCCACGTCCACCGTGGGGGTGGCGGAATTCGGGAAGATCTGGTCCGAGAGCATGTAAGCCCCGCCGCCCCCGACGACAACCACAGCGCACAGAAATAATACCGCGACGACTCCAACGATCCATAATTTTGAGCCGGGTTTTTTCTTTGGCGCGGCGGGTGGCGGGGGCGGAGTATATCCCGTCCGGGGCGGGGAAGGCGGTTTGGCGGGTATGGCTGATTCGTACTGCGTGGGGAGGTTTCCTGCGCTTTCGGGTTTAGGAGCGGACAGGGTGCTTGCTGCAGCAACAGCAGAGACGGGGGCGGTGATGGTACGACTCTCCTGCGCGGACAGCACGCCCTTGAGCGCGGCGGCAAACTCCGCAGCGGATCGGAACCGGTCCTCGCGATTTTTACTCATGGCTTTGACCAGCACATCGACAAGCGCCTGGGGGACCTCCGCCCGCAGGCTGCGCGGATCAGGCACCGGGTCGTTGAGGTGCATCATCATCAGCGTCATCGCCGAGTTAGCCATGAACGGTGTACGCCCGCTGAGCATTTCGTAGAGGGTGACGCCCAGGGAGTAGATGTCGGCGCGCGCGTCGGGCACTTCGGCGCGGATGACCTCGGGCGACATGTAACGTGCCGTCCCCACCACCGCCCCGGTGGCGGTGTGGCTGTCACCGCCGACGATCTTGACGATGCCGAAATCCATCAGGATAGCCTGGTTGTGTATGTCGAGCATGATGTTGGCGGGCTTGATGTCGCGGTGCACCATGCCGCGCTGGTGGGCGTACCCGAGCGCGTCGCAAATGTTGATCGTGTAATGGATGGATTCTTCGATGGTGAGCAGGCGTTTGTCGTCGCTCAGGCGTTTAAGGCGGTCCTGCAGCGTCTCGCCGGGGAGGAATTCCAACACCATGTAATAGGTGCCTTCGTCCGCGTTGAAATCGAAGACCTGCACGATGTTGGGATGGCGAAGCGAGGCCACGGCGGCGGCCTCCTCCTCGAAGCGTTTGATGAACTGGGTGTCACCCGACAGGTGCGAATGGATGAGTTTGATGGCGACGACGCGTTTGAGGTTGGGGTCGGTGGCTTTATAGACCGCCGACATGCCGCCCTGACCGAGCAGGGCATCGATGCGGTAGCGTCCACTGAGTGTACGTCCGATCCAGGATGGTTGTGACATGGTATTCTGGCCGCTTTTCTAATTAGGATTGACTTGGATGAATACGATAGCGATTATCCAATTATACCAGCCGGTTAGCGCTTTTCTGATGCTGAAAATCACTGATTGACAGTTGTTGTACAATGTTATTGTATTTGTTATGAAAATCACGTACTTTTTTTCTGAGGTCGAATGAAGTCTTTTCGCAAAGAACTCTGGCTCGAAATCCCCAATCGGCGCGGGTTTGTGAACATCACCCCTCAGGTGCAGGAATGCCTGCGCGAGAGCGGTATCAAGGAAGGCCTGTGCCTGGTCAATGCCATGCACATCACCGCCTCGGTCTTTATCAACGACGACGAGTCCGGACTGCATCATGACTACGAAGCCTGGCTGGAGAAGCTTGCCCCGCACGAACCCATCAGCTCCTACTGGCACAACCGCACGGGCGAGGACAACGCCGACGCGCACATGAAACGTCAGGTCATGGGGCGGGAAGTGGTGGTCGCCGTGACCGAGGGCAGGCTGGATTTCGGTCCCTGGGAGCAGATCTTTTACGGCGAGTTTGACGGACGCCGGCGGAAGCGCGTGCTGGTCAAGCTGGTCGGAGAATAACAGAGAAGTCGATTCGGATCATTCAGAAAGGAGACTGCTTATGAAATCAAGAGTATCGATCGGAAGAATTTGAGTTTGATGGGGATGCACTAATCTCCAAGGTCAAGGAGTTGTTGCACGAGGGAAATATCCGTCGGGTCATCATCAAGAACGAGGAGGGCAGGACGCTCATCGACATTCCTCTTTCGATAAGCGTGGTTGGAGTCCTTCTTGCCCCGCAGCTGGCGGCTATTGGTGCGATCGCTGCCCTGGTCACGCGTGGGACCATCGTTATTGAAAGAACAGAACCGCCGGTCGGAAAATAGTCTCACGTGTGAATTAGAAAGGAGGAAGGATGTTGCAGGAAAACTCTCCCACTGTCATTTCCACCCGCGGGCTCAGCAAGACTTTCAAAAATGTCGCCGCGCTCAAACCCCTGAACTTGGACGTTCACCAAAACTCGATCTATGGCTTCCTGGGTCCCAACGGGGCAGGGAAAACCACGACCATTAAATTGTTGCTCGGCCTCACACGTCCCACGGCAGGAAGCGCCTCCGTCTTTGGGATGGACGTGGCAAAACAAAGTGTGGACATCCGCGCCCGCATCGGCTACCTCCCGCAGGAACCGCGCTTCTACGAGCACATGTCCGCCCGGGAAACGTTGCGTTTTGTTGCGAAGTTCTTCTTCAAGGGACCAAAAAAGACCATTGAGGCCCGGATCGATGAGATGCTCGACCTGGTGGACCTCACCGAAAAGGCCGACCGGCCGATGAAGACCTTCTCCGGCGGCGAGAAGCAGCGTCTGGGGATCGCACAGGCTCAGATCAATTACCCCGACCTGTTGATTCTCGACGAGCCGGCGGCGTCCCTCGACCCGATCGGGCGGCGCGATGTGCTGGAGGTGATGTCCAAATTACGCAAGTACACCACCGTGTTCTACTCCACGCATATCCTGGATGATGTCCAGAAGGTGAGCGACACCGTCGCCATCCTGAACAAGGGCGTGTTGGTAGCCGAAGGGCCGATCGATGAACTGCTGGCCGGCAGCGAAGGTATCACCTACCTGGTCCACTTGAAGGGGGACGCGGACACGGCAGTCAGCCTGGTGAAATCGCAGCCCTGGGTTAGCGGGATCAAGACCGGCGCGCACGGGGACGAAACCACCCTGCAAGTCAGTGTGACCGACCCGGCTGCGGCTGAGGCGCAGCTTCTCAAGCTGCTGGTCAACAGCTCCGTGGTGGTGACCGAATTCCGGCTCAAGCAATATGAGCTGGAGGATATTTTCATGCAGGTGGTCGAAGGAGGTCAGGATGTCCGGAAATAGCGAATTACTCCTGGTCACTGAAAAAGGCTGGCGCCGCGGGTTGAATAACCTGCTGGACAACGAGTTCGCCGGCTGGTTCAAAACCAAAATGTGGTGGATCCAGTGCATCATCTGGGTGAGCATCACCGGTTTCATGCTGGCAGGGGTAATGTTCAGCGCACCAGACTTCGACATCAAGGAAGGGATGATGCTTTTCTCGATTTTCATGGGCTTGTTCCCGGCCATCGGAGTGGTCATCATCATGCAGGATGCCCTGGTGGGGGAAAAGTCGGAAGGGACGATCGCCTGGATACTCTCCAAGCCGGCTTCGCGCCCTTCGGTCATCCTATCCAAGGTAACCGCAAACAGCGTGGGCGTGCTGGTGACGATGGTATTGGTCCCCGGCTTATTTGCCTACGGATTGTTTTGTTATTACACAAAGACAATGTTGGACCCGCTGCCATTCCTGTCGGCTTTTGGTGTTGTCTTCATCAGCCACCTCTTCTACCTGACCCTGACTCTCATGCTGGGTGCGTTCTTCAGCGGACGTGGTCCGGTCATCGGACTCGGCCTCGGGCTGTTGTTCCTTCAGCAGTACTTGATCGCGGCTGTCCCGGCGCTGGGTTATGTGCTGCCTTGGAATCTGGTCATCCCGGTCAACGATAATGCAATGGCGATAGTCCCTACCTTGCTGCGAGGAGAACCGGTGACTTCCTTCCTGCCGGTTGCCTTAGTATTTCTTGAGAGTATCTTATTCGTAGCCATCAGCCTGTGGCGTTTCAACAAGGAGGAGTTTTAGCGGGTGGTTGTCGAAAGAAAACTAAATGAATACCGCCATCGAAACCAATGACCTGACGAAGAAATTCGGCGACGTCACTGCCGTCGACCACTTATCCTTGCGCGTTGCGAAGGGGGAGATCTACGCCTTTCTTGGCCTCAATGGCGCTGGCAAGACGACCACCATCCGCATGCTGCTCGGGATGATCAAGCCCACCTCCGGCGAAGCGTATGTGCTGGGGGCGGGAATCCGGTCCGGGGAGAAAAAGCCGTGGAATTCGGTGGGCTATCTTGTCGAATCGGCTGATTCGTATCCCGAGCTTACCGTTCGCGAAAATTTGGAAGCAATCCGGCGGCTTCGTCCCGGCACATCCTCACATGCGGTAGGTGATGCGATCGAAAGGCTGGGTTTGCATCCTTACATGGACCGGCGCGCCGGTACGCTGTCCCATGGCAATAAACAGCGCCTGGGGCTGGCGAGGGCCATGCTGCATCATCCGCAGCTGCTCATCCTGGACGAGCCGGCGACCGGCCTCGACCCGGCAGGGATCGTGGAGATACGCAACCTGTTGACAGAACTGGTCCGGGAGGAAGGGGTTACCGTTTTTATGTCCAGCCATATCCTGGCTGAAGTATCGCGTTTGGCGGAACGGATCGGCATCATTCACCAGGGACGGTTGGTTCGGGAACTCGACATGGGTGAACTTGAGAAGGAGCGCCGCCGCCGTCTGCTCATCCGCGCAAAGGATATTCAGGCGGCATGTGATGTGCTTGCCGCTGCTGGAATATCTGCATCCATCTCTTCTGACGAAGTGATCGAGGCGAAAGAGACCTTTGCGATCGAGCATCCCGATGAAATTGCGACCCGGCTGGTCAATGCCGGTCATGCGCCTACCATGCTCATTGTCGATGAAGAAGACCTGGAACACTATTTCCTGCGGCTCATCGGCATGGAGGAAGGAGGCGCGGGATGAAAAATATTTCTCAAGCCATTTGGGTTGAAACCCTTAAAGCCCGCCGTTCCCGCCTGCCCTTGTTTACTGTCCTGGGATTTGCATTGTTCCCGCTCGGAGGTGGATTTTTCATGATCATCTTGAAGGATCCCGAATTTGCGCGCAAGGTGGGGTTGATCGGCGCCAAAGCCCAGCTCACCATGGGAGCGGCTGATTGGCCAACCTACTTGAACTTCCTGGCGTTGGGGACCGCGGTGGGCGGGCTCGTGCTGTTCACTCTGATCGGCAGCTGGGTGTTTGGCCGGGAGTACTCGGACCGCACGGTAAAGGACCTGCTCGCGCTCCCAACGTCCCGCTCGGACATTGTGCTGGCGAAGTTCGCACTCATTGCGTTGTGGTCGGTGATTCTGATCGTGATGATCTATCCGCTTGCTCTGATTGTCGGTGAATTGGTTGGCTTGCCGCCTGTTCCTTCACAGGTGCTCGTTCAGGGAGGAATCACACTGGCGGTCACAGCCCTCCTCACCATCGCCCTGGTCACTCCGATCATTTTCTTTGCCAGCTTCGGGCATGGCTACCTGGCGCCGATGGGCGTGATGTTCCTTGCGGTCGCGTTGGCGCAGGTGCTGGCCATTATCGGTTATGGAGAATTCTTCCCCTGGTCGATTCCCGGCGTGTACGCCCAAGGCGGGGAGTTGGGCGCTGTCAGCCTCGTGATTGTTTTCCTGACTTGTGCAGCTGGAATTACAGGCACACTTCTCTGGTGGGAGTTTGCAGACCAGACACATTAGACGTGTTGGTTGGCCATTGGGAGGACGGATAAGGGCACCCTGTATTCATGGCAGCGCAGCCATATCATTCGAAATTACACATTTTCCTGCGTGGTATAATTCACAGGCTAAATTCAAAAATCCCCACATAAGTGGCATTATTTATAGAAGGAGCAAGGAACTATGTCTGGACACAGCCATTGGGACACCATTCGCCGGAAGAAAGGCGCGGCAGACGCCAAGAGAGGGGCGGCTTTTACGAGTCTGGCGCGCGATATCGTGATGGCCGCGCGCATCGGAGGCGGGGGCGATCCTGATAACAATTTCCGCCTGGCGTTGGCCATTGAAAAAGCCCGCGCGGCGAACATGCCCAAGGACAATATCGAGCGTTCCATCAAACGCGGCACAGGCGAGGATAAGGATGCCGCTGCGTTCGAAGAGGTTACGCTGGAAGGGTACGGCCCGCACGGGTCAGCGTTCATGGTCGAATGTCTCACGGATAACCGCAACCGCACGGTCGCGGATGTGCGCCATGCTTTCAGCAAGGTCGGCGGCAACATGGCGGAAGCCGGCGCGGTCGGCTGGCAGTTCGACCGGAAATCCTATTTTGCCTTCCCTAAAAGCGCATTATCCTACGACAAAGCCTTTGAGCTGGCGATCGATGCAGGAGCGGACGATGTCCAGGAAGACGGCGAAAATGTCGAGATTATCGGCCCGGTGGAATCCTTCAAGACCATCAGCGATGCCCTGAAGGCTGCCAAGGTTCTCCCCGACGAAGGGGGACTGCGGATGATCGCCAAGCAGGACCTCGAACTTGGCGTGCAGGATACTCTCCAGGTGCTGCGGGCTGTTGAAACCATTGAAGACCTGGACGATGTGCAACACGTCTATCACAACTTGAAGATTTCCGAAGAAGCTCTCGCGGCGCTGGAAGCCGAATAAACCTTCAGGGGCGACCAGCCGGTCGCCCCTGCTTTTTTAGGAATAAGAAATGACCCTCGTCCTTGGCATTGACCCCGGAACAGCCACCACCGGCTTCGGACTTGGTGCGCGAACGGGATGACGGCAGCCTGGAACTGGTGGAGTTCGGCATCATCTCCACGCCCAAGGAAGAAGCTGCCCACCATCGGCTCGTCCAGCTTTACGACGAGATGAAAAAGATCATCAAGCGCCACAAACCGGACTCGGTGGGGGTGGAGAAGCTCTTCTTCCAGCGCAACATCAGCACGGCCATCGCGGTCGGTCAGGCGCGGGGTGTGGTGATGCTCGCCATCGCGCAGGCCAATCTCGACGTGGCGGAGTACACTCCCAACGAGGTCAAGCAGGCGGTGGCCGGCTACGGCTCCGCGGATAAAAAACAGGTGCAGGAGATGGTGCGCGTCCTGCTCTCCATGCCTTCCATTCCGAAACCCGATGACGCGGCCGATGCACTGGCCATAGCCATCACACACATTCATACAAGGCGGTATTGATATGATCGCATCCCTGCGCGGTGAAATTACTCAAGTTGAAGACAATGCGGTGGTCATCGAGGTTGGCGGAGTCGGCATGCGTGTGTTCATCCCGGCGCCGCTGCGCGACAAGCTCAAGCCCGGTGAAGTCGTGCTACTCAATACGCACCTCGTCGTCCGTGAAGATGCCCTGACCCTGTATGGATTTGAAACCGCGGCGGACCGCGCGCTCTTCCTGCTGCTGCTCGGCGTGGACGGGGTCGGACCGAAGGTGGCGCTCTCGGTACTCTCCACCCTCAGCGTGGATGCCGTGCAACGGGCAGTTTTCAATGATCAGGACGACGTGTTCAGCCGCGTCCCCGGCGTGGGGAAAAAGACCGCACAAAAGATCGTGCTTCATCTAAAAGACCGCATGAAACCCCTTGGCGGATTGGAGAAAATTGCGACGATGTCCGATGCCGACGCGGAGGTGCTGGCAGCTCTGACCGCACTCGGTTACTCGGTCATCGAAGCGCAGACCGCCATCCAGTCCATCCCCAAGGATGCCCCGGATGATGTGGAAGAACGCCTGCGCATTGCATTGGGGTACTTCACAGGATAGAACATGTTAAAGACAAAGATTGCCTTTATCGGTCCCGGAGCGATGGCGGAGGCGATGATCGCCGGCCTGCTGCGCGAGAAATTGGCCTCGCCGAAAAATCTTCTGGCGAGTGGACCTCGAATGGAGCGGGTTCAGCAACTCAAGGAAAAATACCGCATCCAGGCGTTCACCGACAACAGTCTCGCTGCCTCACAGGCGGATGTGGTCGTGCTCTCGGTCAAACCCCAGCGTCTGACAGGGGTGATGAAAAACCTGAAGGGAATCAAACCCGGCGCGCTGGTCCTGTCCATCATCGCCGGGGCGAGCATCAAGAAACTCAGCCACGGGTTGAAACATTCCGCCATTGTCCGCTCCATGCCCAACACACCCGCCCAGATCGGGGAGGGGATCACGGTCTGGACGGCTTCCGAAGCGGTGAGCGCCAAGCAAAAGGAGACAGCGCGCGCGATAATATCCGCGCTGGGCAAGGAAGTCTTCGTGGAAGACGAGCAATACCTTGACATGGCGACAGCGCTCTCCGGCACGGGTCCAGCCTACGTGTTCATGTTCATGGAAGCGATGATCGACGCGGGCGTGCACATGGGCTTTCCGCGCCGCATCGCCGAGCAGCTGGTCGTCCAGACCTTGCGCGGCTCGGTGGATTTTTACGAAAACAACGAGGTGCATGTCGCGGCGCTGCGCAACCAGGTCACCTCGCCGGGCGGCACATCCGCGGAAGCGTTGTATTATCTCGAGAAAGCCGGCTTCCGCACGGCCATTTCGCGTGCGATCTGGGCGGCCTACCAGCGCTCGCTTGAGCTGGGCAAGGAACAGCCGGTGCACATCCCCGAAGCGCACCCGGATGAAGGGGCACAATAACTTAATCACATCTCTGTTGAAATAAAATAGGAGAAACCCATGTTGTGGATTACCCGTTCGCATGTGCATGTCGACCGTGTGGCCTGTCCCTGGCTGATCACGCGCTTCATCGACAGCGATGCTGAGTTCCTGTTCGTTCCTGCCAGCCAGATCGAGAAGGTCGTGAAAGAAACCGGAGCCATTCCCTTCGATGCGCCGGGGGTGGAATTGGGTCATCACGAAAACCACTGCTCGTTCGAATCCATCATCCTGAAATATGGATCTGAAGGAACCCGGTCTGCTGCGTCTGGCGAAGATCGTCCATGCTGCTGATGTGAGTGAGGATATCGACAGTGATCCCATTGCCCGAGGCCTTGAGGCAATCGCCAGTGGTTACAGCCTACGCTTTCCCGATGACCTGGAAAACCTGGATGCGCAATTCGAAGTCTACGATGCGCTGTACGCCTGGTGCCGGCTGGACGTGGCAAAGAAATAATTGGTGTCATTGCGAGGGCGATAGCCCGTGGCAATCTCCTGTTAATTGAATGATCCCTTTCATTAGTCTTTACCGTTTAATCGGAGATTGCCACGCCGCTGATTTACAGCGGTTCGCAATGACATGTTGCATATAATTGACATCAATGACCCGTCGCCGCGACATCACTCTGCTTTTTTCGACCCGCATCATCCGGCTGTTTTGCTATGGATTCCTGTCCGTCATCCTTGCTTTGTATCTCGTCGAAGTGGGTTTACGCGAGACCGAGATCGGTCTGCTCTTCACACTGACGCTCGCCGGCGACGCGGCTATTTCCCTACTATTGACCACCTCCGCGGACCGGTTTGGCCGTAAGCGAACGCTCATCCTCGGCGCGCTGCTGATGCTTGGGGCGGGAGTGGTCTTCCTGCTGACGAACAATATCGTCATCCTGATGGCGGCTGCCATCATCGGGGTCATCAGCCCCAGCGGGAACGAGATCGGTCCGTTCCTGTCCATTGAGCAGGCCAGTCTCACACAGCTCGTCCCGGACAAACGCCGGACGCAGGTCTTCGCCTGGTATGCACTGGCCGGTTCGTTCGCCACAGCCACCGGGGCATTGATCGTCGGCTGGTTGACGCAGGGATTGCGTGCGGGTGGAATGCCTCACGCCGATGCCTACCGTTTCGTTCTGGCAGGATACGCCTTTGGTGGCTTAATATTGGCGCTGTTGTTCCTGCTGCTCACCCCAGCAATTGAAGTCAAGCCGTCCGCTGAATTGGCCTCGGCTCCGCGGACGCTCGGTCTGCACAAGTCACGCAACGTGGTCTTCAAATTGAGCGCCCTGTTTGCGCTGGACGCCTTCGCCGGGGCGCTGCTCGTGCAAAGCCTGCTGGTGTTCTGGTTCTCGGTCAAATTCCATACCGAACCGGGCGTGCTGGGGACGATCTTCTTCGGTGCGAATATCCTTGCCGGAATCTCCGCGCTGCTCGCCTCTCGCATCGCCGCCCGATTTGGATTGATCAACACGATGGTCTTCACCCACATTCCCAGCAACATCCTGCTGATGCTGGTTCCGCTCATGCCCACTCTGCCGCTGGCTATCGTGACTCTGCTGCTGCGGTTCAGCATCTCGCAGATGGACGTGCCCACACGCCAGTCCTACACCATGGCGGTCGTCGACCCTGATGAACGCTCCGCGGCCTCCGGCGTGACGACCATCGCCCGTTCGGTGGGAGCGGCGATTTCCCCTTCGCTTTCAGGCATTTTCCTCAGCATCCCGGCGTTGTTCAGCCTGCCTTTCTTCTTGTCGGGGGGATTAAAAATCGTGTATGATATCCTCTTGTATCGCAGCTTTAAGACTATGAAACCGCCGGAGGAGAAAGTGAATTAGTGAAGGTGTCTTCATGGTTTTTCGAAATCTCCTGAATTAAAATTATGTCCCTCATCACCGTCTCCAACCTCACCAAATCCTTCGGGCACCGCGACATCTTCAGCGGGCTGTCCTTCGGCGTCGCCAAGGGCGAGCGGCTGGCCATCGTCGGGGCGAACGGCGTCGGCAAGACCACCCTGCTGCGAATTCTAGTCGGTGAGGACGAGGCATCCAGCGGTTCATTTCATCGCGCGCGCGGAATCCACATCGGCTACTTGCCTCAGGAAGCGGATTTCGACACACAGGGCTCGTTGTGGGATGAGTGCCTCTCGGTCTTTGCCCCGCTGCTCGAACAGCAGGCGGAGCTTACCCGGCTCGAAGCGTTGATGTCCGACCCCTCTCATGCCGACGAAGCCCTCGCCCGCTACGGTGCACTGCAGCACGATTTCGAGCGCAAAGGCGGCTACACCTACAACACGCGCATCAAGCAGGTGCTGACCGGCCTCGGCTTTGCGGCGGAGGATTACGCCACTCACCTGGACCACCTCTCGGGGGGGCAGCGCACGCGCGCCTACCTCGCCCGCCTGCTCCTTTCCGATCCCGATCTGCTTGCTGCTCGACGAGCCCACCAACCACCTCGACATCGCTGCGGTCGAATGGCTCGAAGGCTATCTCAACCAGTGGGAAGGCGCGGCGGTCATCGTCTCGCACGACCGCTATTTCCTCGACAAGGTCGCCAATGTCATCCTCGAGATGACCCCTGCCGGCTCCGAAAGTTATCGCGGTAACTACAGCCATTACCTGCGCCAGCGCCAGGAACGCTGGGAGCGGCGCTACGAAGTCTTTGAGGGCGAGAAGGAAAAGCTGCTCAAGGACATGGAATACATCAAGAAGAACATCGCCGGGCAGAATACCCTGCAAGCAAAAGGGAAACTCAAGCGGCTGACGCGGGTGGTCCAAGCCATCGAACAGTTCGGCATGGAGGCAGTGGTCAACACCAACTGGTCCCAGCTCGGCGTGGAGACGACCACCTCGCCCTTCAGCGTGGAGGAGGCGGAGCGCCACGTGCGCGCCCTGCGCCTGCCGGATAACCGTCCGCCGCGCCTCAACCTGCACCTGCACTCCGTCCAGCGCAGCGGCGAGCTGGTCCTGCGCACCCGAAACCTGGAAATCGGTTATCCCGGGCATCCGCTCTTCGAGGCTCCCGATATCGAGCTGCGCCGGCAGGAAGTGGCCGCGCTGATCGGTCCGAACGGCGCCGGCAAGACTACCTTCCTGAAGACGGTGCTCGGTCAGCTTGAGCCGCTCAGCGGCGAGACCTTGCTGGGGGCAAGTCTGAAGGTCGGCTACTTTGCCCAGGCGCACGAAGGATTGAATCCGGAAAACACGCTCATCCAGGAGATCCAGACCGTCGCGCCGCAGATGCTGCCCGCCGATGCGCGGCATTACCTTGCGCGGTATCTCTTCACCGGCGACGATGTCTATAAAAAAGTGGAAGTCCTCTCGGGCGGCGAACGCGGGCGGCTGGCCCTTGCCAAGCTGGCCCTCTACGAAACCAACCTGCTCCTGCTCGACGAGCCCACCAATCATCTCGACATCCCTTCGCAGGAAATTCTGCAGGATGTGATGGACAACTATCCCGGCACCATCCTGCTCGTCTCGCATGACCGCTATCTCATCGACGCACTGGCAACTCAGGTCTGGGAGATCGAACCGGACGAGTCCCGATTAAACGTCTTTAAGGGGACCTATAGTGAGTTGCGTGCCCGGAATGAAGCCGCGGAACTGATGCCCCGCGAGTCGGTCTCCGTCAAACCGGCTGCCGCCAAACCGGGACGTGCGTCCTCAGCCGCTGCGAAGGAGGAAAGACGAAGGCTGGCGAAACTGCAGGAGCTGGAAAACACCATCGCCGGTTTGGACAAAAAACTGGCGGAACTCGGCCGCGAGTTGGAAAACCCTCCCGCCGACACGGGTGCGGTAGCGAAACTCGGCCGGGAGTATGCTTCTGTTCAAAAAGAGATGGACGAGAAACTCGCAGAGTGGGAGAAGTTGCAGTAAGTAGAGAGTAGAAATTAGATAGTAGAGATTAGTTCAGAGAGATAAATCGTCCCGAAGGTTCACAAAACCTTCGGGACGATTTATTCGGGGCATTTGATTAGCGGTCGATGTGAATGTCGTTCATCGAGATCTCGTCCTCGATAGGTTCGAGATGCGTGACGACGTTCGCATCTCCCAATACCTTCATAACATCCTGCTCGAAATCCTCGGCGATATGATGTGCGTCGTGCACCGTCCAATCGCCGGGCACCAGGATGTGCACAGCGATAAATCGGCGGTTGGCAGCCTGTCGCGTCCGAAGAGCATGGAACTCCACACCTTTTTTTCGGTAGTCAGCCATCACCTGTTCAATGACTTCCTGCTCATGCTCCGGCAGCACCCTGTCCATCAATCCCTGGATCGATCTTTAAATCAAGTGGTATCCCGTCCAGACGATGTTGGCAGCCACGATTAAAGCTATGATCGGGTCGAGGCGCAGCCAGCCGGTCACGGACACAAGCGCCACGCCGGCAATGACGCCCACCGAAGTCCACACATCGGTCATCAGGTGCTGGGCATCCGCTTCGAGGGTAATCGAGTTATTTGCCTTCCCGGCCCGCATCAGGATGCGGGATACGATAAAGTTGATGGTCGACGCAATGATGGAAACGAGTAGACCGATCCCCACTAACTCCAATGGCTGTGGGTTCATCAGCCGTTGGATGGCGGCATACGCGATGGCGGCCGCCGCCGCAAGGATCAGCATCCCCTCCACGCCGCTGGCGAAATACTCAGCCTTGCTATGACCAAAAGAGTGAGTGTGGTCGGGTGGGCGGGCAGCGATGGTCAGCATCCACAAAGCCATCAACGCCCCGGCCAGGTTGACCAGCGATTCGACGGCGTCCGAGAGCAGACCGATCGACCCGGTGAGCAGGTAAGCTGCTGATTTCAGAAGAATGGTGGCGATGGCCGCGCCGATGGACAGCCAGGCAAATTTTGTCAGGGAGGAGCGGTTGGATTGGGAGACTTGCTGTGATTGTGATGTAGACATGGGAAGTCTGCGATGACCCTGTTATTATAATCCTTATAGACTTTTAATTTCCGACTTGGTGATAAAATTTAACTAAGTTCAGGCGGGGTTTCTCGGGAAGGATTCGACACCATGTCTTCACTGGATCATTCACATCAGGCGGAATCGCTGGCTGCTCACAGCGCGGATCCGCACTCGAGCGGTTCGCGTTTATCAGAGATCATCCTTGGTGGGCAGGATGGCCTGGTCAATGTGCTGGGAGTCATCCTCGGCGTTGCGGCTGCCACCAACGACCCTCAGATCGTCCTTGCAGCTGGGATGGCGGCTACCTTTGCAGAATCGGTTTCAATGGGGGCGGTGGCTTACACTTCGACGAGGGCAGAAAATGATCTGTACCGGAGCGAGCAGGAGCGTGAGTTCCGCCACATCCGCCTCGCGCCTGAACTGGAAGAAAAGGAAGTCAGGGAGATCTATGCGCGGAAGGGTTTCGAAGGGAAGACACTGGATAAGATCGTGGACGTCATTACCGCCAACCCGGATGTCTGGGTGGAGGTGATGATGGCGGAGGAACACCAACTCAACCCGCCCGAAAAACAGGGCAGCGCCGTGAAATCCGCGCTGGTGGTGGGTTTTGCAGCGATCGTCGGATCGCTGATCCCATTGGTACCGTTCGTATTACTGCCTGTCCATACGAGCATGGTGGTTTCCTTGGTTATCGCCGCATTGACGTTGTTCATCGTCGGCGCTTACAAAGCCCGAATCACGGTCGGAAATCCCGGGCGCAGCGGCCTGGAGATGGCTGTCATCGGAACCGTGAGCGCTCTGGTGGGCTATGCCGTCGGGTTGATTTTCAAAGTCCCCGTGACACCGTAGAACTCGGAGATCACTAGCATTGACCTTCGGACAAGAGTTCGGACATTCACCGCCGAGACACAAAGCCCGCAGAGATTCATTAAAGATCCTCTCTGCGTTCTCGGCGGCTCTGCGGTAAAAACCGGAACGAAAGACCCTGGTCCGAACTTAAGTCCGGAACTCAGCTCGCAGTATTTACAAAAACAGCCCGTCGTCAAAACGGGCTGTTCTTTTGGATGATGAATTTTCCGGTTAAGCCATGACGGGGAGCTGTTTCTTCGCCTCTTCAAATCCGCGCCGAAGGGCTGCGTAGTTCTTGGGCAGCAACTTGTGATGCCGCTCAGGCATGTGATTTTGTAATGCAGACTCCACGGCTTCCACGGATATCTCCTGCAGTTGTGCCAGCAAAGCTCCGACAGCCACCATGTTGGTCAGCTTCCGGTCGCCGATCTCCTCGGCGATCTCATTGGCGCGGACAGAAATAGTCGTAATGTCACTCCGTTTTGCGCCGCGGTCGACCATCGACGCATTGACCACAAGGACACCGCCTTTTTGGATGAGTGGTTCATACTTGTCATAGGACGGCAGGTTGAGCGCGATCATCGCCGGGGGATTGGCCACTAAAGGCGAACCGATCTCTTCGTCTGCGATGACGACTGTGCAGTTGGCCGTGCCGCCGCGCATTTCAGGTCCGTAGGATGGAATCCAGGTAACCTCCTTGCCAAGGTCCATGGCTGCGTAGGCCAGCACCTGTCCTGCAAACAATACACCCTGTCCGCCAAATCCCGCGATCAATATTTCCTTCTGCATGGTGCTTCTCCTAGACTTTTATCTCGGCAACAAAGGCGCTGATCTTATAATCGCCAAGCGGGAAAACGGGCAGCATGTGCTCCTCCACCCACTTGAGCGATTCGACCGGGGGGATGCCCCAGTTCGTCGGGCAGGTGGAAAGCAGTTC
Source organism: uncultured Chloroflexia bacterium (assembly GCA_963829485.1). Classification (GTDB taxonomy): domain Bacteria; phylum Chloroflexota; class Anaerolineae; order Anaerolineales; family Villigracilaceae; genus JBGPQJ01. The sequence goes on from CAWHIK010000010.1 coordinate 239,361, forward strand.
GACCATGGAAAAGCCCAAGCCGCGGACCTGGGTCTCGAACGCCATGCGGATCGCCTTTTTTGCCATGCGGATGTTCTTCGGGTCGTGCAGGCTACGGCGGACGACATAGCCAACTCCATCCATGGTCGCGATCATCTCAGACATGCGAAGAGGGTATCCCTGCATTTCGACATCGCGCCCGTTGGGGGAGGAGGTCGTCTTCTGACCGGGCAGGGTGGTCGGCGCCATCTGACCACCGGTCATTCCGTAAATGGCGTTGTTGATGAAGACAACAGTAATGTTCTCGCCGCGCCCGGCCGCATGCATGATCTCTGCCATGCCGATCGAAGCCAGGTCGCCGTCACCTTGATACGTGAAGACCACCCGGTCGGGCAGAACACGCTTGATGCCGGTGGCCATGGCCGGGGCGCGGCCGTGCGCCGCTTCGACAAAATCGGTGTCGAAATAATTGTAGGCGAACACCGAGCAGCCGACCGGAGCGACGCCGATCGTTTTCTCGGCCAGCCCCATCTCATCCAGCACTTCGGCGATCAGGCGGTGTGCCACACCGTGTGTGCAGCCGGGGCAATAGTGGGTCGAAACTTCAGTGAACGAATCGGGACGTTGATAAACGAGGTTTTCAGGTTTTGCCAGGGTAGCCATCTCTCACCTCTATTTTTTCTCAGTCATGCGCTCGTACCAGGCAGCGCGCGGATCAACGGACAAGCTGGGTTTTGATGCGGCCATTCTTATGATCTCATCATATATTTCATTTGGGAAGGGAACCACGCCACCCAGGCGTCCGTAGAATTCGATCGGGACGCGTCCCTTTACTGCGAGTTGAACGTCGTTAAGCATCTGACCGGTGTTCATCTCGACCACCAGGAAAGCGGAGGCGCGCGAGGCGAGCTGGTCGATCACCTTGAACGGGAACGGACTTACCGTAATCGGTCTCAGCAAACCCACCTTGATCCCCTGCTGACGGGCAGCGCGCACAGCGGAAAGAGCCACGCGCCCGGAGGTTCCGAATCCGATGATGACAAAATCCGCGTCGTCGAGATAATATTCCTTATAGCGGACTTCGTTCTTTTGAATTTCCTGCCAGCGATTGAACATGCGCAGGTTGGCGATTTCCTCGTCGGGTGGGTTGATATAGATGGAGGAGAGGATCCTTCGCTCCCGCCCGATGGCGCCGTTTACCGCCCAATCCCAGTCTCTGCGGACAACGGGGCGCATCTCGGGCATTTCGACCGGTTCCATCATCTGTCCGATCGACCCGTCGGCGATGAGCATGCAGATGCTGCGATATTTTTCCGCCAGATCGAAGGACAGCACCATCAGGTCGATGGCTTCCTGTACGGATGCAGGAGCAAGCACGATGGGGTAATAATCGCCATGCCCGCCGCCGTGGACAGCCTGGTTGTAGTCGGCCTGCGAGGGGGCGATGTTGCCGAGACCCGGTCCGCCGCGCATGACGTTGACCAGCACCACGGGGATCTCCGTGCCGGCGATGTAGGAAATGCCCTCCATCATCAGCGACACCCCAGGGCTGGAGGAGGTGCTCATCACCCGCGCGCCGGTGCAGGCTGCGCCGTAAACCATGTTGATGGCGGCTACTTCCGATTCAGCCTGGACAAAGGTGCGTCCCAGCTCGGGCATGCGCTTCGACAGGTGTTCCAGGATTTCAGTCTGCGGGGTGATGGGATAGCCGAAATATGCCTCCAGCCCGGCGCGGATGGCGGCTTCCGCCATGGCTTGATTGCCTTCATAAAGTTCTTTGGCCATTTTCGTCTCCTAGGCAGCCGCCGGGACGGCTTTGGTGACTTCGCGGTAGACGGTTATCGCAGCGTCCGGGCAGATCACTGCGCAGATGGCGCATCCCGTACAGCCATCCTTGAATAAATGGGCGGGATGGTAACCCTTGGGGGTAAGACGTTCCATATCGAGTTCGATCACATGCTGCGGGCAGACGCTGATGCACAATTCGCATCCTTTGCAATATGTATCTGAGACTTCAATCCAGCCTTGAGCGGGCATCCATTGATCTCCTTCTTGAGAAGTTGGACAAAAATTGGCAGATTGCTCTGTATTCTGATTATGTCGCTTTCGGTAGAATGGTGGTAGTGCTAATCGTCACATCGCAGTCATGTAGAAATCAATGATTACAGCATCCCACCAATGGATGATACCCCATTGTTGCTCACTCGCCTATAATCCATCCTTGTGACAAGCACCTGCCGATCATCGTAGTTCAATAATCAAGAAATTGTGAAGGTTTCTATCAGTTTTGATAAATTATCTGGTTTTTAATGAGCGAACATAGTAAACTAATAATGAATTTTATAAATAATGGATGAGTGAAATGAGCGAGATTACTGAGATATTAAATTTAGGTTTGTTACTATATGGCGCCCCTGTATTAGGATTGGCAGTAATGGCAGGTGCTTTTGGCCTGCCTGTTCCCAGCAGCCTGCTGGTTATTGCTGCCGGTATTTTTAGCCGCCAGGGATCTTTGGACTGGTATTATGCAGCGGCTTTGGGTCTGACCGGTGCAGTGGTGGGCGACAGCCTGGGGTTCGCCTTTGGTCGATGGGGCGGCAAGTGGATCTCTCACCGATACGGGGATACGAAATTGTGGGTCAACGCACTATCCACTTTCAACAGAGGCAGCGGAGTGGCCGTCTTTCTCACCCGCTTCCTCGTGACCGCTGGTGCGGTACCGGTCAATTTCATGGCTGGTAACAGCAAACTTCGTTTTCGGTCGTTCCTCTTTTACGCCATCGCTGGCGAAGCCATGTGGATTATCCTCTATGGCGGGGCGGGTTACTTCTTTAGCAGCCAGTGGGAATTTATCAACTCTTTATTAAGCGATTTTGGGACCATCGGGCTGGCATTGGCAGCCATGGGCTTTGGGGTATATTTATGGCGGCAAAAGAAAACCAGTCTGTGGACACTAAATTTCCAATTCGCGAGGATCCCGATTAAACGGCTCAAATAGCAGCCGGTCAAATCTCCCAGGAGATCGAAATGCCAACTCCCGTCATCGTCGATTCGATTCGCACGCCCATCGGTGCGCTGGGTGGTGTGCTTGCCAAAGTGCGGCCTGATGACCTGGCCGCGCTGGTTCTTAAAGTACTCGCTGACCGAAACAACCTGGATCCTGCCCTGTTGGATGAAGTCATTCTAGGATGCGCGAACCAGGCAGGCGAGGACAACCGCAATGTTGCGCGCATGAGCCTTCTCCTTGCGGGATTCCCGTCCAGCGTTCCGGGTGTGACCGTCAACCGGCTTTGCGCTTCAGGGCTGGCGGCGGTCAATATTGCGGCGCGAGCCATCCGTGCGGGTGAAGGGAATATCTTCGTCGCCGGCGGCGTGGAATCAATGTCACGTGCTCCATATTCCCTTCCAAAAGCAGAGGAGGGATTTGGCTTTGGCAACCTGACCGCTTATGATACCGCCCTCGGATGGCGTTATCCAAATCCGAAAATGAAGGAAATGTACGGTACAGATTCGATGGGTGAGACTGCCGAAAATATCGCCGCAATGCGCCCTCACATCACCCGCGAAAAACAGGATGAGTTCTCGGTCCGCTCGCACCAGCGCGCCATCGCCGCCATCGATTCGGGTAAATTTGCCGAGGAGATCATGCCTGTTCCGGTTCCTCAGAAAAAGGGCGACCCTGTGATGGTGACCACCGATGAGCGTCCGCGCCGGGATACGACGATGGAATCGCTGGCCAAGCTTAAACCGGCCTTCAAGAAGGAAGGCGGGACAGTGACCGCAGGCAATTCTTCAGGATTGAACGATGGAGCGGCAGCCGTTCTGGTTATGAGCGAGGAAAAAGCTGCGGCCATGGGACTCACCCCCACGGCGCGAATAGTTACCGGCGCTTCTGCAGGTGTGGAGCCTCGAATCATGGGCGTGGGTCCGGTTCCCGCAGTGAAGAAGGCTCTCGACCGTGCCGGGTTGAAAATGAAGGATATCAGCCTGGTCGAGCTGAACGAAGCGTTCGCAGTCCAGTCCCTTGCGGTCATCGAGGATCTGGAACTCGACCCGGAGGTGACCAACGTTAACGGCGGAGCCATCGCTCTCGGGCACCCGCTGGGCTGCTCCGGAGCGCGAATCCTGACCACACTGCTCCACGAAATGGGCCGGCGAGGAAATGTCAAATACGGGCTGGCGACGCTGTGTGTGGGGGTGGGTCAAGGAGAAGCGACCATCGTCGAATGGTTGTAGAATGATCGAAGACATTGTTTAGTTGAAGGTTGAAGGCAGGGGCTTTCAACCTTTTGTGTTTAAATCAGGAACTTTTTTCCACTGGCAGCGTTACAGACTAAGGACTACAATGGGCAAGATAATGAAGAAGGAGATTCATATGATTAAACGGATGACCATATCCATTGCGCTGATGCTTCTGGCTGTAACAGCCTGTACGCCTCAAGAGTTAGCGTCTCCTCCCGTATTGGATCCAACATCCGCTTCGCTCGAAGCAACGGCGACGGTGTCACCTCAAGAGATTCCAACGGAGCAGGTTTCCGAAGAGCTTCCGTCCATGCCAGTGGTGGATGCACCGCAACTTTTATCCATGCGGTTTTTTGATGAATCGAACGGGTGGGGGATGGCTGCTTCGAATGTCCTCCGTACTGAAGACGGCGGTGCGACCTGGCTGGATGCCACGCCGGCAGGTGTTTCTGACCTCGGATTTGGCGCAGTCGGATATTTTTTCGATGCATCTCACGGGTGGCTTGCTATTTCCAATCCCATGGACCCGGCAGAGTCCGGGCAGCTTTATCGGACATCCGATGGCGGTGCCAGTTGGGATGAATCGATCCTACCGCCGAGCATGGGAGGCAGGTTTAGCTTTGTCGATCCCTCCAATGGGTTTTTTATGGCGGACCTCGGCGCCGGAGCCGGCTCGAATTGGGTGGGAATTTATTCAACCACGGATGGCGGGGCAAGCTGGACTCCGGAATATGTCCCTGAACCCGGCACGCCTGAAGGTGAAGGAGCGTTACCCGGGAGTGGTCAAAAATCGGGGATGACATTCATCGACACAGAACGCGGCTGGGTCACCGGAAACATTCCGATGGACAATTATCTTTATCTTTACAATTCAACTGACGGAGGCAGTACCTGGAATGAGCAGCCTGGACCTGTTCCTACAGATTTTGGTCCTGTTTTCACGAGTACCTATCCGCCGGTGTTCTTTGGCGAAATTGGGATCATGCCCGTTACTCTGGTGGGTAATGTGACCAACCTTGTCATCTACACTTCGGACGATGCCGGCGCAACCTGGACTCCCGCCCCTGCTCCCGTTGCCAACGCGGGCCGCGGCGAGTTGGTGGATTTTGTCAGCCCGTCCGAAGGTTTTGCCTGGGCGACAGGCCGATTTGCGGTTACTCAAGATACCGCTCAAAGCTGGGGCACCGTGACACCTTCCATTCCATTTGGCGATAGTTTCATGGCAATGGACTTCGTGGATACTTCCAACGGTTGGGTGTTAACAATGAACGCAGATGGTCATACATCGCTTTATACAACTTCCGACGGCGGAACCACCTGGACGACGTTAATACCCTAGGAGAACCTATGAATCGCTATTTGTTTATATTGTTGATCGGTGTTGTCTCTCTGGCTGTTTTGGGGTGCAATGTCCAGACACCAACGCCTGTTCCTTTGACTGAGACTCCATTACCTGAGCCGACCGCTACGCCGGTTTCTGATTTAACCCTAAATCAAGTAAAGAATGCCGAATACACCTTTGACTTTGGTGAAAGCATGCCTTCCTTTAATCTTGTTGATGGCTCTTATAAGAGCGGTACCGACACATCTGCGCCGGGATACTTCGAGGCGACCATGTCGGACAAGGTGGCGTTTGGCGACCTCAACGGTGACAACCTGGGCGATGCAGCTGTATCCATTGGCATCTACATGGGCGGATCAGGAGTCTTTGAATATATTGTCGCCATGCTGAACCAGGATGGGCAGCCCGTGCAGGGCGGATATTACTATGTGGACGACCGTGCGCGAATCGATGCCCTCAACATCTCTGACTTGAGGATCGTGGCGGATGCCATGGTCCACGGTCCAAATGACCCGATGTGCTGCCCGACGCTGAAAGTCCAGGCGTCGCTCCAATTGCCTCTCGACAACGGTCTGATCCTGTGGCTCGCACATCAGACTTCCGAGATTGTTCCTGGCGCATTCCGTGAAATCACCATTACTTCGCCCGAACCTGGCATTGGTGTGGACGAGACCTGTACCATCACCGGCGACGTGACAATCGCACCGTTTGAAAATAATCTTGTTTACCACGCTTATGATATGTATCTGAGCGAACTGGCTGTTGGTCCGTTGATGGTGGATGCCCCCGATATGGGCGCGCCGGGATCGTTCGAGTTGACCCTCGACTTATCTGCTGCTGATTATTCAGGTCCGGTCTTCGTGACCATCAGCGACCTCAGCCCGGCGGACGGTGCTATCCTCGCGTTAGACTCAATCATCGTGATTCTAAAATAACCTTGATGATTTCCGGGAGACGGGATTGTCATCCCGTCTCCTTTGGTTTACAGAGTGCCGCGTAAATATTTGAATCAAGCTCTAGTGATTTACGGGTACGATGGGATAGGCAAGTTCAGACATTTTTACAAGGAGCGGTAAAGTACAATTGCCCCATGCCAACAACCAAATACTACGTCGTCTGGAGAGGACGCCGAACCGGTATTTTTTCGTCTTGGGAGGAATGTTCCAGGCAAGTGACCGGTTTTCCGGATGCCGAGTATAAGTCCTTTAGCAGCCTGGATGCGGCAAAAGCGGCGTATCGTGGAGCCTATCGGGAACATGTTGGTAAATCGGTGACCTCTCAGCAATGGCTTTTCTCGACAATCAAACCGATTATCCCCTCTGTGTGCGTCGATGCTGCCTGCTCCGGTTCTCCGGGTCCTGTGGAATATCGCGGTGTGGAAACGAAATCCGGAAAACAAATTTTCCGGCTGGGTCCATTTCAAGGCGGGACCAATAATATTGGAGAATTCCTGGCAATTGTCCATGCTCTGGCCTGGCTTAAGGAGAATGGCAGGGATTGGCCGGTTTATACCGATTCCAAGACTGCGCTATCCTGGCTCAGAATAGGGAAAACAAAAACCACCCTGAGCAGAAACAGTCATAATACTCAGCTATTTGATTTAATTGGGAAAGCCGAGTCCTGGTTGGGTGAAAATCCCATCCGCAATCAGGTCCTGAAATGGGATACCGAGCTTTGGGGTGAAAATCCGGCTGATTTTGGGCGGAAATAACCACGATGAAATGGCTGACGCTCATATTCATTCTTTTCATGCTTGGAGTCATTCTCCTGGCGGACCTGGGTTCGCTGCCTTCACCCGTTGCATTGCTATATCGCTTTCCCAATGGCGACCGAGCAGGTCATTTCTTTCTTTTCGGAATTCTGACATTCCTAGTCAACTCTGCATTCCCTCGGCAGGTGCGTATCCTGCGTGTTACTGTTTTTTATGGTTCCCTGATCATTGCGGTTTTGGCAATACTGGAAGAGATCAGCCAGCTTTTCCTCTCACACCGGACCTTCGACCTGATCGATCTGACTTTTACTCTGTTGGGTATTGCAAGTGCTGATTGGCTTGTTCGACTTTTACACAAGCTACAACCTTCCTATTGACTGGAACCCGGAGGTAAATCATGAAAACTGCTTTACTGATCATCGACATCCAGAACGACTATTTTCCCGGCGGGAAAGCTGAACTTGTGAATCCACTGGATGCCGCAAAAAAAGCCTATCAGTTGCTGCAATGCTTCCGTGAGCACGGACAGCCCACCGTTCACATCCAGCATGTCTCCACTCACGAAGGTGCGACCTTCTTCCTCCCCGGCTCAGAAGGGACTCACATCCACGATGCGGTGGCTCATTTCGAGGGAGAACCTCTGGTACAAAAACATTTTCCGAATGCGTTTCGGGAAACCAATTTGCTCGACCTGCTGAAAGAGTGGGGGATCGAACGCGTCATAGTCTGCGGGATGATGACCCACATGTGCGTGGATGCGACAGCCCGGGCTGCTGCGGATCTTGGATTTCAGTTGGTAGTCGCTTCGGATGCCTGCGCCACAAAAGCGTTGACTTATGGTGAAACGGCCATCCCGGCTGACCATGTCCATAAAGCATTCCTTGCGGCGCTTAAATCCTATGGGCAGGTGATGACTGTCGAAGAGATCATTACGCACCTGGCGGTTGAGCTCGTGAAAAGGTAATTCCGATGACCGTGCTGGATCCCGAACGACAAAAGCTGGCGAAAGAATATGCCCGGATTCGCCGCCGCTTGTGGCTGGTTGATACGGGCATCGCAGCGCTTTACGCTTTAGTTTGGTTGTTTCTTGGCTGGTCCGTTTTGTTGAGGGACTGGCTAACCGGGTACACATCCAACCCCTGGCTGCTGGTCCCGGCTTTCGCGGCAATCTATGGCGGGATCATGTTCCTCATCAACCTGCCGATGAGCTATTACAGCGGATTCATCCTCCCGCACAGATATGACCAGTCAAATCAGTCACTCAAGGATTGGGTGGTTGACCAACTGAAGGGAATGGCAATCGCACTCCCACTGGGCTTGATCCTGCTTGAAGGAGTCTATGCGTTTCTGAGACAATTCCCTGATACCTGGTGGCTGTGGATAACGGGCGCGTTGTTGGTGTTCCAGGTTGTTTTAGCAAATCTTGCACCTGTCATGATTGCGCCGATTTTCAACAAGTATGTCCCTTTGGGTGATGAGCATGCCGACCTGGCTCAACGTCTGCTGCGGTTGGCGGAACGCGCCAACACAAAAGTGAAGGGCGTCTACAAATTCGACATGTCAAAACGCACCAAGGCAGCCAACGCTGCCCTGACTGGAATTGGCAACACGCGCCGGATCGTGCTGGGCGATACTTTGATTAATGAGTTCACGCCGGACGAAATTGAGACTGTCCTGGCCCATGAGTTGGGTCATCATGTCCACAAGGATATTCCGATCCTTATCGGAATTGGGACAGTGACTACTCTGGTAGGACTCTACCTGGCATCCGTGGTTATGGATTGGGCTGTCGTTTATTTCGGGTTTACTAGTGTTGCTGACCCTGCAGCCATGCCGATGTTGGAACTTGTTCTCGGCGCCTACGGGCTGGTCATCATGCCATTGGAGAATGCGGTCTCGCGCTGGCGTGAACGCCTGGCCGATCAGTATGCGCTCCAGACGACAGGGAAAGCTGATGCATTTAGCTCAGCCTTTACCCGGCTCGCGAACCAGAACCTGGGAGAAGTCGACCCGGAACGCTGGGTGGTTGTGATGTTTTATTCCCACCCTCCACTGGGTGAAAGAATTTCCCTGGCTCAAGACTGGAAAGGTTAATTCCTTGCGTATTGAGTTAGCATAATCACGCTTTAGAATAGTTGCGATTATGTTTAAGGTTTGGGTGGAGTGTAGTTCTCTCCGGCGAATATTTTTATCCTGCCATCACCGTAACTCCCAATTCGTTCCAACCCGAAGAGTTGTTTTTGCTCCCCGCAAGTCGTGCATATAATGACGCAAGGTCTGAAATTCGGATCAAGGTACCGCTCAAGTTCGGGATAAGTGACGATGCTCTCGAGTTGCATTCCGTTTTGGGGGGCTCCAAGCAAATACCAGTAGGCATACTCCAGGTCGTTTGAATCCAACTTGAGTCCGATTTCATGGCAGCCCGTTGCTTTGACTTGTTGCATCGCATCCACATAGGCATTACCAAGGCTGCCCCATACGGCGAACATGGTTTTTTCCGGAGGCTCGATCAGGATGCTGCCTACTGTGCAACCTGCATAGCAAGGAATGGTATAAGGATCATTCGAATCGCGCATGGCGATCAACGGGCGCGTGCGGTTAAATAGAACCCAGGGAAAGGCGGATAGAAGGAGGAGAAGTGTGGCAACGGTTTGCAGCCACTTTTTTTGTATCATTTGGTCGATAACACCAACAAGTGGAGAAAAAGCCAGCAGTACTGGAATTTGAAACCTTATCCCGAAGATACCGTAAAAAACGATTGTTGTCAGAAAAAAATAAATCCCCACTGAGACAAATAGATAATGATTTACGATTTGTTTGTTACTTCTAAAGCGAAGTGCCAGGATTAATATGACAAGCAACACAAGCACCACGTGTAATGGATTCCCTGCGTAATCTTCATGATTCCACGACCAGAAAAGTGAGAAGTCTGTAGCGGAGGGGTCAATTTTTCCAAGTGTTAGTTTGACGGCTGATATAATTTTCTCGTTGGTCTCTTCGTCAGGTGTCGCAAAGTTTTGCATAATCCCCAAGGAATTGCTCCCCAATATTTTCCCGAAGGTTAATTGATTTGAAGTATGCTTTGAGACAAACTGGTTTGATCCTAACGGAGTTCCAAAAGTGTCAATATTCCTTATCCAATAACCTAGATTTATGATCAAGGCAATGACCGCGATGAGAGTGAACTTTAGGATGGCGTCTTTGAGGTTTCTTCTGCCAAGTAAGATTACGCCATAATAAACGACAGGGGCAATTGCATAAACATAGAAGGTTCCTTTTGTAAGCAATCCTAAACCAAGAGCAGCCCCTATAGTGATTATCTCCAAATAAGAGTTTTCCCTATGGCGATTAATGAATATAAAAAACAATAAACAAATTAACCAAAATGCAGTGACGAGATCATTTTTTGGATTCGTGGCTTGTAATACAGCCAAAGGGATACTTAGCGCAAATGCAACAGATATCCAACGCCCCATTCGCCCATTGCCGAGTAATTGTGAAATGCCTGAAATTCCAACAATGCATCCTACCAAGGCCAACCATTGAACAAGATTTGCCAATTGATCGCTGTTTGTGAGCAATCTAGCTTGAAGGATGATAAGTTCAGCCAAAATGGGGTTGTACAGTTGATGTTCATAATTGGTCGCATAATGCTGAAATGATTGGTTCTGAGCCCAATGCATTGTTCTGCTCATGTGGTAAAGAAGAGCATCATTGTTATTTACTGGGGATTTCACCGCCACAACGAATAACAAAACCAGAATGATCGCTACAATTGTTCCCGCGAGGATGTCGAACCATCCCGGTTTCCTCCACCCAGTTCTAAGCGAATGGAAGCCTTCCAAAATCCATCCTTTTTTCCAACCCAAAACAATCGAGGCGGTGAGAGCCAAACCCCAAAAAATTGATACCCAAAGAGTGTTTAATGCATGAAATAGGCTGAGTAACTCTGAGAAAAGAACCATGTATCCACTCATAAGAGTGGCAGCTTGCAAGATGGACATTCTCCAGTCAGCCAGCGGCGTGCGACGCGATGCATGATACCCGCATAAGGTCAAGAAAACAGCAATGAAAGTCGCTGGTAATAGGAGTATGAGCATATTGGTCTACCGGGATAATTGGATGAAAGGTTTGGAAATCACTTCATTGCAGTTTTGAGGATTACCGTTCCCAATCCCGCCGGTGCCACATGATGGCTGTAATGATTATGATCACCAGGATTATCCCTAAAAGGAGGATAATGTTCGTGTCGCCGGGGATTTTGTCCGTCTCCGGAATAACGGTTGACGTGACAGTATTGGTCACCAGAGTGGCAGTTGTGGCAAAATTACCCTGCCCAATAGATAAGGATGAAGGTGATAGCGCAGAGCCTGCCAGCGCAAAGGCTAAACCAGTTATGATTAGAAAAACAGGGCGCACAGCCTTGATCATGGTTAAGTCTTCATCCTAATTGAGCTAAACAAGTATAACATGCTGGATACGAACCACCTTTCTGTTAGAATAATTATAACTAGAGTATAATTGCCCACTTGGGTGGGTTACCTCCTGGAAAACGAGGCTGATATGAGGCGCTACTTTGCCATTCCGCTGATTACCCTGTTTGTTATTTTCCCTTTATTTATTGTCACCGTACAAGCAAAATCTTTTCAATATCAAGATCAGATTGAAACGCCTTCTCCTGAAGAATTAATCAAAGGAGCTATTCTTTATGACCGTTGGTACTCTGCCATCGGCAGGGCAGCGCCTGAGGGCGACATGCCTATTTGGGGGAGGCAAACCACGAATTCAAGGTCCGGACCCGATACATGGCGTTGTGTCGAATGCCACGGATGGGACTATAAAGGCTCACAGGGCGCTTATGGATCCGGTTCGCATTTTACAGGATTTCCAAATATCGCTGCACTCGTTCCCAATATACCAGAGCAGGAGATAGTCGATCATCTAAAAGGCAGCAAGGATCCTGCCCATGATTTTTCACCTTACATGGATGATGCATCGCTTGAGAATCTGGCACAATTTCTAAAATTCGGTTTGATCGACGATGAGCAATTTATCGACCCGATATCACTCAACGTAATAGATGGGGATCCAGCTCACGGAAAAGAACTTTACGATCAGGTCTGTGCCAATTGCCATGGCGCGGACGGAATGCTAATTGTTTTCCGGACCGAAGGCGTCAATGAATTTCTCGGCTCAGTCGCAAGCCGTGATCCCTGGCGCTTTCTCCACCGGACACGATTCGGTGTAGCCGGTGTGGATATGCCTGTCGGGGCGAAGCTGGGATGGACGGCAGAAGACGGCAGGGATGTCCTTGCGTATGCTCAAACGCTGCCCTCAAGCCTGGTTACTCCATCGCCGGAACCTGCCTCAGTCTCCGAAACACCCCAACCGCTCGTTGGCGGACCGCCTGCCAATTCCATCCTGGGGGGCATTTTTACAAGCCTTGGATCGATGGCACTTGTTTGCCTGGGCTCCCTGGTATTCCTGGGCTTGTTGGTGGGAATTGGTGCCCTGGTGGTATCACTCCTTCGAAAACGTTGATAATCGTAAGTAATGAAATTTCCGGTTCTATAGAATTTTTTGATGATAAGCACACAATCTTCAGGAGTAAATGATGGGTGAGAAAATCATCAAGTTCTTAAAACACCCGCTGGTCATGATCGGGATTGGGTTCTTCGTGATCGTTATTCTGGGCGGGGCTGCATATGGATTTAAGTCAACGCAGATGCCACCTCCGCAGCCGATCCAGTTCCCGCATAACCTGCATGTCGGTCTGGGCGTTCAATGCCTTTATTGTCATCCCGGTCCGTTGACCCAGGCTTCGGCGGGGCTGCCGACCCAGTCGAAGTGTTGGGCTTGTCACGGGCAATTGAAAAAGTACGCCGATGGAACAGTCCCACTTCCGCCTGAATTGGTTAAGTTGAAGGATTATGTGGAAACGGATACTTCGATCCCCTGGGTACCCGTGGCCATAGTCCCTGATTTCGTCCAATTCAATCATCGTCCGCATATCGCTGCCGGATTGAACTGTGAAAAATGTCATGGTGAAGTAGGCAACATGATCGTGGCTGAGAATCCACAGATCATGAACATGGGTTGGTGTCTTGCTTGCCACCGGGAACAAGCCGGAGATGACCAGGAAAAAATGACCAAGTTGTTGGATTGCGGAACATGTCATTATTAAACCGGGCACGAAAGGAATGATTATGAGTGAGAAGATTTCCCGGCGTGATTTTCTGAAACTGGCTGGAGCGGGTACTGCGGTAACGGCGGTCCTGACAGGTTGTGGACCTGAGTCGCGCTATGTCGTTCGCGAGCCGTACACTAAAATGCCGGAGTACACCTACAACGGACAAAGCACTTATTACGCCACCACCTGCCGGGAATGTGCCGCCGGCTGCGGATTGGTTGTCCGAACCATGCAGGGACGCGCACTAAAAGTGGAAGGGAACAAACTTCATCCAGTCAATTTGGGAAAAACCTGCTCTCGCGGACAGGCTTCCGTGCAAGGACTTTACAATCCGGATAGATGGCAAAATCCCACCAGGATGAATGAGAGAGGGTCGAGGAATTTCACCGAGTTGGCATGGGAAGAAGCGGTTACAGTGATTGCCGGGGCTATTCAAAATAATAAGCCCGGCGAAATTGCATTCCTATTGGGACTGGCTCCTGATCATTTGTTTGATCTTGTCACACAATTGACATCCGCTCTTGGAGCGGAAGCTCCTCTGCGGTATGGTGCCTTGTCGATGTTCGAAGCACGTGCCACGTTGAGCGAAGCTGCCAATAGCTTGTTTGGCCAGAAATGCCTTCCATACTTTGACATGGGCAAATCGGATCTGGTCTTTTCATTCGGTGCAAACTTTGCTGAAACATGGCTTTCACCGGTGGCTTTTACGCGGGGATTCGCGCAGATGCGTCAGGGGAAACCCGGACGAAGAGGTTTTCTGGTCCAGTTCGAACCGCGCATGTCCCAGACTGGGATGATCGCTGACGAGTGGATTCCGGTCGCACCGGGCACCGAGGGATTGGTGGCGCTTGCTATTGGCCGTCTGGTTGCGGAAATTAAGGGGATCGCTTTACCCGCCGCATTATCCGCAGTGGATGTTGATGCAGCCGCCGAAGCGTCGGGTGTTGAGCGCGACACCTTGGACAAGCTGGCCAGCCTTTTCGCTGAAGCAGAAAATCCCCTGGCCATACCCGGGGGCGCTCCTCTCGCGCAGTCGAACGGATTCGAATCCGCCCAGGCTGTCCTTGCGCTCAACGTCCTTGCAGGAAACCTGGGGCAGGAGGGCGGGGTATTCATCACTCCTTCGACAGGTGTAAATGAAGACATCTATCATGCTCCCGCCACGATCGGTGAATTGGCGACCCTGGTGGACAAGATGAGTGCTGGTGAAATTAAAGTGCTTTTCGTCCATGGAGTGGATCCGGTTTTTGAGCTGCCTGCCGAACTGGGATTCTCGGATGCGCTGAAGAAGGTTCCCCAGGTCATCTCGTTTTCATCCATGTTGAACGATACAGCCGTCCAGGCTGATTTCATCTTTCCCGACCACACCAGTCTCGAGTCCTATGGTTACCAGCGCATCTGGACTGGCGCGGACCGGGCGACGATCTCGGGCGGTCAACCGGTGGTTGCTCCTTACTACAATACCCGGGCAACAGTCGATGTGTTGTTGGCAGCAGTAAAGCAAATCGGAGGCAAGGTTGCCGCAGCCTTACCCTACCTCGATGAGGTCGAGTTCATTCAAGCCCAGCTGCTTAAGCTGGTCTCAACTGAAGGCGGAATCTACAGCGCGGGGGACATCAATACCTTTTGGGCGTTGTGGCAGCAATACGGTGGCTGGTGGAAAGCCGAACCCGGCATGCTTGCCCCGCAAATCCCCGGCCTCAGTAGGGCGATCAAGATCGATGAAGCCGAATTTGAGGGCAGCGGTGATTTCCATTTATTGGCTTATCCTTCTCCTATCCTGGGAGACGGGTCCGGTGCAAACAACCCCTGGCTGCAGGAAACGCCCGACCCCTCGACCACGGTCATGTGGAATTCATGGGTGGAAATAAATCCAAAAACTGCCGAGGACCTCGGTTTGGAAAACGACGATGTCGTATTGATCACGTCCCCAGCCGGGGCGTTGGAGGCCTCCGTTTATATCTATCCAGCCATCCGCCCGGATACGATCGCCATTCCCTTTGGACAGGGACACACAGCCCTGGGACGGTATGCACAGGGACGCGGTATCAATCCGGCGGGATTATTCGCTATGAAATTCAATGAAAGCGGTGACCTGGCATTTGCGGCGACCAAGGTGAGGATCGAAAAAACCGGTCGGCAGCGCCCGCTGGCACGTTTGGAAAGCCGGGTGGGTGTTTACGGCGATGGTGAAGGTTAAGGAGCAGCGCGATGGATAACTTTAAAGTTGTGACAGAAACCAGCGCCTCGGAGGAAGCCTCCCAGGGTTTGTGGGGATTGGTTGTGAATCAGGATGTCTGCACCGGATGCCAGGCATGTGTCACAGCCTGTGCCATGGAAAACAATACCCCCTGGGTGGGTGAGGACGATGCCGCCTATGGCCGGCAAATGTCCTGGATTCGCGTGGAACGCTTATGGGAGGGGGAATATCCCGAAGTGTCCTCGACTCCCTTCCAGCCGATCATGTGCCAGCATTGCGGCAAGGCGCCTTGCGAACCCGTCTGCCCGGTTTTTGCCACGGTCCACAGTGAAGCGGAACAGATCAACCTGCAGGTTTACAACCGCTGCGTCGGCACCCGCTATTGCGCCAACAACTGTCCTTATGTCGTTCGTGTGTTCAACTGGTACGATTACGAACGGCCGGAGCCGATGAACAATCAGCTCAATCCCGATGTGACCGTTCGCCGCCGCGGTGTGATGGAGAAATGTTCCTTCTGTGTCCAGCGCATTCACCGCTCGGAGGATGCAGCGAAAGCCGAAGGGCGCGAAGTCTACGACGGGGAGGTCGAGCCCGCCTGTGTACAAGCCTGTCCGGCGAGTGCGCTTGTTTTTGGGCGGCTCGATGACCCTGAGAGCAAGGTGTCAAAATTGACCAAAAAGGATTCAGCCCACACACTGCTTGAGACCCTCGGAACTCAACCTCGCGTGACCTACCTCCCGGGAGGTTCCCATGACTAATGCTGCATCTGCACTTCACCATGATGAACATGTAGAGCATCTTCGCAAGGAACACCTGATGCTCGACCCCAAACCACGCGGTGAGATGAACGCGATGGTAATGGAGGCAATGCGCACCACCTCGTGGAAATTCTGGGTGGTGTTCGCGATCCTCTCCGTGGTTGTTGCGGTTGCGCTGTTTGGTGCCTGGGGATATATGATCAACACCGGCTTGGGACTCACCGGAAAAAATCGCCCGGGTTACTGGTCCCTGTTTCTTGTCAACACTGTGTTCTGGGTGGGCATCAGCCATGCCGGTACTTTCGTCTCGGCATTGCTGCGCGTGTTCAAGGCTGAGTTTCGCCGCCCGTTCACCCGCGCCGCGGAACTGATGACCACGTTTGGCCTGGTACAAGCCGGCATCATGATTTTTTCTCACATGGGCCGCGTCTGGCTGGCGTACTGGATGTTTCCCTTCCCCGGGCAGAGGACTTTATGGCCGAACTTTCACTCGCCGCTGATGTGGGATTTCCTTGCCATCAACACATACCTGCTTGCGAGCACTATGTACCTTTTCCTGCCGTTGATCCCTGATGTAGCCATGGCGCGCGATCGCTCCACCGGCTGGCGGAAGATCTTCTATCGGACGCTTGCGCTTGGCTTCCGTGGTACGGAGGGTGAATGGGCGCATCTGCGAATTGCCATGAACATTTTCGCCTTTGCCATTCTACCGGTGATGTTCTCTGTCCATACCATCGTATCCTGGGATTTTGCCGCGGCCATGCGTCCGGGCTGGAATTCAACCATCTTTGGACCTTATTTTGTGGTTGGAGCGCTTCACTCAGGTATCGCAGCGGTTGCGATGGTGATGGTGGTGATCCGCGCGAACATGAAGAATATGAAATACTTCATCCGCCCGGAGCACTTCGACGCTTTGGGAAAACTAATGCTGATCGTTTCGATGGGCTGGGCGTATTTCTTCTTCAATGATTACATGGTGCAGTGGTACGGTGGTGATGAAGTCACTCATTGGGTGCTGGAATGGCAGGAAAATGGCCCTGCCGGTACCCTCTGGATGTTGATGCTGGTGGTTAATGTTGTTATTCCATGGCTCACACTGTGGAATAAAAAGATACGCCGTACTCCCTGGGCCATCTTCACTATCGGTTTACTGATCAACGTCGGCATGTGGATTGAACGATTCATCATCATCCCCGTTTCACTGGAGGTCAACCGTTTCCCATTTATGTGGGGTCAGTTCAAGCCTGGGATTGAAGTGCCCATCTTCATTGGCACGCTGGCATTCTTCACACTGCTCTACATGCTTGCTTCCCGTCTTATTCCACTCGTACCGGTCTGGGAAGTTCAGGAAGGGCAGCTGGCGCATTCGGTCCGCAAGTTCGGCAAAGAAACTGTCGTGACAGTTAGCGACTTGGAATAAGGCAGAGAGGATAAAGCCATGACTGAAAAATTAACCCTTTTAGCCGTCTTTGCCGATATCGACCCTGCTGCTCACGGCATTGATAAACTCCGTGAGCTGGGCGTGGACGATGATGAAATCAACGTCATCTCCGGCATCCCGGTAACAGAGGCCATGCTCGGTCGACCTCGTAAATGGAGCAATGTGCCGCGCCTTGCAGCGGGCGGCGCGATCGCCGGTGCACTGGTCGGAATCTTTTTTGCAGCCGGCACGCCGATGCTCTACCCCGTGTCCGTTGGCGGGCAGCCGCTGATCCCCGGTCCGCCCACCGTGGTGGCGATCTTCGAAATGACCATGTTGGGCATGCTGATCGCTACATTCCTGGGAGTCTTCCTGGACAGTTACTTTCCATCCTACACACCCAAGGAATATGTCCCGGAGATCAGTGACGGAAAAATTGCCGTACTCTTCGCCTGCCCTGTGGATGCGGAATCGAAATTCTCCCTGGCGATGTCAACCATCGGCGCTGAATCTGTCAAACCGGCGGAGGCTGTTCACTTATGATCAAACGTGTGGTGTTCATCCTGGTTGTGGTCGGCTCATTATTCGGCTTGCTGCTGCTCTTCAGCTACGAAATCATCAAGGTGGATTGGATCAGCTTCATGGAGATCCAGCCGGCCTATAGGCCTATGGATAATCCCTTGCCGGTAGCGGTTGATTCCATTCCTGTTGAAGGCGCAGCGTATATTCCCGGAGCTGGCGCGCCGGCCAATCCAGTCTCTGTGGATGAAACATCCATCTCGAACGGCTCGGAGCTTTACTCCATCAATTGCGCCCAGTGCCACGGCGTGCTTGGAAAAGGCGATGGGGTTATCGGCGCGGCATTGGTCTTCCCCCCGGCAGATTTGACCAGCGCCAGGGTCGCAGGACTGAGCGATGGGGCGATCTTCGTTACCATTTCCGCCGGCATCCCAGGCCGAATGCCTAATCTGAATGAAAACTTGAATGTCCGCCAGCGTTGGGACGTGGTAAATTACATCCGCGCGGTGATCCAGAACCAGCCCCAGCCCTAGGGGAGGCAATCGAAATGAAAGATGATGTTCGAAAAATAATCTTAGGTACACTGGCCGGATTTTTAGTTCTGCTAACCGTCTGGATGGGATTCCTGTTCGTGGTCGCCTGTGGAGGTTCGCTGGACTGCTCCAAGGCGGAGCCAACTCCGGTGCGCACATCCATCCCGACCTTGATCCCCGCCAGCCTGCCCACCCAGGAACTTGGTGCTGCGCAATCGGTATCCTTGAAATGCCGGGTGGGAGCAACGGTCCTTTTTGAAGCCTGGGTGAACGCCGGATTCCCGGAGACCGAACCTTTTGAGTTCACGGATGAAAAAGGCACTGACTGCACCGCGACTTACGATGCGGATGTGAGTGTGTTGTTGGAGGAAGCCAACCTGTGGTATGCCGGCGCGCTCGCGTGCGCTTCCTGCCATAACTCGGACATTGCAAAGCTTCAGCCCAAATGGACTTGAGCAGTTATCAGGGAATTCTGGCTGGATCAAGGCGCACATCGCCGGATGCCAAGGGAAATGATATTCTCGGCGGTGGCATGTGGGAGCAATCGAAATTATTCGAAGTGCTGATCACACGCAAAGGCCAGCCACTGGCGATGCCTCTGGGTCGCGCAGCGGATTTTGATGCCGGAACGGTGTTGGTGAATGCCGGCACACCAAAAGAACAGCCGTAAAGAAGTTTATCCTTGAAAACGAAAATCCCGACATCAAAGTAGGTCGGGATTTTTTCATGGCGGAGAGGGCCGGATTTGATATCATCCCCTCAATCCGGCGGGACACTAGAACAAAAAACGTCCCTCATAAGGGACGTCTTTTTTGGCGGAGAGGGCGGGATTCGAAATATCCTTCAATCCCGCCTAGAGCGCGGGACTTTAGGGGCTCGCGAACCTCCTATGCAAAACGCCTCACATGATGAGGCGTTTATTTCTGGCGGAGAGGGCGGGATTCGAACCCGCGAACCTTTTTGGGTTACACGCTTTCCAAGCGTGCGCGCTAAGCCAGACTACGCGACCTCTCCAAATCAAGCGGGGGATATTTTACCATATAACACTACCGATGAAGTCGCTGCCGGATGACCTGTTACTTCCTTCCATTCTCAGGCATCTCCCGCGGCGTGAGCATCCCCCAGCGGCTGGCACCCAGGTAGAGGATGTCAAGAATGAGGTCCTCGTACTTAATGCCCTCGGAACCTGCTTCGAGGCACAGATCACTGTAATCTGGGGTCAGGCCGGGCAGGGTGTTAATCTCCATTAAACGGGATCACCTTTCGCATCCAGGCGGATATCGGTGCGGGAGACGTCAATGGCTTTAATGGCCATATGGGCGCGGACGGCCAGGTTCTGCAGTTTTTTACCCAATTCCGGCGACACATCCGCCGGGCAGACGTAACCCGGTGCGCCGTCCTCCCCGACCGATTTGGATTTGGATGCCTGGCTGTAAATCCCAGGTGTGACCGAGCGGGTGCTATCCAACTCAAGCACGGGGAAAACATGATAGCCGTGTTTGTCATCGTACCATTCGGGGTGGCGGGAATACTTCTTTGAATCCCAGCGGCCGATCAACCCGATGGTGAATTCGCGCCCGGAGAGAAATGTCTCGACCAGCGCAGGTTGCTTGTAAAGCTTCAGGATGTAATCCACGCGTTCGCGCAGCTCGACCTCATCATTGACGATCGCCTTGGGGTCCACGCCCATGCCGGTCCCTTCGCGGGCAGGTTTGACGAAGAGCGGGAAACGTAGTTCGGGACGTAGGGACTCATCGCCAACGATAAACTCCTGGAACGGAGCCACCGGCAGGCGCCGGTCACGCCAGATGCGTTTGGTCAGCGTTTTGTCCAGCGAGATGGCATTGGCCATCACCCGCGAACCGGTATAGGGGATCTTAAACAACTCCAGCAGGGCAGGGGTTTGCGCTTCGCGTCCGTCGCCTCCGAGACCTTCGGCGATATTGAAGCAGATATCGGGTTTGTGTTTCTTTAATTCAAAGGGGAGATTGGCATCCGCTTGAATGAAGAGAGTCTTGTGCCCGTCGGTTTCGATCGCCGCGCGGATCTGGTCCACTGTTTCGATGTAATCAAAGTCCGCCCCGGCATCGGGTGCAGTGCCTTCGGGGAGCGGTTTATCGTGCTCCTTGATGTTGGCAAGCACTGCCACCTTCCACGGGCGGGCAGGGCGCGGGTTCTGACTGGGAGGCTTTTCCTCATTGCGAAGCGAATCGGACATGGGAGTGATCTCCTTAAAAGATTGGTAATTACGGATGCGAAGTATATAGCAATCAGTCAGAAATACAAGAGTAAAACAGGGGATTCGAAGAAGTTTTAAGGTTGCAAATTGCCCTTCAGAGCCGCCATTTTGACGATATGATATAAGTAACTGGACAACGATTATTCTTTCAGGTATCATTAGCACGCTCTGGGGAAAACCCGGAACATTTTTTGAATTTAAACAGTTGAGGAAGCACATCGAAAAGGCGTTTGCTGCTAAAAAAACTGTTAAAAACTGCGGTGTGGAGGCGAAATGTCCGACCTGATCAAACAGATCACCAGTGATTTTCAGAAACAAATCGATGCATTCCAGCCTGAAGCGACCATCAGCGACGTGGGTACCGTGCTGGAGGCCGGGGATGGGATCGCCCGTGTGGAAGGCCTCGCCAATGTCCGCTCTCAGGAACTGGTCCAGTTTGCCAATGGGGTGATGGGGATTGCGTTCAACCTGGAGCAAACCAAGGTGGGCGTAATTATTATGGGTGAGTACTCCGAGATCGCGGAAGGAATGATCGTCCGCTCGACAGGCCGAATCGCTTCCGTGCCGGTGGGGGATGGTTTAATTGGGCGCGTGGTCAATGTGTTGGGTGAGCCGATCGATGGGAAGGGTCCCATCCAGTTCAGCAGCTTCAGACCGATCGAACGAATTGCACCGGGTGTGGTCTACCGCCAGGATGTGGACTCCCCCGTCCAGACGGGTATCAAAGCCATCGATGCCATGATCCCGATCGGACGCGGGCAGCGCGAGCTGATCATCGGCGACCGCCAGACCGGCAAGACCGCCATCGCGATTGACGCAATCATCAATCAAAAAGGGAAAGACCTGATCTGCATCTACGTGGCGATCGGCCAAAAGAAAGCCGCCGTCGCCCGAACGGTCGCGCTGCTTGAGCGTACCGGTGCGATGGATCACACCATCGTCGTGGTGGCCTCGGCAGATGAAGCTGCAGCGCTGCAATATATCGCTCCATACGCTGGCTGCACCATCGGCGAGGAATTCATGGAAACAGGCCGCGATGCGCTGGTCGTTTATGACGACCTTTCCAAACATGCGTGGGCGTATCGCCAAGTATCCCTTCTTCTGCGCCGCCCGCCCGGACGTGAAGCGTACCCCGGCGACCTCTTTTATCTACATTCCCGTCTGCTGGAGCGCGCTGCGCGACTTGCAGTCAAATATGTGATCACCAAGGCTGATTTTTCAGCTGCAACTGCATCTGAAAAAGATTCAGTGGATGGCACCGTGTACGATGGACCGCTATCAAAGCATAATGCCGAACAGGCTGTCAAAGCCAAGGGTGACGGATTCAAAGTCGTCAAGTTGACCGGTTCCGGCGGGTCGTTGACCGCTCTGCCGATCATCGAAACACTGCTCGGTGACGTGTCCGCTTACGTGCCCACCAACGTCATCTCGATCACCGACGGCCAAATCTACCTCGAGAGCAATCTGTTCAACGCCGGCATCCGGCCTGCAGTGAACGTGGGTATTTCCGTATCCCGCGTGGGAGGCGCTGCCCAGACCAAGTCGATGCGCCAGGTGGCCGGCCGCCTCAAGCTGGACATGGCTTCCTACCGCGAGTTGGCGGCGTTTGCCCAATTCGGTTCAGACCTCGACAAGGCTACACAAGCCCAACTCAATCGTGGCCGCCGTATGCAGGAAGTTCTCAAGCAGCCGCAATACGAGCCGGTCTCGCTGGAGCATCAGGTCGTGGTCATCTTTGCCGGCACCAACGGTTTTGCCGACGATGTGCCGGTAGAGAATATGCGCCAGTGGGAGAACGACCTGAAGAAATACATGGACGCCTCGCATCCCGGCATCGGTAAGGATATCACCGAAAAGAAAGCCATCTCTCCCGAGACCGAGAAGAAACTGCGCGATGCGCTTGCCGCTTTCAAAACATCGTGGCAGGCTTAATCCACACGGCGGAGTAAAACAACCCTATGGCATCCGCACGTGAAATGCGGCTCCGTATCCGGAGCGTCAAGAATATCTCGCAGGTGACCCGCGCACTCCAGGCGGTCAGCGCGAGCAATGTGCGCAAGGCGATCAATGCGCTCATGGCGACGCGCCCCTATGCCATGAAAGCCTGGCAGGTACTGAAGCATGTCGCCGAACAGCCCGGACGCCAGACACTGCACCCACTGCTGACCGAACGAACCGAAGTTAAGAATACACTGGTAGTGGTTATCAGCGGCGACCGGGGACTGGCAGGCGCGTACAACACAAACCTGATTCGGTTTGTAGCGCGTAAATTCGCCAAGTATCCTACACCTGTCCGCATGATCGCGGTGGGACGCAAGGGACGTGACTTGCTTCTCCGCCGCAAGTACAAGGTAATCGCAGATTTCAGCAACCTGCCGGCAGCACCTACCTTTCCGGATGTGTCCGCCATCGGACGCCTCGCAGTGGAAGAATTCCTTTCCGGCGAGGTGGACGAGGTCTTCCTCGTTTACACTGATTTCATCAACATGGTCAAGCAGGAACCGACCATCAAGCGCCTGCTCCCGCTCGAAGTGGGTGAGGGCGAAGGGCGAGTATCGACTTTTGAAACACACCACACTTCGGCCGCATACATCTATGAGCCAGCTGAAGGTGAAATCCTGGACCAGATCATCCCGCGCTTCACTGCGCTGCAGGTTTATCAGGCAATTCTCGAGTCTCTGGCTTCAGAACATGCGGCCCGCATGGTTGCCATGCGCAATGCCACCGACAATGCCAACGAGCTGGCCGGTGCGCTGCAAATGCAATATAACAAGGTGCGCCAGCAGGCGATCACCAACGACATGCTCGACATAGCGGGCGGCGCCGAGGCGCTAGCCCAGGCATCTCAATCTGTTGGAGGCGATAATGGCTAAAGGTACTGGCCGGGTAGTTCAAATTCAAGGCGGTGTGGTTGACGTCGCGTTCCCCGACGGGGAACTCCCCGAGGTCTATGAGGCGCTGGTCATCGACCGGCAGGACCAAACCCCGCTTATTCTCGAAGTCCAGAAGCACCTGGGAAACAACTGGGTGCGCACGGTAGCGATGGATACCACGGATGGTCTTCAACGCGGTGTGGCAGTCGATACGACCGGTGCGCCGATCATGGTCCCGGTTGGTCCGGCGACACTCGGCCGCATTTTTAATGTACTTGGGGAACCGGTGGACAACGGCGGCGAAGTCAAGTTCGAGCAGCGCTACCCTATTCATCGGCTTGCACCTTCCTTTGACGAGCAATCCACCAGTGTGCAGATCTTCGAGACCGGCATCAAGGTCATCGACCTGATTGCCCCCTTCACAAAAGGCGGCAAGACGGGCATCTTCGGCGGCGCGGGCGTGGGCAAGACCGTGGTCATCACTGAACTGATCTCATCCATCGCGCGCGTGCATAAAGGCAATTCGGTCTTCGCCGGCG
Source organism: uncultured Chloroflexia bacterium (assembly GCA_963829485.1). Taxonomy (GTDB): domain Bacteria; phylum Chloroflexota; class Anaerolineae; order Anaerolineales; family Villigracilaceae; genus JBGPQJ01. The sequence goes on from CAWHIK010000010.1 coordinate 263,906, forward strand.
TCGGCGAGCGCACCCGCGAAGGGACTTCGCTTTATCGGGAAATGATCGAATCCGGCGTTATGAAGGATACGGTCATGGTGTTCGGTCAGATGAACGAGCCCTCCGGTGTGCGCCTGCGCGTGGCGCTTTCAGCACTGGCTATGGCGGAATACTTCCGCGACCAGGGCCGCGATGTGCTGTTATTCATCGATAATATCTTCCGCTTCACCATGTCCGGCTCTGAGGTCTCCGCTCTCCTCGGACGCATGCCTTCAGCAGTGGGATACCAACCTACATTGGCAACGGAAATGGGTGAGCTGCAGGAACGAATCACATCCACCCGCACCGGGTCCATCACCTCCATGCAGGCGGTCTATGTCCCGGCGGACGACTACTCCGATCCCGCTCCGGTGGCGACCTTTACCCACCTCGATGCGACGATTGCTCTCGAGCGGTCGATTGCAGAAAAAGGGATCTACCCGGCTGTGGATCCGTTGACCTCCACCAGTCGTATCCTCGACCCGAATATCGTTGGCGCAGACCATTACACCACCGCCCGCGAGGTCCAGCGTGTGCTTCAGCGCTACAAGGACCTGCAGGATATCATCGCCATCCTTGGCGTGGACGAACTCAGCGAAGACGACAAGCTGCTGGTCTCCCGCGCGCGCAAGATCGAGCGCTTCTTCAGTCAGCCCTTCGTGACAGCCGAACAGTTTACCGGCATCAAGGGTGTGTATGTTCCGCTCAAGGAAACGGTACGCTCCTTCCGCGAGATTCTCGACGGCAAATGCGACGACCTGCCCGAGCAAGCTTTCCAGCTGGTCGGCACCATCGAAGATGCCCGCGAGAAAGCCAATAAAATGGCAGAGGGCGGTTAATCTAACAGGAAACCATGCCTATTCATTGTGATATTGTCTCTCAGGACCGGACCGTTTTCGAAGGCGACGTGGATATCGTCGTCCTGCCGGGCACGGATGGGGAAATGGGTGTGCTGCCGCACCATGCGCCGCTCCTGACCACGCTTAAGTACGGGGTGATCAAGGTCCGCAGTCAGGGACAGGAGGAAGTTTTCACTGTGGCTGGCGGTGTGGCGGAGATCCAGCCCACCATCGTAACTGTCCTGGCGGATGCGGCAGAGAATGTGGCGGAGATCGATGTGGCGCGCGCTGAAGCAGCCCGAAAGCACGCCGAAGAAGCCCTGTCACAGGTCAAGCCGGAAGAAGCCGATCGATACATGGCTATTGAAGCCGCCCTGCGCCGGTCCAACCTGCGTCTGGATGCAGCACGCCGTTATCGAAGCGTGAAACGGGCAAGTGGAATAACAGAAGAATAATCGAATGGCCCTTTTTTCAAAGGACATCGGGATCGACCTGGGGACGAATTTCATCCGCATCGCCGATGCCACTCAAATCCTGATCGAGGAACCTACAATCGTCGCGCTCGATGTCGCGACTGAAAAAGTTGTCGCGGTTGGCAAGGAAGCCCGCGACATGCTCGGCCGCGTGCCCGATAGCATCGAGGTGATGCGTCCCTTGCAGAATGGGGTCATCGCGGACTTCGTCGTCACGGAGACGCTTCTCTATGTGCTGCTTGAACGCTTGAGCGGACCGATGCGCTTCTTCCGCCCGAGAGTGATGATCACCGTCCCGTATGGTGTGACCAGTGTGGAAAGCCGCGCCGTGCATGAAGTGGTCCTGCAGGCAGGCAGCCGGGACGCTTATTTGATCCAGCAGCCTCTGGCTGCCGCACTCGGTGTGGACCTGCCCATCAATTCCCCGTCGGGAAACATGATCATCTGTCTGGGAGCCGGCGCTTCGCAGGCAGCGGTCATGGCGATGTACGGCATCGTCTCGGCGGAGACCCTCCGCTCCGGCGGCATGGCAATGGACGAAGCGATTGTTACTTACGTCCGCCGTAAATACGGCGTTATCATCGGCACGATCACCGCTGAACAGTTGAAGATCAAGATCGGGGCAGCCGTTCCGCAGGATACCGAGCAAAGCATGGAGGTGCAGGGGCAGGACCAGGTGTCGGGTCTCCCGCGCCCCGTCACCCTGACCACCAGCGAAATCGTGGAGGCGCTTCAGGATCCGTTGAAGAATATCCGCGAGACTTGCCGCCGCGTGATCGAAAAGACACCACCCGAGCTGGTCGCTGATATTATCGACCGGGGTGTGGCATTGTGCGGCGGTGGAGCACTTCTGCGAGGTATGGACAAACTCCTTACCAAGTCGCTGGGCATTCCGGCCTATTTGGTGGACAATCCTCAGACTTGCGTGGCGGAAGGATCGGCGCGCGCCCTCGGTATGTACAACATCCTCAAACGCAACCTGCCGCCCGTCTAGAAATGACCACTACACCGAGGCAAATTCAACTCCCCGAGGCGTTCTCGTCCGTGACCGGACTGGGAGCGCCTGTTGATTATTTTCCCCTGAGCAGAACCAGCCGGCTGGTTCCACCGATCATGGCCGTTGTGATGCTGCTCGCCTCCGCGATTGCGTGTGTGTGGGGAGCGGATATCGGATACGGCGGTTATCTTCGTTATGGACTGGCTTCAGTTTACGAACTGATATCCATTCCTGCGATCTTTGTAGTCGGGTTATTGATCGCCGGTATCGCCCTGGCCTGGTATGCGATCGCCATTCGAGGCAGGTGTGTTGTAGTTTATGAAAAAGGATTGGTCTACCAGGACCGGCAAGGGGTGCAGCCTGTACGGTGGGAAGAAATCGGGGAATTCTATCTGTCGATTACGAAGCAGTTCAGTTATGGCATTCCCGGGACAACCTATCAGTACACGGTCAAGAAGCTGGGCGGTGGTAAATTGGTTTTCGATAACCGTTTGGAAAATGTCCAGCACCTGGGCGGACTGATCGGGAGAAACACACTGCCCATTCAATACAAACTCGCTGCGGATGTCTATAACTCCGGTCATACAGCTTCTTTTGGACCGGTGGCGGTCAGCCGAAGCGGATTGACCGTCTCCAAAAAAACCTACCCCTGGAATGAGATCGAACAGGTTGCTGTCCAGCAGGGAGTTTTCAAAGTGTCGAAGAAGGGGGGAGGACTGTTCAGCGGAGCATCGACGCCGGTGGCGTCCATCCCCAACCTGGAGGCGATGCTCTCGATCATTGATCAGGTGGTAGGGGTCAAGGTAGGATAAAAAAAGAGCGGCGCTCAAAAAAAGCGCCGCTCTTTTTTTTGTAGTTAATCCAGATAATATGTCATACGCTGGAGCCCGATGGCAGGGTCGATGTATTGCACCCTCACATGAGACGGGACTGATAGGCTCACCGGCGCATAATTCAGGATGGCTTTTATCCCGGCCTCCACAAGCTTGTCCGCAACTTGTTGGGCAGTGGCAGCCGGCACAGCCAGCATGGCGATCTTGATTTCCTCCGACCGGATGGCTGTGACCAATTCCTTGACATCACGGATAGCCAGGTCTCCCACCTTGTCGCCGATCTTGTCAGGGTCGTGGTCAAAAAGCATGGCTACGGTGAAGCCCCTGTTTGCGAATCCCTGGTAGCGCGCGATGGCGTGACCGATATCGCCCATGCCGATGACTGCCACATCCCACAGACGGTCAACATGCAGGATGTGTTTCAATTTATCCACGAGGAAGGGGATGTGATAACCGGTACCCTGTTTCCCGAATTCGCCGAACTGGGACAGGTCCTTGCGGATTTGCGCCGCGGAAATTCCCACCCGTTCGCCCAGCTCCTGGGATGATGTGGATTGGATGCCTTGCTCAAGCATGCGCTGCAATGCGCGCAGATAGATCGGCAGACGGCTGACAATAATATCGGGGATTTCTTTGGTGGTCATAGTCCCTCTCCATTAGCAGATATGTTAATAATTTATCACAAAAAAACGAATTGTGCAATCGGGCACAATTGTCATATTTATTTTACTTATAAGACGGACTTTTTAAATAAGATTATTTGATTTGAAGAAGGGTTGGGTACCCATCCATAGCCTGGAATTCAAGGACAACCATCGGGAGAGGCAGAAAATGTCCGGGCGGGAAAGCCTGGTTCGGATCTTCCAACTTACTCAAATATTGCAGTGTGTCATTGAATGCGACCATGCTTCCATTCTGGACATTTAATTTGACTGAAGGACCGCCATTTAGTTGCCAGCCTAGCACGTCTGACTCAACCTTAGCCTGATATTTTTCTCCCCAGCCGGGTTCAATTCTGTGCCAGGGATCAAGAGCAAGCCCGGACTTGATCATTATTGGAGAGCCATGGAAATCAAATTGGACACCTGCTTTAGTCAGAAAAAAAGTCTTTACCATTTCACCGGAGGATGTAAAGGTCACCCCTCCTTCTTCGTTGAGCGCAGGCGTATATATACGCCAGGGTGAATCTGAATTGTAGAAAGCACCAGGGATTTGAGAGGGGTCTGCTGCTGAGCCTAGACCGGATTGCCATTCCAGGCGGTCGCTTAACCCGGTTGTAAATTGCCAGCCGGGAGCAATGATCTGGTGTACACCTTTCCCATCGTGAGAGAAGAGATAGGACAATCTCCCGCCGTCACTTTGAAGAACCGCAAAAAAGTTTTCATTTGCGATCACGCAATCCTGGATTAAGTCAAAGTTCAGGTCGATTGAGCAGGTTGATTGAGATGCCGGAACTTGTGCCCAATCCGCCGCGGTCAAAAGGATGTTGACATCGCCCAGATACTGCGCGTTTAGCTCGGCGAGTTTGGGGTCATTGACCGGTGCCGTCAATAGGAAAAACATCTCCCAGGCCGAATCGGTGAGTACGTTATCCGGTGCAGACTCCAGCCGGGATAGTATTTCGGTTTTCAGCTGTCTCCGAATCGAAGCCGGTAGTCTGTCCCTGTGAGTTGTAAATGTTGACAGGTCCATATAAGTTCGTCTGAACAAGTCGCGGATCGGTTTGAGCGCTTTCAGGCGTGATGTTCAACAGCGCTTCGGCATCCAGCGGCTGGATCCAGGGGTGGGCGGCGATGTAGCGCATCCCGGCAGGTCCAGCGTCCGAATCACCCCAGGATGAATCGGGCAGGTCGCCGCCGAAGAGGATTATGTCTCCCTCGAAAGCGCCATTGACCAAAGCTCGGCGCGCCTCGAGCGTCAATCCATCGGGCGTTGTTTGCTCCTCTTCGACGGAGGGAATGCCGAGGAGTTTTTGGCCACCCCATTCCATGATGGATACAGGGGAGCCTGCCTGAGGGTTGTTGAAAAATTGCAGCGCATAGCCACTATTAATACTGCCGAGGCCGAAAATGGAATTTCCAACCGGTAAACCAAACGCCTTCGCGGCGTCCACGCTGTGTGTGAGTGAAACATCCTCAGGCTGGCCATAAACCACATCCGGAAGCATCAACAGTTTATTGCGCCACATTTTCCTGACTTCGTCCACGCCGCCGGTCAGGTCGAGGGCGGAGAGGCTGGCAGGTGTCTTGAGATCGAGCAGGACCAGCGGGATGTGGTTTGCTGCTGAGGCATCGAGCAGCGGATTCAGCCCATGCCGCTCGCCATACGGACCGGTGTGAGCGCCATCCCAGCGGCGAAGAGTTTGCGCAGGTGTGGCGGCATTGAAGGTTTGCGAGAATGCCATTAGAAGTTGGGCGCGCTCCTCGGGCTGGGCATTCGAGGAAACGGCTGCGGATTGGTCAGCAGGTGCATGTTCAGACGCGGGGGTGACGAAGACCTGCAAGGAATAATCCGATGGCAGGTCGAATCGGTTGAAAGCGATGGTCAGCGTGTCAAGCGCGGAGTTGCGAATGATGCGGGGTTTGAGATGGGATGAGAGCGTTGATTCGGCGACGTCGATCACCCCTGCCTCGCCCTCGGCGGGAATGACCAGCAGCAGGTCGTAGGGGATATCTGTTTCGACGAGCCCTTCAGGGTAGAGCGCAGCCAGGTCGAGCCGGCTGAGGTGTGCCATCTCGACACCGCCGGGCTGTGTATCGAGCGCGATGAAAATGTCAGTGGCTGGAATGTCAGGGACATCGAGGAAGTCCAGACGGATGTGGTCTTCAAGCCCAACAGAGCGTGTGTACACGGCGATCAGGTCAAGGGCGGGGTCAGGCGCGTCGAGCGGGTCGAGGAGGCGCAGGTCGCGGGTGGTCCAGGGCTCTTCTACGGATGGGCTACATGAAGAGAGCAGGATTGATGAAAGGAGAAAGAGTGTGAGAAGGAGAGGTAAGAATACACGCGTGTCAGACCTGCACTTGCGTGCGGTGCAAGTGTTGCGAGTGTAGCGAAGCAATCTCCTTGAATGCCAGATTTTATACACAAAGTTGGAGATTGCCGCGTCGGGCTCCGCCCTCCTCGCAACGACACTCGAAAAACTATTTTCCACTTTCGACCGTCAACGTGTAAAGCACGGACTGCAGCCCGCCCGCTCCTTCGGTCGCAGCCAGTTTCAGCAGGTAGGTTGACTCACCGGAGAGTGCCAGAGCGCCGGAGTTCCCGCCGCAGGCAAGGGTTCCCCACCCAGTGAGTGGCGAGCCGTCCTGCCACAGTTCCACTTTCAGAGTTCCATTACCGTCGCAGGCGAGATGGAGCGAGATGGGTTCTGTCTGCCCGGGCTGGGGTGAGTAGGGCGCGAACTGAACCCAGTCGGTTGAGTCACCTTCAGGAGCGGAGACCGCACTGGAATAGATGAACTGGCGAGCGCCTTGCGGCGAGAAGAGGATGCTTGCGGCAGGTTTCTGCGCCGAGTCGCCGTCATCGGCTGCGGGTGCGATGATCAGGGTCGGGGTCGGCTGACCTGGCTGGGGCGTACCGGACGTGTCCGCCACGGGCGTGCCGAATTCGTTGAACATCGGCAGCATCGCTGTATCGCCGTCCACCCTCACATAAGCAGCGCTGACCCAGCCCCGGTCGCCCGGTCCGCCGGCTTTGAAGATCTGCAGCCAGGTGCCGGTTTCGTTTTTCCCGGTGAGGGTCAGCGATGATTCGGGGTCGATCATGCCCAGGGAGTTGAACCCCGTGCCGGGACCCGAGCGCACGTTGACCTTCACCAGGGTTTTTGCGGAAAGCCCGCCGATTGGCGTAGGCGTGGGAAAAGGAGTCCCGATTAGCAGGGTAAAATCTCCGCTGACCACCGGCACCTCGGGTGTGGACTTGGTCGTGACATACTGGGCAGTGACCCATCCATAACCGGACGGGGCGTCTGCATAGTAGATCAGCCACCAGTCAACCGCCTCGGTCTGCCCGACGATCTGCACCTTCTCGCCAGCTTTGATCAAGCCGAGGGAGGGGGAGTTCTTGTCCGCGGTGGTGCGGACGTTGATCTGTGTCTGGACCGTCCCTTCGACGGGCACCACAGTAGGCGCGACGGTCGGTGTGACGGGCGTGGCGGTGGGTCGCTCCGTTGCCGTGGGCGGCAGGGTGGGCGTGTCGAACGGCAGCTCGGTTGGGACGGCGGTTGTAGCCTGAGACAGGGAAACGCTGCAAGCACTCAAGAGAACGGCAAGCAGTAATAATAATGGAATTTGTTTCATAGGTCCTCTGTTCCGTATTGTACCCGATGCGAGGGGGGAACTGCTTTTACTTTTTTCAGTTCTCTTGTAAAATGATTTGAGTAAGAGCGAGAAGAGTTTTTAGCATATCAATGGAGCCTGTATCCACAAGGAAATGATCAACCCTTGGGTAATCGGGAATTCATCCTCCGCAATATCGACGGTTATTATTAGTGATCTCAAAGAGAAAATGAACTAACGGAGCCCTCATGTCTGGAAATCAATCCTTTGCAATGCGTAAACTTGGAAAAACGGAGATCAACATCACTCCCATTGGGTTGGGAGTGATGGAATTTGCCGGAGGCGGCGGTCTGATGGGTTTTGCTTTTCCGACGATCGGGCAGGAAGAAAAGAATGCAATCGTCAAGGCGGCCCTGGATGGAGGGATCAACTGGTTCGATACAGCCGAGCTTTATGGCTCAGGCGTATCCGAGTCGTCGCTTTCCGCAGCCTTGAAGGCGGCGGGGAAAAAGGACAATGAAGTGGTGGTAGCCACGAAATGGTGGCCGCTTTTTAGAACAGCCCGCAATATCCCGCAAACGATCCATGACCGCATCCGTTTTCTGGATGGATACACCATCAGCCTTTACATGGTCCACCAGCCTTATGGTTTTTCCTCGCCGGAGGCGGAAATGGAAGCGATGGCCGACCTGGTTGAGGCTGGCAAGATCCGATCGGTGGGTGTCAGTAACTTCAATCCCAAACAAATGCGCCGGGCTCATCAAACACTTCATAAGCGCGGAATTCCACTTGCCGTGAACCAGGTCCAATACGGTTTGTTGGATCGTTCCATCGAAAGGAATGGAGTTCTGGATACCGCTAAGGAATTAGGGATCACGATCATCGCTTATACCCCACTGGCATCAGGCTTGCTTTCGGGTAAATATCACAGGAATCCTGAACTGCTGCAGAAAAAACCCTGGTTCTGGCGGGCAAGATTGAAGAATGGCATTGAAAAATGCCGGCCGCTCGTGACAGCCCTGGAGGAGATCGGCGCCAAGTACGAGGCCACGCCTGCCCAGGTCGCACTGAACTGGGTCATCAATTCCCATGGCGATACCGTTGTGACCATCCCTGGCGCGACCAAAGTCCACCAGGCGCAGGAAAGTGCCGGAGCCATGAAGTTCAAGCTGTCTGAGGATGAAATAGATCAGCTAAACGAATTATCTTCCAAAGTGCGATAATGGGATGATGTTGTCGGTGCCCCACCCAGCCCTCCCCATTTTCTAGAAAATGGGGAGGGCTGGGGTGGGGCGTGTGTGAGCTATAAATTCAGGTATTTCAAGAACTCATAGACAAGGTATCCTGGCCAGAATAATCCCTTGAAAATGCCCAGTACGCCCTCCCAGAATGTGGTGGCTGTGCTGATGTAATAGAACCAGGCGCCAAACAATCCGAAGGCATACACGGCATCTGAAGAGCTGCCTCGATAGTAATCTTTTTTCTTTTTCGTTTCCTGTTCAGTCGTTTTCGTTTCAGCGGTCATGGAAGTCTCCTTATGGATTTATTTTACATACGTTGATCAAATCAAAGAGTTTCGAACACCATTTAGAAGGTTCTCGCAGTAAATCGGACCCCTTTCGATGATATAATCATAGCATCACCCAGAAATTGACAGGTTCAAATCGCCGGTCCACTCTCCCGGGCTGGCGTTTTTCATTCCCCATCATCGAAACCAAGGAGGTTTTTATGAACTTCCAGACCGGCGACAGGGTCATGCACTCCACCTACGGGTTGGGACACGTGCAGGCCATCGAGGAACGAACCGTCGATAATTCCACGACGCTGTACTACATGGTCCAGACAGCGGACCTCACCTTGTGGGTTCCTGCCGATGAGAACAATAAGCGACGCCTGCGATATCCCACCAGCGCAACCCGATTTAAGCAAACCCTCAACATCCTGTCCAGCACGGCTGAGAAGCTGCCGGACGACCGACGCCAGCGCAACGTCCTGTTATTGGGATTGTTAAATGACGGCGGGCTTGAGTCGCTCTGTAAGGTGATCCGCGACTTGACCGCCTACCGCCACATCCATTCCTGGAACGACTATGACAGCGCATTGATGAAACGCGCCCACAAAACCTTGATTGGCGAGTGGACGGTCAGTCTCTCCGTTTCCCCCCGAGATGCCGAGATGGAACTGCACCGGTTGTTGGAACAGAAATAGAATCGAGGTCAGAATGCCTTCAGAAGAAAAAACCATCATCAACCGGGTCGTGGAAAATTTCGCCCGCACAGGCAACGCCGCAGATGAAAAGGTCAAGGTCACCAATCTTCCGTGGGGGAAGTCCAGTTATGTTGAATATATCGGGCAGGACGGACGCTCCATCATGCTGGATGAATTCCATGTGGATGGAAAAACCATCCGGGCTGGTTACAGTTCCCGTACCGGTACCGTTTACCTGAGTACCACCGGCGCCTGAGTCAAATTCGAATCAAGAAAACGTCCCGAAGGATTTTACCTTCGGGATATTGTATTTACCGGCCTAGCGATTTGTATAAGGATATTATTCTGAATCCTTCCAGATCTAGTGATTTTCGTTACTGGCATTATTCCTGGAAATTTGCCAAAATAATGGAAATTTCCCCTGGAGGCATGGATGAAAAACAACAAACTCCCCTTCTGGCGCATCGCGCTTTATTCCAGCGCATCGGCGGGACTGAACATCCTCGCCATCACCGTTTCCACTTGGCTGTTGTACTTCTACGCGCCGCCGCCTGACTCAGGCCGCCCGGTTTACCTGCCGGCGGTGACGATGGGCGTGCTCCTGCTCATCGCCACCTTCTGGGATGCCATCATTGATCCGTTTATCGGCAACTGGTCCGATAATACGCGTTCGCGCTGGGGGAGACGCCGTCCCTTCCTGATGTTCGCGGCGCCGTTCATCCTGTTAGGCGCGGTCTTGTTATGGACACCTCCCAGCCTGTCCAGTTACACGCTCAATGCTGCCTATTTCATTTTCATCATCCTGATCTATCACACCAGCTACAGCCTGGTCGGCATCCCCTACGATGCCTCCATGCCCGAGATGGCGCCTGAGACCCATGCCCGGCTCGGCTTGAGTTACTGGAAAGGTGTCTTTGGTATCATCGGTGTGTTGATCGGCTCTCTGGTTGCCGCGCCGCTTTTCGAGAGCATCGGCGCCGTGGCGATGGGCGCAGTCGTCGGTGTGGTCGGTGTCGTTACCATTTACATCACCCTGCTGGGATTGCGCGAAACGGACCGTCCCATCGGCGAACCGATGCCTGCCGTCGAAGGTCTTAAAGCCACTTTCAAGAACAATCAATTCCTCATTCTGTTTTTCTCAACGGCCTTTGTCCATATTGCATACCAGATGGTGCTGGCGAACTTCCCCTATTTCGTGACGCTCGTACTGCGCGGTACCGAAGGAGACGTGGGCATCTACCAGGGCATCCTGATCATCTTCATTGCCATCACCGGTCCCGTCTGGCTGTGGCTCAACAGGAAATACAGCCAGCGCGCCTTGCTCAACGCCAGCATGCTTATGCTCGCCATCATCTTTGCGTTGGGGTTTGCCATCGGCATGGACGGGCTTCCCGCAACAACGCTGGCATACATTTTCGTGGCTTTCGTCGGGACAGCCCTTGGCGGTTACCTGATCCTCATCTATGCCATGATGGGCAATCTGGTGGACTATGATGAGATGCTGACGAAACGCCGCCGCGAAGCGATCTTCTACGGAACCTTCTCCTTTGCCATCGGACTGGGCACGGCGGTCGGCACGCTGATCCTGCCGCTGCTTCTGGAAAATTTCGGTTATACCCAGGCGAATCCACTCGGCGTGCGTCTTTCCTTCCCGGTGATGGCTGTATTCGTCTTCATCGGCTATGTCATTTTCCGCAGCTACCGCATCGGGGATACACCTGAAGAAACTCGTAAGAACTTGAACATGGACGAAACTCAGGAGACGGCATGACATCGCCCGTTCTTTCAGCTGGTGTTGCGCGGAGAATCATTTCGCCTCCCAGGGGAATTTTCCTCATTGGATATGGCGACCGCTCGAAAGGCAACATCGGCGTCCACGATGACCTGACCGCGACCGCTCTCGTTCTGGATAATGGAGGAGTGCGTGTCGCCATCGTAGCGTTGGATATCCTGACTATTAACGAATTTATCGTGGACCGCATCCGTGCCCGGCTTGCTCCCACCGAAGTGATTTTATGCTGTTCCCATACTCATTCGGGGCCAATTGCATATGCCGGCGAGAAATCACCGCGCAAGAACCTGGATTACATCAATGCGTTGGTGGAAAAAATCGTTGAAGCTGTGGAAGAGGCACAAGCCGGTCTGCGACCTGCGCGGCTCGAGTTTTCGCGCGGCGAAGCATCCGTGGGCATCAACCGCCGGGAGAAGATGCCCGATGGCCGCATGGAGATCGGACGCAACCCCTCCGGTCCGCGCGATGACTCGGTGCAGGTGGTGAGCGTGTTTGCCCTCACCCCTGACTTTTCTCCCACAGGGAGAGGGGAAGAGGTGAGGGTGTCGACCCTCGTCAATTACGCCTGCCACGGCACGGTGCTAGGTCCCGGCAACCTGCTCGTTTCCGCAGATTGGATCGGTGCAATGCGCCCGCGGGTGGAATCCGAGCTTGGCGGGCAGGTGCTATTCATCCAGGGGGCGGCGGCAAACATAAATCCTGATATGTATTGGGATGATGCGAACGCCTTTGAGAAGGTAGATGAGCAGGGTCAATCGGTGGCCGAGGCAGTGTTGTCTGCCGTTCGAAAAGGGTCTGAACCTGTAAAGGATGGTCCCCTTGGCTTATCCCGTGCTGAAGCGTGGCTTCCGACCGAAACTCGTGCTGATACTCCCCGGCCTCCAAAGAACTATGGAAGGAAGTTACTTACCCTTGCAAAGATGCCCGGCTTCATGGCGGTCTTCGCCGACCTGCTGCTGAACCAACGCTATCCGTGGAAATCGGTTATTGAAGCCCGAAATGGATTTTGGTCGGTGCCGATGCGGGTTAATGCCGTGCGGATCGGCGACCTGGCGCTGGTGACTTATGCCGCGGAGACGTTCACCGAGATCGGGATGAAGGTCAAAACCGCTTCACCCGCTGTACATACCCTGTTCGCCAGTGTGAGCGATGGCTGCATCAGTTACCTCCATACCGCCGAGTCGCATTCCGAGGGCGGCTACGAAGTGGACATCGCTCCGCTTGCCTACCGTTACCCCGGAAGGCTGCAGGCAGGCTGCGAGCAGATTGCGCTGAAATCCACTGACACGCTGCTGGAAAAATTATGGAGTTGAAATACCTATGAAAACTGCGATGGTGATCTCTCCTCATGCGGATGATGCTGCCGCCTTTTGCGGCGGTACCCTCGCCAAACTCGCTCTGGATGGATGGAACGTGGTCCTCGTCCGCGTGACCGACGACCGCAAGGATTCGGTCAGGACTGTCCATTGAAGAGACGATTGCCCAAAATACCAAAGAGCTTCATGATGCAGCACAAATCCTGGGGGTCAGCGAGATCGTCGAGCTGGGATTTGAAACCGATGTAATGGCAGATGTCCCGCTGGGACAAATCCGTGAGCGGATTGTTTACCATTTCCGCAAGCACAATCCTTATGCGGTCTTCACCTTCGACCCGTATGGATTGTATGAGAATAACCAGGATCACATCCGGGTGGCGCAGGCGGTGGACGAAGCGTTCTGGGTGTCCTGCTTCGACAAGCATTACCCGGAGCATTTCAAGGAAGGGCTGGAACCGTTCTCCGTCTGCGAACGATGGTACTTCGCCCGGCAGCTGCCGGAGATCACCCATTACGAGGAGATTTCATCCACCATCGAGAAAAAAATCTCCGCTCTTTGCGCCCACCGCGAAATGATGAGAAACACGATCAACCAGTACCGCCTGCAGCTGAAAACCTGGGGGAAAAATGTGCCCTGGTTGGACGAGTCCTTCGACGGTGATATGCGCGCTTTGATCGCCATGTTCGTTCAGGAGCAGGCCAAGATGATGGCGGTTAAAGCCGGCTGGGATTCCGAGACAGGACTGGCAGAGGGTTTCCGGACGGTACGATTTGGCGATATGGAACCACTTTTCAAAGCAATGGCTGTGCCTCTGGATAAGTCAGAGATATGATGATAGGGGAATTGCCAGTCAGGCATTTTTTTGATATCCTTAATGAAGATCGTGTTTGAACACAACCCTGTGTTGAGTATCGTGCGAGTGTGTTGCCTGACTTATTGATTTTCCATACCGAAAGGAGATTTAACCATGCACGACAAAGGTAAAGCTGACAAGGGAAACAGGGAACAGAAGAAGAAGCCCAAACTGACTCAAAAGGAGAAAAGAAAGCTGAAGCACGAGAAAAATAAACCGACCCCCATTTAGTTCAGATTGCGTGATTAGACCCTCACCCGCTGTTTTGATGTAACGATCAAATCAGGGTGAGGGTGTTTTTTTATCGTTCCTGTATAAACAACCAAGCGTCGTTGAATTCGCAATTCATGGTACCTGCTTGGCTCATGCCGAGAAAGCCCAGTAATCCGTCGGAGAAATCTGTTTTTGTTTTCAAGAAATTCCGTTTAGCTGTGGCAAGCTGACCCAGGAGGTAATCAGTGGCGTCACCATATTGGGCGACCTGTTCCTGGTAGTCTGGAATCTGCTGGGCACCCGGGATGGTCTCCAGGTCGGGAGGAGCACCCAGCGCCAGTTGAGGGGGTTCAGTAGTATCCACTTCACCGATCAGAACGCCGTTTGTATAGATGGAAATCAATGGACCTTTAGCCACGATTGCCAGGCGGTTGGTGGCATCATTCTGCCAACTAAAGGAACTATCTTCATTTTTTGGAAAGAATTCCTTGAAATTAGCCAATTCGCCATCTGCCATGGCAGTGAATAGGGCGTGCCCGCTGGCGAAACGCGAGATGATCACCATGTACTGGCTTGGTTTGTTCCGGTCGCCGTTTGAGCGGAACATGAAACCGCATCCCGAAATACTGTTTTTTGTGTTCCATTTGATATCGGATACCATGACGAAATCGCCAGCGGTGATCTGAGGGTAATCATTGGCAAAATCCATTTGTTGGTAACCTTGCAGGGAGATGGTGACCGGCTGGTGCAGCCAGGCTACGTACCCCTGGGCAGGGTCGATCCCATATCGGGGCAATTCAGCTACGACCGGTGCGATCACCGTAGCAGTAGCCAGCCTGGATTCATCATTCAGCGCTGCCCGAGCGGTCTGCGTGCTGTAGATCACCTGACTACGTGCAGTGGCTTCTACAATTGCTGTCGCCAGGTCATCGCCTGCACCACCTTCTTCATTTGCTCGGGCAGTAATTGTCTCCTTTACAGCACCACTCAATGGCGTCAGTGTCTGGGATATTTGATCAAGGCTTCCAGAGGCTAATCCGCAGGCAGTGGTAAACAGTAGAAGAAGAGTTATCAAGATAAGGTAGTTGGTTGTTTTTCGCATGGCAGTTCTCTACTATTACACGTTGGTATGGGAAGGATATTTCTTGTCCAGTGGCAATCGAAGGTTATTTGACATCCTTGCGCTTGATTAGCAAAAGGATGATGACGTAATAGACAATCAGTATCTCAACCTGGGCAACCCAGGCCCGTAACAGCCAGGGATAGAAGATGTCCGGGTCACGTTTGTTGACCCATGCCCAGCCATATTGGTTTGTTACACTTTCAATGACCCCTTCCGCGCCTTTGACCGCCGAGACACGGATGACGTTGTAACGGGCAGCATCCTCCAAATATTTCGTCATCTCTCCTTTGTAGACATTCGCCATGGCCTGGTAGAGGTCCATTTGGTTGCGGTAGTCATCCTGGATGTCCTTGACATTGTCCTGGTAGGAACTGAGCGCGTTCAAGTACTGCACCATCTGCACCTGATCATAGGAATCCTCAGGCAGGGGTGGCGCAGACGGAATCTCAGGCTCAGGGGGTTGTTCAGGCAGGGGAGGCGGTTCTTTCGGTTCAGCTCTGCTTATTTCCTCAACATAATACGAACCCACGCCGGGGAAGCTGCATCTGTCCTGGTTGAACAACTGCACGCCCATGCAGCGGCAGTTGAAGGCAGTCTTGTCGTCCAGGTTCATGCCATCGCGCAGTTCCTTGTCAAGTTGCCAGCAGGCATCGCCCGCCACATCCTGCCCGGCGCCGACGATTCCCAGCAGCCCCTGAAAAGCCCAGCGGGTGGACGCCACCTGGCTGATGGCCGGTGGTACCGGAGCCAGCGCGCCGCTAAGAACAATCAGCGGTACGATGAGCATGATCATTATGAGCGGGGCGGAACTGGAGTTTGGCGAGAGGGCGGAGGCTAACAGTCCAAGCATCATTCCGGTCATGACTGCCAGGATCAGAGTGATATACACTTCGCCAAATTCGACCAGGCCGCCCGGCATGCTGAAAGCAAGATAATGCAGTGCTGTATAACAAAAAGCCTGGTAAAACGCCAACAGCATCGCCACCCAAACTTTTGATGTCACGTATGGGACAATTCTCAGGTTGACCAGTCGCTCGCGTTTATAAATGTCAGATTCCTTGACGAATTCGCGCATCTGCGACATGCCACCCACCAGTAAGGCATAAATAGTCAACAGGAAAAGTGTTATGGCGCCGTTGGCAGCGTTGCCGTCCTGATAGCTGAAGGGTGCCCGACCCATGACAGGTGCCAGGACCAGGTCCAGCGCACCAACAGCAGGAGCCGCTACAAGCATCAGAATCAGGCTCGAGCGGTCCCTCCGAAGGATGGTCACATTTCGTGAAGAGAGCACCATGAATTGCTGCCACGAGGAGATGCGCGATCCCTTGCGAGTCTGTTTCTTACCTTGAGCTTGTCCCTGCGATAGATTCTTCTGGCTGGCTTGAAGCGGCTGGACGATGTAGTTGTAAAAGGCTCGGTCTGAGGCAAAGCGATCCGCCCAATCTTTGGCTTTCCCCCTGGACTGGTCATCGAGGATTGCGTAGATCTGGTCAAATTCCATCGGGCGAATGCGGCGGTCCTGTTCGCTGCGGTACTTGTCGAAGTATGCCAGGGCTTCATTGGGCGGACCAAACCATGAGAGGTAACCCCCTCGTGCCAGAAAGACCACCTTGTCCGCGAGCATGACATTCTTGGTTGCATGGGTAACCATGATGATGGTGCGCCCCTGGTCAGCCAAGCGCCTCATCAAGTGCATGAAAGCGGTCTCGGTGCCGGGGTCTAACCCGGAAGTGGGTTCGTCCAGGAAGAACAAGCCCGGGCGGGTGAGCAGTTCCACACCGATGGAAACGCGCTTCTGCTGTCCACCGCTCAGTCCGCTGATTTGTACGTCCTTGCGATGTGCCAGATCCAGATCGTCGAGCACTTCCATGATGCGATTGTGGCGCTCTTCCTTGCTGGTATCCTTCGGCATGCGCAACCTGGCAGCGTAATCGAGTGCCTGGTAGACTGTCAGCTCCATGTGGATGATATCGCGTTGAGGGACATATCCGATCTCGTTGCGAATGGCGTCAAAGTTCTGGTATACATCGATACCATTGACGAAGACCTTGCCCTCCGTGGCCGGTCGATAACCGGCAATCGCATCCACTAGGGTGGACTTGCCGCCTCCGCTCTGCCCTACCACCACGATGAACTCGCGGGGTTGGAACACCAGTGAGATGTCCTGCAGAAGGTTGAGATTCTTGCGAACCTTTTTATTGAGATGAAAAGCCTCCACCCGTAAACCATCGGTTTCGTCATAGCGGGTGAATTCATCTTCGCCCATCACCAGCTTGAATGGTCCGATGCGGATGGTGTCCTGCGGCTTGAGCCAAACATCACCTTCCACCCGCTTGTCGTTGACAAATGTGCCGTTGGAGCTGCGCAGGTCCGAAACGTAATAGCGGCGTCCGACCTTCGTCACCTGGGCATGGAAGCGTGAGACGGAAGGCATGTCGAAGATAACATCATTGCCAGGATCGCGCCCGAATGTAAGCCGTTCCTTTTCGCCGAACTGAACTGCAGATAATCGGGTGGGCGCCTGCCCCGGAGCCGTATAGGTCATGCTGACCATCATGCCGGGAGTTTCGCTGTCGATACGCAGCACGTCGCCGTTTGTCAGCAGCTGATGATCGACCACTGGCCGACCCTGACACCTGAGTATGTTTGTGACGCCCGGTGCGATTCGGATCTCGTAACCTGAAGGAGTCCACTCCAAGGTGGCGTGGTGGCGGGACATGATCGGTGAACGTACCACGATGTCATTGTCTTCCGCACGCCCCAGGGTAATCCGGTTCCCACTCAGCGTGTGAGATTCAGTTTCGTGCCCGGCAATGGTGACCTGTAAACTGGGCTTGGTGGATTTAGTGACAGCGTCCATCAAGCCGGGAGGAAGGTTGGCGTCCATCACGGTCTCGCCGGAAGAGTGCACCTCAACGGCTGAAGGAAGTCCCGGTCGGGTGGATGCTGTTTGTGTTTCGCTAAATGAGAGGCTGATAACTGGCCCAAGCTGGATCACATCACCCTCAGAGAGGACTTGAGGGACACCAACCGGCACACCGTTCACTAATGTCCCGTTGCTGCTGCCCAGATCCTCCACGCAGAAGCTTCCATTTTGAAAGAACAGTCGAGCGTGACGGCGGGATACTTCAGGATGGTTGATGACCAGTCCAGCCGGCTCATTCCGGCCGATGACCAGTTCACCTCGAGAGAGTTCTACTGCTTTCCCTGCTTCAGGTCCAGTTATGATTCTTAGCCTGGCGGGAATTGGAAATTCCGGCATGGTGCCCCTCCAGTTGGCCTGCGACTGATAAAAACAGGTCCGTAAACTGCGTCATGAACATCCCCTCAGAATGTCCAAGACAATTATAGTTTACAGTAAAAATCGAAGAAATGGATAATTAAAATACCCACCAGTATTCACTGGCGGGTGAGGTGGTACTGTTTTACTCAATGACTGGCAAAATGGAAGTACCCCTGAAGAGACTCGAACTCTTGCTTTCGGCTCCGGAGGCCGACGCTCTATCCACTGAGCTACAGGGGCACGGAAAAAATTTTACCACGAATCAACCTAGTCTTTCGCGAGGCGCCTCCAGTGAGTGAGGAACGAAGGTTATCGCATCCGGGCTGAGGCGCATGAGATCTTTCCTCAGTGTCTCGATGACCATCCCATTCCCGGTCTCATCTCCAACCGTGACCATCTGCTCCTTTTTGTGAGCCAATTCACCACATAACTGGTAGAACTTAGCTGTGGTGGCATACTTCCGGCTGAAGAGGGCATTGATCGCAGCCATGGTCTGACGAAGCGACGAGATGGCAGTTTGATATTGCGGAGATGTGATCGTCCCGAGCGTGACCTCCTCGGTAAGGTGTTTCTTCAAGTACGCTGCTTCGCGCCTCAGTGCCCATATGGCAAAGCCGGACATGGCAATCCAACCGGTCCAATCCAACACCGTGCCGACTGCCATCCCCCCTATTCCAGGCACCATGGTTAGCAGGGTGTTGTGGAAGGCGTGCGTAAAAACCGACACACACCAACCCATGACAGGCGCGAGAAGGACGATAGCCGTTTGCCGGCTCATCCGGCTGACCGCAAGCCCGATACCGATGAAGGATGTATAAAAGGGATGCTGCAGTCCGACCAGGACGATGCGGATGAACGCCACGACCCAGAATCCGGTCCAGCCGGACTCCTGATAACCCTTGGAAAAAATGTAGTAGGAGTTTTCCGCTGCCGCGAAACCTAATGCAACAATGGATGCGTAAATGATCCCGTCCAGGATCGAGTCGAATTCGCGGCGGAAGAGGAAAAAGACGACCAGCACCGCCAGCCCTTTGAGCGATTCCTCCACGACCGGCGCGATGAGCGAGCCAATGGTTAATTCGGCGGCGGCTTCAGATCCGGTGAACACGTATACGCCCAATCCCATGGCAGTATTTATGATGAAAGCTCCGCCCGCCGCGACGATCACCCCCCAGATGAAGACGGTGGTCAGCAGAGCTTTCGGCTCTTTTTCATACCGGTCGAGCCAGTATATGAAAAAGGCGAAAAAGAACATCGGCACGAAGCCGAAAAGAATGGAGGCAAGCAGGGGCATGGAGTGGAATTGATTGTAATTCTAAACAGGATCTTTGAAAATCAAATGGGTACGTTCGATCCGGGTGCCGTCGAGCGGGAGACCCAGAGCATCCAGCACCTCTTCGGGGCGGCCGGTCGCTCCTTCTCGAGATGAAAGCCGCATGAACAACTTGATTTCTTCTTGTACAATCATCTGCTCGATGAGGGGCCGCAGGTCGTATGGTTTTCCCCGCCGTTCTCGGGGCAGGGAGGCAGTTTGCAGGAGCGCACTGACCTTTTGGTCTAATTGGCCATAATCACATTCCTGAGGAAGGTCAACCACATATTCCGCAGACTGGACCTGTGTCTGCAGCGGGGGGCTCTTCTCATCCACGCTTGCCACGTTGAGAATCGTTAGGCCGGGCGGGACCGCTTCCTGTAAACTGGCAGGAAGGTTTGCGAGGTCAGTCTCGCCTTCGACCCACATGTCAACCAGCTCGCAGCGGGAGGAGAAACCCAGAGGCAGGGCGGCCGCCAGCTGGATCTTCGGCTGGGGATGAAATCCCTGGGTGTAGGCCAGTGACAGACCGGCGCGGCGGGATACCCGCTCCAACATCCTGTGCAGATCGAGATGACCAATGTACCGTAAGGCTCCGGTCTTCGCAAAGGTGATGCGGATCCTCATGAGGCGCCTCGCAGTCGTGCCCCGAGTACTCCGCCAGGGAAACAGGCCGCGATGGCGACGATCATCCCCGGCAGTCCAAAGATCAGCGTGTTGAAGTTTTCACCGTCGCGGGTAACCAATCGCAGCAACAGGAAAATGACGGCAGCCAATTCGCCGGCTGCCAGCGCGGTGGCAGGTCCGCGTTCTTTACGGACCAGGCCGATGATCAACCCGGTGATGAAAGCCGTCCCTGCCAGAATGACCAGCCCGCCCCATGAGCTGGAGAGATCCAACCCGGTGGCTGTGCTGACCACAGAAGTAAACAACGCTGTGCTGATGAAAATGAGCAGGGAGGCGGGCAGGGCGACCAGGAGGTCTGCGGCGGTAGGTCTGATGTTCACGTCAGTCACCCATCACCGGCAGATCCACGGCAGCCTTCCTCGCAGGAGATTTGACTTCCGGGCATTTCCAGTAATCACCCGGGTTCTCGCGCCTAACGCCCGTAAAGGTGGGCAGGATACCGCAAGCGAAGCAATGCTGCCGGCAGTCCACCCGGATCTCGCCCTCCAGCGACATGCGGAAGTCCTGAAACAGGAAAGACTTCTTCACGGCAGCAGAGATGTGGTCCCAGGGGAAAATCTCGTCGGTGCGGCGTTGGCGGTGAGTGTAAAAATCCGGGTCGAGACCGTGTTCGGCAAAGGCATTCATCCACTTATCGTGATGGTGCTGGTCGTTCCATGCGTCGAATTTAGCGCCGTTCTTCCAGGCGCTGTAGATCACATCACTGATTTTACGGTCGCCGCGTGACAGCCAGGCTTCGAGCAGCGTATCTTCGGAGCGTGTCCAGGTCATCTTGATATTCTTGTCGCGCAGTTCCCGTTTGAGCAGGTCCTGCTTCAGTTTTATTTGTTCCGGGGTATCGCATGAAACCCATTGGAAAGGCGTTTGCGGTTTAGGGACGAATGTGCTTACGCCTACATTCAGCTTGACCTGCCACCCCTGTGCCTTGCGACCCTCCGCCAGCACACGCTTGCACAAGTCGGCGATGGCTTGCACATCCTCGAGCGTCTCGCTCGGATGCCCGATCATGAAATAGAGCTTGATGGTCTTCCAGCCTCGGGCATAGATCTCGCGCGTGGTGTTGATCAGGTCCACGTCGGGGATGAACTTGTTAATGATCCGCCGCATGCGCTCAGTGGCAGCTTCGGGGGCGAGGGTGAATCCGCTGGTGCGCCGGTCTTTGAGCTTTTCCATCAGGTCGATGGAGACGGATTCGATCCGCAGGGAGGGCAGCGATACCGAGAGATGCTCGCCGGCAAAGTTCTCGCCGATGGCGGTGACCAGCTCCACGATGCGAGTGAAATCCGAAGAGGAGAGGGACATGAGCGCCAGCTCTTCAAAGCCGGTTGAACGGATGGCCTCTTCGGCTGCCTTCACGATCTCCTCCACGGAGCGTTCGCGCACGGGTCGGGTGATCATCCCGGCATGACAAAAGCGGCAGCCGCGCGTGCAGCCGCGCATGATCTCCACCGGCGCGCGGTTGTGTACGACCTCGATATTGGGTACGATAAATTTTGTCGGAGGCGGAGGCAGCTTTGCCACCATCCGTTTGGTAATGACGGGTTTCGCTTCGGGGATGGTCGGACTGATCGCTTCCACTGTACCATCATCGAGGTAGGTTACTTTATAGAAGAGTGGAACATACACGCCGGGAATTTGGGCGAGTGCGCGAAGGACGTCGTGGCGGGACGCGCCGGCTGCTTTCCCTGCTTTTATCGTATCCACGATGTCATGGATGACTTCCTCGCCCTCGCCGATGGCGAAGGCATCAATGAAAGCATGCATCGGTTCCGGGTTCATGGCAGAATGTCCGCCGGCGATGATGATGGGGTGAGCCTCGGTTCGCTCGCTGGTCCGCACCGGGATGCCGGCCAGGTCGATGATGTTCAATGTATTGGTGTACAGTGTTTCGTAGGGGAGCGAAAAGCCGATCATATCGAACGCAGCCAGAGGGTGGAAAGTTTCCAGCGAGTAAAGCGGGATTCCCTGCTCGCGCATCACCGCTTCCATATCCGTCCAGGGAGCATAGGCGCGCTCGGCAAGCGCATCCTCCCGCTGGTTGATCTGGTCGTACAGGATCTTCAGACCCATATTCGAGACGCCGATGTCGTAAACATCAGGGAAGACCAGTGCGACCCTTGTCTGAACCTTGTCCCAATCTTTGACGGTGATGTTGTACTCACCGCCTACATAGCGGCCTGGTTTTGATACCTTTAAAAGGATTCGCTCCAGTTTATTTTGGATAACTTCCGGGGTTAACATGCGCAAAATTATACTTGATTTGTCCGAAAACCTTCGCGGTGGATTCAAAAGCCGGGAGCAAGTCGCGCTCCCGGCTTTGGTTGGATCAATACTGCCTAAGCCAGTACTTCGGCTACGATCTTGTGGCCGTTCTCGAGAGCGAAATCCCGGGCAGTCTTGCCGTCCGCGTTCTGGAGATCCTTGTCCGCTCCGTACTGGAGCAGGACCTTCACCATTTCGATCTGACCGTTCATCGCCGCCGAATGCAGGGGGACGAAATCACCCTCCTGGCGGATATTGGGATTGGCACCTTTTTCGAGCAGCAGCATGGCGATCTCGTAATGCCGCCCGGCGGCTGCGGAGTTGAGCGGGGTGACTTTAAGTCCGTTCTGGGATGGCGTATTCACCTCCGCGCCTGATTCGAGCAGGAAGCGGGCTACTTCCACATGCCCGAAGAAAGCTGCCAGTCCGAGAGGTTGGAAGCCATCAGGGGCAAATTCGTTGAGCAGCTTCGGTTTCCGCTTCAGGATGGATTTGACCCTTTCCACCTTGCCGATCGCGCAGGCTTCGTATAAATTGAGTCTGGCGCGCCGCCTGATCAGCAAAGCAGCGATCTCGGGTTTCTGGTAATAGGCGGCAGTCAAAACCGCTGATTGTCCCTGCTCATCCTGGGCATTGACCAGTGTCCGGTCTTCAGCCACAAGTCGTTCGACTGCAGCCTGGTCTCCCTCCTTGATGGCGGTGAACAATTCCTCGCGAGGATCCATCAGATCACCGGTTTGCCGTTCTTGTAGAACAGGTCGCCGTCCACCTTGATCTCCGCATCGTTCATGTCACAAAGCATATCCCAGTGAACACCGGATTCGTTTTTGCTGCCGCTTTCCGGGTAGCCAGCGCCGACCGCCAGATGGATGGTCCCGCCGATCTTTTCATCGAACAGCATGTTCTTGGTAAATTTCTGGATGCCGTAGTTCGTGCCGATACCGAACTCGCCCAGGTAACGCGCGCCGGCGTCGGTGTTGAGTACCGATGTGAGCAGTTGCTGGTTCTTGCTGGCTTTCTCTTTTACCACTTTGCCTTTTTCGAACCAGAGTTCGATGTCGGTGATCTCCTGCCCGTATTCGATCGCCGGGTAGCGGAAGCGGATCCAGCCATTGACAGACTCCTCGACCGGACCGGTGAAGATCTCACCATCGGGGAAGTTGACCTTTCCATTGCAAGGTATGAAGCTGCGGCCTTTGATGGACATCTTCAGATCCACGTTATCGCCTTTGAGAACTACCTTATCCCGCCCCTTTAGCCAGGATACCAGCTTCTTTTGGTGCCGGCCTTCCTTCTTCCAGAATGCGACCGGGTCGTCATCGTTGAGCATCCCTGCACCGTAGACAAATTCGGTGTAATCCGCCAAACTCATATCCGCTTCCTGAGCCATGGCGTTGTTCGGGAAGGCGGTCAGACACCAGCGGAATTCCTTTTTGGCTGTGCGCTGCATGGAGATCTTCATTAATTCGGAATTCGCTTTACTGAAACGTGACATGCGGGATGGGTCGATACCGCTCAGGTTGCGGGTATTCTCCTCCGCCCAAATGTTGAGGCTGGCGTCGAAGGTTTCAATGATCAAGCGACGTACCGGTGAGACATAGTCGAGCTGTGAATCGGACGCATGTTTGAAGAAAAGTTCCTCGGTTCCCGGAACGGATTGTTGGATGAACACGTGCGCACCGGATTTGACAGCCTCCTCATAAACAGCGAGTGTCAGTTCGTGGGCGACCGGGTGGGTGCGCAGAACGAACGTCTCTCCCGGTTTGAGATCGAGAGAGTAATGGACCATTACTTGAGCAAGTTTTTCAACACGGGGATCTGCCATGAGTACTCCTTTACTTATGCAAAAAGTGGTTCAAAACTGCGACCTGATTCTATCAGTTTTTCCCGTTCGTCTGCCGGCATGGGTGTGAATTCTTCACAGGCTTTCAGTACCTTCGGCAGCACATGGATGTCACCGACGGTGCACAGCCCCGTTACATCATGCGAAAGGGAAAAATTGACTGCCTGTTGGATCGTGTCTGCTTCGTTGAAGGGTTCATACCAGCAGGCAGCCCAATGCTGATCATCCTTCCAGGGTCCCCGGGTGATGGTCTTGATGACCATCGTGCCGACATCCTTCCGCCGGCATTCGGCGATCAAACCCTCCGCGTCAGCGCGGTATTTTGGATTCGCCATTTGCACGAAATTCAACGGGAACAGGATGGAATCGAAATCGAACCGCCGCAAGGCTTCGAGGTAGATCGCCGGAGCGTCCACCCCATGGCCTGTGATGCCGATGAAGCGGGTCAGTCCCCTCTGGCGGGCTTCGACCGCCGCCTCGAGCGCACCGCCTTTGGCTGTGACAGAATCCAGTTCCTCAAAGGAACACACCGCATGCAGCTGGTATAGGTCGAAGCGGTCGGTCTGCAGGCGTCTGAGCGATGACTGCATCTCGTTCCAGGCTCCGTCCCGTGTCCGTTCGGTGGTCTTGCATCCGAGGAAGAAACGCTCCCGCTCGCGCGGCATCCAGGGACCGATGCGTTCCTCGGCCTGCCCGTAGGAAGGCGCCACGTCGATGTGGTTGACCCCGGCAGCGATGATCATCTCCATGACACGATCAGCTTCTGCCTGGGTGACCCCGCCAAAGGCAGCTGCTCCGAAGATGGCCACCGTGCTCATGTGACCTGTCCTGCCGAATTTTCGTTTTTCCATGGAATTTTCCTTTCTCAAGCGAAAAACCCCACCGCAAGCGTCTTGGGTCCCGCATGAACTACGATGGCCGGCGGCAGCTCGTAGATGGGAATGGATGGAATATTGAGGTTGGAGGAAAATGTAGCCGCCAACACATTGGCATCCTCCAGCGCTTCCACGTGCATGACGCATAGGTGCGGATCGCTGCTGGCTTTCACCTGTTCGCTGACAACTTCGACCAGTTTTGCCAGGGCGCGTTTTTTGGTGCGCTCCTGATCGTACGGAGCCACTTGCCCATCTTTGATCTGAAGGATCGGTTTGACCTGCAGGAGTTCGCCAAGAAGCGCTTTGGCTCCGCCGATCCGTCCGCCTTTCTGCAAATACTCCAGTGTGTCGATCAGGAAGTAGGTCCGCCCTCGGGGTATCAAGTCTTTGATGTGCGCTTCGATTTCATCGGCTGATTTTCCTGCCTGAGCCATCTCGTGCGCCAGAAGGGACAAGGTGCCCAGATTTCCGGCAATGGTCTGCGCATCGATGACACGGATATCGCCATCCTGAAATTCATTCCTTGCTGTCATGGCGGAATTATAGGTGCCGCTGACTTTTTCAGAGGGGGTGATGACGATCACCGGCTCGCCTTTATCCTTCGCCTTCTGGAAGTAAGGTTTGTAGAGTTCCGGCGATGGGGCTGCAGTCTTGGGCAGCTGTTTGGATTCCTTTAGAAATTTCAGGAAAGTCAGCGTGTCCAGTTCTGTATCGTCGCGATAAGACTTTTCGCCAAAAATGACATTCTGTGGAATGACGGGAATATCCAGCCGCGAAGTAAGTTCCCGGGGCAGCCCGGAAGTGGTATCGGTGATAATTCTGACCATGATTGCCTCCTGATAAATTATGAAAAAATGATGGAGTTATTTGATTTGCAGGATTTTCTTGCCTGCGGCAAGTTCCTGGTCGTAGAGCGCTTCAAGTTCCTTGTTTGTCCCGCGAAGCCCGGCGACGACTTTTTCAGACCAGAGCAAATATTCCTGTTTCTGGATCTTCGGCCACCAGCGCGGAGGGGACTGGTTCAAGTCATGGACGTTGCAAATCTTGTCTGCCAGTTTGACCAGCTTGGCTTTTTCCGATTTATGGGGAGCGGTTTCAATTTGCAGTCGCTTACGGTCCATATAGGACAGGGATTTGTCGTCGGTGCATTCGAGTACGATGCCCAGCACTTCCTCGCCAAATAAGCTGCGGACTTCGTCCGGTGTTGTATTTGTATCCTCAATGGTGTCATGCAGGATGGCTGCCAGGATCACAGACTGATCACGGATACCGCCAACCCTCCAGAGCAGTTCCGCCACCTCGATGGGGTGGTTAATGTAAGGGGATTTGAGCGTATCCTTCCGGCGCTGCGGGCGATGGCGGTCGGCAGAAAAGTGGATGGCATTAAGGAGGATGCCGGAATTTTCTTCGAAATTCATAATGGGTGAAGGAGTCTTGCTGAAAATCTTATAAATCTTTTTTATAGGTTCTGTGCATCTTGTAAAAATCAATGCCGAAGTTCTTCATTTCACGGTGCATGCGGTCATTCTCCGTGCCGATCTGTACGGCTTCCGCAGCCTTGAATCGGCCGCTTTCCTTGACGGTCTTAAACATTTCGGTGAATAAAATCGCAGTGCCGCCCGATCCGCGGTATTCGTTGAGCATGCCAGCGCCGTTGATGTTCAGGAAATCGGACCGGCGCAGCTCCAACCACATCGTCAGCCAGCCAAAGGGAAAAAACTTCCCCTTCGTTTTTTGCAGCGCTTTGGAAATGTCCGGATAGGCCAGGAGAAAGCCGACAGGCTGTTCGTCTTTCATGACGATCTTTACCAGTTTTGGGTCCACGAACCACAGCAATTGGTTCGCGATGGCATCCACTTCGCCATCCGTCAAAGGGATTCCTCCTTCGGTCCCGATCATCGCGCCATTATAAAGATCCTTGAGTTTGGGGATGAATTTCCTGATGTCATTCCGGTTCTCGAAACGGGCAATGTGCAGCCCACGCCGCTGCTGGATGCGTTCGGAAAGTTCCATGATCCGTTCGGGGAATTGAATGTTGACATCAATGTACCCTGAGACCGAGTCAGCAATGTGGATAAATCCACAGGCTTCGATCAGTTCCGAATAATAGGGATGGTTGTATAGCATGCCGAACGACGCGCGATGCTCGAACCCCTTGACCAATAATCCCCCGCCATCCAGTTGGGTAAAACCATGCGGCCCGGATAGGGAGGTCAAGCCCCGATTGCGAGCCCAGCTAAAACCGGCATCGAACAATCCGTGAGCAGCGTCGAGGTTGTTCTCGCACTCGAACAGGTAGAAAAATCCTTCGGAAGTGTGGTTGTGTTGATTTCCGAGCTGGTTATCGAGTATGGCCAGGCGCCCCACGGTGCGTCCGCTTTCCCTGGCAAGGAAAAATGCCGCCTGGGAATGCTGATAGTAGGGATGCTTCTTGGTATCCAGCATGAGCTTCGCATCCGAGTCCATCATCGGCACCCACTGGGGGGTGTCTGCGTAGATGCGGAACGGAAGTTCCAGGAATTCCTTTCGGTGATTCCGGTTGGACAGGTCGAGATGAAGAATTTCCATGTCAGGCGGCCGGGGCATGCTTGGCGCGTTCGATGCCAGCGCGTTCCTCCATCTGGGTTCGCAGGGAATGGACGTCCTTCTTGATGGTGAACATCGCACCGAGGTAGAAAACGAAGCACAACAGCCAGGAGATGGTGCAGATGGTCAGGATGGAAACTTCCAGGTTGAAGGCGTCGGCGATAATACCGGCCATGAGAGGGGCGAGGGCGGCGCCGCTGCTTTCCACGAAGTATTCCACAGACTGCGCCGTGGAGCGGACTTCCGGTGGGGTGATGTCATACACGGTGGCGATGACATTTGGTGAAGAGAGCGGCATGAACAGGGCGGTCAGCGCCATTAGGATAAAGAACTGGGTTTGGTCATAAACGGGTGTTTTGATGGCTAAATACAGGAAAATCGCGCCCAGCAGCACGCCAGCGCTTGAGACAATAATGCGTCCGCGGACGTTTTTCTTGAACGCCCAATCGCCCAGAGCACCGCCGACGAAATACCCGCCGGCGAGAATAATGATGACAGGCCCCATCGTGAACAGGATACTGTTGGCGTCATAACCGCGTTCCAGTTCGAGATATGTGAAGAACCAGTACGTGATGACATTCCACGGAAAGACGCCGGCAAATCCCTGCAGGAAGACGAACCACATGGTTTTTTTCTTGAAGACCAGGAAGGCTTGCTCTTTGGAGAATTTATACTGCCCGATCTCCATCCCCTCCAGCTCGGGCTCAGCCTGACCGCGCGGCATTTCCTTTACGCCGAAATAGATAACGACTGCCAATAATAATCCGAGCGAGCCGGTAATGTAGAAGATGGACCGCCAGCCGATGCCAGGAGCGAGCATTAATGCGAGTACCATGCCGATCAGGTAGCCGATGGGCTGGGTGAGTTGTAGAACACCGTAGACCTTGCCGCGCAAGTTCGGACCGAAATAATCAGCCACCAGGCTAAAGAGACCGGGATAAGCTAAATCGTCAATGCCGGTGGAGGAGCGGGTAACCAGGAAGGCTGGGTAGGTGGGGGCGAGCGCGCTTAACCAGGTGGTCGCTCCCCAGATGAATGAAGCCAATGCCAGCAGTTTTGCACGGGCATACCGGTCGTACAGGTATCCCCAGAGAGGGTAGAGCAATGCGCCTACGATGAGAGCCCCAGTGTTGATGGCTCCCATCTGGGTCATGGTTATCTTGAATTCGGCGATGATATCGGGGGTGAGCGGGCCGATGAGCAGCTTATCGCTCTGGTGCAACAGCATGAAGAAGAAAAAAATGACAACTACTACCCAGCGGTAACGCGATTGTGCCTTTGACATGGTTGCCTCGCTGAAATGGGATTTAAGGAAGTGTACAATGGAAAAAGGGTTTGGACAAGTCACATGTGTCACTGGTCGAGGAAAGTGATAAATCGACTGCGTATAGCAAACATGGATTTGATATAGACGTTCTTCAATTAATCCGCCATTGAATTCTTATATCGGTTCACTTGCCGTAACGATTTATTCCATAAAAGGGGGTAAAATCTTTTTCTGTTGTAAGGCAACAAAATATCAACCATCCTTTACCATGTCCAGTATCACGACTCCTGCCGAATTTACGTTAGCACACAAAGCCCCGCTCGTCTCTGATCGGACCAGCCCGGTTCGGTGGATCTGGTCGCACGCCATCCGTTACTGGTACATCCTTGGGCATCATGTTCATCGGCGCGTTGGGAAATGCTGCGCTGGCGCTGGTGATCCCGGTGATGACCGGTAATGCATTCAACGCCATGCTGCAGCCTGTCCCGGATACCAGCGTGCTGATTCCCCTGGCGCTTACCATAGCAGGAACGCAGATCCTCCGTGGTGTGCTGCAGTTCGGGCGCAACTTCGGTGCCGAGATGATGGCGCAAAAGGTGGAGCGCGACATCCGAGAGGAGTTGTACGTCTCCCTGCTCGGCAAGAGCATGACCTTCCACAGCCTGCAGCCGGTGGGGGACACGATGGCTCGTGCGACCAACGATGTGCGCGAGGTGAATTTACTTTTCAGCCCCGGCTTGAACCTCGTGATCGGGTCAGCTTTGTTCCTGGTGATGCCGCTGCTTGCCGCTCCGCGTTACGATCCCGCATTGATTCTGACACCGCTTGTATTCACGATTTTCTATTTCATTATCCTGGTTCGATATCTAAAGACATTATCCCCGATCACCGACGAGGTCCGCAGCACCTTCGGGGAGATGAACACCCACCTGTCCGAGTCGCTGGATGGAGTGGAGACGGTCAAGGGAGCGGCTCAGGAAAATGCCGAGGTGGACAAGTTCGTCATCAACGCCACCCGCGTGCGTAATTGGTTCGTCAAGCAGGGTGATACCGAGGCGCGGTTTACAGGCATGCTCCTGATCGGGCTGGCTTACGCCGCCGGCTTGACCCATGCCCTTTTGCTTTACAGCCAGGGGACATTGACTGTCGGTGATGTGGTTGCCTACTTTGGCATTCTGCGAATGCTGGAATTCCCCACCTTTACCTCGACGTGGGCTTACACCCAGGTCTCGCTGGGCGTCTCCGGTGCGCGCCGCATCCTTGAGTTGATGAACCGCGAAACCTTCCTCGATCAAAATGCGTCAGGGTACAGCCAGCCCATGCGCGGTGAGATCGAATTTCGCGATGTGACTTTCAGCTATCCAGACTCGAACGACAGCCAGGATGATGATACATCCGTCCTGGAAGGAATTTCGTTCAAGGTCAAGCCGGGACAGACGGTGGCCATCGTCGGGCAGACGGGAGCCGGTAAAACCTCGCTGGCGAAACTGGTCAACCGAACCTACGATATCAGCGCCGGTCAACTGTTGGTGGACGGAGTGGATGTGCGGGAGTGGAATCTCGCCACACTGCGCCAGCAGATCTCCATCATCGAGCAGGACATCTTTCTATTCTCCCGGTCCGTCAGCGACAATATCGCCTTCGGCAAGCCAGCCGCGATGCCATTCGAGATCAAAAGCGCTGCGGAGGCTGCTCAGGCGGATGAGTTCATTCGCAGCTTCGACGAAGGTTATGACACGGTCATCGGCGAGCGCGGGGTCACGCTCTCGGGCGGGCAGCGTCAGAGACTGGCGCTGGCGCGCGCTTTTCTGACCGATCCGCGCATTCTCATCCTCGACGATTCCACCTCCGCCATAGACTCCGCCACCGAGGACAAGATCCAGCGCGCCATCTCCGCTGCCGCGAAAGGACGCACCACGCTCATCATCACGCACCGCCTGTCGCAGATCCGCTGGGCAGACCTGATCATCGTCCTGCGCAAGGGACGCATCGCCGCGATGGGCAGTCATGACGAGTTGATGAAGTCATCCGAAGCCTACAGCAGGATCTTCAAGGAATAAGATGGGATTCTTTTCCGGGCTCAACACCGAAAAATACGACCGCCAGTACACCGACCGTGAGCTGACGCGGCGCATCGTCGATTATTTCAAGACCCAGCGCACACGGATGATCATTATCATCGTCCTGGTGGTCGCCCTCGCCGCTGTATCCGCTGCGCTGCCGGTGGTGGTCAGCCGCGTGGTTGGGTTCATTGCCGAGCAGCCCGATCCATCCCTGCAAGCGATTCTCCTGGTCGGTTTGGGCGTGGCGTTGGTGGGTGTCGCCAATTACGGGCTGAACTGGGCGCGGCGCAGTCTCACCGTCCGCTCGGTGGGCGACGTGGTGCTGACCCTGCGCACGCAGGCTTTCCGGGCTGCCGCGGAACATGACCTTTCCTTCTACGACCAGTTCTCATCCGGCCGCATCGTCTCGCGCATCACCAGCGACACCAACGACTTCGGCCAGTTGATCGTCATCGTCACCGACATCGCCTCGCAGATCTTCCAGGCGGTGCTGCTCGGAGTTATTCTCTGGCGAACATCATGGCAGATGGCGCTGCTGCTTTTTGCCTTCCTGCCCATCATCTTCGGCATGGCCATCGGCTACCGCAACCTGGCGCGGCGCGTCACCCGGCGGGGAATGCAGGCCATGGCCAATGTCAACTCCACCATCAAGGAAACGGTCTCCGGCATCGCCATCGCCAAGAATTTCCGGCAGGAGACCAGCATCTTCAGCACGTTCGACACGGCCAACCAGCAATCGTACCAGGTCAACGTCCAGCGCGGATTGGTGCTCTCGCTGGTCTTCCCGACGCTCAACGTCCTGGGCGGACTCTTTGTCGCCGTTCTGGTCTACGTGGGCGGGATGGGCGTGGCGGAGGGCATTATCACAGCCGGGGCGTGGTACCTGTTCATCATGAGCCTGGATAACTTCCTCTTCCCGGTGATGAACCTTTCCGCGTTCTGGGCGCAGATCCAGTCCGGGCTGTCGGCGGCGGAGCGCGTCTTTGCCCTGATCGACGCCGACCCGAATGTCGTCCAGACGGATGATCGGGATGTGCCGCCGCTCAAAGGGGAGATCCATTTCGAGGATCTGGATTTCAGCTACGGGGAGAATGACCCGATCCTGACTCACTTCAACCTCTCCATCAAGCCTGGAGAGAATCTCGCGCTGGTGGGTCACACCGGCGCAGGCAAATCATCCATCGCCAAGTTGATCGCCCGCTTCTACGAGTTTCAGGGCGGCAGGCTGACGGTGGACGGCATGGACATCCGCTCGTTCGATCTGCAGCAGTACCGCCGGCAGTTGGGGATCGTCTCGCAGGTGCCGTTCCTGTTCTGCCGGCACCATTGCGGACAACATCCGTTATGCTGCGCCTTCGGTTTCAGATTCCGAGATGGTGGAGATGGCGCGGCGCATCGGCGACGGTGAGTGGCTGGATATTTTGCCTGAAGGGTTGAACACTGAAGTGGGGGAGCGCGGCGGGCGTCTGTCGATGGGACAGCGCCAACTGGTGGCGTTGATGCGCGTGCTGGTGCAGAAGCCGGCCATCTTCATCCTCGATGAAGCCACCGCCAGCGTGGACCCGTTCACCGAGTGGCAGATCCAGCAGGCGTTGAACCTGATCCTGCACCAGTCCACCAGCATCCTGATCGCGCACCGCCTGTCCACCGTCAAGGCCGCGGACCGCATCGTGGTGATGGAGACGGGGCGCATCATCGAAGAAGGGGATCACGAAGGGCTGCTCAAGCAGGGCGGGCACTACGCCACGCTGTATAACACGTATTTCAGGCACCAGAGCCTGGCGTACGTGGAGCAGATGAAGGAGCTGGTGGAGGGGGATTAGGATTAATACCAGCCAGCAAACTCATTGTTCAAGACCTCCCGTTTTTTCTGTATAATGAAAATGTCAATTAGGCATCCAGTATTCCAGTTTTAGTTAAGGCTGAGTTCACATGGGGTGAGGATCAGTGGTTGATGGATGGGAGAGGGACATCATGAATAATCGATGGGGTTTTCATTTGCCATTGCCTCGATGGGCATTGGTTTTTTTATACCTGCTTGTGTTGTTCCCGCTTCTGGGCTGCTTTTCGATCAGTTATATGTTCGAAATGGACCCGGAGGGCGACGGCGAGGGTACCATCCATATGATGTTGCGCGGACCAGGTGAGTTTGCTGAAAAAGGGTTGCCCAAACCCGGCTTTGACCCTTTTAAACTTGCCGAGGAAGGCTGGAAGGACGTCCGCTGGTCCATGGACGGAGAACAATTACGGATGGACGCGGATTACCGGTTCGAAGCCGCCAATGACTTCAAACTGCCCGATACATTCGATGATCTAACGCTCACAGTGAGCCAAGCGGAAAATGAATACCTCTATTATGAATTCGAAGGGATGATGGATCTCTCGGAATTGGATGAGTGGTGGAAGGATGTCTCTCAAAATGGGATCAAGGGAGGAGAAGTTTGGCTTGTTTAGTGTGGATGATTTAACCCCCGCCCAGATCAGCTCCTTCGTCACAAAATACGGGGAACCCAGGTTTGAATTGTTTGTCCGCCTGCCTGGCAACACGCCAGTCGAGGCAAATAACCGGTGGACGAACCGGGATGAGTATATGAGCGGTAAAACAGACATCATCAAGTATGTCTGGAACTCCGGGCAAGCCTACTCAAATCGCGTTGAAGGTCTCACGCCGGCTGGAGCCCCACAAAGAAGCCTCGCCGGAGCTGGTTGAAGAACACCTGAACCAGCTGCTCTCAATGTACCAGAACCAAATTCCAGGAGGGTATCGACCAACCAGTTATTTTACTAATGATCCATCCTACCTCGATGGGTGGATCTACAATCAATTTGTCGCCTGGCTTGACGACGCGACGTATATCTGTAGTGGCTATCAAACCCTGGTGATAGCTTTCCTTGATGACATCCGCACCAGTCCAGACGAGAACACCCGTGCGCTGCTGGATGGGTTGGATTACGGTCCGATCCAGTCGATGGGTGGCAACCATATGGCCGTCGCCATTTTCCCCTCGGGCACCGACTGGCGCAGTACTGCAACAGTACTCGACCCCTGGTTCAATCAGAAGCCTGAAGCCTACTCCATTGCGGCATGGCACCATCTGAACGAAATCCATCCTTATCGGCCTAGCGGGGCATCAAGTGCTCCGGAGCCCATGGATGGAGAAAGTTACCCGCATTTGAACGGACAGCCCTCCTCCTACCCGGCGGACGAAGATCTAACCCGGCGGCTTGCGGTTCCCAGCCAACATCCAGTTTTGATCATCAACTCACCTGTCACGGTCATGGTGCAGCTCGAGGATGGCCGCCGGGCAGGTGTGATGCCCGATTTACATGTCGTGAACGACGCGGTAGGAGAAATTTCCTTTTTTGCATTCCCGAAGGAGACTCCCGGAGAGTACACGTGGATGTTTGTCCTGCCGGAAGTATCCTTTACAGTGACCGCCTATGGACAGCAGGCTGGCACGATGCATGTCATGCTGCTGTCAGAGCAAGGACCTCAGGGGTATGGGCCGCAGACGATTCAACCAATGGATGGTGCAGCGTTTACCGTGGACGGAGCGGGCAGCCTGAGCGAGATGTCTTTTCAGTCCGGCAGTTCAGCGCAGCCTTTCACCATCACGGAGGAGAACCTGGGGGAGGCGATGGGCATCGAGCTTCCTATTGAAGCTGCGAATGTCGAAAATCCCGAAATCGCTCCTGCTGCCGAGGACGCATCAAGTGTGGGTGAAACCGATGTGTCGGGGATATCCGCGGTGTTCGATTTGTTCGTCTGGGTTATCTGCCTGAGCTGCCTGTGCCTGGCGCCGGTGTTCGCCGTGGCGGGATTCGTCATTTATCGGCAGCGCAAGAGAGCATAGACTATTGTCCAGAATACAGACATGGACCTGCCCGCCTTGTAAGGAGTGGGCAGTTGTTTTTACAGCTGTGGCGGGGCGGGTAGGCAGGTGGGCA
Organism: uncultured Chloroflexia bacterium; assembly: GCA_963829485.1. Lineage (GTDB taxonomy): Bacteria > Chloroflexota > Anaerolineae > Anaerolineales > Villigracilaceae > JBGPQJ01. Next base: position 298,975 of record CAWHIK010000010.1, read on the forward strand.
GCGCGGCGGGCGCTTATCGATGGGACAGCGCCAACTGGTGGCGTTGATGCGCGTGCTGGTGCAGAAGCCGGCAATTTTCATCCTCGACGAAGCCACCGCCAGCGTGGACCCGTTCACCGAGTGGCAGATCCAGCAGGCGTTGAACCTGATCCTGCACCAGTCCACCAGCATATTGATCGCCCACCGCCTGTCCACCGTCAAGGCCGCGGACCGCATCGTGGTGATGGAGACGGGACGCATCATCGAAGAAGGGGATCACGAAGGGCTGCTCAAGCAGGGCGGACACTATGCCACGCTGTATAACACGTATTTCAGGCACCAGAGCTTGGCGTATGTGGAACAGATGAAGGAGTTGGTGGAGGGGGATTAGAGAACAAACTCATGCTTCTTAAAGCGCGCGTTCGAGCAGACCTGCCACTTTAAGTTCTTCTACCATTTGATGAAGATAATCGAGATTGTCTCAAGCGACTTGTTCTATTTTTAATATAACACAGGGATGGTGTCGCGCCATGGTCGACGGCTATGCCCCCGCGCCATTACGGGAAATGGAATAATGGCTATAATATCAAAGCGGGTGAGAACCCATAAAGGAGGAAATATGGCTGCACATTCTAAAAAAGTGGTTGTCCATGGCGGAGGTTCAGATTCCGTCTATGGATTGGGCATGATCGGCGCATGGGTCTATTACATTGGCCGTGCCACAACGCCGAGGCTTCGGGTGCTGGGATTTCTCAAGGGGCTGGTCTGGCCTGCGATGCTGGTGTACGAGGTGTTGAAATTCTTTAATGAGGATTTACCGGCGACCCGGCGTCTGGCTCAAGCCCAGCCTGTTCCGACTTTAGGGCAAACGCAACCACAGGTCAGGAAACTCGCAGCGACGTCCGGGGTTCGTTCCGCGCGCAAGCCGGCGCGAAGCGCAAAGCCCAAAACGAAGAAGACTGCTCGAAAATAGGGCTGGTCAAAAACGAATCCATATCGTTGCGGGTGAGACGGCCTGCAGTGCAGGATAAGGATTCAAACGCCTTCGATCACCACCATCTTCGACTTGGCGAACTTGTGGCGCAACGGTTGTACCTGACCATATTCAGGTGATTCGAGCCACTTCCTGGCCTGGTCAATGCTTTCGAACCGTAAAATGACCAACCGATTGGGCAACCAATCTCCTTCGAGGACTTCAGTCCTGCCGCCCCGGGCGAGGTACTCCCCACCGTACAGGGATACGGTGGGCGGTGCACGCTTTACGTATTCCTGATAGCCGACGGGGTCGGTCACTTCAATATCCACGATCACATAAGCCGTCACGTTGATCCTCCTGTTGTCATGGTCTCACTCAGCACGGGAGAATTTCACCCATTTCTTGTTGACATCCAATCCTTCAATCTTCCAGCCTGCAGTGGACCACGAGCGCTTATTGACATGGTTGCCTTCCGTCTCATGTTCCCACCAGCGCTGGTCTTCATACGCGGACTGAGGGCAACTTGTTATTCAATATCCCTTCAATCTGGTCGAAACGGAGTGTCACTTCCCTTTGGCTTTCAGGAAGGTCGAGCAAGTATTTTTCTAAAGGAGCATATTTGCTGGTCACGAATATTTTTTTCTTTGTTATTGGTCTTCCGCAGCGAGCATGGGCAAAACCCCAATTACTTCTATCTTGGATGTTGAAATAAGGATACAGCCAAACTCCCATCCATGCAACAAGGAAAGGCTTTATAATTTTATTAATTGCTTGAAAGGAGCAAACAGATGAAGAAAATACAAGTTTTATCAGCAACTCTTCTTCTTGCCGCAATTCTACTGACATCCTGCCGCGGCGCTGAGGAGTCCTCCCTTCCAGATGCCGCATGGGACCGTATCCAGAAAAACGGCAAGATCGTCGTCGGCGTTTCCATGGACTACCCGCCTTTTGAATACATCGATACCAGCTACAAGGCGGATGGTTTCGATATTGCCATGGTCACTGCCCTGGGGCAAGAAATGGACCTCCCCATGGATGTTCGCAACTACTCCTTCAACGGGCTTTACAATGCCCTGCTGACCGGCCAGATAGACATTGCAGTTTCCGCCATCACGGTGACGCCGGAACGCCAGCAGGCGATGTTGTTCAGCAATGTGTACCTGACCGATACCGCTGCAGCGCTGGCGCCTCCAGGCAGTCCCCTGGTTATCACTTCGGTCTCTCAGCTGCCAGCCTACCGTGTAGGGGTCCAGCAAGGTTCCGTGTATGACAGCTACATGACCAAGACGTTCGTCGAGCCGGGGATCATGCCATCCACCCAGTTGTATCGGTTTATCAATAACGACGATCTCGTGGCCAACCTTTCTGCAAACAAAATCGATATCGCGCCTTATGGACACGGAGACCGCCCAGGTTTACCAGCAGAAAAACGGTTTGAAGATGGCCGGCACGGGATTCAACCCGCAGCGATATGCGATTGCCATGCCCCTCAACAGCCCCACGCTTCAAGCGAACATCAATGAAGCACTGACGACCCTCAACAATAATGGCACTCTGGGGACACTTGCCAAGCAGTATCTTGACGTGGATCCAAATACCGCCGTTCCGCCCAGTTGCGTCGACGATATGGCCTATGTCGCCGATATGACGTATGATGACAAGAACATGACTGCGCCTCCGCCTGTAACTCCCGGTCAGGTGTTCGTCAAAACCTGGCGAGTGAAGAATACAGGATCCTGCTCCTGGGTCCCGGGCTACCAGCTCGCCTATGCCTATGGCAACACCCCTGCCGCTCAAATGGGCGGACAGCCGGTGCCGATTACTACGACCGTTGCGCCTGGAGCAACCGTTGATCTCTCTGCTACGTTAACAGCGCCAACGACGCCCGGTGTTTACCAGGGTTTCTGGCAGATGAACAACGCCAGCAAGCAGGCTTTTGGCCAGACCATCTGGGTCGGGGTCACTGTTGTCGATCCCTCTCAACCCACCCCCGCGCCGGTTCCTCCGCCGTATATCACCAGCTTCATAGTCAATCCAACCAGCACCACACTTGGACAATGTGTCCAGGCCAGTTGGTCTGTCGAAGGCTGGGTGGATCGGATTGTCTTTGAACGGAACGGTGAAGATCTAATCCCTTACGCTCCCGTATCGGGAACCTATACGGATTGTCCTCCCGTCGCCGGACAGGTTCAATATGGGCTGGGCGCCTATGGACCTGGCGGACAGGATAACATGAGTGTGTATATAACTGTTTCTGATGTACCTTCAGTAACAAACCCCATCGCAACACCACAACCCTAGATGCCAGTCGATGGATGTTAATAAAACAAAGGAGCCTGTTTACCACAGGCTCCTTTGTTTTATTTGCGAAATCATGAGTTTTCAAGTTTTCATGGTTATGAGATTTTCCAACTTGCTGCATATTCTGTCAACCGATCTGTTTTTTGATCTCAGGATCGTCCACAAGCCAATCCCCTTTGATCCCCAATTCGTTCATCGTTAAATCAAAATGACACATGGCGATTCCCATGTCCACGCGCTGCAGGTCGAAGATCCCCAGCACTTTCTTCAGCATGCTTTCACGATAGCCCGGTGTCCGCTGAAGGTAAAAGTGATAGGCATCTCCATCTTTGACCACGCGCCACGGCTGTTTATTGGAGGCGGAAGGCGCCAGTCGCACCATCTCCAGCGCCAGCTGATCCGCACCTGAAGGCTTCAGCGGATGGTCGAAATCCCGGTCGAAGAACAATTTTTCCCACGGCAGGCGGCGCTCTCCTTTGGCAAAACGTCTGATCAGGTTGCGCCGGGTGTCGTCAGTATCGACGAACTCACCGGTGGCAGCAACTGCCGGGATATGTTCATCGTCTTTCAGGGATATTCTCTTAGCGAACGCGCTACGGGTGAAACTGCCCCCTAGCCAGCACGAGCCCAATCCCAGCGAGGTGAGATACAGGATGATAAATTCCATCTGGTAACCGAAATCCTCCAGCCATTTCCCTTCCGGTTCTGCCGCACCGATGACGAAGGCGTTCGCGCCCCGGATGAAACCGTAGGTGCCGAGTCCGCGCAGGGAGGAGTTATCCTGTTCCGAGGCGGCGGCAAACAAAAAGCGAGGGTGCGACCCGAACGGGCCGGCGGGCAGCCCGTCAATGAACGACTGAATCTGCTCCTGTTTTGACTCTTCCAGCGGCTCGTTGAGGTAGGTTCGGCAGGAGAAACGGGTTCGGATGACCTCTGTGATGGGTCGGTTGAAAGTGTTCATGCCAGCACCTTATCGCTCCACGTAAGGCAGAGTAGTCGTCCCTGTGATGGTTCCGCAGCGATGACAATGGTGTTGGCGAGACTCTCGCCGCGGCGTGTAAAATTAAGTCTCATCGGGACTACAAAGGAAAGTACATCGGCCACAACAGCGCATCCAGCAGGCAAGTCTGCAGGCAGAAGAAAACCGTGCCCAATACAGCCAGCCGGTAGGACCAGCCGGATTGTCGAGGCTGGAGTGTGAGCAATGCCGCAAGCAGGAAGAGCGAGGAGACACCCGTTAACACGAGCACAGCGCGGATCAGGAACCACAGTGCGGCGGAGGGCTGCTCGAGCATCACCAGCGCGAGTGGAGTCCACAGGGCGGAGGAGATCAGGATTCCGAGGTAGATCCAGTTAAAGACAGTAAAGCCGGAGCGCCTGAAGACGCGTGTTCGCTCAGGGTCGATGCGGAAGAGCAGGAAGGTGCTGAAGGCGAAAAATCCCGCTGCAGCCAGGAACATGTTCACAGTGTAAAAGGGGAGCAGTTCCACGGGCGTATTACCCCATAATTTGGGAAGTGAGGAGGGGTGCGCCAGCACCGCATAGATGTAACTACCCACGACCGCCAACCCTCCGAAGAGGATGATCAAGCCCAGATTCTTTTGCTTGGGGTGCATCTTCTAACCGATCCTCACCGATCTCATGCTGATCGAACCGCCCCATACCTTGTCCGCGAAGAAGCTGACCGGTTCGCCGGCTTCCTTCAGCCCGAGCGTGTAGAGCAGCGGCAGGTAGTGCTCGCCGGAGTTGACCGAGAGAATGGCCGACTGTCCCTGTTTTTCATAATGGATGATCGGCTCGTGGTCGTCGTTCAGGATCCATCCGCGGACCTTTTGGTCGTATTCCAATGCCCAGTCGAAGGCGACATCCTCAAAGACGACCGTGCGCAGGTTGTGAACAAGGTTCCCGCTGCCCATGATCAGCACATCTTCTTCACGCAGTTCCTTGAGCTGGCTTCCAAGTTGGTAGTGGTGCTCGAACGGCTTTGTTCGGTCGAGGCTGAGCTGCACGACGGGAACGTCCGCCATCGGGAACATGCGCCTGAGCACTGACCACGTCCCATGATCGAGTCCCCACTCTAGGTCGGGTTTTACTTCGGTCACGGTGATCGCCTTGCGCACGGCCTGGGCGAGGTCAGGAGAACCCACCGCCGGGTAGTCCACCTCGAACAGTTCGCGAGGAAAGCCGTAGAAGTCATGGATGGTCTTTGGCTTTTCCATCGCTGTGATCTTGGTGCCGGAGGTTTCCCAATGCGCAGAGACGCACAGAATGGCTTTGGGTTTGGGAAGTGTTTTCGCCATCTCGCTCCACGCGAGTGAGAATTCGTTGTCTTCGATGGCGTTCATGGGATTGCCATGTCCGACGAACAGAACAGGCATGCGTTTGGTAGTCATAGGATACTCCTAAAGTATTTTGTCATTGCGAGGAGGATAAAACCCGACAAAGCAATCTTTTTTTGAGGAGATTGCCGCGCCGCTGAATTGCGACGGCTCGCAATGACTCTTTCTAGTGTGAATACTGGAAATACTTGGATTGAATATCTGAGATGTCCGTGCTGGTGGTCTCGCGTAGGATGCGGAACCAATCATCTGCGGTGGCACGCTGGTGTCCCATCTGGATGATGTAGCTTTTCAGGAACGCGAAAAACGCCTCATCCCCGATCCGCTCGCGGACGGCATCCAAAAAATATGCGCCGACGAGATATGCGGCGTTGGTGTATGTCCGGAAGGAACCGCCATTATACACGGACGTGTCCACCCAGCCGCGGGGTTCGTACGCGTTGACACGCGAGTTCCACCACCAGCCCAGCAGCCCAGGCGTGGTGTTCTCCAGGAAGATATGCTCGGAATAAGTGGCCATGGCTTCGTCCAGCCAGGGCTCGAGCGACTGATCGTTGCCGACCAAGCCGAACCACCACTGGTGCGCGATCTCGTGGACGCCGATCACGGTCAGATTGTTGGCGTTGGTGCCGTCATAGCCGGCCAGGAACGCGCTGCTGAGGAACACCAACCCGTCGAACTCCATCCCGTCCGGCAGACCCGTCTCGACGATGCTCAGGCTGGAATATGGATAGGGTCCGAATTTCTCGGAATACACGGATACCGCTTGTGCGCCTTTGCTGGCTGCCGCCTGACCGCCCCAATCGTGGCCGGAAAAGTAATAACTCGACACGGGAATTCCATTGGCGTACTCGGTCGAGACCAGGTAGTGCGGGCTCATCGAAAAGGCGATGGTGCGCGCGCTGGCGAGGCGATAGCGTGTCCATTCGTTGTTCGATTCGGCAGGGGCTGAGGCTGCCACTATCGGTGGATTGTACGGGTCGACGAAGCGCAGATTCACCTCGAAATCGGACGCGTCGTAAACCAGGTTCTCACCCCAGGGGTAGACGTCATGCAGCAGCCATCCTGCACCCGGTTTGTATGGGACGATAAAGGGGAACCAATCCACCAGATTAGCTTGAAGCTCAGTGTACCCGTAGACCAGCCCGCTGGATTTGGGCGGGAGCTGGATGTCGTACGATAGCGCGAGCAACGTCGAACCGCCAGGCGGTAAAGGCTGCGGCAGGGTCACGGTCAAGCGGTGGCTCTGCAAATTGTAATTGACAGGGATACCGTTAGCAGTCAGCTGTCGGAGGTTGAAATACCCCTCCCAGAAGTTGGGTTCCACCCCAAGAACGAGTTCATAAAGGGTGTCCGAGGAGTGATTGGTGTAGGCGGTTTGCTGGTCCACGTAAAGGGAATGCCCCGCGTAATCCATCGTCGTGAATAGCAGGTAGGTCGTCCGCTCGACCGGCTGAGGCGTGGCGGGAGGCTGGGTCGCGGTCGGCGGCAGACTGGTCGCGGACGGAAGCGGGGTCAGCGTCGGCGGCAGCGGTGTGGCCGTGTCTGTTGGCGGGAGCGGGGATGCGGTTCCCGAGGGCAGCATCGGCTGGAAGGGAGTCGCCGTGGCGGTCGCGCGCGGGTTGGCTGTGACCAGGAATAGTCCGGTCACCGGCAGCGGGGCGGAGGTGGTTGCCCCCGCACATCCCGTCAAAAAAATGATAAGCAGCGCAGCCAGGGTGAGTTGCAGACGCATCAGCGCGGATCCTGAAAATACTCCGCAATAATATCAGACACATCCGCGCTTGTGTGCTGGCGCAGGATGGTCAAAAAGTTCTCTTTTGTGGCGATCCCGCCGTTCATCTGCGCCAGGTAATCGCGCATGAAAGCAAAGAAGGGTTCATCGCCCATCCGTACCCGCAAGTCGTGGATGAAGTGGGCGCCGCGCAGGTACACCGCGTTGACGTAGGGGCGGAACTTCCCGCCGCCGTAAATGGATGTATCCACCCAGCCTTTCGGCTCAAACTCGTCCACCCGGAAAGGCCACCACCAACTCACCAGCTCGGGGTAAACAGCTTCGAGGAAAACAAGCTCCGAATAAGTCGTCAATGCTTCGTCGAGCCAGGGTTCCTTTGCCTGGTCATTGGCGACGCGCTCGAACCACCACTGGTGGCCTGTCTCGTGGGCTGCCAGCAGCGTGGCATAGTTCATGGCGGTGCCGTCATAGCGGGCATAATATTCCCCGCCCAGAAAATATAATCCTGAAAATTCCATTCCGTCATCGAAATCCGCTTCCACGGCGGAGAGGGTGGGATGCGGCGGCGGTCCGAATTTTTCGGAGAAGGTCAGGATGGCGTCGACGGATGCCTGCAGGACAGCCTGCCCTCCGGCCTGGTGCTCGGGGAAGTAGTAGCTCTTAACGAGCACGCCTTCCGCATCCTGTTCGCTGACCAGGTACTCGTAGCTGGCGGAGATGGCGAACGCACGCCCTCGCGCGAGGATGTAGTGATGAAAATTGGTAGCGGGTCCGGTCTGCGGCGAGGGCTGCTCCGAACCGCTGGCAGCAACAATGGGAGGGTTGGCTGGATCGCTGAAACGGAGATGCACAGTGTAATCAGCTATCGGATGCACGAGATACTCGCCCGAGATCCACGGGTCGTTAAGCAGCCAACCTTTTTCTGGAATGTAAGGTACAACGAATGGATACCAGTGTGACAGGTTGAGTTGTCGATCCGAGTAACCGAAGGTGGTGAGATTTAATTCCCCAAGCCCGGGATTTTTCAAAACAGGGATGTCCAGCATGTACTGAAATTGCAGCGTCGTGGTTGATTCGGGTTGAAGTACCTGTGGAAGCTGAATTTCCATGTATTGTTCGTCGAGAATGGGGGTGACGGGAATCCCGTCCACGCTGGCGGAAACCAGGTTGAAAGCACCAGGCCAGAAATTGGACTCGATCGCCAGTACGAGGTAGGTCAGCGGGATCCCGGTCTGATTGGGATAGATGATGGTCTCTGCGACTTCCGCCCGGTGAGCATCGTAGTCGAGCAGAACTTCGAGATTCATCATGGGGATTTCGGGTACGGCAGGTTGAAATTCTGTCGGAGTGGACGCAGGCGTGTCTGTTGGGGTCTCCGCGGGCAACACCAAGGAAATTATTGGCGTGGGAGGCAATGTCGGCGCAGATGCGAGAGTCACAGGGGGCGGAGTACTATTGGAAGGGGCACAGGCTGAAAGGAGAAACAACCCGGCAGTCATGAGTAGGGTGATTTTTCGCATGGCTGAATTCTAATATAAAAACTCCCCTCAACGGGGAGTCTGGTGCGAAGAGGCAGGTTATTCCTTGATGTGCTGATAAAACTGGATGTGGCGCTTGATGATCAGCACTCTCTGAGCATCCCGTCCAAACTGGCACTTCATGGGGTGGAGGGGGAATATCTGGGCGTCGGCGGCAGCCACCCAATCACCCGAGAGGACATCGAATATCTCGTGAATCTTGGTGTCCGCACCGCGTGAGAATGTGGCTTGGATGACGATGTGCGGCAGGAAGACGCGCACTTTTTCCTTGTTTGTCAGTAGCGGCATCGTGTCTGACGAAATCGCATCAAGAAACTTTATGGCGATGAGTTCCTTGCGGGGCAGCCAAAGTTCTTCCGCCGCGAAAGTTGGCAGGCTGGTAGCAGGCTCGATAGGTGTCGAGCTGACTTGTTTCAAAAGGAGGTTGTTTCGGTCTGCGTTATTGAGATAAGGCATCAGCGACCCGACCGGCTCCAAAGTACCCGAAAGCAGGAACTGGGGGGTGAAGACTTCCACTTTGTATTGTTTGGATTTCAGCTGCGGCAAGGCCATGTCATCATCTCCTTATACATTTACGCGACTTTCCATCACTATAAGGCAAATTTCAGAACCGCGCAAGCGTATCAATTACCTTTTCATTTTTCTCCAGATGAAGGCGAATAGAAAAAAAGTCGTAGCCGTCAGCACGATCGCCGCGCCGGATGCGATATTCAGGTAATAACTCAGGTAAAGTCCCACAATGGATGAAAGCGCTCCAATAAGTGCTGAAACCAGCATCATCGGCCACAAGCGCCGTGTGAGCAGGTAGGCGGTCGCAGCAGGGGTGACCAGCATCGCGGACGAGAGTCCCACACCCACGGTCTGGAGCGAGACGACCACCGTCAGTGCCAGCAGCAGGAGCATGACGTAGCGCAGCAGTTCGGCCGGCAGGCGGAGGGTGGCTGCCAGCACCGGATCGAACGATATCACCAGGAATTGCTTGTACAACAATCCTACAGTGAGCAGGATGCCCATTCCGAGAATCGCCGTCAGCCACAGGTCGCTCGGACTGACTCCCAGCACATTTCCAAACAGGATGTGACTCAAGTCCACTGCATAGGTCTGCATGGTGCTGATGAGCGCTACGCCCAGCGAGAGCGCAGCTGCGAAGAGGATGCCGATGGCGGTATCCTCTTTCAGATTGCCGCTGCGGGAGATGTAACCGATGCCCAGGGCTACGGCTCCGGCTGCGGCGATGGCTCCGATCAACAGGCTGCCGTCCAGGATATAGGCGATGGCGATTCCCGGCAGGATGGCATGCGCCATGGCGTCGCCAAGGAAAGCCATCCCTCGCAGGACCACGTAGGTCCCCATCACCGCGCAAAGGATGCCCACCATGACGGAAGCTGCCAGTCCGCGCTGCATGAAGCCGTAGGTCAATGGTTCAAGCAGCCACTCAATCATGGTCGGCCGCATCTAAGGGGTGATCCTCATCCGGGGGGCAGCACTCGTCCACCAGCATCGCGCCGTTTTCCATGACCAGCAGCGAGTTGCCAAATGCCCGGGCGAGATTTTCCTGCTGCATCACCTCATCCGGTGGACCGAAGGAAATGATCCGTTTATTCAACAGTAAGATGAGATCGAAACGATTTGCTGCCAGGTTCAAGTCGTGTGTGGAGATGATGGTCGTCACCTCGCGATCGCGCAGCGCATCCAGCAGGTTGAGGGTCGCCTCAAGGGTGGTAACGTCCACGCCGGTGAACGGTTCGTCCATCAGCAGGATGTGCGGTTCCTGGGCGATGGCGCGAGCGAGGAATACCCTTTGTTGCTGACCCCCTGACAACTCACCGATGGATTTCTTTTCGAGTTCGATGACCCCCAGCTGAGACAGCGACTCTCGGACAATGGATTTATCTTCCCGGGAAGGCCGTTTGAGCCAGCCCAATTTTCCATAACGTCCCATCATGACCACGTCCGAGACTGTGACCGGGAATTTCCAGTCCACCTCCTCGCGTTGAGGGACGTATGCGACGCAATCTTTGTGGAGGCCAAGGTCCAGTCCATGGATGAGTATCCGTCCGGATTTCAAAGGAAGAAGCCCGACCAGCGCTTTGAACAGGGTGGATTTTCCCGCGCCGTTGGGTCCGACCACGGCAACCCGGGCGCCGTGCGGAATCTGAAAAGAGACGTCGTGCAGGACGACCTTCTCGGAATAACCGACATTGATTTTTATTACTTCCAATCGATGAGAGGGTTGGGTCATGTCGGTTTTCTCGAGCACCCAGCCTACGGCTGGTAACGGTTGATCTGTGTTCAGCCTTTGCAGCCTTTGACGATGATTCCTGTGTTGTGTTTCATCATATCGATGTAAGTGGGAGCGGGTCCGTCGGGAGTCGTTAGCGATTCAAAATAAAGGTCGGTGATGACTTTGATTCTCGCTTCCTTCGCGATCTGATTTGCAAGATCGGGATTGTCCATGGCGTCCAGGAAGATGACCATCGCGTTACTCGAGCGGATCTGCTGTACAAGGGTGGCCATCTCCTGCGCGGAGGGAGAGGCTTCGCTGCTCAGGCTTGGGATGACCGCTCCCACAATAGTGAATCCATATCGATCGGCGAAATATCCAAGTGCCTCATGGTTGGTGACGAGGAAACGTTTTTCAGGACCCAAGGTATCCACCTGGGATTGAATCCAGATATCCAGCTCTTGCAGCTGCTTGATGTAAGCTTCTGCATTGGCTTTGTACGTTTCCGCGCCTTCGGGGTCAGCCGTGCTCAAGCCGTCGCGGATATTTTCCACATAGGTGATAACCAGATTCGGATCGAGCCAGAAATGCGGATCGACGGCAGATGATTCATCATCTCCGGATGGAAGGGGGGTCAACCCGGCGGATGCATCGACGACGAACGGGTCGCCGCCTGCGTTCTCAAGGATTGGTTCCATGAAATGTTCATAGCCTGCGCCATTGAGAATGAGCACCGAGCTCGACGCGATTTTGGCGGCGTCAGCCGGTCTGGGCTGGTAGGCGTGCGGGTCAACTCCCGGCGGCAGGAGCGAACCCACCACGAGGCGGTTACCGGCTACATTTTGGGTGATGTCGGCGAGGAAGCTTGTGCTGGCGAGGACACGCGGCAATCCCTCTTGTCCGTTGGGAGTTGCCTCTTGACCGGGTATGCAGGATGCGATGAATACGAGAAGAAGTAATAGAACAGGGGGGAGCTTATTGATCATTTCTTATCTTTCTTTTTGCATTGATCACACAGCCCGAATAATTGCAGCCAATGTTCCTCCACCTTGTACCCGGTCTTACGTGAGATGGATTGAATCAACGGATCGAGTTCGTCCCCGCTGAAACGGACGGCCATACCGCATTTCGTGCAGAGAAGCAGGTGATCGTGTCCGTTCCCGCTGGCGATGAACGCCTGGCAGCCTTGCGTCTGGTGAACGCGCTGGATGAGTCCCAGCTCCTCCAGCTTTTCCAGCGTACGATACACGGTCACCAATCCCAGCCCGGGGGAGGACGCGCGTGCCCGGTCGTAAACTTCCAGCGGGGTGAGGGCATGGGTCGTGGCGGCGACGGTTTCCACCACCGTTTTGCGCGCGTCCGTCAAGCGGTAGCCGTTATCCTTTAATCGAGAGAGCCAGAGGTCAGCAGACATAGGTTACCTGATAATGAAAACCTTTTTCAATAAGAGTATATATCATCGCCTCGCAAACGACAAGGCTTGCGAGGCGGGGCAGTATCCTGGATGTCAGGCGGAGAGTTAAGGACCGCTCGTTACGGGGTAGCCCTGCGCCTGCCAGGTTTTTAATCCTCCCGCCATGCTGGTAACCTGCTCGTATCCTGCCTGCTTGAGGATGTCGCGTCCCTGCTGGCTGCGGTTACCGGAACGGCAAACCACGACGATGGTTTGATCGGTCGGGACTTCCGCGATTCGGGATGAAAGCTGGTCGAGGGGAATGAGCGTGGTTCCTGGAGCGTGGTATTCATTCCATTCCTCCGGAGTACGTACGTCGAGCAGGAAGGCGCCCTCTTCATACATATTATGCGCTTCATCCACACTTATCTCGGCAGGCAAGGGTTTTACGGTGTCCCCGGATTGATTCGATATCATGACAGCAGCGATGGCGAGGACAAGCAGTCCAATTCCGCCGATGATGACCCACTTAAGCCAGGAAGGGGAGGTTTTGGTTTGTTTGGATTGTTTGTTTGACATTTAATTACTCCGGAAATGATTTTTGATTAGATGCTGGATTTGTCTGTAAGTTGCATGAATTGTCGTCAACTTTCTTGGTTCATTGTTAAAGTGCGAGGGTCGAAATGTGTTGAAGCTGTAATCAAATTTCTGAGATAATCCCAGGGAGCATCCTTGTAAGAAATAATTGGCACATATTTTTTATATTTTGCTCCGCCGATCAGCATTCCCTTTGGGTCTTGAAGAAATGCGCCGTGGATGAATGCCAGGTGGACATGGTCTTCAAAAATGACAATCTGGCAGATGCCCGCACTGACAGTACCTCCGCGTTGGTCGTCATAATAGCTGAATCCACGCGAGTGGCGGACTTCTGTTGCGTTGGGGGCAACGGAAGCGATCAGGTTGCGCAGTTCAAGGACGATATCCCGGATCTCAGGAGAAGTGTGTTCCAAGAAATGTGCCACGCTGGAAGTCGGTAACATGATCGCCTTTTAGTAAGCTGAAAGCCTTTGCACGATAGTGACGGTCTTACCTGGGCTAAGGGTACCATTGGTCAACAGAGCATCAGAAATGAATTTCTCCTCGAGATTCAGGTGAGTTAAGATATGAAAGAACCAGGTTCCTGCGCGAAAAATGCCCCAGCGTGATGACCTCGATCAACATTTGACCACCGAAAACTTCCCGAGCGATTGCATCGATGTTCCAGCCTTTTCTGTGTAAATCCAACACCCTCATGCCTGTTTCCTCGAGATAAGCGATCCGGGTAGACAAATCCGCGCCTGGGTTTTCCCTGGTCCGGGCAGAGCCGGGAAACATCCGGGAGATCGGGAGGCTGGCGACCCTCTTCAGGGAAGCGATCACCTGCCAGATATCGCAGCCCCTAACCACGCCGCGATCTTTACCGCCCACGAAGAGATCGCCGGTGAACAACCAGCCGCACTCCGGTTCATGGACGCAAATATGGTCGGGGCTGTGACCGGGTGTGTAGATGATTTTGAATGTATGGTTTCGAGTGTGGATCGATTCGCCATCGTCCACGGCTTGAGCCTGAGAAGGTGCCGGCCATCCCCAGAAGATTTGTCGATAGAGCTGCAACGGCTGTGCTTCACGCGGATTAGCCAATACCGGAAGCGCGAGTGGATGGGCAAGTATTTTTACATCTTTTCTTTCCTTCTGCAAAGCCCCATTGGCGCCAATGTGGTCCTCGTGAATATGGGTATTAACAATTGACGTCAGTTCTTTATCGTTTAGAAAATCGACAAGCTCTCTGGCTGTATGGGCACAACCCGTGTCGATGAACACGCCATCCACGTAATAAAAGGTCGTCCAGTAATAGCCCCAGCCTGCGACCGAGAGAGCAGAGTCGAAGCGGATTACTTTGCCTAAAGTTGAAATTCTCAGCATGCTGATGCGGCTTTACGTTATGTAAGGTTGGGGGATTCGGTGCACCTTTACTGAAACGGTGCAAGCGCATATCTTCCATAAGCTACGAATGCCGAAAATATGAAAAGGACGATGCTCACGAAGACCATGGGTTTGTCCCTATATCTCGTATGGAAGATGATGGAGCCAAGCATTAATAATGCTGATAGTATCGCAGCCCAAACCGTCAGTGATGGCATGTATCCCAGCAAGCCTGGCAGGATTAATCCAACCGCGCAAAAAAGAACCAGAACTGCAATCAGCGAGTGCCATAACCGGGAGTTCCCTCCCATTTTCTCAATCGCCTGACGCATATCCGGTTTGGAATGTTGAAGGCCATGTGAGACGGCGGTTGTAGTCAGTTTAATGGCAAGGATGGCTTGGATAATCCATAAAAGGATATGAACCGTCATCTGATTATTCCTTCATCAGAACTTTTTTACTTTGATCACGAAGCCAGCCCGCGATTATGCAATCGTTCATGTTCCCAGGCAGCAAAGTTTAGTGGAGGCTGGACGATCTCCGCCTCCGGCTTGCGTTCCAACCGGGCGACGTCGTTGGGGCAGCCTGTTACACACAACCCGCAGCCGATGCAGCGTGCCTTGTCCACCACAGAGTAACCATCGCCTTCGGATATGGCATGGACCTGGCAGCGGTCTATACAGGTACCGCAATTGTTGCAAAGAACCGGGTCGATGACGGCGTAATAATTGGCAAAAGCGACCGAATGATCGATTCCCCAGTCGGTTATCCCGCGCATGATGCCGCAGCAGCAACCGCAGCAGTTGCAGATGTAGCCCACTCCCTCGATGACGTTGTTGACCGTGTGGACCAGACCGACCTCCTCGCTGCGGTCGAGCAAAGCGAGAGCTTCAGCCTGGGTAAGGTCTCCGGGGCGGGGCGCGCGTTCCTGGTTGGAGAAGTTGATGCACATCTCCAAAGGGTAATCGCAGCGGCGGCTTCCCAGTTGGTCTTGCTGTTCGCGGCAAATACAGGCGCGGACGTTAAATGTTCTCGCTTCCTGAAGGATTGCCCGCACATCTTCATAGGGCAGGATCTGCTCGGACTTGACCGTATTTTGCGCAGGAATGACTCGGTGCAGCGCAGGTTCGGCGCCCATGATGGTCTTGGCACCTTCGCTGGCAAAATAATCCTCAACGAGGTGGGCAAGTTCATGATCCATCAATTCCAGGCTGGCCTCATAGATTCCGACCACGAAGGGCGCCAGTCTGAATTTGGGCTTGCCATCGACTTTATCCAGCCAGACCATCCCCCGGCGCACCATCTGGAAAAGGCGGTCCCTTGTCTCTCCGGTGGGCAGACCGGAACGTGCCGCGATTTCGTCGACAGTCTCCCAATTTCCCGTAAGCTGGCAAGCCAGTTCGGCATCCTCGGGCGGGAATATCTTCTTTAGGATCTTCAACTCGATTCCGGAAGAAGTCCGCGGATAACCATTCGGCAGGCGGTCCAACGCATCCGCAAGGTGTGCATAAACGTCCAGAACCATCTTCCCTCCTTGGTGTGAGGCAATCAATTGAAGGAACAGTGAACAACCCTGCCTCAATAATACTCCCGTGCGCATCTTAAGTGAATAAGGCGTCAGGGGATATTATTCTGGTAATCCGATGAGATTCGGATGGAATACTGATCAACTAATTTTTATAAATTGTACGCCTGGGGTTTCATCCACCGGGCATTTATCCGGGGCATCCGGGACAAAGACCAGACCGCAATGGGGGCAAACATAATAATCGTGGGATTCTTCGGCGTGGTTTGCCATGGTGTTGCTGAAGAGATTCCTGCGGGCTTGTTCAGACGCGATAACCGCCCGGAAAAGCTTGGCTAAAAAAGGATATCCTGCGGATTCCGCCTTTTGAACAAAGTGAGTGTAGGATTGGTTTGCGCGATCCATTTCTTTGATAAACGAAGAAAGTAAATCACCCACTGTCGATGGCATGGAGCCTCCATTGTTAGAAAATTCATTCACCATTTCGCAGGTCCTTTACAGATTCCCGACTGATAGACAATATCAGAGAAATTAGCGGTGCATTTCGCTCCTGTAGGTGATTGAGATGAGAAGCCAACAGCCAACCTGTGTGATGCCCCCAGGGTGAAGTATCTGACGAAGTGCCAGAATTTTCCGTCGTGTGAATAGTGAAATGCGATCGTTCGAGGCGTGACCGCTGCGCGAAGGAAAACAGTATTTCCCTCGACAATGATCGAGTTGCAATCGTCCGAGAACTCCCTCGTGACCACAGAGACGACCATCGGTTTTCCTTGAGGCGAAAACTCAAAGCAGAGTTTCCCCCAGGATGAGTCGCTTTCCCTTAAAAAAAGCACTCCCGCATCGAAAGTCGAGGCAAATTCCACCTTGACACAGGCGCTGAGTATGAAATTTTCATCGGGAGCAGAGAACAACGCGCAAGGTGCATTGCCCTATCGATGAATTCCCCGCGGGATCGATGAACCAGTCGGATACCTTGCCCGCAACCACGGTCAGTTGATTACCCGGACCCGCTTTCCAATCCAGCGGCTGGTTTATCCAATTTAGTTCTGATGGGATTGAGGGGAGAGTGAAGGCGTTCATTAGTATTCTCCAGGGTAATAAGGGGTTGGTAGTCGTGAAGACAGGGTTAAGCCGATCAGGCAGAATGGATTTCCTTTAGAAACTTAGTCAATGCCGGCATGTAACCATCGAAACGGGTGCGGCGGATGTCGTGACTGGCTCCCTCCAGATGGACGACCTGGACTCTTTTATTCACCCTCGCTGCCTCCTGCGCAGTCTCCTTTGAGACGATGGAGCTGTTTTCCTTGTCGCCGATGAAAAATAGAACCGGGAGGTCGATCCTTCGAATCAGTTCAAACGGATCCAGGAGGTCGATCTGCATCGTCTGCATGGATTTCAACAGGTCATTGCTAAGCATCTTCTTCGAATCCACCCAGGGAAGGATCTCATCGTCCGGATAGGTTGGGTTGACCATGCGGGCTAACGGACGGCTGATGAATTTTGGCAGGAGCTTGATCACGCGCATGAATCGTGCCATCGACTTGACCAGCGCCTTCGGATCCATGGTCTGCTTCCCCCTGCCGAATTTCTCTCCGGGCAGGATGATCGGAGGATCCTCGACGAAAATGGCCCGTGTCAGTTGGGGATGTTCGGCAGCAAGGTGCAGGGTCGTGTCGCCGCCCATCGAATGTCCGCCCACCACGGGTCGATCCAGTTTCAGCGTTTCTATCAATCCGATCAGGTCGGCGACGCGCGCCCGGGTGGAATAATCTCCCTTGCCCGAATCAGACATCCCATGCCCGCGTGCGTCGGTCATGATCACGTCGTAATCCCGCTCGAGCTCGCGGACGACGTGCGTCCAGCACAAGCCATCGTCGCCTACGCCATGATTGACGACAACCTGCGGTTTGTCTCCGCCGGTGCGGTAGTAATGGATTTTGATGCCGTTTGCGAATACGAAATCGTCAGCCCATGGTGACATGAGTTGCTCGCCTAGGTCTTCTTGTAATTGCCGTCAATGGGATAACACCCCGAAGTCTTTGAAAACCAGGACCTCGGGTAAGGAAATCCCCACGAGTCAATTGCTGACCTGAGCCAGGTGTTTAAACTACCGGAGCGGGTGGAGGCGCAGGTGTCTTTGTCTTCCAGATGGCGCCGCCGATCAGACCACCGATGGTGCCAATGACGATATCAAATCCCACGCCGACAAAATTGAACAGCCAGCCCAAGGCACCACCGAACAATGCCGGATCGATATCCACAGCATCTGGCGGCAAGAATTGAGAGACGCTTTGGATAAGCGCACCAAAACCGGCGAAATTGAAAATCGCGAGGATCAAGCCAAACACGCCAGCCCAAACCCCAGCCAGCGCACCGATCCCGGCGCCTTGCCCGAGGGTAACTGATCCAGACTGGCGCTTGTAAAACCAGACTGCAAATAGAGGTCCCAGCCAGAATCCTGCGCATAAGATGCAGTTGATTAAGTTCAAGATGGGAACATTCGAGAGGATGATGGAAATGAGGCCGCCAATCAGACTGGCAATGATCAAGTTCTTTGTGTTCATTTTGTCTCCTTGTCCTTGGTGTTTTATGAGTTGATGATCCACGTGGGGCTTCTGCAGTCAGTTTGCTTGGCGCATGACCAATCTGACGAAACCCAATGTGTGAGGAATTTCACCAAGTAAACTATACAGCGATTTAATTCAAAATACAAGCGGCGCCCTAAGGCTCCGCCTGTATTTTGTTATTGTATTAGTGAGGCTGGTTGTATCACGGACGAGCGAACAACCGTCGTGTAATTGCCTCCGTAGGCGCTGGCATCAGAATAGACGTAAGAGATGCCGATCAGTTTTTGGTCCGGATTCATGAGAGTCTTGCGATGGATTTCGCTGTTCATCCACCAGTTGAACGCGCCGCTCGCATCGCCGCCGAAAGCCGGGTTCCCGACGTAGATATTCTCCCGGGCGGAATTATAGTTGGCGAATCCCTGGGCAGCCACGCGGGTGTACCAGGATGAACCGTCGGTACCGGTGTGCGAGACAATGGCGTTGCAAGCCATGTCGAGGCTGTGCTCAAGCGCCGCCGCGTTTAGTTGTCCGTCCAGGGTTAATGCCCCCAGCCCATTTTGTGACCGGATGTTGTTGATCAGGCTCAGGATCTGGGATTCATAAGCGCTATTCTGTGAATAGACGCAACTTCCCTGTCCGGTCTGGGGGATGGTGGATGAGGCATTTTGTGCGGCGCCGGGAACAGGTGTTGGATCAGATGCGGAAGATGTGCCGCCGGCGGGTAACGGGTATGCCACATTGACCTGAACCCAAAGCAGCCCGTTTCCTTCCGCGCCCACGCCAAAGGTTTTCCCGGCGGTATCCTCGAACTGCCAGTAACCAATCGTTCCACCTGATGTTTGAGGCGCTTTCAGATCGACTGATATATTTTCAATATCGCCGGATTTTATTTCCGGCAGCGGGCTGGTTAATGGACCATTCATGGAATCGCCGCCGGCATAAACCAATTTGTAATCTGTCCAGTCGCAGGTTCCGGCATTCTTGACCCGCCATACCTTGTTGAAGGGTTCACCCATCTTCAATAATGTCCCGTCGGGGATGGTTACATCCTCGTAAAAGGCGGCTTTGTTTAAGCAATCCAGGGGCTGTGCAGTGGGGGATGGGGAGGCGGCTGCCTCCGTCGGGGCTGGCGACGGGGACGGGGAAGGCTCTGACTGGGCTGTTGGCGTGGGGCTCAACGCGGGCATCGACGATTCGGCAGGAGTGGAAGTTGCCTCTGGTGCCGTTGCCGTCGCTGGGAGTTTCGCTTGTGCGGAAGTGCCGCAGGCAGACATCAGAACTAACAGGGGAATTATTAGGATAATTCTCATTCGATCATCTCTTAGACCGGAAATAATGGATAACTCGGATAGTATATACCCAATTTAGCAATAGTCCAATGGACAAAATGACCAATTTTGCCAGGGTCTGTTCGCGTTGTCACAAAGCAACATCCGCCGGATTTCTCCAGGCGGATGTTGTGTGTTGATTTAA
Source organism: uncultured Chloroflexia bacterium (assembly GCA_963829485.1). Taxonomy (GTDB): domain Bacteria; phylum Chloroflexota; class Anaerolineae; order Anaerolineales; family Villigracilaceae; genus JBGPQJ01. The sequence goes on from CAWHIK010000010.1 coordinate 318,987, forward strand.
GCCATCGATCGAGAACGATTCACGCTTCCGGCTTGATTCCGAAGTAGGCATACCCTGATGCCACAGCCAGACCAAGCCAGGTGGTGCCGAGGTCGTTGAGGGATTGGTTCACCTCTGGGTAAAGCATCCCACCGATCACCAGCGCCAAAAGACCGGTGACCAGCCAGATGACTAGATAGGCAACCGCCAGCCGGGTGACCCACTCATTGGGCTCTCCATCCGCGTTGGCGGAGACACGCATGACCCCCGGATTTCTTCCGGGTTTGGTGATGGCCAGTTTCGCGATCACTAAAGCTGCGACCAGTCCGCCGATCGTGGTCGCGACGTAGACGAGTCCGCTCGAGAATTCGATCGCCTTGTCTGGCCTGACCTGTCCAGCCCGGTAGACCAGTATGCTCATGTAAGTCAAGGCGAAGGCGTACAGGAAGAGCAGCGTCCCTGCGATAGCTCCCCCAAAGATGACTGCAAACTTGTTTTGCATGGAACCTCCTTTAGTATGTCTGAGTCTTGCCTTATAAAACACGAAAAACGCCCCTATGGACGTTCTTCGTTAATTTCAATATACAGAGTTTCCAGCCTATTGGCAAGCCGAGATGTGAAACCAGACTTGCACCTTGCATATTTGTTAGGTAGTGCCGTCTATTGCAAGAGATGTCTCGCCTTTGTTCATTCTTTGGGAGAGAGTGAAAGTATATAGTGAAAGGACAACCAATGGGATGTGCAGCACGCCCATCCACCATCCCTGAGGTTGAAACACAAACCACGTGAGCATGTTGATCGCACCGAATAGTATCCCTACGAAACTGGAAATCCTGAGCCCGGCAGGATTGACGGTTGGGTGGAACAAGGACAGCACAGCCAGGATTACCGGAGTCATAAAGCAATAGGTTAATCCGGATGAATTGGCCAACATCCCTGACAGGTTGAAATCAGGGGATAAGGATGTCGAATTGACTGGAGCCAGGAAGGGCAATAACACCACGGGCGCCACCCACCATTTCCATAAAGGCAGCTTGCGAGGTGAAAAATCATTCCTTTCAGCAGCGACCTCCCACATCCAAGCGAGTGATACGACCAGGATAAGGATCAGGTTCCCTGTTAGGATGACGAGTCCGTGGCTCGCTGTGATAGCAGAGTTTTGGAAGAAAGCTATGATCAAATACAAAATCGCAACGTAAATATTGAAGAGGCGTCTCGCTTTATTGCCCGACATGAAAACCGCCGCGATGATAATTACCGGGATAATCTTGGCAATCGGATTCAGGATCGGGTATGTATTGATGATCGGGTTCGAAAGCACTTCCCCGACCAGGTCGGACGACTGGCGGGGATCGTAACTTCTCTCAGCATAGCTAGGTAGAAAGAACAACAGCAGGAAAAGGATGTACAACCACCATTTTCGGGTGAGGCGATCCAAAACCCCCTGAATTCTTATTCACTCTCGATTGTGTTTTCATTTTACTTTCTCAAGCCGTTTGCGCAATTTAACTTGAATGGAAACCGTTGGTAATATAACTATAATGAGATTGATGGATAAACACAAGCGGAGCCGTCAGGCTCCACTCATTTTCTTCCTGGTTCCTCCAGCCGCGCGGACCTTTCCCTCCAACCGCTCAAGACGCTTGTTAAGATCATCCTCCCAGTGTTTGCGCTCGTAGGGTGGGAGGCCATGTGCCAGCGCCAGTTTGTGTGCGGACTTCGACCACCTCAAAGCCATCTTTGGGTCTTTTACACGGTGTTCGTGATGTTCATTCATTTTCACATGGGCGTCGATGCGACCTTCGGGCGGGCTGACCGGTTCATAACCAGGAACAGCATCGCTGAAATGGTACCGATGATCATACAGGATGCCCACAACAGATCGGGATTATGGTTATCCATGATCATACCGGCCATATACGGTCCAATTGCAAAGGAAATTCCCCACGAGAACCCGAAGATGAAATTGTAACGTCCGCGCATCTCCTCGGGAGCGAAGGCTGCAACCAATGCTGATGTGACCGGGACAATGATCATCTCGCCGATGGTCAGGATTGCCATGGCTACGACGAACATGGGGTAGCTGGACACGAGGCCGTACAGACCAAATCCCAGTCCATAGAACAGGGATCCGAGCGCCATCATCACCATGGGCGGCCGCTTTTCGATCCGCCGCGTGATCGGGAATTGGAGCAGAACCACCATCATTGCATTGATGCTGATCAACCATCCGTAGCCAGATTCCGGTATGCCGTGGTAATCACGCAAGTAAACACCCAGGGTCGTGTTAAAATTCATGTACACAAACGCCACCAACGTGCAGGTCGCCACAAAGGCGATGAATCGTCCATCCTTGAGCACTCTCAGGTAACCGCCAAACGACTCGGCGGTGGATTCCTCTTTTTCTCCATTCACCCGGACAGGCTTGGTCTCAGGTATGAGCAGGAACACCAATAGGGCGACGATAGCGCTCACCACGGCATCGATAGCGAACAAGGCAAAATAGGATCGGGCAGCGATAAATCCTCCGATGGCGGGACCCAGCACCACTGCCAGGTTGAATGCCACACGACGGATCCCAAATCCGCTCGTGCGTTTGTCCACAGGAAGAACATCCATAAAAACAGCTTCGTAGGCAGGTCCACCGATGTCAGTAAAGATGCCGGAGATGAAGGCGATGATTAGGAAGGTTTCGAATGTGTTAGCCACGCCCATCAATAGGACGACGAGTGAGGAGGACAGCAGGCTGAAGATGATGATACCCTTACGGCCGAAGCGGTCTGCTAGCGCCCCACCCGGGAATGCGCCAAGGAAGCTGGAGAGAGAGAATGCGGCGAACAACACGCCAACCTCGGTCATGCCGATGTCGAAACGCTTGGTCAGGTACAGCGCGAAGAACGGAAAAAGCAGCGCCATGCCGAGGCGGTCGATGAAGCTGACCGAGAGCATCATCCAGAACGTCCGCGGGTATTCGTTGTAGGTGGCTGAGACTTTGGTAAACATATCCTAAACTCTATACACGAATTCTTAATGAACAACAAGCGGAACCCAATGGCTCCGTTATTTTTTCTTCTTTGATGATGCTACCTTGCCTTCCAACCGCTCGATACGTTTGGTCAGATCCTCTTCCCAATGTTTGTGCTCATAGGGCGGCAGGCTCGGCGCCTGCGCCAGCTTGTGCGCGGACTTCGCCCAGCGCAGAGCCATCTTCGGGTCCTTGACGCGGTGCTCGTAATGTTTGCTCAACTCCACGTGGGCGTAGATGTGCCCTTCGGCGGCGGCTTTTTCCCACAACCTCAAGGCTGAGTCCAAGTCCCCGCGCCGGCGTTGAAGCAGGGCAAGGCGCCGCACGGCTTCCCAGAAACCGTCCTCGGGCAAGCCGATCTCCAGCCCGCGCTCATAGAGGCGTGCTGCATCCTCCCACATGCCCATATCTTCGAAAAGCTTTGCCAGCGCGACCACATCCAACCCGAATTCATGGTCGTGTGCGTGCGGGTCAGCGAGCAGACCCGCCATGTGGCTGAAGAGCGCGGTCATGGCGACGACGTCCATATCATTGTGGTAGAAGACGCCCTTGAGCGGGAGAGGATCGCCGTTGCGCAGGATAGTCGAAGTATAGGTAGGGAATCTCGTAGCCCGGCACTTCCTCGACCGTGCGCGGGGCGGATAGCACGTTCTCCTCGAGATACTTCAACGCGCGGGAAGGGAGGCGGTCACGCCACAGCCGGCGGGCGAGGGGAAGCAAATCCACGTGGGAAAATCCGCGAAAGGCACAGGCATTTGGTGCAGGCGGTATCGGGTGGCGAGCAGAGGCGCGTCGAAGGCTTTACCGTTGAAGGTGACCAGCGCGGCGCACGGGGCGAGGAACTGCTCGATGGCAGAAAGCAGCGCCGGCTCCTCCGCCGGGTCGCGCATGAAGAACTGCGCGAGGTGAAAATCCTCGCCCGAGTCGGTTTTTTTGAAGCGTCCGATTCCGACCAGGAAGGCGTACGTCCCCGTGCCTCCTGACAATCCGCTGGTCTCGGTGTCGAGGAAGGCAAGCTGCCCCAGCGGCATGTCACGCAGGCGCGAATCATTCGCCCAACTGGCGAGGTTGTGCAGCGGAGCGGATGAGAATAGCGGTGCGATGCCGTGCCGGTACTCGAGCGGGTAATGCGCCTCATGGACCAGCACACGGCCGAGGGGCGTATCCACCCAGTGCCCGTCCAGCGCGGACTCCAGGGAATCCACCGGCGCAGGCTTGGCAGCCGGCGGCATGATCTCTGACGTGCCAACCTTGACTCCCAAGGATTTGAGTCTATCGGCGAGGGTGGGCTTTGCCATGGGCGTATTGTATCGCATTCCGGATTGCTCAATTCGCATATATCTTCTTCGCCCGGTTAGTGTTAAAGTTCATATATGGCCGCCTTTCAGCCCAAACTCCCAACATGGAAGAAGCTGGTTTATGCCTCCGGCGATTTTGGACTCTCGAGCACGGGAATCCTGCGGCAGGTCTTTTTCGCCATCTTCCTGACGGACGTGGTCGGGCTGGATCCGCGGCTGGGGTCGTTTGCCGCCCTGCTCGGAGTAATGTGGGATGCGATCAACGATCCGCTTGTGGGCATGCTCAGCGACCGTGTCCAAACCCGATGGGGCAGGCGGCGTCCCTTCCTCCTTATCTTCGCCATCCCCTTTGGTTTGAGTTTCATCCTGTTATGGTTTTCACCTCCATGGGAAAGCCAGGTCGCGCTGCTGATATACGTCATGCTGGCGTTCATGGTGGCGGACACGCTTTCCACGCTGGTCGGCATGCCGTTCAACGCACTGATGCCGGAGATCGTCCCCGGCTATGATGAGCGCACCTCGCTGATGGGCATCCGGTCCTTTTTTCAGTTGGGCGCTGCGCTGTTCACGGTCATCGCCGCTCCGGCAATAGTGGATGCAGCACTCGCCAACGGGTTGACCCAGCAGCAGGGGTATATGCTGACAGCAATGGTTTTCGGACTGTTGGGTAGCCTGCCATTCATACTCATTTTCTTTGTTATTCGCGAAACCGCAGATGTTGAAGAAACCCGAACTTTACCGATCGGAAAAAGCCTGCACACAGCCTGGCAGAACAAGCCCTTCCGCTTCGCGACCGGATTCCAGCTCTTCACCTGGTCCGCCGTGGATATGGTGGGACTGATCCTGCCGTTTTACTTGTTGTACTGGGTGGCGGAAGGCAATATGTTGATGACGGTCAACGTTCTAGGATTTTCGCTCTCGCTTAAATCAGCCTTTTTGGGCTTATTGATGGCGACCAGCATCTTTTTCATTCCGTTCTGGTCCTGGCTCGCGCATCGCCTAAACAAACGCGCGGCGTTTCTGTCCGGTCTCGTCTTTTGGATGAGTGTGGAATTGCTGCTGCTCGCCATTCAACCAGGTCAGTTGTCGCTTGCGCTGCTGCTGGCGATGCTGGCAGGGATCGGCATCTCTTCTGCTTACGTATTGCCCGATTCGATGTTTGCCGATGTTATCGAATGGGATGAACTACAAACACACCGCCGCCAGGAGGGGGTGTACTACGGAGCGCGGGCTTTTATCCGAAAATTAACCGGAGCACTGACCATTTTCATCGCACTGCAGCTTCTGGGCTGGGCAGGATATCAAGCACCCCCTGTAGGTGCGACCTCGTTCATGCAGCCGGAGGAAGTGCTGACAGTTATCCGCCTGCTGATCGCACCCCTGGGCGTTCTACTGCTTTTCGGAGCGGTGGTCATGACGTGGTTTTATCCGCTTACCCGCGAGCGGCATGAGAAAATTTTGGAATTACTGGCGAGGCGAAAACTGGGACTCACTCGATCGAATACGCAATGATAATAATTCGCTTCCCCAACGTTTTTAGCGTATGAGTTCCTTCAAGATCGCCAGCGTCTCCTGCTTGCCGCCCACGCCATTCTCTCCGGCAGGACCGACGCACGAGGGGCAGCCGTCCTCGCAAGGGCAATCGTTAACCAGCTCCATCGAATGGGTGAGCAATTCCTCGTGTATTTCAAACAGCCTCTGGCTGAAACCGATGCCGGCCGGCACCTGGTCAAAAAGCACTACAGCGGGCAGCCCATCCGCGAACGCGGCCTGCGGGTCATAGTGCACACCCAGATCGCTCGCGTCGCACATCAAGTAGAGCGGAGCCAACTGTCCCAGCACGGTTGCCAGCCCTGCAACCCGCTGCGCATGCGGACGTTCTGCTCCGCTTTCTTGTGGCACTCAGGGCACAATGTGACAAGGTTGTCGAGACGGTTGGCGCGCTCACGCAGGATGCGTCCGGTTTCATCGCGGAACTGGCGGAATGGAATCTTGTGATGCACGTCATGCTGCTTCGCTGGCTTCGTGCCAGCGAAATTGCGCTCGGACGACACGACGTCGTCCGGCTGCTTCTGTTGCTCTCAGCCAACCCGCACACCTGGCAGCGATACCCGTCACGGGCGCGCACACGCTCGCGGATTTTCGGCCATTCAGGTCCGTAGTCGTTCGGTGCGTTGGTCCATAATCCATCCTTGGCCAGTTTATTGACTGTCTCCTCCGAAATCGCGATCCAATAGCCGGTGGTCTGCAATTCCGTGGGTGGCAGATCGAGCGGTTCCTCGCCGATGTTGTCACCCGAGAGCCACATGCGTTTGCGGAATCCTTTAACCTGTGTGGTGACCTGCAACTCTCCATACGCTCTTGTTGCAACGGAGGCGGGCTTGTCCTCCAGTAGATTGATCAGACTGACACTGGTCTCGCGAAGCGGCTCGGTGTAATAATCCAAGGCGACCGGGATGAGCGTGGCCGAATGTCTTTCGAAATCCAAATCCTGCACGAAATACTGTTGGCCCTCATGCAGGTACACGGCGTGCGGATGCACCATCCAGGATGCCGACTCAAGGTCGACTTCGCCAATGGTCCTGGAATCCCCGCCCTGATCGGCGTGCAGGACGATGTTCGCTGGAGATGCCGAACGCAGAGAAACGCCCGCCGCGGGGTAGGCGTCTGCCATCCAGAAATACTGATCGTCGGATAGGTGCGATTCCTGATTCGACACCAGGAAATCGAGATATTCCTCCACGGGCTGCCCGCCGAAGACCTCGCCTTTTCGGAAGGGCAATTCAAAAACGGCGCAGCGCAGGTGGTTGAGCAGGATGAGTAAATGGTCAGGATTGATCAGCGCCTGTTCGGGCGAGCGCGCAAAAAAGTATTCAGGGTGGTGGGCGAGGAACTGGTCGAGGGGACTGGCTGTGGCGACAAGGATCGCAGCCGCCGGTTCATCGCCGCGTCCCGCGCGACCCGCCTGCTGGATCACGCTTGCGATCGTGCCCGGATACCCGACGAGAAGCGCTGCGCCCAGCCCGCCGATGTCGATGCCCAGCTCGAGGGCGTTGGTGGCGACGACCATTTTTACCGAGCCATCCCGCAGTCCCTTCTCGATCTCGCGCCGCTGGCTGGGGAGGTAACCTGATCGGTAGCCGCGGACCCCCTCCTTGCCTCCCCCATTTCCTAATGAAATGGGGGAGGTAGGTGGGGGTCCTTCCTGGAGGTATTTCAGCAATATTTCCACACTGCGGCGGGAGCGCGCGAACACCACGCTTTGAAGTTTATTTTTTTGCAGATCCTGTGCCAACCTGACGCTTTCTTGAATCGAGTTCTTCCGCAATCCCAACGCTTCGTCCACCACCGGCGGATTGTAGATGAGAAAATGCCGTTCGCCTCTGCCAGACCCGTCCTCATCCACCAGCGTGACAGGCGCCTCGATCAGTCGTTCGGCCAGTTCCGCCGGATTGCCTATGGTGGCCGAGGTGAGGATGAATTGCGGCTGGCTTCCGTAAAAATCCGCCACCCGTTTGAGCCGGCGGATGACGTTGGCCACGTGCGAGCCGAAAACGCCACGGTAAGAGTGCATCTCGTCGATGACCACGAAACGCAAATTTTTCAGAAAATCCGCCCAGTTGGTGTGATGCGGCAGGATACCAGTGTGCAGCATGTCGGGATTGGTGAAGATGATGCGGGAATTCTTGCGGATGATTGACCGCCGGGATTGCGGCGTGTCGCCGTCATAAATGGCCGGCTGAAGGGTAAAGTCTGTGTGGGATGATCGCTTGATGGATGCGATCAGATTGTCCAGCGCCGAAAGCTGATCCTGGGTCAGCGCCTTGGTGGGGAACAGGTAAAGCGCCCTCGCTTCAGGGTGTTCGAGCAGGGATGCCAGTACCGGCAGGTTGTAGCCAAGGGTCTTACCGCTAGCGGTGCCGGTTGCCAGGACGACATTCTCTCCCTGCCGGGCATGAATCCAGGCTTCGGACTGGTGACTGAAAAGCGAGGAGATCCCGCGTGAGCTCAAACCGGCTGCGATCTCAGTCGGCAGGTCCTCGGGGAATGGTCGAACTTGAGCAAGCCGGGCTAGGGGTCGTGCGCCAAGTCGAGATGTTGGGCGCGGTATCCGGGTCGTTGCGCCAGTGCGAAAAAAGGGAAAGCAAAGACATGGAGTTATTATAGCCACCAACTCCTGATGTGACAAACATCACAGCCTTTTGTTATTGACAATCGCCCTGTAGCGCCATATAATTTTTTTATAATAAACCGACTGGCGGTTTAAAAAAGAATAGAATTATGGCTAGAAAAGTCAAAGAATTAGATTACGCGACACGGCGAAATGAGATCCTGGACGCAGCTCAGGCTTTGATCTATTCCAAAGGCTATGAGCGCATGTCCATCCAGGATATTCTCGATTCGCTGAAAATATCCAAGGGAGCCTTTTACCATTACTTCGACTCAAAACAGGCATTGTTGGATGGATTGGTGGACCGGATGCTAGACCAAGCTGAACTGGTGACGCGTCCCATCGTTGACGATCCGAACCTGTCCGCGATTGAAAAGATACAACGTTACCTCGATACGGGCGGGCGGTGGAAACTGGCCCGAAAGGCTTTCATGCTCGATCTACTCCGTGTATGGCGGACAGACTCGAATGCCCTTGTCAGGCAGAAACAGGAAGCTGCCGCCATTAAACGCATTGCGCCGATGTTGACAAAGATCATTCGTCAGGGGATGGACGAAGGTGTGTTTACCACAACGTACCCGGACCAATTCGGCGCCATGATCGTAGGTCTATCCCGCGGTGTTGAAGATGCGATCTCCGAATTGCTGCTCGCGGATTCACCGCCGCCGGATGCCCTGCAACGCCTGAATGACGTCATGGGAGCTTACTCGGAATCACTGGAGCGGATTCTCGGCGCTCCGTCCGGAACCCTGCCGTTGGTTGACATTGAGATGTTGAAAGATTGGCTCACAGAACCGCCTGGATAATCCGAATCCGACTGTTGGCTGGTCTGCTCGAAGAATCGAGAGAAAAGGAGTGATAAATATGAGATTGTATCTGCGCCTTGCCTGGCGCAACATCTGGCGACACCGCCGCCGGACGGTCATTGTGGTGATCGCCATGGCGATGTCCCTGTGGCTGATGATGTTCTATGACGGATTTGTGGCTGGATTTAATAATGCCATCTATGGAAACGCCATCAAATTCCTCGGCGGGAACATCCAGATACACGCCGAAGGCTACAAAGATGATTCAAGCCGGACACCACTAATTCCGCTTGAGGACGATCAAGCAGTGGTGGATGCCGCCCTCGCGATACCCAATGTGGTAGCCGCTTCGCGCCGGATCAACACGGGCGGGCTCGCTACAACGCGGGAAGGCGCGTTTCCGGTGGGCATCGTCGGGATCGAACCCGAGGGGGAGCTGCCGGTCAGCCTGGCCGCACAGAACATCACCTCCGGGAGGTATCTCGAAACTGACGATTTGGACAGCGTCCTGATCGGGCAGGGATTGGCCACCGCGATGGGAGTTGAAGTAGGAGACCGCTTCACACTCGCCGGCAAGTCAGCACACGAGCAGATGCGCCAGCGGACCGTGACTGTAGTCGGTATTTACGACCTTGGCATGGGAGAGATCGAAAAGCGCAGCGTGTTCATGTCTCTCGGCGAAGCTCAGGACCTCTACGGATTGCCTGATCAATCCACCGAAGTGGTGGTGACTTTGGAGAAACTTGGCGAAGAACCGGGTGTCCTAGTAAAACTGGAAAAATCTTTGCCGGGCTATGAAATTGCATCCTGGGAGACGAATTTCCCTGAGCTCAAGTCCGCGCTTGCCACGAAAGGCAAGGCAATGGATATTTTCGGCTTCATCATCATTCTCGTGGCGGGAATAGGAATCATGAACCTGTTGATGATGGCGGTCTACGAACGAACCCGTGAAATCGGCCTGATGGGTGCGATGGGACTCAAGCCCCGCCAGATTGGCTGGATATTTATTCTGGAGGGGATCATGATGGGGCTGGTTGGTTTTACCGCTGGCGTCGTTACAGGCATTGTTCTGAATGGTCTTATGGGTATCGTCGGATTTGATTTCACTGCATTCTCAACCATCACAGAATATGCAGCATTGATCAATGAGAACGTGTATCCAACACTCGGCTTGGAAAAGTTAGTCAGCCGGGCGTTGCCCATCCTGGTCATTTCCGCATTGGCCTCCATTTATCCGGCTTATATGGCCTCCCGGCGCGAGCCGGCAGAAGCCCTGCATTACGTTTAGGAGGCAGCCATGATACAACTCTTCAAAATGGCAATTCGTGATGTGGGACGAAACAAACGCCGTTCCGTTTTTTCATCCCTCGCTTTGGGTATGGGGTTGGCTTGTCTGTTACTGATGGCTGCCATACTGCAGGGCGAGATGCGCAACTCGCTGAATCTCACCATCAAGCTGGAGAGCGGACATTTCCAGGTACGGGCGAAATCCTATGAAGCCGACCGAACCAGCCTGAAGTGGGAGGATCTGATTGAGAATCCCGGCGAGGTTGCAGCTAAAATTGCGACACTGGAGCAGGTCGTTTATGCAACTCCCCAACTCTTTGCCAGCGGCATCGTGACTTCAGGTGATGAGTTTACAGGCGTCCGCGTTGTTGGTATCGACGCTGCATCCGGTGCCTATTCCCAATTCAAAGAGGGGATGGTCAGCGGTGATTTCCCTGCTGCGGATGACCGCGAAGGTGTGTTGATCGGTCACCGGCTTGCAGATAAATTGAAGTTGAATACGGGCGATACGCTCAACCTGATGGTCAATACCGCCAATGGGGACGTGGCGGAGCAGCCGTTCATCGTCCGTGGAATTTATGCCATCCAAACTCCGGCTTATGATGACGGGATGGTTTTTCTCCCGATTGCTAAAGCCCAGGCGATCACTCAGACCGAGAATCGTGCCAGTGCGATTTACGTCCTCTTGAAGGATCGCGACCAGACAGAAGCCGTGGCTGCGGCACTTAAAACAGAGAATTTCACCATCTATACATGGAGAGATGCCAACCAATTAATGGTGATGTTGGAGCAGTACTCCAATTCCTATCTCGTGGTGCTGTACCTCATCGTTCTTGCCATCACGGTCACGGTCATCGTCAATACCCTCGTCATGGCTGTTTTCGAACGGACACGGGAGATCGGAATTCTTTCAGCGATGGGAATGAAAAGCGGCCGTATCATGGCAATGTTCTTTGCCGAATCGACCTTGCTGGCGCTGGGAGGAATCGTGATCGGACTGATTTTAGGCGGGATGCTGGTCTACTACTTTGCAACCGTTGGTTTTCCCATCGGCGATATGGGTATTACGGGTGCGCTTTTCAGAGACAGGATTTACGCCTACCCAACGCTAAGTGACTCAATCACCCTGTCCATCACCGCTTTGGTAGTCACCCTGCTGGCCGCATTGTATCCTGCCTGGCTGGCAGCTCACATGGAACCCGTCGAAGCTCTGCGCGGCGGAAAATAAGGAGGACATCATGGAAGTCGCTCGTGTTGAAAATGCCACTCGTGTTTATAAAATCGGAAACGTTGAAACTCAAGCCCTGCGAGGTGTCAGCGTCTCGATCGAAAGCGGAGAATTCGCTGCGTTGGTTGGTCCTTCCGGCTCCGGCAAGACAACTCTGTTGCAGCTGATCGGGTGTCTCGACCAGCCCACCAGCGGAAAAGTTTTCATCAATGGTCAGGATGTCACCGGATTGAACCGAAATCAACGGGCGGATCTGCGCCGCGGGACGATCGGATTCATCTTCCAGTTCTTTGCGCTCATCCCAACGTTGAATGCCTATGAAAATATTGAGATGCCGCTGCTTCTGGATCGTCAAAATCCTGCTGACCGTAAGGCGCGGATCAATGAATTACTTGCTGCAGTGGACCTGGCCGACCGCGCACATCACCGCCCCGATCAGTTGAGCGGCGGTGAACAGCAGCGTGTGGCCATCGCCCGCGCTTTGGCAACCCGCCCGACGCTTGTCCTTGCGGATGAGCCGACCGCCAACCTCGATACAAAGAATGGCGAACAGGTAATGGAGATCATGACCCGCCTCAACAAGGAGACCGGTGTCACGTTTGTGTTTGCCACGCATGACCCGCGGGTGATCAAATATGCCCGGCGTGTGGTCACGCTGCGGGATGGACTCGTTGCCGAGAATGGCGCGGGGGAAGCAAAGGTCTAGGAGAGCAAATGAGAAAGTTATCGATCCTTTTCGTGGCAGTGCTTCTCGCGGCATGCAATGCCGTCGGTTCGCAGGAAGCGCTGCCGACGGTGGTCCTGGACAACCAGGGAGCCGGTTCCACACCTCAGACTGTGTCAGGCAGCGGAAACAGCTTGTCCGGAGTAACAGCATCGGGAATCGTCGTTCCGGCCAGCAATGCGCGTCTCGCGTTAACACTTGGCGGAAACGTCAAATCTGTTCCTGTTGCTGAAGGCAACAAGGTCGAAGCCGGCCAAACCCTGCTTGAATTGGACGACGCTGCGATCCAGCTTGAGATTGCTGCCGCTGAACGCAACCTGAGAGAGATGACTTCACAGTCTGCGATTGCGGCTGCCGAACAATCGGTTGCTGCAGCGGAGAAAGCAGCTGAAGACGCGCAAAAGAAGGTGAATACGCTTAACCGCGGCCGGGCGGATGAAAAGACGCTGGATTATTATGAAGCCCAGGTTACATTAGCCAAGCAAGTACTTGAACGGGCGCAGTCCGATTGGTCGAATGTGACCGAACTCTCAACAGCGGATCCGAAACGGGCAGCCGCCGAAACGAATTTATACAACGCGCAGCGGGCTTACAATGCCGCGATCGCCAACCTGAACTGGGCACGGGGTACACCTTCCGAAAACGATTATGCCACCGCCGAGTCGAACCTGGCCGCCGCAAATGCAGCTTATCAGGAAGCGCAATGGTACCTAGCTACTTTGAAGGGCGAATCTGTCCCTGAAAATGCCACGGGAAAACAACTCGCGGCATTGCAGCAGGCAAAGGACAGCTTGATAGCAGCTCAAAATAGACTATGCCAATTCCCGTTTGGTAGCTCCCTTCCCAGGGACGATCGTCGCCACGCATGTGGTTCCGGGAGAATACGTGCTTCCCGGGCAGCCTCTGGTCGAACTGAGCGATATCGCTCATCTGGAGGTGGAGACCACGGACCTAAGTGAGCGTGATGTTTCCCGTGTGAAGGAAGGTCAGACCGTGACGGTTGTCATTGATGCCCTCTCGCAGGAGATTTCCGGCCGGGTGATCAGAATTTCACCGCTGGCGGATACCCTGGGCGGTGACGTGGTTTACAAAACAATCATCGCGCTGGACAACCCACCCGCTGAACTCCGGGCTGGGATGTCTGTCGATGTGCTTTTTGGCGAGTAATATGTTGCAGTAGCCGGAGACATCCGGCTACTGGTTTTTAATTCCAGGGAGTAGATTTGCTCGCTGTGTTTTCTGAAACCTAATCCGGAATATCAGAGTATTTGACAGGTCAAGGCAAGTCGAAGTGGGTGAAACATGACCAGCCACTCATTGTTTAGGTTTCTGTTTTGGATTTTACTCACCGGTCTGTTTTTTATCCGAATGTATTTCAATTTCCTGGCACGGAAAGCTGGTCAGGCATTGATGCCTGATGATAAGGCCATAAGACATGAGGGTCGCGGGTTGTTTGCGATTAGGTTCGCCAGTTCCTTTTTACTGGGTGCTATTTTTCTTATCTACGCCTTTGATCCTGTCTGGCTGATAAAGTTTACAATTCCACTCCCAACCTGGTTGAGATGGGCGGGATTCATTATCGGACTTGCCTCCCTGGTGTTCCTTGCCTGGACACAGGCAACCCTTGGGAAATATTTCTCCCCCCAACTTCGTTTACAAAAAGGACCACCAACTGGTGACCACCGGACCCTATGCGCGAATTCGGCATCCCCTATATTCTTCCTTGTTTGGAATTGGCGTTGCCTTTGCTCTGGTCACCGCAAATTGGTTATTCGTGCTGCTCGCTGTTTTAGTGATAGTCGGCCTCATTGCACGTGTCCCCCGGGAGGAAAAGATGATGCTCGATGAATTCGGTGACAGCTATCGGGATTACATGCTTCGAACAGGTCGTTTCTTTCCCAGGTAGGGGAATCCCGATCCTCAATCGGGAATTATTAAAGTTTTCAGAAGGTCTTAGGGAACAAAAAGACAGGAGCCACCTCGCTCCCGTCTTTTTGAGATTAATTCCTGCCCAGGAAATATGTTTGGGCAGGATACAGTACATGTATCCTGCGTTTTGTTTGATTTGTAGTGGTGCAGTTGGTACGGTTAATGCGATACCAGGCATTGGAGTCAAACAACTGCATCTGCCGGTCTGAGATGCTGCGGATCACTGTGAAATGATCGTGGACACCGGACAGGCTCAGGATGACAGCCCGATGGGGTTTTTCCTCCAGGAAACGTTGGATCTCTTTCCAGAATTCATCCAGATCGGGGTTGGGCTTGCCAGCGAAGGGAAGCCGCTGGTAGGGGATACGTCCATTGACGACATTTTCCAGGACTATCTTGACGTTCTTCAAATACATCCCCTCAACGAGAATTCCACTCAATTGTCTTTTTTTATTTAGATAGGAGATGATATCGTTGAACAGAACCAGCGATTCTTCATTGCTGGTGTTGTTGACCACACGCTCAGCGTTGACGATGCTGTAAAGGCCGCAAAGGGAATCAAGACCACCTTGTTCGAACGGGAGCATTCAGACCTCTTTTTTGGTAGATACTAGTTTGGCACGATACGCCATATGTAGTGTTCAGTCACAAGCTATGCCCATATTTGGGACTGTTGCACGATATTCAGGGAACGCAAACTAAAAAAGTAGATTTTTGGTGCAATCTCTTTCGCGTAGCTATCTTGATGATAAAAATGGGCAAAATCTCTAACTTGCGGAGAGTTCATAATATATACCTACTTTTCATTCTGCGCAAGACTCAATTTTTCGCCATAGAACAAATATTCTAACACAAAAATACTGCCTGATATGGCAGTCCTTTTCAGAAGCCTTAAATTATTTTTCGCAGTGTTATGGATTATCTTTTTATATTAGGTAAATAATTTTTGTTTTCTGATTTTTTGACGTCCCCGTACCATCATTTTTTCAATCCACCCTACAAATGGTTCTGGAGGCAAATACTCCACCAACGGCCAGGGTTGTAGTCCATGTGAGAGTAAAACTCCATTGGCCGCCTTGATCCCTGTCGCGCAGGCGCGCTCCAGAAAGAATGCCGGAAGGGGATCGCGCACCCAATCGCCAGCGCAGAACAATCCCTCCCAGGGAGTCTCTACTCCCAGATGTGTGCCGCGTGGTCCTAATGATGGAAGTGTATGCGTGGCAGGATTGCGCTGGAGATTTTGCGAAACGAGATGCCCGCGCAATTCGGGATAAGCCTGGTAGATCTCCATGATGGCATTGGTCAACAGCAGCGCATCGGGCTGGTCGAGCACCTCGGGAGGACCGTAGATATGCGCTTCGATGACGCTTCCCCCCGTGGTTTTGCTCCACGCACGATACGGAGCATAGATCCGCTCGAGCCAAAAGAAATTATGGAGAATGAATTCCCCGGTGAAAATTCCCGCTTCAGGTCCGGGCTTGGGCAGGCGGTCGAACCAGACTCTGGATGACGGCATTGGCCAAACCGCGCGGAAAGGTCAGCGACTCCGCTTCATCTGGGAAGCTGTTCGAGATCAGAGTGGCAGCCGCAGGTGAGTCGGTCGCCAGGATGACCTGATTGGATGTGAAAGTAACAGCCTGCCGATTCTCCTCCGCCCGAACAATCCAGCCATCTCCAGTTCTTTCCAAATGGGTCACCTTCACCCCCAGCTTGATCCTTCCGCCGAGTTCTTGAATTCGCCTGGAGAGAGGCAGACACACATCCGTCCCTCCTTCGTTGGGCAGATAGGAAAACACCCACGAATCACGACGCAGAATGGTGTAGAAACGCAGGAAGGCGAGGAAACCTGCGAGCGGTATTTCATCCGCATGAGTGGAGAGGCCGTTGCGAGCCAGACCGGTGAAAAATCCGCGCAGGGCAGGCGACCATTTACGAATGGATGTGCCGAGCATCATACCTTCCATCGGCTGATTCTCACCGAAGGGGTCAATGCCGACCGCCATGATCAACAGCGACCAGACATGAAACAGCCGCAGCCAATCCCGAATATCAATGGCAAGCAGAAAACGAGGATTGAGGAAGAGTTGAAGGTAGTGCAGTGGCGCAGGAAACCAGCTGTGTCGGATGGCGCTGCCGACCGGAGCGGAACGGACCACGCCCATCTCGCGGAAGATCCACAACTCCTCCTGGGCGGGGACAAAAACAGGACGCAGGTTATGCCGGGCTAACATGGCTTGCAGATTGCGGTACGGTGACCATATTCCGTGAACACCGTGCTCGAGAGGGAAGCGAAAGCCGTTGACCTCGATCTCACCCTTTCCAGCCAACCTTCCACCAACAAATTCCGGATCCGCTTCGAGAACCAGTGGTTTTAGTCCACGCTCAGAAAGATGCAGTGCGGCTGAGAGCCCTGCCAGACCGCCGCCTATTATGACAGGTTCATCCGGGGGCATAGGTGGTCAACCTCCCTTTGCGGCTGGATGGGTAGCGAATGTTCTCCCAAAGGAGGGTAAGCGGGCGTGATTGCATCAACGATGGTTCTGCATAACACTGTTGGAAACAGCTGTGGCAATTTCGTGGAGGTTGCCCATAAGTCTGCCGTGCCAGCTCCCAGGCTTCACCCCACGTTTGGTGCTCAAGCAGGTTGATGGTCCTCCCGCCCTGGCCATTGTCTCCTTTTTCGAGAGGACGGCAGGGATAGGCGAGGTCGCCGTTGGGGTAAATGCGGGGAACGAGAGTAGGGTAACAATCATACGGCTCAAAGTGCGACAGCGTCTTTAAATATGAGATGCTACCCAAAACAGGAGCACCGCGCTTCTTTAAAGAAATCAGATTGGAAATAAAAGCCTGATACTCGGGGGAGATGGTGAGTTCGTACCTTGGCCAGTTGTTTACGGATTGCGGAGAAAATGAAACCAACAGTCGGTGTTTTATGCAAAAATCGAGAACGGCTTGAGCGGAGGGGAGAGATTCTGGTGAAATGACTGTATTGACCGCCATCACAAAGTCATGCTTTTTCTGGAGCTGCGCGGTCGTTTCAATATTCTTTATGATTGAATCCGCAGATGCTTCTGGAACTCCGATGATCCCGGACCAGGCAGCCGCATCGGTTGAGTCCAGGCTGATGATCAGGCGGTCCAGCAATGGTAGTAAGGATTCATTCGCTGAAAGAAGCAGTCCATTTGAAATCAGCGTGACTTCGCGAAACCGGAGGCTGCGTTTGGCGTATGACACAAGGTCGCCAATCTGAGGATGGGTCAGCGGTTCGCCACCGGTGAGAAAAAGAGCATCGGTGCCGGAGCGGATAACGTTTAAAACGCGCTTTGCCTGCTCGAGTGGTAGAGGATTTTCATTTACTACATTCCTTCGAGAACCAAAATCCTCGCAGTACATGCAATTCAGGTTGCACTGCCCTGTGACGTAGTAAATCGCCACGTTCGGGTGAAGGTGGCGATCCTGTCGGGCAAGCTTGAACCAGTTGGCGACGTAGGCGGTTGGCATATGCCCTGATTATAAGGGGTATTTTATTTGCGGAAGATTCATCCAGTTAACGTGGTCCGGATCACCACTTGCGGATCAATGCCGCGACCAATTCTGCCCTGGTGAATAGGCTGTCGGTGAACATATATTCCCGCTCGGAATGATATCCTTCGCCAAACGTGCCAAGGCCGTCCAACACGGGAACTCCCAAAGCGGCGACGAAGTTCGCATCCGATCCGCCGCCTGAGCCGCCGGATTTTAAAGTCAAGCCGATACTTTCGGCGATCCGGCTGGCTTTCTCAAGGTCTTCTTCATTACATCATCGTTGGGCATGGGCGGACGGTTTAAACCGCCCGCCACGGTTACGCTTGTACCCGGCATGATGGGACTCAATGATTTCATCGCCGCGTCAACACGCTCCGCTTCTTCGGGGACCAGCACACGGTAATCCACTAACGCTTCGCACGCTTCCGGAACCACATTGGATGCCGTACCCCCTTTAATGATCCCCACATTGAGCGTGGTGCCCTTGCCGTAATCCGTCATGGATTGGATCGCCAACACCTGGTGCGACATCTCCTGTATGGCATTGCGACCATCTTCATGCGCGCCGCCCGCATGCGATGCCCGGCCTTTCACCGTGACCTGATATTCGCCTACACCCTTGCGCCAAACCTTCAGCGCTCCATCTACCAGACCGGATTCCAGTACCAGCGCGAGGGTGGATTATCGCGCAAGGTTCTCGATCAATGCCCGGGATGTGTCGGAGCCGATCTCTTCATCCGATGTAAAAAGCGCTGTGACGCGGCGGGCAGGCATCTGGCTGCTCTCCAGTAACTTCCGTATGGCTGAAAGCGTGATGACGATTCCACCTTTCATATCCAATACGCCGGGGCCAAAGGTCTTGTCGTCCTTCTGGAAAAATGGCATTTTTGCCAACGTGCCAATCGGGAATACCGTGTCCATGTGGTGGAGAAGCAAAATGCCCCCGGTCCCCGTGCCCCATTTTGCAAGTACGTGGTCTCCGACTTCGGCTTGTTTCGCAATTTCGACATCCCCACCGAGCCGCCGGCATTCCTCTGCCACCAGCAAACCGACCTTATCGACGGCGGATTTATCGTGGGAAGGGGATTCGGTTTCCACCAGACTTCGGAGAAGATCAAAGGCACGTTGATTATGAGGGATCATAAGGATTTCTCAGTTATTTGAGGAGGAATGTCAATTGCTACTTTTATTGGATTTGGCAAGATGGCCTTGCCTGAATGCAATAGCGCCCAGGGCTAGCGGTAGCCAGAATGTGACCGCCCTGTAGGTGAGGGTGACGATTAATCCCTGCTCGAACGGCACGTGAAGGGATGTCAGCACGATGGGCAGACCGCCTTCCACGATGCCAATACCGGACGGCGTGGGTGAGACGATGAGGAAAAGGTATCCCATAGCATAACCCGCGACCAGTGTCCCTAACGAAAAAGCGACGTCGAAACTCAAAAAACAAAAAGCCAAAATACCCATTTGAATGAGTCGATTCACGATTAGAAAGAATATGGGTCGGATGAGGCTTGTATGCTCTGTCCGGAGCACCGCCAAGCCTTCGGCTACTTCTGCAGCGAAAAGATGCGCTTGTTCCTCGTGCAGATAATCACGGCGCAGGATCGGTCTTAATAGATTGTTTGCTCCGTGGAATATTTTTCCCAGTGCGCGACCAAAATTCTCAGGGGATTTTATCCCGGTGAAAATCAGCCACCCGACAACTCCGACCAGTGAGAGGAGGATCAATGCCGCCGTAATCTCGCCTGAATTAACGATGTTCCGCCGGAGGAGCACAACGAACCCGGCTGCCAGCACGATAAGGAATGAAAGGTAATCGAGGAAAACATACAACGCGGAAACAGCCACCACACGACCGTGCGGATGTCCGTGTTTTTCAGCATCGTCCACGAAGACGGCCATGCCCCCGATCCCGCCTGTCGGGGCAATTACATTGATAAAGTTTGCGCTGACAGCCACACGTGCCAGATGGGGAATTTTTTCATCGATCCCCATGATGCGGTATAGCGACCTTAAGGCAGCGGCAAGTCCGATGAACCAAATGAATTGAAGCCCGATTGCGATGACAAAGAAGAATGGGTCCGCATTCTGCAGAGTTTCGACGATGCTCTGAATTTCAGAGAACCGGAACGCGATCAACGAAACTACCAGGACGAGGATGATCAGGATGAGGACCTTACGCATGGGATGGATTATAAGGGATATTGCCGGGATAAAAAGAGACGGCGTCATGAACTGCACCTCCAACAGTTGGTTTGTGTCCAACTATTGGGGTGCAGTTCAGTCAACCGTCTCTTTTAGTTTATCCAGTACTTGAATACCGTTTAGTCTCTCCGGCGGCCTATCCCACCAGCCAGCCCGGAGAAGTAGAACAACTGCAGGAGGGCAGTCACCAGGGCGGCGACGTAGGTCAACGAGGCAGCTGTCAGGACGGAATTGACACCCCGCTGCTCTTCTTCGCCCACGATGATCCCCGTATCGGCGAGCAGTCGTTTGGCACGGGATGATGCATCGAACTCGACAGGCAGAGTGGCTACTGCGAAAACGGCGCCCGCAGCAAAGGCGAACACGCCCAGCCAGGCCAATTCGGAAATCCGGAGGAACATGCCGATCATGATCAGGATCCAGCCAAGGTTCGACCCGATGTTGACCACCGGTACGAGGGCTGAACGCAGTTTGAGCGGTAAATACTCCTCCGCGTCCTGCATGGCATGGCCTAGTTCGTGAGCGGCAATCGCGAGTGAAGCAACCGAGTTACTGTTGCCCACTCCGGCGGACAACCGAAGGACTTTTGTCCGTGGGTCATAATTATCGGTCATCTTCCCAGGAATTGCCTGGATCTGGACGCCGTATAAACCGCCATTATTGATCAGCCGTTGTGCTGCCTCGGCGCCGGTCAGTCCGCTGCGGGCAGGCACTTTGCTCCATTTATTGTAGGCTGCTTTCACATACAGGGATGCCACCATGGTAATGATCAATGCCGGCACCATATACATTAAATAATTGGGATCTAGAAACATCTGGTTTCCTCCGTTATTTCCTTATACGGAAATGCATCCTGTCAGGTTTCTGCTAATCAAGGCAGCAAGTTACTTGGATAAGTAATTCGATGGCTTTTTCGAGCTGCGGATCGCGTTCGGCCGTTACATCCTCATCGGTCAGTTCGACAACTACATCGGGAGTTAGCCCTAATTTATGGATCGTGCGTCCATTGGGAGTCAGCCACTTGGCGATTGTCACGCGAACGGCTCCCTGACTATCTGCGAGGGGAATCCAGTTCTGGACTGATCCCTTTCCGTAGGATTTTACACCGACCAGTTGGGCACGCTGATGATCCTGCAAAGCGCCGGCAACGATTTCGGAAGCTGATGCAGAACCTTCGTTGATCAACACAACCATGGGAATGTCAACCGCCAGTCCGCCAGAGAGGGCGTCATAGCTGTCTTTCCTTCCATCCCCGTATTGCTCGTAAAGGACCACGCCATCGGAGATGAACTGCGACGTAACCTCAACAGCTGTTTGGAGATACCCGCCTCCGTTGTAGCGGAGGTCAAAAATAAGACCTTTCGGATCCTGGTCCATCAATGCGCCCAGTTGTTGTTTTAGTTCGCGGGTGGTTGTTTCCCCGAATGTGTTAAGTTTGAGATAGGCAATGCCGTTGTCGAGCATTTCCGATTCGACGCTGGCAATGGTGATTCTGTCTCGGGTGATTTCAACATCGAACGGTTCTTCCATGCCTTCACGAAGAATGGTCAGTGTGACGACAGTGCCTGCAGGTCCAAGGACTTTTCTGCGGGCAAGCTCCGGATTAATTCCGGTCATGTCCTCGCCGTCGATGGCGATGATCGCATCTTTTGGTTTCAGCCCGGCTTTTTCAGCAGGCGAACCGGGAATGGGGCTGGTGACGGTCAGGTAATCCCCGCCAGTATCGACGTAGGCGCCGATCCCTTCATAGGAACCTTCCATTTGGGCATTTGCATCCGTGAATTCCTGGGGATCCATAAAACTGGTGTGTTCGTCACCGAGCGATTCAAGCATCCCGCGGATCGCGCCGCGCATCAGGGCTATGTCATCCACTGGCTGGTCGACGAACTGAGCATGGACGATTGCCCAGACCTCCCAAAATGGTTGAAAGAGATCTTCCAGATCCTGAGGCGTGGCTGAATCCGGGTCGCCGCTCACAGGACCGGGAACAACAGTAACCGCTTCATCCAGGGTGGGACCGGCATCCAGGGAAGTGGTGAAATTTCCTGACGGAAGATAATGTCGGACCAGGAATCCGCCCGAAAACGCGCCTGCCAGCAGGATTACTGCCGCGAATACTGAAAACCCAATGATCAATCCTTTTTTCACTTTTCCTCCAATAAGACTTTCCGTGTGGACAATTTCCTGAAGAGCATATCAGTCCCGGATTAAAATTACATGAAATCCGTGCCCATTGCCGTAAGAAATTTATAAGAATGTCCCGGTTATTGATCCGGGTCTTCATCCTTCGGACTCTGTTCAGACCGGATCTTGTCGGCGTGTTTTGCCAATTCCTTCAACCCTTCATCTTCCCTTGCCCAAGGCTGACGGGTGTTCTTTCCGAAATGCCTGAACCAGTCGAAATTCATGCCGCGGGAGCCACGGACAACGGCGTACATCAGAACATTGGACCCGATGAGAATTACCGCCAGGATGCAAAGGACGAGATAAATATTATCGGGATTTTGCATCATTCCGGATCTGCCTCCAAGTGCTCAAGGATTTCGGCAAGTTCGAACCAATTCACAAGACTGGCGTCCGTACCCGGCGGGTGGCGTTCATCACCGAACAGGACGGTGCGCATGCCGAACGTCCGCGCGCCCGCGATGTTGCGGAGCATGTCGTCGATCAGCACACAGCGGTGGGGATCCGATTCTCCAGCCCGAATCATCGCCCGCTGGAAAGACTTCGGCATCGGTTTGCAAAAAGGCTCCATGTCATTGATGTCCACGATTTCATCAAAAAATGAGGCGACCTCGAGGACGTTCATGACCCGCCTGGCATGTGCCGAGTCGGCGTTGGTGAAGATGAGCTTGCGGGCAGGCAAAGCCTTCAGAGCAGAGATCAGTTCCGGGTCGGGGTGGATGTAATCCGTCAAGGGCAGGTCATGCACGAAAGCCAGGTAATCGTCCCTGTGGATAGGGTAGTGGGTTTCCAGCCCGCGCAGCGCTGTGCCGTATTCTTCAAAATACTTCCGGCGTAGATCGGGGATTTCATCCCAGGGAATGCCCAGGAACTCGTGCATGTATATACTGATGCGCTGCCGGATGGCTTCCCAAAGCCCGCTCGACGCAGGGTAAAGGGTGTCATCCAGATCAAAGAATACGGTGGTGAACTGCACGGCGTGATTATACCTTGTGTCTCAGGTATAATATTTTCATGCCCATCCGTATCCTGCCACCTGAAGTTGCCTCGCAGATCGCCGCCGGTGAAGTAGTTGAACGTCCCGCCTCGGTCGTTAAAGAGTTGGTGGAAAATGCGCTGGATGCCGGCGCGCACGTTATTACGGTGACTGTAGAAGAGGCAGGCCGGCGTCTCATCGAAGTTGCAGACGACGGGTCGGGCATCCTGGAGGCTGATCTCGCGCTCGCGGTGGAGCGCCACGCCACATCCAAGCTGGTCTCCGCGGCGGATCTCTTCCGAATCGCGACCTTGGGTTTCCGGGGGGAGGCGCTGGCATCAATCGGTTCCGTCTCGCGTCTCACACTGACATCCCGTACGCCGGAAGCCTCTGCCGGAGCGCGGATCAAAGTCGAGGGCGGACGGATCGGCAAACTGGAAAAAACCGGTGTTCCAGCTGGGACTGTGGTCCGCGTGGAGGATCTGTTCTTCAACGTCCCGGCGCGCCTCAAATTTCTTAAACAGGATGCCACCGAGCGCCGGGTGATCGATGCCTTGCTGACTCGATACGCGTTGGCTTATCCGAAGGTGCGCATCAAGCTCATGGAGAAAGGCGCGCCAACATTTCAGACCGCCGGCGATGGGGACCGTCGAGCCATCCTCGCCTCACTTTACGGAGTGGATGCAGCGCGCCAGATGCTGGAGGTGAGTACCGATGATGAGGGCATGTCACTGACCGGTTTTATCAGCCCAATTTCGTTGACGCGGTCCAATCGTAAAGAGATAACATTTTTCGTCAATGGTCGTTGGGTCCAGGATGTTGCCCTGACCACCGCTCTCCTGCAGGCTTACCATACTTTACTCATGGTTGGGCGTTACCCATTGGCAGTTGTGTTCCTTGAAGTTAATCCGGAAGATGTGGATGTCAATGTTCATCCTCAGAAGGCTGAGATACGGTTCAGAAATCCGGACAGGTTGTTCAGCTTCGTCCAGCGCGCCGTCCGACGTTCGCTTCTGGCGTATACCCCGATCCCACAAATGCCAGCGCAAAATTTGTGGGGAGGTGCCAGGCCATCATCAATAGGTTTGGACTGGACCATCGCGCATACTCAGTCAGGGAGCGAACCTTCTGCGATTCCGCCTCAGACTGTCCCCTCCGAGAGCCGTCAGGGTACGTTATCCAACCTGCCGCTGCTGCGTCTGATCGGGCAGATCGGCGCATCGTATTTGATCGCAGAAGGTCCGGATGGTTTGTACCTCATCGACCAGCATGCGGCTCACGAACGGGTACTCTTTGAGAAATTGATGAGTCAACATGACCGGAAGAACATCCCTTCCCAGGCATTACTGAGTCCGATAGTCGTCACACTGACACCGGCGCAGGTAAATCTATTGAACAACCAGCTCTCCATTCTTCAACACTTCGGCTTTCAGGTCGAGTTGTTTGGGATGAACGATTTCCAAGTGCGCGCCATTCCTGCTCTTTTTGGCCAGGCGGACCCTGCCTCGGCGTTGCGCGCGTTGGTGGAGGATTTCGAAGAAGACGAAGCGCCTCTACAAAACGAAATTGAGTCACGCCTTGCTGCGCGCGTATGCAAACGATTGGCTGTGAAGGCTGGCCAGGTTCTTTCACCCGAAGAGCAGAGTGCTCTTCTTGCCGACCTGGAAATGTGCCAATCTCCGCGGACCTGTCCCCACGGCAGACCGACTATGATCCATTTGTCCGTGGACATGCTCGAACGGCAGTTTGGCCGTAAAGGGGCACGATAGGATAAATCCATGCAATCGCTTTGGCTTGAAAGTAATCACTTATTGATAAAGGAAGGACCGCAGCCTGTAAAGCCTGGCGAGGCGCTGATCAAAATACGCAAGGCGGGAATTTGCGGGACAGATCTGGAACTGGTTAAAGGGTATTATCCCTACACCGGTATTCTAGGACACGAATTCGTCGGCGAGGTGGTTGAATCGCAAGACCCGTCCTGGGTCGGCAGGCGAGTCGTTGGCGAGATCAATGTCGTGTGCGGGGCATGCGAACAATGTCAAAACGAACGCAAATCACATTGCGAGAATCGCTCCGTGCTGGGTATCATCAACCGGGACGGGGTCTTTGCCGAGTACACCACACTACCGCTATTAAACTTGCATGTTGTGCCCGACGAGGTGTCTGACGAGGCAGCCGTGTTCACAGAACCTCTCGCCGCCGCTCTCGAGATCCAGCAGCAGGTGCAGATCCATCCGACTGACAGGGTGCTGCTTATCGGCGCAGGGAGGCTGGGGCAGCTGATCGCCCAAACCCTGGCTTTGACCGGCTGTGACCTGCGTGTCGTTGCCCGCCACACCCACCAAAAAAGCCTGCTGACCGGCAGAGGAATAAGGCTCATTGATGAAGCGGATGTCCAACGCTGGCGATACGATCTTGTGGTCGAGGCTACAGGCTCCCCTTCAGGATTCGAACTGGCGCGCCGGGCGCTGAGACCTCGAGGTGTGCTGGTGTTAAAATCCACGTACAAAGGCGACATGACCGCCAACTTCTCATCCATCGTTGTCGACGAGATACAGATTGTCGGCTCGCGCTGCGGACCTTTCGAGCCTGCGCTGCGCCTCCTCGCGCAAAAGCAAGTGGATCCTACCGGACTCATCGCCGCTGATTTCCGCCTTGGGGATGGATTGAACGCTTTCAGGGAAGCCGAATAAAACAGGGATGCTAAAGGTGCTTCTGACGCCTTAAAGAACGGGGCAGGTTTAAAAACCTGCCCCGGCGGTTTATTTCTTAGGAAGGTGTATCGTAAAAATGGTCCCCTTGTGGATCTGGCTGTGTACGGTGATCGTCCCTCCGTGACCCTGGACGATTTGTTTGCAAATGGATAATCCCAGTCCCGTTCCGCTGACCTTGCCCTCGGTGTCGCGTACCCTGTAGAATTTTTGGAATAGATAAGGCAATGCGTCGGCAGGTATCCCCACGCCGGTGTCCGTCACCGAAATAGTATTTTCGCTTCCATCAGCCTGAGCGCTAAGCGTGACAGTGCCCTCCGGTTTGTTGTATTTAATTCCATTCGATAATAGATTTAACAGCACCTGCTTGAGCTTGTCACGGTCAGCCTCGATCTGAAGTTTCTTCGTCGGTTTGACTTTGATCTGCACGTGCATTTCATCTGCTTTGGATTGAAGCAGTGCAGCACACTCCTCCATTAATCTCCCGATCTCGAAGAGGGATGTCCTGTATTGAATTCGTCCTGATTCCAGCCTTGCCAAGTCTAAGAAAGATGACGTCATGGTATTCAAGCGCAGCGCTTCGTTGTGAACGTTGGTCGCGATCTGCTGGCTTTGCTCAGGCGATATTTCAGGTCTCAGCAATAGATAGGTTGCCGTGCTGATAGCTGCCAAGGGTGTGCGGAGTTCATGGACGAATTCCGAGACCAGGTCTGATTGTTGAAACAGCCGCGTATTCTCAATCGCGACAGCTGCCTGGGCACCGAGGACGGACAGCAGGTTTTCATCGTGCTCGTTGAATTCGCCAACCCGTTTGTTGATCACTTCCAAGACTCCGACGACCTTGTCCTTGGTGATCAGGGGAACCCCCAGCAGGGAGTGGGTTTCGTAACCCGTCTCCTTGGACACATCGGCAAAGTATCGCGTATCCTGGAGGACATTGTTGCTAAAGGCGGGTTCGCGGTGCCGGACGATCCAGCCGGCGATGCTGTTTTCGATGGGGACGATGATACCGCGAATGGTCGGCTCATCGAGGTTGGTCGCCACCTGGAAGTGAAGCTGGCGCGAGATGGAATCGTACAGCAGGATGGACGCAGCGTCCGCGCCGGCGATATCCTTGGCAGCGTTGATGATGCGATGAAGCAGGGGGTCAAGATCGAGGGTGGATGCGAGGTCCCGGGCAATCTCGATGAGACGGCGGTAGTCCTTCAGCAATCGGTTTTCAGAGTTTTTGTCCATACATTACCTGGTCTTTGATCAGAGGTATTACTTCAGCTACATTTTCGAAAATATTAATGTCCGCGCGAACGGATAAATAGGTCGGCGTCTGGTTGACGATGATCAGGTGCGCACCCCGGTCCACAGCCTGCATGGGGAGTCCTGCCACGGGCAGCACCTCGAGAGATGAACCGGCTACAAGGATGAGATCGCATTCGCGACAGGCTTTTTGCGCCTCAAGCCATGCTTTCTGCGGGAGCTGTTCACCGAATAGGATCACATCCGGTTTTAGGACCGATGCGCAGGCCGGGCAGCGAGGAATTATTCCCTTTTCGATGTAGGGCGGCAGGTAGTCGTGGTATTCCACCTGTTGGTAGCAGCGGGTGCAGGAGAGCGTTTGTAAAGTGCCATGCATTTCGATCACTTTCACCGCACCAGCTTTTTGATGAAGCATGTCAATGTTCTGAGTGACGACGGCTTTTAACTTTCCGGCATTTTCCATTTGCGCCAGGGCGATGTGGGCGGAGTTGGGCTCGGCATTGTAAATTTGGGCAGCCAGTGGACGAAACCATGAATAAAATTTCTCCGGATTTATCCTGAAGTTGGTCAGCGACGCAACGTCCAGAGATTCATCACGCGACCACAAGCCTGTCCCTTCCGAGCGAAAGTCCGGAATACCCGATGGAGTGGAGATTCCAGCGCCTGTCAGCACCACCGCGCGTTCCGATTCGTGGAACAAGTCGGCGGCATACTCGATATCAGCCATGATCTGGCTGGAAAAGGCGGTCATTTCCTATGTGATTTGGGAGCGCGCTCGACGATCTGATCGGCAAGGGCGTCGAATTGCTTGGTCGTCAAATTGTCCGCCTGAACCAGCACGGCAGCTGTTTTGTTACGATTGGCATGCTGGATAACTTCGGGGGCGGGGGTGATCGAAATCGCGATCTGCTGCCCAAGCTGCTCCTGAATTTGCGCCACTGAGAGATGCAGGTCTGACCTGATGCGGTAATTTGCGACGACGGATATTCTTCGCATGTCCACGCCGAGATCGACGAGGTCTTCGATCATCGCCCGGGTGTGAATCAATGTCGCCGGGATCGGTTCGGTCACGACGATTATCTCCTGGAGGTGCTTAACGAATTTCTGGACGCTCGCCGGTAAACCGCTTCCCAGGTCCAGCACGATAAACGATCCCATGAACGCCAGACGGCCGATCAGGGCTTCGAATTGAGCGGTATTTGCCATCAGGGAGGTATCCCGCGGCTGGAAGGATGCCGGCAGGAATTTCAACCCACATTGATGCGTGGCAAGCTCTTCGCGGATGCGGGCGCGGGTGATGTCCGTTGGGTTGCTGCACAGCAGGTCGACCAGACCCCCCGAGCTGGAGAGATTCAAGTCGATGCCGATGGTCCCCTGGCCGGGGCGGAATTCGGCGAGTACAACATCGCCATTGGTTTTTTTCAACAAGGAAACAGCGAGATTTAATGCGATGGTTGAGACGCCCAGCCCGCCTCGCGGGGATAACACACCCGTGAAATAGGCAGCAGGTTCGGTCGGTGTGGATGGGGGATTGACGGTGCGACCCTTGGATGAACGCGATAACAGCGCCTTGACGTGTGCCTGGAGTTCGGTGGGGTGCGTGGGCTTGGTCAGGTAATCGTCCGCTCCGGCTTCGAACCCGGTCACCTTGTCGTCCAGCTGGGTCTTGGCGGTGAACATCAAAATGGGAATGTTGGCTGTGTCCGGATTGGCGCGTAAGCGGCGTGCGACCTCGTACCCGTCCATCTGGGGCATCATGACATCCAGGAGGATCAGGTCTGGTGAATCAGAATCGGCGTGAGCCAATCCCTGTTCCCCGTTGTTGGCTGCAATGATCTGGTACCCCTGGCGTTGGAGCATCAGCCCTACCAACCGGAGGGTATCGACGTCGTCATCGATGATGAGGATTTTTTCAGGCATAGCGGCTCCCGGACAATTAATGTGGAACTGTCCTTCTGTACAGTCTAGCATAAAGCGCATTTGCAGGCAATAGATTTTCGACGGCTGGCGAAAAATAGAGGGCAGGGTTGATATGCTATAATGAAGAGGCACAACCAACCACGTAAACTGTGGTTTGTCAAAGTGGGGACCACTCCACACTCCCGGGGATGACAGGCTTCGACGGGAGAGGCTGGTCCCGGAATGCGAGCCGAGAGGTGCCGACCTCGAAAAATCAGCACAAAAAATCAAGTGCCAATCGCACTTCCTACGCCGCCATGCCCCTCGCTGCCTAATCCGCAGTAGAGAGTAAACGGTCCGTCTCCTAGCGAGGCGGCGTCCACCGCTCCCGATCTCCGCCCGGCGAACGAGTGGGCGACAAAAAGGCAGAGTGCCGCGCCGCCACGTCACTAACGGTGCGAAAGAGGGCTTTCGGGCTCGAGTGAATGGCCGCAGGTGAATTTTGCCGGCCGGGTCCCCTGCGGCGACACATCCAACCGTCTACGCTCGTAGATTTCCGGTGATCAATTCTTTCGGACGCGGGTTCGATTCCCGCCATCTCCACTCAACCACAGGCTGAAACCTGTGGTTTTTGTTAGGCGCGTAGCCCTTTAGGGGGATGAGAGTATGAGAAAACTAAAGTAAAATTAGGTAGTTAAGGGTATTTTTAGATTATTCATCTGATAATTCCTGCAATTTTTCGATTAATAACCACGAGGCGTCATGTCCCGAATAACAAATTTCTTCGACAAGCGGATAATTTTCAGGGTTTTTTCAATAATCGCATTGATGGCGTTATTGGCTGGGCAGTTGGTGCCGCAAACCGAGGTACATGCTGCATCTCCTTTGACGGTGACACCAATTACATGGAATGTAGTGGGATTGGACAGTAACAATGTAAATATTGGTCCGAATAATTTTCCTGTCGGTGTTAGAGCATGTAATCCTGCCTCCAATACGGTTACATTCTCAGATATTGAAGCGGATTTTGTCTGGTTGACAGGTGGTACGCAGAGTAACGATTCTTACATCCGATTGAGAAATGGTTCACTTGATCCAATTCGACCTGATCCGCAGGTTAACCTCGCACCGAATTCTTGCCATGATTTTTATTTTGAAATTCAAGTCGAACGCGATTCAGTTTCTTATGATGAAACTCGTCGTTATCGCATTGATGTGACATACGATGATCCTGATTTTTTTGGTGTTGAAACCGTAAGTACTCCAACCCCCCGAGAAATCTATGTTGAGCGACTGATTTCCCAAAGCCGAAACTCGACCACAAATGTCTGGCTTAATGGAAATCCAATAGCTGCCGGCGGCAGCATGACCTTAATCGTTGGCAATACCTATAACATCCAGCTGGACGGCTCAACAGCCACCAACGGTTACGAACAGATCGAGAGTTTCATCAATTTCCCCAATACCATCTTCCGCATCAACAGCGTTACGACATCTTACTCCGCAAACGATACCGGGACGCCTGACCCGAATGCGGCCAGCAAGTTGTACGCGGATGGTTGCACCTGGGTGAATGATCCCACCTCACCTGTTTATCGCACCTGCACGGAAACCGGGAAGTATGGAGGCAACGTTACAGTTATCTACAATGTGACAATCATCGGTGGCGGTGGAACATCCCAAACCCTCACCAACCTGATCTATGATTTTTCCGGGAGCAGCTATCACTATAATGCTGATTTTGCAGGTCAATTCCGCATCGCGAACATCGTCAGTCCAGCCAACATCACCAAATCTTTCAATCCCAACACTATCCCTGCAAATCAAATTTCGACCCTAACCTATATCATTAATAACATCAGTTCAGGATCGCTTAGTAATATAAATTTTGCTGATACAACCGGCTGGCCGAGTGGTGTAACAGTCGACAGCTCAACTGTTGCTTATGGAGGAAGTTGCGGCAGCCCAACAGCTACAATGACAGTGGGGTCACCCGGTGCTTCTTTTTCCAATATAACCATAGCTGGTAATAGCACCTGTACCATCGCTATTACGGTCAGATCGACGGTCGATGGAACATATCCCAATTCGACGAACAATCTATATATCGGTGCGCTCGATACCGGCAGTAAAGCCGCTGCGACATTGGTCGTCAGTTCCACACCTTCCCTGACGGGTTACACTTGTACGGCCGGGGAGAAAACCACACTAGTCTCTTGGAACTTTGATGTTGCAGATGGTGGTACTGTAACAAACCCGAATTTCACAGCAAGTACAAAGGCGAGTGACGTTAGCGCTGCATCCACAGTAGCCACAGCTTCAGCAGGGTCAGGGACAGCCTTGCTTGATAACGTTGTTGGTGGAGCAAATGCATGGAGGATACTGGGTGGATGGCATGTAATTCAATCAACACCTACACATTCGAGCATTCCATTTTTTGAATTCAAGGTTGATTCTAGTAACTATACAGAAGTTGAAATCCGATTATCTTACCGGATGGATAATACAACAGGACCAGGTTGGGGGAATCCTGGCGATAACCAGATTTATGTTCATACATCCAATGACAACGGTGTCAACTGGATCGATATGCCAGCGACAGGCTTCATAGCAACAAAAGGAAATACTTGGCATCCTTACACCCCTGTACCTCCAGGTGTCAACCATGTTGCTTCCGGTTCTGCTACTGGTATTAGTACAACAACCTTTCGGATTAATGCGCGTGGTTCGAGTGCATCTGCAACTACTGAATATTTGGCATTGGATAATGTCACTTTTGTGGGTTGCCGGCGCCCGACTTCCTCCAACACTTTCCAAGGTTTTTTCACCCACTACCATCGGTTCGGATACGTCGGCTCCCCCGGCTAACTCGGACAACTACAGCACACTGACTTTCACTGTGGGCAATCCCAACTCTAGCAACCTGACTGGCGTAGCCTTTGCTGATACCCTGCCTGATGGTCTCGTGGTTGCCAATCCCCCAACGATTTCTGGTTTTTCGTGTACTGGCTCGGGTGTACCCGCACCCACGATGACAGGCACTATTACAGCTAACGCTGGTACTAATACTATTAGTTTGAATGGGGGTTCCATAACGAATGTAGCTCCTGCCTCCTGTACTTTTTCGGTTCGAGTCCAGGGGAAATATCCTGGAACGTATACAAACACCAGTAATCGCATCAAGGCTGATTATGCAGGTGTCAACACTTCCGGAGGGGCAAATGTTGGCTATGGTCAGGCGAACCTGACGGTAGTTTCCTCGCCCACTGTCTCCAAGGGGTTTGCTGACAATACCATTACGACGACATCACCGACTAATACCACGAAGCTGTCGTTTACCTTCTCCAACCCTAATTCTTCTTCAATAAGCAATGTTAATTTAAGCGATACATTACCTTCTGGTCTAGTTGTTGCCAATCCAAATGGCTTGACAGCGATAACATGCTCCTCTGGTTCCTTTTCAGGTGGGACACTTTCAGCGGTTCCTAGTTTCGCAAGTATAACGTTGACTGGTGCTACAACCATGGCCGCCAATTCGGTATGTAGCTTTTCGGTGAATATCGAAGGGACGACTACCGGATTAAAAACCAATACGGTTACTCTCACTTCGCCTGTCGGAAATGATACAGCCACCGCGCAAATTAACGTGGTGGCTGCAGTGGTTGACATTCGCATGTCAAAGGAAGTTGGCCTTTCAAGCACAATCGATGGCAGCTGGTCATCCAATCAATCCGTAACGACTGGTGCGCCTCTGTATTATCGATTTGTAGTCGAAAATATAGGTGATGTCGATTTCACTTCGGTCGCTATTTACGATACGACACTCGCGGGATGGCTGGGTATCTCACCTACGACAAATCCAATTCCATGTACTTGGTACAAACTCGATCCTGCAGATACAACTCCTCCATACAGCTATATTCCTGCGACAGGGCTGCCAGCGGCTTCGGCAACGGCTGATCCGATCGCCTATTGTGTGGTAGGCCCGGTGTCAGCCCAGGCAGGGACTCATTCCAACACCGCCAAGGCAACCGGCACCTATACATCGGGCACCAAAGATTCAGCCAATGACACAGCGACTTACACTGCAACCGCACCAGATCTTGCCCTAGCGAAGAGCAACGGCGTGGCAAGCGTCGCAGCTGGCGGCATGACCACTTACTCCCTGACTGTATCCAATAATGGCGATGCCTCAACGAGCGGCACGATTAGAATTTTGGATGTGCTGCCAACGGGTTTGAACATCACTGATGGATCTGTTTTACTGGGGGGCGCGCAGGCAGCCAACTGGTCCTGTAGCGCTACAAGTAATGTCATTACTTGTGACAGCAGTTCAGCGATCGCTGCGAGTGGAACAAGTGTGTTCAGCTTCACAGTGAACGTGGCTTCGAACGCGACGGGACCACTTGTGAACAAAGCCAAAGTGGGCGGTGGTGGCGATCCGACGAATTCTAGTTTGCCAGACAGCACTTCAACAAACGCTTGTTCAGCGACTGGTACGCCGGAAGGTTGTGCGTTGGATAGCGATCTGGTAAGTTCTTTGACGATCGATAAGGATACGAGCACCCCTAATGCGGTTGCAGGTGGCACTGCGATATATTCAATCTTGGTAGCAAATAAAGGCGGAAACTCCTTGACAGGTGTGGATATTAACGATTCCTTGCCGGGAGGATTCACTTACGCATCAACAAGTTCCATTTTAGGAACTAATGCAACCCGCACATCAACCAGTGACCCAACTCCTGGATCAGCCGCACCGATTTGGGGAACTTGGACGATTGACCCAGGTGGATCGGTCGTCATTACTTTCATTGTGGACATAGATTCTGGTGTTTCAGCTGGTACGTATGACAACACAGCAAGTGTGGTTAGTACTCAAATTCCGGGTCCGACCGATGATGATGGGGCTGTTGCCAATGATCCTGGAACACCGGATTATAGCAAAGTTCCCATGCCAGATCCGAGTGCAGATCCTGAAACAGATGAGGATGTGACGGTTGCCTTGGCGGTGCCGGGGCTGACGCTGAACAAGACTTCGGTGCTGGACATGACGGTGGTGGCGCCGAACGGAGCGGCGAACGCGGGCGACACGATCACCTATGGATTTGAGGCGACGAACACGGGCAACGTGCCGTTGACGAACGTGACGGTGAGCGACAGCCTGCTGGGCAGCCTGAGCTGCAACACGCTAAGCCTGGCGGTGGGAGCGACGACGAGCTTCACGTGTACGAACAACGTGTACACCCTGCTTCAGGCGGACATCAACAACGGCTCGCGGGCGAACACGGCGGACGTGAGTTCGACCCAGACCTGCACGGGCGCGGCGGACTGCACGGACACGGAGACGGTGACGTTAACGGCGGTGCCGGGGCTGACGCTGAACAAGACTTCGGTGCTGGACATGACGGTGGTGGCGCCGAACGGAGCGGCGAACGCGGGCGACACGATCACCTATGGATTTGAGGCGACGAACACGGGCAACGTGCCGTTGACGAACGTGACGGTGAGCGACAGCCTGCTGGGCAGCCTGAGCTGCAACACGCTAAGCCTGGCGGTGGGAGCGACGACGAGCTTCACGTGTACGAACAACGTGTACACCCTGCTTCAGGCGGACATCAACAACGGCTCGCGGGCGAACACGGCGGACGTGAGTTCGACCCAGACCTGCACGGGCGCGGCGGACTGCACGGACACGGAGACGGTGACGTTAACGGCGGTGCCGGGGCTGACGCTGAACAAGACTTCGGTGCTGGACATGACGGTGGTGGCGCCGAACGGAGCGGCGAACGCGGGCGACACGATCACCTATGGATTTGAGGCGACGAACACGGGCAACGTGCCGTTGACGAACGTGACGGTGAGCGACAGCCTGCTGGGCAGCCTGAGCTGCAACACGCTAAGCCTGGCGGTGGGAGCGACGACGAGCTTCACGTGTACGAACAACGTGTACACCCTGCTTCAGGCGGACATCAACAACGGCTCGCGGGCGAACACGGCGGACGTGAGTTCGACCCAGACCTGCACGGGCGCGGCGGACTGCACGGACACGGAGACGGTGACGTTAACGGCGGTGCCGGGGCTGACGCTGGTGAAGAGTACGAATGGACAGGATGCGACAGCGCGGCGGGTCCGAACGTGGCGGCGGGGAGCGCGGTGACTATGGAGTATGAGGTGACGAACTCGGGCAACGTGGCGCTGACGAACATGACGGTGAGCGACGACCAGATCGTGAACGACGCTGCGGACATTGACTGCGGCAGCGGGAACAACGTGATCGCCAGTCTGGGCGTGAGTGCGAGCGTGACCTGCACGGCGACGGGGACGGCGGCCAGCGGGCAGTACACGAACGAGGGTACCGCCAGCACGACGTACGGTGGCAACCCGGTGAGTGACACGGACCTGAGCAACTACTTTGGGAATGTACCAGTCACTGCCACCATCAGCGACCGAGTCTGGAATGATGTGGATGGTAATGGTGCCCAAGATGCAGGCGAACCCGGATTAAGTGGTGTACGGGTTTATGTGGATCAGGACGATGACAACGCCTATGATATTGGAGAACCTACCACATTTACAAATGCGAGTGGTAACTACTCCATCACAGGACTCGCTGCTGGGACCTATGCCGTCCGCATTGATACAACCACGTTACCTGCCGGGGCAGCTCTAACGTATGATCTTGACGGTACAGCAACTCCTCATGAGGCTAGCGTAACTGTGACTGCAGGCGAAACCCGCACCGATGTGGACTTCGGCTACAGCCCGAATCTCTTCGACCCGCCCTTCGGCGTCAAATTCGTAGATGACAACGGACTTCCCGTACTGCGATGGACGATGGTCTGGATCAACGACTCGAATCTCGTGGCAGTCAATGCAGCAGTCAGCGATGCCATCCCGCTGGGAACGACGTATGCTGGTGGCTTAAGCTGTGCTGAAGAGGGTGTTACGACAACTACAAGTTGTGTCTATGAAGCTCCTAGCGGAACATACCCTCGAGGACGGGTGGTGTGGACTGGATCGATCGGTCCAGATTTTGGGGCGACAGACGCGGCCAGTGCCAACAATGAACTTTATATTCGGTTCAATGTAACGGTAAATACAGGGATCAATTCGGTAGACAACCAGGCTACGATGGATTCGGATTTGAACGGGGACGGGGATGTTGCTGACCCCGGAGAACAGATCGTCGCCACCGCGGCTGCAACATGGCAGGCTTCTGTCCTGCTGCCGGATACCGGCTTTGCGCCCGGCCGGGTGACCCGATTGGACCTCCAACCGGAAGTGAAACTGTATACAGCCCAGAGTGATTTGTGGCTTGAAATCCCATCGAAAAAGGTGAAGATGGACATCGTTGGCGTCCCCAAGGTGGAAGGTGAGTGGGATGTTTCATGGCTGGGGCAGGATGCCGGTTACTTGGATGGATCTGCCTTCCCAACCCATTCCGGCAACAGCGTCCTGACAGGTCATGTCTACCTTCCGAGCGGATTACCCGGTCCCTTCGTCGAAATCACAAAATTGAAATGGGGCGACCGGATCCTGGTTCACGCTTATGGGCAAACCTATATCTACGAGGTTCGAAGTGTGGAATACCTGAAACCCAACGATGTGACGAAAGCCTTCGAGCACAAGGATGAGTCCTGGGTGACACTGCTCACCTGCCGGGGTTATGATGAAAAATCGGATTCCTACCGGCAGCGGGTGGCCGTCAAAGCCGTGCTGGTGAGAGTGGTCCGTTAGTCAGCCATATTAGCTATATTGAAAATCGCAACAGCCGCCATCAACAAGGCGGCTGTTGCTTTATAAAATTTCTATGGGATGTTAACGTATTTCTATTATTCATCAGTTAGACTATTGAAAGCATGGCCGGTTTACGGCTTGAGTTTTCGTGTGAAATCATAATTTAAGGAGTTGCAATATGGGAAAAATCATTGGTATCGATCTGGGGACAACCAACAGCGTTGTGGCCGTTATGGAAGGTGGAACACCCACGGTCATCACTACAGCTGAAGGCGGCAGATTGTGCCCGTCTGTGGTCGCGTTCAATAAGAATGGCGAGCGCATGGTCGGTCAGACCGCTAAACGACAGTCGGTGATCAATTCCGAAAATACCATCTATTCCATCAAGCGATTTATAGGACGACGATTTGAAGAAGTATCCAATGAACGCAAGATGGTTCCTTTTCAGGTGATCGAGGGACCGACCGATGATGTGCGCGTTAAAGTTCCGATGACCGGCAAGGAATACAGCCCGCAAGAAATTTCTGCCATGGTGCTGGCAAAACTAAAGGCGGATGCAGAAGCCTATCTGGGCGAAGCAGTCACCGAGGCGGTTATCACAGTCCCGGCGTATTTCAATGACTCCCAGCGTCAGGCTACCAAGGATGCGGGTCGTATCGCAGGTCTGGAAGTCAAACGAATTATCAATGAGCCGACGGCCTCTGCGCTGGCCTATGGCCTCGACAAGAAAACGAATGAAACCATCCTGGTCTTTGACCTGGGCGGCGGCACGTTCGACGTGTCGGTGCTCGAGGTCGGCGAGGGTGTGATCGAGGTCAAATCCACCAACGGAGATACCCATTTGGGCGGCGATGACTGGGACCAGAGAATCGTGACCTGGGCAGCCGACGAATTCAGGAAACAGGAAGGCATTGACCTGCGCAACGACCGCCAGGCTCTCCAGCGCCTTCGAGAAGCGGCTGAAAAAGCCAAGATCGAGCTTTCCAGTATGATGGAGACTGAACTTAACCTGCCTTACATCACTGCGGATGCCAACGGTCCGAAGCACCTGGTTGTCAAATTATCTCGCGCCAAGTTCGATCAGATGACTGATGACCTGCTCAAGCGATGTGTCGCCCCCTTTGAAAATGCTCTGAAAGATGCTGGCCTGAAAGCCAGTGACTTGAACGAAGTTGTATTGGTGGGCGGTTCAACCCGCATGCCCATGGTTCAGGATCTGGTCCGTAAGATGACCGGAAAGGAAGCCAACAAATCCGTCAATCCCGATGAAGTTGTTGCGGTCGGCGCGGCCATCCAGGGCGGTGTTCTGGGCGGTGAAGTGCGCGACATCCTGCTGCTCGATGTGACTCCCCTCTCCCTGGGTGTGGAAACGCTGGGAAGTGTCATGACCGTCATGATCGAACGTAACACGACCATTCCCGTGAAGAAGACGGAAACCTATTCAACGGCGGCAGACAGCCAGACCGCAGTGGATATCCACATCCTGCAGGGTGAACGCCCGTTGGCAAACGACAACATGTCCCTCGGCCGCTTCCGGTTGGATGGCATCCCCCCGGCTCCGCGCGGTGTTCCTCAGGTCGAAGTGACTTTCGATATCGATGCCAACGGCATCTTGCACGTGACTGCCCGCGATAAGGCGACAGGCAAGGAACAAAAGATCACCGTAACTGCCTCGACCAACCTTAACAAGCAGGATATCGAGCGCATGGTCCAGGAATCGCGCCAGCACGAGGCGGAAGACAAGAAGCGCCGTGAGTTGATCGAGGTCAAGAATACTGCGGACAGCTTTGTCTACCAGACCGAGAAAGCTCTGCGGGACTTGGGAGAAAAAGTCCCTGCCAACGATCGTAGCAACATCGAAGGGAAAATCGCCGACTTGAAATCTGCATCACAAACGGACGATGTGGAGCGAATCAAGAAGGCAACCGAGGAAGTTCAAAACGCCTTCTACGCCCTGAGCCAGATGCTCTATGGACAGGGACAGCAGCCTCAGCCGGAGGGCGGACCATCCACACCTCCGCCTCCACCCCCATCGGGAAATGGCGATGTGATCGACGGCGAGGTACGCGACGCCTAAAGGAAAAAACTTACCGGGCAGCCATTTGGCTGCCCGATTTTTTATTGGGTAATCCGTAGTTTTTCTCTCGCCTTGATGCACATGCCACTGGCGCGGCTGAGCCATTCATTTAATCGAGCGCTCTCTGCAGCGCCCGCAGCGGCATCCGAATAAATCCCTGTCCCCCAGTAGATATAGCGTTGTGTTTCCTCTGCCCATTGATTCTGCGGCTTGCTGATGACGCTGATCCCACCGTTGTAGCCTGCCATCGCAAGACCGGCGTTGCCCTCGGCAGCGATCAGAGATCGTTGTAGATAAGCCATCCCGCGGCGGGCATTGGTGTCCGGGTCGTAGGGATTGTCCAATGCGGCAAAATGAAAGGGCATCACCTGGAAAAGCCCCATCGCGCCTGCTGATGAACGTGCTTCGGGATTCCCGCAGGATTCAATCTGCATCACCGTTGCCACCAGATTAGGGTCAAGGTTGTACTCCGCAGCCCAACGCAGGATCTGGTTCTCCCAGAACTGGATTTCCGGAGTAAAGATGGGGGAGATGGAATGTGATTTTTCCCCGGCGGAAAAATTTTTTGGAACCAGATTGGTTCCAGGAGAACTGGAATCCGGCGCGAACTTACCCAGGAAAATCAGAAAGCTGATTCCTACCACCAGTGCCATTAGGGGCGGGAGTGCAAAACCAGAGAGACAGCCTTGGCCTTCGGCTGTCTCTCTGTGCCGGTTGGCATTGCGATATGTCAGTCGGGCAGTGGGCATGGATGATCCGTGAAATATACTCTTGGTATTCTATCGATGATGTGCTCTTTAGGCGGTATACCCTGTGTCGTCATAGTCCACTGATTTTGCGGAATAGGTCGTCTCCGGGCGCTTGTAGGTCGACTGGGACAGGGGAGTGCGCGGCTGCGGGCGGTAGGCCGCGAGCGATGCACCGGAGCGGACGGATTGACTCCCGGACGATTGAGTCTGCGGACGGACAGGTGTGCTGGTTGTTGCCATCGGTCGCCGCGGGCGTGAATCACCCCGGAAGAGCCGGTCTCCCATGCTTGAGAACGTACCGATGATCAGGATGCGGATGACCCATACCATCACAGCGACGAAAATCGGTACCGCGGTCATCATGGTCGATGATTCGATGACAGCTGTCCCTGCGATCTGCCGATTCTCCATCGCCACGGAAACACCCCACCAGGTGAGGGTGGCATTCATTGCCGCAGCCAGAAGCCAGGCACCGAACAGGTACCAGACCTCCGCCGGTTCCTCGCGTCCCTGTTCGGGAGTGAAGATGCGCGCGATGCCGGCGAAATCGATCCCGCAAAACGCCAGAGCGAGAATGGTCGCCCACTGGATCCCCAGGAAAGTCAGATCCCCGAGGACATCCTGGAGCGCAAATTGGGTGGTGCTGTAATTAAAGATCTCAAAGGCGAGAAGCGCGCCGAAGATCATGAACCCAAAAACGGATCCGCGATGGCTCATGACTTTAGTCCAAATCTGTCCGAGATTGATATTTTGAAAACTGCGGGTTGCGTTCATTTGAGCCTCCTGAAAGTAGAACGAGTGTTCGATAACGCATTATAGAACATTTATTCTATTTAAGTCAATACCCAATTGCGGTCATTAATGACCAAATTATCACTCGGCTAATCCCAATCATCCTTTGACTTTACTCACGGGTCGGTTAAAATGACATGGAGAAAAGGAATACCATGACTGAATTCTTCCAATTCGACGAATTGACCTTCCCTGAAGTCGCAGCTCTACCGAGGGAGACTCCGCTCATACTCCCCGTCGGCTCGGGATATGACCAAAGTGCATTGGCAGAAGCCTGGGGAAGCCCGGACCGCATCGGTGTGTTACCCGCATTACCTTTCGGGTGGCCGGGAAGCGGATTGCCAACGCCCAAACCCATCTTCAGCGCGATAGTGCGAAACCTCGTTGGCAATATGACGGAAGATGGGTTCACGGATGTTCGTGCTGTTGTGGCACATGACGGGTGGATCGAACCGGATATCCCCCAGCTCACCGTGAAGTCCTCCGGGACGTATCCGCTGCTCCCTCCGGATTCAGACCGGGAGAAAGTGATCCTCATCCCGGTTGGACATACCGAACAGCATGCCTATCACTCTCCGCTTTCGACGGACACCATCATCATCGAGGCGATTTGCAAGGGTGCAGCCCAAACCGCTCCTGATGTATGTGCGACTTTGCCGGCATATCCCTATGGAGTGAGCACTCACCGCCGCTACCTAGCCGGGACGTTCAACGCCGGTGGCCGGGCGTTCGAGGATTTTTGGGGTGCGGTCATCGATACGATGGTCGGGCGGGGCTTCTCGCGGTTTTACTTCAACAGCGGTCATGGTGGCAACGGTTCATTCCTTGTGACGGTGGTTAAATATGCAGGTGAAAAATATCCGACGATCTTCGCGGCGACCACCTGGCTTTACTTGAACAGCCCTGAGGGGATTGCGGCACTGGATGCCAAACGCGAATCACCGATTGGCGGGATGGGACATGCCTGCGAATTGGAAACTTCCCTGATTCTCGCCCTTCGCCCCGAGTTGATCTATCTCGACCGCGCAGTGGATGAAATGAATTTCATCTCCACGCCGTCCTATTATATGGACTGGATCGAGGGAGGCGCGCTGGTTGCCAACCCGCCATGGGTCGATGACACAAAGACAGGTGCTTATGGCGCTGGTTCGCTAGGCACCGCGGAGAAAGGTCAATACTGGCTGGATGTGGCCATTCGCGAAAAGATTGGCCACTGTCACGAAATTCATGAGCAGTACCGAAGACGGCGCGCGGTCAACCCCGCTCCAAACCGATAAGGTAACATGTCAACCAAGAGCCGATACGATCATCTCAAGCAGGAAGTAAATTTCCACAACTATCGCTACCATGTCATGGATGCGCCAGTC
Organism: uncultured Chloroflexia bacterium; assembly: GCA_963829485.1. Lineage (GTDB taxonomy): Bacteria > Chloroflexota > Anaerolineae > Anaerolineales > Villigracilaceae > JBGPQJ01. The sequence continues at coordinate 360,913 of CAWHIK010000010.1, forward strand.
ATCAGTGATGCGGAGTATGACAAGCTCCTGGTCGAATTGAAGGCTATCGAAGCGGAGCATCCTGATTGGGTCACACCGGATTCCCCCAGCCAACGAGCCGGGGCGGCGGCATCGGAGAAGTTCGAGAAAGTTCAGCATCCGCGTCCCATCCTCAGCCTGGCGAATGCCTTTGGCGCGGACGACGCACGAGCGTGGTTCGAGCGCATTCGAAAGCTGGATGATCGGGTTGAGAAGGCGAAGTTCACCGTTGAGCCGAAGATCGATGGGTTGAGCGTTGTGCTGCATTATCGCGATGGTCTTTTTGTCCAGGGTGCGACGCGCGGTGACGGGGAAGTGGGAGAAGATATCACCTTAAACCTACGAACAATCCGAGCCATTCCGCTGAAAATCCCGGTGGATGACTCCAGGCCTAAACCGCCAGCCTCCCTTGTGGTGCGCGGCGAAGTGTTCATGCACACGCAGGATTTTGAAGAACTGAACCAGCGTCTCGAAGAAGCAGGGGAGAAAACCTACCTCAATCCGCGGAACACAGCCGCCGGGTCGCTGCGTCAGCTGGATCCATCCATCACCGCCTCGCGACCGCTGACATTGTTGGTATACCAAATCATTTATTCCGGGGGAGGGCAGGTACCCACATCCCAATGGGAGATCCTCTCCTACCTGAAGGTATTGGGATTCCCCGTGACGGAGGTGGCAAAGAGATTTGACGACCTCGAATCCGCCATCGACTATACCGAAACCTGGGACAAACGCCGCGACGAGCTGGGCTATGAAGCCGATGGCATGGTCATCAAACTGGACAATCTGTCGCTTGCTGAGGAACTGGGCTACGTCGGTAAGGATCCCCGTGGAGCGGTCGCATTCAAATTCCCGGCGCGGGAAGTCACTACGAGACTCAACAACATCGGCGTTGCTGTCGGGCGGACGGGTGTTCTCACGCCTTATGCGATGCTTGAACCTGTGGAGGTGGGGGGAGTTGTGGTCGAGCGCGCCACCCTGCACAATTTCGATTACATTTCAGAGAAGGATATCCGCCCCGGCGACCGGGTGCTGGTCAAACGAGCCGGAGAAGTGATTCCCTACGTGATCGGTCCGGTCGTCGATGCGCGCACCGGCAAGGAAAAATCTTATGAACCACCGCAAACCTGCCCGGATTGTGGACAGCCCGTGGAGCACTTCGAAGGCGAGGTTGCCTGGTATTGCGTCAATGCAGCCTGCCCTGCTCAGTTGGTGAGAAATGTGGAGCATTTCGTTTCCAAAGGCGCGATGGATATCAACGGGATGGGCGTCAAGATCGTCGAGAAACTCATCGAAACGGGTGCAGTAAAAGATGTCGCCGATATCTATTACCTAAAGAAAGAAGATATCCTCGAAGCGGTCACCAAGAAGGATAGGAAAACGGATAAGGAACCGCCTGGAAAAATCGCGGATAATCTTCTGGCTGCCATTGCAACATCAAAAAGCCAGCCATTGAGCAGGCTTATCACCGCCCTCGGTATGCGCGGTGTGGGCGAAGTTTCCGCACGCGACCTTGCGGTTCATTTCACCTCGTTGGATAATCTGGCCAAGGCCACGATCGATGACCTTCAAATGGTCGAGGGAATCGGTCCGAACATTGCCGAAGCCATCGTGGACTGGTTCAGCCGGGAACGAAACCAAAAGGTACTGGAAAAGCTGAAGCGAGCAGGAGTCTGGCCGGTGAATGATCAGTTGCCAATAGGTAGTGGACAGTTGTCGGAGGCGCTTGCTGGGATGACGTTCGTTATCACAGGGACGCTTCCCACGTTCAGCCGGGACCAGGCAAAGGAATTCATCGAATCACACGGTGGAAAGGTTACCGACAGTGTCAGCAAGAAAACCAGTTATTTGGTGCTTGGCGAGTCGCCGGGGTCGAAATACGACAAGGCAAAAGCAATAGGGGTATCTATCATTGATGAGTCGGAATTACAAAAATTGATTGAATAATTGAATTGAAGCATAAATAATCAACCTAAGACCTTAGGATTAGTATTCTTTTCGATTGATTTGTCGATTTAACTTTACGGTACGCTTAGAGGAGCATTTTCTAGGCTCTTAAGGTATTAAGCCCAATATGATAAAGGATATCAAATGCAATCTCTTTTTGCGTTTTATCCAATGCATTAATTGTTACACGGTAATTTCTATATGAAAATTGTAAAGCAACGTGATTTGCCAAATCCTGTTTTTTGAGGTCTTCATTCTTGAGAAAAACATCAGCGCTACCGAGACTGGGATGCGATCCTTCATCATATTCCCAACCTACCACCTCTGATGTTTCTGCTTGGTTGAATTTTTGAACGGCTAGAATCGCTCCTTCGGAGGTTTCGTAGGATTCCACGTTGCATATCACTGTATAGGGTCCATCGAAATTACTTTTTCCTTTATTAAACTCAATTTTCCATCCATCTACTCTTCCGGTTTCAGCTATGTAACTCTGAACAGCATAGGAGGAATTGCTTTGTTTGTCTATGATTAGAATGTCGTTTGAAATGTGATTTAAATGTTCCATATAAAAAGTTTGTTTCTTGCCATTGCTATCCAGGTATGTAAAAATCGCATCTGGCGCTGGAAGGAAATAATCACCTTCCCCTGGAAAATCCTGGGAATCGCATAAGTAAACCATTGGGTCAGATTTTATCACCCGTAAATCTGGGGTGCTGGTGATAGTTGGGACAGGCTTCTGGACCTCAGTCGGTGTGACCGTTGGATGTTCAGACATGGATATTAGTGATGCCGTCGGTAGTTGAGGTTTGGTGAACGACAAAGCTACCTGTGTTTGTGCCATTGCGGTAGCGACAATTTCAGGCGAAGGTGCGCAGGAAGATATTAGCATCATAGATAAACATAAGGAAATATAGTAACTTCTCATTACTCACAATTCCTTCTAGGGCTTGCTGATTTTGAACCATTCAATATCAACAATTACTGGTGTAACGGATAAAGAAGAAACGTTCAGTCCCACGGATCCCTCTTTGAGTTTATAAACAATTTCCCTTACTGGGCTGCCAATTAATTCCACCCCATTGACCATCAAAGTAATTTTCTCATCATCGCATATCATGGTTAATTCGTTGGTATCGTTGCCTTGTTTCATGGCCAACGACGCACCGTTGGCAATCAGAGAATAAACAGCATTAGAAGTGTTTTTCGAGACGTAAGCATAATAAAGATACCAGACAGCATCACTGCCCACGCTAAATTCGTACCAACCCTCATCGCTTTTTCGGCAAATCAGACTTATGTTATTGGTTCTCCGGCCGCTGTTTTCTGCGCGCATGTCCAGTCTGACATTCGTATATGAAAATTGGTCATTAAAATAATAAACATAAATATTTTCATCTGCAATATTTACCTCCAGATCGCCATCTTTCACTTTCGACTTCACTTTTGATATTTGTTTCTTGTTTGGCCCATATATTTGCATTAACCAGTATTCATTTAGAGGTTGATTGAAGTCTTCAGTAAAATACATGCTGGGGGTCGTTGCTATAGTCTGTGTAGGGGTTAAGGTTAATATAGGGGAAGGTAGACTTGTGTTAGATACTGAGATTGTAATTGGGGGAAATGTGTTTGTCGGTAACTTTGCTTGTGTAAGCGATATGGCAGTTTGAATGCTCGCTTCTGAAGAAACACATCCTACGCATGACAATATAATCGAAGATAGTAATAGAATTTGAAATTTCATGGTATTCCTTTTCAGATTTAACATCCCACCCTTTAGAACTAAAAGATTTTGGTAATGGAAAATCTTCCCTGGGAGTTCATACCATTTCAATTATTGATAATGTTTACTATAACATTTCTGAAAATCGAATTCAATGGGTATTATCAAGACCCATCGCAAAGAAATCGTTGTTATTCTTTTGAGAATGCCTCATTGGTTGACAGTTCCCTTTCCCTATACTAAACTTGTCCCAATGTGGTCGTTATTGGAGGACGAATGGATTTGAAAACAACGAACGACAGCGTCATGCACCGCATCCGTGCAATGGGGGATCGGGAGAAGATGCTCAAGGATAACGGCCTGTACTTCTACAACCAGCCGGTTGAAGAGGTGGAGGGTGGTGCCAAGGCGGTAGTCCATGGGCGTGAGATGGGGATGTACGCTTCGTATAGCTACCTTGGGCTGGTAGGGCATCCACGGATAAACGCAGCGGCCAAGGCGGCAATAGACAAATTCGGCACCGGCACCAACGGCGTGCGCAGTCTTGCAGGATCGCTCACTCTCCATACCGAACTCGAAGAAACGATTGCAAATTTCAAGCATACGGAAGCGGCGATCACCTACTCCTCGGGTTATGCCACCAATCTGACAGTCATTTCCACCCTGATGGGTCGCGGCGATTATGTCCTTTCAGACAAGCTCAACCATGCTTCCATCGTGGACGGCTGCCTGATGTCCGGAGCGGAATTTCGACGCTTCAAGCATAACGATATGGCCGACCTCGAGCATCGACTGGAACAGGTGCCGGCAGGTGTGTCCAAACTGGTGATCGCTGATTCGGTCTTCAGCATGGACGGTGACGTGATCGACCTGCCCAAAGTGGTGGAACTGTGCCGCAAGCACGACGCCTGGTTGATGATCGACGAAGCCCACTCGGTGGGCGTACTCGGCAAGACCGGCACGGGGATCGAAGAACACTTCGGTCTTGGTGATGTGATCGATATCAAGATGGGCACGCTCAGCAAGACCATCCCTTCGGTGGGAGGGTATGTTGCTGCCCGTAAGGAACTCATTCAATACCTGCGCCATGCCAGCCGCGCCTACATCTTTTCGGCAGCGCTGCCCCCGGCGCAAGCTGCCGCCGCCAATGAAGCGTTCAAGGTTATTCTTGACGAGCCCTGGCGCATCGAGAAGCTCAATGCCAACACGGAACAATTCATCGGCGGACTCAAGGGCATGGGTTTCGACACCATGCTGACGACTACCGCCATTGTCCCGGTACTGTGTGGCACGGACGAAAGAGCGTTCAGACTTACCCGTGCCTGCCAACTTAATGGCGTGTTTGTCCTCCCTGTGGTGTCGCCTGCAGTCCCGGAAGGATTGGCCCGCCTGAGGGCAACGGTCACTGCCTCGCATGAGGCTGAGGAGATCGACCGCGCAATTAAGGTGATTGGCGAAGCAGGGAAGGAACTCGGCATCATCTATAATTGATTTTTCAAGAATAGCCTAAGCCCACCTTATCATGGTGGGCTTTTTTTAATCTTTCTCAATAATATTTATAATATTTCTCTAATATATTTAGTTTATAATATAGACAATTACTGTACAAATTGTCACCAAGGAGACTACTATGAAATGGCAGTGGAAATTAGGACGATTTGCAGGCATTGACGTTTACATCCACACCACCTTCCTCTTGATCGTCGGCTGGTATGGATATCTGTATTGGCTGGAAGGGCGGACTTTCGCATCGGTCCTGGAAGGGGTGGCGCTCATCCTGCTTCTCTTTCTCGCCGTGACGCTTCACGAATACGGTCACGCCTTGACCGCCAGGAAATTCGGGATAAAGACCCGCAATATCACGCTGTATCCCATCGGCGGGGTGGCGAGGCTGGAGCGGATGCCTGATAAACCCATTCAGGAATTCTGGGTGGCGCTGGCAGGACCGGCCGTCAACCTCGTGATCGCCGCCGTGCTGTTCGGGTGGCTGTTCTTCACAGGCGCGTTCATTCCGGTCAGCCAGTTGACTCTCTCCACTGTACCCTTCATCGAGCGTCTGGCGGTCATTAAACTTGTCGCTGGTGCTTTTCAACCTTCTCCCAGCCTTCCCGATGGACGGCGGACGGGTGCTGCGCTCGCTGCTGGCGTTGCGGTTGGAATACGTCCGGGCAACGAAAATTGCAGCGACCGTCGGTCAGGGAATGGCCATCCTGTTCGGCATCGCGGGTATTTTCGGAAATCCTTTCCTGCTCCTGATCGCCTTTTTCGTCTGGTTCGGAGCATCCCAGGAAGCCGCTTTCACGGAGATGAAACACAACCTCAGCGATGTCCCCGTTACACGGGTCATGATGTCCGATTACTTTTCGCTGCATCCCCGCGATAACCTTGGGCAAATGTCGAGAATGGTCCTGACCGGGCAGCAGCAGAATTTCCCTGTGATCGAAAACGGCATGGTGGTGGGCATCGTCACGCGTGGAGATTTGATGCCGGCGTTGATACGGCTCGGAGAATTTGCGCCGGTCGCCGAGGTTATGCGGACCGGAATCTCCGTGGTCGAAGCTAGAGAGACGGTGGATGCAGCCTTGATGCGGATTCAGGAATCCGACCTGCCAGCCGTCCCGGTCGTCCAGAACGGGCAGATGATTGGCCTGATCTCCCTTGAAAATATATCCGATTACCTGATGATCAACCGCGCCATGAACAAGGCGGAGCGCATCTCCGTCAATTAGTGGAAGGTTCCAGGCAGACCTGACAGATTAAAAACTCTGACAGGTCTGTTTTTTTTATTCCGTCGGCCTGGAAATCCTCAGGTTCAGGTGCGATATAATCTTGACGTTGAGAACCACCCTTGATTTTCAGTCCACTCTCTCGAATTGGAAGAATTTATGATCTGGCATACCGTTGATGCAAAAGCCGCCTTGAAGGAATTGAAGTCTGACCCTGTGCTGGGGTTGACCAAAGCAGAGGCTGAAGCACGTCTTGCCCAATTTGGGCCTAATGAACTGGTCGAAAAAGGCGGCCGGACTCCGTGGAAAATCCTCTGGGAACAGGTGAGCGCCACGATGGTGCTTATCCTGCTGGCGGCAGCGCTGATCGCTTTTCTTTTGAGTGATTACCAGGATGCCTTTGCGATACTGGCCATCGTGGTTCTCTTCGTCCTGCTGGGTTTCTTTCAGGATTACAAGGCAGAAAAAGCGATTTCCGCACTCAAGAAACTTTCCATTCCCACTGTGCGGGTAATCCGGGATGGGGAGCTGGCAGAAATCTCGGCACGTGAGCTTGTTCCCGGAGATATCATCAAACTCGAAGCAGGGAATATTGTGCCGGCGGATGTGCGGCTGATCGAGACAGCCGGCTTGAGGGTTCAGGAGGCAGCCTTGACGGGTGAATCCGAACCTGTGGAAAAAAACACCCTCACGCTGGCTGGAGAAGACCTCCCTCTCGGCGACCGGGGCAACATGGCTTACATGGGAACGGTCGTCACGATCGGAAGAGCCACAGCGCTGGTCATCGGGACGGGGATGCAGACCGAGCTGGGCAGGATCGCCGGGTTGATCCAGTAGCTCGGAACCGGAGCAGACCCCCCTGCAAAAACGGCTCGACTCGCTGGGCAAGATGCTTGCGGTTGTGGGTATGGGGATTGCACTGCTGATTTTCGTACTTGGAGTTTGGCGCGGGGATTCCATCCGATATCTGCTTCTGACAGCCGTCTCCGTAGCCGTGGCGATCGTCCCTGAAGGGTTGCCGGCGGTGGTGACCATCACACTTGCTCTGGGGGCGCAGCGCATGCTCAAGCGCAATGCGCTGATTCGTAAACTGCCGGCTGTCGAGACGCTGGGCTCGGTGACCGTCATCTGCTCGGACAAGACCGGCACGCTGACCGAGAACCGAATGACCGTCGTGGCTTTGGACGTGGCCGACCATGAAATCGACCTGACCGAAGATCTGCGCGGCGACTCCGTGCTCATCAACAAGCAGCCGCCTGATAAGGCGATTGCATCAATTTCTTTGCTGCTGATCGGCGGGGCGTTGTGCAACGATGCCCGACTCATCGAGGAAAAGGAAGGAAAATTCCACACGTTTGGCGATCCGACTGAAGGGGCGCTGGTGGTCGCGGCGGCGAAGATGGGATACTGGAAATCGTCTCTCGACGGCACGTTCCCCCGCGTCAGCGAAGCGCCTTTCGACTCGGACCGCAAGCGCATGACCACAGTCCACGAGCTGAAGGAATACGATCCTGCGCTGCTGGTCGGGCTGGATGTCAGCGGGAAGAATTATCTTGCCTTTACGAAAGGCAGCGTGGACGGGCTGCTGGATGTTGCCAGCCAGGTGTATGTCAATGGGGAGGTCCGTGAGCTGGACGCCCACTGGCGGGAGCGGATCGAAGCGTCGAACGCGCGGCTGGCTGGGAAGGGCATGCGCGTCCTGGGCGTGACCCTGCGCCCGCTTGACCGGATTCCCGAGGCGCAGCAGCTCGAGGCGGATGGGATCTTCATCGGCTTGTTCGGGATGATCGACCCTCCGAGGGAAGAAGTCCGCGACGCGGTTGCGCTCACCCAAACGGCGGGAATCCGCACCGTGATGATCACCGGCGACCACCCACTCACCGCGGCGGAGATCGGCCGGCAGTTGGGAATTGTCGATGAGGCTCATTCCAACCTGGGGAAGGGGATCATCACCGGGAGCGAACTGCTCCGCCTGTCCTTTGACGAGTTGAAGGAAAAGGTCGACGAGGTGCGTGTCTTCGCGCGCGTCTCTCCCGAACAAAAGCTAAAGATCGTGCAGGCGCTCCAGGAGCGGGGGCACATCGTGTCGATGACCGGGGACGGGGTGAATGACGCGCCAGCCCTACGCAAGGCGGACATCGGCGTGGCGATGGGCATCACCGGTACGGATGTTTCCAAGGAAGCCTCGAGCCTGGTTCTTCTCGACGACAATTTCTCTACGATCGTCGCCGCGGTATCCGAAGGCCGCACCATCTATGACAACATCCGCAAATTCGTCAAGTTCTCCGTGGCGGGGAACATTGGCAAGGTGCTGGTGATGCTTCTGGCGCCTTTCCTGGGCAAGCCACTACCGTTGTTACCGCTCCAACTGCTTTGGCTGAACCTGCTGACCGACGGCTTGCTTGGGCTGGGGATGGGAGTCGAGCCGCCTGAGAAGAACATCATGCAGCGGCCGCCGTATTCCCCGCAGGAGGGTGTCTTCAGTCGCGGCGCAGGCGTGCACGTCGCATGGGTGGGAGCGTTGATCGGCATTCTGGCGCTGGCGTTGGGCTCGTTCTACTATTTTGGCGGGTATGCCAACTGGCAAACGGTGGTGTTCACCTTTCTAGCCTTTGCCCAGGTCTGCCAGGCGTTGGCCTCCCGCTCGGGCACGGATTCTTCCTTTTCGCGTGAGAATAAGAGAAATCCCTTGCTGATGGGGATGATCGCCCTGGTGATAGTCCTGCAATTGGCAGTAGTCTATCTGCCGATGCTGAATTCTTTCTTCAAGACCCAGCCGCTCGGGCAGATTGAAATGGCTATTGTTGTTGTGTTGAGTTCTGTGGTGTTCTTTGCGATCGAGCTGGAAAAGTGGGTGAAGAGGAGAAGGGGAAAGTAATTTGAAATTTGTTACATCTTGCACGCTGGGCGCGGGTACTTGATGACGCGTCCTGCCCTACCGATTTTAACCGCAAGGTCTCTTGCGACGATGATTATATGGCCGTTATGGATTTTGGGCATATCTGATGGTCCCTTAACTCGGTTTAGTCATGGGGACCATCGATAAGCAGTCGGAGTGAAGGGTAATCAAACAATGCCGTCATCTTTTGCGGTATGATTACAGCATGCCTGAAATCATTGAATCCCACCGTGACACCTTGCTCATCAGCACAGACCCTTCCCGTCTCGACTTGGGTGCCATCACTGACATGCTTTCTCGTGCCTATTGGGCAAAGGACCGCACCCGGGATGTCATAACCAAATCAATGCAAAACTCCCTTGTTTTCGGCGTGTATGACAACGATCGTCAGATCGGTCTGGCACGCGTGGTGACGGATTACGCCACCTTTGCCTGGCTGTGTGATGTTTTTATCCTTGAAGAATTTCGCGGTCGTGGAATCAGCAAGTGGTTGATGGAAACCATCCTTGCGCACCCGGATTTACAGGGGCTGCGCCGTTTCCTCCTTGCCACCCGTGACGCCCATGAACTATATTCCCGCTACGGTTTCACGCCCCTTCACAATCCCAGCCGATGGATGGAAAAATTCGATGGCTGATTCCGCTTCCATAACCCTCAACACCGGCAGGGAAAAATCCCTGCTGCGCCGGCACCCCTGGATTTTTTCAGGAGCAGTCGCTCGCGTCGACGGTGATCCTCAACCCGGTCAAACAGTGGATATCCTGTCCGATAAACGACAGTTCCTTGCCCGAGGAGCCTACAGCCCCGTTTCGCAGATCCGCGCCCGTGCCTGGACATTCGATCCCGCTGAACAGGTGGACGCTGAATTCTTCAAGCTACGTATCGGGGCAGCTGTCTCCAAACGAATTGCCCTCGGCATTGAAAAATCCACAGATGCAGTACGCTTAATTCATGGAGAATCGGATGGCTTGCCCGGGCTGATCGTTGACCGGTATGGCACTTGCCTCGTTGCACAATTCCTGACGACAGGCGCGGAATATTGGCGGGAGACAATTGTGGATGCGCTCACAATACAGACGAAATTCAAGGATGTTTATGAACGCTCTGATGCTGACGTGCGCGAGCTTGAGGGTCTGCCTCCCAGGACAGGTAGGTTAAGGGGCAATCCGCCCGACCGCCTGGAAATCTCCGAATTCGGTTTGCGCTTTTCAGTCAGCATCGCAGAAGGACATAAGACCGGTTTCTATCTCGACCAGCGCCACAACCGGCAGAGAGTCCGCGCTCTGGCTGAAGGACGCGATGTGTTGGATTGCTTTTGTTACACCGGGGGCTTTTCATTAAATGCACTCGCAGGCGGGGCGAAATCCGTGTTGTCTGTGGATTCTTCAGAAGATGCATTGAAGCTTCTTCGTGAAAATGTCATCTTGAATTCATTGCCGGCTGATAAATCCACGACGATGTCGGGTGATGTTTTCCAACTCCTGAGGAAATTTCGTGATGAAGCGCGGAGCTTCGATATGATCATCCTGGACCCGCCCAAGTTTGCTCCCACCGCCGCCCAGGCAGAGAAAGCGGCGCGGGGGTACAAAGACATCAACCTGCTGGCGTTTAAGCTGCTCAGGTCGGGTGGAATCCTGGCTACGTTTTCCTGTTCGGGGGGAGTGGATGCGGATTTGTTTCAGAAGATTGTCGCGGGTGCTGGGCTGGATGCGGGAGTCGATGCATCGATTGTCGAACGTCTATCTCAGGACGGAGATCATCCCATCAGCCTGAATTTCCCGGAAGGTTCCTACTTGAAAGGACTGATTTGCCTCAAGCAATAAATTTTTACGATTATTAAGGTTTAAATCAAAAGAGCGGTCCAACGACCGCTCTTAAAGTTTAATCAATCTTCGCCCAGTTTGCCAATGGCCCGTAAAAGTCCAAAGACCAGCAAGCCGATTTTTATTCCGTCGGTGGGTGTCACCGCGACGGTGGTTTCGTTCTTCTCAGCCCGGCGGGCAAGGAGAAAAGCTCCTGCCAACCCGGCCAGTGCGCCAAGGAGCGCGCCGCCGGCAAGCGTTTTCAATTTCCAGGTGCGGTCCGAATAAACTTCCATTTCTTCATAATCTTTTCCCATAAGACCTCCATTATTCCTTGCGGAATATCCTGCCCGGTACGCTCAACCATGATTTGAGTATCAGGATGGGCTCTGTGGATTTCCCTGCATAATGGTTGACTTGAGCAGTCACATTGAGCACCGCATCCTGAGCCTGGGAACTGTACACTGGCAGGATTTTGTAGACATATTGGGCTTCGTAGATAAAAACGGATAAGATAACCAAAAGAAGGAAGGAGACCACCATGATCGGGATCACCAGCAGGATGGTCGCCACGGCCGCCCACTTGGCTGCGTCTCCGCCCTGGATCGTCCCATACACAATGATGAGCGCCAGTGAGACCCCCAGAATCGCAACGCTCAATACCGGGGCAAGGATCTGCCACCTTCGTTCCTTGCGATGGCGCAGGTACGATTCTCTGGGTGCTGGGGGAACGATGGGTTCGTTCATGGTGTTACTATTTTAGCATAAATGAGTAAGAACAACTTCTCCAGCAGAACATTGCCCGCTGGAGAAGTTGGCTTGATTGGACCAGCGTATTCCTATTTACGGCTGGCGGAATCCATGACAGCCACGGCCGCAATTTCCACGATATCGTTCACCTCGTCACCGATTTGCAGGACATGGATTGGAGCGCCAACTCCGAGCAGGATGGGACCGATCGCCTTGGCATTGCCCAGCCTTGCCAGCAGTTTATAGGCGATGTTGGCTGATTCGAGCGACGGGAACACCAGCACATTGGCATCCTTGACCGCGCTGAAGGGGAACCGTTCATCGATGATATCGCCCACCACGGCTGTATCCGCCTGCATTTCACCGTCGAATGGGAAATCGGGGCAGCGCGCCTTGACCAATTCCACGGCTTTGCGGACTTTGGCTGATAACGGGTGGGGCGTGGAACCGAAATTGGAGAACGATAGGAATGCCACCCGTGGTTCAATTTCCATTTGCTTGGCGAAATTTGCTGCCAGGCAGGCAATGGCGGCAAGGTCTTCCGCTGTCGGGTCAATGTTGACGGTGGCATCGGTGAAGAAATATGTCCTGTCGTCAACGATCATGATGTAGACACCCGCAGCCCTGGCTGCTCCCTGTGCCGTATGGTGGATCTGCAGTGCCGGCCGGATGACATCGGGGTATTCATAGGTCAAGCCGGAGATGAAAGCGTCCGCCTCGCCCATTTTGACCATCATCGGACCAAGGACGTTCGGTTCGTGGATCTGCTTGAGAGCATCGCGCTTGTTCAAGCCTTTTCTCTGGCGGATGTCGTAATAGGCTTCCGCATACTTGTCCAGCGATTCAAGGTGTGACGGGTCGGTGACCTTTGGTTTGAATTCGATCCCAAGCTGTTTGATTTTTTCTTCGATGACTGACGCCCTTCCGATCAGGATCGGAGTTGCGATCCCTTCTTCCTTCACCTGGAAGGCAGCGCGGATGATCTTGGATTCCTCGCCTTCGCCGAAGACAACACGTTTCTTACCTTTGGTCGCTTTGGCCTTATTCATTATGAAGTAGCGGATCTGTTCGCCTTTGCCCAGGCGATAGGCGAGTTTTTCCCGGTATTCGTCCATGTCGATGGTCTTGCGCGCCACGCCGGTTTCCATCGCCATCTTTGGCCACAGCAGGAGCCTCCCAAAGCAGGACGCGCGGATCGAGCGGCTTGGGGATGATGTATTCGGGACCAAGCTTCATGCTGTCCACGCCGTAGGCGCGCAGCACAGAATCGGGCACATCTTCCTTGGCCAGCGCTGCGAGAGCCTGGGAGGCGGCGAATTTCATTTCCTCGTTGATGGCTTTTGCGCGGACATCCAGCGCGCCGCGGAAGATGAAGGGGAAGCCCAGAACGTTGTTGACCTGGTTCGGGTAGTCCGACCGGCCTGTCGCAACGATGGAATCAGGGACCGGCTTCCTTGGCAAGCTCGTACTTGATCTCGGGGTCCGGGTTGGCCATGGCAAAGATGATCGGGCGCTCTGCCATGGATCTTGACCATCTCCGGGGTGAGCACGTTGGCGACGGACAAGCCGTAGAACACATCCGCGCCGCGGACGGCATCCGCCAGGGTGCGGTGACCCTTATCGTCTACCGCCAGCTTGTCCTTGTATTTGTTCATACCTTCAGCGCGGCCTTTGTAAACCACACCCTTGGTATCCACCAGCATGATGTGCTCGCGCTTCACCCCCCAGCGGATGGCGAGTTCGGCGCATGAGATGGCCGATGCCCCTGCTCCGGAGATGACGATGCGGATATCCTTGTGCTTTTTCCCGGTCAGCTCGAGCGAATTGGCGAGCGCTGCCGAAGAGATGATGGCGGTCCCGTGCTGGTCGTCATGGAAGACCGGAATGTCCAGCATCTTCTTCAGTTCTTCTTCGATGTAAAAACATTCAGGGGCTTTAATGTCCTCGAGATTGATGCCGCCAAAGGTGGGAGCAATGGCTTTGACCACGCGGATGATCTCATCTGGGTCGTGGCTGTCCACTTCGATATCGAAAACGTCCACATCCGCAAATTTCTTGAAGAGGACCCCTTTTCCTTCCATCACAGGCTTGCCAGCCAGCGCGCCTCGATCGCCCAGCCCTAGGATGGCTGTCCCGTTCGAGATGACCGCCACCAAGTTGCCCTTGGATGTGTACTCATAGGCCATGTTGAGGTCTTTTTCGATTTCAAGGACAGGGTGCGCGACACCGGGAGAATAAGCCAGGCTGAGGTCGCGCTGCGTATCCATGGGTTTGGTCGGGACTATCGCGATTTTGCCGGGCTTATCCTTCAGGTGATGATATTCCAGGGCGTCTTCGCGGGTGATGGAAAGTTTTGCCATGTTTCCTCCATTGAGATCAAAGATTTCGGATGCAATTACAATGGATTATTCCATATTAATCAGTTGCGGGATAGTTCAATTTGTCACGTTATTGTTGGATGGATTACTGATGAAGGATGATTCATACCCGACGCGTACAAAAATACCCTTCAATATTGAATTGGACTATAATGGTCGCGAACACCTTCATATAATTGGATTGTTTTACCGGGGAGTATCAGATGGCGGTTTCATTAAAGGATAAGGTTGTTCTGATTACTGGAGCTTCTTCCGGTTTTGGAGCGAGCGCTGCTGAATTGTTCGCCCGTGAAGGGGCGGCGGTCATTCTGGCAGCCCGTCGTATCGACCGTTTGCAGGATCTGGCCGGGAAAATCCAGGCGCAAGGGGGCGAGGCGATTGCCGTGCCGGTGGACATATCCGAACAGGCTGAGATCGATAATTTAATCCAGACAGTGTTGGATATTTACGACCGCATCGATATTCTATTCAATAACGCGGGGTTCGGAAGGCTTGATTTTCTTGAGAACCTGACCACGCGCAGGGATATTGAAATGCAGGTGACCATCAACCTGGTAGGCACGATCCAGGTGACCCGCGCGGTTCTTCCCTATATGTTTCGCCGCCGGCAGGGACACATCATCAACATGTCGTCTGTTGCTGGATACATTGGCGCGCCGTCCTATACGATTTATGCCGCGACCAAGTATGGAGTGCGCGGATTTACCGAATCGCTGCGGCGGGAAGTTTCACCGTTTGGGATCAAAGTATCCGGGATTTACCCGGGACCGGCCGCCACCGAATTTGGCCAGCACACCGGCTCATCCGGATTCAAAAAGAAACTCCGCATTCCTGCCTGGACCACCATGACGTCTGAATCCGTTGCGCAAAAGGTTATTCAGGTGGCCAAGCATCCGCGCCGGACGGTGATCATGCCCTGGTGGTTCCAACCGATCATCTGGGTCAATTATTTATTCCCGGCAGTGGTGGACTGGGTGATCAGGAAAAAATTCACCGATAAATACCATCATCCGGATATCTACCCGCCTGCGTCGAATGAAAAAGACACTCAGCCATCGCCTGGCAAGGAATCCCCAACTGTTCCACCTGAATTTTGATTTTGGAAAGCCTATAACGTCCTCATGCTGGAGTTTCCATGACACCTCGAATGGAGAAACTGTTCGCCGAATTAAAAAGAGCCGGCCTGGATGCAGTAGCGATAAATCCGGGACCGACTCTGACATATCTCTCCGGTCTGCGGTTCCATCTCATGGAGCGGCCGGTGGTGATGTTCTTCGCACCAGGTCGAAACCCTGTCATCGTCTTACCCGAGTTGGAGCTGCAAAAGGTAAAGCATCTGCCCTGGCAGGTTGATGCTTTTTCATATGGAGAGAATCCCACAGAATGGGATGATTCGTTTATAAACGCTATCGCGTCCATGGGTCTGGATGGGAAAAACATTGGTGTGGAACCGCGAGCCATGCGCCTGCTGGAGTTTCGATATATCAAAGCAGGCGCTCCGGAAGCCGATTTCCCGGATGCTTCTGCTGCACTGGGTCGTCTTCGTGTTTGTAAAGACGCAGACGAAGTCACTCGGATGCGGCGTGCAGTCCACATCGCACAGGATGCACTGGAGGCGACCCTTTCTTTTATCAAAATCGGTTTGACGGAGAAAGAAGTGGCGAACGAGCTGGTCACACAGTTGCTGCGGCATGGTTCCGAGCCTGAAATGCCATTCAGCCCCATCGTGAGCAGCGGACCGAACAGCGCCAACCCGCATGCCTCGCCCACGGACCGTAAACTCCAGGCTGGAGATCTGCTGGTCGTGGATTGGGGTGCGGCGTATGAGGGTTACATTTCCGACCTTACACGCACATTCGCCGTGGGTGAAGTTGACCGGGAATTCCATAAAATCCACAGGATAGTACAGGATGCCAATGCGGCAGGTAGAGCTGCGGGAAAACCGGGCGTTCCTTGCGCGGAGGTGGACAAGGCAGCCCGAAAAGTCATCGTCGATGCCGGTTATGGCGAGTTTTTCACACACCGTACGGGGCATGGGATAGGAATGGAAGGCCACGAAGATCCTTACATGCGCGGGGACAACATGCAACTGCTCGAGCCGGGCATGGCTTACACGGTGGAGCCGGGAATTTACCTTCCTGACCGCAACGGGGTGCGCATCGAAGATAACATGGTCGTCACTGAGACAGGCGTCGAATCGCTTAGTGACATGCCGCGAGAAATAAGAGTCGTTGGATAATCCAAAAATTCCTATTGGAATTGCATATGAGTATTGTTGAAACTTATCTCGATCTACTCGATGCTCAGCGCGAAGCAGCCTTCACGGCGCTGGGTGGGATCACGGATACCCAGATATGGAAACCTCCTGCCCCGAAGGAGTGGTCAATAGGGCAGCTACTGAATCATAATTATTTGTTGGTGGCTTCCACCATTCCTTATGTAAAGGCAGCATGGAAGTACTTTAACAAACGCGGCGAACGGTATCGAAGCCGCCCTTATCAAACAGAAATTAACGATGTCTATCGGGAGCCGAAATTCCCGATGTGGGTGGGTTTTCTCTGGAAGCCGAAGTTTTCAGCAAAAAATCCTGTCCCATATGAGAGACTTAAAAATGAAATCCGCACTTTGCATTCAGATGTGCGAGCCTTCTACACCGGCAAGGATGAAGACGTATTGGGCAATGTCTTCCTTTACGACCCTTTGTTCGGATGGATTAATTTGATCGTAACACTGCGCATTGGCATTTATCACGACCAGTTGCACTTCGACGATATGGTCAAGCTCGCGGGTGAGGTGCGGGGAGACCATGCAGATTAATCCATTCAAACTTGAGCGTTTCTTTGCCAAATATGAGTTCAGCGCGCGTTACTTGTTGTGCAGCTCGGACTGCGAATCCCTTTCAGTGGGAGAATTGCTCGCTCTCGAACCCGGTGCGGATGAAGATTTACGCAAGCACTGGCTTGGCTATACCGAATCCTTGGGTTCACCCTCGCTGCGAAAGGAAATATCCAAAATCTACTCAACCATCTCGCCGGAGGAAATCCTTGTCTTCAGCGGGGCGGAGGAGGGGATATTCCTGTTCGTGCTGGCTGCCCTCAAGGAGGGCGACCACCTCATCGTCCACTGGCCGTGTTACCAATCTCTCTTCGAGGTGGCAAAGGGGATTGGAGTGGATGTCACCCTTTGGAAAGCCCGTGAGGAGAACGGCTGGGCGTTGGATCTTGATGAACTTAAAGGGCTTGTCAAGCCGGAGACGCGCGCGATCATTGTCAACACACCGCATAACCCTACCGGATTCCTCATGCCGCGTTCGGATTTCGACACATTAAATCGGTTCGTCCAGGAACGCGGCTTGATTCTCTTCTGCGACGAAGTCTATCGCGAGCTGGAGTATGATCCCGAAAATAGACTCCCGTCAGCCTGCGATGTAAATCCCACGGCAATCTCGCTGGGTGTAATGTCGAAAACCTATGGGCTGGCCGGTTTGCGCATCGGATGGATCGCCACTCACCGGTCCGAACTCCTTCAGCAGATCGCTTCTCTCAAAGATTACACCACCATCTGCAACAGTGCGCCGAGTGAGTTCCTCTCGGAGATTGCGTTGCGCCACCGAGAGCAGCTCGCTGGGCGCAACCTTGAGATAATTTCCCACAATCTCACCCTTCTGGATGGATTCTTTTCGAGATATGCAAACCGGTTCGACTGGATTCGCCCCAAGGCAGGTCCGATCGCCTTCCCCAAACTGTTGGATGGAGATATCGAGACGTTTTGTGATGAGCTTGTTCACGAAAGCGGCGTGCTTCTACTGCCCGGAACGCTCTATAATCACCCGGGAAACCATTTCCGAATTGGGTTTGCGCGCAGGAACATGCCGGAAGCGCTGGCACAACTGGAGAAATTCTTAACGGGATAATTTCAGGAGTGAAAATGACGGCTTATTGTGACTACTGCAACGGACACCCCGAAGATACCTACAATAAGGATTACCATGACCGGGAATATGGCTTCCCTCTCAAAGACGACAATCAATTATTTGAGCGCTTGATGCTGGAGATTAATCAAGCCGGGCTGTCCTGGATCACCATCCTCAAGAAGAAAAGCAATTTTCACAGTGCCTACGATGGATTTGACGTGGACACGGTTGCGGGTTACAAGGCAAAAGACCGCGCGCGATTGCTCGCCGATGCCGGCATCATTCGCAACCGGCTGAAGGTCAATGCAGCCATCGAAAATGCGCGTCGCATACAGACCTTGCAGGCGGAATACGGTTCATTCAAAAAATGGCTTGACGTAAACCATCCTCAAAACCTGGAGGAGTGGGCAAAATTGTTCAAAAATACTTTTTTATTCACTGGAGGAGAAATTGTCCGAGAGTTCCTCGTCAGTACGGGTTATTTTCCTGGCGCGCATGGCGAAGATTGCCCGATTTTCGTGTTGGTGAAAAGGAAAAATCCACCCTGGGTGAAAACTTTGAAATCTGGAGCACGGTAGAAGATGCCGTGCTTTTTTTATCGTTATATAATAAGCACATGTCCCAAATAATGCACACCGCCGAACCCTTCTTATTCCCCGGGAAGTCACCTGTGGGAGTTTTACTCACCCATGGCTTCACCGGCACCCCCAAGGAAATGCGTTGGATGGGGGAGTATTTGAACCGCGAGCATGGATTCACCGTGTTGGGAATCCGCTTGACCGGACACGCCACCCACTCTGAGGATATGATTCGGTCCCGGTATACAGATTGGCAGGCTTCGGTGGAGGATGGTTTTCACATGCTCTCGGGAGTGGCAAAAAACATCTACTTGTGCGGGTTGTCAATGGGCGGTATCCTGTCGCTCTATTCCGCATCGAAACTCCCGGTAAGGGGTGTCATTGCCATGTCTACTCCTTATAAGCTGCCGGACGACCCGCGGTTGACAATTGCGCGGCAATTAAGTGTATTTCTGCGATACATGCCTAAGAATAAGGAACAGCCTGGTGCCGGCTGGTTTGGCGATGCCTGGAAGAATTATCATGTCTCCTACGGGAAGAACCCGGTGCGGTCGATTGCCGAGCTTAATAAATTGCTGGAAGAAATGCGTGCTGCATTACCCGGGATCAAAGTTCCTGTGCTGCTCATCCACTCTCGTAATGATGACTATGTGATCAAAGACAGCATGGACCGCATCTATGCGGATCTCAGAACTCAGGATAAGACCAGGTTATGGGTGGAAGGCGCGGGGCATGTGATCACTGAAGAGCCCATCCGCGAGCAGGTTTACAAGGCGGCAGCCGAATTCATCCATCGGGTTGAAAGATTGGCATGACCTCCGACCTGTTGCTGATCGGTCTTTCACTCCTGACATGGGGACTCGGCGAGGGGGCTTTTTTCTATTTCCAGCCGATCTATCTTCAACAATTAGGCGCGAACCCGGTGCAGATTGGATTCATCCTGGGTATATCCGGCGTCGCGATGACCCTTGCTCACATCCCGGCGGGATACCTCGCCGACCGGATAGGCCGAAAACCGCTGCTGGTGGCAGCCTGGTGCATGGGCATTCTGTCTACTGCGTTGATGGCTTTGGCAACCACGCTGCCGGTATTCGTCGCCGGCATCGTGTTATATGGCGTGACCGCCTTTGTGATCTCACCCCTCAATAGCTACATCACAACCGCGCGCGGAAAGTTCTCCGTCGGGCGCGCCATCACGCTGACTTCGGCCATGTACAATACTGGCGCAGTAGCAGGTCCGCTTCTCGGTGGTTACATCGGGACACACTATGGTTTGCGATATATCTATTTCTTCGCTGTGATTGTTTTTGTGATTTCAACAATTGTTATTTTGTTTATCCACTCGCAGCCGCTTGAAAAGCACGACCCCGACAGTCCCCCTGTCAATCTTCTTTCCAACCAGCGTTATCTCGGATTCATGGTCATCGCATTTTTCACCATGTTCGCGATGTATCTTCCGCAGCCACTTACACCGAACTTTCTACAGGACCAGCGCGGCATCACCATTTCCCAGATTGGGCAGATCGGTGCTATCGGCAGCCTGGGGAATGTGGTGATGAACCTGACATTGGGGCAGCTCGACGCACGGATGGGATATATAATTGGCCAGGCTGCAGTCGCTATGTACACACTGCTTATATGGCGCGGAAGTGGATTGCCTTGGTATGCTTTGGCTTATTTTCTTCTCGGTGGTTTCCGTGTCTCCCGTGCCATGGTCACAGCGCAGGTGCGTGGACTTATCCATGGGGCTCAAATGGGTTTGGCTTACGGCATGACGGAAACCATTAATGCCTTTCCCATCATCCTGGCGCCTCCCATCGCTGGGTTGATTTACGCTCAGGATCCCGAGATGATCTACCCCCTCGCCTTTGTTTTGATCGTCATCAGCATTTTCATCAGTTGGAGATTTGCTCCGCGGTCAATTCCTCCTGGTGAACCTGTTTTGGATGATTTTTCCGCTCCCGGATTACCCGACTAGACTGCCATGCTTGAGATTGTTAATTTTACCCTCGGACCTGTTCAGACCAATACCTACCTCGTGGCAGATAATAAAACCTGTGAGGCGGCTGTCATCGACCCTGCTTGGGACGGAGATGTCATCCTGGCAGCTGCGCAAAAACGTCACTGGCGAATCGGTCATCTTTGGTATACCCATGCTCACTTCGATCATATCGGCGGAGCGGGAGCCATCGCGGACGCGCTAAACCCGCTTCCGGTGGTGGCTTTGCACCCTGGCGATCACACCTTGTGGCGGGCTGAAGGCGGAGCCCCGATATTTGGCTTCAAGATCGATCCCGGACCCGAACCTGGATTTGATTTCCAGCACGGTCAGGTGCTTAGACTGGGGAAGACCGTTTTCGAAGTGCGCCATACCCCCGGGCATACCCCCGGACATGTGGTCCTGTACTGTGCTGAAGCAGGGGTGTGCTTCTGCGGGGATTTGATTTTCCAGGACAGCGTTGGGAGAACGGACCTGCCCGGAGGCGATACGCGCCAGCTGGTCGAAAGCATCCGCACCCAGATCTTCTCGCTGCCCGATGAAACCCGCTTGCTGTCCGGGCATGGACCTGAAACGACAGTGGGATATGAAAAGAAATACAATCCCTTCGTAAATTGGCTTTGATTCTAACGGGCTTATTGCTTTTTTGTGGTTGAGCGGTTTGCGTAGCTCTCCTGGATTCTGGTATAGTTTCCAGCACGCTGGCGTAACATTAACGTTAAAACAGAGCGACAATTTTACGAAAGGGATTAAGCTCTGAGCTGTTTCGATTTACACCAGATTTAACAAAGATGGAATAATTTGGACATACACTTTATAAAAGGGGTCAATGTATGATATATCAAATCCTTTCCTTGAACATTTTGATTGTTGTATTACTGACATCCTGCGGGCAGGTTGCACCTCCCCCGGCAACAACAACGCTACCTGTTGTCACCTCACCAACAATGGTTGATACACCAACCCTGGTCGATACACCAACGGCTCTGCCAACCAGCACACCGGATCTCGATCACCTGGATCCGTCTGCAATATCTAATCGAGCAGGATTTAGAGTCAGGCACCACCGATGGTTTGTCAGCCATCCGTGAGAACTGGACCATCGTCATTGACGATTCGGGGAATCATTCATATTGCAATAAGAGCGTGGACAATTATCTGGTGGTCCCCTTCGGGAACAACCAATGGACGGATTACGCGGTTGAACTGCGGGTCAAAGAATTGGAACATGATGAGGAACCCTATGTGGCTGTGTATGCGCGTTACGCTCCGGATGTCAATAAGGGGTATTATGGGGCACTGAACTTCCAGGCTCACATGGCGGATCTTGCATTAAATGAATCCATATCAGAACCTTGGAAATCATTATTTTCCTACGACAACAGATACCTGGTACACCTTGCGCCTGGAAGTTGCCAGCCAGCAGATCAAATACTACATCAATGATCAGCTCGTCGGGGATGGAACCGATGCTCACCGGTCACAAGGCAAAGCGGGTTTTTCTGTTTCACCCCATTTGACAGTGTGCGTTGATGACATTCGTGCCTGGGCGCTTACGGAAACCGGCGCGATCGGCCAGGCTCCACCACCTCCGCCACCAACTTCATCATCCCTCGAAATTGTCACCGACAAGGCTGCGACAGGCGATGGTGGAAACCCCTGGGGAGGTCACCAGACCCGGATCGTGAGAACGAATGATGGGGTTTTCACTGCCTATACGGTCGAAGGGAGCGGTTATTTTGATCGAAAGTGGCGGCTTGCTTGGCGCCAGGAGGATGGTACTTGGCCTGTCGTGGCACAGGGCGATGCCGGTAAAGATCCGGTGAATCTCCTGGCATCCCCGGATGGAACGCTGCATGTCATCGGTTGGCCGAATGAAACTGGAACCATGTGGTCCGGAAAACCCGAAGGCAATCAGATCGTCATGACCAAAGAAAAGATACCTGGTGTGTCACACAGTAATTGGCCGTACAGTTCAGCCGGAATTGATGCGGAAGGGAACCTGTGTGTCTTGTCCACCCAGGGAGCGAAGCCCCGGGATCTTTCAATGGGCTTGTTTCCTGTCGGGAGAAAAACGCTGGGTCAGTCATAACACAACAACCGATTACGGATTCCGATATACGTATGTTTTCCCGAACCCAGAGGGAGGTCTCTCTCTTGTCTCGACACGGGATGTGTTGTGGGAAGTGCTAGGGTACACCCAGCCTCCAGGCACATTCGATTACGTATTCAATGCAGTCGGATATTGGAGAACCGATGACATCACCAGTGATCCATTGCAGTAGGGTATTTCTTATTGAAGAAAAACCTACCGACCAGTTCCCTTATGTTTTCCTCAATGCCCAAAAGGATGCCTACCAGGACACGGAAGGATACATGCATATCCTGTATGGGCTCCAGGGGTCGAGCACTCTGGGTGCATATGTTTCCCGCCATGCGATACTTTCTCCTGAGGGTGAAATTCTAAACGATGTGCAACTACCCGAAGATCTCGGAGGCTTTGCCCGCATATTCCAGGACACAGGGGGACGTTTCTATATTCTTGGTTCTTCCGGTTTATTGTATCCAGCCGGGGGAGACGGCGTGACTCTGGGTACCCCGATCGAAATCGACCTGCAGGGTTATGAGGTCGAATATTCCGGTTACGGGATCTCGGTCCCGCGCACGGGGACTCCGATCAGCAATTTCCTGGATGTGGTATTTCCATCGGACGGTGAAACGAAGTGGATCTACTTTCAGATCCCCTTACCGGAGAAATGAAGAACGCGACTAAGAGCTTAACCTACCCGTTCCTACTTAAACCTTCCCTTGATTAGCAAGTTCTCCAGCGATATTATCTCGCTGGAGAACTTAAATATTTTGGATTAGTATTTCGTTACCTAGTTCATGGCATCGGTTTTTTGCTGGAAATTCCTACTTGGCGTAATCCACAGCGCGCGTCTCGCGGATGACCGTGACGCGGATCTGACCCGGATACTGCATCGTCTCTTCGATTTTCTTGGCGATATCGCGAGCCAGACGGGTAGCGTCGAGGTCATCAATTTCCTCGGGTTTGACGATGATGCGTACTTCCCGCCCCGCCTGGATGGCGTAGGACTGGGACACACCCTTGAAGGAGTTGGCCATGTCCTCCAGTGTGCGGATGCGTTTGATGTAGGCTTCCAGGTCCTCGCGGCGAGCCCCGGGCCGGGCGCCGGAGATGGCGTCGGCTGATTCCGCAATGACCGCTTCGACCGATTCCTGTTCCACTTCGTGGTGGTGGGATGCGATGGCATTCACCACTTTGGGATTCACTCCGTACCGTTTACAGAATTCTGCTCCAAGCCCGGCATGAGTTCCTTCCTGGTTGTGGTCCATCGCCTTGCCGATATCGTGCAGGAATCCACCCTGCTTGGAGATGTCCACATTTGCGCCGAGTTCCGCGGCCAGGATTCCTGCCAGACGGGCAACTTCCACCGCGTGCGCCAGTTGATTCTGCCCATAGGACGTGCGGAAGCGCAGACGTCCCATCATGCGCAGGACCTCGGGGTGCAGGCCGGCAATACCGGCATCGAAGGCAGCTTGCTCGCCGGCTTCGGCGATGATCTTGTCCACCGCCTTGGTTTCGTCTTCGATCACCTTCTCGATGTGGGCGGGATGGATGCGGCCGTCGAGGGTCAGGCGGGTGAGTGCGCGGCGGGCGATCTCGCGCCGCACCGAGTCGAAGCACGAGATGGTCACCGATTCTGGCGTATCGTCCACGATCACGTCCACGCCCGCGGCTTGCTCGAACGCGCGGATGTTGCGTCCGTTGCGACCAACGATGCGTCCCTTCATCTCGTCGTTGGGGAGAGGCACGACCGAAGAAGTCGCTTCAGCCACATGCTCCGAAGCCACCCGTTGAATGGCGTCAGCGATTAACATGCGGGCGCGTTTCTCGCCTTCCTCTTTAGCCTCCTGCTCGATCTGGCGGATGATGCGCGCCATATCACCCCGGGCTTCCTTCTCGACCTCCGTCAGCAGGATCTGGCGGGCTTGATCCTTGTCCATATCGGCGATCTCTTGAAGTTTCACCATTTCCTGGTCGTAGAGCTTCTCGATGTCGTTTGCCCGCTTGTCGACAGCGCTTTGCCGTTTATTGAGAGCCTGCTCGCGCTGGTCGATCTTCTCGAAACGTGAGTCAAGTTCAGTCCGGCGTTTATTCTGCCGGTCTTCTTCCTTGTTTTGCTCGACTCTCCGGCGGGTGATTTCATCTTCAGCAGATTTCACGATTTTTAAGGCGGAATCCCGGGCATCCAGTTCGATCTTTTGCGCCTTATCATGCGCAGACTGAAGAATATCATCGGCCCTCGTTTTTAAGCTTGTCTGTCGTTTTTCATTCTTGTAGTTAAAGTAGAAATAACCGAGCGCCACGCCAACAGCCAGGGTCAATACAGCAATTACAATGGTCCCAATGATGTTCATAGTTGTTCCTCGTTATCGAAGTTTTCCACCTGGTTCTGTGTTTCTTCCCAAACCTTTTTGGTCACCGGGATGCTCACATCGAATCCGAAGCCGCGTCTTCCCAGGTGCCCGCCCATTTTTTCACGGAACTTTTTCCACTCCAGCCCCTTGAGTCTTCCGGCATAATCTCGCGCCGCCTTGAGAGCCAGAGCTTCCTCGTCGATGCCTCCGTCCAAAGTTTCACGGATGACCGTTTCTGACAGTCCTTTGCGGCGCAGCTCAAAGGAAAGAGCACGTTTACCACGCGGGCGGAATGTGCTCCGGTTCTCCACCCACTCCCTGGCGAAATTTGCATCGCCGATCAGGTTCTCCCGCTCGAGCCGGGCAATCGTTTCGTCGATCACCTCGGCAGGGATTTCATGTTTCTCGAGGTTTTTCCGCACCTCGTCCACGGAACGGGAGCGGTACCCCAAATAGAGCAGGGCTTTCTGCAGGGCTGACTCGCGTGCATCCGATTGCTTCAGGGCGGAGATTTTCTCCTCGCCCAGCTGCTGCCCAACCTTCAGCCACGCTGCATTCATCCTGCTGAGACCAAACGCGAACTGGTCGTCAAGATAAATATTGACCCGGTTGGGATTTTTCTTCTGCACTTCGATCGCAGTGATCGTGCGCATCCTGCTCCATGCTGCGCCTGACAAACCCACTCAGGCGGAAGGGATAAATAAAACACAGCCAGTAGCCTGCCTGAGGCTTCACGGCTGTGCTGAAAAATGCTGCGGGATTATCCTTCCGTCGCCCCGCATTTCCGGGGGTGGGAAGATAGACCTAGTCGGGCGGTTGTCTATTCCGCCAAATCTACAAATATCAAGTCACGAAGTCGATTTTCACTAAATATTCCGTCCGTCGATCATTTTTCATGCCCGGACTCGATAACCCTGACTTCAGTTTTTAGCCTGTATAAATGTACGACAGGTACGTACCCAATTTCCAGTATTTACAGCCGTTCCACCGGGATTTCAGGCGGTGGATAATATTCTTATTTTCACCAATTATACATTAAATAAACAATTCTGGTCATTTCCGGGTGGTTAAAAAACAAACGCCCGGAAGGCGTTTGTGATGACAGGGAGTCATCAATCGGATGCGTCGGCGTCGCCCGTTTCCGGTTTGCGGCGCGGACGAGGGGGTTTTGCTACAGGCTTATGCGCGATGGCGATTTCGAGCACCTGGTCCATGTGGTTGACCGGTATGACCTTCAGGTCATGCTGGACCTTTTTGGGTACATCCACCAGGTCCTTGACATTCTTTTCGGGAATGATGACCACCTTGATGCCCGCCCGGTACGCGGCCAGCACTTTCTCCTTGACCCCGCCGATGGGAAGCACCCGTCCGCGCAATGTGATTTCGCCGGACATGGCAACGTCCTTGTAGACCGGCCGTCCGGTAAAGGCAGAGATCAATGCCGTTGTCATGGTGATGCCTGCGCTCGGTCCCTCTTTCGGAACGGCGGTTTCCGGAAGGTGCATGTGAATATCCATGCGCTCGAAGATTTCCGGGTCGATTCCCAGGATCGCTGAGCGTGATTTGATGTAGGTCAGCGCGGCTTGCGCGGATTCCTGCATGATGTCACCGACCTGTCCGGTGATCTGCATATTTCCCTTGCCCTCGAGCACGGCAATTTCGATGAACATGATCTCGCCGCCGTTTTCGGTCCAGGCCATGCCGGTCGCCACACCGACTTCATCCTGGCGCTCCGCCTGGGTTTCGAAGAATTGCGCAGGGCCGAGGAATTTCTCGACCATGTTGGGATTGATCAGGTTGGGATACTGTTTCCCCTCGGCTTTCCATCGGGCAACCTTGCGGCACACCTTGCTGATCTCCCGCTCGAAATTTCGCACGCCGGCTTCAAATGTGTAGGAGCGGATGATCTTCTTCAGGGCATCGGTTCCGAAGCGGAGTCCGTTCTCGTGCAGACCGGTCTCCTCCACCTGGCGCGGGATCAGGTACTTCTCTGCGATGACGAGTTTCTCCTCTTCGATATACCCCGGGAACTCGATCACCTCCAGCCGGTCGAGCAGGGCAGCTGGGATGGTACCCAAGGTGTTGGCAGTGGTTATGAACATGACCGTCGAGAGATTGAACGGCAGCTCAAGATAGTGGTCGCTGAAGGTATTGTTCTGCTCGGGGTCGAGCACCTCCAGCAACGCGGAGGAGGGGTCACCGCGGAAATCGTTGCCCAGCTTGTCGATTTCATCGAGCATAAAGACCGGGTTGGACGTCCCGGCTTTCTTCATCGTTTGGATGATGCGTCCCGGCAGCGCGCCGATGTAGGTGCGCCGGTGTCCGCGGATCTCCGCCTCGTCGCGGACGCCGCCCAGTGAGATGCGGACGAATTTCCGCCCCAGTGCGTCGGCAATCGAGCGCCCGAGGGATGTCTTGCCCGTACCGGGAGGACCGACAAAGCACAGGATCGGCTGGCGTTCTTTCTTGGGCTTGAGCGACCGTACGGCGATATATTCAAGGATGCGCTCCTTGGCTTTTTTCAATCCATAATGGTCCCGGTCAAGGACTACGGCTGAATGCTTTACGTCGAGGTTGTCCTCGGTGGCGTTCTGCCAGGGGAGGTCCAGGATCCAATCAAGGTAGGTACGGATGATCCCCACCTCGGGAGCCATGGGAGGCATTTGGTTGAGGCGGTCCAATTCCTTGAGCGCGACCGCTTTGGCTTCTTCCGGAAGCTTCGCTTTCTGGATTTTTTCTCGCAGATCGAGAATGTCCCGCGAGAAGACATCGCCTTCACCGAGTTCATTTTGGATCTGCTTCATTTGTTCGCGTAGATAAAATTCGCGTTGACTTCGGTCCACCTCGCTTTGCACGCGGGTGTGTATTTCCTCCTCCATTTCGAGGACATCCAACTCATCTGCAAGCAGGGTGGTAATGCGCTTAAGCCGCTCGCGAGGGGAGGGCAGGAGGAGCAGTGCCATCTTTTCAGTGTACGGGATGCTGACAGTGGTGGCGATCATATCCGCCAGCCAGCCCGGCTCGGAGATGTTTAGCGCGAACAGGTGGGCTTCCTCTGGGATGGAACGGTCGAGCTGGATGATGTGATCGAACTGGTCGAGCACGGTTCGCATCAGCGCCTGGGTCTGTTTATCACCGTGGCTGGGTTCGAAGATCACCTTGGCGCGGACCTTGATGACCGGTTCCATGCGCAGAAATTCGACGACTTCCACTCGGCGGCGACCTTGAACCAGGGCGGAACTGCTCCCATCGGGCATGCTCAGCAGGCGCCCGACAGCCAATTCAACACCGATGGGCAGGAAATCAGCGGAGGTTGGGTGCTCCAGCTCCGGGTCCTTCTGGGTCAGCCCGATCACGGTCTGGTTGCCGGTCTGGGCTTCATGGATGGCGCGCATGGTCGTTTCGCGCGAGACGAATACCGGAGAAACCATGTGAGGGAAGACCACCATGTCACGAAGAGGCATGACCAGCGCCACGATGCAGCCGTCTTCATCCGCTTCCATGGTGGGGATTCGGTACAGTTCCTCTGTCCGCTGGCTGAGCGCGACGTTAAAGTTCTCTTCCTCGTCGTTCCAATCGTTATGATTCATTCGAAACCTGTGTTTTGAGTGTTTGGTCCCAGGCAGTCATCACCTCGGCAGTCACAAACATGCTGCCGGCGGACAGGACAATGCTACCATCTTTTAGGGATAAATCCAGAGCGCGGGAAAATGCAGTTTTGACCGGTGTCGCAATTTCGGATTCCAAACCGGCCTGGTCCGCCAGCTTCTGGATGGATTCCGGCTCGAGCGCTCGAGGGTGGTCCGCTTTCGTCAGGATAATTTTTCTGATCCGGTGTTTGATCGCATTAAACATATCCATGATCAGCTTGTCTTCTGAAGCACCGAAGATCAGATACACCGGTCGGTCCGGGATGTATTCATCGAGAGTTGCCGCCAGCTTTTCGAATGAATCCTGGTTGTGAGCTGAGTCAAATATTATCGGAGGGTCTTTCCGTGCGATTTCGAACCGTGCCCTCCAGCGGACGGCGGCAAATCCCTCACGGATTTGATTGTCTGATAAATGAAAACGGCTTGCCCTCAATGCGGCGTACGCCGTGGTGGCATTCTCGAGTTGGTGTGCCCCAACTAAAGGGATGGAAAGTTCCAGAGGCGGATGGTTTTCCTGCCAAATTCGCAGCGTCTGCCCATCGAGAGAATGGCTGACGGGGGCATAATGGACATCCCTGCCGACTAGGGTTAAGGGAGACGATCGTTCCTCGCAAACATGTTTAATGACATCCAATGCTTCATCCTTTTGGGGAGATGATACGACCGGACGGTTTGGTTTGATGATCCCTGCTTTTTCCCCGGCGATTTTCGCAAGTGTATCTCCCAAAACCAGCATATGGTCATACGACAGGGAGGTGATGACGGATACATCGGGTGTGACCACGTTGGTGGCATCCAGCCGGCCGCCCAGGCCAACTTCGATGACTGCAGCGTTGACTCCTTTTCGGGCAAATGCCAGGAAGCCGATGGCTGTGGTGATCTCGAAAGTGGTCAGGTAGGGAACATCGCGCAACGGCGGTCTTGACCTCTTCGACCAGCTCGGCAAGTTCGGCGTGAGAGATAGGCTCGCCGTCCACCTGGATCCGCTCCGTGTATTCCTGCAAATGGGGGGATGTATACAGGCCGGTCCGGTAGCCTGCGGCTTTGAGCGCCGAGGCACACAAGGCGGAGGTCGAGCCTTTGCCTTTCGTCCCGGCAACGTGGATGATTGGGTACGCCTGATGTGGATTTCCAAGCTCTGCCAGCAGTGTTACCATGCGGTCGAGGTTGAAATCTGCCTTGGCGAGCTCCGAGGCATGTTTCAGGCTATAATCGACAAAGCTATACAGGTAGTCGAGAGCTTGATTGTAGGCGGTTTCGGTGTCCATTGTTCACCATTGTAATCTGCGCCAAATCGTGGTGCAAGAGGATTAGTTTTTTTCGCTGTACAACTCTCACAAGGACTCCCATGGTTGGTATCCTGACGATCCATTTGCATCTTCCAGGCTGTAGATCCATTAAGGAGAAGCGGAGTGTTGTTAAACCGCTCGTCTCGAGATTGCATCGGGAGTTCAACGTTTCCGCGGCGGAAATGGACAAACAGGATGCGTGGCAGCAAACCGTTATTGGTTGCAGCATGGTGGGTAACGACTCTGCTCACCTGGAGCGGTCCTTGCAGGCAGTCGCTCGGTGGGTGGAAAGTAACTGGCCGGACGGGGATGTGATCGAGCAGAAAATCGAAATTGTTTAAAGGCGCATAGCCATTCTGGGTATTCTAGTTGGGAGAAGCCTATGGATCTGGGCTTAAGAGATAAGAAAGCATTAATCACAGGCGCTTCACGCGGGTTGGGATATGCCATTGCGAAAACCCTGACCGCAGAAGGCTGCCACGTTGCCATTAACAGCCGGACCAGTGAGAAAATTGATGCCTCGGCGAGTGCTTTGGCAATGGAATCAAAGGTCAAGGTTTTTGGGCTGGCCGGCGACGTCACTCAGCCGGATGTTCCCGGCGAACTGGTCAAGGGAGCTGCAGAAAAACTCGGCGGGTTGGATATCCTTGTGTGCAATGCGGGTGGACCGCCTCCCGGGGCTTTTGAGTCCTTCGATGAAACTGTCTGGCAAAAAGCCATCGACCTCTCATTCATGAGCCATGTTCGTTTGATCAAAGCCGCTTTGCCGCATCTCAGGAAATCGGAAACCGCAAGTGTGCTGACGGTCACATCCTACTCGGTCAAGCAGCCTATCCCCAACCTGGTTCTGTCCAACTCGATCCGTGCTGCAACGGTGGGATTGACCAAGTCGCTGGCGCTGGAACTAGGCCGGGAGGGGATACGCTTCAATTCCATCCTGCCAGCCTGGACGGAGACGGAGCGGGTCGGCGAGTTGATGTCCGCCCGCGCTAAAAACAACGGAACTACTGTCGATGAAGAAATAGCCAAACAATCCAAGGAAAGTGCACTGGGACGGATGGCCTCCCCGCAGGAATTTGCGAATGCTGCTGTTTTCCTCATTTCTCCAGCCGCATCCTATGTCACCGGCGTAATGCTGACCGTTGACGGCGGAATGTATAAAGGAACCCTATGACAAAACAATGCCTGAATTGCGACCGGTCCGAAAATGAAATTCCTTTGATGACCCTTGCTTATCGTGAAGAATCGTTTTACATCTGTCCGCAATGCCTGCCGGTTCTGATCCACAAGCCGCAGAATCTCGCCGGCAAGCTCGAAGGCGCGGACAAGTTTCCTCCGGTAAACCACGAACATTAATTCCCGTCCGTGAAGAAACTCACGTTCGTCAGCCGGACGTCCCTGCTCCTGGCTGGATTCTTCTTCATCGACAAGGTCCTGGCCTTTGGGCGTTCACTGATCATCGCCCGGCGTTTCAGCCTTTCCGCTGAACTGGATGCGTTCAATGTCGCCAATAACCTGCCGGATCTGTTATTCGCCCTCATCTCCGGTGGGGCGTTCGCGATGGCGTTCATCCCGGTATTGACGGAGCATATCACTCAAAAAGGACGGGAGGATGCTTGGGCGTTATTCTCCCGTGTTGCCAACCTTGCCTTTGTGGCGACCGCCTCTCTGGCAATCGTGATCGCGCTGTTCGCAGACCAGATCGTCCGTTCACAGATCGGCATTGCGCCGGGGTTCGGTCCCGAGCAGCAGGAGCTGGTCACGCAGCTGATGCGGTTCAACCTGGTCGCGACCATTATTTTCTCGATCAGCGGATTAGTGATGGCAGGGCTGCAAGCCAACCAGCACTTCCTGCTGCCGGCGATGGCGCCGATCATGTACAACCTGGGGCAGATTTTCGGCGTCTTTTTCCTGGTGCCTATCTTCGGGGTTTATGGTTTGGTGTACGGCGTTATCATCGGTGCGCTGTTCCACCTGGGTATCCAAATTCCAGGTTTGATCAAGTACAAATTCCACTGGACGCCGGAACTCACCATCCGGGATGAAGGCGTACGCGAGGTGTTGCACGTGGTGGGACCCCGCCTGTTGACGATGTTCTTCATCCAGTTGACGTTCATTGCGAGGGATAATTTTGCATCCCGCCTCGACCAGGTGGGCGCCATTTCAGCTCTGACGTACGGCTGGATGATCATGCAAGTGCCTGAGACATTGATCGGCACGGCGATCGCCACAGCGCTCCTGCCCACCCTTTCGCAGCTTTTTACCCGGAAGGAAGCAGTGGTGTTCAGGGATACTGTCGAGCGGGCAGTCAGGGTGGTTATCGCACTGACCATCCCTATTGCTGCTCTTTTGATCGTTGGTCTGCCCTCGTTGATCTCCTTCGCTTTCGGTTTTGATCAGGGCGATACGGAAATGCTGACCCGTACCGCTCAAGTTTACATGCTGGTGTTGACTGGATATGCCTTGCAGGAGATTCTGGCGCGCACATTTTATTCCCGCCTGGAAGCGGTCGTGCCTTTGCGAGGTGTCATGATCCGGTTCGTTATTTACCTGGCGATCGGCGCATCGGTGGTTGCTTTCTTCCCCGAGTGGGGAGCAGCCGGGATAGCGCTGGCTGAGTTGTCGCTGACGGTGGAGGCCATTTTCATGCTGATCTGGTTGAACCGCCGGGTGGAACCGAAGTTGACTGCCTGGGGCGCAGTTCTGCGAGGGGGGTCCGCTGCCGTGGTCGGTGGCGCAGCAGCTTACGGGTTGCTGATGTGGCTTCCCATACCCGGTGTCATTGCCGCCTTTGTTGCTATGGCAGCGGGTGGATTTATCGCCATCCCATTCATCCTTCCTTATCTACGGTTAATGCTCCGATTGTAGAGTGGTGTATAATTTTCGCCTATGACCGAAACTCAACCTACGAATGTATCTAAACCCTCCAACCGAACCACATTGTGGATCGTGCTGGGATCGATCGTGATTGTCATCGCCGGTTTGATTCTTGGCGTTGTGGTTGGGCTGAACATCAGGAAAGAACAAGAGAGAGTCCTGATCATGCAATCCCTTGGCGAGCAGTACGACCTGGGTGTGCAGGAAATGAACGATGGGTTTTACGATCGGGCGCGCCAGCGCTTTGAGCATGTGTTGACATACGACCCTTCCTTCCCTGGTGCGCAGGATAAGTTGACAGAAGTCCTTGTCCTGCTTTCAGCGACGGCAACCCCTCCAGCTTCGCCCACCCCCGAAATATCCCCCACACCCGACCTGAGAGGCGTTGAGCAGCTTTTCTCTGATGCCCAGAGGATGATCACCGAATCGAATTGGGATGACGCCCAATTGGCGCTGGATAATCTCCGCAAGAACAACCCCGAATTCAAGACCGTGGCAGTGGATGGAATGTATTACATCCTCCTGCGCAACCGCGGCGTGGATAAGATCCTCGTCCAGCAAAATCTCGAGGGCGGTATCTACGACCTGACGCTGGCGGAACGATTTGGTCCGCTGGATAACCAATCCGGCGGGCTGCGCAATTTTGCCCGGCTATACCTGACCGGTTTATCCCTCTGGGGGGTGGATTGGGCGCAGGTGGTTTACTTCTTCCAGCAGGTGGCTGCCGCTGTTCCGAACATGTCCGACAGCTCCGGTTACACGGCCGGGGGACGCTATTTCATTGCGTTAGTGGAATACGGCAAGGTATTACTTGCTAAAGACCTGCCGTGCGATGCGCAGATCCAGTTCGAGTTGGCGCAATCAATCTCTACAAATGATGAGCTTAGCGACTTGAAGAATGAAGCCGTGGACCGATGCCTTGCCAGCCAGCCTCCCACACCGACGTTTACGGAAACTCCCACTATCACGCCGGATGGGGGAGTGCCGACTGAGACCCCGACAGATACGCCAACTCCTTAGTAATTTGATTATCAATGCAAGACATGCCTGCCTGGGCTCTTACCCTCGTCTATTTCCTGCACATCTCCGCAACAGTCGCCTGGCTGGGAAGCCTGGTGGGATTGACATTGATTGTCATTCCTGCCGCAACACGGACGCTGGAGATTAAAGACCAGGTTTCCCTTTTGGATAACATTCAGAACCGGCTCGATTCCCTGAGCTGGTTTTGTTTATTCCTGCTAATCGCAACAGGAATGTTTCAGTTGAGCGTCAACCCCAATTATCGTGGATTGATAGCCATGGAAAATAGTTGGGAAAAGGCGATCCTGATCAAGCATGGGCTGGTCATCAGCCTGGCGGTGGCTGGTGCGTTTATGTCCTGGTGGGTGATGCCTGCCATCCGCAGAGCGAAGATACGCCTCCAGCGAACCGGCGATGACAAGGAACTGGCTCAATTGCGGAAAAGGGAAAAATTCCTATTACGTCTGAATCTGGTACTTGCAACACTGGTCTTATTGGCGACCGCAGCAGCTCGTGCAGCATAAAAAAATCCCCTCCAGGGGATTTTTTGTTCAGAGGAGACTTCCCTTGTGATTCATGGCTGAACGCCGAGATTTATCAACGCATCGATGCCCGGAGTAAAGCTTGAGTTAAGGTAGACCGTCATCCTGAAATCAGCAATGGCGGCAGCCGTATTGCCTAAAGCCTGTTCAGCCATCCCGCGCCAGTAGATGCTTTCCTCGAGACTCTTATCGCTGACGGTTTCCAGTGTTACATCGGCGAGATTGATCACGTCCTGATATCGGCCGGTGTAGTAATACGCCTTGTAGGGACCGGTTTGGTACCACATCATGCGATAGGGACGCTGTTTATCGTCTTCGCCAAGCCCGCTGTAAATTTCAAATGCCTTGTCATACGCCTCAGCAGCCTCGGCATACTGTGTCAGATTGACGTGGCTGGTTCCCTTGTTGAACCAGGCGAAGAAGGCATCGATCCCATTGAGGGATTGGACCTCCTCATTGGCGATGTCCAGCGCATGCTGGTTCGCCCAGGTCGGATCGCCCCAATCGCCGAGGAGTTCAAACAACTCTGCTTCCCTTTCAGGCGGATAGGTTAGCAGGAAAATGTAATCGAAGGAACGCCAGCCCTCATTGAAATCTGCGTAGGCGATTTCCCTGTTCTCACCACTGACATCCTCTGGGGGGTATGAGTCCTGGTAGATAAATACGTCTTTCTCGTCATCATAGCCGGTGACGAAGGAGTAATGACCGAGCCAGGCGACTTTTCCTGTGTAATCACGTTCGTAATAGCCTTTTTCGATAAGCACCGGAAAACCGGCGACCAGCAACTTTTTAATGAGCTCCATGTCGCCCCCGTAGCGGACGAGGACGTTGTAGGGGGTTTCGTCGATCACGAAATTCGCCATCTCATACGGCATGACGTTCTTATCTGTCTTGCCTCGGTCGATGAAGGGCTTGTCCGGTTCGTTCGCGCCGGGTTTGATCACCCGGGCGATGTCATCGCGGTTCCCTTTCCAGCCCCAGAACTTAAGCGCCATGGCAAGATTGGCGGGACCGCAATAGTTCCAGCGGTTGAACTGGTCCACGTAAACCACGCCGTCGAGGGAAATGGTGCTGGGTAACGGGGTAGGAGTGATCGTGGGAGAGGCTTCCGGAGTGGGGGATTCCTTTATTTCTGGTTGGGTAATCGTAGCCTTGGGAGTCGTCGTGGGCGTGGCAGAGGGCGCTGGCGACTTCTGCACAGGAACGAAGACAGCCTCTTCGGGAGGATTTAACCAGTACTTGATCTGGGTGCGGAAGCTGTCCACCCGCCATGCGACTCTCTCGTGAATCGGTGGAAGGAAATAAAGCCCAACCACCAGTAATAAACAGATAATTATAAAGGCAGGGATCAGGAGTATCCGTTTTCGCATGGCTGTCATTATAACTTACCCAAACCTTATCCAAACGACAGACTGGAATTTCCTGCATGTCTTTCCACAGCCTGATGAATTTCAGGATAAAATTGGCGCCATGCGATGGATATACATCTCCCCCCATTATGATGATGGTGTTCTCTCCTGCGGCGGTCTGATCTATGAACAGACCCGCCACAACATCCCTGTCGAGATCTGGACGGTGTGCGCAGGCTTTCCCCCGAAGGACCGTCCACTGACTTCCCTTGCTCAGCGAATCCATGAACGCTGGGGGACAAAATCCGGCCGTGGGACGATCATATTGCGTCGTAAAGAGGACCGGGCTGCTGCGGGGGCGGTTGGCGCTACCGTCAGGCACTTTCCTGTCCCCGATTGCATTTATCGCCGGTCGCCCAAAGGCACTCCGCTTTACCCGGAAGGTGTGTTCGACCTGCCTCACGCCAGGGACGCCTGCCTGCCCGACTCGATGGCTGCGATGCTCCTGCGCGGATTGCGCAAAGCGGATGTCGTGGTCTCCCCTCTTTCGA
This sequence comes from uncultured Chloroflexia bacterium, assembly GCA_963829485.1. GTDB lineage: Bacteria > Chloroflexota > Anaerolineae > Anaerolineales > Villigracilaceae > JBGPQJ01. Next base: position 397,364 of record CAWHIK010000010.1, read on the forward strand.
TAGGGCACCACGTCGATCATGTTTTGACCAGGCTGGGGATTGAGAGAACCGGACGCACCCTGTTGTATTATGCCGATACTCCCTACGTGTTGAACCATCCCAGGGAGCTTGGCTCCTGTTCCAGGGGCATGTCCAGCACGCTATTTCCCATCTCGAAGCCTGGTCTAAAAGCCTGGCTGGACGGCATATCCGCCTATAAATCCCAGCTGGAGATGCTTTTTGACACGGACGAGAAAATGCGCGAGGATATCCGTGAATATTGGAACCGCGAAAAGGGTTTACGGCTGTGGCAGAAGGGATAACCCTTCGGAAGTCTGCCTTGCTTGAAATTTCTCCAGAATCGTGATATATTTCGCACGCCATATAAGCAAGACCCAACGTTGCATCTCGAAAGAGATGCAACATATCTTATAGACGGGAACCACCTATGCCAGCCAATTACTTGACCAAAGAGGGCTTTCAAAAGCTTCAGGACGAATTGGACTTCCTGCGCACCACCAAGCGCAAGGAAGTTGCCAACCGCCTGCATGAAGCAATGGAAGGCGGCGAGTTAATTGAAAACGCCGAGTACGAAGCAGCCAAGAACGAACAGGCGTTTGTCGAAGGTCGCATCCAGGAATTGGAAATCATCCTCGCCTCCGCTAAGATCATTGATGAAGCCACGGCACATCAGAATCCGAACATTGTCCAGGTGGGTGACACGGTGACCATCCAGGAATCCGGCGGGAGTCCTGAGGTATATACCATCGTCGGCGTAGCAGAAGCAGACCCGCGTAAAGGCAAGATCTCCAACGAATCGCCCATTGGCAAGGCGCTGCTCAACCACCGCCCCGGTGATGTGGTAATTGTCGAAGCACCCGGCGGTTCGTTCAAAGTCAAAATCATCAAGACCACCTGAAAGACCGGGGCAGTCACTCCAAGCCCCGCGCGCGCTCTGCGAAAGCAGGGCGCTTAAGCGCGGGACTTTTTTAATCCTGAAAGGCGAACTCATGGCAGATTATTCATCACTCGAGAAGATCCGTCTGGAAAAGATCGATGAACTGCGCGCCGAGGGGATCGAACCCTTTCCGACACGCGCAGCACGAACGCATACCTCGGCAGAGGCGATCTCAGCCTTTGAAAAGGCTGAAAAAGCAGCGGGAGAATCCGGGACGCAAGCCGAAGTAAAGGCTACCCTGGCGGGACGCATCCGCGCGATGCGTGCCATGGGGAAAGTTTCCTTTGCGCACATCGAGGACGGCGCCGGGAAGATCCAGCTCTTCCTGCGGATCAATGAGTTGTCCCCGGAGCGCGTGGATTTCTTCAACAAGATGTTCGACATCGGGGATTTTATCCAGGCCAGCGGAGTCATGATGCGCACCAAGACGGGCGAAGCGACCTTGCATGTGCATGATTTTAATCTGCTGGCGAAATCTGTCTCACCCCTGCCGGCGTCCAAGGATGAGAAAATGGAAGACGGTTCGCTCCTGAGCCATGCAGCGCTCAAAGACCCCGAGTTGCGCGCACGCCAGCGTTATGCCGACCTGGCTGTCAACCTTGAAGTTCGCGAAACATTTCGCAACCGGGCGAAGATGATCTCATCACTTCGTCGATTCCTCGATGAACATGATTTCCTTGAAGTCGAAACTCCCATATTGCAGCCCATCTATGGCGGCGCTGCGGCGAAGCCATTCGTCACTCACCATAACCAGCTCAAGCAGGATCTCTTCCTTCGGATATCCTTTGAGCTGTATCTCAAGCGTTTGCTGGTGGGCAACCTCGAGCGCGTCTATGAGATCGGGCGTGATTTCCGCAACGAAGGTGTATCCTTCAAGCATAATCCCGAATTCACCCAGCTTGGAATTCTACTGGGCATATGCTGATTATTTGCAGGTGATGGAATTGACCGAGCAGATGGTATCCACAGCCTGTAAGGATGTAACTGGATCATACAAGGTCACTACCAAGGTGATGAGCTGGATTTCACACCTCCCTGGAAGCGGTTGGAAATGCGCCAGGGATTGGTGGACGTGACCGGCATGGATATCGACGAATATCGCGATGCGGAACTCCCTGGCTTCTGCGCTCAGGAAAAAGGGATTCAACCACCCGTCAATGCTACAAGGGGAAAGCTGATCGATTTCATGCTGTCGGAATTCCTCGAGCCGACCCTTATTCAACCCACCTTCCTGTTCGATTACCCGCGCGACATCTCCCCACTGGCGAAATCCAAGCCCGGTGACCCGCTGATCGTGGAGCGCTTCGAGGGCTATGTGGCGGGATTCGAATTGTGCAATGCTTTCACCGAATTAAACGACCCGCTTGACCAGGAACAGCGCTTCCTCGAGATGGGGCGGGATTATGCCGCCGACGATGAAGAGAAACATCCCATGGACGAGGACTACCTGCGTGCGATGCGCTATGGCATGCCTCCCTGCGGCGGTTTTGGTATGGGCGTCGACCGACTGACCATGCTGCTTACGGACAAACACTCCATCCGTGATGTCCTGTTGTTCCCGCATCTCCGCAGTGAGGAATAACAAATTCCAGAAGCTGATCCATTAAAATATTTCTGGTTGATTACTTGCTCGCTTTCCAGGCAGGATTCGTTTACGGGATCGTTTTTAGCTTGCTATTCAGCTCCTTTCTCCTGGTGATGATCAAGATTTAATCCCGAAGGGTTGCTCGATGGTCTTCCTCCGGACATCAAAGCCTGGTATGGACCGGTGAGCGAAAAAACACAGCGCCAGCGCAAACCTTTTGTTCTACTATTCCTCCTGATCCTGTTAGGTGTGCCATTGCTTTCGATCAGGCGCTACGACCTGCTGACGGTCGGTGTCCCGAACTTTATCGAACTGTTCGTCAATGTCTTCACCCTATTTATGGTTTTTAATATTGTGGATCTGCTTATTCTCGATTGGCTGGTGATATGTACCATAACACCGAGATTCATCGTCCTTCCCGGGACTGAAGGGATGTCCGGATACAAGGATTATGGATTTCATTTTCGCGGGTTTCTCAAAGGGACAATCATCAGCCTTGTTTCAGCGTTGATATTTGCAGGCATCGCCAGCCTGGGTTATTTAATCCTTGGGAAAACATGAAATCGACCTCCATATTAATCCTTGGCGATTGTTGTGCTCTGGCAGTGATCACATTGATCGGATTTGCAAATCACAATGAGCTGCTTACCTTCCCTGCCGGCAGGATGGCAGCAACATTCCTCCCTCTCCTGGCGGGCTGGTTCCTCATCGCCCCCTGGCTGGGATTGTTCAAGGTTGAGATCACCTCCAATCCGCGCCTACTCTGGCGACCGGTGCTGGCGACTTTGCTTGCGGCTCCGCTGACGGGTCTTCTGCGCGCGATGATGCTGAACAGCGTGGTCATCCCGCTCTTTGTGCTGATCCTGGGAGGGTCTGCCGCGCTGGGCATGCTGGTCTGGCGGACGCTGTGGTGGTTGTTCACGCGAAATCGATAAAAAAACCGCTCATGTGAGCGGTTTTTTTATCGATTACTGTTGTTAATCAAAAAAAGGTGATCTGTTTTTACTGAGATCTCTCATGTAGAGATTCGTAGATTGAAAGCGGTAATAAAGGAATAATCCATATGAAGTTGCTTGGGAAGAAAGCCACATTAAACCCAACATAAACCAGAAGGGTGATGAGGGATGCTTTAAACGGACCTAATTTGTATTTTATTGAAATAGCGAATGCCAATGCTAACATACTCACCATAGGTAAGCTGCCTGTAACCCCAGCCCATTTCATGACAGCACTGACAGCGTAGAGGTTATCCAAGGCTGCAGGAGCCCGGGATAAGGATACAAGCATGCTAGCAGTGAACCCCTCAATGTTCCAAATAACGAAAGGTCCAGTCGTGACAAGGGGGAAAAGCGCTATCAATATTAAGTTGATAATGAAGGATTTGATTTGATTTTCTTTTGGCGCATGTGACCATGCCCAATATATGTAAAGTGGAAGGATGAAAATGCCGATTTGCTTGAAACTTAATGAAAGGCCAAAGGTCAGGAAAGAAACTTTCGGATGTTTTTTCAATAGAGCTAGTGAAAGGACAAGAAAAAACAACGGGATAAAATCCATTTCTGCAACCCGGTAAAGATGGATCGTCCACCTATTGAGCAACCAGAATAATAAGGAGAAAACCGATAGGAGAAAGAGATTCTTTTTAATCGGGAGGTAATAGAGAACTGACCCGATGAGGAGTGAGAAGAATAGGAAAACCATCTTCCATAATGAAATCCATTGTTCAAATGATGCAAAACCAATCATTTGAGACAATCCTGAAAGTAAATATGAACCTGCAAAGTAAATCGGGTATTTGCCATCTTCCCGATAGCCTTCCTGGATGATCCGGCTATATGGATTTTGGCCATTTAGGATACGAGTGCCTTCCAGGTAGGGATAAAAAATATCTTCTGATGCTTCTATGACGAATGGCCATATTCTGACACTAATCCAGCAACCAATAAAAATCAGAACGAGGTAAATTAATAAGGCAATCAAATTTCTTGCTTGATCCTCTGCCCACATCAGGATAAGCACGATCATGCTCGTAGCTCCTACACACATTGCCCAAATTGATACTGGCAACAGGCGAGCCAGGTAATTCACTAGATAACCACCTGAATTTGCTAAATTGGTTTCAAGAAGGATCATGCCTATTAAGTAAAGCAATAATGCAATAATAAAAAAGGACATTAGCCACTCTTTAGAAAGATTCAGATCCCACGAAGGTCGGTTCTTTAAAAAGAAAGATAAATGAGATAGGCAAAGAAAAGAGAACAAAAAACCAAGATTGCCCCCATTCCCAGTCGCGCCCAAGTGAACCCCCAAACGGCAGCTTTTTCCGCCTCGCTAGGTTGTATAAACGCTGAGATTAATATAATGAAACTTATGGAAAAATTGAAAAGTGAATATGGCAGCAGATATATACTTTGATTGAGTTTTTTAGAAATCATTGTGATCTCTTATCATGTTGTATGGAAAAGATGAACAATCTAGAGTATTTTAATGTTATGACATTGATATGTTACCATTGAAATTTATTACCGTAAAAATGATATTTCCTTGCCATTTCAGCGCGGTTCTGTTCTGGTTTAAGGCTAATTCCAACATCAATCAGTTCTGAAGCCGGTGCTGGCGACTTTCCTTGCGGCTCCGTTTATGGGTCTCCTGCGCGCGATGATGCTGAACAGCGTGGTCGTCCCGCTCTTTGTGCTGATCCTGGGAGGGTCCGCCGCGCTGGGGATGCTGGTCTGGCGGACGTTGTGGTGGTTGTTCACGCGTAATTGATCAAATAATCCGCTCTCGAGAGCGGATTATTTGATCAACCATCCTTGAAATGGATATACCAAAATAAAGCGATTTCCTGGGTGGACGGGTCAATACCTCGATAGAGATACCGGTCAAATCCACCCAACCTAAATCCGCAGGATTGATAGAGCCTGCAGGCGGGGACATTGTTATTTTGTGATTCCAGCATCACGCCGGGCAAATTCTTGTTTTTCGCCCACTGGATGCCAGTCTGGATGAGCTTTCGCCCGATCCCGCGTTTCCTGAAGTCCACATCCACTACGATCTCCTCGATGTAAGCGTAAAAGTTCCAATTCCTTCGAAGCCTGATCTCGCCGGCTAAGGATTGGTCACAGTAGGCAAGGAAAACAGTCCTGTCTGGTCGGGATAAATATAAACTGTAATCGATTTTTTCAACCGGGTATTTTTTCTTGTACGGGGGTGTGCTGACCGTGTTAAATTGGATGTTGTTGTTTTCGGCGGAGAGGACAAGCAGCGTGTCCACCGTGAAACTGCTGTCGCATTTCCCGGCATCTTGAAGATTATATTGGTTAAGCGCCTGAAGCGAAATTTCCATATCACATCCTCACTTAGCTTAACGTAAAGCCAGCCATGAATTTATGATTTCACAACAGAAATAATGTTCCTTATTATACATAAGATGGCATGAGAAAAATTCCCTATATGAACCACTCCAGGTGATAAAATACCTTTATGGACGAACCCGCCCTCATCAATGACGCACAGCACGGAGACTTGGACGCCTTCAACCGTCTGGTGCTCGCCTACCAGGACAGCGTCTACAACACCGCTCTGCGCATACTGGGGGATGAAGATCTCGCGGCGGACGCCTCACAGGAGGCGTTCATCTCTGCCTTTCGAAGCATAACCAGCTATCGGGGAGGGTCGTTCCGCGCCTGGCTTCTACGAACCGTGACCAATGCCTGCTATGACGAATTGCGCCGGCGCAAACGTCGTCCCACCGTCCCGCTCGAACCGATGACCGATGACGACGAGGAAGTCGAGACTCCCCGCTGGCTGGCGGACCCGTCCCTGTCGCCCGAGCAGAAGGCGGAAGCTGTCGAGCTCGAACACGCCATCCAGCACTGCCTGGACAGCCTGCCTACGGATTTTCGCACCGTGGTCGTGCTGGCAGACCTGCAAGGATTGGATTATGCCGAAATCTCCACGTCCGCGCATGTGCCCTTGGGCACCATCAAGAGCCGGTTGGCAAGAGCCCGCCTGCGTCTGCGCGAGTGTCTGCAGTCTTTCAAGGAACTTTTACCCGCCGCCTTCCGTCTGGAAGAGGAGAGCCGACCTATATGAGCCAGCCTTCTTTTCGCGACGTGGAATTGTTGACCGCCTACCTGGACGGGGAAATGGACCCTGCCCAGTGCCAGCGCCTCGAAACTCGTCTTAATTCCGACCTGGAGCTGAAGTCCATTTATGTTGATTTGCGCGAAGCTCGCACGGTCCTCCGCCGGCTGCCGCAGCGCCGCGCTCCCCGTAACTTTACCTTGACGCCAAAAATGGCAGGGATCAAACCCCCTCTTCCGCGTTCGTACCCAGTCTTCCGTTTCGCAAGCGCTTTCGCAGCCATCCTGCTCTTTTTCACCTACGCCACGAACATACTGTCTCGTGTCGCGTTACCGATTGGCGCGGCAGCGCCTGCAGCAATGGAAATGCAGACCGGAGTGGGTGGCGGCGAGCCTGAGGATATGCAGCGGGACCAGTCGGGAGGCGGATGTGACTCGTGCACTGCTGAAGCCACCGTTATGGCGGAAGCGCCGATGGCTCCTTCGGAGAAATCGCCCCCGGAGCCGCTGGCGACTCCCGCACCTACTGAAGCGGAACAATCGTTTGCACAACAATCCCAATTGGAAGTTGAACCTGCCCCCGCTCCTGGAAGCCGGGTTCTCATTTTCCCCGCGCCGTGGAACAGCTGGCAGGCTATCCTGTTCATAATCGCCTGTCTAGCCGGGGGGATTGCGCTGATCATCCGGCTGGTCGTGGAGCGGCGCTGGGCGAAAACCAATAAGATTCCATTCCAGCTTTCCTGGCGGGATTCCCTGCTGCTGGTTCTTGCTGTTCTGTTGATTCTCGCCGCCGTGTGGGGTGTGGTAGCGTTGTCTACCGGCAGGTCGTCGTTGATTACCATTACGATCCCTGCGGTCATGAGCACCCGTGGCATGAATGCCAATTCGGACCAAAAAGGCGGACCTGGCTCTCAAGAGGATAAGGGCATTATCCAACCTTTAAAGTTTTTGCTTGACCCATCGATGGGCTATGAATACACTTACAGCGATCCTCAAGGCAGGATCATTGCCCTGGCCTTCCCTGCCGGAGCTTTTTCCACAGCGACCGAGCTGCAGTTCTCCACCGGTCAAGGTGCACCGACACCACCGGGATTTATCTATGCAGGCCGCGGTTTTCAGGTCTATACCATACCTGAAAGTCTCCTGTTGCTAAAACCGGTTACAGTGACCGTGGAATATAGCGAAGAGGATGCGGGACTCATTCCTGATGAGAATGAACTTATTCTGATGGCCTGGAATGGCAGCGAGTGGATTGACGCAGCATCATTATGCTCACCTGCAGCCGAGATCTTCCGGTTTCCTGATGAAAATAAGGTCCGTATGGAAATATGCGACATTGGCGGCTTTGCATTATTCGCACCCGCTGATTGACCTGCGCAATCTTGTCCTTACATTCAACCTCCTCATGAATAATTACAACTACTGCCCCCGCTGCGGATCGACCGTGAAGCTTGAATTCGCGCATCGCCGCGAGAGACCGGTCTGTCCTTCCTGCGGGTGGATGTATTTTGCCGACCCCAAAGTCGCAGCTGGGATCCTGGTGGAGCAGAATGGCAGAGTGCTGCTTGTCAGGCGGATTAATGAACCCTTCAAAGGGCTGTGGAGTCTCCCTGCGGGATTTGTGGATGCGGACGAAGACCCTGCCCGTGCGGCTGAACGTGAGTGCCTCGAGGAGACCGGATTGTCCGTTCGAGTGACTGGCATCCTCGACATCCGGTGGGGGCGTGAGCACGAACGAGGCGCGGATTTTGTAATTTTCTACCGCGGGCAGATTACAGGGGGAGTGCTTCAAGCGGGAGACGACGCCGATGAGGCTGCCTGGTTTGACAAGGACAATCTCCCACCCATAGCGTTCAAATCCACCGAGTTTATTCTTCACATTCATTAAATCCATTTTTCACAAGATGCGCATGGAACGAATAAATGTCCTATTGTGTTTATAGGTCATTGGAATATAATTGTGCTTCATTCGCCAAAGGAGAAGAAAAAATGTCAAAACGCCCGTTGTTCGTTTTTGTAGTCCTGGCAGCATTCATTCTTGTTGTGGGTCTCGCCTGCTCTGCCGGCGGGGATGTTTCCCCAACCACCGCACCTACCGCCGAACCTGCCGCCCTTCCAACCCCTGAGACTGAACCGACAGCCGAGTCTCAACTTCCAGCTCTGCCCACGAAGGAATCAGCCCCAGCATCAGTTCTCCCTTCGAACTTGATTCCAACGTGTACGAGCACCCGAGCGGAGCTTTCTCATTCAATCCGCCAGCTGGATGGACGGCCAGCGAGGGGACAGGCGGCGTTGCCTTTTCTTCGCCGGACAACAAAGGGACAATTGATTTTTCAGCCACTAATACCGGTTATGAGCTTGATTTGACATCATTCGAAAGTTTCGTTCAAGCTACTGAAGCCAATTACTATGGTTGGAGTCCGGATTACACCCAAGTGGGATATGAACTTGATGAGGCAAATGGCAGTGTCCTGGTTGCCAAGAAATTTTCCCTCGACGGGGTTCCTCAAGCTGTCTTCACGCTCTACCTCTTGAATGGACAGGCTGTCTATTCTTTTGATTTCTGGGCGGATGATGATGTCGCCGAGGAATACAGTGATCCCTACTTCGAGTTGATGAATACGATTAATGTCAATGGCGCAAATACAGTTGATTTGCCAGTTTATAATTATGTCACGACACTTACTGATCCGAATGGTTTATTCCAGTTCGACTTCCCTCTGGCCTGGACATATGCTTATGAAGAAGCTGAAAATACTTACTCAGATACCTTCACTTCCCCTGACGGTAATTCTTTAATCCAGAATATTACATACGATGATGGAACAACCTGGTCCAAGTCGTCAGCGGGTCAGTTGGCGTTAGCTCTCCTTAACCAAGTGTATACAAACGGAGCCAACGATATCAAAATAACTGGTGATAAAGTTCAGCCAGATGGGAGCGAACGGTTGACTTGGGAATCCCGCAGCGGTGGTTTTTCAGGTATCTCTTTCTTTGAAACGAGAGGTACTTCTTTTCTAATGTTGAGTTGGCTGGTAAATGAGGGTTACGAAGATGTTTACGGTCCCGTCTTCGACGGTACGCTGGCATCTTATGCGATTCCATAAGTCATACATCCCTTGAAATGAGCCTGGCGTAAGCCAGGCTTCTTCTTTTTTTCACAAATTATGGTTCCCTTGTTTGTGAAGGGTCATAATGGCATAATTGGGCAACTTAATCCAATCGGAGATATCCATGCCAGAAGAAAAACAATCCTCCAACCGGCTCGAACTGGCGATCGCGATATTAATTGCCATCGTCTCGCTGACCACAGCCGTGGCGGCTTGGCGTACGAATGTTGTCGGGTCAAAGGCTGGAGATGCCGCCCGCCTGGGGCTGATCGACGCAGTCAAGAAGCAGGCTACGACCAATGAAGACTGGCGCCGTTTGTATGAGCAGGCGGGATACGCCCAATCCTATGCGGTCACACTGGCAGGCGTTGAAGCGATGGAAGCCAGCGGCGATCCGGTGGCTGCCTCGCAGGCGGTCAATTTACGGGACTTCCTCCTGATGGGGATCATCCAATTGGCAGACCCGCTTGCCACGGATCCAAAATACCAGCTTAACGATGGTACATATGACCTTGAACAATATTTTGCCGACATCCAGGCAGAAGCGCCTGATCTGCTTGCGCTTGACCCGCAGGCTTCCTTTAGACTTTCGGAGCAATACAGTTCCGAGCAGCGCTGGTTGATGCTGGGGACGGTCCTGTTGGCGCTCAGTCTGTTCTGGCTGGCTCTCTCCCAGGTGGGAGGCTCCCGTCTGCGCCTGGGCACACTGGGCATCGGCGTCATCATTTTCGTGATCGGGCTGGCATGGTTTTTCTTCGTTGAAGTTCTCTTCTTTTTCCTGCGGGGAGGTGTGCTGTGAGCGAGAATATAACCGAAACCACGGTACAAAATCCGGGCTCCACATCCTCAGCCAAACCGGTAGAAAACACCGAGCGCTGGAAGACCATGATCATATTCCTGACCATGGTCAACACGATCCTGGTTGCGATCATTGCCGGTCTGCAAACGGACGCCAACATTCGCGCCAATGACGCAAACCGGGATTCACAATATTATGCGGTGTTGACCTCCGGCGAACTGCAACGAATTGGGCTGCAGAATAATTATGACATGAACACCTATGCGCGCATCCTGGATAACACCTCGCGATCTCTGGTCATGGGGTACACTGCCCTCCAATTGACCGAAGCTGGGGATGAACAAGGTGCGGCTTCCTCCAAAGTGCAGGAGCTTGTCGCGCAGGCGCAGGCGGACGCTGCTACTAAATTCTCCATCTTTTATCAGGATCCGCGTTACGCGCCGAGAAGCCCTGAAGCGCAGCCCAATCTCCAGGCGTACATCGAAGAATCAAATGCCAAGGCGCTTGATCTGCTTGCCAGCCAGAACGCGGCTGCCGATGCCTACAAAATCTGGAGCGGGAAATCGGATTCGTACGTTGCGGTGCTGACCATCCTGGCCATTGCCTTTTTCCTGTTCGGTATAGCCCAATCGGTCAATCCTCGCCTGCGACTTTTGTTCGCCGGCTTTGGCATCGCTGTGATCGTACTCGGGGTGGGGTGGGGGTTGGCTATCCTCGTCAGTTAACACTTCGACCGCCTTCGACCACCGAAGGCGGTTTTTTGTCCCTGTGCTACAATACGAGTAGAAGGAGATACCATGACAACCATCTCCGATTTACGCCCATCGCCCATCGCCGGCACCTGGTACGACGGCAATCCGCAGCGCCTCAGCCAGTCGGTGGATGAATATCTCGACCACGCCATAATCCCGGAACTGCATGGGGAAGTGATCGGTGTGATCGCCCCTCATGCCGGGCACCGATATTCAGGTCCGGTCGCCGGATATGCCTTTGCTGCCATCCGCGGCCTCACCCCCGAGCTGGTCGCCGTCATTTCTCCCATGCACCAGCCTTATTCGCAGCCGCTCATCACGACTGCCCATGCGGCTTACTCGACCCCTTTGGGAAATATCCACGTGGACCGGCAGGCTGTGGATGACCTCTCTTCCCGAGTGAAGTCCAGGCTGGGGTACGGACTTTCCCCTGTCGCCTACGATCAGGAACATTCGCTTGAAATTGAACTACCCTTCATCCAACGGGCAGTGGGAACGGAATTCAAGTTGCTGCCCGTCATGGTCCGGCAGGTGGATCCGCGTACCTCGCGTGAATTAGGCGCGGCATTAGCGGAATCTCTCACCGGGCGGAATGCTTTACTGGTGGCATCCACTGACCTCTCGCATTTCTACAACCAGAATGAAGCCAAATCCCTTGATGGCGAGATGCTCAAACAGATCGAATCCTTCTCGCCGGATAGACTATTCGAAACAGAAGAACGCGGGAAGGGGTATGCCTGCGGGCTGGGAGCGACCGCCGCGGTCTTGTGGGCAGCTCGCGCACTCGGCGCGGACAAGGTTCGAATACTGAATCATGCCACCTCCGGCGATGTGACCGGTGATTTCTCTTCCGTGGTCGGTTACGGCGCTGCGGTCTTACTCAAGACCAAATAAGGTCGGGGTTACACTACACCTTGCATTAAATCAAAAACCAATTATTTCCCGGAAATTAGCAGAAAGCGTAATATTCGTTTGGACTTTTACGAAGTACCCGGTAACTACCTCATGCCCACCTATGCCCAAATCGCCGTCAATATCCCGACCATCACCGGGGTGTTTGATTACCATCTACCGTCCGATCTGAAAGGACGAGTTGGGGTAGGCGCGCTGGTCACAGTCCCTTTTGGGAAACAAACTGTGCAGGGCGTGGTAGTCGGTTTTATCAACGAGCCTTCTGTTCCTGAAACGAAACCGGTGATAGATGTACTTGACACGCAGCCTGTGCTTACCTCTGCCCAGATCGAATTTGCGCAGAAGCTGTCGGAAGCGACTCTCAATCCACTGGCGGAAGTGATCGGCATGATGCTGCCGGCTGGACTCAGTCAGCAGGCGGATGTGCTCTACAGTCTTAATCCATCCCCGTTCACGGTCGGTGAAAAACCCTATTCTGAAATACAGAAGCGCATACTGGACCTGCTCGACACGCGCGGCGCGCTGCGCGGCCGGCAGCTCGACCGGCATTTTGCGCAGGTGGACTGGCGAAAATCCGCTCAGGCGTTGGTCAAGATCGGTGTATTGTCCGCGCAGTCGGTTCTCCCGCCCCCGAGAGTGCGTCCCAAACACATCCGCACTGCGCAGCTTGCCGTGCCCCCCGAAACCGCTGAGGAAGCCATGGCATCCCTGGGTCGTCAGGGGGACAGCCTGAAACGACGTCAGGCTGCCTTGCGATTCCTGATGAACGAACCGCAGGCGGTCAATGTTTCATGGGTTTATGCCGAGAGCAGCTGCACATTGGCAGATCTGCAGGAACTTGCCGAGCGTGAGTTGATCCTGCTTCAGGAGACCGAAATTTTCCGCGATCCTCTGCAACACATTGACGAAGCCTCCCTGCAGAATCCCTCTCCTCTGGAGCTGACTCTCGATCAGCAAAGCGTGTGGGATGAAATTCAGGGTGGTTTTCGTGCGCAAGCGGAAGGGCAGGCCATGTCGCCATACCTGCTTCACGGCGTGACCGGCTCCGGCAAGACGGAGATCTACCTGAGAGCAACGGCGGAAGCCATTCGGCGCGGAAAGCAGGTGATGATCCTTGTCCCCGAGATATCGCTCACTCCGCAGATGGTGCGCCGGTTCCTGGCGCGGTTCCCCGGGCAGGTGGGACTCGTCCACAGCAAACTCTCCGATGGCGAACGCTATGACACCTGGCGCCGTGCGCGAAATGGGCAATTGAAAGTCATCATTGGTGCAAGGTCAGCGCTGTTCTCGCCGCTGCGTAATCCTGGTCTGATCATTCTTGATGAATGCCATGACCTTTCGTATCACCAATCCGATCCGCCGTTTTATCATGCAGTCACTGCGGCGCAAATGTATGCCCGAATCAGTGGAGCGGTCTGCATTCTCGGGAGCGCGACTCCGCCCATTGCTCTGCGCTACCAGGCGGAGGGGCGGGGGCTGCGCCTGTTGGAACTTCCGCGCCGGCTGACCCCCAGGAACGATGGCGGCGTCACCGTGGGTACGTCGCTGCCACCCGTCCATATCGTGGACATGCGTGAGGAGCTAAAGACGGGTCATCGCGGCATCTTCAGCAACGCATTGATCGAGGCGCTTGCCGGTACGTTGGAGCGGCGTGAACAGGCGATTCTCTATCTCAACAGACGGGGCACGGCGACTTATGTCTTTTGCCGTTCGTGCGGTTCGACTGTCAATTGTCCACAGTGCGAGACACTGCTCATTTTTCACACACAGCTTTCAGGCGTGGAGCTGCTCTGTCACCGCTGCGGGTATTCGCGCAAGATGCCGAAAAAATGTAAAGCCTGCGACAGCGACCAGATCCGCCAGTACGGGTTGGGCAGCGAAAAGGTCGAGCAGGAGGTCAAATCGCTTTTCCCCAAAGCGGAGGTCATGCGCTGGGACTGGGAAACCACCCGGGAGAAGGATGCCCATGAACTCATCCTGACGCATTTTGCTTCGCATCATGCGGATGTGTTGGTGGGCACGCAGATGCTCGCCAAGGGGCTGGACCTGCCGCTGGTCACGTTGGTCGGAATTGTGCTTGCGGATTCCGGACTTAACCTGCCCGATCCGTTTGCCCTTGAGCGTGGATTCCAATTGTTGACCCAGGTGGCAGGCCGCGCAGGACGGTCCGAGCGCGGAGGGCAGGTGATCCTGCAATCCTTCATGCCGGAAAACGACGTGATACAGGCTGCATCACGGCACGATTACGGCGGATTTTATAAGCTGGAAATCGCCAATCGGAAAAGACTGGGCTACCCGCCTTTCAGCCGGCTGGTGAGGCTGGAATTCCAGCACAAGAATCTCGAAAAGGCAGAAAAATCTGCCCGGGACATGGCTTCGATGCTGGTCTCCCGAATAGAAAAAGAGAAGCGCACAGAGACAGACCTGATCGGTCCGGTACCGTGTTTCTTTGCCAAACAAGCAGGACAATACAGGTGGCAGGTCGTCCTGCGTGGACCCGACCCTGCCTCGCTGCTGCACGGACGCCTGCCCGAAGGCTGGCGGATTGAAGTGGACCCGGCAAGTTTGCTATAATCGATTTATTCCGGCTCCGGAGAATTTATGCAATTCTTGAAAAATATCCTGCCAAAGACTACTGCCAACCTGCTCAATCCCAATGACGTGGAAGCCAACCGCCGGGGGGAGATCACGCCTGAACAGAACGAGCGGCTTAATGGTATGACCCTGGGCCAACAGGGATGTGGAACACTCATCGCGCCAATTTTTGTTTTGGGGATCATCTTTTTCATCCTATTCTCGAGCTTGCTGGACGGCAGCGGATTGGGTTGGTTCTCCTTGCTGCCAGTGGCTTTTATGGGAATAGTGCTTCTTGGTTTTTCAAAGGGGATTTACAACTGGTGGAGGAATACAACCCGGTTGAAGGCGGACCGCGCCAATGGAATTGTCCGGTCAGCGGTGGGAATGCTGGGGTTTGTTCCCAAAAAAGGTTTTACTGCCAAAGTGAATGAAGAAGAGTTGATCTTATCCTCTTCGCACGAAGCCAGCGGTCTGCTCCCCGGAGTGCGTTACAATTTCTATTACCTTCCTGAAAGCCGGTTCGTGCTCTCTGCAGAACAGTTGGGCGAGATCAGTTCCGGGCAGGTTCGTCTCGCATTGACTGAAATCCTGGCACAGGCGAACGGTTTCACTCTGGAAGATCTTAAAGCCAACCAGAATGGTGAGGTCACCGATTCCCAGCGTTGGGCAGGGCTAAAGAAACTGATCCCCGGAGCCATTTTCATGGGCGTAGCTCTTCTTTTTGGAATCCTTTTCCTGTATCCGATTCTGATGAATTCCGATCTGAATAGCAATCTCGTCCCCTTAATTTTCGTAGGCGGTTTCATTGCCATCTTTGTAGCGATTGGATTCACCATGGTCTTGAATGCGTTCCTGGACCTCAATGCTCATGAGCCTGAGGTGGTTGAAGGCGCAGGAAGCAAGATCACCCGGCGCAAATCCAGTGGAAAGTCCTCCCGCACCGTGTATTACTATATTATTAGCGACCACGAATTCGAAGTCCCGCAAAAAGCCTACCCGGCATTGCTGGAGGGGATGAGGTACAAGGCTTATTACATGCCTCGAACCAAACACCTTCTCTCGATCGAGCCGGTGTCAGTTCCCGAACAGGATCGACCCTGATGCAGCCGGAAAAATCCCATCACCTGGTTCTCTCCTGGGAGGATGTGGATAAGCTTGTGGAACGGCTTCTGCCTCAGTTCCGCAGGGAGTTCAATGCGATGGTGATGATCACCCGCGGGGGAATTGTCCCCGGGGGCATGCTGGCCGAAGCGATGGGCATTACCCATATCCTGACAGCGGCGGTGGACTTCCCGGCGGAGATGAATAACCAGGGGCAGAAATTGATGATGTGGCCGCAATTCATCCAGTTTCCGGCTGAAGACAAATTGACCGGAAGGACCATTCTGATCATTGATGATGTCTGGGGGTCCGGGCGCACCATCACCGCGGTCAAGAATAGAGTATCGTCAGCAGGCGGTTTCCCGGAGACCTGTGTGCTGCATTTCAACCCCTACCGCAGCTTGTTCGGATCCACCCGTCCGGATTACTACGCAGATGTGACTGATGCGCACGTCGTATACCCGTGGGAAATCGACCGAGGGACGGATAAGATCATCCTCGGTTCGGGAGAACCGGTCTAACGGGAAAATCATGCACATCATTTCGATCGGCCAACAGGAAAAACTGCGCACCCTCAAGGTGAACCAATACTTTCGAGGGTTGAGTGATGCTTCATTAACGAAACTCGCTGCTCATATGTCCTTGCGTCGTTTTGACCGCGGGGAGGTATTGCTCTGGGAAGGGGACCCCTGCTCCGGCTTGCATATCGTGGAAAAAGGCAGTATCAAACTTTTCCGCGTTTCTCCTCAAGGCAGACAGTATATTGTCCGCGTGATGCAGGAGGGGGATACCTGTAACGAAGTACCCGCGTTCGATGGGGGAACCAATCCTGTCAATGTCGAGGCGCTGGAAGAGACGACTGCCTGGGTGGTTGATGCAGAGGCGGTTCGTTCGTTGATGCGGGAAGATCCATTTTTCATGGAATTGATCGTCGAGAACCTGACGAAAATGATGCGACACCTTGTCCACCTCGTGAGTGAAATGGCGTTCTACCAGGTCACGCACCGGCTGGCACGCCTGATCAGCGAGCTGCCGGATGATGAGCTCAGCGGCGGGGCTAATGTCCGGGTAACTCAGGATCAGCTTGCGGCGCGGCTGGGAACGGTTCGGGAAGTGGTGGCGCGCTCGCTGAAGGAATTGGAACGCAGCGGCGCGATTCGCGTTGAGAACCGTCGTATTCGCATCGACGATGCCGATGTGCTTCAGCAATGGACACAACCCTGGAATTAGTTACCTATAACCCATTTAAAATACACAGCCCCTCTTTGTAAGAGGGGCTGTTGATTTCTATTTATGGGAAGGGGGTCGGCGGCGGATCGATGGTGTAGTAGTAACCGGTCTGAAGGAGCGCCGGATCTCCGGCAGCTTCTGTCGCCTTCATTTGCGCCTGGCGGGCTAGGTTGGTGGAATCCGCCAACATTTTCAGGATGTATTCCGGGTTGTGGAAGCCCATGCTGTTTTCTGCTGAGACGAAATCCCACATGAACTGGGCTTCGCGGTGCATCTGGCGGGCTTCGTCCAGCTTCGCTGCATCGACGTTGGCTGCAGCAGCTGCCAGCTTGATGGCATTGAGCGAATCAATGAGAGCGTCCTCGGTGGCGAGCTTTGTGTTGTACACCTGGGTCTGGATATCGGTCACCCGGCTGACGACATATTCTGTATCCGTGTGGCACTGTCCGCAGGCCAGCTCGGGGTTGAGCAGCGGGCTGTGAACATCATGCGAGGAATATTTGGCAGCGCCGTCGCGGACGTAGGGCATGTGGCAGTCGGCGCAGGAGACGCCGGCATTATAGTGGGTGCTGCCGGCGGTGAACATTTCATATTCGGGGTGCTGAGCTTTCAGCATCGGGATGCCGGTCTCGGGATATTCCCAGTCCTTGAACCCCAGGTCGTTGTAGTATTTGATGATCTGGTCGATGCGTGTGCCGTCCTCCCAGGGGAAGGTCAGGAATTTCTTGTCGCCGGCAAAGTAATATTCCACATGGCAGTTGGCGCAAACAACCGTGCGCATCTCCTGGCGGGTGAAGGTGGTCCAGTCTTTGCCCTGCGCCTTGAAGGCATTCTCCAGCGCGGGATTGGTAACGATCAGGCGCATGGTTCCAGCTTCATGGCAGTTGGCACAGCCGATGGCATACTCGATATTCGGCTTCATGTCGCTGAAAAGCATGGCATCGTAGGCTTCCATGCCCATCTCGGTCCAAAGGGCAGGGTTGTTGGATGATTTGCATGAATAGCAGGTGGCGGGTGACTTTTCGTTGATGCGTTTGATCTCGTTGACATCCTTCACGGCATTCATGTGTCCGCGGTCGTCATTGTATTCCTTGCTGAAAGGGTAACCGGTAAAAAGGACCACCTGGCGTGGATCGCGCTCGAGGTGCGAAAACTTGCTGGATCCGCCAAACGTTGTGTCGGTGTTGTTGGATTCCGTCTGTTGGAGAGTTTCCCATTGGTTGGGGAAGTTTTGCCCCCAAATGGATGAATCCGGCTCCATCGGTTTAACCTCCACGACGGGAGGGACCGCTGCGCGCTGCTGAGGCGGCTGGTTGTTGAGGAAAATCAACACGCCGGTCAGCACAGCTGCCAGAATAACGATGATCGCAACCAAAATCCAGGTGCCATACTTTTTCATAGCTTATGTTCTCCTTCGCTATTTGTTGTAGATAGCCGAGTCTCTGATAAGGCGCCAGTGAGATGCCCCGTTCTCCGTGTGTCATGTCGCGGTGACAAGCCCAGCATTCACGGTCGAAAGGCATTGTTCCAGCCATGATGTCGTTCACAGTCTCCTCGTGGCAGCGGATGCAATTCTCCTGCACGATTTGTTCCGTCAGGGGTTCGGCGCGGATCGCGTCCGGGTAGCTGCCTGTTGTGAACGAGTAAACATCCTTCATGCCGGAGTATCCCTTGTATAGGTAATACACGGCGATATTCTGATGCGGCAGATGACAATCGTTGCACTCCGCGTATTTTTCATGGGCGGCGTGATACCAGTTTTCGTAAGCCGCATCCATGACATGACAATTGGCGCATGTGGAAGGTTCGTGCCCCATATAGGCGGGAGCATCCGTCACCCAGACGAAAACACCTAGTGTAACGACAAGGGCGGCAATCCCGATGATGAGTTGTAATTTAGACATGCACAGATCCTTCTTATGACCTAGGGAATTAACCTGATATTTATAATAACGCCATTACACAATATTGTTTGTGATTTTAGTTACAAAACACAAGTGCGAAATTGGGGAATAAAACCAAAGCAAAATCCGGATTATTTTTGTTCGATAGGAAATACCCAAACCGCTGCATCGAGACCGCCTGCCGAGATACTTTTTCCATCCTGTGAGAAAGATAAGGCAGTGACTGCAGAAGAGAGTTGGTGGGAATCGATCGCTTGGGATGAAAGGATATCCCAAAGGAGAAGCGACCCATCGCTAGAACCGGACGCCAGCTTGGTGGAATCCGGGCTGAATGCCACCCGCCAAAGGTGAGACTCACTTTCCGGTACTTGCAATTCATGGATGACGGGTTGCGATAGCGAAGTGAGATCCCATAGCGTGATGGTGCCTTGATGCTGGGCTGCGGCCAGCCACCGTCCATCCGGGCTGAAGGCGATGTCAAAGATGGGCAGGTCGCTTTTGAGCAAGGCGATCAATTTCCGATCTTCTGATTTTCTCAGTCGGATGTTGGATAAATCCGCCAGTGCAATGGATTTTCCGTCGGGTGAAAAGGATGCATCCGGGGAGCTGAAAGATTCCCCGATAAAACTGCCGATCTCCGTGATATCGCATTTATCAGTGTTTAAGGACGAAATATCCCAGAGGCGCGAAGTGATGTCCGTTCCAGTTGTAGAAAGAATGTTGCCATCCGGATGGATGGACAGGCTGTTCGCACCTTTTTCGTGCGCTGTGAATTGACAGACCAATTCACCCGTGGTGGATTTCCTAAATTGGATGGAGCCGTCTCGCCCAGCGAGGGCTATCAGGGGCAGGCTGGGATGAAAGGCGAGTCGGTTGGTCCAGCGGCCGACCGGGATATCCAGGATTTCATCGAGTGATGTTGCGTCGTAAACGTGGACATTATCTCCCGCGGAAATTGCCAGCAGTAGTCCATCGGGGGAATAAGCAAGATCGTGGACAATTTCCCGGGATTTGAACTGGATTTTTGGCTTGGTTTCGGCGGTTTGGACAATGACAGTCGAGGTAATAATTTCTTCTAATGGTTGTTTAGTGGCATCAGTATATATATCGGGAGACAGAGCAGGTGTGTTAATGACAGTCTTGGTGACTGGCACCATTGTTCGATCGGATGGATTGCACCCCAAGCTAAAAACTGCCAGAATGAATAATTCAAGGATATGGATTATTCGTGGATTAAATCGCATCCCGCCTGCCAGTAACTCGCACTGATTAGAACACCTGCAGGGTGGAACCTTGCATTGTCTTTTCAACCACGATTCGGCTCGGGAAAGCTTCCTTCAATTCTTCGAGGTGGGTGATGACCAGGATCTTGGCAAAATCCTTCTGCACGCTGTTGATGGCTTCGATTAACCGCTGCCGCCCCTGGGTATCCTGCGAACCGAATCCCTCATCGATGACCAGGGTTTGCAGTCGCGCGCCAGTCCTTCGCGCAAGTATTTCAGATAAAGCCAGTCGCACGGCAAAATTCACCCGGAACACCTCACCTCCGGAAAACATCTCGTAATCTCGCAATCCCGCTCCATCGCTGATCTGGATGTCGAGGGTTTCCTTAAGATCATCGCGTTTATTGTCCTTGTAGCCTCGCTGGGTGATGAAGCGCACCGACATGGCGCCATTGGATAACCGGTCCAGGATCTCATTGGCTTTGGTTTCAATCTCGGGCAGGGCTTGTTCGATCAACAGGGCAGGGACGCCGTCCTTGCCAAAGGCGCGTTCGAGCAATTTAAAATTCCCAATTTGAGCGGCAAACCCCTCCCGCTCGCTGTCGAAGCGTTTCTTTCGGGCGCGGAGATCTTCCAGTACATTGACCTTCTGCCGCGCTGCACCCACATCCTGGTTCAACCGGTTCTCCTGCTCCTGCAGCGTAAAGAGTTCGCGCTCGGTTAAATCCAGATCGGGCAGGGGCGATTGTGCGATGGCGTGCTGCGACTCTTCGTACTCTTTTTTGATCAGGCTAGTTTCGGTTTGCAGGCTGGCTATTTGCTGTTGCATACTGGATATTTCACGCTCCAGAGGGGTCAAGGCTGCCCTGGCTTTCTCCAGTAAGCGGAAGTCCTGCTCGGAAGCCCTGCCCGATAACTCAGCCTGACGGGCAGCTTCATGTGCGGACGTGTCATACCCCAGTTTCTTAAATTCCTTGTCGATGGCTGTCAGTGCTTTCCGAGCCGCGGGAGAGAAATTATCCTTTTCGATTAGCTTGTTGACTTCCTTGAGCCGCTTTGCGCCAATGGCTTCCCATTCAGTACTGTTCATTACGAGCGTATCGATTCGTTCAGCCAGCCTCGAGCGGGACGCTGAGGCTGCCAGCCTTTCCTTGTCCACGCCGGTAAGTTTGTTAAATTCGGATTCCAGTTGCTTGATATCGCCCTGCAGCTGCTCCACCTCCGATTTATTGGAGCGCCAGCGGTCGCCCATCTCCTTGCCTTCATGGTTAAGCTGCTTAAGGGTCGATTTTCTGTGACTGGCGGAGAGCGGCTGCCCGCAAAGGGGACAGTCTGCAGTTTCGATCCTGGAAATCTGGTCGATACGGGTCTTGTGTTCATCCATCTGAATTTTCAGGGCATCGCTTTCCGCTTTCAATGCAGCGGAGCGCTCCCGGTTGGTATCGAGGCGGGATTTGAGTTCATCCCGTTGAGCAATCTTTTTTTCGACCTGGTCGAGTTGCTCATCGACGGTTTCCACTTCCTTTTTTAGAGAGGTAATCTCATCGCGTTGCATGCGGACTGCCTCAGACTGCTCCTGCAGAATGGATTTTTCCTGTTCCAGCCTGGCTTTCTCCGAATTAATCTCATCAAGATAGGGCTGCCGTTTTTTTTCATACTCTCGATACTCAACCGCGGATGCCTCCCAGTTTTCCAATAATTCCCGCGCAGCCTGCCACTCTTTGAAAGAGGTTTCCACTTCCCCTGCCCTTGTAAGCAGATCAGAAAAGGATTTTCGCTCGGTTTCCCTCTCATCGAGCTGCTTTTGAAGCGATTCCAGGTTTGTTTGATTGCGGTTGATCTGGGCATGAAGCCTTTCGACAACCTTTCGCCGTTCAGCATAAGCGGCAGCAGCCAGCCTGATCGCTTCCAACGAGGATTCCTGTGCCTTGCGGCTGGTCCTCAAACCTTCCAGGCGGGCTTCCATATCCGCAAGATGCTGCTTGCGCTGGTCTTCTTCTTTGAGCTCCTCATTAATCTCGCCGATTCGACCGTCCACGCTGTCCAACTCCCGCTCGACGACTTTTCTTCGTCCCGCCGCCTTGTTCTTATACTCCTCCCAGGCATCCAGCCCGAGGATGCTGGCTAAAATCCGTTTGCGGTCGCTGGCTTTCTGCTGGGTGAACTGGTCAGCTTTTCCCTGCAGGAAAAACGATGCGTTGACGAAAGTGTCGTAATCCAAATGCAGAGTTTGTTCGATGCGCGCCTGCGTGTCGCGGGTCGTCCGTTCCGAGAGTGGACGCCACTGTTCCCTGCGTTCGCCTTTGTCCCCTTCGTCCAGAATCTGAAATTCCAGGATCGTAGTTTTTCCCCGTGGCAAAGTCCTTTGGATTCGATAGGTGGCGCTTTCATAAGAAAAGGTCAGGACAACTTCCGCCGCGGAAGAGAACGCATTGATGATGGCATCATCCTTCTTCCTGGCTTGACCGAATATCGCCCAGGTGATGGCATCCAGCAGGGAGGACTTTCCGGCGCCATTCTCACCGGAGATGCATGCCACATCGAAACTGGTGAAATCAAGGTCTACCGGGTCACGGTAGGATAGAAATCCGGAAAGACGCAAGTGAAGGGGAATCATGTGTTTATTTTATCTCAATTGCCAGCCCAGCTTGAAGGCTGATGATTTATAATAGCCTGCGTGAACCTGCCCACCGAACCGCGTGCACGACTGCGAGTCATCCTGATCATCATAATCCTGGCCACGATTCCGTGCTATTGCGTGGGACTTGTGGCAATTATGGTCGCCCCCGATAAAGGAGGGGCGGACGAGACACCTACGTCCACTCTCTCGCCTACGCCCACTTTGAATCTATCCCTGACGCCGGTCCTGAACACCCTTACACCCAGTCAGACTCCCACCAACACTGCAACCCCAACCCAGACCGGTACTTCAACCATCACGCCAACGCTTTTTGTCCCTCCTTCGTGGACGCCCTCGATAACCCCTACACCGTCGCAAACACTTACTCTTGTTCCTCCGACATCAACATTTACACCTACTCCCACGCTGACCGATACACTTGTTCCTCCCACACCTACTTTCACGGTTACTCCAACTCCTCCATAATAAGGGAGTAAATTGATTTTGATTGGATTACTAAACCAATGACAGATATTCTACCGTTCCTAAAATCCATGCTGTCCGCACCGGGGCTTTCCGCTTATGAAGACCCTGTCGCAAGTCTCATCCGTGAGAAGTGGAAACCCTTGGTGGACGAAGTGAGTCTTTCAAGGTTGGGCTCCCTACACGGGTTAAAGCGAGGCAATGGTAAGTCGCCTCGTCCATCGATCATGATCGCCACGCACATGGACGCCATCGGCATGATGGTGACCTCGGTCAAAAACGGATTCCTGCATGTCACTAGTGTCGGTGGTGTGGATGCGAGAGTCCTGCCAGGGACGCCGGTGATCGTCCATTCGACAGGTTCCAATCGCGAAGAGAAATTGCCCGGGGTGGTCGTACAACCAACCGCAAAACAGCTGCCTTCCTCTGTGGGGGATGGTCCGGTCCCTCTGGACCAATTGCTTGTGGATGTGGGTCTTTTACCCGCTCAGGTCGTCCGACGCGTTCAAGTGGGGGACATCGTCTCCTATGCAACAGAACCGATTGAACTTTCAGGTGACGTCATTTCGGGTCACACACTCGATAACCGCTCATCGGTCGCGGCATTAACTGTCGCACTGGAGGAACTCCAATCCAAATCTCACGCATGGGATGTGTGGGCGGTGGCGACATCCCAGGAGGAAGTCACGATGGGCGGAGCGTTTACCTCTGCGTTTGGCTTGCGCCCGGATCTGGCTGTCGCAGTGGATGTCACGCATGCAAAGGGTCCCGGAGCCAATGATTGGCTGACAAAACCGCTGGGCAAAGGACCCTGCCTGGGCTTTGGTCCCAATATCCATCCGTTCCTTCATAAGAAATTCAACGAGATGGCAGACAGACTTGAGATTCCACATGAAAATGAAGTCATGCCTCGCATGTCCGGTACGGATGCCTATGCCACGCAGGTCTCGCGGGAAGGCATCCCCTCCATGCTGATCAGCATTCCATTGAGATATATGCATACACCCGTGGAAGTTGTTTCAATCAAGGATGTCCAACGCACCGGGCGTTTGATCTCTGAGTTCATCGCCGGCTTGACACCCGATTTCATGAGCACGATCACCTGGGATGAATAAAATGACTGAAAAATCACCGACACTGGGCCAAGCTCAGTTGAGGCTCCTCGAGAAGCTTTGCAACGCAGCGGCTGTTTCCGGCGACGAAGGGGAAGTGCGCCAGATAGTATTGAAGGAAATAACTCCTTTTGCTGATTCTGTGAAAGTGGATGCGCTGGGAAATGTTCTGGCAACTAAAAAAGGATCCGGCAGGAACCGCTTGCGAGTGATGCTCGACGCTCACATGGACGAAGTGGGTTTCATGATAGTCGCGGATGACGGTGATGGGATTTACCGCTTCGAGACCGTCGGAGGGTTGGATGTTCGTCAGCTCGTGGGAAAGCAGGTTCTGCTGGGTAAGAATAAAATCCCCGGTGTGATCGGCGCGCGCGCTATCCATCTGACGACTGATGAAGAACGCAAAAAGAAGATTCCGCTCGACCAGCTTCGCATCGATGTGGGTCCCGGTGGGGTGAAGGTTAAACCCGGTGACCGGGCAACTTTTGCCACGAGGTTTAAAAGAGTGGGACCTTCCATTCTTTCCAAGGCGATCGACGATCGGATAGGCGTCGTGACGGTCATCGAGCTGCTA
Source organism: uncultured Chloroflexia bacterium (assembly GCA_963829485.1). GTDB lineage: Bacteria > Chloroflexota > Anaerolineae > Anaerolineales > Villigracilaceae > JBGPQJ01. The sequence goes on from CAWHIK010000010.1 coordinate 422,368, forward strand.
AAATCTGCGCCTGGCAACGTGGACCTGTGTGTGTCCTTTTCTGTTCAGGAGGAGATCGGCTTGCGAGGCGCACGAGTGGCTGCGCACCATTTTGCCCCCGACCTTGCCATCGCCGTGGATGCGACACCCGCCAACGATTTACCTTCCCATGACGGCAGCGAGAATATCAGTTACAACACGCGCCTCGGATATGGTCCCGCGATTTACACCACCGACGCCGGAACTCTCTCCGACCCGCGCCTGATCCGTTTCCTGGCAAAGACTGCCGAAGCGAAAGGGATTCCCTTCCAGTACCGGCAGCCGGGCGGCGGGGGGACGGACGCCGGGGCGATCCACAAGCAACTTTCAGGTATCCCATCCGTTTCTGTCTCGGTGCCGCATCGTTACACCCATACCGCGTGCAGCATCTCAAGGTTGGATGATTGGAAGAATACTCTGGCTTTGCTGGTTTTGGCATTAAATGGCATGACGCCAGCGCTTTTATCAGTGGACAGACCCTAATTGATTAAGGGATTGGTCGCGCTGGTCGGATCCGGGGAGTACCTCCCGGTCATGGAAGATATCGACCGGTATTTACTGGCGAATTGTGGAGCCGAAGGACGTACGCCAAAAGTCGTCTGCCTGCCTACCGCAGCAGGTGAAGAAGGCGAAGATTCAATCTCCCGATGGATGCGGATGGGAGAGGAGCACTTTAATAAATTAAGCGCCGAGGTTCATTCTCTGCATGTCACAAACCGATCCGAAGCGGATGACCCCGTTCATGCAGAAATGACTGCGAGTGCAGACCTTGTTTATTGCTCCGGAGGCAACCCGCACTACCTCTACGAGACACTGAAAGGCTCCATGCTTTGGAAGGCGGCGGAAAAAGCGTTCGAACAAGGAGCTGTGTATGCCGGCTGCTCGGCAGGTGCGATGATCATGGGAGAAAACATGCCGGATTTCCGCACGCTGGGCATTCGACAGAAATCCGCCTTTGGCTGGCTGCCTGGCGCAACGGTCTTTCCACACTTTGACCAGATGATGCGCTGGCGGAAGATGCTGATGCCTCTCATCCAATCCCGTCTTGGTGTCGATGGGTATGCCCTTGGTATTGACGAGGCCACTGCGCTGGTGGGTTCACCCGGCTCATCGTGGCAGGTGATGGGAAAAGGCCAGGTTTACATCATCACAAAACACGCTGTGAAGTCCTATTTATCAAGTCAGGCATTATCTTTACCGCTTTGATTATCGAAAATCTCATTCCTGAAAAAAGGATTTGCCATGAAACAACTGATTCAGAAACTAACCGAAACATTCAGCCCGTCCGGGTACGAATTTGCTATTCGTGAGGTCATCCGTGCCGAAGTGAAGCCTTTTGCCGATGAGATTCGTGTGGATCCACTCGGCAATCTGATCGTCCGAAAAGGAAGAGCGGGGAAAAATGGCAAGAGGATCATGATCGCCGCCCACATGGACGAGATCGGCCTTGTGGCTTCGCATATCGACCCGCGTGGATTCGTCCGCTTCACCAACATCGGCGGGGTACGTCCCTTCCACTTGATGGGTGGACGCGTCCGATTTTCCAACGGCACCCCCGGCATCATCTATGCCGAACCGCTCGACAAACCGACGGACGCTCCGTCGCTTGACAAATGCTTCATCGATGTGGGCGCTTCAAGCGAAAAGAACCATCCCGTCAAAGTAGGCGATGTGGCAGCCTTTGAACGTCCCTTCATGGCGATGGGGGACCGGCTCGTGGCAAAATCGATGGACGACCGAATCGGTTGTGCCGTTGCGATCGAATCCCTGAAGAAACTGAAAGTCTCACCCCATGAAGTCTATTTCGTATTCACCGTTCAGGAGGAAGTTGGCTTGCGTGGAGCGGGGACATCGGCTTATGGTATTGAGCCTGATCTGGGATTTTCCATCGATGTCACCGGCTGGGGGGATACTCCTGGCATGAAGAATATCGAACTGGCCCTCGGCAAGGGTCCCGCCATCAAGATCAAGGACGGGGGAATGCTCTCCGACCCGCGCATCGTCCGCTGGATGATAGACATGGCTGAAAAGAACAAAATACCCTTCCAGCGAGAGATTTTGCTGGGTGGGACGACAGATGCCACTGCGATGCAGGTCAGCCGGGCGGGGGTCCCCGTGGGCTGTATCTCGATTCCCTGCCGCTACGTTCATGCCCCGTCCGAAATGGTGGACTTGAATGATGTGCAGAATTCGGTCAAGTTGATTGTGAAATTACTCTCCAACTCCGTCTCCCTATGATATCTAATTCGATAGTTATATAATAGATCAATCGTGCCGCCCGGCCGGGCGGCACTTTTCTTATTGAGGTAATGGGAGGTTCTTTATGGGAAAAGTCAGATCTGGAACGGTTTTAATATGTGCTCTAATGATTATTGGTTCAGCGTGCTCGCCTGTGGTAGAAACGCCTGCGAATAACGCAGTATCAACAACCGCCGAGACCGACCAACCTGCCGCATCCTCCACGCCAGCTGATGTCGCTTCCACGACAGAATCAGCGAATACTCCCACGGAGAATCCAACCGAAATCCCGCCGACGCCGACATCCTTGCCAACACCTGAAGCGGCGAGCGGGACACTCAGCCTGGCAGGCCAATATGGCTATGGAACGAGTCAGCCATTTTTTGGTAAGGAAATTAAGCTTTCACCTGATGAACAAGAGCTTATAGTTACAACGTCCGCTGGTATATTCACCTTTTCCACGGAAGATCTGAGTCCCAACCTTGCGATCCCCGAACCTATGGGATTGTATCCCTACTACAGAAACATCCGAATCGCACGGGATAGCACACAAGCCGTTGCTGCTTCTTACTCCTCAATAGGTGAGTTAGTTCTACGAGTCTGGGATCTCGCTTCAGGGGATTTGCTTAATGAATACACTTTTACAATAGATGAAACTGCAGAATTCGGAACTGTAATGGAGATCGCCGTCTCTCCAGACAATCGACAAGCCGCCTTGCTTGACGATAAGGGGAGAATTTTGGTTGTGAACCTTATAGATGGGACGGTGGTTAAGCAAATCGAAGATTACATCAATAATACGCAAACTCCCTTGTGGTTGGAATATGATCCAGATGGAAAGAATGTTTATTATGGTTTTAGGGATGTCACAAGCCAGGGAATTCAATCCGTAGGTTTGAACAGTACATCCTGGCAGGAGGTTTCATCTTATGATACTCTCGTCAATCCATATTTTCCCTGGAAAATAGGCGTTTTTTCTCCTCAACTGAGCGGTTCTGGTTATAAATTCGGTTATTTCACTAATAATGGAAGTAATACAGTAGCGGCTATGGATTACTCAACCCTAGCCACGCGATTTGATATCCGCAGAACGGATCCCATCTCCGCCTTTGCATTTTCACCGGACGGGTCTAAAGTGGTCATGGCTGGAACGGAACCCACCGAACTGGAAGTCTGGAAAGTGGATACGATTGACTCCCCTGAGCAAACCTTCCGTACTCCAGGCAAGCTTTGGAGTGTTGCTGTAACTTCGAACGGTGCATCTTCCTTTGGAATAGATGAAGATGGAACAATGTATAAATGGCAAAGCGGGCAATCTGAACCTGTCTCAACACGGAAAGGATTTTGGCCGCTTGGGACAGGGTTGGAATTCACGGAGGATGGTCAAACTTTACGTCTCTTTACAAATACCGACATCGAACGTAAACAACAAAGTGTTTGAGTTTGAACCTAATAATGGAGATTTGAAAGGTATATCCTCCAATCCGTATATTCTCGAAGAGATGAGAGACGAATATCCTCAAGCCATTGCCCTCTCACCCGATAAAACTCTAATGGCAGTTATCTATAATCTTTGGGTCGATAATGATATCCGTCTGTTCGATTATTCCACGGGGAAGTTTCTTAAAAAGATACCTTCGAGAATGGATTTTGATTATATCGATTTCACACCGGATGGCCAGGCATTGATTGGATATGGTCTGCCAGATGGACCTGTTCAGGTTGTTGATGTGGATTCCGGGAAAGTGATGGAGAAATTCCCAGTAGATAAGGAGTTTGAGTATGGCGTATCCGAAATGCGCCTGTCTGGTGATAAAGCTACCATGGTGTTATCCAGCGGGGAAGGATACCTGAAAGCTTACAACACAGACACTTTCGAACTGATCCAGACTATGGATGAAATCCTCGTCAGCCTGGTCATTTGCGATATCCAATGATGGCAACCGGGTAGCCTACCTGACATGGGATGGAAAACTCGGATTATGGGATATCCCCAGCAATACCTTGCTCCCCATGTATGATTTACAGGTGAGCAACGACTTCAGTATGACTTTATCTTTTCCTCAACTAGCATTCTCGCCAGACAGTCAGCAATTAGCGCTATCCACCCCGGATGGGTTGATACGAGTGTTCGACATTGCTCCATAGAATTGATACTCAAAAAGAAGCGCTCCATTTTGGAGCGCTTCTTTTTGAAATTCCCTATTCAATCTTTGGCTCATCCTTATTTTTGTCTTTTTCAAATCCAAGTTGGTAGATAAGCATGCCTCCAGCCCCCAGGGCGAAAGCTCCCAATGTACCTGGTGAGGTGAAGGTGCTCAGGGCTATCACCAACCCGATAAAGCCCAGGAAAAGGGCGACCTGCACCATCCAGACCTGCTGGCCTTTGCGGTAGAACTCTACGGTAAAGTAACTCATCGCAACCCCCAGAACGATCATTCCTCCAACACGTATGGCAAAACCAAGGATATTGAGTAATTCGTAAATAATGGGTGGCATGTTAAGTCCTCCTTTGGATTGGAAAATGATATTAATAGCTGCTGAGTATTATTATAAGGATTTTAATGGGATTTGTTGCATCAGATTTCGAAGAAGCTAATGGGTATTCAGAGCCCATATCAGCCACAATCCGATCATGGCCATGCCCGTCAGAAAGCGGATGACAAAGGACCAGCCAAGCCCTACTAACCAGGCGCGGGAGGTTGTCAATCCTTTCCGCCAATCCTTTTGGCGGTAGTACTCTGCCAGGAAAAGAGCGATTGGGGCGACCAGTAATCCTCCGATGGGTGTCCAGATGATTGCGCCTATCACGCCGGCAATGAGCGAGACGATCACAGACCAAATGGACGCTCCGCTATCATAGGCTTTTTTGCTTGTGATGATGTTGTCGATGACATTGCCAAAAATCATCAGCAGCGTGATGACCCCAAAGATCAACCATGATACCCATCCCAGCGCCTCGAAACCGATGAGGATGCCATAGACCAGGGCTGCTGCCCAAATGACAGTCAAGCCCGGATAGATGGGGATTAACAGCCCAAAAAGGCTGATGACCATCACCGTAGCGGTCGCAGCTTGAAGGAATATCAGCGGCCAATTCATAAAGATATTATAAAGCCTTGCGGGGAAATGTTGCACCCGCAAGGCTTTATCGCATCAAGGTTGGATAATATCCACACCACCCATCCACGGACGCAGGACTTTGGGCACGACGATCGCTCCGTCAGCCTGCTGGTTGTTTTCCATGACGGCGATCAGCGTGCGGGGAAGTCCCAGCCCCGAGCCGTTGAGCGTGTGCACAAATCGCGGCTTGCCGCCATCTGCCGGGCGGTATTTAATGTTCGCGCGGCGTGCCTGGAAATCCCTCACATTTGAGATGGAGGAAACCTCCAGCCATTCATTGCAGCCGGCTGCCCACACTTCGAGGTCGTAGGTCAGGGCTGCGCCAAATCCTATATCTCCGGTGCAAAGCTTTTTAACCCTGTAGGGAAGCTCAAGCTCTGCGCAGGTCTGTTCGCCATCCGCCAGCATCTTGAGATGCATGGCCTCGGAATCTTCAGGTTTGCAGTAGATGTACATTTCCACCTTGTCGAACTGGTGCCCGCGCTTGATTCCGCGCACATCGCGTCCGGCACTAACCTTTTCGCGTCGGAAGCATGGCGTATAGGCGGTATAAAGCCGGGGCAGGCTGGCTTCATCGAGAATTTCGTCCATGTGCAAACCGGTGAGCGGCACTTCCGCCGTAGGTACGAAATAATAATCTTCTTCATGGTCTTTGTAGAGATTGTCCGCGAATTTTGGGAGCTGTCCAGCGCCGAAAACAGTCGCGGTCTTAACCATGAAAGGCAGGTATTGTTCCGTATAACCCTGACGGGTGTGAAGATCCACCATCCAGGCGATGAGAGCGCGCTGCAATCGGGCTCCGGCTCCGCTGAGGACGTAGAAGCGCGACCCGGTCAACTTGGTCCCCCGTTCAAAATCCAGGATTCCCAACTCCGGACCCAGGTCCCAGTGAGGCTTGGGTGTGAAGTCATACTCAGGAATTTGCCCGACGGTCTTCAGGACAACATTCTCAGAGTCGTCTTTCCCAACGGGCGTACGCAGATCGGGAATATTCGGGAGTATAGCGGTCAAAGCGGATAGGTCGGTCTCGACCTGGGAGAGATCCTTGTCCAGATTGGCAATTTTCTCGCCAACGATACGCATGGCTTCGATTTTTTCCTGCCGTGCAGCGGCATCCTTCATCTTGCTGATTTCCTTGGATACTGCGTTGCGTTCCGCCTTCAGCACCTCGACTTCAGCGAGGATGGACCGGCGCCTGGTATCCAGCTCCAGAATGGAATCGACCGGCGACGGGTCCATTTGGCGGTCCTGCAGCGCCTTGCGCACGATCTCAGGGGTCTCTCGGACGATGGTGATGTCTAACATGGTTGATCCTCCTCGTGAAAATAATTAACCGCCCCTCCTGTGCAGGACGAGGGGCGGCTCGTGGTACCACCTGCTTTTACTGGTTCCCTATTTACTCCGGCGGGAACAAGTCTCGGATCACGCTGTAACGGGCGGTCCCGTCCCTCTTACGACTGCGCATTTTTTTCGCGTCCCTGCGAGGGCGACGTTTCCCAAGGGAAGCCGGAGTGGATTTCGCCGTATTGCCTGCCACCTCGCACCTGCCGGTGACTCTCTGAAAGGAAAAACGGCTACTTTGTTCCGGGCACGTCAGATATAATTAGCAATTATAGCCGGACGGGGATGGATGTCAAGCAGTAAGCTGTAAGGCAATTGTAATTTTATACTGCGCGGGAACACTTCAGTTTTTTTCGTTAGGTTGCTATACTGGATAATATGAAAGGCGTCAAAGGGGTTAGCAAACACGCATTCATAATGATCGCCGGCGTCGTTGCCGGTTTGTTCATCTGGTTTCAGGTCGTTTCTATCCCAGCTGGTGTGGATGCGGCTGCGGCTTTTACCGGTCCTCAATTTATTAGGGAAGTCATCTCGCAGAATGACCGGATAACTGAAGTCTCGTTTGAATCTCCTCTCCCGGCACAAATTAAACTGGACGTTGTAGAGGAAAATCCCTCTCGTATCAATGCCCTGACTGTCCTAACCCGCGAGCAGGAATTTCAGCTTGAGACCGCGTCGAAATATTACATCGCCCCGACACCCGAAGACAGTATCCGAGTTGCCCGCAGTCTGAATTTTGTCAAAGACAATGGTGATCCGACTAATGTCTGCGGACCGCTATCGATTGCCATCCTCCGGGATGCAGGGCTGGTCGAACCATACATCAAACTACGTGATTTTTGGCTTCTAAATCCAGATAATAACCGCAAATTGCTGGAACAAACCTTTTCCGCCGATCGATTCTCACATATCACTTTCTCGACAGCACTGGATGAAATGGATTGGAACTCATTCCCGCTACAACCGGGTGATTTCCTCTACTTGTATGCCGGTCAAAATGGGACATTCGAGCACATGCTGGTGGTCACCCGTGTCGATGAAAGCGGCCGGGTTTATTCGGTAACCAATCATGCTACGCCGGATGGATTTATCATCGATGAGGTCATGCTTTACGACCCCAACCAGCCGGGAACTGGGAAATTCCACGAGTGGTCTCTCCGAAAGAATAATAAACTGGGCACCACCGGCCTTGGCGGATTCGAACTCTGGCGGTTGACCCAGCCTATCCAGGTAAAAAGCCCTCAACAGGAAAGTCTCGCGCGCGAATTGGATTCCGTGATGTCAGGGTATGGCGGTGATTGGTATGTGGCAGTCAAGAATCTAAACGGCAAGTTAATTTACGACCGCCAGGCGACTGTTCCGGTGGATATCGGATCGATGATGAAGCTGCCGGTCGCCATGTTGTTCTTTAAATCCCTCGAACTCCAAGGAATAACCCCTGACGAGTACGAAGATTATTTATCCACTGAGGGACCGGACCGAAGCTATGAGCAGCTGCTCCATGCCATGTTCGTGAATTCAGAAGGAGCTGCAATTCGTTCATTGCTGGAGGATATACGCTATTCAGGAATGGAAGTGAATTCACAGATAACGAGCTGGGGTTTGAAGAACACCCAACTTGACTCTGGAAAATCATCCATCCAGGACTTGGTAACTTTATACGAGGGTCTCTACTTGGGGGGGATGATTGACCCTTCCGGAAGGGATTACCTTCTCGCACTAATGGATGAGGCTACCTCGGGAAAGGATTCCCGCATGGGTATCCTTCGGAAGACCAACCCGATGAGCCTGGAATCGTATCTCCGACGAGGCTCCACACAGGACACCGTCGTTGCCATCGGTGACAGCGCTCTCATTTCAGTGCCTGTAGTTGACGGAGAAGATTCCTATATCGTTGTGATGCTTGGCTTATATGACGACGACATGCCGACCACGGACCTGGATCTGGTCGCCGCCGTCGAAGAGATGGCCCAGGTATTCTGGTCTTTCAGTAGAAAATAATCCAATTAAATAATCAGATCTGATCCTTGCGGTCCGGTTCAATTTCCCCGGTAAATTCCTCAGCAGTGGCATGCCCTTTCTGGGAGATGCCCTCCCTTTTAAAGACCTTCCCGACAGTCATCAGTAAGATTCGAATATCCAGCCAGAAACTCCAGTTATCCACGTACCAGATATCCAGCCGGAATTTTTCCTGCCAGGTCAATGCGTTGCGCCCGTTGACCTGAGCCCAGCCCGTGATTCCAGGCAGGACATCGTGCCGACGCATTTGTTCGGGAGAGTAACGTCCGAGATAGTGCATGAGCAAAGGGCGCGGTCCAACCAGGCTCATCTCGCCACGGAGGACATTAATCGCATTGGGGAGATCGTCCAGGCTGAAAGAGCGCATGAATCGGCCCAGGCTGGTCATACGCTCAGAATCGGGGAGCAAGTTCCCAGCAGGGTCGCGTGCGTCCGTCATCGAGCGGAATTTGAAAATAACGAACGGCTTACCTCGATACCCCGGTCTTTGCTGCCTGTAGAAGATCGGACGCCCATGTTTCTGCCAAACCAAAAATGCCAGGATAAGAAGAAAAGGTGAAAGAATGATAAGACCGATAACAGTAACGGTCAGGTCAAAAAGCCTCTTTATGATGGGGATTCCAGAAGGAAATATCATCGGGAAAATTCTACCAGAGTTGAGTATAATTTGAGTGGGAGAGTGCCCATGAATGAACGGATTTTGATCATCGAAGACGACCAGGCTATTTTGAAACTGATCCAGCGTGGACTTTCTTATGAAGGTTACACCGTGGATACCGCCGGCGATGGACGTACCGGACTGAATCTCGCACGAGACCATACACCTGACCTTGTGATCCTGGACTGGATGCTGCCCGGCATGGACGGCTTGGAGGTCTGTCATCGACTTCGGATGGCAGGAAAGATGCCGGTCCTGATGCTGACCGCCAAGGATTCCATCCAAGATCGGGTGCAGGGTTTGGATGCCGGCGCTGACGATTACATGGTCAAGCCCTTCAACCTGGATGAACTGCTCGCCCGCGTCAGAGCGCTCCTGCGCCGCACCCAACCGGATCGTGTGCAGGTTCTGAAATTTGCCGACCTCACCCTCGATACCGGTTCCCGTGAAGCCACCCGGGGCAGCCGGTTGATTCCCCTCACGGCCAAGGAATATGAGCTCCTCGAGCTCTTCCTGCGCCACCCGAGGCAGGTGCTTACTCGTGAAGTGATTTTTGACCGTGTCTGGGGTTATGATTTCGGAGGCGAAAGCAATGTCCTCGAAGTGTATATCCGTTACCTCCGTCAAAAACTTGAAGCAAGCGAGGAAGCCCGGTTGATCCATACCGTTCGCGGCGTGGGGTACGTCCTGCGCGAAATGCCTTGATATAAACGGGGCAGGTCACTGACCTGCCCCGAAAGTTATTCCGTTATGTCTCTCAGAACCAGGCTGACATTACTCTATACCACACTCACGGGCGGCATCCTGATCATTTTTGGGGTGCTTGTCTATGTTCTGTTGGATATGCTGCTTGTTAACCAGGCGGATAACCACCTCAAGCAGACGGTGAGCGAGGTCCTGGAAATGTCCCAGATTAACCAGGTGGGCGATCTGGGAATCCTGGAGCTGCCTTCACTCGAATTGACAACGGGGGTTTACATTCAGATCTGGAACCGGGAGGACCGGCTTACTGCAGCCTCTCCAGGCTTGAGTATGATGAAGGAATCCCTCGATCCTTCCGGCATGAAATCCCCAAGGTCTTTTTACAATGATGTCTTTGTCAACGGAGTCCACCTGCGCGTCCTCAGCGTACCCTTCAGCACCAAGGAGGGATACACCCTCGGTGTGATCCAGGCTGCCACGCCACTGACGCTGGTGGATTCCATCCGCAAGCTGCTGTTTTACATCCTCGGAATACTCACCATCCTCTCGATGATCGTGGCAGCCATTGCGTCCTGGATGAGCATCGGCCGTGCGCTGGCTCCCCTTAAAACAGCCACGGAGACTGCAGACCAGATAATCCATGCCGATGATCTCTCCCGACGAATTCCATACACTGGACCATCCGATGAAATCGGTCTATTGATCGACGCCTTCAACAGCACCCTGGAACGGTTGGAAAACCTGTTTACCGCCCAGCAGCGATTCCTGGCAGATGTCAGCCACGAGCTCCGCACACCTTTGACTGTGATCAAGGGAAACGTGGATTTGATCCGCAAATTTGGACAGGATGACGAATCGCTTGATTCCATTAAAGATGAGATCGATCGCCTGAACAGGATGGTCGGTGACCTGCTCCTGCTCGCCAAGGCGGAATCGGGTAAACTGCCGCTCAACCTTTCATCCGTTGAGATGGATACGTTGCTGTTGGAAGTCTTCAACGAAATGCGCGTTCTGGCGGGTAATAAGGTGGCTTTGAAACTGGTCGAGATCGACCAGGCTGTGGTCTCAGGCGACCGCGACCGGCTCAAGCAGGTGCTTATCAACCTGGTGTCCAATGCCATTCACTACACTCCCGCGGGCGGAGAAGTGTTCCTGTCACTCTCCAGGACGGAAGATACAGTCCAGATCACTGTCCGTGACACAGGACCGGGTATCCCAGCCAAGGACCTGCCGCATATTTTCGACAGATTCTACCGAGGTGAAAAATCACGGACTCGATCCAAAAACACCGGATTCGGGCTTGGTCTGTCCATCGCGGATTGGATTGTGGATATGCACCAGGGGAAAATTGATGTGGAATCAACCATGGGTGTAGGCACGACCTTCACCATCCGGTTGCCTTTAATGGAAATGGCTTAACAGATTTCCAGTAAAAAAGAAGACGACGGCTCAACCGTCGTCTTCTTTTTGTTCTCCAGATATGATGTCTCCTGCGAGTTTTTGCAGAGTAACGATATCCACATTTTCCGTTTTTTCCACATGAGCTGCCCGCCAGTATTGCTCCAGAAGATCGAGCGGGGTCAGGCTGGCAAAGGTCCCATCGGCAGCCAGGCGGATGCGGGATTGAATTTGCGGGCGTTTTACCAAATGAAATTCAAACGCTTCAGCGGTGTGGTTCTTAATTCCGTATCGTCGATCAGTCTTTCAAAATCACGCGGATAATCCACGGTTAAACGGACGATGGCATCCTTCATTCGCTCAGGCGGAGGCAATGTAGACTTGAGTCTCTCCGTAATATTCTCTGTGTTTTCCAGTTTGATAAATCGGTCAATGAACGGACGCACATTATCCAATTTTCGCCAATCAACCGTTGTGTCTTTTCCACTTTCCAGTGTCGCAATTACAAAGAATTTATCATCCTGGGCTTCGCCAAAATCGATGCGTTCAATCGAGCCTGGATAAATGACAGGCGGCTGGAAACCTTCATTGAGGTCCTGATGTTTATGGATATGCCCCAACGCGACATAATTGAATCGAGGATTCTTGACCAGCGAGCCGGGAAGCACGAGATCCGCTCCGAGCATGACGGTCCGTTCTGCTCCGTAGCTGGCTCCCTGGACGGACGCATGCGCAGTCAGCACGAGGGGAATTGACTCATCAGCCGAAGCGATCAACTCATCGACGATCCCGCTTAATCGTTGTTCGAGCTCGGAAAAGACTTTCTCCGGTTCCACGGCACTGGATTCCATGACGGCCATCAACCCTGAGCGAGAAACCCATGGCAGCCCAATTACCTGAACGGGGATTCCCAGCTGGGTGGCTCCGATGAACTGTGGCTTGGCGATGACATGAATGTTCGGTACCTGGAGCGTATCAAATTCCTGGATGGCGTGCGCCCGGCCTGTGGCAGGGGAGAGGTCGTGGTTTCCAACCAGCAGGATGGTCGGTATGCCTGCCTTCGAGAGGCGCATGATCCGGCGGCCCCATTCCCGCTGAAAAGTGGGGGCGGGATTCCGATCCTTGTAAGCGTCGCCGGCAAAGATCACCAAGTCCACTTTTTCGTCGATGGCTGTGTCAACGATGACATCCAGCGAGCGAAGGAAATCGAGCACGCGAAAAGGCAATCCGCTTTCGGGATCGTGGCGGCCATAATTTGCCATATCGATGTGGGCGTCGGCAAAGTGCAATACTCTCACGGCAGCTCCTGGAATGATTCTATCCGAAGTCGTGGAATTATAAGGGCGATAAGGTGATGGGAGCCTGGGCTGGTACTCCTGACAGATCGTATGCCATGGCGCCGGTGATGCGGATGGGGACAATATCCCCGATGGGAGCCTTGCCTTCCACGAGGACCATTCCGTCGATCTCCGGTGCATCGCGATATGACCGTCCGACAGAGATGCCATCGCCATACCCTTCGATCAGAACATCGAATGTCTTTCCGACATGGGACTGGTTGATCTGAAGGGAGATAGCCTGCTGTCGTTCCATTAATCGCTGGTAACGCTCCTCCTTCACTTCAGCCGGGACCGGGTCTCCGAGCGATTCACTGGATGTTCCCGGTTCAAACGAGAACTTGAAAGCCCCAACGCGGTCGAATCGGATCTCTTCGATGAAATCCATCAAAGATTGGAATTCTTCATCTGTCTCGCCGGGATACCCCACGATGAACGTGGTGCGAATTGAGAGGTCCTTGATCCTTGACCGCATTTTTCCAAGCGTCTCATGAACCCAGCCAATGTTGGACGGTCGGCGCATGCGATAGAGCGTTTTTGGATGTGCATGCTGCAGGGGGATGTCGAGATAAGGTAGGACTGAATTTCGGGTAGCCATAACATCGATTAGTCTGTCGTTTACAAATCCGGGATATGCATACATGACCCGTATCCAGTCCATGCCGGGGACTTCTTCAGTAAGTTTTTCAAGCAGGATGGCCAATCCATCCTTCATCCCAAGGTCATGCCCATAATCAGTCGTGTCCTGAGCGATGAGGATCAATTCCCGGACGCCATCGTCCTGAAGTTGTTTTGCCTCTTCCAGGATTTTTTCAATCGGGCGGCTGACCGCAGTCCCTTTGATCAATGGGATGGCACAGAATGCACACGGTCTTCGGCAGCCATCTGCAATTTTGAGGTAGGCGCTGGTCCCGGCTACACTGGCTCGGAGGATTCCAGGTTCATCCCTTCCGACAGTGGCTGCATCGGGGAGGTGGTAAAGCGGCTCAGGGTGAGGCGATTTTCGCAGTTCACTCACCACCTGAACGATATCCATCCAGCGGCGTGTCCCCAGAATCCCATCTACGCCTTGGACTTTCCGGGCGACCTCCGCGCCATACCTTTGGGTCAGGCAGCCGGCTGCGATCAGAACCTGATCCTTCCTTTTGTTTTGAGATAATTCTTGCAGGACGGATAAGGATTCCTCCTTGGCGGGACCGATGAAATCCGCAGGTATTCACGATCAGAACTCCAGCCTGAGAAGGTTTTTCGACAATCTTATAACCATCTTCGATCAGCAACTGCGACATGGAGTTCTGAATCGACGGTGTTTTTCGAGCAACCCAGTGAGACGATATGGAAGGTCTTGCGGCTCATAGTCTAATGTCCAATCGATGATTAATGAATTATCCCGTACGGATAGAGAAAAAATATCACTCTGAGGGTTCCAGGGCGGATCCTGGTTGGGGTGTGATGCTCGGAGTGAAAGTTGGGGTTACTCGCGGCGTTCGAGTCGGCGTTGCAGTTTTAGTAGGAGTAGGCAGCAGGATTCCCTGGGTTGTATATATCATCTCAATGATCTCTCCTGAATCGCCCATAGGACCTAAATCCTCTCCGTTAAAAACGATTTGCACGAGCGATCCATCCGCAGCCAGCACTCCCACGACCTGATCGCCGTTGAACGTGAAAGCGCTCCCTGCGATGGCGCGACCTTGAAATTCGATATCGCCATCAACGGTTACCCGCATCCATGTGTTCCCGGTAACGGCAGTGATCACTTGAACGGGCGAGGAACTTAACAGGGGCTGGGATTTCAAAAACCGTCGGCGTGGCATTCGTACTGTTTGGGGTGGAAGCGATATCGAGGGTAAGTGTGGGTACTTCTGCCGTTTCTGCGGTTACCACCGTAGCAGCCAGTAATACTTCCGAGATGGATTGATCTGACGAATCTGTTTCGAAGGAGATTTCGCTTTGGGAAATGATACGGTTCGCACCCCAGATTGCGAAGGCAATCATAGCCAGGATCATACCTCCGCCTAAAATCATGTCTGTGGAAAAAAGCCAGTGAAATGCTGAAGGCGCAGTTGATCCCTTGCCGGCGTCCTGCACCTTGATCCGGGGCTTACGAGGATGGCGCTCCGACTGTGACGCCTGCAATCCTTCTGCATATCGAAGCAGGAGCGATTCGGAATCAAGGTCGAGAAAACGGGCATAGCTGGCTAGTATCCCCCGCGCTTGGACGGGCGAAGGCAGTTCACTAATAGCACCGGCCTCCAAGGCCAGCAGGTAATGTTTTCGAATATGAGTATGGCGTTCAATTTCATCAAGCGATAGGCTGAGTAGTTCCCTCCGCCCCTTGAGTTGCCGGCCGATTTCAACGAAAATGCTCTGTGACAGAGGTAGAGGCAAGTTGGATACTTCCAGTTGATGTCCCGGGAAATCGCCACTGTCAAAATCATCCGGGGATGATTCCGGGATTGCAATGTTGTTTTCGTTTCTCGATGAAGCGTCTTCGTCGATGATGGAAATATCACCTGAAGATACTTCTTCGCCTGGAGATCCAGGGATGTCGGTTTCGGCAGGGATCGCTTCTTCGGGAACAACTTCGCCTCTCAAATCAGCCAGGAGAGGTTCTGCGTCCAAGCCTAGAAATTCAGCGTAGATCCGAAGGAATCCACGTGCCTGAACTGGCGAAGGGAGGGAATCGAAATCATCCGCTTCGAGTGCATCAAGGAATTTCGCTCGAATGGCAGTCGCCTCAGAGACCGATTTTATAGTTAATTTTCGGTCCAGGCGCGTTTGCTTGAGGATCTCGCCAATGGTTGAAGGCATCGGTAATAAAACTCACCGGTTTACCCCCGTTGAGGAGCAAAACCGGTGATATTCATGGTGGTGATCCCGTGCGGGGGTTTCCCTTTGAAGGATCAGGCTTCAGCGGCGGCTTTTTCAACCTTCGCTTCTGCAGCTTTTACCGGTGCGGCAGCGCTTTCAGGTTGAGAGCCTGGTTCGGACTCGCCTTCGCGATAGACGATGAGCTTGATCTCGGGGATGAGATCCATCGTCAGGCGAATGTGCGCTTTGTGCTCGCCCAGGGTACGCAGAGGCTGCATGTCCACCTGCTGGCGCTTGACATCGATACCGCTTTTGGCTTTGATCGCGTCAACCAGATCCTGGGATGTGATGGATCCGTACAACTTGCCGGTTTCACCTGCTTTTGCCGCGAAGGAAAGCGACAGGGACGCCAGTTTCTCGGCGACTGCGCCCATTTCGGTGTTAAGCAGGGTGCGTTTTTCAGCTGCCTGTTTGCGGATCTTCTCAACTTGTTTGAGCGCGCCAGGAGTGGCTAGAACAGCAAAACCTTGGGGGAGGAGGAAGTTGCGTCCAAATCCGTCCGCAACCCGCTTGACATCGCCTGCGCGGCCAAGCTTGTAAACATCTTTGATCAGCAATACTTTCATGGTCCTTTAAGCCCTTTCATGGCATGGATTTTCGAAGCGAAGGGTACAACGCTCCGGCGGGACATTGTACCAGAGGTGGGAGAGTGACGTCAACGAATAGGCATTTGCCAGACAATTGATTGTTTCACCATAGTACCTTTGTCGTATTAACCAAATGTTAAAAAAAGCCAAGTAGTGGAGTATAATGATTTTTAGAAACGACCCTCTTGAGTGAGGATCATTTTTTTCATAAATCACTTGGATTTAAAATTATCCCATCACGTTTTGGATATTCTGGTGTAAAATCCGGTTTCCATGAAAAACACAACCATCCTATTATCGAAAGTAAGCATGCTGATAAACCCACGTTTGCTGCTGCCTTGCAGAAAAAAGGGTTTAGTGTCGAATCGGCTTTCAGCGGAAGTGATGCGCTCGAACGTCTTGCCAAAATCGACCCTGATCTCGTGGTGGTCAATGCAGCCTCCTTGCGCTCCTCCGGCGGGCGGATTTGCCAGGCATTGCGAAATGAGAAAAAATCACTTCCTTTGGTTCTGGTCGTGGACAAAGGTAAACCGCCGGAAAAATCGGCTGCCGATGTGGTGCTCAATCTCCCTTTCACTTCCCAAAAACTGGTCAACCGGGTTCGCGTTTTGTTGCCGGGGGATGGAAAAAATGTCCTCCATGTCGGTCCGATCAAGCTGGATGCGGAACACCGCCGCGTGCGCTGCCTCGGAAAAAATGAAAGACTGACACCGCGCCTGACTCATCTGTTGAAACTCCTCATGGAACACCGGGGTGAAGTAGTGGAACGGGAGTCGCTCTTCAAGAAGGTATGGGAAACAAATTACACCGGGGATACCCGAACACTCGATGTGCACATTTCATGGTTGCGAAAAGCCATAGAAATTGACCCGGACCATCCGCGCTTTCTTAAAACCATTCGCGGGGTGGGCTACCGTTTAGATGTTTAATTCGACCTGATATTGGGTTCCAGTCGCCAGGACGAGCCGGACGCATACTCTGCGGCCGGTTTTGATTTTAAGTGTGAGTGGGATTTCCCCTGAGCGGAGCGGACGAATGGCCTGGTTCATGCTTCTGAATATTTTCCCATCCCAGTCCGGGTCAACCTCCCAATAATCAATACCTTTGGTTTCTCCGGATAATTTGACCTGGTTTCCCCCAATAGAAAATCGAAGTTTCGCATTCGGCTTTATGAGTTTGTTCTTCGCTCCGGAATCCACGAAAATTGAAAATGGCAAACTGGGTAATCGGACCAGCCTGGATTTTGCAGTTTGGATAGCACGAAGGGTATCGTCCACAGCGATGAACCGGCGTCCGGTTTGAGCCGCTATGGTTGGGGTTGTGCCTGATCCACAGAAGAAATCCGCCACAAGGTCATCAGGGTTGGAGGACGCCAAAATGATGCGTTTGATCAGTGCCTCGGGTTTTTGTGTGGGGTACCCGGTACGCTCATTATGCAATCGTGCAACGACCGGAAAATACCACCAGTCCTCTGGGACTTTTCCCCTTTTTAAGTTTGGCACCTTCCCGAAGCCTGCTTTCGTAGATGAAGCAAATGTTTTCAGTGTAGCGTCGTTGTAAGGGACCCGGATTGTATCGGAGTTGAAAGTATACTTTCTCCCTTTGGTATAGACCAAAAGGGTGTCATGTTTACGGTTGAATGCGGTTTTAATAGGGGACGGGCCGTGATAAACCCAGGCGATCACGTTTAGCAGATTGTCAGCCCCGAATATTTCATCGAGTATCACACGTGCATAGGCGTCCGCATGCCAATCAAGGTGAAGATAGAGTGTGCCATTCTCGGACAACAATCGGTACATGAGTTTTAAGCGCGAATACAGGAAGCTCAAATAATCATCGAGCGTTTCCCAATGGTCGCGATACCCTTCAGCCATCTGCCAATCGCGTGGTTTACGCGAGTTTTCGCCGCGGCCAATTCGGGCGGGAAATTTACGATTGGTGTAAAAGGGGGGATCGGCATAAATGAGTGCAGTCTTCCCTTCATATTCCGGCATCAGAGCAGCCATAACAGACAAGTTGTCGCCCAGGATGAGTTGACTTTTCGGGATGGTTTTTCGGGCGGGTGAATTCGCAGGGTGGATAATTGAATCGAGGACCAATGAAGCAGGTTGAGGGTCGGGAGGATTCTTTCCGTTCCAGCTTAGAATGGGCATGGAGTCAATACTTCCTGAATAACAACGGGCGAACTATCCATCATGCAATGGTGATGGTCGTTCCATAACCTTTTCTGTCCACATCTGCCGGTTCACTGACCGGGCGCACCCAGCGATAAATCCATTGGGCATCCTCCGGCCTCATATTAATGCAACCGTGGCTCATCGGCACACCAAAATTGTCGTGCCACCATGCGCCGTGGATGGCATGTCCCTGCTGCGTAAAAAAAGAGCACCACGGGACGCCGGGTAATACATAATCATTGATGTCCGCAGCGAGGTTGCCTTCCCCCATATGTTTTGAAGGCATCTTGATGTTTACATTGAATTTCCCGGATGGAGTTTTTGTGGGGATGCCATTGTCACCGGGATCGGAACTGGGGATGCCGGAGGAGATGATTCCTTCGAAAATTGGACTATCGTATTCGTAAGCCGTCAGACGCTGCCTGGACAATGATATTTCAATGCGCTTGTTGAGAAAGGGTACATCAGGAGAAATGGGGGCGATCTCTTCAGCCGGGATGGGGCGCATCTGGTGAGCGGGGACATTGTAGGTTATTCCAATCAGCTCATCGAGCAGGATGTACCAGATCTTGCCGTCGGGACCGTCCGTAATATCCGTGATCCAGTGGACGCTGTCGTAGTAAAGCCGATAAACCGGTACCCACCCCCTGCGTCCGTCAAATCGTATGGATTGCGAAAATGGCACAGTCACCTGCCCCAGTTGACGTCCCTCAACGGGGAAGGCTGGTCAACGGTTTATTGCGGATGTTCTTTACCTTTTGCAGGTGTGCGCGATGCATGTATCCGCCCCATACGCGATACCAGATGGGATTGTAGCCGGGTGTCCCGGAGTCGACTTCCTCATAAATGTTCACCAGGTCGTCGCGGTACCATTGGGATACGATACGGCTGGTATCGTCCGGCCGGCTGTGAACGCTGACCGAATCGATGCAAACACGTGCCAGGCTGGCATCCTCATAATCACCCAGAAGAGGGGATTGAGATTTAAACGCCAGCGAGGCGGCCGCAGCCCCGCCCAGTTTCAGGAAATCACGCCGTGATACTTTTTCCATAGGTTTCAGGATTTTAACAGAGATTTGCTTGGATGGATGCCTGGCTAATCGAATGCTAAGAAAAAACCAGCGGCGACGAAAACACCGCTGGTCAGGATATCTGATCTATTCGGTTGATTATTTTGTTTCGGCAGGGGAGGGAATCATCCCCTTAAGAAGTTCCTCTAAAGCCATGGAATGTGTGCAGACGCCATGGTTCTGGAAATAATCGCAATCACAATTCCAGACATTGTTTTCAAATTTCACACGATGAGAATTGTTTTCCCCCGCAACGCTGACCGTAAACGCTTCAAAATGGAAGCGGTTCCTTTCCTGAGCATATCTCTTGGCTTTTTCGATTTTTCCGATCATTCCGGAGTCCATTTATCAATCTCTCCTTTCTGATTTTGAGAAAATAAAAAAGGCACGCAAAAATAGCGCGCCTTTCAATACCACCTTGGGATGTCCGCTTCTGCTCGCATACGGTAAAGGCCCATTTCCTGTGTTGAGTATAGTGCAAAGGAGGACAAGAGTCAACAAGATTTTACAATTCCGTAGGGAAGTCACCCAAAAGAAGGAAGAAGGTCATGATTCTTAATCAGGAGTAGCCGTGGTAACTTGCGGTTCACTCCCGTCATAATTGCGAAGCTGAGGCCATTTTCGGGAGATGACCCAGACAGCGAGGATGGTGCCGATACCGCCGCTGATGATTGAAAAAGGCACCCCAAATAACTGGGCAACGACCCCCGCCTCCACCTGCCCGAGCTGCGGTCCTCCCTGGAAGAAGATCTGATTGATGCTGGTCATACGTCCGCGTACGTGATCGGGAGTTTGTAGCTGCCGGATCGTATTCCGGATGATGGTGCTGACCGTGTCTGCTGCGCCAATCAGCATGAGAGTGACCATGGCTGCGAGGAAAGTGTTTGACAATCCGAACAGGATGGTAGCGCCTCCGAAAGCGACAACAGATATCAGGAGCAGCGGACCTTGCTTCCGAAGCGTTTGGATCTGCGACATGACGAGCCCAGCTGCAACCGAGCCTATGGATTCAGCCGATACCAGCCATCCATATCCCACTTCGCCAACTTGGAGAATGTCCCTGGCGACAATCGGCATCATCGTATTGACCGATGCAAAAAAAGTGGCGAAAAAATCCAGAATCATGGTCGAGAAAATGATGGGCTTTGAGATAATGAATCGAAGCCCGTCCATGATGGCAGGAAGGCTGATGCCCGGAGCTTTGTTTTTATCTTGTGGGACAGTTCCGATCATTAAAAGGGCGATCAAGACAGCCAGAAAAGAAATGGAATTGAACAGATAGGTGTACCCCTGTCCGAGAGTGGCAATGATTATCCCACCCAGCGCTGGTCCTATTATGGCGGCTGTATTATGAGCGATGGAGGTCATGCTGAACGCATTGGGTAGATCTTCCCTTGAGACGATGTTGGGAATCATGGCTTGCCGGGCAGGGATGTCAAATGCGATTGCTGAGGCTTGTATGGCAGTCAGAATGTAAATTGTCCAGATGGTGATCGAGCCAGTGAATGTAAGGTAAGCCAAGACCGCAGCGACGACCGCCATCACCGATTGGGCGGTGAAGATGATCCAGCGGCGGTTGAGCGTATCCGCGACGGTCCCTCCGATCAGAGAGAATAAAACCAGGGGGAAAAATCTCGCAAAACCAATACCGCCCAATGCCAGGGGGTTGGGTGTGACCGTTAATTCGCGTATTTGCCAGTAGAGGGCGGCTACTTGCATCTGCGAGCCGATCACTGAAATTAACATCCCAATCCATAGAGCGCGATATCGGGGATTTTTTAATGCAGGAGGTGTGCGAAACATTGGGTGGATTGTCATGTCAATGGTGCAATGTGTCAAGTGGTGGTTGTCAGTGATTGAAAAAAAGTGCTCCACAATTCATTAAGATGAATTGTGGAGCACTTTTTAGGAAAATTGGATGATCTCAAGTTCCCCAGTCCCTCAAGTAAAGAAAATCATACGGTGCGGTTCTGGAACTAATCTTGGCGACAGGCGGCATAACTCTCTTGAAGTGGTATCGGCGAATTCGGGTGATCACCGTGCGAACGAACTCTTCCCTGAATCCTTCGTTTACACATTCTTCAGGGCTGTATCGCTGGTCAACAAGCAGGTAAAGCAGCTTGTCCACCTCTTCATACGTGAACCCCAATTCGCCTTCGTCCGTTTGTCCGGTCCACAGATCCGCGGAGGGGGCTTTGTCGATGATGGGCTGGGGGACGCTGTAGGCACGCGATAACTGTCGTACCTGAGTCTTGTATAAGTCCCCGATCGGGTTGAGCGCGCAAGCGGAATCACCAAACAGCGTCGAATAACCCAGCAGGATTTCGGTTTTATTCCCGGTGCCGATGACCAATCCCTTGAACGGATTCCGACTGGTCGTAGGCGATAATCATCCGGCAGCGCGCCATGATGTTTCCTTTGCGGACATTGGACATCTCAGCATCCTGTTTGATTAGCGCATCTGCCATCTCTGTTATGGGGAATGTCTTGACCTGCATGCCGAGAGCGTCGGTAACAAGCTGAGCATGATCCAATGAATCAGGGGACGATGTTTTGTAGGGGAGGCGCAGGGCGAGCACATTCTCCGCTCCTAACGCTTTGGCAGCGATGTAGCAGACAAGGGCGGAATCGATGCCCCCGGAAAGGTTGATCACAGCCCGGTTCAAGCCGGTCCGGGTTATTTCGGAATGAATAAACCTTTCCAGTATCGTCTGGACCAGGTCTGTGTTAATGGAGAGGTCAATTTCTTTCATTTTTTAGGATTCTTTCCAATTCACTGAGGACCAGTTCGGGACGTTCGTCCCTAAGCAGGGGCAGCCGTGAACGGGTCCGGCGAAGCTGCGCCAGGTCAAGGCTGGCGTAAGCCAACGTTTCGATATCGTCAGGGGCTTTTACGACCAGCTTCCCATCCGGGTCGAAGACGGTCGATCCACCCCAGAAATTCAAGCCGTCTTCAAATCCCACCCGGTTGGTGTGAGCGACAAAGCAGGTGAAGAGACCGGCATAAGTCTGGTTAATCGTCTCGACCCATTTTGCAGAACCAAGCTGCTCGTCCGTAACACCGCGACCCGGGCTTGCGGACGTCATCAGCAGGATGTCTGCCCCACCCTGCCAAAGCAGATAGGGGGAGGAGGCATGCCAGAAATCCTCGCATATCAGAATTCCAGCGCATCCCCAGCGAGTCTGAAATGGCCGAAACCGGTCGCCTGGAGCGATGAACCTTTTTTCGTCAAAAATCCCATATGTCGGGAGATAGACCTTGTTATGGATATGGACAATCTCACCTTTGGATAAGTAAGCTGCGGAAATGAAAAAGCGATGTCGGGAATCCGCATTAATAAATCCAGCCACGATGTCAATATCACGACTCGCCTGTTTAAGGTGGTGAAAAACGTGGGCATCCTGGTGGGGAGACAATGCCACGGAGGGTACAAGATCCTGAAGTGTGTATCCAGTCAGGGAAAGCTCAGGAAAGAGCACAAGGTCTGAGCCGTTCTTGCGAGCATCCTTGATCAGGGACAGATGCTTTTCAAGATTGGATTCGACATCTCCGAGCTTGGTGTTGATTTGTGCGAGGGCGAGGTTCAATGGCATTTTGAGAAAATC
Organism: uncultured Chloroflexia bacterium; assembly: GCA_963829485.1. Classification (GTDB taxonomy): domain Bacteria; phylum Chloroflexota; class Anaerolineae; order Anaerolineales; family Villigracilaceae; genus JBGPQJ01. The sequence continues at coordinate 445,513 of CAWHIK010000010.1, forward strand.
CAATGGTTCGATGCCTAAATCTTACCATATCGGAAGTGCTTCAGCTTAGGACTGGGCATTAATGCCCAATTTTCTTCTGAAGGGTCGATTAACCTTGTATTTCCATCTATCAAGGCTTAGAATAGTACCAAAGTACGACCTAAAACTGCTTACAATTATGTAGCTTTAGCCCTAGTGGGGTTGCATTTCTGTATAATAAGGCTAAATCAATCTGTATTAATTTCTGTATTTCTAGGCCGAAGGGAATTGCGTGAGCATTCGCTTAAAGGTCATTTTACCTTATCTAATACTAACGCTCCTCGTAGCGGTTACTGGCGTTTATGTGGTCACGAGGCTGGTCTCCAGCTCTCTCAGTGAGCGCTTGACCAACCAGCTTCTCGAAGCGGGGCGTGTAGTCTCTGACGGTATTGCCCGGCAGGAGATCAAACACCTCGAAGTGGCGCGGATCGTTGCTTATACGAGAGGTGTTGCCGAAGCGATGGATGCTGGCGACAACCAGGGCGTTGTTAACCTGGCCAAACCCATTGCCGTTGGGCTTGATGCAGAGAACCTGATCATTATGAACAGCGAGGGAAAAGAGCTGTTGAATTTGATCAAGAATCCCGACCAGACTATAGAGGAGTTTGATGTGCAAATGGGCGCATTGAATTTACCCAGCGTCCGTGCCCTCCTTGAAAGCGGAAACCCCGATGGTTTGCCTCAACGCGGTCTGGGGTTGAATTCCATTGACAATCGTTATTATTATTACTCTGCCATCCCTGTGGGTTTGAACAATGAACTGGCCGGTATCATCGTAGTCGGGACATCCCTGGAATCGATCCTACCTTTATTTAAAAGCACGTCCCTTGCGGATATCATTCTGTATACCAATGGCGGAGACGCGATTGCGACCACAATGGGGTCTGGTATTTCCGATCCGGAATTTTTGAAGTCACTGGCAATTCCTTCGGAAGATTTCCAATCACTGGTTAGTTCAAGTGAAATTGTCAGCGGTGAGAACACAACGGTCGAGGGCAGGTCCTATAGCATTGCACGAAGTGCGCTGCGGGTCAGCAACGATACCCTCGGCGCTTTTGCAGTTGCCTTGCCCTTGAATTTCGTATTGCAATCCGGTTCGGTGAGCAGGAACACCTATGTGTTCCTTTATACCCTCGCGATGGTCGGCGTTGTTTTAGTCGGATACCTGGTTTCACGGCTGATCATCAACCCGTTGTATTCACTGGTAAAAACCTCCCAGGCGATCGCCGGCGGTGACCTGACACAGCGCACGAACATCACCAGCGGCGATGAAATCGGAACGCTAGCGACGACGTTCGATGAAATGACGGGGCACCTGCAGCAACGCACGGTTGAACTTGAGCGCACCTATCACATTCTCGAACAGATGGACCGTACGAAAACCAGCTTCATCGAAGTATCTGCGCATGAGCTGAGGACTCCGCTGACCCTGATCAAAGGCTACACCCAGATGATCCAGCTGAAAGCGAACGGCAATGCGGAGATGCACAACCTGTCGAACGGCATTTTGGACGGAACCGAACGGCTCAGTGAAATTGTCAATAGCATGCTGGATGTATCCAAGATCGATAACAAAACCCTTCAAATAGTCACCGAGAAAGTTCAGATCAGCCTGGTGATCATGAAGGTGCAGAAAACGTTCAAGGCGGCTTTGGAAGAACGACGTCTGACGTTGGAAACAAAGGGGCTGCAAGACCTGCCGACGATCAATGCGGATCCCGACCTTCTTTTCAAACTTTTCTACCACCTGATCATGAATGCCATCAAATACACTCCGGATGGCGGTTGGATCACAATATCCGGATCTGTCACAGATGGGTACCAGGGCGGGCAGGAGATCGAGATCGTCATCAGTGATACCGGCGTGGGTATCGCCCTCGAACACCAGGAACTTGTCTTTGAAAAGTTTTACCAGACAGGCGAAGTTAACTTCCATTCTTCGGGAAAAACTAAATTCAAAGGTGGTGGACCAGGTCTGGGTCTCGCGATTGCTCGCGGCATCGTCCAGGCTCACAAGGGCAGGATCTGGGTCGAGAGTCCCGGTCATGATGAAGAACGGTGCCCGGGGTCCAGATTCCATGTTCGCATGCCGGTGAATGGTGAATTCGATTGAAAGAGAACAGGAAGTCGAACGAGGGTGAACGTCGAGACTGGCTGATTTTCCTGCTGATCTTGTTGATCGGCATCGTGTTGATGCTCTGTGCTGGCCAGTATGCCGTTGCCATGCTCCCCAGATGGAGCGTGGAAGCGGATGTAAATTCGAACCTGAATCCCAACGACTCCTACGTAAAGCAACAACTTGTCGTTATCGAGCCGATCAAGCTTGATATCCTCACTCCTCCAGCCTGGAAGGATTCGATCCTGACTCCACAGGTAATCCCAACCGGTACAGCCACTGTAATCCCGGTAGGTGTTATCGGGACTAGCACTGTCACTGAAGTAGCAACACCGACAGGTTCCGTAACTGTCACGTTGATCCCTACATATACAGCTGTTTCTACCTCCACCCGGACCCCGACTTCCACGGCAACGGCTTCTCGTACAAGCACGATCACATCAACGGGGACATTCACGTTGACTGCGACCCGAACATTTACGACGACGCCCACGCGGACATTTACTTACACTGCGACTCGAACAAACACTCCCACGAGTACAGCTACAGCGACTCGCACGAACACTCGTACGCCAACCAGAACGTTCACTCGAACTTCAACGAATACAGCCACTCGTACGAACACCAGTACAATCACGGCGGCAGTAACCAACACCAGAACGAATACTCTCCCTCCTCTCCCCACAGCGACGCGAACGCCTACGTCACCGCCACCGGCTCCAACTTCCACTTTTACTCCATCCAACACAGCGACGGCAACATCCGTGCCGACAAATACTCCTACTTCTTATCCAGCACTCTCATTAGTGAAGGACGTGGGTCCGAGTGCGACGGGGCCGTGGAGTGACAGCATCACGGTGGCGGTGGGCGCGAACGTATACTACCGGATCACGGTGACGAACAATGGGAATGTGGCGTTGACGGGCATCACGGTGAGTGACCCGACTGTGAGCACGGCTGGCTGCAGCTGGACCTCGCCGCTGGGCGTGGGGCTGAACACGAGTTGTGTGGTGGGGCCCGTGACGGCGGTGGCGGGGACGCAGACGAACACGGCGACGGCGGACAGCAATGAGACGGGGCCGGACAGTGATGGCGCCTCGTACTTTGGCTCATCCCCGGTGTTGACCGTGGTGAAGGACGTGGGTCCGAGTGCGACGGGGCCGTGGAGTGACAGCATCACGGTGGCGGTGGGCGCGAACGTATACTACCGGATCACGGTGACGAACAATGGGAACGTGGCGTTGACGGGCATCACGGTGAGTGACCCGACTGTGAGCACGGCTGGCTGCAGCTGGACCTCGCCGCTGGGCGTGGGGCTGAACACGAGTTGTGTGGTGGGGCCCGTGACGGCGGTGGCGGGGACGCAGACGAACACGGCGACGGCGGACAGCAATGAGACGGGGCCGGACAGTGATGGCGCCTCGTACTTTGGCTCATCCCCGGTGTTGACCGTGGTGAAGGACGTGGGTCCGAGTGCGACGGGGCCGTGGAGTGACAGCATCACGGTGGCGGTGGGCGCGAACGTATACTACCGGATCACGGTGACGAACAATGGGAATGTGGCGTTGACGGGCATCACGGTGAGTGACCCGACTGTGAGCACGGCTGGCTGCAGCTGGACCTCGCCGCTGGGCGTGGGGCTGAACACGAGTTGTGTGGTGGGGCCCGTGACGGCGGTGGCGGGGACGCAGACGAACACGGCGACGGCGGACAGCAATGAGACGGGGCCGGACAGTGATGGCGCCTCGTACTTTGGCTCATCCCCGGTGTTGACCGTGGTGAAGGACGTGGGTCCGAGTGCGACGGGGCCGTGGAGTGACAGCATCACGGTGGCGGTGGGCGCGAACGTATACTACCGGATCACGGTGACGAACAATGGGAACGTGGCGTTGACGGGCATCACGGTGAGTGACCCGACTGTGAGCACGGCTGGCTGCAGCTGGACCTCGCCGCTGGGCGTGGGGCTGAACACGAGTTGTGTGGTGGGGCCCGTGACGGCGGTGGCGGGGACGCAGACGAACACGGCGACGGCGGACAGCAATGAGACGGGGCCGGACAGTGATGGCGCCTCGTACTTTGGCGCATCCCCGGTGTTGAACGTGGTGAAGGACGTGGGACGAGTGCGACGGGGCCGTGGAGTGACAGCATCACGGTGGCGGTGGGCACGATCACGTATAGTACTGGATACGGTGACGAACAAGGGGAACGTGACGTTGACCGACATCACGGTGAGTGATCCGAAGGCGACGATGGGGGTCTGCACCCTGGTCAGCCTGCGCACGCTCGCCCCGAGTGGGAGCATGATGACGCGAGCTATGTGGTGACGCAGGTGACGGCTGGATGGCGGGGAGCTGCAGACGAACACGGCGACGGCGGACAGCAATGAGACGGGTCCGGACACGGACAGCGAGACGGTACCTTGACGCAGAATCCTTGCTGAATGTGACGAAGACGGAGACGAGCGCCGGGTCCGTATGTGGTGGGCAGACACGATCAGCGTACAGTCTGGTGGTGGCGAACACGGGGAACGTGACGCTGACCAACGTGACGGTGAGCGATCCGCAGGCGACGGTGGGGGTCTGCACCCCGGTCCAGCCTGCCACGCTCGCCCCGAGTGGGAGCATGACCTGCACGGCGAGCCATGTGGTGACGCAGGCGAACCTGGATGCGGGCAGCTTCAGCAACACGGCGACGGCGGACAGCAATGAGACGGGTCCGGACACGGACAGCGAGACGGTGACCTTCACGCAGAATCCAGTGCTGAATGTGACCAAGACGGAGACGAGCCCGGGTCCGTATGTGGTGGGCAGACACGATCACGTACAGTCTGGTGGTGGCGAACACGGGAACGTGACGCTGACCAACGTGACGGTGAGCGATCCGCAGGCGACGGTGGGGGTCTGCACCCCGGTCCAGCCTGCCACGCTCGCCCCGAGTGGGAGCATGACCTGCACGGCGAGCCATGTGGTGACGCAGGTGAACCTGGATGCGGGCAGCTTCAGCAACACGGCGACGGCGGACAGCAACGAGACGGGTCCGGACACGGACAGCGAGACGGTGACCTTCACGCAGAATCCCTGTGCTGAATGTGACCAAGACGGAGACGAGCACGGGGCCGTATGTGGTGGGCAGACACGATCACGTACAGTCTGGTGGTGGCGAACACGGGGAACGTGACGCTGACCAACGTGACGGTGAGCGATCCGCAGGCGACGGTGGGGGTCTGCACCCCGGTCCAGCCTGCCACCTCGCCCCGAGTGGGAGCATGACCTGCACGGCGAGCCATGTGGTGACGCAGGCGAACCTGGATGCGGGCAGCTTCAGCAACACGGCGACGGCGGACAGCAATGAGACGGGTCCGGACACGGACAGCGAGACGGTGACCTTCACGCAGAATCCTGTGCTGAATGTGACCAAGACGGAGACGAGCCCGGGTCCGTATGTGGTGGGCGACACGATCAGCGTACAGTCTGGTGGTGGCGAACACGGGGAACGTGACGCTGACCAACGTGACGGTGAGCGATCCGCAGGCGACGGTGGGGGTCTGCACCCCGGCCCAGCCTGCCACGCTCGCCCCGAGTGGGAGCATGACCTGCACGGCGAGCCATGTGGTGACGCAGGCGAACCTGGATGCGGGCAGCTTCAGCAACACGGCGACGGCGGACAGCAACGAGACGGGTCCGGACACGGACAGCGAGACGGTGACTTTCACGCAGAATCCGTCGCTGAATGTGACCAAGGAAATATCAGCCAGTGTCGGCGGGCCATGGAATGACATGATCACTGTTAACGTGGGCGAACCGGTATACTACCGGGTGCGCGTGGCGAACACGGGGAACGTGACGCTGACTGGGCTCATGGTGACGACAGCATGACGGGCTGCACCCTGACGCGGGGGTGGACAGTCCGGGCGATGACGACACGGTCTTCGAAGTGGGTGAGACATGGGCTTACACCTGCAACTCGTTGCTGTGGCGGGGATGCAGACGAACACGGCGACGGCGGACAGCAATGAGACGGGGCCGGACAGTGATACGGCTAGCTACAATGGTTTAGCATCGCCTGCGATCGACGTGGAGAAGTTTGTATCTTTGGACGGAGGGGCGACGTGGTTGGATGCTGATACAGCCCCAGGACCCAATTTGCTATTTGGTACAAATCCGCAATTCCGCTTCATAGTGCGGAATACAGGCAACGTGACGCTGACGGGCATCAGCCTGACGGACAGTGACTTTGCGACGACGAGCTGCACGATTCCGGGGAGCCTGACGGCGAACGACGGCACGAACGGCAGTGGGACGGACGAGTTCACGTGCACGATCACTGGAACGTGGGTGTTGGGACAACATACCAACACAGCCACGGCTACAGGTACTTACAACAGCGCCAACTACAACGACTTGGACAATGCCAATTATGTGGGTATCGATCCTGGTTATAGAATTTGTAATTCCTCATCTTCTTCCGCCCTGTCTGGAACAATAAAAGATTCTGGTGGGAGTGCTTCGAATTATGGAAACAACGAAAACTGCACATTCCTTATCTCGTCAGGTTCTTCTTGGACGTCGATTACTTTGACATTTTCTTCATTCAACACAGAAAGTGGCTATGATTATTTGAGAGTCTATGATGGAACCAGTGCTTCAAGCCCATCGCTGGGCACATTCTCAGGTACATCCCTCCCGGGAGCCGTCACTGCGACTTCTGGAAATATGTTCTTGGTTTTTACAAGCGACGGAAGCGAGACAGCCCCAGGTTTCGTAGCTGATTGGATTACTACTAATAATCCTACCGATAATTCGATGTGTCCAGGCTCAAAATCCTCCTTAAATGCGAAAGGCAGTATCTCAAACTCGGGAGGTGTAAACTCCAATTATGGAAATAGTAAATCTTGCACTTTCCTTATTCAACCAGGCGGGGGAGGCAGCACGGTCACCCTGTCATTCGCCCAATTTAATACCGAAAATGTGTCCAATTCAGACCATCTAACCGTATATGATGGGATCAACTCCAGCGGAGTAATGTTAGGCGACTTCTGGGGTCCTACCATGCCATCAAACCTTACGGCAAATTCGGGAAGTATGTTCCTGCAGTGGTCGAGTGATGGTAGTAACACATATCCTGGTTACATTGCATCGTGGACATCTGAAGTATATGCTCCGAGTATGGTGTTGACCAAAACTGCCAGCGTGCTTAATGTACAATTCGGCGGGGGATGCGATTACATACACGTTCTCGGTCCAAAATACAGGAAATGTTCGTTTGACCAATGTTACGCTAAGCGACCCGTTCTTGTCTGAATTGTGCACACCAATTAGTAATCTCAATCCTGGAGCTAGCCAGACGTTTACTTGTACCGGCAACTCATATACAACAACTCAACTGGATTTTGACAATAATGGCGGGGGCAACGGTGTTATTGAGAATACAGCCGTTGCAACGGGGACGTATCCAAGTGGTACTACTTCAAGTAATGACAGTGCTGCAGTTACAATCTCCCTTCTCCCTGCGATTTCTGTAGTTAAAGAGGTCTCTGATGATAATGGTGTCACCTGGGACGATGCCAATTCGGCTCCCGGTGTATACATTTCTATTGGCAATAATCCGCGGTTCCGGTTTACAGTAACAAATTCAGGAAATGTGACACTGGGAAGTGTGACCTTAAGCGATCCAGAAATCACCAATTTCTATAAATCCAATTTTGTTACTCCTTGTGCGCCTCCCTCAAGCCTTGCACCAGGGGAAAACTTCACCTGTTATGGCCAATTGTCAAGGATACCCGGCCAACAATCCAACACGGCTACAGCATCGGGATTATTCAATTCGACGTTGTACAGTGATACCGACGATGCTTATTACTTCGGCTCAACGCCATCGATTGAGCTTAGTAAATCCGCTAATCCCTCCAGTATTACAGCCGCAGGTCAATTGATCACTTATTCCTTCTCTGTTAGGAATACGGGCGATGCACCTTTATCGAATATCACGATAAGTGATTCCATGCTAATTGGATTGGTCTGCGATGAAATTGATGATCTTTTACCCACAGACAGCCAGCTCTTCAGTTGTACGCTGGAAACACTTACACTGCCTTGCAGGGTGATATTGATCTGGGTGTTAATCTTCAGTAATACAGCCACTGTCGAAGGTTATGCACCTGATGGCTTCAAGGTAAGTCATGTTGATAGTGCTGTCGTGTCCATCAGCCAAACTCCCGAACTTACATTAACGAAATCCGCGGATCGAACGAATGTTGCTGTGGCAGGGGATGTGATAACTTACTCCTTCACGGTGCAGAATACGGGCAATGTAACAATAACTGGAATAGCCTTGACTGATTCACTATTCAACTCCACCCGGATGTGAAACCGTGGCCAGTCTCTCTCCGGGAGATGATTATTCTTTTACCTGCTCGAATGACACATACACTGTCACTCAAGGGGACATAGATTCAGGAAATATTTACATAGTTAATACAGCCACTGTATCAGGAACTCCGCCTGGTGGTGGAATAACTAGTGACAGTGATAGCGTAGCAGTTTACTTGCCTCCACCTGCGGTATCAACTATTCAACCTGGGTTGCCGGATGGTTTTTACTACAACCTACCCGACAATACTGCGCTTGTGTACAACCTGGGAATTCCTTTATATGCGATGAGCACACCTGATGGGAATCCCAGACCTGGTTTATTTTGAAAGAATGCTGGGACCAAATTACATCCAGATGGATAATGTAATCATCGAACTAGGGGACTTTTTCCTTGATATCTGGTATATGATATTCAACTGGGGTAATGCAACTGCTGATACCAATAGTAATTTGAATATACACAACCCTGCCTTAGGCGGTTCCGAGTTTGATAATCGAGACATCACCAAAACGAGTCCCATCTTTATGGTACTCCATCTTTACAATACGGGTATTACCATAGATATCGATGGTTATGCCCCAACGGGTACACCTTACCAATGGCTGCGATATAAGTGCGCCACCAAGTGTCGCTGGAGACGGAGCGGATATCGACAGCATCCTGGTGTTGCCCACTAAAACTCCAACCCTGGTGCCGACGCCGACTGATACGCCTGAACCACCGACACCTGAACCGCCGACGGAACCCGAACACCAACTCCCGGGGGGTGATCACAATCTACTCTTTCAACAGAACCGGCATTCACAAGAGTGCCGGTTCTTTACCTATAATGGATATATAATTTTAGTTATCCTCGATTAAAAAAGAGACATTGATGCATCCCAAAGAAATTGTTTCTCAAACATTTCGTAAGCAGTTTGGAATGGACCCGCTTTTCACCGCCCTCGCGCCTGGCAGAGTGAATATTTTAGGGGAACATGTGGATTACAACGACGGCTTTGTCCTGCCGGCGGCGATTGACCGGGCGACGTATATCGCGTTTTCACCTGTGGACTCAGCTCAGGGCATTTCCACCATCATCGCTGCAGATTTCAACCAGCAGGTTGAATTTACTCCTGAAAGCGTCACTACCAAATCCTGCGCAGACGGTACACGATTACCCGACTGGGCTCACTATCCTGCAGGAGTTGCCTGGGCGCTGACTGAGGCGGGACTGAATGTCCCAGCCATGAACGCGGTTTTTTCTTCGGACGTGCCGCGAGGAGCCGGTTTAAGTTCTTCAGCTTCGGTGGAAATGGCTTTCACTGTGGCGTGGTCCACTCTGGGCGGGTGGACACTGCCTCCGATGCAGCGTGCTCTGCTGGGGCAGAAAGCGGAAAACCAATACGTCGGGGTTAAATTGCGGGATCATGGACCAGTTTGCGTCCGCTTGCGGGGTCGCCGGCAAGCTGCTCCTTCTCGATTGCAGATCCCTCGAATGGCAGACACTGCCCATTCCTGAGAATGTCGTCATCGTGATCGCGGATACATCCGTTCGCCGCAAACTCACATCGAGCGGATACAACCAAAGGCGGACGGCTTGTGAGGAGGCTGTCAGGATTTTATCCGGTGAATTGCCTGGGATTAAAGCGCTGAGGGACGTCAAACTGGATGACTTCGATCGTTTGTGCAGCGGGCTGCCGGCGATTGTGGAAAAACGCGCCCGCCATGTTGTGGAGGAAATTGACCGCACTCAACGCGCGATTCCAATGCTCGAACAGGGACGTGTCCGGGAATTCGGGCAGATGATGAACGACTGTCATGCCAGCCTGCGTGACCTCTACGAAGTTTCTGTCCCGGAGTTGAATACGATGGCTGAGATTGCGCAAGGTCTCCCGGGTTGCCTTGGTGCTCGGTTAACTGGTGCGGGATTTGGCGGTTGCACAGTCAACCTGGTTGAGAAATCTGCCGCTGAAGGGTTTTCCTCAGAGTTAGAGAGAAAGTACCGGGATGCGACCCGTTTGAATCCTCAGATTTACATCTGTCGAGCATCGGATGGAGCGAGTTTATTGTCAGGCTGAAACCACCTGTCGGTTTTATTCCAATATTGAATCAAAAAACACCCACAGTAATAAGGGTGTTTTTCTTGCCTGAATATGTAAAGGATTTGAGGGCGGTTACTTACAAAAGGAAACGAGCGGAGAGGGCTTGCCCTCGCAGCGAGTAAAACGAGCGGAGAGGGTGGGATTCGAACCCACGGTAGCCTGGACGGCTACAACGGTTTTCGAGACCGTCCCATTCAACCACTCTGGCACCTCTCCGGGTCGTGCGGGGCAAAATTATAACTCAAATTTCAATGCTTGCGTGCAGGTCGGGATAATGCACGGATGACATCCCTGCTTCATGAAGCTTCTCCTTTAGTGGTAGAGCACCTTTTTCTTCGCCATGCACCAGGTAAACACCTTTGGCTTGATTTTTCACACGCAAGGCATATTCCATTAGCAGGTCCTGCCCGGCATGTGCGGACAGGCCTCCGATAGTCGCCACTTCCGCCCGGCGGTGGTAGGTCTCACCGAAAATCTTGACGTAATCCTCCCGGTCTGCCAATCGCCGGCCTAGAGTGTGGGGCGACTGCCACGAGACGATGCAAATGGTATTGCGCGGGTCACCGATATTATTCTTCAGGTGATGAAGGATTCGTCCCGATTCCGCCATGCCCGATGCAGCGATAATGATCATGGGCTCATCGCGGAAATTGAGGGCTTTGGAATCCTCCACCGAACGCGTGTAACTGAGTGAATCAAACTGTAAGGCCGGGTGCTTCTCCACGCGTTGAAAATCCAGCGTCTCCGAGTCGTAACAGTCCGGGAATTTTTGGAACACCTCGGTGGCATTGATTGCCAGGGGGCTATCCACAAACACAGGAACCCGCGGGATTTCCCCTGCTTGGTACCATCTGGTTCAGCTCGAACACTATCTCCTGCGTGCGCCCAACGGCAAAAGCGGGGATGATCACTTTCCCTCCCCGTTTGAGTGTGGACTTCACCACGCCTTTGAATTCGTCGTAGGCTTCTTCGGGGTTGCGATGGACTTTATCGCCGTAAGTGGATTCCATGACCAGGATGTCTGCCCGGTCTGGCAGGACCGGGTCGCGAATGATGGGGAGCTGGCGCCGGCCGATATCCCCGGAGAACCACAGGCGGGTCTTTCTCCCTTTTTCCTGAATCTCCAAAACGACGGCAGCCGAACCGAGGATGTGGCCTGCGTCCACCAACTGCGCCGTGATCCCATTGACGGCTTCGAACTTCGAGTTGTAGTCTACGCCTTGGAGATGATCCTTTACTTTGGCAGCGTCTTCCTGGGTGTAAAGCGGTTCGATGGGAGGCTGCCCCTTGAGTGTGCGATGTTTATTGACGAAAATGGCATCCGATTCCTGGATGTGTCCTGAGTTGCGCAGCATCACATCCGCCAGGTGTGAGGTCGCCGGCGTGGCGTAGATTTTGCCTTCAAAACCATTCTTTACGAGATGGGGCAGGTTTCCGCTATGGTCGATGTGCGCGTGAGACAGGATGACCGCATCGATCTTGCGCGCGTCAAATGGCATATTGCGGTTGCGTTCATAGGATTCCTTGCGCGGTCCCTGGAACAGCCCACATTCGAGTAAAAGCCTGGAGCCATTGACTTCGACCAGGTGCATCGAGCCTGTCACTGTCCGGGCTGCACCATAAAAAGTTATTCGCATGGATGCTCCTTTAATCTATTGACTGGCGGGTACTGTTTTGGGTTTTCCTTTGGATTCAAGTGATTTTAATATTGCTTCGCCGAAGTGTTTATACCGCCAGGGAGAATCGTGCATCAGGATTTTTAGTTTTTCCAGATCGCGCGGACCCAGTTCCGCAATGGCGTAGAGCATCGGCTTGGGGAGAATGATGTCTGATTCGACCTTCATCCTGGCCGCTTCTTTTTTGCGCCAATCCTTCAACTTTTCGAGTCGAAGCATCATCACATCACTGGGTCTCTTGCTGCGTGTGCGGATGACCGGCGGCGCAGTCAAGCCGGTCTGGACGGCTTTTAGCAACTGCGAGCCAAACCTATCAATTTGAATTTTGGACAATCCGGCTTCTTCCAATCCGGGTTTGGAATTGGGTGAGGATTTCGCCAGCGATAAAAGCAGGTTATCACCGATTACTTTGAATACCGGGCGATCGAGCTGTTCGGCGATCTCCTCGCGGCAGTTGCATAACTCGTTCAACACAGATAATTCGTGAGGAGTTAAGTCCTGGTGCCCGCTGATTCGCTCCCAATGGGAACGGATTGTTTTACCGTTTCCATTTGCCGGAAGACAGGCTCGTTTAAAATCCTCCATCGCCAGTTCGAGCAGGTTATTTTCCCTCAATTCCTTTTCCAGGATATCGCGCAAAGCGATCAGGTAATGCGAGTCCAGCCGCGCGTAATCCTCCTGCTCAGGGGTCAAGGGGCGTTTCCCCCAATTCGATTTTTGAAATTGTTTATTGACCTGCACATCGAAGTATTGCGCCAGCAAGTCACCCAGTCCGATGGTGGTATGACCGAGAATCCTTGCCGCGATGACCGTATCAAACAGGTTGTGGAATTGGAAACCGTAATCCCGGTGCAGGCAATTAATATCGTACTCCGCTGCGTGAAAAACTTTTTCGATGTGCGGATTGGTAAAGAATGATGAAAGAGGCTGAAGGTCGGTCAGCGCAATCGAATCGACCAGGTAATCATGGCGCGTCGTCGAGATTTGGATCAGGCATACCTGTTCGCGATAGGCGTGCAGGGAGTTGGATTCGGTATCCACCGCGGCGCGAGGCTGGGAGCGTAATTCTTCGACCAGTCGTTTCAACGCAGCCGGCGTGCTGACCCAGACAGGGGGCGGCAGGGGGGATGATTTCACAAAGCGATTATACCTTGCTGCGAAACCGCCTCGGATGGTCTGATTTTTTCCATGACGAGGGCATTGCTTCCGTCGTTGTAATACTTTTCCCACTCCGAGATGCGCTGGTATCCGATTTTTTCATACAACTCGATGGCGCTGGTATTGCTTTCGCGAACGCTCAAACGAATTCGACGCAGCGGCATGCGGTTTTCACATTCCTCGATAAGAGCATGTCCGATTCCCTGCCCTCTGTACTCGGGCAATACCCCCACGGTGGCGATCCAACCGATGCCTTCCTCAAGCTTGGGGTCGCCGGCAATGAAACCGACCATCCTGTTTTTTATATTTGCTTTGATCCTGATGACGCCGGGAAAAGACAGCACCGCCATTAAATCCAGCAAAGGCCAGGCATCCTGAGGAAAACAAACCGCCTCAAGCTTTCTTAATGAGTTCAGGTCCAGGAGTGACGCGTCAACGAGCTTATACTTCCGGGTTTCGGTTTCCATGATGATTTCAGTTGATTGCGTTTGTTAATTTACCAGAAGGTGCAAAAAGCGACAAGTCATTTCCAACCTTTGGGTAGAAAATGAGACCCTGAAACCCGCATGACGCATCGGGTCTCAGAGTCCCTGGTTGGATTTTTTGCTGAGCTAGTAAAAACCGCGATACGGACTTATTTCTCCTTGCGGCTTTGGATGAAGCTGTCGATCAGGCTGGTGAACTCCATTGGGAAGATATACTTGGTCGATGCACCCATCCCGATGGACTTCAGCGTTTCGAAGTATTGCAGGGTCATTGTCTTTTGATCGACATTTTGGGCGGACGAGAATATCTTATCCAAGGCCATGGAAAAGCCTTCCGCCCGAAGAAGCTGAGCCTGACGTTCACCTTCCGCTTTGAGGATGGCGGATTGTTTCTCGCCCTCTGCGCGAAGGATGTTGGATTGCTTCTCTCCATCCGCGACGTTGATGGCTGCTTCGCGTGTACCGGTGGATTCGGTCACCACGGCGCGGCGGATGCGCTCCGCGGACATCTGCTTGTTCATCGCGTCCTGGACATCCCTCGGCGGAATGATCTCGCGAATTTCAACGTTGGTCACTTTGACGCCCCAGCGTTCGGTCACTTCGTCCAGACGGGTGCGCAGCATGTTGTTAATGTGCTCGCGTTCCGATAGCACATCATCAAGAGGAATGCCGCCGATGACAGCGCGCAGCGTCGTGGTGGCGATGCCTGCTGCAGCAGATTCAAAGTTGCCCACCTGCAGCACGCTTTGAGCGGGGTCCAGCACCTTGAAGTACCAAAGAAAATCGATGCTGATGGGAGCGTTGTCCTTTGTGATCGCAGTCTGGTGCGGGACTTCGCGGATCTGCTCGCGGAGGTCCACTTTGATTGCCTTGTCGATGATGGGGATCAGGATGACGATACCCGGTCCCTTGGGCTTCTGATTTACCCGTCCCAGGCGGAAGACGACCAGGCGCTGGTATTCAGGCACAATGCGGATGATGTTGGTGGCAGCAAGAACGACCACCACCAGACCGATGAGAACCAAACAAAAGATAAGAGTTGCAACTTCCATGGTCTTTTCTCCTTATGGGTGAATTGGATCAGGAATTGTCTTTCGATTCAGGTTCGACTTCGAGAATGAATCCTTCACGTTTGACCACGCGGACACGCTGCCCGCTGGGGATGGGCTGCTGGCTGCGGGCGCTCCACAGTTCGCTGCCGATTAAGATGGAACCTTCCTGGTGGATGGCAGTCCGCGCCTCGCCGGTTTCCCCGACCAGGGCGTCGATATCGTGAATTATTTTCGCCTTCTGAGCCTGGATGCTCTTTTTTGCGGCAAACCAGACGAATGTCGCTGCCAGAGCGGAGATACCGATCACCAAAGAGGATCCACTAGAGGTTTGAGTCCTGTCCCTGTGAACAGGAACAGCGACCCGCCGATGATCATCAGGATCGAGGCGATCAGGTAGGGGAGGCTGTTCTTGCTCCGAATGGCGATCACGAAGGGGACAACACTGAGCAGCAGAACGATCAAAGCCCAGAGGTTCATGCCGATGTTGTAGACCAGATAGGCGCTTACTCCAATCAGCAGCAGGGCGGTGATCTCGATCAACCCTGTGCCCGGCGCGACGATGGCTGCAAGGATCGCGATTAAGGCTAGAACGCAGGTAATGTAAGCAACATTTGGATTTACAAGGATGTCCATTGTCGAACTCCAATCATATGTTGATTCAATTATACAACCGTATGTTGTCTTCCCATATGGTCTACGCAGGGAAAGAGCAGGAGTTTCGCAGGTCGGTCGCTGACAGGAAGGTTGTATAATTGGCGCGGTCTGGAGTTTATTATCTTGTGTCCGGGAGTTGTAATGAAATTTAATAAAATCTGTGTTTTAGGTTTGGGATACATCGGCTTGCCAACTGCCAGCACGTTTGCGGCAAATGGAGTGAAGGTTGTCGGCGTGGACATAGACTTGCGTATAGTCGAGACATTGCGCAAAGGGGAGATCCACATCCATGAACCAGGCTTGCGGACGTTGGTCGAGGCTGCCATCAAATCCGGAAATCTGCGCGTGGAAAACTCACCGGAAGAAGCGGACGCCTTTATGATTGCGGTCCCCACACCATTTTTCCATGACAAAACCGGCGAATATAACGGTGAGACATTCAAATTAGCGGATATGCGCGCCGTCACTTCAGCTGCCGAGGCAATTACCCCGCACCTACGGAAGGGAAACCTGGTGGTGCTCGAATCCACGTCACCGCCGCGGACCACTGTTGATTTGGTTGGACCTATCCTTGAGAAATCCGGGTTGAAAGCCGGCGTGGACTTTCACCTTGCTTATTCACCCGAACGAGTCCTCCCCGGACAGATCCTGCGCGAGTTGATCGACAATGCCCGGGTAATCGGTGGTGTGACCCCCGAGTCCGCGCAGGTTGGATATGATCTCTACTCCATATTCGTGCGCGGGGAAATTGTAAGAACCGACGCCACGACGGCAGAGATGGTTAAGTTGATGGAGAACACCTATCGCGATGTGAATATTGCCATTGCGAATGAATTTGCCCGTCTGGCCGACCGGTTCGGTGTGGACGTATGGGAAGCCATCAGCCTCGCCAACCGCCACCCGCGGGTGAAGATCCTCAGCCCGGGTCCCGGCGTGGGCGGACATTGCATCAGCGTGGACCCCTGGTTTTTCGTGGAAACAGCTCCCGATCTGACTCCGCTGATTTACGCATCCCGTCAGGTCAATGACTCGCAGCCTCACTATGTGTTCGACCTTGTCCAGCGTGCGTTGGGGTCGTTGAAGGGAAAGAAGATTGCTGCGCTCGGGCTGGCTTACAAGCCGGACGTGGATGACCTGCGGGAAAGTCCGGCTGTCGAGGTGGTCCACTTGCTTCAGGATGCGGGCGCAGTGGTGAAAGCCTTCGAACCCTTCAAGCCGGCGGCAGGATTGACCGGTATCAATGCTGTCCCCACGCTTGAAGAGTCTCTGGCGGATGCGGATGCCATTATCCTTATGGTCAATCACAGTGGACTGAAGGAACTCTCTCCTGAGAAATTAAAATCCATCACACCTGCAAGAATACTGATCGATACCGTCAATGGCTGGGCGGGACAGGACTGGGAAAGCGCCGGATTTAAGTTCCACCGTTTGGGCGTCAGTGAGAATCGCAGGAATGCAAAAAGGTAAGCATCCGTGACACTTCGAGTTCTCTCGGTTTTTGGCACCCGCCCTGAAGCGGTCAAAATGGCGCCTGTCGTGCAGCAGCTCAAGCACACGCCGGGAATCGAGTCTTTTGTCTGCGTGACAGCCCAGCACCGGCAGATGCTCGACCAGGTGCTCGAGCTATTCAGCATTGTGCCCGATGTCGACCTCGATTTGATGCGCGACGACCAAACGTTGCCTCAAATGAGTGCCGCCATTTTCACCCATCTTGACCCTGTTCTGGCTAACTTCAAACCCGATTGGGTGCTTGTGCAAGGGGACACGACCACCGTCGCGATCACTGCGTTACTGGCTTACTACCATCGCATCAAGGTGGGACATGTGGAAGCCGGCCTTCGCACCCACGATAAATGGCAGCCCTTTCCCGAGGAGATCAACCGCCGGGTGGCGGGTGTGGCCGCTGACCTGCATTTTGCGCCGACGGAGTGGTCGCGTCAAAACCTCCTGCGTGAAGGGGTGCCCGAAAATAAAATTGCGTTAACTGGCAATCCAGTCATTGACGCTTTACAGGTGGTTGCAGCGCAGCCCATGCCTAAATCGATCGGGAGCTTATTGAAAAGCCTTAATGCCGATGGAAAGCGATTAATCCTTGTCACCGCTCACCGCAGGGAAAATTTTGGCGAACCCTTGGAGTCCATATGCGAAGCATTGAAGCGGCTCGCTTCACGAGGCGATGTTGAGATAGTCTACCCTGTCCATCTTAACCCCAATGTGAAGGAACCCGTTCATCGCCTTTTGGGAAACATCCCTCATGTCACATTGCTCCCGCCATTGGATTATCTCCCATTGGTGCACCTCATGAAACAGGCGTCGCTCGTGCTCACGGATTCGGGAGGGATACAAGAAGAAGCGCCCGCATTTGGTGTCCCTGTGCTCGTACTGCGTGAAGTCACCGAACGCCCGGAGGGGGTGGAGGCAGGTACGCTGAAGCTGGTTGGCACCGATGCAGAACGCATCATCAGCCAGGCTGCAAGCTTATTGGATGATCCGGCCGAATATGCCAAAATGGCCAAGGCGGTCAATCCCTTCGGCGATGGCCATGCAGCCGAAAGGATAGTGAAAGCCCTGGTCGAATATCAGGGTTAATCACGTTTCGTGTGTCCTTTGTTTCAAGTCGGGGGTTAGTACTATAGGAAAAGGTTCAAATCAAATACAGGTCCATCTTTACAGATCAGTTTATATCCACGTTTTACGGTCACAGCGCAAACGCCGCAATCTCCGCGTCCGCCGCACGGCAAGGGCGAGGTCAATAAGATTTGCGCCGACCCGCTTATTACCTTGGAATCGATGGAATCCGGTAGAATCCCTATCTTCTCTCGAGGCATGTCGAGAGCAACATAATCCGCCCAGCGGAGGACTTCGGGCAGCGATTCGAGCGGCATGACCTCCACCGCGTTGGGTAATCCTGTGGGCGGATGCGCAGAGAGCAAGGTAACGGCAGCTCCTTGAGAGAGAGCGGATTCAATGATGGCTGCCAGCCTTTGCGTCGTTTCGCCGTACGCAGCCAGGGCGACGGATCGTGCTGTAGACGGCAGGCTGAAACCATTTCCGAGCGGACCGCGTAGAGTAAGTGATGTTCCGGGATGCCAGATATCAGGAAACGGTGAGGCGGCGAGAAATCCCCCATCCGCTGACCCTGCCGGGAAAACGGGGACCGGCAGAAGGGTTGCGGGTTCCGATTTCGCCTCAGCAAGGAGATATTGCCCTGGGGAAGGAATTAGTGCGTTCGGGCAGAGTATTCGAGCAGCGGCATTTTTATCGTAAAAGACTTCATGGACCACACCCTCGCCGGTTTTCATGCGGGCATCGTATCATGCTTTTCAGAAGGTTACAAGCGGGTATAATTCTTTCATAAACAAGGAGGTACTATGAATATCGCTGATGTTTTTAAATTCTTTGCGTTTTTTCTGTGGATAGCTGTAGCAGTATTTCTACTGGTCATCATTTTGCGCGCCAGCCGCAATCAGGGAGTCAAAGGGCTTGACCACTTCGTTCTTGATTCTTATAGTTGTGGCAGTGGTGGTGACCATTGTCAGCATGGGACTGATCTTCATCCAGCCGGAGGAACGCGGCGTTGTGATCTCCGCCCTGTCACCGGATGGTATTCGCCAGGAAGCGCTGCAGCCCGGCCTGCGGTTTGTGATCCCGTTTGCTGAGCAGGTCAAGACCTACCCCATATCCCGTCAGACGTATACCATGTCTGTGGCACCCCAGGAAGGACAGATCTACGGAGACGACTCGATCCGTGCCAGGACGAAAGATGGACAGGAAGTATTTGTCGATGCCTCGGTGATCTATTCGATCGATCCCACCAAAGTGGTAGATTTGCACATTGACTGGCAGGATCGTTATCAGGACGAAGTCGTCCGCCCGCTGTCCCGCGGTATCATTCGTGATATAGCCTCCCAGTATGGTGTGGAGGAAATCGTCAGCTCGAAACGAGTCGAGATGGAAGCTTGGTCACCGCTGAGATGGAGAAGAAACTGGGTGAGAATGAATTGTTGTTACCGATTTCATCTTGCGCGATATCCACTTCAGCGAGCAATACGCTGCCGCGGTGGAGCAAAAACAGATCGCCGAACAGCAGGCGCAGCAAGCGGCGTTTGTCGTACAAACGAAGAAACAGGAAGCCGAGCAGGCACGCCAGACCGCTCAAGGCCAGGCGGATTCCGCGGTGATTGCGTCCAAAGGTGCAGCAGAAGCCCGATTGATCCAGGCTGATGCTGAGAAGACAGCGTTGTTGTTGATCGCCGAAGCGCTGAAAGATAAGCCCGAATTCTTGACGTACCAGTACATTACCAAACTTGCCCCGAATATTCAGGCTATGTTACTGCCAAATAACGCACCATTTCTGTTCCCTCTCCCTGAGATGCAGCCAACCCCCCCAGCAGTGCCCTAGCGATTCTCTTTGCTTGTAGGGTATGGTTGCCAGTGGAAGATTGTTCTCTTCCACTGGCAACCGATTGTATTTTTTGGAGAGAATGGATTGAGTAAAATCTCACCCGGTGGACGCCAAATCCGCCTGACCACACTCTCAAGTTGCGCTGGCTGAGCGTCCAAGCTGAACGCGGAGACGCTGGCGCAGGTCATGCGCCCTCTTGAGAAGATGTTTGATCCAGCGGATTATCCCGACCTGCTGGTGGGACTTGGCGCGCCGGATGATGCTGCCGTGTGGAAGCTCGACGACGACCGTGCGCTTGTCGTTACCACGGATTTCTTCACCCCTGTTGTAGATACACCCTATGAATATGGCTCGATTGCTGCCGCCAATTCCCTCTCGGACGTTTATGCGATGGGAGGCACTCCCGTCCTGGCGTTGAACATCGCCGCGCTTCCCCCTGACCTGCCTGTGGAAATCGGCAGTGAAATTTTACGCGGAGGAGCTGAAAAATGCCGCGAGGCCGGTGTGGTTGTGGCAGGAGGTCACACGGTTCAGGACAAAGAGCCCAAGTTTGGACTTGTCGCGATCGGGTTTGTCCACCCTGAAAAGATTCTCTCCAAAAGCGGAGCGAAGCCCGGCGATAAATTGGTCCTTACCAAGCCACTGGGATTTGGTGTGACGACCACGGCGTTAAAACAGGAGAAAGCGTCTCCTGCCGATGTGGAAGAGGTCGTCCGATGGATGTCCCGTTTGAACAGGGACGCAGCCCAGCTGGCGACAGAGTTCAGGTTGAGCGGCGGGACCGACGTGACGGGATTCAGCCTGCTTGGCCACGGCCAGGAGATGGCAGATGCGTCTGGAGTGAAGTTGCATATTAAGTATAGCCAGGTGCCGTTTATTTCCTGTGCACGGAAATATGCCGAATTGTGGACGTTCCCAGGGGGTACATCCGATAACCGCTCGCATTATGGACCTCTCATGAAATTTACTGATGGAATCAGCGAGATCGAGCAAATGATGCTCTTCGACCCACAAACCAGCGGCGGGTTGCTCCTTGCCGTTCCCAATGACAAGATCGACAGCTTTCTCGCTCGCGCAGGTAAAATCTTCCAGCCTGCCTGGGTTATCGGGGATGTCATTTCAGGGACAGGGGTCTCAATTGACAGATAGCCAATGAGATTCTGGGACGAATTGTCACCTCCCTGGCAGGCTTGCATGGACCTGGCGTGGGAGGCTTACTGCATGGACTGCTATCCCATCGGTGCCATTGTTGTGTCGGATGGAAATATCCTAACCCGCGGGCGTAACAGGATCTACGAGAAAATTACGAGGAGAGACCACATCCGCGGCGACGAGCTGGCACATGCGGAAGTCGAAGCCCTTCTTCATCTTGATTTAAGTTCCGTGGATCCCCATTCCTGTGTTCTATTATACAACGACAGAGCCCTGCCCGATGTGCATGGGAACCATTTATATGTCAGGTGTTCGAACACTTCATTTTGCCTCCCGGGATCCATGGGCTGGCAGCACGAACTTGTTGGGGAAAACCTGGTATCTCAGCAAGAAACCCATAAAGGTTTTTCCTCCAGAAAACCAGCTTTTGGAGCTGATTATCATGGCTATGTTCATCGAACAGATTTATCAAAATCATCAAGGCGACCTTCCTTCATTCGCAGAACCTGTCTTTCAGCGCTGGATGGATGCCGTCCCCGAGTGTGTCCCGTTTGGCAAGGCGTTGTATGAAGCCGGGACTCTATGGGAAGCCCGCAGGGATGGAATCAACACAGCGAATATGTTAGACTCGGTTGTGGAGAGGGCACAATCATGAATGTAGGCTGGGAAATCCTGATAATTTTCCTGTTGATCGTATTGAATGGCGTTTTTGCATTGTCTGAAATCGCAGTTGTTTCCTCGAAGAAACCCCGGCTGCAGCAGCGCGCTAATGAAGGTGACCTGCGTGCCAAGCGCGCACTCGAGCTTGCTGCAAATCCGAACCTCTTCCTTTCCACAGTGCAGGTGGGGATCACGTTGATCGGGGTGCTGGCTGGCGCAGTCGGTGGCGCGACCCTGGGCGACCAGCTTGCTCCGCTGATAGCGCAGATTCCTCTGCTTGAGCCTTACGCGACGTCTCTGGCACTGTTTATTGTCGTTTTATTGATCACCTATTTCTCCATTGTCCTGGGTGAGCTTGTTCCCAAACGGATCGGCCTTCAAAATCCTGAACGTCTGGCTGCATCTCTCTCGGGTCTCATGCTGTTCATTTCTCGAATCTTTAAACCGCTGGTTTGGTTCCTGACCAAATCCAGCGATATTGTGATGCGGCTGCTGGGCCAAAAACCGTCCATTGAATCTCCGGTTACGGAGGAAGAGATCCTGGTCCAGATCGATCAAGGCACTCAGGCCGGCGTCATCGAAGAAACCGAACAGGACATGGTGGAAGGTGTCTTCCGCATGCATGAACGCCGCGTCTTCTCGCTGATGACTCCGCGTTCAGAGATCGTCTGGCTGGATATCAAGGATTCACCCGAGGAAATTCAAAAGGTCATCGAAGATAGCATGTTTTCCCGCTTTCCGGTCTGTGAAGACAGCCTCGACAATGTGCTCGGGATTATCAAAGCCCGTGACCTTTTACTTGAGTCACTGCATGGTGAGCCACTGGCGCTCAAGCGAAACCTCCAGCAGATCAAATACATCCCTGAGACGGCTTTCGCATCGCGCGCGTTGGAGCTTTTTAAAACCGGCGCCGCGGAGATGCTGCTCATCGTCGATGAGTTCGGTTCTGTACAGGGAATACTGACCATCAACGACATCCTTGAAGAAATCGTCGGTGATCTGGAAATCGGCGAACCTCAAGCAACACAACGCCAGGACGGTTCGTGGCTTTTGGATGGTATGTTATCGATTGAAGATTTCAAGGAAATCTTCAACATCCGCCGCATCCCGGACGAGGACGAGTACGAGACTCTGGGCGGATTCGTTATGACGTCACTGGGTCGTGTTCCTAAAGTCGCTGACCGTTTTGAGTGGACCGTCTACCTCTTCGAAGTCATGGACATGGATGGCAACCGCGTGGACAAGGTCCTTGTCACAACCATGCCGCTCAAAACCCCCGCAGAGCCCCAATAGGTCGGGTAAATTCCCTCGAGCAAGGATCCTAATCCATGAAATTCTCCGCCCCTGAATTTAATTCCCGGCGCTCTCCTGTCATGGGTCGCGGCGGGATGGTCTCTACATCTCAACCGTTGGCGACTGCTGCCGGGTTGGAGATACTCGCCAAGGGAGGCAATGCGGCCGATGCGGCCGTTGCGGCAGCCGCAGCGCTAAATGTCACCGAGCCCACCTCGACCGGCCTCGGAGGGGACATGTTTGCCTTGTTCTTTGATTCGAGTTCGGGTGAGGTGACCGCCCTCAACGGCTCCGGCCGTGCGCCTTCCAGTTTGACTCTGGAGCGGCTAAAGAAGGAAGGTCTCAAGGAACTGCCGCCTTATCATCCGCATACTGTGACCGTCCCCGGCGCGTGTGCAGGGTGGTGCGATTTGATCGAGCGCCATGGAACGCGTTCAATGGCTGAAATCCTGTCGCCGGCTATTCGCCTCGCTGAAGAGGGGGCGCCTATCGCGCCGACTACATCCCATTTTTGGCAACGGTCCGCGGACAGGCTTATGGAAGCGGTCAACGGCAGAGAGATGACCATCGATGGGCGTGGACCGAATCCCGGTGAGATTTTCCGCAATCCCGGTTTGGGGAGGACATTCCGGAAGATTGCTGAAGGGGGGAAGAAGGCTTATTACGAAGGCGAGATCGCCGAGTCGATTTCAAGTACCCTCCAAAAAGCTGGTGGATGCATGACTCTGGACGATCTTGCATTGCATCGATCCACCTGGGACACTCCCGCCAGTATCACGTATCGGGGCTACCGCATAATGGAGTGCCCGCCTAACGGCCAGGGAATCACAGCGCTGATGGCATTAAATCTGCTCGAGGGATTTGATCTGTCCAGCCTGGATCCAGTATCACCTGACCGCCTGCATCTTGAGATCGAAGCGCTGCGTCTCGCCTTCGCTGATACACGTTGGTATGTGGCAGACCCGGCAATCGTTAATATTCCCATCGAAGAACTGCTCTCAAAAGAATATGCTGATCGGCGCCGGAAATTGATCGACCCGAAACAAGCCACCGTTGACCGGCATCGGGGTACCCCTGTGTCGTCATCGGATACGGTTTATTTTTCCGTGGTGGATGGAAACGGAAATGCATGCTCCTTCATCAACAGCAATTACATGGGCTTTGGAACAGGTATCGTCCCTTCGGGTTGGGGCTTCACGCTCCAGAACCGCGGGCATAATTTCAGTCTTGACCCCAGGCATCCCAATGCGCTGGCTCCTGGTAAACGGCCTTATCACACCATCATCCCTGCTCTCGCTACCCGGGAATCGGATGGATCGCTTTTTGCAAGCTTCGGAGTGATGGGAGGCTTTATGCAGCCCCAGGGTCATGTGCAGGTGTTCCTCTCACTCTTGGATGATTCCGATCCGCAATCAGCCCTGGACATGCCACGCTTCTGCATCGATGTGGAGGAACAAAGTGGAAGGGTTGCACTCGAGAAGGGAATCCCCCTCGAAACAATGGCGCGGCTCGCTGAAATGGGACATCCCGTATACCCGGTGACCGGGTATGCGCGCGCATTGTTCGGCCGCGGGCAAATCATCTTGCGTGATCCATCGACTGGCGTCCTGACGGCCGGTTCCGATCCCCGGGCTGACGGCTGCGCCATGACACTCATTTAGTGAGCTGTATCCAATTAGAAACCAACCTCGCTGAAATCCAGTGGCGAGGTTTTTTATTTTTCAAGGATTGTCATATAATTATGACAACAGCGACAAGCGCAGTATGTCCTTCGTGACAACCGGCACATGCTGCTGGTAGGCTGCGGGACTTCCTGATAAGGAGTAGGCAAATTATGGATCCACTTTCACTTTCGCGATGGCAGTTTGGATTGACAACCGTCTATCACTTCCTGTTCGTCCCCCTGACATTGGGATTGGGCTGGTTCGTAGCGTATATGCAGACCCGTTACTACCAGACCCGGGATGAAGAATATCGCAAGATGACCAAGTTCTGGGGAAAGCTGTTCCTGATCAACTTCGCCATTGGGGTTGTGACCGGCATTGTTCAGGAGTTTCAGTTCGGCATGAACTGGAGCGAATACAGCCGTTTCGTTGGGGATATCTTCGGAGTCCCTTTGGCGATTGAAGCCCTGATGGCGTTTTTCCTAGAATCCACTTTTTTGGGAATTTGGATCTTTGGCGAGGGCAAGGTGCCTGATAAAGTCCATTTAGCTTCGATCTGGCTGGTGGCGATCGGCTCGAACCTGAGCGCGCTTTGGATCCTGCTGGCTAATGGCTGGATGCAGCACCCGGTGGGGTATATGATCAGCCCGGAAACCGGTCTGCCGATCCTGACCGATTTCCTTGCGTTGATCACCAATCCGAAAGGTTGGATGTTTTTCTGGCACACGATTTCGTCTGGTTTGGTCACCGCTTCTTTTATCATCTTTGGGATCAGCGCGTATCACATCAGACGCAACCAGAATGTGAGCCTGTTCCTTAAATCATTCAAAATGGCGGCCGTGGTGGGAGTGGTTACCAGCATGTCTCTCTTCCTGGCAGGTCATACCATGGGCCAGTACATGTATGAGAATCAACCGATGAAGTTCGCGTCTGTTGAAGCCCATTGGGAGACATCCGCCCCTGCTGATTTTTCGATCATCACGATAGGAGACTTGACAGGCAAGCAGGAGGTATGGTCCTGGCGAGTACCTTACATCCTTTCCTTCCTGGCCTGCAACGATTTTTCATGTGAAGTGATCGGTACAAATGAAATCCAGGCCCTTTATGAAGCTGAATATGGTCCTGGTGATTATGTCCCGTTGATGGTGGTGACCTACTGGTCGTTCCGCGTGATGATGACGATCGGATTACTGATGATCGCCGTAACGGCATTCTTCCTGTATGCATCCCTGAGGGGAAAAGTGGAAAATGCGAAATGGCTCCGCTGGGTCGTGTGGACCATCACTTTACCGTATCTTGCGAATTCATGCGGCTGGATATTGACCGAGATGGGACGCCAGCCATGGATCGTTCAGGGGCTGCTCCTCGTGAGGGACGCGGTCTCGCCTTATCTAACGACTCTCGACCTGCTTATCAGCCTGATCGGCTATACACTAGTCTATGGCTCCCTGGCTGCGGCGATGTTCTACCTCATGAAAAAGTACGCCGTGGCCGGCCCCGATGCCGCCATGCATGAATCGGTGGATGTTGCCCCAACCCTTGTTGGTGCGGACGACTAGCGCAAAGGAGATTTCGATATAACTCATGAGATGCTTCAGACCCTGTGGTTCATACTAATCGCCGTCCTGTGGATCGGTTTCTATTTTCTCGAAGGCTTTGACTTTGGCGTGGGCATGTTACTCACCTTCCTGGGTAAAAAAGATGAAGAACGCCGCGCCATCATCAATAGCATCGGCCCAACCTGGGACGGAAATGAAGTGTGGCTGTTGACCGCCGGCGGAGCGACATTCGCTGCTTTCCCAATGTGGTACGCGACCATGTTCAGCGGATTCTACCTGGCGCTGTTCTTGCTGCTGATCGGGTTGATTATTCGCGGGATTTCTCTCGAATACCGTTCGAAAGATCCGAATCCCAGGTGGCGTCATACATTTGACTGGATGATTACCATCGGATCATTTATGTGCGCCTTGCTGTTGGGAGTGGCGTTCGCCAACCTGGCGAAAGGTGTGCCGATTGGACCGGATATGAATATCGTCAGTCCAAATGGAATTGCAACCGTCATCTACTTGCTCAATCCGTACGGAATTCTGGGAGGACTTGCGACGGTGACGGTATTCCTGGTTTATGGCGCAAACTTCCTCTCCCTCAAGCTGGAGGGTGATCTCCGCGAGCGTGCCCGGGCTGTCGCCTGGAAACTCTGGATCGCAGCCCTGGTAGCAGTTGTTTTATTCACCACTGCGACCTATTTCTACACGGACGTCCTGACCAAGTTGGGTGTCAACCCCGGAATCACCCCCATCCTGGCATTGATAGCGCTCCTGTCAACCGGCTTTTTTATCCGCGCCAAACAGGAAGGTTGGGCATTCATCATGACCGCGCTGCAGATCGTCCTGACCATGGTCACTTTCTTCCTGCTCATGTTCCCACGCGTGATGATATCCAGCCTCAACCCATCCTGGTCATTGACAATATATAACTCATCGTCTTCACCGTACACCTTGTCCATTATGAGTATCGTGGCGTTGATTTTCGTTCCCATCATCCTGGTCTACCAGGGTTGGACCTATTGGATGTTCCGCAAGCGTGTTTCCACGGATAAAAAGAGTTTGGTTTACTAGAACGATACATCCAAGGGCGGACGGAAGTCCGCCCTTGATTTTGCTTATAATCGAGCCATGCACCGAAGACTCATATCGCTTGCGCGATCAACTCCTTTTCCGCTGATTGTTACGATCACGGTCAGCTTCATCGCGGGAATCCTGATAATCACCCAGGCGTGGGCGATGAGTCAGGTGATCGATAATGTCTATTTGAACGGGCAGGGGTTGGACGATGTCTGGACTGGGATGAGGCTAATGGCAGCGCTGATCGCTGGACGGGCGGTCCTGGCCTGGGTGAGCGATTACAGCGCGGGGACGGTGGCAATTCGAATTAAGTCGGATCTCCGCCAAAGATTATTTGAACACCTGACGAGGCTGGGTCCCGCTTATGCACGAGGTGAGAGGACCGGCGAAATTTCAGCTACTGTCGTGGAGGGTGTGGAGGCATTGGATGCTTATTTCAGCCAATACCTGCCGCAGCTGGTTATTTCCGCGCTTGTCCCGCTCACCATCCTGCTGGTCGTATTTCCCATCGATCTGTTTTCGGGCATCGTACTGCTTCTGACTGCGCCGCTCATACCATTTTTCATGGTCTTGATCGGACGGACCGCGGAGGCTCTCACCAAGCGCCAGTACGAAACGCTCAGCCGCCTCTCGGCACATTTCCTCGACAGCCTGCAAGGGCTGACCACGCTCAAGCAGTTCGGTGCGAGCAAATCTCATGCAAAGACCATCGCGCGGGCGAGCGACCAGTTTCGGGATACGACTCTCAGCGTTCTTCGTGTCACCTTTCTATCCGCATTTGCGCTGGAATTGATCGCCACGATCAGTACGGCGGTCGTGGCTGTGGAGGTGGGGCTGCGCTTGCTCCAGGGTCAATTGACTTTCCAGCCGGCTCTGTTCGTCCTCATCCTCGCGCCTGAGTTTTACATGCCTCTGCGCATGCTGGGATTAAGATTCCATGCAGGGATGTCGGGGACGAGTGCTGCGCGGCGAATTTTTGAGATCCTCGATACCCCCCCACCGCCTGAAACACAAATTCAAACCGATACGGGATTCCACCTGAAGGACTCGATCACATTCGAGAATGTTGGCTTTACCTATCCCGGGGGAGACCATCCGGTATTACGGGAGGTTAACCTTTCCATTAATCCCGGGCAGCGGGTTGCGCTGGTTGGACCCAGCGGGGGAGGTAAAAGCACTTTAGCCAGCGTCCTCTTGCGGTTTATATCACCCACAGTAGGTCGAATAAAAGTAGGCGAAATGGATTTGTTGGCTATCCACCCTGATGAGTGGCGTAAACAAATCGCATGGGTACCGCAAAGACCCTACCTTTTCCACGACACGATCGCCGCCAACCTGCGGATTGCGGATCCCTCCGCGAGCGATGAGTTCCTTCGCATGGCTGCCCGGAATGCCAACCTCGAAGTATTCATTGAATCCCTGCCCGCAAAATACAATACGGTCATTGGAGAAGGCGGAGCGAGATTGAGCGGGGGACAGGCGCAGCGGTTGGCGATCGCGCGCGCATTTCTCAAAGATGCGCCTGTGTTGATTCTGGATGAGCCCACATCCAGCCTCGACCCTGAGCAGGAATCCTTGTTCGAGTTGGCTGTCCAACGATTGACCGCCGGACGAACGACGCTGATCATTGCGCATCGTCTCAATACGGTATTCAGCGCAGACCAGATCGTGGTGCTTGATTCCGGCCAAATCGTGGAGACGGGACCTCATGTTTCGTTGCTCGCCAGGGGAGGTCATTATGCCCGTATGGTGACCGCCCTTGATGTCCGATTCGATCAATCGATTGCATCTCCTATACCGGAAGAAAATATCCCGATTTTGGAAGAAATCGAAACGCGCATCAGCCCACCGGTGAAAACCACAATAGCTTCCAAAACACGCTTTCCGATCTGGCGGTTGTTGCCCTTCCTGAGTGGTTCATGGCTGCAAGTCGGAGCCTCAATCCTGTTAGGCGCATCGACCGTCATTGCGAGTGTGGGCTTGATGGGGACTTCAGCTTATCTCCTTTCTGCGGCAGCGCTGCATCCCTCCATCGCTGCTTTGCAGGTGGCTATTGTGGGTGTCCGTTTCTTTGGAATATCGCGCGGGGTGTTTCGATATTCTGAACGGTTGGTGTCGCACAACGTCACATTCCGCCTGCTTGCCCGCCTGAGATTATGGTTTTATGAAGCCCTCGAACCTTTGGCGCCAGCACGCCTGATGCAGTACCGTGCGGGAGACCTGCTCTCGAGGGTGGTGGCCGATGTCGATGCATTGGAAAATTTCTACGTGCGGGTGGTTGCCCCTCCATTGGTGGCTGTCCTTGTCATAGCCATGGCAACAGGACTGCTCGGCTCCTTCCACCCTTCTCTGGGGTGGCTGCTCTTGGGATTTCTCCTGACCCTGGGTTTCATTGTCCCATTGTTCTCCGAATTGATCGCTCGCAAGCCGGGGCAGGATTTTGTTTCGAGTCGGGCAGAGTTACAAGCCTCGCTGGTCGACAGTGTCCAGGGTTTGGCGGACCTGATTGTCTTTGGTCGGCAGGCCGACAGGCAAAGGGACATTTCCCGGATCGGATATGATTACGCTCATTCCCAACGTTCAATGTCTTTCATCACCGGAATGAACAGCAGCCTTAGCGTGCTCCTCGCCAACCTGGGAATGTGGAGTGTGTTGTTTGCAGCCATTCCTTTGGTAACGAGTCAGGTCATATCCGGTGTGGTTCTGGCTTCCCTTGCATTGATTGCCCTGGCTGCGTTTGAAGCAGTTATTCCGCTGCCTCAAGCCGCACAGATGCTGGGAGTCAGTGCTGCAGCCGCTCGCCGCCTTTTCGAAGTTGTGGATGCCAAACCGGAAGTCAGCGAACCCATGACTCCGTTGCCGGCTCCGCATCATGGCACAATTAAATTTAACCGGGTGACTTTTCGTTATCCTGAATTGGAATTGGATGTTCTACGAGATATTAGCTTTTCTCTCGAAGAAGGCAGGCGTTTGGCTGTCGTCGGTCCCAGTGGAGCGGGAAAATCGACACTGGTTAATTTATTGATGCGTTTCTGGGAATCCCCTGATGGTCTTCAGCTCAACGAGCAGCCCATCCGGGCATTCAAGCCGGATGACGTGAGGCGATTGTTTGCTGTCGTATCGCAGAATGCCTTCTTTTTTAATGCCACCATTAAACAAAACCTTCTTCTTGCCCGTCCAAAAGCGACTTTGGATGAGATCGAGACAGCCTGTCGTCAGGCGCAGATCAGTGAATTTATCGAGGGCCTACCATTAGGCTATGAGACTTGGATCGGTGAGCAAGGTGCACGATTGAGCGGGGGCGAACGCCAGCGTCTGGCCATTGCGCGTGCTTTGCTAAAGGAAGCTCCCATCCTTCTACTGGACGAACCCACTGCTAACCTTGACCCGCTAACCGAGAAATCCATGCTGACAGCTTTGAATGGCGTTATGCATCACAGGACGACCTTGATGATTACCCATCGGTTGGTCTCTTTGGAAATGTTTGATGAAGTCGTCGTTCTCGATCAAGGCCGGGTGGTGGAGAGAGGCAGCCATGAATCCCTGATTGTAAAGCAGGGGTTCTACCGCCGCATGTGGGACTTGCAAAATCGTTTTTTCCTTGCCGATGGCTGAAACTATGCTATAATCCTATTAATTCCCCGATGTTTGACAGATCATATTCAATTCCAGCGCTTCTGATTTTGCCTGGACACTGAACGCGAACGTTTTTGTGAACTCTACCCACTCTTCTCCAAAATAAGCATAAGCTTGCGCCCAGGGGGCGTGCTTTGTCATTCAAAAATCCCAATCAAATCGAGATCATATGCTAAACATACTGGAACTGGAAAACAAACCGCTGACTGAACTCCGCACCATGGCGTCCAGGGATTTCAACATCGCCAATGTCAACCGCATGAAAAAGGAGGTTCTGTGTGTGCGCCTCCGCCAGGCTGAAGCGGCATTGGAAGGATTGGAGATCCGCGGCGGGATCCTCGAAACCATGAATGAGGGCATCGGCTTCCTGCGCTCAGAACATTACCAGATCGGTGAAGACGATGTCTATGTGTCCCAGGCGCAAATCAGGCGATATGAATTGCGGGATGGAGATTTCGTTATCGGGCACGTCCGCCCGCCGCGCGACTCGGAGAGGCATTATGGTTTATTGAAGGTTGAGACCGTCAACGGGATGGAAGCCGAGCAGGCTCGCCGCCGTCCCAAGTTCGAGAATCTCACGCCCATCTTCCCGGAAAAGCGGTTTGACCTGGAAACACGAGGCGATATCCTCTCCACCCGTGTCATCAACCTGGTGACCCCCATCGGGCGGGGACAGCGTGGATTGATCGTGTCTCCACCAAAGGCTGGCAAGACCACCATCCTCAAGCAAATTGCCAACTCGATTTCGACACAGTATCCCGACGTCCATTTGATGGTGGCGTTGATCGGCGAACGCCCGGAGGAGGTGACCGACATGGATCGTTCTGTGGATGCCGAAGTCATCGCCTCCACATTCGATGAACCGGTCACCTCCCACGTCCGAACTGCGGAAATCGCCCTCGAGCGCGCCAAGCGCCTGGTCGAGATCGGCCGCCACGTTGTCATCCTGATGGACTCGATTACCCGCCTTGCGCGCGCGTATAACCTGACGGTCAACCCGTCCGGGCGCACGCTCTCAGGTGGTATGGACCCTTCGGCGTTGTATCCGCCCAAGCATTTCTTCGGTGCGGCACGCAATATCGAAGAAGGAGGCTCCTTGACCATTATCGCCACCTGCCTCGTGGACACCGGATCCAGGCTTGACGATGTGGTCTACGAAGAATTCAAGGGTACCGGCAATATGGAGTTGCTGCTCTCGCGCAAGCTGCAGGAACGCCGTATTTTCCCATCTGTTGACATCGAACGCTCATCCACTCGAAGGGAAGACCTGCTGCTGGGTCCGGATATCCTTCAAAGGGTGTGGCTCATGCGGCGCATGTATGGCCAGATGACGTCCAATCCTCCGCAAGGGGCAGGCATGGACCAGACCGTCGCCACGGAAGCCATCCTGCAACGCATGATAAAATCCAAGAACAATCAGGAATTTCTGGAAAACCTGACCGAAGATCTATGAGCAAATTTTCCACAGACTCCCGCTGGTTAACGATCGCCAGTTGGTCCTTTACCGGTTTGATCGTAGCCATCGCATTGGGCATTCGCTTTTTGGAAGCTGAGCGGGCAAGCCTCGGCTTCGCCTGCGCCTGCCCCGGTTGTCAATACTCCGACCAAAGCGACTTCCATATCCAATTCGGAAGTCCTTCCAGCTCTGGATGCTGCCAAACAAAGCATTGACTCCATCCGAAGAAAACTCACCCTGAAGACCAATATTCCAGAAGACCGTCCGCGTTACGAAACGATACAGCACACTGTGGCGCGAGGCGATTCCATTTTCGGGATCGCCAAGGATAATAATATCAAGCCTGAAACGGTGCTCTGGGCAAACTATGAAACACTTAATGACAGCCCGGACAGTCTCCGCATAGGCCAGGTATTGAATGTCCCGCCGGTTGACGGTGTATTCTATCAATGGCAGGAAGGCGATACGCTGGAGGGTGTGGCGGCTGACTTTGAAGCCAGCACTGATGACATCCTCACCTGGCCGGGAAATAATCTTGACCTGTCCAACCCTGTCGTTGAAATTGGACAATATGTGTTGATCCCCGGCGGGGAACGTGAATTCCAGCAATGGATCATCCCCACCATTGCTCGGGGAAGCTCGGGTACAGCCGGCATAGGCAGCAAATCCTGCGGAGGCGGAGCGGTTGGTGGTGGAGGTTTCATCTGGCCGGCTGGGAATCATTTCCTTTCGGGCAACGATTACTGGTCCGGGCATCTCGGTATCGACATCGCTGGGGCTGAAGGATCACCCGTCTATGCAGCAGATACGGGTGTGGTCACAATGGCTTCAGGCGGCTGGAATGGCGGCTATGGAAACGTGGTTATGATCGACCATGGAAATGGGTATGCAACGGTCTATGCCCACTTAAATTCGATCAACGTCGGTGTTTGCCAAAGCGTCGGTGCCGGTCAGACAATAGGATCGATCGGGAATACGGGTAACTCCTTTGGAGCGCACCTTCATTTTGAAGTACGCGAAGGTGGCGGCTTTGTCAATCCCTGGTACGTTTTACCTTGATTTTGGGTTATTCTCTCGCCTGACGGCTTTTCCACCGTCAGGCTCTTCTTATGGACGAAAACCAGTTACGAAAAAGCCTCGCAGACCTTCCTCTTGGGGGCATCCGGTTTCTACAAAATACCGGCTCAACCAATGACGATGCCCTGGCCTGGGCGACCGAGGATGCGGATGATCTTAGCCTGGTTGTCGCGGATGAACAAACATCCGGTCGTGGACGGCTGGGAAGGCGCTGGATAACACCTCCCGGGACAGCGCTCGCGTTGAGCCTCATCCTGCACCCGACCCCAATTGAAAGTGAACATTTCGCGCTCCTCTCTGGACTGGGTGCGCTAGCTCTTACCAGACTGCTCAAGGATCACGGGCTGGCGGCTTCGATCAAATGGCCAAATGATGTGCTCATTGCAGGTCGCAAGGTCGCTGGGATTTTGGTCGAAGCGGTATGGCTGGGGGATATCGTCGAAAGTGTGGTGGTCGGAATTGGCGTGAATGTTCTTCCTGAATCCATTCCTCCTGAAAAAGAAGTGCAGTATCCTGCCACAAGCGTGCACTCCGAGGGGTTAACGATTGACCGGATTGACCTGCTTCATTCCCTGCTGTCGTCAATTATTTCGTTCCGCCCGCTTATTGGAAAAGACGCTTTTATCAAAGAATGGGAGAACTCGCTGGCATTCAAGGATGAACCGGTGAAAGTCTGGACCGAGTTTGAAGGTGAGACACCGCCAGCCGATGCATCCCTAACAGGAATTCTACGCGGGCTTAATCCCGACGGTTCCTTGAACCTGGAAACACCTGCGGGGATAAAAATAATTAATTACGGTGAGATCCGCCTGCGACCGGTGAAATAGGGTGTATGATATACTTTGTTAAATTCTAAGAGGTGAACCATGTGGAATCAGTTTCGCGAAAAGGAAGATGAAGCGCCTTTCTATGAGGAGGACATGCCGGAGGCTGTTGAAGCGCCGGCTCCCAAGAAGAAGATGCCAAGCATCAACCTTGGAAAATACTTCGATGAACCCATCCTCGGGATGACGGCTCCGCAGCGATTCCTGTTATCCATTCTGGTTTTGATCGCAGTCTGTATGCTGGGCACCATGTTCTTGGTGATAACAGGAACTTTCACCTTCTTCTAATAAAAAATCCGGCGCCGTGAGGCGCCGGTTTCATTTATTCAATCCCGGTGCTTAAAAATCTCCCAGGTTAGATCAAATCAGGCTGTTCTTTGTCGGGATCAGAATTTCCGTTTAAGTCTGCGCCCGCTTTCTTGAGGTCGGCAGAAGCGATTCTGCGACTGCTGCGATGGAATCTCCCGCTTGAAGCCTCATTACCCTGACGCCTTTTGTGGCGCGACCTGCTTCGCGGATGACTTTGACCTTCAAACGCAGGACAATCCCGTTAACGGAGATCAATGTTAAGTCATCCGTCGGCTGGACCACTCGAGCGGATGCGATCCGGCCGGTGACGCCAATGGCTTTCTGATCCATGGTGGAAATACCCTTCGTTCCACGTCCTTTTACTGGATACTTCGTAAGCGGCGTTTGCTTCCCAAAACCTCCCTTGGTGACGGTCAGCAACGCAGCGCCCTCTTCAACCACTTCCATGCTCGTCACGCGATCTCCCTCGCCCAGGCGGATACCCTGAACACCACCCGCTGTGCGTCCCATCGATCGGACCACCTTCTCCGGGATGCGCAACGCCTGTCCCATTTCGGTCACCAGGATTACGTCATTTTTGCCGGTTGTCAGGCGTGCCCAACCGAGTTCATCGCCTTCATTGAGGGACATGGCTATCATGCCGGACGGCCTGACCGCAGAAAATTCCTCCAGATCCACCCTTTTTACCTTGCCAAACATCGTTGTAAGGAAACAATAATCCCGCGCACCAAAATCAGGCACTGCGATGGCGGCAGTGATACGTTCACCTGAGTCCAGATTTAAGACGTTGTTAATGGATACACCTTTTCCCGTTCGATCGGCATCCGGAATCTGGTATACCTTCTCGCTGTAAACCTTGCCTTTATCCGAGAAGAACAAGACTGTCTGAAGAGTACGTCCCGGAAGCATGAACAGGACTTCGTCCTCCTCTTTCGTGGCATGCCCGGTAACACCCCTCCCGCCGATACCCTGCGATTTGTACGCCACAGAGCTGACCCTTTTGATGTAACCACGCTGGGTCAGAGTGATCAGGGTATCCTCGTCATGGACAAGGTCCTCCTCATGGAGTTCCTCTTTGGCTTCCAACGCGATTCGCGTCCGGCGCTCATCGCCATATTTTTCGGCGATTTCCTTCATGTCGCTTTGAACGAGAGCGAGGATTTTCTTCGGGTTGGCAAGCAGGTCCTCCAGGTGTTCGATCAGCTCCTTGAGCTGGCGCGCTTCCTCCTCGATCTTCCAACGCTCGAGGGCTGCCAGACGCCGCAGCTGCATATCGAGAATGGCTTGTGCCTGGAGCTCTGAGAGTTTGAATCGCTTGATCAGGCTTTCCTTGGCAGTCTCGACGTCCGCTGCCTCGCGAATGGTTCGGATGACCTCGTCAATGTTGGCGATGGCGATCAGCAAACCGTCCAGAATGTGAGCCCGTGCGCGGGCTTTCTCCAGCTCGAATTGAGACCGGCGGGTGATGACCACTTGCCGGTGTTCGATGAAAATCTGCAAGGCGCGCTTCAGCGACAGGGTGCGGGGTTCACCATCCACCAGCGCGAGCATCTGTACGCCGAACGTGTCCTGCAGGGCTGTGTATTTGTAAAGCTGGTTCAGAACTTTTTTAGGTTGAGCATTGCGTTTGAGTTCGATGACGATGCTCATGCCGCGCTGGTCGGATTCATCGCGCAGGTCGGAGATCATGTCAATTTTTTCATTGCGGACCAGTTCGGCGATACGCTCGATCAGTGTGGATTTATTGACCTGATAGGGGATCTCCGTGATGTTGATCTGGTGGCGCCCGCCTTTGGTCTCTTCGATATGCGCTATCCCGCGCATGACCAGCCGGCCACGGCCTGTCCCGTAAGCCTGGACAATTCCCTCCCTGCCGATGATCATGCCTCCGGTGGGGAAGTCCGGTCCCGGGACGAATTCCATCAATTTTTCGACAGGGATATCGTCGATGTTCTCATAGTTTTCAATCAGATAATCAATCGCAGCAGCAATTTCGCGCAGGTTGTGCGGCGGGATGTTGGTTGCCATGCCGACGGCGATACCTGCGGATCCGTTCAGCAGGAGGTTGGGCAGGCGCGCCGGGAGTACCAGTGGTTCTTCGAGAGAATCATCAAAGTTCGGACCAAAATCGATGGTGTTCTTATCAATATCCGCCAGCATTTCCTCGGCAAGATGGTGAAGCCGCGCCTCGGTATAGCGCATGGCTGCCGGGGCATCGCCGTCGACCGAACCGAAGTTACCTTGTCCATCGACTAACATATAGCGCAGGGAGAAATCCTGGGCCATGCGGGCCATCGATTCATAGACGGCCGCGTCGCCATGGGGGTGATACTTGCCGAGCACTTCGCCTACGATACGGGCGGATTTTTTGTATGATCCGGTGGCGCGAATGCCCATGTCGTGCATGGCGTATAGGATGCGCCGGTGTACAGGCTTGAGGCCGTCGCGGGCATCCGGCAAGGCGCGTGCCACGATGACGCTCATGGCGTAATCGATGTAGGCATCTCGCATTTGTTGGTCGATATCTACTTGTTCTACGGTTCCGATATCCATATTTCATTCCTGTTTTTTGTGAATCATGGCACAATATGCGGAGAGCGCAGCCAGAGCGCCCTCCGCAATGGATTAACAGATAGCTAATTATACCAAACGCCTTGCCAAAATTGGGTGGGGTGGCTATAATAATGCGGCTATCGGGGCGTGGCTCAGACCGGTAGAGCGCACGGTTCGGGTCCGTGAGGTCGGAGGTTCAAATCCTCTCGCCCCGACAGATAGCAAGTAAGTTCGCCGCCTACCCGAGGCGGCGATATTTTTTAACTAATACGGCACAAGGTTTCCCCTTTTGGGGGGACTGCGCCATCCTCTTGCCCTGACAGATAGCAAGTAAGTTCGCCGCCTACCCGAGGCGGCGATGTTTTTTAACTAATACGGCACAAGGTTTCCCCTTTTGGGGGACTGCGCCATCCTCTCGCCCCGACAGATAGCAAGTAAGTTCGCCGCCTACCCGAGGCGGCGATGTTTGATCGATATAAGTCTCAACCAACTCTATCCTTCGTAATGGATTTTTTCTTTAAATCCTGCCCTTGACTCGATTTCAGTCAACCTGGCTGAAGCGAATTTGCAAGCTTCGATCATAAGCTGTTTGGCTTCATTTTCAGGCAGGCGGCAAAGATCCTTAATGGAGCTGAACCCCTTCTCCTTCAGATATTCGTCGATCAATTTCGTTTCCAGCGATGCCCAAGGTGATTCGATCTCAGGTTTGTTGTTGTTTTGATTTCATGGAACACCTCCGGGTTAAGTGGTGTTCAGTTGGATCTCCTTTTGACCTCGTTCGATCGTCAGGTCTTCAGGATTAATGGAATTCTTACGAGTATAGTCCGGCAGGATTACCGGTGAGGGATTTGTTCCATCCAGGCCGGCATCCAGCCTGGTTTGGTTCCAGGATTCGACATGCGAAAAGGTAACCTGGCTGGGATGTACGCCGCCTGCCCAACCCGCAGCGGTTTTACCTGCCCTGCGTCCGAAGACGCACACGTCCAACAGGCTGTTGCCCATCAACCGGTTGCGGCCATGGATGCCTCCGGCTGCTTCACCCGCTACGAAAAGACCAGGCACGCTGGTGCTGCAATCAGGTGAAATCGCGACACCTCCGTTCTGGTAGTGCAAAGTGGGATAAACGAGGACGGGATCGCGGGTCATGTCAATACCGAAGCGTTTGTATTGCCGGACC
The DNA here is from genome assembly GCA_963829485.1 of uncultured Chloroflexia bacterium. Classification (GTDB taxonomy): domain Bacteria; phylum Chloroflexota; class Anaerolineae; order Anaerolineales; family Villigracilaceae; genus JBGPQJ01. Next base: position 483,958 of record CAWHIK010000010.1, read on the forward strand.
ATGGCAGGAAGCTCCCGCGCGATGGTTCCCGGTCCCTTCAGCAGATCGATCATCGGCGAATCAAGCCAAACACCGGGCTGCCCGGTGGGAGTCAAAATCCCCTGCTTGCGGTCGTAGCATTCTCTTAGAATGGCAGCCGATTCGACATCCCGCGTCTCCAGCGGATAAACAAACTGGTCACCGTTAATATTGCAGACCTGCGCGCCCAACCCGCGGACTTTTTCTGTAACCAGCTGCCCGAGAATCTGCTCGGGGAAGGCTGCTCCGGTGGGGTGGTACTGCATGGTATCGATGAATGCCAGTTTGGCTCCCACGCGGTAGGCCAGTACCAATCCGTCTCCCGTTGCGCCGTAATGGTTTGTCGTCGGGAATCCCTGGTAGTGCAAACGCCCGCTGCCTCCTGTGGCAATGATCACGGACTTGGCACGGACCACCATCAGCCAGCCTGTGTCCAGGTCTTTCAACACAGCGCCGGCAGCCTGGCCTTTCTCGTCCAGGATCAGTTCGACAACCGGGCGAAACTCCCAGATGCGGATGGAGGGTTGGTCAGCCGATCGCGAGCGGACTTCGTCGCGCAGGGTCCGCATGATTTCAGCTCCGGTATAATCCCGCGCCGCGTGCATTCTTTTTCTGCTTGTGCCGCCGCCATGGATGGTTTTCATCGTTCCGGTCGAATCCTTGTCGAACATGACGCCCAACGATTCCAGCCACGAGATGACTCCCGGTGCATCGCTGACCAGAGCTTCGACCAAATCAGGGTTGCTTGTAAATCCGCCGCCGCCCATCACGTCGAGATAATGATTTGCGGGAGTATCATTTTCCTTGTCCGCAGCCTGGATTCCACCCTGAGCCATCATCGTGTTCGCATCGCCGAAACGCAGCTTGGTAGCCAGCAGCACATCCGCGCCATTTTCCTGGGCTAATAACGCTGCGCTTGCCCCGGCTCCCCCGCCCCCAATGACCAGCACATCACATATTGCGTCTGGAGTGCGCTGAAGGATCTCTGAGAACGAAAAGCCAGACTGGTTGATCACAGGCGGTGCTTCGAGCGCATCCGCTAATTCGTGAGGCGTACGCTCGCCCTTGTTGGGACCGATGCGCAGCTCACGAAATGCCGTTGTGATGTAATCCGGGTGAAAGGTGTGGAGGATATCTTCGCGCTCGTCGGGTTTTAAACGAGGGAAAACCTCGGTCAACCGTTGTGATCGAGATGCTTCAACTTTTTCCAACGAAGCGCGAATCTCAGGCGGGTAGGTCATGGTGTTCTCCATTCGATGAGTGATGAACGGATGATTATGAGTGAAGTGAGTATTATCCTGTCTTGTGTTCGGACAAAACCTGGTCAGCAATAGTCGCCCTCGCGATTTCCAATCCCAATTCGAGCGCTTCCATTGGGATTGCGCTGTGGACGTAGCGGTGAATTTCGATTTCAGGAGAGGGACCTGACCCTCCAAAGATCATTGTCGATAGATCGACAGCTTTATGAAGTAATTCTCCTGTAGCCAGACGAACTTCAGCTGCAGGGATTTGTAAGGGCTCCTGCTTATCCGCCAACCAGGCGGCGTGATACATCAGCCACCGCGTGGATTTTATTTGCACATCCAATTCAGCCAGCATGCGTTGGATGGAAGGGCGATTCTTCAGTGGCGCTTCGAGCGAAATCCAATCGTTGGCATAAGCAGCGGCCATGGCCAGCAGGCGTTGGGCAAAGCCGATATAGCGCGCGCCGGTCCTGATGCTTGCTCGGGGTGCATCCTCAACACCTAGTGAAAACGCCTGCCCGTCCTCGCCCAAAAGCGAACCAGGTTCCACTCTGCAATGATCCAGATCGAGCACAATGCTGCCATTCTGGTGGATCTTCATACCGGGCTGATCGATTTCGAGCGCGAATGCAGAAAAACCAACCGGTGCCTTGGCAAATACAATTAGGAAATCGTCTGGAGTAGGATTGGCGGACAGGGATTTCCTGCCGTTCAGGATAAAGGCATCACCCTCCCACGTTGCGGTCGTGGTCCACGCTTCGGGACGTACTAACCCAGGTTCACGGACAGCCAGGATGGGGTGTCGTTCACCTGAAAGGGCAGGTGTGAGGAATTGCTTTACCTGACTATCGCGGCAGGCGTAGAGAAGTGGAGGCACATCTCCCAGGTCGAGGGGTATAAACGTCTTCCCGAGCTCCTCTTCCAGAAGGCAGGCGGTAATCATATCCAGTCCGCCGCCGCCGAATTTCTCGGGGACGGCAGCGCCCCACAACCCCATTTGTTCGATCACGGTCCGCAGGCGGGCACGCTCCTTTGGCTCAAGCGCGCCGGAATTGAAATACTTCATTTCCAGCGGTTTAGCTTCATCTTCGACAAAACGCTGCAGCATTTCACGCAGCATCAGAGTATCGGAGGAGAGTTCAAAGTCCATGGTGCATCACTCTTCTATCTGCCGGGATGCATAGCGCTGTCTTAATTCCTCGACCGGCATGATTTTCAACTCGTTCAATTCGCTGTGAAATGCTCCCGCATCGATCTCCTGGACTCGCTGCCTGAGGTGAGCCGCTGGCGGAGCCAGGTATTTTCCATATAACCTTCGCGACAACAGGGCGACATTCGGCGGGGCTTCCTCCGCCGGGCAGCGCGCCACGCAAAGACCGCAGGCGATGCAGTCGAAGGAAATCTCAGCCACCGCAGCGACATCCCCCCGGACGGCCGCCGCCATGTAATTCAGCACATCGATTTCCTGCGGACATGCCTTGGTGCAGGTATTGCACCCGAAGCACCGCAGCAGCTCGGGATATTTCTCAAGCAATGTCTCCCCGGTGGGCTGTAAATCGTCGATGTGGTATGCCGCACGCTGTGCCGGGAAGAAAGGGATCTGGCTCAGGATCATCCCGGGCTGGATCACGGTCTGGCAGGCGAGGGCGTAATAGAGTTTGTGGTCGTCCTGCATTCGGTAGACCGTGCCGCAGGCTCCACAAAAACCACCCCGGCAGCCGACTCCCCAAATCAGGCGAAACCCCGCCCATTCGAAAGCTTTTAAAATCGTCAGGCTCTCGGGGATCTGATAGTGTTGTCCCATGATGAAAATTTCAACCATGTTCGACTCCTATTAATCTAGCGATGACTCAGCATTAGATCGAGCACAAAGACTTCCTCAGTAGCGGCTTTGGCTAATAACTCGGCCATGCCTTCAGCCAGGTGGGTTTGAACGAGATAGTGCTTGAGGGTTGGGTCGACCTGCGGGCAGGCCAGTGCGCAATTTCCACAGCGGTCACAGTCCTCACCGACCAGCGTCTCCAGCGCCATCGAACTGCGTACATCCATTCGCAGCAGGCGCCTAGGGTCACGCGCCAGCGCAGGACAGGCATCCATACAGGACCCGCATCCCAGGCAGGCTTTGGATCCAATCAGATCGTCGGTGGTCTTAAGCATGTGTGCAGGTCCGAAGCCCGAACTCAACAAACGACAGCGTGCCACAGGCGGACGGGGCTGGGAGAAGACAACTTTTAGGACATGCTTGATCTTCAAGGGATCGACTTGATTACGAGTTGGCATTTCTATCTGCTCCTTGATTTAAACTGCCACAGATTCGGATCGCAGAGTGTCGTTGATGCGGGTCATGATAGCTGCCAGAGGAATTTCCTTCGGGCAGGTCTGTTCGCACATCCCGCAATCGGCACACATTTCCAACCAGCGGTGGACGGCGTCCCTGGTTACTGCCCCATTTGCCATCCGAGGTGACAATTCGTTCTCGTACATCGGGCAGGAAGTTATGCAAGCCTGGCAAGGGGAGCAATTGGCAAGGAATTCAACAAATTCATTAAGCGTAGCAGGCATGTCAGCAGGGAGATCATTGATCAGCCTGCTGCGAAAATGCTGACGCCGTTCATTGAGTTCAATCATCACCCGGTCATGCTGCGAAACCAATTGAGAAGGAGCCAGTCCATCAGTAATTTCGCTTAAGTGAAACCGCTCGGCGATCAAGTCATTTTTGGGTATTACCAGCATGGCTTCTTTTACCGGTAACCCCAATAACCCGAGGCACAGGTCAACCTGGATGGGTTCAGGTTTGGAGCACATCTGGCAGGACAGGCGGAACCGGCTGAGGGATATCCCTCCCTGCCGCGCGTTTCGAATGACCAGGTCGGTGAGCGGTTCTACTCCTCCTGCTTTTTGAACGCGCCATTCAAAATCGCTGGCGGGAAAACAAGCCAGACAATCCACCCCGATGATGAGCCAATTGCTGATGTTGATTGATTCGTTCTTGACGAGTTCGGAAAGGCCTCGGAGTTCACACGCTCGCATGACGGCAGCAAACCGCTCACCCGGACGCTCACGTGAGATATCTGCCACAAGTCTTCCAGCATTTACCAATGTTAGTGGTGCGAAAGGGTTGGCTGTGTTCAGGTCGTCTGGAATTTCAATAAAACCTGAGCGGATACCGAACTGGTCCGATTGCTGGACCGGAAGGACCATACCATTTAACTTTGCTTCAGCCCACACCGACTTAAGAAACTGGCGGCTTGCAGCCAGTGGTTGGTTATTTGTCTTGATCCTCCATGCCGTCATAAACACCTCTTAATTTATTAATGTAGGTGCACTATCCCAGGTTTTTTATAAAAATCAAACTCCTGCTGCGTTTTCTTGGCAGTCTGGTTAAAGAATATCCGTGTTTTCCATATGTGTCATCCATCCAATGCCCTAATATGCCTCCACAAAGACCCTACCTCGGGTGAAATTCGGAAAAATTCAACATATATAGCCGATTTTGGTAGATCCACCCCTGATGCTTGTCGCTGCTTTTTGCTTATGTTATGATGAAAACCATGAAAGGATTTGCCAGCCTTTCCGCGCTTTACAAGAAATGGATATTTCGGCTCTCGATTTTTACCCGGGTGCTGATCGGGAATTCATTCGTGATCATTTGCGGCGCGATTGCGGGGACCATACTCACCCGGCATTTGACCCTCGTGGGAAATGTAAATCTCATCCTGCTGTTTTCAGTTATTGGAATCTCCCTGACAATCCTGATCAATTACTGGATCATCAAATCCGCGATGTCTCCATTGACCGAACTGGGTGACGCTCTCGAACATGTCAAAAGTGGGCAAACCACGCTGTCCGGTTCGCTTATGCAATATGACGACCCTGAAATCCACCGCCTGGTCGTGGCAATCAACTCCATGCTCAGCCGGCTTGAGTTGCGCACCCTCGAATTGCAGGCTATCTCCGAGAGAGCGATCATCGCTCAGGAAGAGGAGAGGGTCCGGATCGCCCGTGGCTTGCACGACGAAACGGCTCAATCCATTTCGATGATGATCATTCGCCTTGAGCAGATCGAGAAGCAGCTTCCGGAAGGAAATGACGGCCTCCAGCAGCACATCGGAGAAGTGCGCGAACTTGCCACCCGTCTGCTGGAGGATTTACGAAAAGTCATCTGGGATTTACGGCCTTCCATTCTGGATGACCTGGGGTTGATTCCTGCCATTCGCTGGTATGCACACACGCATTTGGATGGATTGGGTGTCAAGGTAAATTTCGAGACGGCGGATGAAAGCATGCGCATGCCGTCTCCTATCGAAACCATGTTCTTTCGAATCACCCAGGAGGCAGTCAGCAATATCCTCAGGCATGCGGATGCCAGTGACGTAAACATCTGGCTTGGCCGCGAAAATGAAATGGTCATTCTCGAAATCAAGGATAATGGACGAGGCTTCGATGTTAAGGAGATTTCTGGTCATGCCATCTTTCGAAAGCAGCTTGGTCTTTTAGGCATACAGGAAAGAGTGTCGCTTGTGGGCGGGGACCTCTTTCTGAAATCAAACCCGGGTTCAGGCACCTGCCTGCTGATCAAAGTTCCTGTCAAGGGGATTCAATCTGGTTCCCAGGAACAGGATTATGAGTTCCAACCAGCGCTGCAACCATGACGCAAAAGATTCGCATTTTACTGGCAGATGATCACACATTGCTGCGGAGCGAAATCCGGGCGCTGCTCGAAGACGAGCCGGACTTACTCGTGGTGGGGGAAGCCGGAGACGGGAGAGAAGCTGTCCTGCTGGCGAATCAACTCCGCCCGAACGTGGTTCTCATGGATATTGCCATGCCGATGTTGAATGGGTTGGAGGCGACCCGTCAGATCAAGAAGCAGCATCCGGAGGTCAAAGTCCTTGTGTTGACCATGTATGACCATGAGGAATATTTTCGCCAGTTACTCGAGGCAGGCGCTTCGGGTTATATCATCAAGCGGGCTGCGGCGGGTGAACTGGTGGCTGCCATTCGGGCAGTATACAATGGTCAGGCAGTTCTTTCCCCGGCAATCACAAGATTATTGCTGGAGGATTACCTCCACCGGGATGCCGGGAAATCAGAGGCTGACCCAGATGCGCTCTCTCCTCGTGAGAGGGAGGTGCTTCAGCTTATCGCTGAGGGGAAGACCAGCCGTGAAATTGCTGAAATATTGAATTTGTCCGTTAAAACAATTCAATCCCACCGCACAAGCCTCATGCAAAAACTAGATTTGCACGACAAAGGGGAATTGATAAAATACGCCATTCAAAAGAAAATAATTGAAATCTAGTTAGCCGAGCAGGTGTAAATCAGGTATTTCAAACCCATTGGGGAAGTTATCGGTTTAGGAATAAAAATAGTCTATGCCCTCCTTCACGCTTCTAACACTCAATTCATTTGGTCTGCCATTCTTCCTGGGCTGGCGGCGGATGCACACTCTGGCGGAAGAACTCAACCAACGACAGGACACGGTGATCTGCCTGCAGGAAATACAACAGGAATCATATATCTCTGTATTGCGAAAGCAACTCACAGAATATCCTTATCAGTGCTACAAGCAATATCTTTTCGCTCCCATGGGAGGCCTGGTCACTGCTTCGAAGCAGCCTTTCGTTTCCTATGAGTTCCTGCCATTTCCTAACCGGGGTAAGTGGTGGAGTATCGGTTTTGCAGATTGGGCACTTCGAAAAGGGGTTCTTGTCACTACTTTCGATGTGGAAGGATCAGCAGATAATTGTTCTGAATACACATATTCATGCGAATTATTTGGGGTCCTGGAGCAAGGACAGCATGCTTGCCAGGATTCAAAGCGATCAGGTACGGTTTCTTGCGGAGCAGGCGAAAGCTCAATCACGAGGATGCCCTGGTTATAATTTGTGGCGATTTCAATTTTCACCGCGATACATTTCTTTATGAAGAATTGACTGAAACAAGTGGATTCATCGACCCCTTGAAGGATGATCCAAGCCCAACTTACCGGCCAGTTTCAATTTTGGCATCAAAATGGTCAGTGACTTTGGATTTCATTTTTTATCGTAATCCTGATAAAATTGATATGAATATTGAGGCGGATATATTACCCATTGAAAATTCCAGGGCCGAGCAGTTCGAGCTCCAAATTTCTATCAGATCATTGTGCCTTGACCCTTAAAGCCCATTGGAGGCGTTAGTATGAAATTAACTCGTGCACGCATTGTTCAAATTGTTTCCGTATTTGTAGTTCAATTCCTGACCCTTTTGCTCTTGCCGAACATATTATCAGGTTTCACATATGATACGTTTCGATCGCTTCTCGTCCTGACCATTGTCCTGGGTATTGTTCAATCACTGTTTTGGTGGGTATTTATCAACCTGTTTTCCTGGCTGCCTGTATGGCTTTTCCCAATCGTCACTTTCCTTTTGAACGGAGCCCTTTTTTATCGAATAGGGGATTTGGTGCCAGGAATTTACATTGCGGACCGTGCGACAGGATTATGGATTGCCATCTGGCTCACCGTCGTCAATGCGATTATGGCAGCCATCTTGTCTATTGATGAAGATTCCCGCTTTGATCGCAATGTTGTCGGAAAGATGGTTAAAGAGCGAGGGGAAATAACCAAAACAGATGTCCCTGGCTTCCTTTTCCTCGAGATCGATGGATTGGGCGAGAAAGTCATTCGTCGAGCCATTGCTGATGGACATATGCCCACACTGAAACGGTGGATCAACTCGGGTACTCACAAGCTCATAGGCTGGGAGACCGATTTTACTTCTCAGACAGGAGCGATGCAGACCGGTATTTTACTGGGCAACAATACCGATGTCCCTGCCTATCGCTGGTGGGATAAAACCCAGGGTAAGACGGTCATGTCTGGTAATCCCAAGGACGCGATGTCCATAGAGGCGCGGAATTCAATTAAAAAAGGCCTGTGTTCTGATGGAGGTTCTTCCCGCGGAAATATGTTCTCGGGCGATGCCGCTGAAAGCATGCTGACTTTCAGCACCATCCTGGATAAGCGGGATAGAGGACCCGGCTTTTTCTTTTATCTCTTCAGTCCTTATGTGATCTTTCACATTCTGACCAAATTTGTCATTGAACTGTTCAAGGAATGGTGGCAGGCATACCTCCAGCGCCGGCGCAAGGACAAATACATCACTTCAGCCCGTAATTTCGCTTACGCTTTCCTGCGCGCCGGATTGGGCCCAGTCCTGCATGACCTGATCACATTCACCGTCATCAGCGATGTTCTTCGCGGACTTCCCGCGACGTATGCGCTATTTTCTGCCTATGATGACCTGGGTCATTTTGCCGGTACTGAAGCTCCGGAAGCTTATGAAGCCCTCACCGAAACCGACCACTATTTTGCGAGGATCGAACGTGCATTGGAGGAAGCTCCGCGACCTTACCATATTGTAGTCCTATCCGATCATGGGCAGAGTATCGGTCCAACCTTCAAAGCTGCACACGGTGTCTCACTTGAGGAATTAGTCAAAGGGCACATCAGCGGTGAGGCAAAATTATTCACTACTGAAGATACCAATGAGGCCTGGGATAACATCAACTCCATCCTGACCGAATCTACGAATTCCACGACACGGACTGCCGGTTTCATAAAGAAAATTATGGCTCGCAAGGAACGGGAAGGGACTGTGTCTATCGGTCCCGAGCGTGATGCGAAAGAATCGAAGGATGCCGAGGCGAGCACTGCTAATGTTGTTGTGTACGGCTCGGGTTGTTCGGGTTTGATTTACTTCACAGATTCCAAGGAACGACTTACCGCCGAACAAATCGGTACGGCTCATCCAGGGTTGATTATCGGATTGTCGCAACATCCGGGTATCGGATTTGTCCTGGTTAAGTCAGAAAAACAAGGATCCATGGTCGTCGGAAAGAAGGGCGTCCACTACCTGGATAACGACACGGTAGAAGGTGAAGACCCACTGGCGGATTTTGGTCCCAATGCAGCGTTGCACTTGCGCCGGGAAACCAGTTTCTCAAATTGCCCGGATATTATCGTCAATGCCGTACTGGATCCCAAGACCGAAGAAATCGCTGGATTCGAAAATCAGGTGGGACATCACGGAGGAATGGGCGGTCCTCAGAATCACGCATTCATACTCTATCCGGCGGAATTACCCTATGACGGCAAGCCTGTGGTCGGAGCCGAACAAGTATATAAGCTCCTGCGCGGATGGCGTGAAAAGGTACAATCCCTGTAGACCATCGAGAATAATCTACTAAATCAGGACTGCCCATTGATCAACCAATGGGCAGTCTGTTCTTAATATCCGCAGGCTTGCTGGTAATTGCCCAGGATCTCATCAATTTTGTCCCGGATGATTTCCTTTGGTGAATTCTCCAACTCACCCGAGCGGATTTTCCGATGCTGAACAGGCAGCCATTGACTGAGCAGGCTAAGCGGGATGGGAGAGCGGCTAAGATTAACCATCATCCTTTTCAATGCATCTTCGGCTTGATGGGTTGCCCAGTAGTAGCGGATTCGGTCGCTCAGACTGTATTTTCGCTTGAAGGCTTGCGCCTCGAGACTGCCAGAGTAATATTTTTGCCAGTAACGAGGATCGAGCTTCATGATTTCATCCATGAGCGTGATCAAATTGGAGCGCTCATCTTGATCGACCAGCTCTAACTCAATCATAGCAAGAGCAAATGCCGCCTCGCGAAAAGCAAATGTCAGTCCGGGTCCAACCTTCAGAATGGAAAAATGGTCATGGACGAGATTTCGCAGATTATCGCGAGTCTGATAATCCGTCGAATGAGCTTCAAAAACAATGTGGGATTCACTCTCTATAAATTTGGAAAGAGCTGCAGCTTTTTCGGGCTGGTAATCCAATACAAAGTCGTCACCAAATTCCACGCCGGGTTGGACGACGCATGCAATGACCCTTTCCCATGCAGCTTCCAGGCCTTCGGCTACGAATGCAGCGTGAGTCACCTGGATGGTTTGCCGAACAGCTTCGACTGTTGTTACGCTGACAGGTTCCTCGTGTTCACGTGCTCCGCCCGGAACAGGCACTTCACTCCCGATGACATAACGAGGCGCGGACGTCCCCGCCATTTTGGCATGCGATTCTTCACAGACTTTTGCCAGTCGGGCTGCTCGCCTCGCTGAAATTTCGATGTCCAGAGGGAGATTAAAATCATCATCCGCCAATCTCATGCTTGCATCGAGATGGATTTTTCTAAATCCAGCCTGGACATATTCCCGAACGAGCTGTTCGGATTTATTCATTGCGATGTGTTCAGGTTCACCCTGCCAGACGGAGGGTCCGAGGTGGTCGCCGCCTAGAATAAGCTGGTTGGCAGGCAGTCCACTATTGAGGGCAAGTTGCTGCACGAAGGATACAAAATCCATCGGGGTCATTCCGGTATAACCGCCAAATTGATTGACCTGATTGCAGGTGGATTCGATTAACAGAAGGGCTCTGTATTTACCAGCGCGGCGCATCGCGGATTGTAAAACAATGAGGTGTGCAGAGCATATCGATGGGATTCCACGCAGCTCCCCTCGTTTTTGAGCCTTTACAAGGTCATCGAGAAATTCAATCGACATAGCGCATGGCTTCTTCAAGCGTTGGTTGTGCTGAAGTGCCACCTTGCCCCTGGGTGGATAATGCTCCGCACGCAACAGCCAAACGCAAAGATTTATCCAGGCTCCAACCTGCGAGATATCCAAAGATAAACCCTGCATCGAAAGAGTCTCCGGCGCCAACGGTATCCATTATTTTGACCGGAAAAGAAGGAATTCGGATCAGGCTTTCGTTTTCCATTCCAAGTGCACCGGATTCTCCCTGTTTTACGGCAATTTTCTTTGTTTTTTCAGCCAGTTGTTTGGCGGCTTTTTCGACGTCTGTTTGCCGGGTGATCGCGCAGGCTTCTGCTTCATTGGGTAAAAAGATATCGGTCAGTGGCAGGAGCTCGTCCAAACCGCTCCATCGTTCTACTGGGTCCCAGTTGGTATCAAGCGAAACGGATATGGAGTAATCGTGAGCGCGACTAAAAAGCTGAGGCAAGCCAGGCTGCAAGGAAGTTTGAATGAAATAACTGGCAATGTGCAGGTGCCGGGTCTGGCGAAGCAATGTATCAGAAATGTCTCCAGCCTTGAGAGCGGATATCAAACCGGGGTAAGTCAGAATCGCGCGGTCGCTCCCTTCGTTGAGAATGACACTTAATCCTGTCTGGCCTCCCGGAGTGCGGATCACGTGCGAAACATCGACAGACCGCGCCTGCATCGCATCCAGCATAAACCGCCCGAAAAGATCATCGCCGCAAACACCGGTGAATGCGACTTTAAGTCCCAGCCGGGCGGCACCGCAGGCGAAGATGGCTGAAGATGAACCGATCGTCAACTCTGCGTGGTCGATCAGTTTCTCGACCTGCCCGAATTCGGGAGCGACATTACCGGTCAAGATCAGGTCAGGGTTGATTTCTCCAGCAACCAGCACATCAAATGGTTTGGACATTCGTTTCTACCGGCAAGCGCTTCTCGACCAGCACGAGCGTTATGAGAGAGACCAGGGTGATTAATCCCATGGTTAGGAACATCGTCCGAATATCGTATGCATCAATCAAGAGACCTCCAAGGAAGTTACCCGCAGCGGCACCAAAACCCATCAGCATGCTGCCAAACAAACCCTGGGCGGTAGCATTCAAACCGACTGGCGCATGATCGTTCGAATAAGCGACACCCGCCACCCAAACTAACGGAAAAGTAAGCCCTTGAAGGCATTGTATAACGACTATCCCTGTTGGGTAATGAACAACCGAATAGAGCAACAACCGCAGACCCGAGACAAACAACGCCAGAACGAGAAGTCCTAATGGTCCAAAACGCCTGATGAGCCGGTTGGAAAAGAAGAGCAATGGGACTTCTGAAATTGTCGCGACAAGCATCGAGAATCCCATCAGTGTTTTGCTGGCTCCAAGCTCATCCATGTAAAGGAAAAGGTACGTGTTGACTATCGCCAAACTCAAGCCTCCAATAAAAACCATGGCAAAGAACCATACCCAGCGCGGTCTGGCGAGCAGGGATTTTATTCCCTTGGTAACAGACACCTTTTTTTCAATCTCCGGAAATCGTAATTTCAATCCGAATAACAGTGTGATGAAAATCAGGAGAGCGAACATAAAGAAGGAAGAGTTCAAACCGGCGCGCTGGATGACCATCCCCGCTATCAAGGAAGCAATGCCAAATCCGATCGTGCCTCCGAGACGGACGCGACCATACATGTCTTTACGATCGCCCAGCATGAACATCGTGGCGCTGTCCGCCAGAGGGTTGACAGGCGCCATAAAAAATGCAAAAAGGATGATCAACATCAAGAGCATGGCAAATGTTGATACAGCGGATAACACGAGGACAATAAATATTACGCACACCAATGTAAGAGCAAGCATCAGGCGATGACGGTGGGTCGAGTCAGCGATACCGGTCAGAAGCGGAGCGCTGACAAGTACGACCAGCGGGGAAATAGCCGTCAGTACCCCGATCTGGCTGCCGGTTAATGAAAGTTCCCCGTAATAAAGAACCAGGTAGGGGAATAATGTCGAAATGGCTGCGAAATAAAAAAAGAAGAAGAAAAAGGACCAGGGATTTTTCATGGTTGGCCGTATTGTTTGTACCAGTCTGTTTTCACGGGGGATTGTGAAAAGAATTCTGTGAATGGTTTTGCTTTTGCTTTGCACAGGTCGTGCAGTTCAACAAGTCTTTGCCGCGCTGTTGTTATCAGGAAATCATTGCGGGCTTCACGTGAAAGGCTGACAGCCTCCTTCCAAACCGCCCGCCCAACAGCAAGGCCGGAGGCGCCTGCATCGCATGCAATATCCACTTGCCGCAGGTAAGTTTCAAAATCAACAGCTGCGGAAAGTAAAATCCACGGTGTTTGGCTGGCCGAAGAAATATCAGCGCAGCTTTGCCGCCAGCAGGTTTCGTCCTGGTTTTCGGTCACATCGAGCGGAAATTCTGCCTTGAGGAGGTCTACTCCAAGAGGGGTCAGGCGGCGGGCAGTTTCAACGACCACCCTGCGCTTTTCTGATGAAGGCAGTGATTTGGATGCTGGATCAAGCGAATACGATAAAGGCTCCAGCATGAGACCCAGGTCGTATTGCCTGCATTCGTCGGCAATCTGTTTGACGAACTGCTCAATTTCGTGAGCTGTGGGGGAGTCGGGATGGTAATACACCAGCAGCTTGGCCATGCTGGCACCTGTTTTCTTGGTTTTTTCAACGCTCCAGCCTGGCAGGATCTGACTCTGGCGCGCGGTCGGATCGCCGGTATAACCGGTCGATTCCAGTGCGACGACCAGCCCGGTGCCTGCGGGAAGTACTCCGGAAGCGATTGCCTGGCCGGCGCCGTACTCGGGATCGAGCAAGACCGCCGTGGACATATCCGCCAGGGCGGAAGTGACGTCCATTTTGAATCGAGTCAGGTCTTCGTCAGTTACCGAATCGGGATTGGATGGATTGAGAGCCTTGCGTAAATTCTGGCGATGGTCCAGGGCAAGGCAGGTAAAAATCCCTCCCGCAGAAGTACATTGTTGAAAGCCGCGAAGTTTTCCTAAAGAGAGAGGTTGCATAATACACCGGGTGGACGTTTTTTCATGGAATTGTTATGGGCACGTAATTCGATACGATGTCAGGATACGCCGCTTAAGGATAACACTAAAGCCCAGTTCCTTGGCCTTCCTGCAGGCGGCAGAAAAATCGACGCCAGTATCCTCGTATTCGGCTGCAAAGACCGGTTTACCGGCCTGGATGAAGGGCAGCATTTCCTCACACCACCCCTGGGCAAAGCAATCTTCCGTGATGGCAAAGTCAAAATAGGGAAGAAGGTCTTTCACCTGGTCGGGAGCATTCTTCACTCCGATGGCCAACCCACGTTGATGAGACTTCATCTGCGAGCCATTTTGCATAATTCAATTGGTCTTCGTAAGTAATTGGGAACCCGGTGTCATTATCATATATTTGCATATTGTCCGGTTCAACGGCGTCGAAACCTTTGGCCTTGCATTGGTCCAGCCTGGCTCGCATGATCGGAGCGAGTAGATCAATTTTGCGGATATCGAGCCACCGTTCTCCCGGCCACCCTTCGTAGTCTTTTCCGAGAACCTCAGAAGGAAAATCGTCCTTGTCCGGCCGCCAATCCTCCCAGGAGCCGACTGACATGTAGCAAATGACCTTTCTTCCCTGAGCATGCAATTCGGCAACCACGTTCGGATCATTGTCCACGAGGTCGATATCAAATACATCCGCAACCACGGATGTGTCCACGGGTGGTTCAGAAATGTGCCATTGCCAGGTGAGACCTGGGACAGGTTGCCACCAATTCGACGAGCCGGTATTTGAAGACATGGCAGGTTCCTCCAAGAGAAGGTCAGGAGTTGAATTTTCTTGATTAGAGCACCCGGGTACCAGGATGCTCATTAATAGTAATATGCTCGAGCTACCAATTACAAAAGGTTGAGTCCATTTCGATTTCATGGCATTTATTGGCGATCAACCACTATAATAAACCAAACACCCCTGGAGCGAGAAAATGAAAAAGAATCCTATTGTATTCATACTTGTGGATGGCATGCGCCCCGATGGTCTTCGTAATGCTGAGACACCGGCGATGAAGAATTTGTTCGAGCAAGGCGCGAGCACCTTCGCAGCGCGGACAGTATTTCCGTCTGTCACGCTTCCCTGTATCATGTCGATCTTCCTGGGAGTGCCTCCCGAAACACATGGAACCATTGGAAACCTTTGGAATTCGGGCGATTGGAATGCCGATGGACTGATCGACTTGTTTCATTCAGCCGGGAATGTCACCGCTTCCTTTTACAACTGGGAACAGCTTCGTGATATATCCCGTCCGGGTTCTCTGGATATTTCCATTTGTTTAAACCAATCCGAATCGCCTGATTTGCCTCTGGGTGAGAGTGACCAGCAGATCACGTCAATCGCCATTTCTATGATCTCGTCTAAGCCATAGCGATTTTTCCTTTATTTATCTTGGCTGCACCGATACCGCTGGTCACCGCCATGGATGGATGTCACCTGAATATCTACACACATTGGAGAATGCTGACCGATGCATTGCGAAGATTTTGGAGGTCCTTCCCGATCACACCAGAGTCGTTATCGCCAGCGACCATGGCGGGCATGATTTCACTCATGGGACAGAGCAGGATGAAGATATGATTGTTCCCCTGTGCTTTTGGGGAGAGGGTATTCGTCCTCAAGAATTACAAACTCCAGTTTCAGTGCTGGACATTGCCCCAACCGTCGCCTCACTCGCCGGTTTGAAATATCCGCGCGAATGGATGGGCAAGAACCTGCTGTGAACCCTTCATCGATTTGTTTCATCCTCAATCCGATGAGCTAGGTTCATTTGAACCCAGTCATGGTGAATCCCTGGACGATCCAACGCTGGAAGAATAGGAAAACGATTAAGATGGGCATGATGATCAGAACTGTAGCCGCCATAACCATGGCACCCTGACCGGTGTGAGTCGAGTTGAACCAGGTGAGGATGATCGGCAGCGTACGAACCTCAATTTTCTGCAGGACGATCATCGGCCACAGGTAGGCATTCCAACTGTGCATGAATCCCAGAATTCCCAGTGTCGCCAGCGGCGCTCCAAGCTGCGGTAAAGCGACGCGCCAATAAATCTGCCACTCGTTTGCCCCGTCGATTCGGGCTGCATCCAGCAGTTCATCGGGCAGGCTTTCACAAAATTGGCGCATCATAAAGATGCCGAAGGCATCCACGGCGCTAAAGATGACCAATCCCCATAACGAATTGATTAAACCAAGTTTTGCCAGGATGAGATAACTGGGAATCATGGTTATCTGACTGGGGATCATCATTAACGAGAGAAACCAGATGAAAAGAATGTTCTTGCCGGGGAATTCAAATTTGGCAAACATGTAGCCTATCAGCGAACTGGTGAACAATGTTGATATCACGTTTAGGGCTGCCACGAATGCGCTGTTCCCGTAGAAGCGAAGCAGTGGCAATTTGGGGTCGTTGAATATCTTGACGTAGTTTTCCAGGGTGAAGTTTTCAGGCAAAAAAGTGGGGGGAACCTGCAAAACTTCAAGGTTTGTTTTGAATGAACTCAGGATCATCATAATGAATGGCAGCAGCGTAAAGGACAAGCCAAGAGTCAAAAGAGTATAGGCCAGGATACGGCCGGTCACTTTTCCAGAGCGGAATGGTTTAGGTAGACGTCCGGCTGATTTTGGGAGGGATTTCTCTGCCATATTAATACTCCCAATCGGTGCGCAGGACGCGCATCTGGAAGAGGGTCACGCTCATCACAACCAGGAATAAAACAAAGGATTCCGCCGCTGCCCAGCCCATCCGTTGATACCGGAAGGCATTCTTGTAAATATCGAGCATCAATACCTGAGTTTGGTTCCCGGGATCACCATTGGTCATCACTTGAATAATGTCGAAGACCTGGAATGATGAAAGCATGGTCATGACACAGACGAAAAGGATGGTAGGTTGAATGAGCCGGACTGTGATCCGGGAGAAGGTCTGCCAGGAGTTAGCGCCATCGATGCTGGCTGCGTCGATAAGCTCCTGCGGGATACCCTGAAAGGCGGCGATAAAAATCACCATATTGTAGCCATAATCCTGCCAGAGATAAGCCAGAATCACAGCCCACATGGCAACCGAGATTCCTGCAAAGCCTGCGCGGGGGTCAGAAAGCCATGCGACCGGGGTTCCACCCGCCAATCGAATGAGCGCATTGATCCAACCGGATTGGGGGTTGTACATGCTCATCCAGATCAATGCTACTCCGACGGATGCTGTCAATACGGGCAGGAAGTAAATGGTTCGATAAAGCGACCGATAGCGGCGGCCGATCGATTCGAGCAGCCAGGCAAGGGGGAGAGTGATTAATAGGTTAAGCGGCAGGATGACCACGGCAAAAATGAGCGTATTGCGAAGGCTTACCCGGAACAGGTTCGCCTCCACCGATGTACCCTTGATCATTTCGATGAAATTGCCCAGACCGACGAACGGATTGCTACCGCCTAATCCCAGAATGGGTCCGCCGACACGCCCCGGACTGTAATCAAAAAACATCAGGGTGAAAGCCCAGCCGAGTATAAATAACCCCAGGGATTCATAAAGAAGAAGCGGTAAAGTAACCCCGGCTACAAATCGCAGTTTGGAAACGGCCAGGCCGCCTTTTGGCTTTTTACTCGGTTTGACTGTTCCGCTTGCAGTAAGGCTCATCCTCACCGCCTTTTTTATTGGAGAAGACAAATAATGGCAAAGTGGGCGTGAATAACACGCCCACATCAATCGCTTACTTGAACGTTGAATTTGCTTCCGTATCGATGGCTTCAATCGCCTGGTCGACCGTCTCGACACCCTGCAAAGCATTCAGGACATGCGGGTAAATGATCTCGTACATCACCAGGTCGCGGTCAGGCATGTTGCCCAGGTATTGTCCGAATGGGAGAAGCGCCAGCGCCTTGGGCACCCAGGGCATGGCAGCAGCTATCTCCGATGTTTCAGCAACAGCCGGCATGGCTGGAATGGTTCCGCTGGCGATGTTCCATTGTTCGGCATTTTTAGCATCGGCTGTGACGAATTTGACGAAATCCCATGCGACATCCTGGTGCTTGCTGTTCGGCGAAACGGTTAATCCCCAGCCTGAATCGGCGACGAAGACCGGATCGCCCTGGAACGACGGCATGTAAACGTAATCCCACTCATCAGTGAAATCAGGGAAGTTGTTCTTGCCTTCGGCAATCGCCCACGAGCCAATGTAGCCAATCCCCGCCATGCTCTGGAAGAAGGCATCGATAACAAAATTGGTCCCGTCGTTGAAAACGATCGGGTCCACAACCCCGGCTTGAACGGCATCCACCATCCATTGCAGTTGAGCACGGGCTTCGGGAGTATTGAATGTAAAACCGGTGTGGTCCGCGTTCCAGTAATCCCCACCGCGTTGTTTGATCCCTGCAAGGAATGATGCTGCAATTGGATCCGCTGATGTAAAGTGCCAACCGGCAGTGGACATCATCCCTGCATCATCCGTCTGTGACAAGGCAACGCCGTCCGCCACCACATCGTCCATGGTTTTCCATTGCGGAGGAAACGGGAGTCCCGCGGCGTCAAATTTGGTCTTGTTCACGAGAACACCGCCGTACTCCATGTTGAACTCTTGCGGCATGCCATAGAGTTTTCCGTCGACGATGTATCCCCCGATCGGTGCGGCATAAAAGATCTTCTCAGCCTCTTCGATGGTCATGACATCCGCTGGAACAGGAGCCAGGCGTTCATAATATTGCGACGTCCAGGTGCCGAACAACTGCAGGATGTCGGCTTCCTCCCCGGCTGGCATGGCTGTTTGGAGTGTTTGAAGATAAAGCTCGTAATCGAAATTTTCCAGCTGGATATCGACATTGGGATGCTCAGCTTCGTAGGCTGCGATCAGCGGTTCATATCCGGCGATGAAAGCATTATTGGTGTGCACCCACATTCTCAGGACGACTTTCTCGTCTGCAGCCGGAACCGCTTCCGGGCTGCCGCAGGCAGCGAGAAGCATTGACATTACAGCAACCAGACTTAGGAACACAAGAAATTTCTTGAACATTTTCTTCTCCTTTTTCTAAATGGTTGGCTAAATGTATGATTGTTGCAATCTATTTATTTCGCCTTCACCTCCTTAGATAGATAACTTAACAACAGCAGTCAGGTTCGTCGGATTATCTGGATTAACCCCTTTTTCACCGATCGATAGTAAGCCATCAACTGAAGCACAGGCAGAGAAAGCACACCCGCAACCGATTCATCCAAACCACTTTCAAAGGAAACATCGGCCATATTCTCGCCTAGAGTGAAAGTATGACCTCCCAGCTTGGCCATTTCATCCAGTACCTTCACCTCGTGTGACCGGTTTGAATTTGACAAAAGACCGATCACATTGGCCTGGTCGGTGACCATACTCATCGGTCCATGGCGGAATTCCAGAAAATGGAAAGGCTCGCTGTGCGTAAGGGTCATTTCCTTCATTTTTAAGTTGACTTCGCATGCCAGGCCATACCTTAAACCAGAACCAAGAAAATAGTAACGGTCTCTCGAGAGGTTCTCTCCCAATACTTTGGCATGGTGTTCGTATTTCTCGATGATCGCCTGACCCAGGACCGGCAGGCGGTTCAACGACTTCGCAAGGTCTTCCCGTTGAGCAAAAATGGATATGATTGAAACTGCCGCCACATACATCGAGGCGAAGGAGCGGGTCTGCGCAACACTCATTTCCTGACCCTTTTCAATAACCAATGGCACATCGGCAAGAGAAGCCAGCGGTTGATCGCCGTAATTGGTGATTACAATCACGGGTCCGCGTTTTTCTTTGTTAAACTGTTCAACAACTCTGACGGTCTCTGTTGTGGAACCGGATCTGCTCACAGCGACGAGTAAGGTTTTTCCTTTGGTCAAGGATACTTTCGGGTTGAGAAATAATTCTCCGGCTGGAACCGCCCGCGCGATACGCCCGGTCAATTCCTGGAAGAGGGCGGCAGCTGCCAAGGAAAGGTAATAGGTGGAACCGCAACCTGTGAAGATGACTTGCTCGTATTCCCCCTTGGATAACCTTTCCAAATCCCTGCGGTTTTTCCCGGTTGTATCCAGGGCATCCTGCCAGGCATCTGCCTGGGTGAGGATTTCTCTGTGAGTGAAAAAATCTGTCATTCTACCTGCTTTCAGAATTGATCGATTGATGTGTCACTATTTATTTGCGGCTGCAATGATCTTCTCTGCATTTTTTCTATATACCTTCTCGAGTACATCGTCAGGGAGAAACAATCCATGGACGAACCAACGACCCTGCATGGGAATCTCGCCGCCGTTGTAATTGAAGTATTCATCATCCGTTTCCAGGAACCGGTAAACAAGACGATAGGCTTCCGGGTTGGGACCTCCATCCAGCCCGAAGAGAATCCGGTCAGCGTATTTTATAAAGAACCTTCTCGCGGAGTATGGCTGGCGACCTAATTCGCCAATCCGTGCACTGATATCGATGTAGTAATTCGGGCATCGATCGAGCATCGCCCCAACCCAATTGAGATTTTCTGCGTAGCAGCCAACGTGCGCACCGATGAACGTTGTTCCGGGGTGCGCGGCGACGACGTTTGCTAATCCATCAAGAATGGATATGAATGGCGGAAACGGGGGACTGGTGAAGGCCCAATCGGGATTTGCGCCGATCTCCTCCCAGCGTTCGTTTGTCTCATCGACGGGGTCGAAGAACGCAACCGGGTCCGCCACATGGATCATGACAGGCATCCCCAGTCGCC
The DNA here is from genome assembly GCA_963829485.1 of uncultured Chloroflexia bacterium. Taxonomy (GTDB): domain Bacteria; phylum Chloroflexota; class Anaerolineae; order Anaerolineales; family Villigracilaceae; genus JBGPQJ01. The sequence goes on from CAWHIK010000010.1 coordinate 504,535, forward strand.
CGGCAGTTTCCCAGATGGGATCCAGGCGTGAATCATCCACCTTCACCCTCAGTCCCTTATCGTCGATCACATGCAATCCCAGATGTTTCCAGATCTTTAATCCATCAGCACCCCAGGATCGTTGCACCTCAAGTCGGTTTGCGGCGTACTCCGGAAAACGACTGCCCAGCTCCGGCCATTTGCTCCAGTCCACGCCGCCATAGATTTGGAAGCGACCAGCCGGCTTCAGCTGATCGATGTGATCCTGAAGGATCGACTCGCCCCAGCCTCCGTCCAGATCGACATAGTTCGTCACGCCGGCTTCGTCGAGCAGGTCACAGATCTCGGAAATGGAGAGCAGGTCAATGGCGTTCAATCCAAATTGCGCCAGGTGATTATGAGCATCAATTACGGGGAATTTCGGCTTATGAACAAGCGTCGTCTTTGTGACCAACGCAGACCGGGGGTGGAAATTTTCCAGAAGCATTCAAACTCTCCATTCAACTGGATTACAGGTTGTTTGGTAGTCTGGGTCAAATAAAATGACTTGGACACCGCGCGATACAATGTCGCGAACCAATTGTTCTGGCGCAGCGTTATCCGTGATAACTAGATTGACCTGCTCAAGAGAGGTTAACAAGGCGGCAGCGACCCGCCCGAATTTTGTGTGGTCGGCAAGAACGATGACCTCCCGGCCTGTATGCAGGATCGCACGATCTGTCAGCGTCTCGGGCAGGTAATCATTTGTCAGGCCATGATCGGGGTGAATCGCCCGCGTTCCGATGAAGACCTTGTCGGCGTGGATTTCTTTCAGACCCAATTCGGTGATATGCCCAATAAATGAAAGCTCGGTCGGTCTAAGCATTCCCCCCAGGCAGACCAGAGTGTTCTCTGTCCCGCTGAGTGTGTTTAGGACAGGCAAGGAGTTGGTGAAGATGGTCAATCCCTTACGGTTTTTCAAAGCCCTTGCCACCTCAAGGACGGTCGTGCCCGACCCGAGGAAGACAGCTTCTCCATCGGTGATCAGACCCGCAGCAGCCTGTCCGATACGATGCTTCGCATCCGACTCGTCGCTTTCCCTTTCGAGAATCGGTAATTCCGGCGGAGCGTTTTGAATGACGATCGCCCCTCCGTGGACCCGTTCCACTTTACCCTGCTGGGCAAGGGCTTCCAGGTCGCGCCTGGCTGTTGCTTCGGAGATAGTAAAAAGCTCGCAAAGGTCAGCGATGCTAATGCGTTGCTGACGCTCTACGAGCTGTGCGATTTGCTGTTGGCGGTCTTTGCCGGAGACAAAAGCGCTCATCGTCACAAATCCAATCAAAATCAATCAATATCAATCATATTGTTGCACGCCTGTCGATTGGATTCAAGTGACAAATGTCATTTCTCAAAAAAAAACCGCCAGCGGACTGGCGGCTTAGGGTTTACTCTCCTTTGGCGAGAGCCATTATCTCATTCGGCTTTTCTATCACGGCGACCATTTTTCCATCGCGCATTTGCAAAACACGGTCAACGAACTGGCACATGCGGAGATCGTGCGTTACCATGATGCCAGCGCGGTTATTTTCATGGATCAGCGCAGCAAATGTTTTCACAACCTGGAAAGCGCGTTCTGTGTCCAGGCTCGCCGTCGGTTCATCGGCCAAAACCAGCGTAGGATTATGGATCAACGCCCGGGCGATGGCGACGCGCTGCTGCTGTCCGCCGGACATCTGGGATGGTAAGTTCTTCAAGCGCTGCTCCAACCCAAGCCGTGCGAGTAATTCCTCCGTGCGGATCCTGCCGGCATGGTCCAGGCGATTGTTCAGCTTAAGCATGAACTCGACATTTTCCTTCGCGTTCAAGAAAGGAATAAGGTTATTGGATTGGAATGTGAAACCGATCTTTTCCCTTCTGAGGGCTACCCGTTCCTTGTCGCTCATCTTCGCGAGATCCATGCCGTCGATGAGCACCTGCCCACTGGTAGGGGTTAGGAGCGCAGCGAGGATCGAAAGCATGGTTGTTTTTCCGGAGCCGCTGGGTCCCACCAATGCAACAAATTCACCGGAGTTCACTTCAAATGAGACTCCATCCACGGCATTGATCGGGCCGGAGTCGCTCATGAAAGTTTTGATGACATCTTTGACTTCGAGGGCTGTTGTGGTCATTTCATCATCCTTATGCCAGGCGCAATGCCTTGAGAGGTTCGATTCGCACGGCATAGATGACTGATACCAAACCGCCCGCAGGACCGATCAATAAGAGCGCCAGGATTGCCAGCGCAGAAGCCTGACCATTGAAAACCAAAGGGATGTTAGGGGGGAAGAACAATGAAAAGACGAACGTCAATGAACCACCAATGAATACTCCCATCGCAGTGACGATGAGTATCTGGATGACTGCCGCCCATCCAACCACTCCGTTGGAGGCGCCGATCGCTTTCAGGACACCGATTTGAGGCACTTTCTGCAGGATCTGAATCTGGAAGAAACCACCGATCACCAGAATGCCGATGAGCAGCGTGAATCCTCCCTGGGTTTGCACGGTCCCCTGCTGGGCGGAATAACCGGGAATATTGTTGATGGTCGTCGGGATATCTGCTGTTTCAATGTTTGATACAGTATCTTCGAGTTTTACCATCGTGGCGGCAATCGTAGATGGATCTTCAAGCTTGACTGCAACAATGTTTATTGTGGGGTTCACGTTGGAGAACTCCGCCGCGGATTTTGGGCGGATGCGTTCCCATGTTTGCGGTGAAACGAATATTGAGGGTTGAAAGAAAAATGATTGACCGTCTGTCGTTCCAACCACGGTGAGAGTGTAATATTCATCTTCAGTTCCCTGAGTTGACCGGACCGTGATCTCGTCACCGATCTTGATATTACTTCGCGTGAGAACGTTGCGGTCAACGATGGCTTCCCTGGCCAACCCGCTGCTGAAGGACTTCCCCTCGGCGATGACAGGAAAACCGGGTCGTTCCTGTTCAACACCAATTAAGGATACTTTCAAGACATCCTCAGGAAGAATAATCGCTGTATTGGAAGCTGAAATCCCGCCGGCATCGGCTACGCCATCGATTCGGCGTATCGAACGGGCTGTGGTCTGATCGAGGCGGCTGGCGCTGATGATGTAATCGGAGTTCTCCCTGAATACGATCAAGTCCCCATTAATATTGGCGATGTATTCACGGTTGCCATTGCCCAGACCCTCCCCTAGGGCAGCGATGAAAAGAACGAGCAAGGTGATCAACCCGATGACAAGGCTGAAAAGAAAGAACCGTCCCCGGTTGCGCCAAATTTCCTTGCCAGCAAGAAATGAAGAAAGCGAAAAAGTTTGCATGTGATTTAATCCACGCCCTTGCCCGTTCAGGCTTCGGGAGAAATGGGTGTTTCGAGCGGTTTACGCCAATCGGTGCCGAGGATCCCCTTGACCAGAAGCTCCAGGGGAGGGTGGTCGGCTATATCTTCATAATAATAAGGCAATCGGATGAGCCCATCAGGTCCTATCACAAATGTTCCTGACATGAGCATGGAATCCTGGCCAGCTGGAGGCAGTTCCGTATCCCAGCCGCGGGTCTTCTTAAGCTTTCGGTTTGATCTCCAGACGCGGAGTGAAAGGAACGTCTGACGAAGGGTGCCTCGTCCCAAGCCATAGGCAGCGTAAGCTTTTCTCTCCGAGTCCGCCAGGCAAAGGATACCGGGCGCGCGCTCGGCGCAAAAATCCCTTGTTTGCTCCGGTGTCCCTTGAGTAACTACTGCCAGGGAGAGACCTGCATTGATCAGCTCAGGGTATCCCGTCACCAGTTCATCCAGCATTTCCTTGCACTGAGGACACCCGAAGTGACGGGTGAACGACAGCACGAGGACTTTATTCTGCCAGAGTGAAGACAGCTTCACCAAAGCACCATCTGATGCGGTTAGTTCCAAATCAGGGGCAGGGGTATTGAACTTGAGTTGTTTTTGTTTTGGCATGGAGTGTATTCTATCATCGCAGTCAAGATGTTGCTACCGCGAAATTTTCGATTATTGAAATGTGAGAGGGTTTGACAGCTAGAATAAGCTGTTGATTAGAGAGTTTAGTATTCAATAAGGAAATTGTTCCTAGACGAGTTGGTTCCTGGATTTATTGACCTATCAGCGAGCTTATAGAATTTGGTGATTTGTCACTAATTCTGGAGCAACCCTTTTTGAGCTGCAACCGCGATGGCAGCGGCGCGCGAATCCACCCCCAATTTGTCGTAGATGCTAGCCAGATAGGCTTTAACCGTCCGCTCGGAAATTCCCAGGTGGGCTGCGATTTCCTTGCTCCGCTCGCCTCGCGCAACCGCTTCGAGAACCTCTGTCTCGCGGGCTGTCAGGAGCGGAGGAGTTTCAACCAGCCCCTTGTTTTTTGTCTGCGATCCGGACGAAGCGAGCACTCTGGCCATGATTTCGGGTCGGAGCAGAGTCTCGCCTCGGGCGGCTGCGCGGATGGTGTCGAATAAAGCCGTGCGATCCGTATCCTTCAATAAATAGCCTCTTGCGCCGGCTTTTAAACCTTTCAACATCAGTTCGTCTTCGTTGAAGGTGGTGAGAATCACTACTGCGATCTCCGGTTGCTCAATCTTCAATCGTTCGATTGCAGTTAAACCATCCATGCCGGGCATTCGTAGATCCATTAAAACGACGGCTGGACTTAATTCTTTGCATAAACGGACTGCTTCTGCGCCGTCCGATGCTTCGCCGATCAGTTCAAAATCCGGTTCCGTCTCAAGAATGAGCCGCAGCCCCTGGCGTATGATCAGATGGTCATCGGCGATCAGTATGCGAATGGGGGACATGTTTACCGAATCTCCCATTCCGTGATCGGTATCTGAATATCCAGAGTTGTCCCACTTGTGGGGGAACTTGTGATGTTAACTTTACCGCCCACAAAATGAACCCTCTCACGGATGCCGAGAATCCCATAATGTCCAGCGGGGATTTGATCCGGGTCAAATCCTTTCCCGTCGTCTTTAATCGAGATGATCAAGTTGTCATCCTTGATAACGGCAAAAATCTCTACGCGTATTGCATCGGCGTGGATGGCAATATTATTCAGCGCTTCCGCCACAGACCGGATTATCGCTTCCCGTACAGATTCTTTTACAGGCTGCTCAATATCCATGTGGAGTACGCATGGGATGGTGCTGGAGGTGGTAAACCGGGATGCCTCTTTTCGGATCGCATTCTCCAGGTTTTCAGGTTCTGGCTGGCGAAGATCGTCAATGGCGCGGCGGGAAGAGTCGAGGGTGGCGCGGGCTTGTTCCATGGAATGTTGAATAATCAGGTGTGCCTTGTCTGTGTTGCCATTGGAAAGATTGGCATCTGCAGCTTCAAGCTGCAAAATGAGACCGGCCAATCCCTGTGACAAGGTATCGTGGAGTTCCCGCGCAATCCGCTGACGCTCGTTGGAGATGGTCAGGTCTTCGACACGGTCTGCATAATCGGAAAGCTGCTGGTTGGCCTTCTCAAGTTCCACTGCCAATTCCTGCGCCTGGGTGCGGGCTTCTGCCTGCCGCATATACATGGTGACATAGATCACGATGAAAATAACAACCAGGATGGTCACCAGCCAATATCCACCAACCGAATTAATTCCTGTAAGATTGGTAAAACAGATCATGGAGAGAATCAGGTAATAAGTCAGAGCGAGCAAGCCCCAACGCTTAATTCCCAATAAACCTACGCTTTCGCCGATCAAGCCCATAAACAGGGCAAAAACCATCCCCAAGGCTCCTGAAATAACCGAGATCACAAAAGCAAGCAGACCCTGGAGGATGATATATCCGGTTACCCAGGCAGGTGATCTCTCAGCGATTCTGTACAAATACCAGTGTAAGATGACGTGAATGCCCGTCAGCAGGGTGAAAACAATGAATGTGACCGGTTGACGCAGCTCAGGGGCGTTGACCAGTGTGATGATGTACATTGTCCCCACAACAAGGGTTAGAAAACCCATGAAAAAGAAGGGGTCGCGGTCAACCTTGGCGAAATCAGCGGAAGTCTGTTTTTTCATTCTATTTACATTTTATATCGGATTTCAATTCTTGCCATCGTCCGGAAGGACAGTGTACTTAAGGACGTGGTTCGTTCTGCCCGAAAGCACACTTTCATAGAAAGAAGCTTTTCCTTATACTGATGTCAGATTGATAAACAAATTTCCGAGAATTCAAAGAAAGGAGTGTGTACCATGACCGAGAAAACGAATTCCGTTGGTGAGATCATTACTTTGGTATTCAAAGGTCTCGCCCTGGCCATGAGCGTGGCAGCTGTTGTCCTGAACATCCTGGGCGTCGCTTCCACAGAAATGCTCACGTTATTTCTGGGCTTCGGGTTATTCTGTCTTGCGGTAACATCATTGGATTAAGCTTCCGCCTCCATTCCCAACGCTTCCTAAGGTTGGGAATGGAGGTAGATCTGGAGATGAAACTATGAACGCAATCGAACTTAACAATCTGCAAAAATCATTTGGCGACTTGAAGGCAGTGGATGGTGTTTCATTCGGCGTTAAAGAAGGTGAGATATTCAGCCTGCTTGGACCTAACGGCGCGGGAAAAACGACCACTATTTCCATGCTATCCACCCTGCTTAGGCCGGATAGCGGCGATGCCCTGGTTCTTGGGCACTCCATCCGACATGAACCGATGTGGGTCAAAGAATCTTTGGGAGTGGTCCCCCAGGATATTGCCTTGTATGAGGATTTGTCAGCACGAGAGAACCTCGTCTTCTGGGGAAAAATGTATGGCCTGCGAGGGGCTCCACTGAAGAAGCGGGTGGACGAGATCCTGGAGACGATCGGACTTACCGACCGTCAGAACGGTCGTGTCGGCAAGTTTTCAGGCGGAATGAAGCGACGGGTGAACATCGGCGTTGCCTTGCTGCATAAACCGAAGGTCATCTACATGGACGAGCCAACCGTCGGCATCGACCCGCAGTCCCGCCGAAGCATACTCGACAGCGTTGTGGCGCTCAAGGATCAGGGAATGACCGTGTTGTATACGACCCACAACATGGATGAAGCACAGGAACTCTCGGATCATATTGCCATTATGGACCATGGGAAGGTCATTGCGCAGGGGACCCACGATGAACTGGTCAGGCTTGTCGGTAAATCCGACCGGATCATCCTGACGATCAATGTGGAATCCTCCCGCATCATCGACCAATGGACAGCGACATCAGGTGTGGAAACCATTACGGCGGAGGATGGAAGGATCTCCCTGCTGGTCGATGATTCGAACCGCGTCCTTCCCCGCCTGTTTGAAGTGGCTGCGTCGAATGGAATCCGAATCACTTCAGTGGATATCCAGGTGCCGAATCTCAAATCCGTGTTCCTGCATCTGACCGGTCGCGCATTGAGAGATTGACGATGGGACGCTCGACAAGGTTGGCTAATTGCCAGGGAGTAAATCATGAAAATCTTTGATATCGCTTTGAAAGACCTGACCCGGTCCATGCGCAGCACGTTCGCTGTCCTATTTATGTTTGGCGTGCCTCTGCTGGTAACCGGAATGTTCTATTTTATGTTTGGAAATACGTCCGATGACGAGGGAGGTTTCGACCTGCCAGTTTCGAGGGTGGTGATCGCCAACCTCGACGAGGGAAGCCCGGACTTGCAATTCGGTTTATCCGCGATCGGCGTAGCTGCGGATCCAACTATTGATAATCTCGGGGAACTCATTACACTGACCTTGAGCGAAGAAACATTGGGTGAATATCTTAACGTAACTTCAACCGATGAAGCCGGCTCCGCGCGGGATGCGGTGGACACGAATAAGGCCGATGTCGCTGTGATCATCCCTGAAGATTTTTCGTCCAAATTTACCAGCATCGATCCTAATGCAGGGCGATCCGAGATTGAATTTTATGTTAATCCGGAGAAGATCCTTGAGGCAGGTATCCTTCAATCCATCCTGCAGCAATTCTTCGACACCATGTCGGGGGCTAAGATCGCAGCAAGTGTAGCCGCCCATCACCTCGCAGCCGAGGAATATGCCAGGCTGGGAGATGTTGTTCAACGTTACTTCGTTGAAACAACACAGAATACTTCGATTTCGCAGAAGTACATCGTAGTGGAATCGGTGGCGGAAGTCAAAAGTTCCAATACCATGCAGGCTCTCATTGCACCGATCATGGCAGGGATGATGATCTTTTATGCGTTTTACACTGGCATGACCACGGCGGAATCCATCCTGAGAGAGGATGAAGAGGGGACACTACCCCGTCTGTTCACCACGCCGACGTCGCGCACCATTATCCTGGCCGGGAAATTCACTGCTGTCCTGGCGACCGTGCTCGTTCAGGTAGTTGTGTTGATCATCGCTGCTAAGCTTATCTTCCAGATCCAGTGGGGTCATCCTGCCAATGTAGCGCTGATCGCGGTGGGAACAGTCCTTGCAGCCAGCGCTTTCGGTGTCTTTGCCAATTCGTTGATCAAGTCAACCAAACAGGGAGGCTTCATCTACGGTGCTGTGTTGACGGTAACGGGCATGCTTGGGATGATCAAGATCTTCACCTTGAGCGCTCCGAATACCTCGCCCGCGATGGAAACGGTATCACTCCTGGTCCCGCAAGGGTGGGCTATTCGCGGATTTTTTCAAAGCTCCACGGCAGTGTTTTCCTCGGAAATCCTTATCACCTTTGGGATCCTCCTTCTCTGGACAACTATTTTCTTCAGCATTGGAGCCTGGCGGTTTCACCGACGTTTTGCTTGAGAATATTGCTGCGGTGTTTTCTAACCATGAAAGGAACATACGATGAGACCCATACTTAATATCATGATCAAGGACCTAACCCAGATCGTCCGAAACAAGATGACTTTCCTGTTCCTGCTGATCATGCCTGTCCTTTTCACCCTATTATTCGGATATGCGTTTGGCGGCTTCAGAGATGAGACCTCCGATCCGAGATATCTCGTGGGATACCTGGACCTCGACCAAAGCGGCAGCAGCTGGGAATTCCATGACCTGCTGGCCGGGTCATCGGTCATCCGCCTGGATGAAAACACGAGTCGTCCTTCTGCCGAACTTAAATCGCTTGTCTCAAAAAAGGATCTGGCTGCGGCTGTCATCGTCCCCCAGGGGTATCAGGATGCGCTGCAGGCTGGGAATCCAATCCCTTTGACCGTTTTCATCGATCCGGGCAGCCCCGCCTCGGTGACACTCGAATCCGAGATCTCTCGATTAGCTGCGCGCGTGGCAGACGCCGTCCTAACCGCGAGGATCATTGCAGAGACTGCGGACGTGCCACCATCACTCCAGTTGGAGAAGGAAATATTGGTCGCCTGGCAAATGCCTCCGATCTCGATCCGCAAGACGCAAAGCGAGGCGGTCGCCGAACAGGACTCACCGTCCATGAGCCTGGCTCATACTGCCCCGGGGATGATGCTCCAATTTGCCATCGCCAGCCTGCTGACCTCGGCGCAGATCCTGGTCAATGAAAGAAAGTCTCGATCGCTTCAGCGGTTAATGACGACTCGTGTTGCAAGGTGGCAGATCCTGACAGGGCATTTCCTGGCGATATTTGCAATGCTGTTCCTGCAATTCACCTTGTTGATCGCTTTCGGACAAATCGCACTCGGCCTTGATTACATGCGCCTCCCGCTCGCGACCATATTGATGGTCCTGGCATCAACATCCTGCCTGGCAGCCCTGGGACTTTTGATCGGGACACTCGCAAAAACGGATGAGCAGGCGATCATATTTTCGCTAATCCCGATGTTTGTTTTCGCAGGGCTCGGCGGAGCCTGGGTTCCGCTCGAAGTCACCGGTGAAGTGTTCAGAACGATCGGGCATCTCACGCCGGTAGCCTGGGGCATGGATGGTTTCAAAAACATCATCGCACGCGGGCTGGGGTGGGAATCGGTCGCTGTCCCAGCGCTGGCCTTATTCGGGTATGGCGTGTTGTTCTTATCGATAGCCACCTGGATATTCTCCCGAAGCGAAGAAAAATAATGCAAACTTAGGATAGTTGTATTTGATCGACAACCAGGAATTTCAGTAATTTGTGAATCAATCCCCTCCCAAATGCATGGGAGGGGATTTGCATTTAGTATTGCAAATGATGTGAAAATTCACTATACTTTGGAGTATTATTGTCCAAATTGAAAGCCGAGGAGGAACAGGATGATCACAGCCGGTGAATTGATCCGCAAAAAGGGAAGTGATATCTGGGTGATCCAGCGCGATGAGACTATTTATTCCGCAATGAAAATGATGGCGGAAAAAGATGCTGGGGCGTTAATCGTGATGAGCGACGACAAGATCGCCGGGATTATCTCCGAAAGAGATTGTGTCCGTAAAGTGGATGTTCTCAGCCGGTCATCCCGAGAGACCCGCGTCGTGGCGGTCATGACCGAGAAGGTGATGTACGTGGAGGCAGCCCAGCCGCTGGAAGAAGTGATGGCGCTCATGATCGATAAGAACATACGTCACATGCCGGTGATGGATGGGTCCAAGCTGCTGGGTGTGTTATCCATGCGTGATGTCATGAAGGAAGTCATCACCCAGCAGAAATTCCTGATCTCACAACTGGAGCACTACATTAGAGGCTAAGTGATTGATGAAAGAAAAGGGATGCAGCTGAAATTGGGCTGCATCCCTTTTTGGTTATTAAGATTTAGCCGCTTATTCGCTCAAGCTGAAATGGAGAACCGTGTTGTTGCCGGAATTGCTGATCCAAATCCCATTCGGGTCTGTAACCAGTCCAACAGGCATACCAAATCCATCGCTTCCTGATGAACATTGCCCCCAGACTCGGGCGATCTGACCATCCGTCTTGAATTCCAAAATGCGGCAAGCCTCGGGATCTGAAACGAAAATGTTGCGGTTGGCATCCAAGGCGATGAACGGCTTGTTCTCCACGGACTGACTGAACCAGCCATTGACCGGGAACTGCAGGATTGACTCATACACCGTTCGGGAAGCATCCGGAGCGAACACTTGTATACGCTGGTTCCAGGTATCCGTCACATAAACAAGACCATCGGGGTCGACAGCCACGCCTACGGGTTCGCTAAATTCTCCGGGGTTGATGCCGGGCATTCCGAATTGGGTCATGAATTCACCATTGTCGTCATAGATCACAATTCGATTGTTACCTGTATCTGCGACATAAACCCGTCCGTCCTGGTCAACCGCGATGCCTCGGGGACCGTAAAAGCTGTAAGGTGAATCCGCCAGCCCGGATATTCCCCAGGATCGAAGGAACTTACCATCGGATGTGAACTTCTGCACCCGGTGATTCCATGTGTCCGAGACGTAGACGCTGCCATCAGGCCCGACCGCCACGCCCCAGGGTTCGTTGAACATCCCTTCGGGTGCGCTGCCCTGGCTGGCATCCGCAAATCCTCCCCAGGTTTCGAGGACGGAACCATCCGTGGCGAGGTGTTGAATGCGATGGTTTCGAGAATCGGCAACGTAAAGAGTGCCATCGGATCCACGGGCGATCATGCGCGGCGATTGGAATTGACCGGGCTCTGAACCGGGACTGCCGACTACACCATCCGGCAGGAGTTGAACGATCGCGGATTCGTACGGGTCCTCCATTTGTACTTCGGGGAGTGCCGGGATACTGCCATAATTCCAGACCTGGGCAGCCGCGTCCTTGCGGATATAAGCAGTCATCTTCTCAGCAGGGCTCCAATTCGTGAGTGTAAAGCTGTCACTCCCTCGGAGGTCAGCATACTCGGTAAAATCGCGGTTATACCATATCTCCCAAACGGCATGGCGGACTAGCGGATCGGTGAAGAAAGGTTCGATATGTTTCCAGGTCCGGGTGAAATATTCCCGGTAGGACATTGGAGGCGCTTCCGCCCCGGCTTGAGCGATGTACTCTCCGTTGATGTTGTCCCACTTCAAGTTCCAATAATCCATGTTAGGCCACCACAACCGCATGAGGGGGATGGGGGTGTAGTTCTCACGGATGATGGGTTTGACCTTGGCTTCATTTTCCGGGCTGACCACGATGACCAGCGCCCGTCGGATGTCGGGAGTGGGATTCTTATCGAAGTCGATCCGATTGGGGTAACGACGCATGTACCACCAATAAGGATAACGGACATTGTTATCGTAGGCGACGACGATGTTATTGCCAATGGCGCTGCGTTCGGAGAGATCTTCAACCTGCTTTAAGAAAGTCTTTGGATCCCCGGCGGCATGCGCGTAGACAAGATATTCTGTAGCATAGTCATAATTTATAAAGGCTGCGCGGTAGGCTGCCCTGGATGTCAGGACGAGAAGCAGTCCCAGGAATGTCAGAAACGCAACACGCGCGTAATGAGTAAAAGTCCATTCACGCCAACGCGGCCAGGGGACGGATTCCACCAGCCAGCCGACAGTCCAGCCGGATGCCAGGCACAGGGGCAGGGCGATGTGTATCGTCAGCCACGGCATTTTTTCCCCGGCGTAGGAAAAAGCAGCGAGTGTGGCGACTGACCAGAATAGGATCAGGGCGAGGGTCGGGACGGGCTGTTTTTCTCCATCGAAAGCCTGAGCTCGAGAAAATGGCTGACCGGATTCGGAGATCCACAGTCGTTTTACTGCGCCGATGACCACCGCAGCGATGGCGCCGATGGCGGGGAGAAATTCATAAATGGGAATTTGCAGCAGCGCGTAATAGTAAGCCGGCTGGCTCCCGCGCTGGACCCCCTGCTGCTCCATCCAATAGCCGAGGGCACCCATGAAACCGCCGGCCACACCGACTCCGTTGTTGAAAAACGAACTATAAAGGAGGAAGAATGGGATGTAGAAAATGGCTGCATGGATGAACCATTTTTCGCGCTTCCACCACCAACCGATACCGACAGCCAGGATGGCAAGGAGTCCGATGACGATGGCGTCGCGGATGATGGATGGATTATCGTAAGCAAGTGGATTTCCACCCGACAGCTTGACGGGAAGCGCTGCGCCAAGAGGCAGGATCAACGTCCCAAGCAGAATAAGCAGATCAAAGGTTCGTTCTGCTCTCAGACTTGCCAATCCAAATCCTTTGACCAGTCCGAAGATCGCGATCCCCAGTCCTGCCACCCCGAACAAGCCCAGGATGCCAGCTGTCACAAGAAGCGGCTGGGGGAGAGGCTTTTGGGTGACATAGATCACTGCAGCAGCGCCGAACGTTACCACGGTAACCATTAATCCCATCAGGAAGGTCCGGTACCGGGTTTCATCCACCCAGCGTGTGCGAGTGATTCTATAAAGCAGGTAGGCGGTAAGGAAGAATAATTCGAGCCCAGCAAAGATGTAAGAGGTTGCCTTGTCCGTGAAATGGAGCGCATTGACTGCCGTGAACAGGTACAACATGGAGAAATCACCTTCTTCGAGGTAGCGAAGAATGGTGTAAAGGGTCAGTAAGCCCCAGACGACGATAAAAATCTCGTTTCGCGCATAACGTCCATAAAAGAGCATGTACGGAGAAGCGATTAGGAAAATTCCCGCGGCGATAGCCCCGGCTCGCCCCAGATAGCGACGGAAGAATATCAGTGTAAACGCAATGGAGAATATTCCAAACAGGGCATGCGGCAGGCGTGAAGTGAAATCACTGTCGCCGAAAAGGAAATAGGATAATGCCATCATGTGGAACTGGAATGGACCATGCGTGACCGGATCGTAGTTGTAGGTTCGCCCCTGGAAGTAGTCATAAGCCGGGACGACGTGATTGATCTCGTCATGGCTCATTGTCCGGGCTCCAAGGTCCACCAGCCGGGTGGTAATCGCCAGGATGATCAGTGCGATAATTAATCAGGGTTTCTGTATTCCAGAATGGTCGGGTGGTCGGTTTGCTCTCAATCATGTGTGTCGTGTTCCTCGCACATGGATTAAACCGTTAAGCAGCCTGTCGGACAACCCCCAGAAGCAGGGCATATTCTGGAATTCCATGGTATATCCACATCGACCCTCTTTTGCTTAACAATCAGATTTGGTTTGACACTATAATTCTCATGGTGAGTTTTTCTCAGCAAGGATTTCTGATGGAAAAAAGATCAGTGCGGTTTACCATTTTCTTCATTTGGTTGGGCTGGTGGGTCCTCCTTTACGGATTCCAGCATCTGGTCACCTCGCGTCTGGATATCGGCCGACCGGATTACGCAGTTCCCTGGACCCCGTCGGAAACTCAACGATTAAGTAACAGGGGAAAAATATATCTTCTTGACCCTTTCTTAAACCAATTGGTCGCCTGGGATTCGGAATACTACCTCGGCATCGCCGTGGGCGGCTATGAAGATCCGGCTGCAGGCAAGGCGCAAACGGCAGACGGTGAATACCATATCAAAAACTACGCTTTTTTTCCGTTTTATCCGTTTGTTATGTGGGTCGTCACGATTCCACTGGGGTTACTCGGGATGAATGCGATCGCGACTGCCACTCTCGCAGGGTCCATTGTCTCCCTGCTTGGGACTTTGGCTGGTATGCTCGCCTTGTATGACCTGACTCGCGATTTCTTCGACGACGATGGCGTGATTCGCACCGTTTTTTATATGCTCATCTTCCCGACCAGTTTTTTCCTTGCCCAGATCTACACAGAGGGATTGTTTATTGGGTTGGCTTTCTGGTCACTGGCGTTGATGAGACGAAAAAAACTGGTGTGGGCTGGCATCCTTGCCATACTCGCCACATGGACACGCGCACACGGTGCTGCGCTTGCTCTGGCAATGTTGATCGCCTGGTTGACCCTGATCGACTGGAAAAAACCCTGGCGCGACCAACTCTCGTGGAAATGGGCTGCGTTGGGATTGACTGTGCTCATGCCTCTGGCGGCATATCAGCTTTGGCGGACTTCAAACCTGGGACATGGCTGGGCAGACATTCAACCTGGATACTTCGGACGCGGCCTGCTTCAGATCCCGGAATCGATCGGTTCCTGGATGTATTCCCTGGATTATGCTTCAACCACCCTTCAATCCGGGATTTATTACAGTTTTGAAATATTTGCGATTCTTTTGGCGTTCATTTCCGGGCTGGTTTTGTTGAAAAAATTTCCCGAGGTCGCTGCATTCAGCCTGGCTGTCGTGATACTTTCTGTCTTCAGCGGTCCCGGTGCAGCACAGAGTCAGGCACGATATATGATCGTCGCTCCTGCGATGTATATTGTTCTAGCTAGGCTCGGGCGTAATAAGGTATTCGATCGGGTGTGGACATTGGCAAGTTTGCTTTTGCTGGGCATGTCGGTCATGCTCTTTAGTTTTGACATGTGGGTGGGTTAACTAAAATCACTTGATTTAATCACAGAACCGGCTCATTGAGCCGGTTCTGTTTTTCTATGCGTAATCGCTGCGCGCTTTTTCGAGACGGGCTACGCTGTCGCGCAATCCTCCCGGGCGGTTTCGTTGCAGCCAGATGCTCTTGTACTCATCGATGATCGCTTTCATATCCACGTATAATGCGGCAGGTTTGATATCTTCCCTTCCGGCTGCCAGCCTGGCGCGCATCACCGCATGGCGCAACATGCGTTCAGCGAGACGGAATTCCTGGTGTATCAGGTCGGAATCCGGCCGGGATGAGTGTGCTTTTTTAAGGGGAGAAATCGCGTCGTCAATTGATTTCCAAATTTGGTCGAGCATTTCGATGTTCAGTCCGTTCATGACTTTCCGCACTTCATCCAATGGCCATTGCAGGACCCAGAACAGCCAGGAGGAGTTCGGCGGGACGATTCCGGGGGACAGGTAAACATTTCCCAGATCATAGGCGACTTCTCCAAGCGCCCCGGTCGGGTCATCAAAGGCATGCAGGCTGACGGCGCGCTTGACATCCAGTTTACGGTTGGTTTTCAAAGCCCAGGAGTAGGCAGCCCCCATCGCAAAACCCAAGTAACTGACCGGTAAGAGTCTGCCAGTGACCGTTGTCGCCCCAATCCGTGTTGAGATACCCTGTCGCGCCGTGCTTCATTCCGTTTTCCGCCGCATTGATCAGGTTGCCCAGCGCATTCTCTGTCCGTCCGGCAATGGAGTTCCAGGATGCGGTTCCCGGGCAGACGTAATACTGCAGTCCTGCCTTGGCGAAATGAGCGCCGTGTTCATCGAAGGGATGGGTCGCCTCGTATCCCCATTCCATGACGGTAATGTCGCCCGGAAGTTCAGGGATTAGGTCCGGATATTCAATAATGATGTCGCCCCAAATTTGCGTTTTTCTACCTCGGGCGGTGACTTCATCATATATTTTCTTGACAAAATCAAGGTAGACGCGCCCGCGTCCGACCTTTTCGACCAACTCCTTGTTCTTTCCCTGCCCGACATCAAATGGTTCATCACAGCCCACGTTGATTGATTTACTGCTGAAATAAGGCAGGTATTCGTCGAGCAGGCTCTTGACCAGTTTGAGACTACCCGGATGGGTGGGATTAATACTCCAGGGAGTGTCGAAGTGTGTGCCCCAGGCATCCCAACCGGTTGTTGTTTCCGCCAAATGGACATACCGCTTATGCTCGAGCCAGCGATTCATATGCCCGAAGGTGTTTTGATTGGGCACCAACTCGATGAAACGCTCCCGACAGTAGGCATCCAACTCCATGATATCCTGTCCGGTAAACGGCGATGCTTTCGCCCAGACTTCGGGGTGTTGGTGGTAAGCGAAGGTGTGCTCGATGTAAAGCTGGAACTGGTTGACCTTCCAGCCTGCGAGCCGGTCCACGAGATCCATGACGGTTTCCAAAGTGGGGACCTTGTCGCGGGAGATATCCAGCATGACTCCGCGCACGGGAAAATCCGGCCAGTCCGAGATGGTCAGAGCCGGGATGAAGTTTGTCTCAGGCTCATGTTGTTGAATGATCTGAATGAGAGTGGCTGCAGCATAAAAAATTCCTGTGTTTGTTTTTGCAGCGAGTGTGGTTTTTTCAGGCGAGATGTCCAGGCGATATCCCTGTCCATGCTTGATGGAAGCATCTCCCGGGCGCAGCACAACACCTGCCAGGTCCTGAGGCACTGCGCGGCTGGCGACGATTTCCCAGGCAACACCCAGATTCTTGCGGAGAGCAGCCTGGATCCTTTTTGCTGTGAAAAACAGCGATTGTGGATCATCGCTGTCGATCTGGATTAATCGCCCATCGGTAAAAGTGAACTTTCCAGGGCGGATTTTTAATTGGCGTGGCGCGGGAAGTAATATCAGTTTTTTGGGCATAGGTCCCTCCACGTCAAATTATAGAACAATTTATTGAAGCGTGGGCTGGGTCAGGATTCCAGCAAAGCGCCTTGCAGCGGGTTCTGTAGATGACGCTATAATTATTCCATGCGTTCTCTGTCCTTGCAGAAGTTAAATGCCTATCGAACTCAAACTTTCCGCTTGCATCCCTCGGCAAAAATCAAAACCCCCGCGCAGGCATTGGATTTTGTCAACAAGCGCGGATTTGTTTACTTTTGGCCGATAAAGAACGTGGACTTGCCAAGTCTGTGGGTGGCTGTGGCGGGAAACCGCCCTGTGGCTGATGCGCACGATGATCCCGGCCACATTACCTGGAGGTGGAAGGACCAGGCGCTCGGTAAAAAGACCTGGTACTACGGCAAGGTCCTGCGCCGAAAGGCAACATTGATCTCCCTGCGCATGGCTCCTTTTTTTTATGCCTTGTCAGAAAACTATGGTTCTCCGGAAGAGGACCACCTCGTCGCTTACAAAGAGGGGAGGTTGACCCTTTCTGCAAAGCAGGTGTATGAAGCATTGCTCGATCACGGAGCGATGAACACGCTCGATTTACGGCGTGCAGCACGGCTTACCAGCAAATCGAGCGATACCGAATTCAACCGGGCGCTCGAAGTCCTTCAGGCTGACTTTAAGATCATACCCATTGGGGTGGCGGAGGCAGGAGCCTGGAGATATGCCTTTATTTATGATCTTGTGCCCCGCCATATGCCTGAACTGGTCGAAAACGCCCGGTTGATCGGCGAAGCGGAGGCGCGTAGTAAACTGGCATTACATTTCATCCGCTCGGTCGGTGCTGCCACGTCCCGCGATTTCCACAGGTTATTTGGGTGGGCTCCGGAGTTGTTGAACCGGACCATTCAGGCTCTGCTTAAGCGCCGCCAAGTCGTCCACGCAACTCATCCACAAAAATCCGGGGAGTGGCTGGCGCTCCCGGAGTTGACGGTCAAGGAGTGAGTATGGAAATCGCCATCATGGTGGAAGGTCAAAATGGACTGACCTGGACTCGCTGGCAGCGAATAGCGCAGGTTGTGGAAGAGCTTGGATTCGCCGGTCTGTTTCGTTCCGATCATTTTACGAATGCCAACCCGCCCGACAAGGATTCGCTTGAACTATGGGTTTCACTGACCTGGCTTGCCAGCCATACCCGGCGCATCGAGTTTGGTCCGATGGTTTCCCCATTTTCCTTCCGCCACCCGGCAATAACAGCCCGCATGGCTTCCGCAGTGGATGATCTCTCCGGTGGTCGGTTGGTGCTTGGACTGGGGGCAGGCTGGCAGGAACGCGAGCATGATCTCTATGGATTTGCCCTTCTCGATCCCAAGGAGCGGTTTGACCGGTTCGAGGAGGGGTTGGAGGTCGTAAACCGACTTTTGAGAAGCGACGGACCTGTGTCGTATCGAGGGGAGTATTTCCAGCTGCAGGATGCGACCCTCCTGCCTCGACCTTCAAGGCCTGGCGGGCCTCGAATTGCCATTGGAGGAAATGGGCAGAATCGCACACTGCCGCTTGTCGTCCGTTATGCGGATGAATGGAACGCAGTTTATTTGACAGCCGGAAAATTGAAATCCCTGAATGACAGATTGGATTCACTTCTTGAGGCGGCTGGTCGCCCCCGCGATTCGGTCCGCCGATCGGTCATGTTGGGATGTATTTTCGGCCGGACAGCCGAAAAGGTGACGGAAAAACTGACAGCCAGCAGCCGGACGCTGGAGGAATGGCGCGAGCTGGGGGCGGTGGTCGGAAACGGAGGTCAGGTTCGAGAGCAGCTGCAGGAGGTCGAACAGGCTGGCATCCAGCGCGTCATGCTGCAATGGCTGGACCTGGATGATCTCGAAGGGTTAAGTGATCTTGCCAGGGAATTAATCTAACAACAAAAAACCTTTTTTGACGTATTATATATTGTATCGAAATGAAAGGAGTCGACGATGAGACGAGGAAACAGAGCATCTTTGGTTTTTGGTATTTTATTGATCCTGGCTGGTATTTTATTTATATTCATCCGAACTAATCCCGCCTGGCAGGATTGGTTTGCCGAAGTGTGGGAATGGCCTCTCACGATCGTAGCCCTGGGCGGTTTCCTTTTCCTGCTCGGGCTGATCCTCTGGGAACCAGGCATGGCGATTCCGGCGGTCATTGTCTCGGGCATCGGCTTGATCATTTATTTTCAAGTGCAGACAGATGATTGGACATCCTGGATTTATTTGTGGACCTTGATCCCCGGGTTCACAGGTATTGGGATAATCCTGGCTTCGATCATGGAGATGAACTGGCGCCGCATCTGGAGGGGTCTGGACCTGGTGCTTATCAGCGGATTATTGTATGTCCTTTTCGCTTCCCTCTTTGGGGGCATGACCTTGCTGGGTCCATATGGTCCCGCCATTCTTATGATCTCTCTTGGAATCTATGTTCTGATCCGTGGAGCGGTTTCCACTCGAAGAAAAAAACAGTTGGAATAGAGGAGGTTCTATGTCTCGAACTGCATTGTTTTGGGGTCTGGTATTGATCCTGCTGGGTGGAGTTCTTGGACTCCAGGCGGCAGGAGTGATCTCGGGTTCGGTATGGGGTTATATTTGGGCTGTCCTTTTAATTTTCCTCGGTATTTGGGTGATAGCCAGTATTTACCACAAGCCCAAATTTGATGACGCCCACCGCTTGATCGTTTCCCGCAGGGATGCAAAACAGGCAGAGATCTCGTTCGATTTTGGAGCCGCGTCTTTGGTTGTGACCGGCGGTGCTTCTCCGGAAAATGCACTGGAAGGATTATCAGGAACTGCACTCGATCTCCACGCCGATTATCTGGACGATAAAGTTGCGATTCAGGTGAATGCGGGTCCTTCGTTCATCCCGTTCATCGGTCCGGACGGCTGGTCCTGGCGGTTTCGCCTGAATAATGAGCTGCCGATGACGCTGAAATTTGGATCGGGAGCCAGTTCCATTGATCTGGATTTATCGGATCTCAAAATCAGTCAAATCCGGGTGGATACAGGCGCCAGCAGCTCGAAAATCGTCCTGCCAAAGAAAGCAGGGAAAACCAGGCTGGAAGTTGAAGGAGGCGCTGCTTCTTTCGACATCTGTGTGCCGGAAGGTGTTGCAGCCCTGATCAGAATAAAACAAGGAGCCTCCTCGATTCGAGTTGACGAGAATCGTTTTCCCATTTCGGCAACGGGTTTCTACCAATCACCGAATTTTACCGATGCAGAGAACTCGGCTGAGATCGTGCTGAATGCCGGGGCTGGTTCATTTAATATTCATTGATCTCATACGGAAGGAGAAAGAATGAAACGATTTGATTTTCGGCTGGTTGTTGGGGGAATATTGATCCTGATGGGCG
Source organism: uncultured Chloroflexia bacterium (assembly GCA_963829485.1). Lineage (GTDB taxonomy): Bacteria > Chloroflexota > Anaerolineae > Anaerolineales > Villigracilaceae > JBGPQJ01. The sequence continues at coordinate 524,970 of CAWHIK010000010.1, forward strand.
GGTTATTGCTGCTTCAGGAAATGGGTCTCATCAGTGGAGACATCAGTGTTCTGTGGGCTTCGTTGTTGATTGCGTCCGGTTTGGTTTTCATCGGCGTATTTGTTGTAAATCGCCAGCATTGGTGGGCGCTGATTCCTGGAATGACATTGTTAGGTGTGGGCATCATCCCGTTCCTGCCGGCGGAATACACCTACCTGGCTGGTTCGATCATGCTCGGCGCGGTGGGGTTAAGTTTCTTTTTGATCTACATTTTCCACCATGTTCACTGGTGGGCGATCATCCCCGGAGGAGTCTTGTTGACGTTGGCATTTAGTGCCTACCTCGCTTTTCACATCGGTGAGACTTTATCCGGCATTAAGATCGATGAGGTCGTTCTGGGAAGCGCATTTTTCCTGGGGCTGTCCCTCACCTTCCTTCTCGTTGCCATCCTGCCCAATCCTTCAGGCAGGATGAAATGGGCATTGATTCCATCCGCAGCTTTCCTTCTCGTCGCCCTCACTGCAGCCAGCTTCCGCCTCCAACAGATCATGATCTACATTTGGCCGGTTGCCCTGGTCCTGACGGGTATTTATCTGATTTACCTTTATTTCCGGAGTAGAAAATAAACTGAAGCCCTCTGCCTGAGATATTCAAGGCAGAGGGCTTTTTATGTATTACCAAAGATGTGAATGCAGCTAAACTGCTTCGACCCGTGCGACATCAGGGAAGAATTGTTTCACAGTTCCTTCCACCCAACCATGCAGTGTCGCAGGTGAAAGCGGACACCCCAAACAGGCTCCGCCCAGGTGGACCTTCAACGTGTCCTTTTCCAGGGCAACGAATTCCACCGATCCGCCGTGGTATGTTTCTATATAGGCGCTTAATTGATCGAGCAGGGCTTTCAACTGCGTCTCGCGGTCTGTACCATTCAGTTCAGTCTCGCTCATGTCAATGTCTCCTTCAAGCTGGGATGGCATGTCCATCCCTCTCTGAAGCATGGACCTGACCTGAACCTGGGCATTCTTCCAGCGGGGAGAGGCTGCGGCGGCAAGGCGGTCCATCACCATTTTACCAGTTCGTGGGTGCTCCGCGATCATCTCTCGCAGCTGTTCTCCTGTGATGGAAAGCAGAATGACCGAACTGGTACTTACGGCGGATGCAGTATAGGTGCTGTTCCCGAGCACAGTCGACCAGCCCAGCACATCCCCGTCCCTGAGACGGGTCATCGTGATAACAGGCGCATCATACGGCTTATAGTTAACAGACAATTCACCACCGACGATCAGGTATAGTTTTTCGGCAATATCTCCCTGCGAAAAGAGAGTTACCCCTGCGGGGAATTCGCCCGAGGAGAAATAGGGTGTGAGGATGGCGATATCCGCCGGGCTGAGATCCCGAAACAGGCGAAATTTAGTCAGGTCAGTGGACATTATAAGGATATTAATCAACAGCATGAACGTAATCCAGTGGCAAACATCATAATTGCGACGATTTTTGTCCCCTCGTGGATGTGACATTGTCTTGACAACTTTAAATCAAATGTTACCAGCGCCAGTTCCTAACAAGGGATGCCCGTCTGCTGTAACTCGTGTATACTACGCATGTATCTTTTTCCACAGGAATCCATCTAATGAACGTGCAGACTCCCCAGGTTTTTTCCATCGAAGCGCTTAAGTCAGGCGATCCGGATGAGTTTGCCCGCCTGGTCGACGCCTATTCCGGTCCGGTTTACAGGCTGGGGTTAAGGATGCTCCGCAGGGAACAGGACGCAGAAGATGTCCTTCAGAACACCTTTCTGAAAGTCCTTCAGCATATTCAAAATTTCGAGGAACGCTCCAGCCTTTCCACTTGGATCTATCGTATCGCGGCCAATGAGGCGTTGATGATGCTCCGAAAGATGCGACCGGAAGTGGAATTGGACGACCAAAGCGCTGACGAAGAAGAAAAGTTCATGCCACGTCAGTTTGCCGATTGGGGAGCCCTTCCGGAATCGTCACTGGAATCCGGTGAAGCAAAGAAATACCTGGAAAATGCCATTGTAACTTTGCCGGCATCGCTGCGCGTCGTGTTTATTTTACGGGATATTGAAGGGCTTTCCATCAAAGAGACTTCGGAAGCGCTGAACTTGACTGAGACGAATGTCAAGACACGACTGCTGAGGGCTCGATTACATCTACGGGAACAATTATCGGTTTATTTTAGTGAGCAATTACCCAGGGAGAATGTCAATGGCTGAACACATCCATAACTCGATGACCTGCGACCAATTACTCGGCATGCTGTCCGATTACCTTGACGGGCAATCCCGTGATGAAGTCTGTCATGAGATCGAAGCTCACATTTCAGGTTGCTCAAATTGCCGGGTCGTGGTGGATACCACCCGGAAGACAATATCGCTCGTCCATGCCTGCAATGACGAACCCATACACATCCCTGACGATGTCCGTGAAAGGCTTTTCCAGAAATTAGACCTTGGAAATCAAATCCCCCCTCGGACCCGTTGACCTGGAGATTCGATACAAAATGGATAAACTAATCGAGACACCCAACTCGATTGGCGATAGCCCTTACCGGACACCTCGAGTTCGAACATGTATTTGTCCGGCGCGGATCGGACTGCCCACGCTGTGGGGAGGGCATCATGGATTTTAATGGATTGCTCGACCTTGAGTGTGACCGCTGTGGATATTCTTTAGTTGAAGGTGCCGGCTGCAGCTGATAATCTCGAAATCGCCCCCGTGCGGGATTGCTATCAGGATGACAACAAGGGAGTTGGTATGACAGACACGTTGTTGAACGAACAAATCATCGGTCAAATTCGGGAGGCATTTTCCGGTCTCAAGGAACCGGTGGCTATCCTGTTCTTCGGGTCGAGAGAAAATTGTGAGTATTGCGACGATACTCGCAATTTGCTCAAGGAAGTATCCGAAATCGACGATCGACTGACACTCAAAGTCCATGACATCGATATTGATTCGGACGTTGCCAGGCACTACAGGGTTGATAAAACCCCGGGGATCGTCATTGCCGCATTGGACGGTGACCAGGTTTCCGATTATGGCATTCAATATTCCGGGATACCTTCGGGTCACGAGTTCAGCACATTGATTCAAGCCATCCTGCTGGTCTCCAGCAGGGATTCAGGTCTTGCGCCTCAGACAAGGGAGTTTCTGAAGAATCTTTCATCTCCACTTCACCTTCAAGTTTTCGTCACACCGACCTGACCCTATTGTCCGCGAGCCGTGCTGCTCGCTCACAGTATGGCCATGGAGAATCCCGCGATGGTTCGCGCTGAAGGCGTGGAAGCGATGGAATTTCCAGAGTTGGCTGACAAATACGGCGTAAGTGGAGTCCCTCAAACCACCATCAACAATGGGGCTGGGACGGTGGTTGGGGCAGTAGCGGAACAAAATCTGCTGGCAGAAATTATGCGCGCCAGCAAGAAATGAACCATTACCCGGTCTGGGAACATTCCATCGACCGGGGTTATTGAATGGTAATTGCGTATGCCCAGAAAATTCACATCACAGAATCCTGATTCCAAGCGGGTCAGGCTGTTGCTAGGGGTGGGGTTTATTGTTCTAAGTCTTGCCATGTTTTTTTTGATAATCACCCAGGAGGGAGCGGATAATTCGGGAAGAGTGTCGGCAAGCGAAAATTATGTAGTCCCTGTGCCGGTAAATTACCCTGCGCCTGATTTGGAACTTGAGAATCTAAATGGCAGAGTTGAATCGCTAAAGGATTTTCATGGCCAGGTGGTCCTGGTGAATAATTGGGCAACCTGGTGCCCTCCCTGCAAAGCTGAAATGCCAACATTGTCTGGTTATTACAACGATCATGTCGAGGAAGGCTTTACTGTGATCGCTATCGAGTCTGGCGACCCTAAGGAAAAGGTACTCGATTTCGTCGAGGAGTATGGCCTGCCGTTTACTGTCTGGTTGGATGCACATGCTAAAGCCATGCAGGCGTTTCAAAATCAGAACCTTCCCAGTTCCTATGTGATCGATCGCGGTGGGATCGTTCGATATGCATGGACGGGTGAGATCAGCCGAGAGTTTTTGGAGAAATATGTCACGCCAATGTTAAGCGAGTAGTAAACATAAAAACCACAGGAGTCACTATGGATGCAAAAGTCACCTGGTCAAACGGCATGTCTTTCTCTGGAACGGCTGACACCGGTTTCAATCTCGCACTTGGAGCGGATCCGTCTGTCGGCGGGGCAAACGATGGATTTCGCCCTCTCGAATTAATGGCGATCAGCCTGGCGGGCTGTACGGCTATGGATGTCATTTCGATCCTTCGAAAAAAACAGCAGCAGGTTTCCGGCTTTGAAGTTCGCGTTCACGCCGACCAGCGTAACGAACACCCACATGTTTTTACCGGAGCGGTGATCACCTATCTTGTTTCCGGAAAGGGTGTGGAGGAGGCAGCCCTCGTCAGGGCAATTGATCTATCCGCCACACGATACTGCCCCGCGCAGACGATGCTTTCCGCAGTTTTCCCAATATACCCTGGAGTACGAGATCTACGAGGGTGAAGGGGATGCCAGGAAATTATCAGTGAAAGGGAATTGGATTCCGAAAAAGTAAGACTGAATAAAGAGACCTGCGACAAGAAATTCGCAGGTCTCTTTATTTTCTTCCGGCTGTCAACTGACTGGCCTGATTAGCACAGGTGCAGGCCGTAACCGTGGATGAGAATCGGGTGAGGGTCCCCAGGTACTCCTCCGCACCATTGTGTGTTATCCATCCTTCCATGTTGAAGGGGATGGGGCTGTCGGCAATCATCCATTCTCCGTTGAATTTTCTGCCCAGGTGAACGTGAGTACCGGTCGTACGGCCTCCTTCGCAGGAAGGGTGCCCAACGGGATCGCCGGCTTTTAGCCGGGAGAAAAGAGGTGCCCGTCCGTCTGCTGCGACATGGAGATAGACAATGACCCAGCCGGTTCGTTCATCGCCATCCCCGTCGAGATCCAGCACGGCAAGTCCATCGCCGGTTCGCGCGATAATCCCATTTGCCATGGCGGTCGAAACTTCGTTGGTCGGGACACAGCCGCTCGTTTCCGCGCCTGGAGCAAAATCGATCGCGGCGAGGGGTTCACCCTCTCCCCAGCCTGTGTGTGGACCTCCCGTGTAAGCCCAAGTTTTTCCGGAGGGGAATGGCAGAAGGAGCTCCGGTTGTTTCAAGCTGCCCGGTATGTGAGGTTGTTCGTCTACCCAGGGATCACCAAAGAGAGTGCGCCAGGTTTGAGCAAAACCCGGTGCTTCGGTGGCGATGAGATAATCCTGCGGCTGAAGAAACCGGGAAAAATAGTAACGCAAGCTGACTGAAGCTGCATTTTGCCAGGGATCCGGTCTTTCCAGGCGGCCGTCCAGTAATTCATACTCCAACAGCGACCCTATTCGCCACCCGTAATAGCCATTATTGAGAATGTTGGCTGCACGCACAAGCTGTAAATAAAGCCCTTTGTGACCCAATTCTTTATAACCCAGGACATAATCTGTTTTTGGTTTTTCGGGATTGCTCAGTGCGCCAGCCTGGTATTCCAGCAAAGCAAGCAACAGACGGGGGCTAATGCTGAAATTGGCTGCAACATGATCGATGATATTAGCGCCTGTCCGGTGCTCGTCGGCGGCATACTCGGAATATCCATTCAACCAGCCGGGATGCTGGGATACGAAATTTTCAGTGTCGAAATCAAGCAGGGCGGGACCGTTGATAAAGTGACTGTCCGGGATGATCTGATACGAACTGCCCCATAGCGTCTGGTAATAAATCGGGATTTTCATCGGAAACCCAGCCGGCATGGTCGTGGCATCGTCCGGGATGATTGGATTCGCAGCTCGTATTTCTTCGGTTGTGGTATTGAAATGGGCGGCAAGGGCTGGGAGAGTGTCACCCGTTTGGGCGAAATAATCCACCAATTCTCCGGGTTGATAGACCGGTCGGGTAGGTTGGAGAGTGAGTGCGATCTGAGTCGGCGTCGCCTCGATAGTAAATTCAGGGCTGGGAAGAGTGAATTGCGACGGTCCACAGCCCGTAATTAGCGTAGCTGTGACCAGTATTGAAGAAAAAGTTCGAAAAAGGGAGTCACGATTTTAATTTTCGTGTAGCAAATGCGGGATTCATAGATCAATCGATAATGGCTGCTATCAAGGTTTTGGGTCACGAATGATATTGGTGTAATATGCGCCACACGGGCAGGCTGTAACGATTTCATCCCCTCGAGTAAGAGTGCCTTCATAAGGCTTCTCGCCGGCATGGGCAATCCAACCGTCCAGATCGAGGGGAAGTGATCCATCTGCGAGCACCCATTCTCCGTTATACCGCCTGGCGAGATGGATGTGAGCCCCGGTAGCCAATCCGCCCTCACAGGAAGGGTGACCGATGTACCCTCCCTGGTCGAGGAATTTCCCGGCTCTCACCCGGCCTACATTTGCGATATGCAAAAACAACAGCACCCAACCGGTTTGCTCCTTGCCATCCCCATCGAGGTCAAGAACAACAACTCCATTTCCCGAGCGTGTGACCAATCCCGAGGCGGGTGCTACAACCCATTGGTCAGAGACATCACAATCGCCATCCATGGATGCGGGTGCAAAATCGATGGCAGCTAACGCCCCTTCGAGTTCCCAAGCGGCATGCGGTCCGCCCGTGTAGGACCAGACCACACCGGGAATGAACGGGAGTGTGAGTGGAGGCTGCGCAATGCCGGGAGGGAACAGAGGCGCTACTTGATTATCCCGCAGCCATGGATCGCCAAACATTTCCTTATAAAGAGCGGGGACTCCGTAGGTGGGATCGATGGCTTTTGCCCAATCGTCATAGTTGAGCTGACGTGAAAAGTAATATTGTAAGGCAGCCGTGCCGGCATTGAGTTCGGGAGCCATGCGGATGGTCATCCCATCCGGGAAGGTCAGCTGGGTCAACTCGCCTGAGCGCCACTCATAGTAGCCGACTGACAGGTCTTTGATGGCTTGTATCATCTGTGCAAATAATCCGCGTGATTGGAAATCTATGTACTCAAACGGATAATCAACGAGCGCAAGATTCTTCGGCTCGCCATACACCCAGCCGCTTTGATATTCCAAAATAGCGAGCAACAACCGGGGATTGATGGAATTTTCATCGGCAAGCCGTTGTGTAATGCGTGCGCCTGATGTATGGCTGGTGGTTTTGAGATATTCCGTGTATTCATCCAAATAACCGCCTGCATTAGAAGTGAACTCCTCGATGTCAAAATCCAATGCAGAAGCGGAATAGACAAACTCGCTGTCCGGTATGAGCAAAGTGGAGGGGGATGTTTCCGTCATCCGGTCCGGGATCATAAGCAAAGTGCCTGGATTCAGGAGTCCGGCAGCCGGCAGTGGTTCGGTGGAGGTTATCTCTGACGGAACCACACCGAACCGGATGGCAACTGCCGTAAGGGAATCTCCACTCTGGGAGTAGTAAATAACCGGCGGTTGAGGGGCGCCCGGGAGAGTCGGCAGCGGGGATGGACTTGGTTCCTCGACCGGTGTGGGCGGGATTATCTCTGGCGTGACAGTCGCCGGCAGCGGAGTGGGGATGAGAGTGGCTGTCTCATAAGGTGTGGAAGTGTAATATAGAGAAAAATCAAGTGTGGGTGTTGCATATTCACCCCATAATCCGCTGGAACAACCGGAAAGCAGGGCGGTCATGATGAATACAAGGGAGAAAGTTTGGAAAGATTTCATTTTCAACACGTAGAAATTATACCGTTAAGGCATGGCAGGACTGCAGCGATACTCACCTGTCTCTTAAAAACTTATGAAGCTTATTTTGAAATTTGATTCACTGCGTTAAAGCCGTCCCATGCCTGAATTTGGTTGTCCCCCTCGTTAAGTAACCATCATATTCGATCCCCGTTCCGGATGAGGTATATCCGTCGAGGTTAAATGGAATTGGACCATCCGCGGCAATCCACATGCCGTTATAGCGGCGTGCGAGATGGAGATGCGTTGCGAATGAAAAGCCTCCCTCACAGGAGGGATGACCAACCCTGTCGCCCTTTTTCAGAATTGAACCAACCGGGACGCGTTCCCAGCTGTCTAAATGGAGATACAGGACCGTCCATCCAGTCTCTTCATAACCGTCTCCGTCGAGGTCTTGAATTACAACTCCATTCTCCGAGCGGATGACAGGTCCATCGGCGATGGCGGTCACCCAATAATTGCTGGTGATGCAGCCTGCTCCTTCGCCCGGCGGGGCAAAGTCCAGGGCTGCCCAGGCAGAGCCGGTATCCCATCCGCCATGCGGACCGCCTGTGAAATTCCAGGTTTCTCCATATCCGAAGGGGAGGCTCATCTCCGGCTGGGAAAGGCCGGGAGGAAGGATAGGTTCAATGGTGTAATCGAAAGGGTAACCAAACAGCGCATAATAAGTCGAGAACAACCCATTGAGATTGACATCCTGTTGCCAGGAATTGTAGTCATCGATCTGGGCGAAAAAACGTTGCACGCCGGCAGTCCCGGCATTAATGGTTGCATCAGGTGTGATGATGGACCCATCAGCCAGAGTCCATTGCGGAAAGGCGTTGACCTGCCAGCCATAGAATCCGAGATTGAGCAGGTTGGCAGCCCAGGCGAGCTGCTTGTACAAACCTGTGTGATAGCCTCCCGCATCGCCGATCGGGTAGACATGGGTGGACGGACCCGGATTGGAGTTGCTGACCCAGCCTGCCTGGTATTCCAGCAGGGAGAGCAATAGTTTTGGATTTACCGAATACTCCCGCGCAATACGCTCCACAATTTGAGCGCCAGTCAACATTTGCCCATCCACTTCTTCAGCGTAGGAGGCCAAATACCCGCCTTTACTTTGAATGAAGCTCGCAGGATCAAAGACCATGTTGTACGGTCCATAGATCAATTCGGAATCGGGGATGATCTTGAAGCTTGGTCCGGTCCCCATGGAGGTGTTCGCAGGAAGCGAGAGCACTTGTCCGACCTCGAGAAAATTGGGGTTGATCAGTGCGTTCGCCTGGATGATCGCTTCTGGTCTCAGGCCGAATTTCTGTGAAATGATACTGATGGTATCCCCTGGCTGAACGATATAACTCTCAGGTACAGTGATCGGCGTGGGGATTCCGTGCGGGAGATCCGGTGTGGGATTCTGGATCTGCGTATTTGGGTTACGGGTGGGAGGCAATTGAAACGGTGTTGAAAGAACTGCTGCCGTGGAAATCGGAATCGGTAGAGCCTGAATCGTTTCCTGCTGCAGGTAGGGGGGAGGTGTCCAAAGGCTCTCATCCACCACGCGGGAGCAGGCGGATGAAACTGAGTACAATTGCGACTACGAAAAGTAAAAAAATTCTATTTCCCCGAAGTTGCATGCAGCTGATTATACCAACTTGTGCGCATCCGCAAAAAAACAGACCTGATGAACAGTTCATCAGGTCCGTCATAGGCATCGTTCCGGTTGGTTTGGTGTCAACCTCCCCACGGCATGCCGGAGTATTTTTCAAAAGCTTTATCGTGCATCGATTTGAAAAGCCGTTCATGACCCGCTTCCCACCGGGCTAGCATATCCAGGACAATTTTGGCATCTCCTTCGGCTTTGCCTGCTGCCTGGGCGTAGAATTCTGCGAAATCCCGTTCGATCAAGTAGGCCATTCGCAGCACGGGCAGGTCGGCTACCATCGCCTCGCTGACCGTCTGCTCAATGCTTTCGCTATCGGCTCGGTCTGCGAAAAACCCAGCCTTGGGTAATTCCGGTACCAGCGCCGGCTTGCCATCCCCAAGGGCTTTGATCTGGGACTGGATGAACTCGATATGTTTTTGCTCTTCTGCGGCGATCTCTTTAAAAGCTCCGGCAGCAGCGGCATTTTGCAACCGGCTGGCATTCGTCTCGAAGAAGGCTTTGCCCTCATATTCCCGCTGAAGGGCGTACTCGAAGATTTTTCGGATGTCCATGATCATCTCCCTAAGGGGTAAACGTCATACCGGATTCCCTGATTATTTGATCGATTCAACTTTCACAGCGCAGACCTTATACTCCGGGATTTTCGAGACCGGGTCGAGCACGGCGATGGTCAATTCGTTGGCCGATGCCTCCGGGAAGTGGAAATTGGCGTACACCATCCCCGGCGGGACGCGGTCGGTGACCCAGGCTTCGGATTCGATGGAACCGCGCCGCGAAGTCACTTTGACGCGCTTATTGCCGTTGAGGCCGAGTTTCAGCGCATCATCGGGATTGACTTCAATTAGTGCCTGGCTGTAAATTTCCAGCAGTCCCTTGGCGCGGCGGGACATTTCGCCGCCATGCCAGTGGTACAGCACACGCCCGGTGGAAAGGATCATCGGGTAGTCGTCATCGGGGCGCTCGGAGGGCGGGACGTGGTCAATCGGCATGAATTTGCCCTTGCCGCGCGCAAATCCTTTGGTGTGCAGAATCGGAGTGCCGGGATGGTCGGCGGTGGGACAGGGCCATTGCAGCGTCTCGCCCTTTTCCAGTCGTTCGTGCGTGATGCCGCCATACGACGGCGTCAGCGCGTTGATTTCGCGCATGATGTCGGCGGGCGAGGCGTAATTCCAGGCCCAGTGACCCAGATCAATCTGGCGACCTTGATCCGCTCGACCATCGTCCGTCTGGCCGCCATCCAGCATCCGTTTCGCAATCTCGGCGATAATTTCCCAATCCTGGCGGGCTTCACCAAGGGGTTCAAGCGCCTGGCGCACCATCTGCACGCGCCGCTCGGTGTTGGTGAACGTGCCGGTTTTTTCGGCAAAGGTCACACCTGGCAGCAGCACATCCGCATACGGGGCGGTTTCGGTGGGGAAAATCTCCTGGAGGACGATGAAATCGGCTTGTTCCAGGCAATGGCGGATGTGATTGGTATCCGGATCGGACATGATCGGGTCTTCGGCCAGGATGTACAAGGCGTGAATTTTCCCATCTAAAATGCCGGGTATCATCTCGGTCACAGTCATACCGACAGCAGACGATAGACCGATGGCCGTACCTTTATCGTCCACTATCCTCGGTCCGCTGTCCAATCCCCAAGCCGTCGCGAACTTCTTGCGCACTTCTTCGTTGATGACCGGCTGGTAGGCCGGGTAAACGTTGGGCAGGCCGCCCATATCGCAGGCGCCCTGTACATTGTTTTGTCCGCGCAGCGGATTAACACCACCGCCCGGTTTGCCCATGTTGCCGAGCAGCATTTGCAGGTTGGCTAAATCCATCACATTGCGCACGCCGGTGATGTGCTGGGTGATGCCCATCGCCCAGAAAACGGCCATCGGCTTGACCGTCCCCATGATTTCAGCGGCCTGGTAGAGCTGCTCAACTGGCACACCGGTGATTTCGGCCACTTTTTCCGGCGGATATTGTTCCACCGCGGCTTTGAACTCGTCAAAGCCTTCGCAGCGTTCCGTTATAAAGTCCTGATCCGCCCACCCTTTTTCCAGGATAATGTACATCAGCCCGTTTAACAGAGCGATATCCGTCCCCGGGCGGTGGCGCAGGTGCAGGCTGCCATACTGCGGGGTGGCGAGATTGGTGATGTCGATGCGGCGCGGGTCGGCGACAATCAGCCGCACGCCGCGTTGTTTGACCGCCTGGCGGATGCGCATCCCGATGACCGGATGCTGCTCCGTCGTGTTTGAGCCGATGATGAATATGGCTTGCGACTGCCCGGTAACGTCCTCAATCGAGTTGGACATGGCTCCGGAACCAAAGGACGTGGCCAGACCGGCCACGGTGCTGGAGTGTCAGAGCCGGGCGCAGTGGTCGATGTTGTTCGTCCCGATGACCTGCCGCGCCAGTTTGTTCATCAGGAAATTTTCTTCGTTGGTGCATTTGGCCGACGTCAGGATGCCAAGGCTGTCCGCGCCGTACGTGTCACGCGTCTCGCACAATTTATGCGCCGTGATGTTAAGCGCGGTCTCCCAGTCGGTGTCGACCCAGTCATAGTGACCTTCGACCTTTGACTTTTCTCCGTCTACATGCTTTGGTTTTCCCTCCAGCAGGTAGCGCCGAACCTTTGGCTTGGTCAGCCGGTCGGGATGGCTGACATAGTCGTAGCCGAACCTCCCCTTGACGCAGGTCCAGCCGTGGTTGGCCGGGCCTTCCCAGACGGAATTGACCTTGATGATCTGGTTGTCTTTCACTTCCAGTTCGAGCTGGCAGCCGACCCCGCAGTAGGAGCAGGTGGTCTTGACCTTTTTCACCTGCCAGGGACGCCCCTTGCCAATCGACATCTTCGGCATCAGCGCACCGACCGGGCAGACTTCCACGCAGCATCCGCAGAATTCGCAGGGGCTGTCCTGCATCGTGCTGTCCGCTCCGAAGCTGATGCGGGCATTGAAACCGCGATAGACAAGTCCAATCGCTTCTACGCCATTGGCGTAATTGCAGGCGCGGATACACAGGCGGCATAAAACGCACTTGTCGCGATCGACCTGGATAAATGGATTGGAGGCGTCCACCGGGTAGCGGTGCTGGACGCCCCGATAGCGTTCGCCCTTGGCGTTGTATTCGTAGGCCAGGTCTTGCAGGACACAGTTCCCGGTCACCTGGCAGGTCATGCAGTCGAGCGGGTGATCCGAAAGCAGAAGTTCGAGCGAGAATTTGCGCGCTTCCATCACTTTGGGCGAATGGGTCTGGATGACCAGTCCCTCGCTGACCGGGAAGGTGCAGGACGGTTGAAGAGAACGCTGTTTTTCAATTTCCACCAGGCAGATGCGGCAGGCGCCTTCCGGCGGCAGGGCGGGGTGATTGCACAGCACCGGGATGTGGATTCCAGCTGATTTGGCCGCCTGTAAAATCGTCTGGCCGCTTTGGGCTTCGATTTTTTTGTTGTCAATCGTGATGTTGACGGTTGGCATCTGTGTATCCTTTCACTGCGGCCTCGGAATTTTCATCAAATCGAGCCATTCCAGTTCACAGCGCAGGCAGCGTTTGGCTTCTTCCTGTGCTGTTTTTTCGTCAAAACCTGTTTCGACTTCGTTAAAGTTGCCCGCGCGTTCAGCTGGTGTCAGCATCGGGATGTCCGGACGGCGGGCTGTGGCATAATCATCCAGGTTATAGGGTTGTTCGATATCCGGGCGCGGCGTCTCGTAATGGGGTTTGACGATTTCGCCGGTTTGCAGCCAGTGATCGACTTCCACGGCCACCAGGTTGCCGTGCGCCACGGCCAGGACAACCGTCGCGGGCCCGCTGACGGCATCCCCGGCGGCAAAGACCCCGGCCCGGGTCGTGTCGAAGGCAGTTTGGACGGTGAAGGTGCTGGAGCGGGTGGTTGCGATGCTCTCGTCGGTTTTCCAGTCCAGGTCGGTGGTCTGGCCGATGGCGGGGATCAGCAGGTCGATTTCGAGGGTGATTTCGTCATTTTCCACCGCGACCGGTTTGCGGCGGCCGCTGCTGTCAAACTCGCCCAGGCGTTGGGATTGAATGACCACGCCGGTCACCTGCTCCTCGCCCAGCACGCGCACCGGGTTGGCCAGGAAGTGGAATCGTGTGTGCTCTTCCTCGGCAGCTTCAATTTCCTCGGGGTGGGCGGGCATATCGGCGCGCTGGCGGCGATAGACGAGGTGAACTTCGCTCGCGCCCAGCCGCCACGCTGATACGAGCCGCGTCGATCGCCACATCCCCGCCGCCAATCACGGCCACCCGTTTTCCCTGTACGGTGGCAGTCAATTGATTTAATGCGATCTGCCGCAGGAAATCGGTGCCGTGCAGCACCCCGGCTTTTTCCTCGCCGGGGATGCCCAGCTTGCGGCTTTTGTGCGCGCCAATTGCCAGCACCACCGCGTTGAATCCATCACGCTGGAGCAGGTCGTCGACCGTGAAATCGGTGCCGAGTTCCTGGTTGCAGCGCACTTCGACCCCGGCACGTTTGATGTGGTCGATCTCGGCAAAGAGCGGTTCCCGCGGCAGGCGGTAAGAGGGGATACCGACCGTCATCATCCCGCCGGGAACGGGCAGTTTCTCGAAAACGGTCACGCCGTAGCCGCGCTGGGCCAGCCGCAGGGCGGCGGTCAGCCCGGCCGGACCGGCGCCGACCACCGCAACGCGCTTGCCTTGGGCGGCGCGGCGTCGTTCTTCCGATACCACCAGTGCAGGCGTCCAGGCCTGTGCATATTCCTGGTCGGCCATGAATCGCTTGAGCATGCGGATGGCGATCGGCTGGTCGATCTCGCCCCGGCGGCATTTTTGCTCGCAGAAGGCCGGGCAAACGCGTCCGCAAATCAGCGCGAACGGATTGCGCTGGCGGTGGATTTCCAGCGCTTCGGCGTAACGTCCCTGGGCGACCAGCGCGATGTAAGCCGGGCTGTCCACGCCTGCCGGGCAGGCGTTGATGCACTTGGCGCGCACCAGCGGTTTGCATTGACCGGCCACGCAGTGTTTGTCTTCAACGTGAGCGATAAACTCTTCCTTGAAAAAGCGGAGCGAGGCCATCACCGGGCCAGGGGTCAGCTGCCCAAGCGCGCAAAGCGAAGCCTCCCTCATGTTACGCGAGATTTCCTCGATCAGGGCCACATCTTCGGGCACACCCTTGCCTTCTGTGATGCGTTTCAAGACTTCGAGCATCCGCGTCCCGCCCATCCGGCAGGGGATGCATTTGCCGCACAATTCGGCGGAGGCAAAGGTCAGGAAATATTTGGCGAATTCCACCATGCAGGTATCGTCATCGACAACGATCATGCCGCCCGAGCCCATCGTGGCTCCAGCTTCGACCAGGGCATCGAAATCGACCGGCGTGTTCAGCGCCGAGGCGGGCAGGCAGCCTCCCAGCGGGCCGCCGGTCTGGACGGCCTTGAACGGTTTACCCTGTGGGATGCCGCCCCCAACGTCAAAAATAATCTCGCCGAGCGGGATGCCCATGGGCACTTCGATCAAGCCGGTGTTGTTGACCTTGCCGGTCAGGGCAAAGATAGCCGTCCCGGGCGATTTATCGGTGCCGATACCCTTGAACCAGTCTGCGCCGTTCAGGATGATGCGCGGGGTCAGGGCGTAGCTTTTGACATTGTTGACATTGGAGGGTTTGTTCCACAGCCCGGAAACTGCCGGGAAGGGAGGGCGAGGGCGTGGTTCGCCGCGTTTGCCCTCGATGGAGGCCATGAGCGCTGTTTCCTCGCCGCAGACAAAGGCCCCGGCTCCTTCATAAACGTGCAAATCGAACGAAAAATCGCTACCGAGGATGTTTTCTCCCATCAACCCGTAGGCGTGGGCTTGCGCCAGCGCCGTTCTGAGATGGTCAATCGCCAGCGGGTATTCGGCACGACAGTAAATATAACCTTCGCGCGCGCCGATGGCATACGCTGCAATCGTCATCCCTTCAATGACGCTGTGCGGGTCGCCTTCCAGGATGGACCGATCCATGAACGCCCCGGGATCGCCCTCATCGGCATTGCAGATCACGTATTTAGGGGTGTTTCGCGAGCGGCGGCAGAATTCCCACTTGATGCCAGTCAGGAAGCCCGCGCCGCCGCGTCCGCGCAGCCCGGAGTTTTTGACTTCTTCGATGACATCGTCCGGGGTCATCTCGCTTAATGCTTTGTGCAGGGCGTGGTAGCCGTCACTGGCGATATAGTTTTCGATGCTTTCCGGGTCGAGCATGCCGCAGTTGCTCAAAGCCACGCGGATCTGTTTCTGGTAAAAGGGGAGCTTTGAATATTCCGGCAGGTTCTCGTCCCGGATGGGTTCACAGACGGTGCCGTAATTCGTGACGAGTTGCCCGAGTGCCAGACCAGGCACGAACTGCCCCTTGATAAGATGTTCGTCAATCAGGCGCGGTACCATACCGGGTTTGACGTTGGAGTAGGTCACGCGCGGCTGGCCAGGCGATTGGATGTCGACCAGCGGCTCCTTGAAGCACATCCCGATGCAGCCGACCGGGACGATTTCGGCCTCCAGGTGGCGTTGAGCCAATTCCGTACGGATCAGGCTCTCGATTTCAGCGGCTCCAGCGGCAACGCCGCAGGTGCCCATCCCAATAAAAATCGTCGCGCCGGTTTGCTGGCGTTTCAGTAAGTCTTTCCGCGCCTTTTCGTGGACGCGCAGCAGGTCGTCACCATTCAACAGTTTGGGCATCGATAATCTCCGTCAGCCTGTTATTCCAGCTTTTTCAACTGATCGACGATCTTGCCCGGCTCGATCTGGCCATAAACTTTTTCGTTGATGACGGCCACCGGTGCCAGCCCGCACGAACCGAGGCAATAGACAATTTCCATGCTGT
Organism: uncultured Chloroflexia bacterium; assembly: GCA_963829485.1. GTDB lineage: Bacteria > Chloroflexota > Anaerolineae > Anaerolineales > Villigracilaceae > JBGPQJ01. The sequence goes on from CAWHIK010000010.1 coordinate 541,144, forward strand.
ATTTAAAATCCAGCGAGGTGCCGCCCGCCTGGACATCCAGCGCCTTTTCGATGGCTTCCACGCTCTTCGGCGCGCCGCGCACGTGACAGGCGGTCCCATCACAGACGCGAATCAAATTGCGTCCCTGTCGCGTCAGCCGGAACTGGGCGTAAAAGGTCGCCACGCCCATCAACTGGCTGAGCGGGATGCCGGTCTTTTGTGAAATCCCTTTCAATACGTCTTTAGGCAGATAACCATACACGTCCTGTGCGCGCTGTAAAATGGGAATAACAGGTACCTTTTTCCCTACGAACTCTCCCAGGATACCATCAAGCGCTTTCAGGTCTATTGGTTCATCGGCCATGGTGGGTTCTCCGTAATTTTGCCAGTATAAGATCTACTTAATTATCGCTTATCAGGCATTTCCCCGTTAGTTGCATTCTTCATGCATTATAAGTACATTTGTCCTAATAATTAAACAAAAAGAACCGTATTACTACAAACTGGCTTTCTATAATTATTGACCAATGCGTTGCGTATTTGAATAAACGTTGAAGCGATGCCTTCTTGCGTAACCGATCAAGGTGATTCCATACCTTTCCGCCATCTCGATAGAAAGCGGTGATGGGGAAGTTTGGGAAATTAAAAATGGAGCTCCTGCTTGTCTCGAGATGAATGTTACAAATTCCGATAAAAAACTCAATCCATAATAAATACCACCAGGGCATCCATTTATTTGCTCAGCTGAAAATTATCCTTCGTAAAACCCCCGGATTCCTTGTGTAATTTGAATCATCCAGCATCGTTTCGATTTCAAATATCCTGTCGTTGGAATTACCGAAATCTGAAATTCCCAGTTCGTTCCATAAATGCGGATCGATCGCCTTGGTCAACAATTCTACGATGCCGATTGTTTGAAACCCTCGATACCCGCGCTGGTAGTAGTCGGTAATTTCAAGGCTTATGGGCGTGGTTATGTTGAGCGCATTGTGCATACCGGCAATCTTCAGATAAGCGTCACAGAGCGCACTTTCCCTGCTTTTGTACGATTTCGCTGTGAGGATCTTATCAAATAATGGAGTTAACTCTCTAGAGCAGGCGAGTTTTGCAAAACCAGTACCAAACCATTTTGAATAGGGATAATAGGTTTTTTCCAAATAGAAGCAAATTTTCATTAATTTGTTCGTTATTCGGGCGGCGATCACTCTCTCCCCCAACCTGTCATTGACGTCGTGGCATCGTCCAATGAAAGCCTGTTCCTCGGCGATTGAATTCCACAAGCTGCGCATCTTAAACAACCAGACGTCGTGCGGATAATATTGAAAGTATCCCCGCATTTCCATTAATTCAGAGAGGCCGTTATTAAAGACCTTCCCGGATGTGAGGTGCAGTAGCTCCTGTTCTGGAAAAGCCAGCCAATCCTTGCTTGTTATGGAGCCGGGAAATTCGATTCCCAATTCCTCCTTGACGAATCGCCCGACCGTCGTTATCTCGATGTTTGGATTGATCTGGCCATCGGATGCAAATTCAGGACATGCGCCATGGTCGGGAAGATCAAAGTTCCAATTCGTTGGAAATCCCTTGTAGGATTGAGGCAAATCCCTCTTCAGCGTTTCAAGCAATCTCTCGGAAACTTTTGAGTGATCCTCTTGTGAAAGGAAAAGCGAAGCTCTCGGACCCCAATAGTGATCCATGGATATGTAAGTGTCATATCCCAGGGCATCCGAGCAATGACCCGTGAGAGCAGCGTCATAGAGGAGATTGGGGAAATGGGCATCGATAATCGGTTTGATGATGTCGACGAAAAAACCTTCATTTAAAATGAGGCCCGGGATAAATTGTTGTTTATGCTTGAGTCGGTATCTATTTGTCCGGGTGATTCCCATTTGAGTTTCTCCTAAGAAAGTCAACCCTAAGCGGAACGGAATATTCAGGCTGCTATTCGTTCAGGATGTGCATAGACGTTAAATCGATCCCTCCGGGCATATCCGATCAAGGTAATGCCTGTTTTTTCAGCCAACTCGATGGAGAGGAACGATGGTGATGTCCTCGAGATCAGAACCTCAGCTTCCAGCCGGGAGGCTTTTTGAAGCATCTCTGAACTGATTCGCCCTGTGGTGATCAGAATTTTATGAGCCAGGGTCGGTTTGATCCTGAGATATGCTCCGGCAATTTTATCCAGGGTATTGTGCCGGCCGATGTCTTCCGCAGAAATGATTATCTTGTCCCCGTCGCTTAGCGCCGATGTGTGAACCCCGCCTGTCTCTTTGTATAATTTCTGAATTTCGAACAACCTGATGATCAGATTGTTTATTTGCAAAGGGGTCAGGATAGCTCCTTGAAAAGGCACGACAGGTAGATCCCCGGAAAGCAGCTCAACTCCCGTCACCCCTCCCGAGCATCCGGAGGTCCGGCGCCATTTGGCAGGTTTTTCTACGGAATGGTTCAGCCAAATGTCGAGGTTATCTCCATGTTCACAGATCCGGATGTCGGCGAGTTCCGATACATCAGAGATAATGCCTTCATTGAATAAAAATCCGATCCCCAACTCGTCAAGAAGAATTGGCGTGCACATGAACGTCAACCAGTTCTCCCCATTGACGGTCAGCGAAACCGGTGTTTCGACGATGGTATCCGCATCAACGATGCGGGTTTTGTCATTTATAAAGTGAATGTAACGCGTGGATTGAGATGGAATCAATGGGACCTCTATACCAAATAAGGGTTAGCGCGTGTCCTGATTTTCCTTCTTGCTGCTGTGTGCGTTAAAAAACCGTTCAGGATCAGCCTTGAACGCATCGAGGCAAAACTCTGTACAAAAGTAAATGGTTTCTTGATGATATTCTGCGCTGGGATACCATGAAACTTCCGCAGTCATTGCCCGACCGCATACTGTCCTCGGAGGCTGCACAGGAAGATTAGAATTTGAGGAGTGATTCATTGTCACGGTAAGCTATCTCAATTCACCGATATAGACTTCAAAAGCACCCAGGCTGATTTGTTTAATGTTATCCACCTTCTTTCCACGTCCTGCGCTCGAGAAAACCACGTGAGATTCCTTCTGTGGCAAATTTGGAATATGAATGACGCGTTGTTTCTCTGAGAAGTTCATGATCACCAAAAGAGTTTGGCTCTTGTCCGTCCGAAGGAATGCAAGAGTATCCCTCGATTTTTCCAGGAGTGGATGATAATCTCCCGCGATCAAGGCAGGGGATTGCCTTCGGAAATGGATCAATCTGCGATAGAAATTCAGAAGCGACAAAGGATCTTCATTTTGGTCCTTGACGTTAATTCCCTCAGAGAAATTCGGATTGACCGGCAGCCACGGTGTAATCTGGGCTGATGAAAAACCACCGTTAGGTGAGTTCGACCACTGCATCGGCGTGCGATTTTTATCCCGGGTCATGACCGCTGTGCTGCGCATTGCCTCGGATGGATCAATTTCCAGTTCGTTCACAGCTGCATGGTAATACCACGAGCCCATCGTGTCACGAATCTGGGAGATATCCGTCAGCAACAAATCCGTCATGCCGATCTCTTCTCCATAGTAAAGGAAGGGTGTCCCGCGAAGCGTAAGGACAAGTGCCAGCGCCAGCCTGGCCAGCTCTGCATTATGAATTCCATCCCCGTAGTGGGAGATCAACCGGGAGCAATCGTGATTCCCAAGAGTGTTGCATGCCCAGGTATCCTGTGAGACTTTGGATAAAGCTGGGAGACGCGCATTCTGGTTTTTGCGAATATGTGCGGGGGTGAGCCGATCTGTTTGCATCAAAGGGAAATTGAACACGAGGTGCAGCTCATCCTGTCCATTGCCGTGGTAGCGGATATCGTCATCTTCGCCGACCAGCATTCGATCTCCGTCATACTCATCCAGGATCGATCGCAGCTCCTTCATGAGACCATGGACTCCGGGCTGCCCCCATTGATGCTTGAACATCTCCTCCCAGTACTTCGAGATCAACTTTTTCTGTGAAGGAGTACGCGCGATTTCGGACGAATGGCGCAGCTCTGCCAGAGTCATCGGCACGGAATGGCTGGTCATCTCCGGGTCCTCGAAAATTGTCCCGATCGCATCCAGACGGAATCCATCGACACCGAGATCAAGCCAGAATCGGATGGCATCCCACATGGCTTTTTTGACAAGGGGATTGTTCCAATTCAGATCGGGCTGCTGTTTCATGAAATAGTGATAATAATATTGCCCTCGTTCCGGTGAATAGGTCCAGGCATCCCCGTCGAAACAGGATTGCCAGTTGTTCGGAGGGGAATCCGCCCACACATACCAGTCCGCTTTGGGATTTTTCCGGCTCGACTTTGATTCCACGAACCATGGATGTTCATCGGATGTATGATTCAGCACAAGATCCAGGATGACCCGCAAGCCGCGTGCGTGCGCTTCGCCTAGAAATGTTTTGAAATCATCCAGGGTTCCATATTCCGGCGCAACACCACAGTAGTCTGATATGTCATAGCCGCAATCCCAATTTGGGGAGGGGAAGTGGGGCGAAAGCCAGATCGCATCGATCCCCAGATTCAACAGGTAATCGAGTTTGGATGTGATTCCGGGGAAATCACCGATCCCATCCCCGTTGCCATCTGCAAAAGATCGGGGGTAAATTTGATAAAAAACAGCTTCCTGCCACCATTTCAATTCTGCCATTCATTTCTCCAGATTGGTCACTTCAAGACGATTCCATTAGTCTTCCAGTTTTCCAACGATCTTCACACAGGGTCTCGAGAAAACAATATCCGAATGTGGCGCATCGACCATCTCGGAGGACAGATCCTGACCGGGGAAGTGCAATTGTTCATGCATCTCCTTCTTCCATTTAGGGCAGTCTGTCACGTCGTAGACAATTCCATTGAACGCGATCCATTTAGGTGAGGACCGATCGCCGGAGTTGCGACGGAGTTCTGAGATACTGATGATCTTATCGGGGATTTCCATGCTTCGGCTCACCTTGACCGCCTGATTCTAGCACGGGAGCGACCCAATTAAGTACGCTATAATTGCCCTGTCCTATTCTGCTCCATCCTTTGATTTTGAAGAAGTGAGCCATGACAACTCCCCTCGTTGAATGCATCCCCAATTTTTCTGAAGCGCGCCGGCCTGAAGTGGTCGATGAAATCGCCCTCGCCGTGACCTCTGTCGTCGAGACACGCCTGCTGGACAGGTCTTCGGATCTCGATCATAACCGCACCGTATTGACCTTTGCGGGTCCACCCGAGTCCGTGGAGGAATCGGCTTTCCGTGCCATTAAGCGCGCCTCCGAGTTGATCGACCTGGATAAGCATCAGGGCGAGCATCCTAGAATCGGCGCGACAGATGTGGTGCCATTCGTCCCGCTCTCCGGCATCACGATGGAAGAATGTATTGCCATGGCTCGGCGCCTGGGTGAACGGGTTGGCAGGGAATTGAATGTCCCCGTTTATTTATACGAGGCGGCAGCCTCGAGACCGGAACGGTCCAACCTCGAATACATCCGGCGAGGACAATATGAAGGATTGAAAATCGAGATTGAGACCAACCCGGACCGCAAGCCTGACTTTGGACCATCCAAACTCAGTTCCGCGGGTGCAACCGTCATCGGGGCGCGAAACCCATTGATCGCATTCAACGCCTATCTGACCACGGAAGATGTGGACATCGCCAAGAAGATCGCAAAAGCCATCCGCCAATCCACCGGTGGGATGAGATACTGCAAGGCACTCGGATTACTGGTCGAAGGCAGGGCTCAGGTGTCCATGAACCTGACCAATTACCGCGAGACGCCGGTCTACCGCGTCGTGGAACTGATCCGTCGCGAAGCGCAACGGTATGGAGTATCCATCCATCACACCGAGCTGGTCGGGTTGATCCCCCAGGAGGCGTTGATCGACTCGGCCGTTTGGCACATGCAGTTGGACGGATTTTCACCGGAACAGGTGCTTGAGAGCCGGCTGTTCTCTTCTGCAGGAGGTGTTGCGGAAAATTCTGTACCTGCTGATAATCTCTATCGATGTGATTTTATCGAGGAACTTGCGTCTCCAACGCCTGCCCCTGGCGGGGGTTCGGCGGCAGCTTTTGCCGGAGCGATGGGCGCGTCATTGGTGTCGATGGTCGCCGGTCTGACCATTGGCAAGAAAAAATATTCCGATGTGGAAAAAGAAACGAAGGAAATTCTCGAGCATGCAGAAAGCCTGCGTGTGGAGTTGATGCAGTCTGTCGAAGACGATGCGGCTGCATTTGAGGCGGTAATGGGTGCACTCAAACTCCCCAAAGAGACAGCTGAAGACCAGGCTGCGCGTACTGCCGCTCTTGAAATGGCGACCATGAATGCAGCTCATGTTCCTCTTCATGTTGCGAAGGACTCCGTGAAAGTGATGGCACTGGCTGTTCGCTGTGTTGAGATCGCAAACCTGAATGCCATCAGTGATGCCGCCTCCGGTTGTGCAATGGCAAAAGCTGCATTAACAGCTGCAGGTTTCAATGTCCGCATTAATGTCAACAGCCTGCACGATAAATCCGTGGGCAGGCACCTCTTAGATGAATTGGTTGCCCTTGAATCTCAGGCGGCAACGATCCACGAGAAATTGATCAGGCTGATGAAGACCCGTGGAGGACTCGACGCCTGATGCGGGTGGTCTCACTTACCATCCTGGTCATTATTTTTTGCGGATGCACAGGAGTCCCTTCGACTCCGCTCATGCCGCATGCAACCGAAACGATAGCCGCTGCCTTGACGCGGGTCCAAGATCCCGGTGAAACGCCGGTTCGAAGCATCCCCACAGTAAACTCACCCGAGTTGGTCATTGCAACTCCAGGATCCGCTCCGACTGTTGTGCCTCCCTGTGATCCGGCATCCAATGACTATTGCATTGTCGCGGATCATTTATTATTCAGCCGTCCCATCCTCCCGCCTGGAAATGATCGAGTCGAGGTGACCTACCGATACGGCGCGACGCAGAACGGGGTACGCGAACCGCACCATGGAGCTGAATTTCCAAATTCATCCGGAACGCCCGTAGTCGCAGTCTCGGATGGGGAAGTGGTTTTCGCTGGCAGTGATCTGGATTCGCTGCTTTCTCCGTGGCCGAATTTTTATGGCAAGGCAGTCGTTATTGAGCATGCGGTTGGTGGACAAAAAGTGTTTTCATTATATGGACACCTTTCCCAGGTGGATGTCGTTGCAGGGCAAACTGTGACATCCGGCGAAAAGATCGGTGAAGTGGGCAGGGAGGGGGCTGCCATAGGAAGCCATCTCCATTTTGAAGTGCGACTTGATGAGAATGACTACATTTCCACACGCAACCCGGATCTATGGTTGATTCCGCGAGAGGGAGCCGGAGTCGTGGCAATCAGAGTAACTGACAAGGAAAACCATTTTCTACCTGTTAATATGAACATTCAACGAGTTTTGGATGATGGAACATTCGAAGTAGTACCACAAGCCGAAGCCTACAACTTTAAAGAGAAGAACCCAATTGCATCTGACGATGACTATCAGGAGAATTTTGCACTTAGTGATATCCCGGCAGGTCGTTATCGCCTGACGATTGTTTATTTGGGAAAGTTAATCGAGCGCTTTGTGGAAGTCGAAGCGGGTAAGTTGACCCTTGTCGATATTTCAATCAAATAAGACTTTAGGAGTTGAATATGGGACTGAAACCTGACCACTGGATTCGTAAGATGGCAGCCGATTACCGGATGATCGAGCCATTCGAGGAGAAACAAGTGCGAAACCAGGTTATTTCATACGGAGTGTCATCCTATGGATATGATATCCGTGTAGCGACAGAATTTAAGATCTTTACGAATGTATTTGGCGCGACGGTGGACCCGAAACATTTCGATCCCAAGTCCATGGTGGATTTTGTGGGCGAGACGTGCGTCATTCCGCCTAATTCATTCGCCCTGGCTCGCACCGTGGAATATTTCCGCATCCCGCGCAGTGTGTTGACCATTTGTATTGGCAAATCCACCTATGCCCGCTGCGGGATCATCGTTAACGTTACGCCGTTTGAACCGGAATGGGAAGGTTTTGTGACCCTGGAGATTTCAAACACCACGCCCTTACCTGCAAAAATATATGCCAATGAAGGGATCGCGCAAGTTCTGTTTTTCGAAGCGGATGAAGAATGCGAAACATCTTATGCGGATAAGAAAGGCAAGTACCAAAAACAGCAGTCCATTGTACTGCCTAAAATTTAGTTAGGTCCATGATGAAGCTTCGCTTGACAACCGGGACGGCTTTGTGATATAAACTGGCAACTCAAAAACTGAATAGTGCAATCGCTCTTATCCAGAGAGGCGGAGGGACCGGCCCTTTGAAGCCTCGGCAACCTGACACATGTCAAGGTGCCAATTCCGGCAGTATGTTCTGGAAGATGAGAGGCTTGTTTTTTTATTTATATTCCAAGCCCCTTCATTTTCCAGAAGGGGCTTTGCTTATTCAGAATATCATTTTTACAGGAGAACAAAAATGACACAGTCTGAAAAGAAATTCGGATTCACCACCCGTCAGCTGCACTCTGGATACAAACCTGAACCCACGACCGGGGCTGTTGCTGTCCCCATTTACCAAACGAGCGCGTACGATTTACAAAGCACGGAGCGGGCTGCGCGTTTGTTCGCTCTCGAAGAAAAGGGAAATATCTATACCCGGATCATGAATCCCACCAGCAACGTGTTTGAGGCACGGATTGCTGATCTGGAGGGTGGTTCCGCAGCGCTGGAGGTCAGCTCGGGTCACGCGGCGCAATCCACCGCCATTTTTGCCATCTGCCAGGCGGGCGATCACATCGTATCTTCAGCTACGCTCTACGGAGGGACCGTCAGCCAGTTTATGTACACATTTCCGCGACTGGGAATTGAAGTCACCCTGGTGGATCCGTCCGACCCTGAGAATTTTCGCAGGGCGATCAAGGAGAATACGAAGATCCTATATGGTGAGACTTTAGGCAACCCACTCGTGAATGTCTTCCCCTTTGAAGAAGTAGCGAAGATTGCCCAGGAGTTCCATATTCCATTGATGATTGACAACACATTAGCCACACCTTATTTATGCCGCCCATTTGAGTGGGGCGCTAACATCATCACTCACTCAACGACGAAATACATTGGAGGGCATGGCACTTCCATCGGAGGTGTCATCGTCGATGGAGGCAATTTCGATTGGCATAATTCCCGCTTTCCGAATTACACCATTCCTGATCCCTCCTACCATGGAGTCGTTTATGCTGACCTCGGTCCAGTAGCGTTTATCAGCAAAGCCCGCGCGGGTATCCTCCGGGATATCGGCGCATGCCAGTCTCCATTTAATTCCTGGCTGTTTCTACAAGGGCTTGAGACTCTCAGCTTGCGGATGGAACGACATGTGAAAAATGCCCAGCAAGTTGCCGAATTTCTTGAAAAACACGCAAAAGTCGGCTGGGTCAAGTATCCCGGATTAAAAAGCCATCCCAACTTCGACTCAGCCAGGAAGTACCTGCCGAAGGGACCGGGCGCAATGCTTGGGTTCGGTGTTAAAGGCGGGCGGGAAGCAGGCGCTGCGTTCATTAATAATTTAAAACTCCTGAGTCATGTTGCCAACCTGGGCGACGCGAAATCGCTTGCCATTCATCCAGCCAGTACCACCCATTCCCAGCTCTCTCCTGAAGAACAGGTCAAGGCTGGAGTCTCCCCTGATTTCATTCGGCTGAGTATCGGCATTGAAGATATCGAAGATATTCTATGGGATATTGATCAGGCTTTATCGGCATAAAAGATTTGGAGCAACACCCATGCCAGTAAAAATTCCAAAAACGCTCCCTGCTCGGGCTATTCTCGAAAGCGAGAATATCTTTGTCATGGGAGAGGAACGTGCCAGTCGTCAGGATATTCGCCCTATAAGGGTTGCTATCCTAAACTTGATGCCGACCAAAATCCAGACCGAGATTCAACTTCTTCGATTACTGGGAAATTCTTCCCTGCAGGTGGATGTGACCCTGATGCATACTGCGTCGCATGATTCCAAGAATACCCCGGCAGACCATTTACTGAATCATTACAGTTCCTTTGCTCAGGTGCGTCGCAGGAAATTCGATGGTCTCATTATTACCGGAGCGCCGGTCGAACAGCTGCAATTTGAAGATGTGGATTACTGGAGTGAGCTCAAGGATATTCTTGATTGGTCAAAGGAAAATGTCTATTCCAATTTGTATATCTGTTGGGGTGCGCAGGCGGGTTTATATCACCACTATGGAATCCCAAAGCACCCTCTGGATGATAAAAGATTTGGTGTCTTCTCTCATCGCGTCCTAGATACCCGCAGTCGGTTGGTCCGAGGCTTCGATGATGAGTTCCTGGCACCGCATTCCCGCCATACCGAGATTCGCCGAAGTGATATCGAACCAAATCCTCAATTAACTATTCTTGCGGAATCGGAAGAAGCGGGTGTATATATAGTGGCATCCAGGGACGGCAGGCATATTTTCATAACGGGTCATTCCGAATATGATCCTCTGACGTTGAAAGCCGAATATGACCGGGATGTCCAAAAAGGATTGCCGATTAATATCCCATCCAATTATTATCCTGGTGACGACCCTTCTCGGACTCCTCGAGTCTTCTGGCGGAGTCATGCCAATTTGTTGTTTGCCAACTGGTTGAATTATTATGTCTATCAGGTGACGCCGTACCACATAAAGGAAATTCCGTCTCATGGCACATACACCGATTTCTAGCAAATTTACTGATCGAGTCTCCAGTCTTAAGCCCGAAGGCGCGTACGCGGTCCTCGCCCGGGCGCAGGCATTGGAGGCTCAGGGACGCAAGATAATTCATCTTGAAATCGGCCAACCGGATTTCCCCACGCCTCTGCATGTTTCTGAAGCGGGGATCGATGCCATTCGATCTGGGAAGACCAAATACAACCCTCCTGCAGGTGTTCAAAAATTCCGCGAGGTGATTGCCGACTATGCAGGCAGACAGCGTGGAATTAATATCGATGCTGCCCAGGTTGTGGTCGGGACGGGCTCAAAGCCGGGATTGTTCTTCCCAACCCTGGCTCTGGTTTCACCCGGAGACGAGGTGATATATCCAGACCCCGGTTTTCCAACCTACGAGGCAATGATCCGCGTAGCTGGGGGAGTCCCTGTTCCCATCCCTTTGCGGGAGGAAAATCAATTTTCTTTTGACCTTGACGTTTTCGATTCAAAGATATCCGACCATACCCGGCTGGTCATTCTCAATTCGCCGGGAAATCCAACAGGCGGTGTGATCCCGCTAGATGACTTACGACATATTGCTGGAAAAGTCATCGAGCACAATGCCTGGGTTATCACAGATGAGATCTATACCCGCCTTGTCTATGATGAGGTGATCGCGCATAGTATTGCGGAAATCGATGGGATGCAGGAACGCACCATCATCGTGGATGGTTTTTCAAAAACATACTCAATGACCGGCTGGAGGCTTGGCTACATGATCACGCCGGTGGAACTTGCTGAGCGACTTGAGCTCTTGATGACGCACGCGACCGGCTGCACTGCGACATTCACCCAGTATGCCGGCATCGAAGCGCTGACAGGTCCGCAGGATTTCGTAAGCGAAATGGTGAAAGAATACCAGAATCGACGCGATCGCATGCTGAGTTTGGTGAACGCCATCCCGGGGGTTCATGCCCAGACACCGCAAGGCGCTTTCTATCTGTTCCCGAACATCAAAGCAACCGGACTGACATCGAAGGACATCGCTGCCCGGTTGATCGACGAGGCGGGAGTTGCCATCCTTTCCGGAACGGATTTCGGCAGCGGTGGAGAAGGTTATATCCGGCTGGTCTACGCCAACTCGATGGAGAAAATCGAAGAGGGCGTTGATAGGATTACTAAGTGGTTCAACAACCTATGAAAAAAATCCGGTGAAGTTTTCGCTTCACCGGATTTTTGTTTCCTACGTAGTTTGAAGTTGATTATCTGCTTCATATTTCTTGACATCCGCCTTGCCCTTTTGCACATTGACGAAGGGCAGGATGATCAATCCCATTATGAAGAAGAATATCAATGAAAGGATTGCAGGCCTAAGGCTGCCTGTGAGTTGATTCACCAGACCGAAGATCAACGGACCTATCCAGGACGTGCCTCGCTCTGAGACTTCATAGAATGAATAGAACTCGGCTTCCTTGCCCTTAGGGATCAATTGAGAGAAAAGGCTCCGGCTGATGGCTTGAGATCCTCCCATCACCAGCGCGATGAAAAATCCGAGGATCCAAAATTCCGTTATTCGGTTTTCGCCTTGAAGCCCAACGAAAGCATAAATGACCACCAAAGACCAAATCACCAAACTGATAATGATCGATGTTTTTGCGCCAACTTTTCCCGCAAGCCGTCCCCAGAGCAAAGCCCCAAAAAAGGCTGCGAATTGGATAAACAGGATAATCATGCTGAGTGTGCCCGTCTCGATCTCCAGGCCTCCTCGGATGATCGGCGCTGCGGCAAATGTCGCTGAAACGGCGATTACGGTTTGGATGCCGTCATTGTATAGAAAATAGGAGAGGAGAAAACGCAGAGTCTCAGGGAAGCTTTTCATCTCTTTGAGCGTGTGCCACAATTGTTTAAAACCCACGCGAACGTAGGATTGCCCTTCAGGCAGTTTACGGGCAGCATGTCGAGGTCTCAATCGCGACCAGGTGATCAGCGAGAATCCGATCCACCAGACACCTGCCGACGCAAGACAAAGCCGGATTGCCAGGCCGGTCTCGATCCCCAGAGATTCATGCATCAGGTAAAAAATCAAGTTGATTAGAAGTAAAAGCCCTCCGCCGAGGTAACCCATCGCCCAACCATAGGATGACACGCTGTCGCGTTTATCTTCTGATGCGATATCCGGAAGGTAGGAGTTGTAAAAAACCATGGCAGCGCCAAATGCCAGGTTGGCAGAGATAAACAACAATCCTCCCAGCCACCAAAGCTCCGCAGTCACAAGGAAAAGGAGGATCGTCGCCACCGCGCCAATGGTCGCAAATACCTGCATCATGCGTTTGCGCATGTGGGAGTAATCCGCGATCGCGCCCAGGATGGGGAGGAATAATACTTGTAATCCGACGGAGATCGAAACGCAGTAGGGGAGAAAGGAATCGGGTGCGATGGGAACGCCAGCCAGACGGACCAGTCCATCACTATTATCTTTTGCGGCTAAAGCGGCCAGGGACGCGAGATAAGGACCAAGAAAAACCGTGCCGACCGTAGTGCTGAAAGCGGAGTTCGCCCAATCGTACATCGCCCAGCCAAAGATCTCCCGCTTGTCATTGACCATGGGTTGCAAAATCGGTTCAGCTGTCATTTGGCCTCCGGTTTTTTTGGTGAAAACTATGTACTAGGATAGCACAAAAGTTGGCTCTTCGTGTCATCGAAAGTGGGATATTCGGTTTTTCTCTGACTTTGACCGGTTTCAGCAGGATCATGTTTGAAGGAAAATTGAGAAAACTGCTTCTTGACCTTGTTGTTATTCCTGGTATATAATATTGTTTCGCCATCGCGCAGAGTAAGCGCGAAGGTTGTTATTTTTTTGTCTGCTGACACGGCCAGGAGAGTCAAATGACGTCTGCGTTGCCCCGAAAAAATTACGCGCGAATCTCAGTTACCCTTGATCTTCCCAATCTCATAGAAGTACAACTTGATTCCTTCGAAAGACTTAAGAAAGAAGGTCTCGCTGATCTGTTCAACGAGATTTCTCCCATCGAGTTTTACAACAAGGGAATGAAATTGTACTTCCCCAGCCGCGGACCGGAATCCCAGCAGTGGGGTCTCAAGTATTGGTTTGGTGACCCCAAGCACACCATCGAAGAGTGTGTTGAACGGGACCTCACCTATTCCAGTCCCTTGTATGTCTCTGTGTTACTGGCAGGTCCCGATGTGCCGGACCCCATCAAGCAGGATATTTTCCTTGGCGATTTCCCCGAGATGACCGACAAGGGTACCTTCATTATCAATGGTACAGAGCGTGTGGTTGTCTCGCAATTGATCCGGTCGCCGGGTGTTTACTTCGAAGCCCCCACCGATCGCGCGACGGGACGCCAGCTCGCCATGGCCAAGCTCATCCCCGACCGCGGCGCCTGGATGGAATTCGAAACCCGCAAGAGCGACTACATCATTTTGAAGTTCAACCGCAAGCGCACGGTTCCGATCACCGTCTTCCTGCGCGCGTTGGCAGCGGTTAACGACGGGACCAAAAATTCCCGCCTGGTGAACGGCACCGATGAGGAATTGATCACCATCTTCCAGGATATTGATAACAATCCGGAAAGAATGTTCATTGCCTCCACCTTGCGCCAGGAACCGGAATGGGATCTGAGCCACAATATGAAATTGGCTGAGGCGGCCTTGATCGAGTTCTTCAAGAAGATGCGCCCTGGCGATCCGGCTACGCTTGAAAACGCACGCCAGTTCCTGCAGGAGCAACTCTTCGACCAAAGGCATTATGACCTCGAACGCGTGGGCCGTTACAAACTTAATCAGAAACTCGACTTGAATGTTCCCATTCCTCATCGCACGGTGACCAAGGACGACATCATCCGCTTGGTGAGGCGCATGATCCTCGATTAATAACGGCGTCGAACCGCCAGACGATATCGATCATCTTGGCAACCGCCGCGTAAAGACTGTGGGCGAGTTGATCCAGAACAAACTGCGGATCGGCTTGCGCCGCATGGAGCGTGTCATCAAAGAGCGCATGTCCATCCGGGATCAGGAACAACTGTCGCCCGTGACACTGGTCAACATTCGTCCGGTTGTCGCTGCGCTGCGTGAATTCTTCGGGTCGAGCCAACTCTCCCAGTTCATGGACCAGACCAATCCGTTGGCGGAGCTCCGGCACAAGCGCACGCTTTCCGCGCTGGGTCCCGGCGGTCTTCGCCGTGAACGTGCCGGCTTCGACGTTCGCGACGTGCACCACTCCCATTATGGCCGCATCTGCCCGATCGAGACCCCTGAAGGTCCGAACATCGGTTTGATTGGCCGCCTGGCTTCATTCGCACGTGTGAATGAATATGGCTTCATTGAAACACCTTACCGGCGTGTTGTGAAATCCATGCCCAGCAAGGATGAGGAAGACCTGGTCGGTCGCGAACTTCGAGAGGATGTCAAATCCAAGGACGGCACACTCATCCTGAAGAAGGGTTCACGCATCGAAGCCAAGCATGCTAAGAAAATGGCCAAGCTGGCGCGTGAAATCCTGGTGACACCGTATGTTTCCGAAACCATGGAATACCTCTCGGCGGACGCTGAAGACAAATTCGTGATCGCCCAGGCGAATGCGCCTTTGACCGAGAACGGCGAATTTAAGAATGAACGCATCTCCTGCCGGTATCACTCCGGTTTCCAATTCTACCTTCCGGACCAGTTGGATTATATGGATGTCGCGCCTCATCAGGTGGTGGGCATCAGCGCTGCGCTAATTCCCTTCCTTGAGCACGACGATGCGAACCGGGCGTTGATGGGCTCAAACATGCAAGCCCAGGCTGTCCCGCTGATCCGCCCTGAGATTCCGCTGGTCTCGACCGGGATGGAATATCATGCCGCGCTTGAACTCGGGGCAGGTCGTCATCGCGGAGGAAAAAGGCGAAGTGGTGTCCGTCACGGGTAAGGAAATTGTCATTCGTGAAAAAGATGGGACAAACCATCCGTATCAACTAAGAAAATACCAGCGGTCCAACCAGTCGACCTGCATCGACCAGAGACCTGCCGTCACCAAGGGTCAGATCGTCCGCAAGGGCGATATCATAGCGGACTCTTCATCTACAGAGAGCGGTGAACTGGCTCTCGGCCAAAATGTCACCATTGCCTTCCTTTCCTGGGAAGGCGGAAACTTCGAAGATGCCATTCTAATATCCGAGCGGCTGGTCCAGGAAGACCGCTTCACTTCCGTTCATATTGAGAAGTATGAAGTGGAAGCGCGCGATACCAAACTGGGACCTGAGGAAATTACACGCGATATTCCGAATGTCGGCGAGGATGCTATCAAGGACCTTGACGAGCACGGGATCATCCGCATCGGCGCTGAAGTCAGCCCCAATGATATTCTGGTGGGGAAGATCACCCCCAAGGGTGAGAAGGAACTCACGCCTGAAGAGCGCCTGCTGCGCGCCATCTTCGGAGAGAAATCCCGCGATGTGAAGGATACCTCCCTGCGCATGCCCCACGGTGAGCGCGGCAAGGTGGTCGACGTGAAGGTGTTCACTCGCGACGATAACTCCGACCTGTCTCCCGGTGTGGATATGATGGTCCGCGTTTCGGTAGCCCAGCGGCGCAAGATCACCGCCGGCGACAAGATGGCAGGGCGGCATGGCAACAAGGGCGTGGTCTCGAAGGTTGTGCCGGTGGAGGATATGCCGTTCCTCGAGGATGGTACTCCGGTGGACATCATCCTCAATCCGCTCGGCGTACCCGGCCGTATGAATATCGGCCAGGTGCTGGAGGTCCATCTCGGATGGGCAGCCAAGCGTCTGGGATACCGTGCCATCACACCCGTCTTTGACGGTGCCAAGGAATCCGAAATTGAAGCCGAACTCGCCCGCGCCTGGATCGTTGACCATGCCTGGGTCGAAGCTGGAAAGAAAGCTTGGGAATGGATCAAGGAGCAGGAAGAGTACAATCCGACCAACATCGAAGATGATGAAGAGGTCCGACGGTTGTACTTGGAAGGCTGGCTCGGTGACCAGGGTTACGATGTGTATAAGATGGCCAGCGACGTGGACTATGCCCGGCGGGCAACAGCCGAAGAATGGCTGCGTGAGAACGACTATGAGCCGGACGAGGTCCTTGCCTACGAGATCAACGAATTAAGCGAACGAAAGGAACGCGATAAGAATGCGGTCCAGGCTTGCTTGAAATTGTGGATGCGATCGATGGGGCATAAGGAAGTAGCCAACTCCAAGTTGGAGGAAAAGGCTCGAGAACTCATGCTCGAATCCGGTGTGCCGATGCCCACCCTCGGGAAGCAAATCCTGCGCGATGGGAAATCGGGAACGGCCTATGATCAGCCGGTGACCGTTGGAGTGATGACCATCCTCAAGCTGCATCACCTGGTCGAAGACAAGGTGCATGCCCGTTCGACCGGTCCATACTCACTGGTGACGCAGCAACCGCTCGGCGGCAAAGCCCAGTTCGGCGGTCAGCGTTTCGGCGAAATGGAAGTGTGGGCACTCGAAGCCTATGGCGCGGCATACACTCTGCAGGAAATGCTGACGGTGAAGTCCGACGATGTGCAGGGACGCGTCAACACGTATGAGGCTATTGTCAAAGGCGAGCCGATCGAAGAACCAAGCATCCCGGCATCATTCAGGGTCTTGGTCAAGGAACTGCAGAGTCTCGGTCTCGCCGTGGAGGCCGTTGGCGAAGGCGGGGACGTGGTTCGCTTTGGCAAGGATGAAGAAAAGGTGCACCCGCCCAAGCTCGAGACCGGTCTGCTTGGTCTCGGCGAGAAGATCAGTCGTTGATGAAAAGGACTCATCTTCCTTGACGCTCAAATAGCATTGTGCTAGAATTGCCCTTCGCTGTCCATATTTGGTTGCTTGACCCTATATGTGCATGACAAATGAGGCCATCGCTGAATTAATGATGGCCTCGTTTCTTGACGGAAAAAAGTAAATTGGTTCCATAAGTTTTTCGGAGGCCGAAGTGCCAACAATTAATCAACTGATACGCAAAGGTCGTCAATCCAAAAAGGTTAAAGAGCAAGGCACCGGCTTTGCAATACACCTACAACTCGTACAAGCAGCGCCGCGTCCGGCAGGCGTTGGGCGCACCGCAGAAGCGCGGTGTATGCACCGTGGTCCGCACGATGACGCCCAAGAAGCCGAACTCCGCTCTGCGCAAGATCGCCCGCGTGCGCCTGACCAATTTGATCGAAGTGACGGCTTACATTCCGGGAGAAGGTCACCAGCTGCAGGAACACTCCGTGGTGCTCGTCCGCGGCGGCCGTGTCAAGGACCTGCCCGGTGTGCGGTATCACATTGTTCGCGGCTCCCTGGATACCACCGGTGTTGCCAAGCGCCGCCAGGGTCGTTCGAAGTACGGCGCCAAGCGTCCCAAGTAGTCTTTTTCCACTCTCGTGGTTTGATCTAGTTAATGGAGTAACAGCATGCGCAGAGGTTCACCCGAAGTTCGCCCCATGTCCCCTGATCTGAAATATAACAGTATTTCAGTTCAGACCTTGATTCATCACATGATGCAGCGCGGAAAGAAAAGCACCGCCACCCGTCTCATGTATGAAACCCTTGACATCATCCAGGAAAAGACCGGAAAGCCTGCGATCGATACTTACGACCTGGCTTTGAAGAATGTCGGCCCGCTCATGGAAGTCCGTCCGCGGCGTGTAGGTGGCGCAACCTACCAGGTTCCCATGGAAGTACCCGCAGACCGCCGTTTGACTCTTTCGCTGCGATGGATCCTTGAGGCAGCTCGTGCACGCGCGGGTAAGTCGTTCCCTGAGAAACTGGCTGGCGAATTGATGGATGCCGCCACCAACCAGGGTTCAGCCATCCGCAAACGCGAAGAAGCCCACAAGATGGCGGAAGCCAACCGCGCTTTCTCGCACTACCGCGTTTGATCGTTGGTATTGTGAAGTAGAGGTAATCGTTAATGGCTCGTAATTATCCCCTCGAGAAGTACCGGAACATCGGTATTATCGCTCATATTGACGCCGGGAAGACCACCACCACCGAGCGTATTCTTTTCTATACCGGTAAAACGCATCGGATCGGCTCAGTAGATGACGGGACCACGGTTACCGACTGGATGGTGCAGGAGCGCGAACGCGGTATTACGATCGTGTCCGCTGCTGTATCCGCCGAGTGGAACGGCTATCAGATCAACGTCATCGATACGCCGGGTCATATTGACTTTACAGCTGAAGTTCAGCGCTCTCTCCGCGTATTGGATGGGGGCGTTGTTGTGTTTGATGCCGTCCAGGGTGTCGAACCCCAGTCTGAAACTGTGTGGCGCCAGGCAGACCGTTACGGCGTACCCCGGATTTGTTTTGTGAACAAGATGGACCGCGTGGGTGCGTCTTTTGAGCGCACCATCGAATCCATCAAACAGCGGCTTGGTGCGAATCCCATTGCTTTACAGCTCCCGATTGGGAGCGAAGCCAACTTCAAGGGTATGATAGACCTGCTTACAATGAAGGCGATCTACTTTGAAGATGAGCTGGGTCGTGAACCACGTTATGCTGAAGTCCCTGCCGACCTCGCTCCCCAGGCTGAAGAAATGCGCCATGCGATGGTCGAGAAGATCGCCGAAACGGACGACGCGCTGACCCTCAAGTATCTCGAGGGCGAGAAAATTTCCAACGAGGAATTACAAACCGCCCTTAGAAATGCGGTTATTGCCAGCAAGGCAACACCTGTCTTTTGCGGCAGTTCATTAAAAAATAAAGGCGTCCAGCCCCTGCTTGATGCGGTGGTGGATTACCTTCCTGCGCCCTCTGATATTCCACCGGTCAAGGCATCGGATTTGGATCACCCTGAAAAGGTTATCGAACTTCCCGCCGAAGACGGCGCACCTTTGAGCGCTCTGGTCTTCAAGATCGTGACCGATCCCTATGTGGGACGCCTGGCGTACTTCCGTGTCTATTCCGGAACAATCACCCAGGGGAATATGGTCAATAACTCGACCAAGGGCAAGCGCGAACGCATCGGGCGCCTGATCCGCATGTATGCCGACCGGCGCGAGGACATCACAGAAGTCCTCGCGGGCGACATTGCAGCAGCATTGGGCTTTAAGGAAACATTTACAGGTGATACGCTGTGCAACAATAAGAGTATTGCCCTCGAGAACATTACCTTCCCTGAACCTGTCATTTCGGTGGCGATCGAACCCAAGACGTCCGCCGATCAGGAAAAAATGGGCGAGGCGCTCCGCAAGTTGTCAGAAGAAGATCCGACCTTCCGAGTGCGCTCGGATGAGAACACCGCCCAGACCATTATCTCGGGCATGGGTGAACTTCACCTCGATGTTCTGGTTGACCGGATGATGCGCGAATTCAAAGTCCAGGCGAATGTCGGGCGCCCGCGTGTGGCGTATCGTGAATCCATCACTCGCAAGGTGGACAAGGTTAATTACAAGTATGCCAAACAGACCGGCGGCCATGGGCAATATGGCCATGTAGTCATCTCCCTGGAACCCGGTGAGCGGGGCAGTGGCGTCGTTTTCGAAAATGACATTGTCGGCGGAACGATCCCACGGGAATACATCCCTGCAATCGAAAAAGGCATCAAGGAAGCCTCTGAAAGCGGCGTGCTGGCGGGATACCCGGTGGTGGATCTCAAGGTCAACCTTTTTGATGGATCATTTCACGAGGTAGACTCTAATGAAATGGCGTTCAAAATGGCTGCCACATTTGCCTTCAAGGAAGGTGTTCAGCGTGGAGCACCCGTCCTGCTGGAGCCCATCATGAAGGTCGAAGTCGTAGCCCCTGAGGAGTATCTGGGTGACGTCATGGGCCAGATCAACAGCCGGCGCGGTATGATCCAGGGCATGGAAATGCGCCCCGGAAATGCCCAGGCAGTCAATGCCATGGTCCCGCTGGCAGAAATGTTCGGTTATGCCACCGAATTGCGCTCTGCCACTCAGGGCCGCGGAGTCTTTTCAATGGAATTCAATCATTATGCACCTGTCAACGAAGCTGTTGCACAGGAAATTCTTAAAAAATAGTACCTTTCACTCGTTCATTATAAGAAGGAGATTATTCTATGGCGAAGCAGAAATTTGATCGAAGCAAGCCGCATTTGAATGTAGGGACGATGGGACACATCGACCACGGGAAGACGACCTTGACCGCGGCGATCACGAAATACAGCCAGTTTCTGGGCAAGGCGGATTTTCGTGCCTACGACTCGATCGACAACGCGCCGGAAGAAAAAGCGCGCGGCATCACGATCAACATTGCGCACGTGGAATATGAGACGGAAAAGCGTCACTATGCCCATGTGGACATGCCGGGTCACCGCGACTACATCAAGAACATGATCACGGGAGCGGCCCAGGTGGACGGAGCGATCCTGGTGGTAGCGGCGCCGGACGGACCGATGCCTCAGACCCGCGAGCACGTCCTGCTGGCTCGCCAGGTGGAAGTGCCGAGCATCGTCGTGTTCCTGAACAAAGTGGACATGATGGACGACCCCGAGCTGCTGGAACTGGTGGAGCTGGAGCTGCGCGAACTGCTGACCGGCTACGGGTTCCCGGGCGACACGACCCCGATCGTGCGCGGCAGCGCGCTGAAGGCGTTGGAAAGCACCAGCAAGGACGTGAACGCGCCGGAATATGCGTGCATCAAGGAGCTGCTGCGGGTGGTGGACGAGTACATTCCTGAGCCGAAGCGCGAGATGGAAAAGCCGTTCATGATGCCCGTGGAAGACGTGTTCTCGATCAAGGGACGCGGGACCGTGGTGACGGGGCGTGTGGACCGCGGACATATCAAAGTGGGCGAACCGGTGGAACTGGTTGGCTTGCGCGAGACGAGCAACTCGGTGGTGACGGGCGTGGAGATGTTCCACAAGCTGCTGGACGAGGGGATGGCGGGCGACAACCTGGGGTTGCTGCTGCGCGGCATCGAGCGGACGGACGTGGAGCGCGGTCAGGTGATCGCGAAGCCCGGGAGTATCACGCCGCACAAGAAGTTCCTGGCGCAGGTGTACGTGCTGAAGAAGGAAGAGGGCGGGCGGCACAAGGCGTTCTTCACGGGATACCGGCCGCAGTTCTACATTCGGACGATGGATGTGACCGGGAACATCACCCTGCCGGAAGGTGTGGAGATGGTGATGCCTGGGGACGATGTGAACCTGACGGTGGAGTTGATCGTGCCGGTGGCGCTGGAGCAGGGTTCGAAATTTGCCATTCGCGAGGGCGGGTTGACCGTCGGCGCGGGTGTCATCACCAAGATCATTGAGTAGGGTATCCATGACAAAACAGAAAATTCGCATCCGCCTCAAAGCCTACGACCACCGCGTCCTCGACCAGTCCGCCAAGCGGATTGTGGAGACAGCTGAACGCAGCGGTGCCCAAGTGGTGGGTCCTGTACCCTTGCCAACCAAGATAGAACGGTTTACAATACGTCGCTCGCCTTTCATCGATAAGGATTCCCACGAGCATTTTGAAGTCCGCACGCACAACAGGCTGATCGATGTCCTCGATCCTGATTCGAAGACCATCGACATGCTGATGCGGCTGAATTTACCGGCGGGCGTGGATATCGAGATTAAAATCTAATACTATTCGTCTATTCGCCTCACTGGTCTGACGAGCACAATGTGTCAGGCCGGTCAGTCTGGATGGGACAGCGCAAGAATGGTTCTGTGCGTGGGCTCCACAAAACAACGAGCCGCAGCAGACCAGTTGACTGCACTGCCACGAGATGATGCAACCTAAGCCCAGGTTGACAGTCTCAAATAAATTTTTTGAAGGAGAAAACCGAGATGTTGAAAGGGCTGATTGGAAAGAAGATCGGCATGACCCAGATCTTCGATGAGAATGGCTCCGCGCACGCGGTCACCATCATCGAAGCTGGGCCTTGTTATGTCACGCAGGTGCGCCAGCCGGAACGCGACGGCTATTCAGCGGTGCAGCTCGGATTTCAGCGAGGTCAACCCCAAACGCCTGACCGGCGGAGAGCTGGGGCACCTCAAGACCAGCGAGCTGCCTCCCCTGCGGTTTTTGCGCGAGTTCCGCACCAAAACCCCCGAGGTCAATGTCGGGGATACCGTCAAAGTGGACGTGTTTGCCGCCGGCGAACATGTCGACGTGATCGGCACGAGCAAAGGCAAGGGATTTGCTGGTGCTGTAAAGCGGTACCACTTCAAGGGTGGTCAAGCCACCCATGGTCAGTCGGATCGCCAGCGGGCGACCCGGCTCACACGGTGCTGGTACCACGCCAGGTCGCGTTTATAAAGGTTCACGCGGACCGGGTCATATGGGCAATGACCGCGTCACCGCTCAAAACCTGAAAGTGATCCTGGTGGATGCCGAGCGCAACCTGATCGCCGTCAATGGGGCAGTTCCCGGTCCCAAGGGTGGTCTGGTCATGATCAAAGAGGCGCGGAAGCAGTAGTTGCTTCGCGATTAATGGGAGCACGATTACTATGAAAGTTGATATTTTCAACATGAAAGGCGAGAAGGTCGGCAAGAAGGAATTGCCTGCCGCACTCTTCGAAGCCCCGATTAATAAGGATCTGATGCACCAGGCTTTCATCCGCCAGATGGCGAATGCCCGCCTCGGCACGCATCAGACCAAGGTCCGCGGAGAAGTATCCGGCGGTGGACGCAAGCCGTGGAAGCAAAAAGGCACCGGCCGCGCCCGCCAGGGCTCGATCCGCGCCGCGCAATGGGTCGGCGGCGGTCGTATCCACACACCGCATCCCCGCAAGTACACCCAGCGGATGCCGCTCAAGATGCGGCGTGCCGCTCTGCGCTCCGCCCTGACGGTCAAAGCCTCCGACGCGGGGATCATCCTGGTGGATGAGTTGATCATCGCCGAGCCCAAGACAAAGTTGATGGCGGAATCCCTGTCCAAGCTGGCAGGGAAGTCCTCTGCCCTGGTCTTGATCCCCGAGAAGACCATCGAGTATGACAAGGTCACCCGGGCAACCAACAACATCGAGGATGCCAAGGTCCTGATGGCTGGGTACATTAACGTTCGTGATCTTCTCAGCTTTGACAAGGTCATCATGCCCGTCAAGACGCTGGAAGTCCTGGAGACCCAGTTGGGTTAGGAGGAGAACAATGACAACCATTTATGAAGTACTCCGCCGCCCGCTCGTCACTGAGAAAACCAGCTACCAGATGGGCAAACATAACCAGTATGTTTTTGAAGTCGCTGGCGATGCAACCAAAACCATGGTCAAGGATGCCGTTGAACAGCTCCTCGATAAAAAGGTCGTCAGTGTCAATATCATTAATACCGCTGCCAAGCGCGGCCGCCGGGCGAAAAGCCGCCGTTTGATGGTTCGCCGCCCCGGTTATAAAAAGGCTGTGATCACGCTTGCTGCAGGCGAGACCCTTGAAATGTTCGAAGGGGTGAAATAATGGCCATAAAAAAATACAAACCGACAACTCCCGGTCAGCGTGGAATGACGGGTTATACCTTCGATGAAATCACGAAGGACACTCCCGAACGCTCGCTGATCGTCCCGCTCCGCCGTCATGGCGGGCGCAACTCCTATGGCCGCGTGACCGTCCGCCATCAAGGCGGCGGGAGCAAGCGCAATATCCGCCTCGTGGATTTCAAGCGCGATAAGCGTGAACATCCCGGCCAAAGTCGTTGCGATCGAGTACGATCCCAACCGCACAGCGCGCCTGGCGTTGCTTTACTATGCGGATGGTGAGAAGCGCTATATTCTTGCTCCGATTGGACTCAAGGTTGGCGATACCCTCATCACCAGCGCGCAGGCTGAAATCCGCACCGGGAATTGCATGCCCATCGCCAACATCCCTGTGGGTTCGCTGGTGCACAATATCGAGGTGAAGGAAGGCAAAGGCGGGCAGCTCGTTCGCTCCGCCGGAGCCGCCGCCCAGTTAATCGCCAAGGAAGGTGATTTCGCCCAGATCCGCATGCCTTCCGGTGAAGTACGCTTGATCCGCCAGAATTGCTACGCCACGATCGGGCAGGTCGGCAACCTCGACCACAGCAACATCAAGCTGGGCAAAGCCGGCCGCAAGCGCCACATGGGCATCCGCCCAACCGTCCGCGGCTCAGCCATGACCCCGCGCGATCACCCGCATGGCGGTGGCGAAGGCCGCCAGCCGATCGGCAAGCCGGGTCCTCGCTCTCCGTGGGGCAAGCCCACCCTGGGTTACAAGACCCGACGAAACAAGAAAACCGACCAGTACATCGTGCGCCGCCGCAGCAAGACCAACCGCTAGGCGCAGAACAGGTAAACGAGGTACGATATTATGTCAAGATCATTGAAAAAGGGTCCATACATTGACCCGAAACTGCTGAAGAAAATCGAAGCGATGAACCAGCGCGGCGACAAGAAAGTTGTCCGCACCTGGAGCCGCGCGAGCGTCATCTTCCCTCAGATGGTGGGACACACGGTCGCCGTGCATGACGGCCGCCGCCATGTGCCGATCTACGTCACCGAGAATATGGTGGGGCACCGGCTGGGCGAGTTCGCTCCGACACGCACTTTCCGCGGTCACGTGACGGCTGAGAAAGCCACCAAGGCAGTAGGAGAGTAAAGCCATGGCCGACTATCGCGCTCACTTGAGCCATCTCTCCGTTCCTGCCCAGAAGGTCCGCCTGGTCATCGACCAGATCCGCGGGAAGGGCGCCAATGAAGCGCTCGATATCCTGCGCTTCACTTCCAAGCATGCAGCACAGCCGGTCCATAAGCTGTTGACTTCGGCTATTGCGAATGCCGAGGAGAACTTTGGCGTCAGCCGTGATGACCTGATCGTGGCAACTGTTTTTGCGAACGAAGCCCCGACCCGCAAGTGGCGCCGCTTTGGTGCCCGTGGGCGTTTCAAACCGCTTTTACGACGTTCATCCCACGTCACCATTGTTCTGCGCGAACGTGGCGCTTAATTAGCATGGAAGTGAAGGAGATATTATGGGTCGTAAAGTACATCCTGTAGGTTTTCGTCTTAATGTCAGCCGCGCCTGGTCCGGCCGCTGGTTTGCAGAAGGCGCCCAGTACCGCGAGCAGTTGAACCAGGATTTCAAAATCCGCAAACTGATCCTCGGCGAGTCCTCCTCCAAGGCAGGTGTTTCCCGCGTGGATGTGGAACGCTTCCCCGGAAAAGTGAAGGTCAGTGTCTACACTGCCAAGCCCGGTCTGTTGATCGGACGCAAAGGCGAAGGCATTAAGAAGATCCGCGAGAGCCTGCAGGCGCTGGTCGGCAAGAAGGTCGACCTCGATATCAAGGAAATCTCGGCTCCCGATACGGATGCATTCCTGGTCGCGCATAATATTGCCGACCAACTGGAACGCCGTATCGCGTATCGCCGCGCCATGAAACGCGCCATTCAACAGGCGATGCGCCAGGGCGCAGAAGGCATCAAGATCGAAGTTGCCGGCCGCCTGGCCGGCGCTGAAATGGCACGCACTGTCTGGCTGCGCGAAGGCCGTGTCCCGCTGCAGACCCTGCGCGCCGACATTGAGTTCTCCCGTGCAGAAGCCCTGACCACTTACGGACGCATCGGCGTCAAAGTATGGGTCTATAAGGGAACGATGAAGCAGGAAATTGAAGAAAAAGCCGAGGCCACCGAAGGCGTGTACGTCAGTGAATAAACACGCCTGAGGATGCCTGCAAAGTGAGGAAATTTCTATGTTAATGCCAAAACGTGTAAAGTGGCGAAAGCAGATGCGCGGCCGTATGAAGGGCAAAGCTCTGCGCGGAGCGCAGGTCAGCTTCGGCGAGTACGGTCTTCAGGCGCTGGAACCCGGCTGGGTGACCGCCCGGCAGATCGAAGCCGCCCGGCGCGCCATCGTCCGTGAAATGAAACGCCGCGGCAAGGTGTGGATCCGAATCTTCCCGGCCAAGGCGTATACCCACAAACCGCCTGAAACCCGCATGGGTTCCGGCAAGGGAAATGTGGAATACTACGTCGCAGTGGTCAAGCCGGGACGCATCATGTTCGAAGTCGGCGGCATGGACGAATCGGAAGCGCTGAAAGCCCTGAAGATGGCGCAGTACAAGTTCTCCATCAGGACCAAAATCGTTAACCGTCGTGATCTGGTGGCAGGAGAGTAGAACATGAAGTCGAAGGAATTGTTTGACCTGACCGCCGCTGAGATTACCAGCAAGCTGGCGGACGCCCGTGAAGAGTTGATGAAGCTGCGCTTCCAGCAGGTAACGGGACAATTAACCGATACCAGCCGTCTGCGGATTATCCGCCGCGATATCGCTCGGATGGAAACCATCTTGAGCCAGAAGCCGGCCAAGTAGGAAGGTGCAGTATGAATAATCGTCGTCGTATGACTGGCATCGTGACCAGCAATAAAATGACAAAGACCGTCGTCGTGGAGATCTCCCGGACCTACCGGCATCCTCTCTATCGAAAGGTCGTCCACACCAGCAAGCGGTTCAAGGCTCATGATGAGCTGGGCTGCCAGGTTGGCGATCAAGTCCAGATCGTCGAAAGCCGCCCGCTTTCGCGCGAGAAGCGCTGGGTGGTCGAATCGATCCTGAAAAAGGAAACCAAGACCGTGACGGTGGAGGCCTAGCCATGATCCAGCAGGAATCTCGACTCAAGGTTGCGGATAACACCGGGGCCCGTGAGCTGCTGGTCATCCATGTGATCGGCGGATCGACCCGCAAGTTCGGGCGCATTGGCGACGTGGTCGTGGCCACCGTCAAGTCTGCCGCCCCGCAAGGCTCTGTGAAGAAGAGCGAAGTGGTGAAGGCGGTCATTGTGCGCTGCTCGAAGGAGTGGCGCCGTGAAGACGGTTCCACCGTTCGCTTCGATGACAATGCCGCTGTCATCCTGGATGCGGATGGGCAGAACCCGAAGGGCAGTCGTATTTTTGGTCCTGTTGCGCGCGAACTGCGCGAAAAGGGCTTCATGAAAATTGTGTCGCTGGCTCCGGAAGTCCTTTAGCCAGCACAGGAGCGAAAATAATGAAAGTCAAAATTCGCAAAGGCGATACCGTAGAAGTCGTTACCGGACGCATGGAGGACAAGGGCAAGCGCGGGGAAGTCATTAATGTCTTTCCTGATAAGCGCCTCATTGCCGTCCAGGGCGTCAACATTCGAACCAAGCATCAACGCCAGGTGCAGACCAAGGGCGGACGGACCATGGATCCCGGCCGCATCAAATACGAGGGACCGGTCAGCATCTCGAACGTGATGCTCGTTTGTCCAAAGTGCAGCAAAGCCGTCCGCGTTGGCATTACACGCGACGAAGCTGGCGTGCACCGGGTTTGCAAGAATTGCCAGGCGTCAGTCGACTAGGCCTGCTGCCGGAGAGCGTGAATATGAATAGAATGAAGGTTAAGTATCAAAACGAAGTGGCTCCTGCGCTGATGAAGGCATTCAGCCTGAATAATGTCATGGAGATCCCGCGCATTGAAAAAGTGGTCGTAAACATCGGTCTTGGTGAAGCGAGGGAGAATCCCAAGGCGTTGGAGGCAGCGACCTCCGACCTGATGACCATCACCGGCCAGAAACCGATCCAGACCAAGGCGCGCAAGAGCATTGCGAACTTCAAGCTTCGCGAAGGCCAGATCATCGGCACCAAGGTGACGCTTCGCGGCGAGCGCATGTGGGATTTCGTCGACCGTTTGCTGAACGTCGCCCTGCCCCGCGTGCGCGACTTCCGCGGCGTCTCACCAAAGATTGGATGGTCGCGGAAATTACACCCTGGGTCTGCGGGACCAGCTGGTCTTCCCGGAGATCGAATACGACAAAATCGACAAATTGCGAGGACTCGAGATCACGATCGTGACCACGTCCAAGTCTGATGAACTTGCGCGAGTCCTTTTACAACTGCTTGGAATGCCATTCAGGAAGGAAGCTTAATTTATGGCGAAGAAATGCATGTCTTATCGAGAAACCCGGCGCAAGTACGCTGGACGCGTCCGCAATCGCTGCACGCGCTGCGGCCGCCCTCGCGGATATATCCGCCGTTTTGGCCTGTGCCGTATCTGCTTCCGTGAATTGGCGTTGGAAGGCAAAATCCCCGGCGTCATGAAGTCGTCCTGGTAGCCGGAGAGAGGTGATAGCATGAGCATAACGGATCCTATTGCAGATATGTTGACCCGCATCCGGAACGGAGCGATGTCCGGTCAGGCTTTGGTTGCCATGCCCCACTCCAAGATGAAGGCGGAGATCGCCAAGATCTTGAAGGAAGAGGGTTTCCTGGAAAATTATGAAGCCGCAGAAGGCGAAAAACCGGGACAGATGATCTTGAGGGTCAAGATCAAGTATATTGGCGAACGCCGGTCCCGCAAGGCGGTGCTGACCAACCTGGTCCGCATCAGCCGGCCTGGACGCCGCGTCTACACCAAGAAACAGGACATCCCCTGGGTTCTCTCAGGTATTGGTGTGGCCATCCTCTCCACCCCCAAAGGTATCATGACCGGGCAATCGCGCCCGCCAGCTGGGTGTGGGTGGTGAAATTCTTTGTAAAGTTTGGTAGCAGGAGGTATCGCCGTGTCTCGTATTGGACGCTTGCCAGTGGCTGTTCCAGCCGGCGTGCAGGTGGATGTGAAAGGAGCGAATGTCCGGGTGAAGGGTCCCAAAGGGGAAATCACGCGAACGTTCTCATCTCTGATTGGGATTTCCCTGGAAAACGGGCAGGTCGTAGTCACCCGAAATTCCAACGCCCCCGCCCAGCGCGCTCTGCATGGAACCACACGCGCAGTTATTAATAATATGATTTTTGGAGTCCACAAGGGTTTCGAGAGCATTCTTGAGATCGATGGGGTCGGTTACCGTGGTGAAATGGATGGAAAAACTCTCGTCCTCCACCTGGGTTACTCGCACCCGGTGAGGGTCGAACCCCCCGCCGGTATTTCCTTCGAAGTGGATACGAAGACCCGCCAGGTTAAGGTCATGGGTCATGACAAGGAACAGGTCGGCCAGACCGCCTCAGACGTGCGGAAGATCCGCCCGCCGGAACCCTACAAGGGTAAAGGCTTGCATTATATGGGTGAAAGAATTCGCCGCAAGGCCGGTAAATCTGGGAAAGGTAAGGTTTAATCCATGGCTCCCAATTCCCGTGCAGAAGCCCGCGAAAGGCGTCATGGCCGTGTTCGCAAGACTGTTTTTGGCGGCACAGGCCGGCCTCGCCTGAGCGTTTTCCGCAGCACCAGCGAGATCTACGCCCAGGTGATCGACGATATGGACGGCCGCACGCTCGTTTCGGCATCGACCATCGATACCGAGCTGCGAAAACAAGTCAAAGGCAAGAAGAAGATCGAACAAGCCCGCATGGTTGGCAAAGCAGTCGCTGAGCGCGCCAAGAGCAAGGGCATTGAAACGGTCGTTTTCGACCGTGGCGGATTCCGCTACACTGGCCGGGTTAAGGCTCTGGCTGACGGCGCCCGCGAAGGCGGTTTGCAATTCTAGGCTCCCAGTGGAGAAAACTATGTCGGACAACGGAAAAACTGAATTTACCTCACAGGAACAGCCTTTTGACGAGCGCGTTATCGAAATTGCGCGCGTAGCCAAAGTGGTCAAGGGCGGACGCCGCTTCCAGTTCCGCGTGACTGTGGTTATTGGTGATAACAAAGGGAAGGTGGGCATGGGTATCGGCAAGGCGAATGCCGTGCCGGATGCGATGCGCAAGGCAACCGACCGCGCCCGAAAGGACATCCGCAAGGTGTTCCTCGCCGGGACGACCATCCCTCACGAAGTGATCGGGAAGGTGGCTGGTTCGCGCGTTCTGCTCAAGCCGGCATCCCCCGGTACCGGTGTTATCGCCGCAGGCGGTGTACGTGCCGTGCTCGAAGCAGCCGGCGTGCGTGATATCCTGACCAAAAGCCTCGGCTCTTCGAATGTTCTGAACGGAGTCATGGCAACGTTCGATGCATTGGACCAGCTGAAATCCCCGGCTGAAGAAGCCGCCCGTCGCGGAAAGGCTGTTGAGGAATTGATGCCTTTCTGGGAACGGAGGAAGCATGCCTAAGAAATCTGAAAACAAGACTGTCCGCGTCACCCTGGTCAAAAGCCCGATCGGCTATACCGAGGCTCAAAAAGCGAACCGTTCGTGCGCTGGGACTGCGACGCATGAATCAGACTGTGGAACACCCGGATTCACCCGCTGTGCGCGGGATGATCACCAAGATCACCCATTTGTTAAAGGTTGAAGAGTAGGAACGAACGATGAAACTTCACGATCTTAATCCCAACCCCGGCTCTAAAAAGAATCGCAAGCGCGTTGGCCGTGGTATCTCTGCCGGGCAGGGTAAAACCGCCGGCCGCGGTACCAAGGGCGAAGGCTCACGCTCCGGCCAGGGTGGGCACCTCTACCGCCAGGGCGGCAACCTGCCATTCTTCCGCCGCCTGCCCTTCATCCGTGGTGAAGGCTTCTCGCCTCTGAACACGGTTGAATATAATGAAATCAACCTCGACCAGCTCACATCGGCTTTCAAAGAGGAAGCTGAAGTGACCCCCGAAGCCCTCGCCGGCACCCATTTGCTTCGCGATCCGCGCAATCCGGTGGTGATCCTTGGGCCGCGGTGAAATTACCATTCCGCTTAAAGTGCGTGTGCATCGTGTGAGCAGCGGAGCCAAGAAGAAAATCGAAGCTGCCGGCGGTTCGGTCGAGCCCCTGGAATAATCCTACTTTGAAGTGAGATACTCATGAAGAAAAGTTGGCCAGCCTGGCGTTACCTCTGGAAGTCGGAAGATATCCGACAGAAGCTGCTCATCACCCTGGGCATCCTTGTCATTTACCGATTCGCAGCGAATGTCCCGGTGCCTGGAATCAATTATGAAGTACTGGCGCAGCTGAAAGACCAACTGGCTCAATCCGGAGGGACATTCTTCCAGTTTCTGGATTTGCTTTCCGGCGGGACAGTTTCCAATTTCTCATTGTTAGCGATGGGCGTTTACCCTTACATTACCGCCCAGATCATCCTGCAATTGCTGGTCCCGATCATCCCCTCCCTTCAGCGAATGCAGCAGGAGAACCCGGCTGAGGCGCGCAAATGGATGGAAAAATGGACCCTGTTCCTGACCATCCCGATGGCGACGTTATCGGCGCTCGGCCAGATCGCCATTTTTAATTCGCTGGGAAGTCAGTTTGGGCAGGTGATCCCCTTCGGTTTCACTCAAGAAGCCATTCTATCTTCACTGGCTGTTCTTGCCACGATGGTAGCCGGAACCATGTTCGCCATTTGGCTCGGTGAGTTGATTTCTGAGTTTGGTATCCGCAACCAGGGTTTATCGCTGATCATTTTTGCTGGTATCGTCTCTCAGATCCCCAGCAACTTCCAGGGATTGCTGAGCGACCGGCAATATTGGTGGATCATGGTGGTCTTCATGGTTCTCGTTATCCTGGCGACCATCTTTGCCATCGTCTATGTCCAGCAGGGACGCCGTTACGTGCCGGTGATGTATCCCGGGCGGCGTGTGGGTAACCGCATGTCCATGCCGGTGAAAGGCTCCTTCCCGCTGATGGTGAACATGGCAGGCATGATCCCGTTGATCTTCGCGGGCGCTCTGCTTCAATTTCCCCAGATCTTCGCCAGCTACTTCTTGAACTCATCCAACGAGACGGTAGCTAACATTGCGAACAGTATCGTTCAGTGGTTCAACGGCGGTTCCTGGAGTTACTGGCTGACTTACTTCCTCATGGTTGTGGGTTTCACCTTCTTCTACACGGCAGTCCTTTTCGAGCAGCAAAATTATGGCGAGAACCTGAAGAGACAGGGTGCTCAGATCCCGGGCGTGAATCGCGGTGCGCCGACCCAGCATTACCTCAGCAAGGTCCAGAACCGCATCACGTTCGTCGGTGCTTTATTCCTGGGTGTCGTCGCCATTCTGCCGTTCCTGATCAGCCTCCTGCTTCAAGCGATAACCGGCTCGTCCGGCGGCGCAGCAGGTTTATTCCTGACATCCTCGGCGGGATTGCTGATCGTGGTGGGTGTCGTGCGTGATACATTCTCCAACATCGATGCAGAATTGAAGCTGCATGGTTATGACTGACTCGATCATCGTGAAATAGGGAGGCGTGGATGCCCAGGTACATTGTCCTTCTCGGACCTCCAGGTGCAGGAAAAGGCACCCAGGCAAAACTGCTTATCGAGAAGACAGGGCTTGTCCACATTTCCTCCGGTGATATCTTCCGAGAGAACATTAAAAATCAGACTGAGCTTGGGGAACTTGCCCGGACATTCATCAACAAGGGCGAACTGGTCCCCGACGATGTCACCATCGCCATGATCCGGGAGCGTTTCTCACGACCCGATTGTGCCCGAGGTGCCATCCTGGATGGCTTCCCCCGCACGAAGACTCAAGCGGAAGACCTTGAGAAGATGCTTCAGGATTTTCACGGGCAGGTGGACCTGGTTCCCTTCATCACCGCCTCCGAGGAAGTACTTGTCGATCGGTTGAGTGGACGTTGGTCCTGCCGCAGTCAGGGGCACGTTTACCACGAGAAATTCAATCCGCCGAAAACTCCCGGCATTTGCGACCTGGATGGCTCGGAGTTGTTCCAGCGGGATGATGACAAGGCAGAAACGGTCAAACGCCGTATTCTGGTTTACATGAAGGACACGTCCCCTCTGATTGCGTTCTATACACGGCAGGGAAAGCTTATCAAAATCGACGGTGCGCAACCCATTGAGCAGGTTACCGAAGTGCTCGTGGATGCGCTGAAAAGTAAAAACATCATATGAGTTGGGCTCGTCAGGTTCATCTAAAGCAGCCGGCTGAAATTGCACTGATGCGTGAAGCCGGCAGGATCAACAACAAGGCTCTGGCAGCCACTCGCGAACTTTTAAAACCCGGTGTGACTACAGCTGACCTCAACGCGGCTGCTGAGGAAGTGCTGCAGAAACACAACGCGATATCGCCTTTCAAAGGCTACGGGCGCCCGCCGTTTCCTGCGTCCATCACCGTGAGCATCAATGAGCAATTGGTGCACGGCATCCCCGGCAAGCGAACACTCAAAGAGGGTGACATCGTTTCGGTGGATTGCGGGACACTGCTGGATGGATACGTTGCTGACTCGGCTTATTCAGCGGGAGTGGGTGAGATTTCACCTGCAGCGAAGAAATTGCTCGAAGTCACCGAAGGCGCACTCGCAGCTGGGATTGCCCAGATGCGGACAGGGAAACGGACGGGTGACGTTTCTGCTGCGATACAATCATATGTTGAAAGCCGTGGTTTATTTGTAACACGCGTATACACCGGCCACGGTGTGGGGCGGCAGATGCATGAAGGCCCCGAAGTACCCAATTACGGTGTGGCAGGTCGAGGGATGGAGTTGCGTCCCGGGCTTGTCCTGGCGCTTGAACCGATGGTCCTGGCGGGAACGCCGGAGACACGCGTCCTGGCAGACCAATGGACGGTGGTTTCATCAGATGGCTCACTGACCGCGCATTTCGAACATTCTGTCGCGGTCACCGAAGGAGATCCCCTCATCCTGACTGTCCCGTGAGCACTCGAGGAAACCGGTTCTGGACGGAAATTGCAAGGACGTGTATAATTCAAACTTTGGCTGTACCAACAGGAAGCGTTTTAAGGAGAAAGACTGATGAAAGTATCACCATCCATTCGAAAGCGCTGTGCGAAATGCAAAATTGTAAAGCGCGCAGGCATATTGTACGTGATCTGCGAAAATCCTAAGCATAAGCAGCGACAAGGGTAAAAAAACATGGCAAGAATTGAAGGTGTTGACCTCCCTCGCAATAAGCGGGTTGAAATTGGCCTGACCTACCTGTTTGGAGTCGGATCTGACTCGTTCGCAGGAAATTTTGGCTGCCACCAAGGTGAATCCCGACACGCGCATCAAGGACCTTACAGAGTCCGAGGTGGCTGCGCTGCGCGATTACATCAGCAAGCACTTTACGGTTGAAGGCGATCTGCGCCGTGAAGAGCAGCTCAATATCAAACGTCTGATCGAGATCGGATGCTACCGCGGTATGCGTCATCGCCGCAACCTGCCCGTCAATGGGCAGCGCACCCGAACGAATTCCCGCACCCGCAAAGGTCCCAAGAAGACTGTTGCCGGTCGCGGCCGCCGCCGTGGTGGCAAGAAGTAATCCAAGTTCAACATATACTGCGAGGTACAATGGCTCAGAATGTTCGTTCCACACGTCGTGCAGGCGGCGGCGCTCGAAAAGTAAAGCGTACATTATCCTCGGGGCAGGTCCATATCTTTGCCTCGTTCAATAATACGATTGTGACGGTCACCGATTCACAGGGAAATACACTCACCTGGGGTTCTGCAGGCTCAGCCGGCTTCAAAGGCTCCCGCAAGAGCACTCCGTTCGCCGCCCGTCTGGCTGCGGAACAGGCGATCAAGGCTGCCCAGGCGATGGGCATCCAGGAAGTCGAACTCTATGTGAAGGGTCCCGGTCCCGGGCGCGAATCCGCCATCCGGGCTGTCCAGTCGATGGGCATTAAAGTACGCTTGATTGCGGATCTGACACCCGTTCCTCATAACGGTTGCCGTCCTCCGAAGAAACGCCGCGTGTAAGATTGGTTATTGAAAGGGTATAACAAATGGCGAAATATTTAGGTCCGGTTTGTAAATTATGCCGGCGTGAAGGTGAAAAACTTTTCTTGAAGGGTGAGCGCTGCTTTACGCCTCATTGTTCGTTTGAGAAGCGCAGCTTTGCACCCGGTCAGCATGGCCGCACCGGTTCCCGCTCCAATCGGGGAGGCACCGGCCGCGAATCCGATTACGCCCGCCAGCTGCGCGCCAAACAAAAGGCGCGACGCGTGTACGGTGTTTTCGAGCGCCAGTTCCGTCGCTACATTGAGACGGCACAGGGACGCCGCGGTCTGACCGGTTTGAACCTGCTCCAAATTTTGGAATCCCGGCTCGACAATGTCATTTTCCGCATGGGGTTTGCCTCCAGCCGCGCCGAGGCGCGCCTGCTGGTGACCCACGGACACTTTACCGTTAACGGACGCCGCACGGATGTCCCGTCGATGCTCCTCGATTCAGGCGATGTCCTGGCAGTCCGAGAGGGCTCGCGAGGCAGCGCTTATTTCAAAGTCCTGGGCGATATAGCCGAAAAACGCAATGTTCCCATGTGGTTGAACCGTGACTTGAAGAATCTGTCCGGCTCGATCCAGCGTTTACCGGAACGGGCTGAGATCGATGGCAATCTTAACGAACAGTTGATCGTTGAGTATTATTCACGCCGGTAGATGATTTTATTCAGCCTGGGTCATCATTACTCCAGGCAGTGCCGTTTCACTTGAAAAGGGAGAGGTGAACCGTGACGGGTTTATCAAACATGGTCATGCCCAAAATCGAGCGGGAAGCAGAAGCTCGAAATTACGGAAAATTTGTCATCAGTCCGCTTGAGCGCGGCTATGGGCACACTCTGGGCAATGCCCTGAGGCGCGTCCTGCTGTCTTCGTTGGACGGCGTCGCGGTGACATCCATCCGAATTGCAGATGTGCTGCACGAGTTCAGCGACATCCCAGGCGTTCGCGAGGACGTCATCCAGGTGACTCTGCAAATCAAACAGCTTCGTCTTAAGCTTGACGGGGTTGACACCACCCGGATGCATCTCGAAGTCCGAGGCGAAGGCGTAGTCACCGCAGCGGATATCATCACCCCTGCCGAGGTGGAGGTCATCAACCCTGATTTGTACCTGTTCACCGTCGATAGCCAAAAGACCAAGCTCGATCTGGAACTGACGGTCGAACGCGGTCGTGGATATTCGCCTGCCAACGAGCGCGGCGGCAGGCTGCCCATCGGCGAACTTCCGGTGGACGCCATCTTCAGCCCGGTCAAGCGTGTGAACTGGGAAGTGACTTCTGCCCGAGTGGGTCAGAGCACGAATTACGACAAACTAATATTAGAGATCTGGACCGATGGAACGGTATCCCCTGAGAAATCACTCAGCACCGCAGCCAAGCTCATCATCGAGCACCTGCGGTTTATTGCCGGTGTCAGTGAAGAGACCCTGGCCATATCCATCGAAAAAGAAGTATCAGGTAGCCGCCTGACCAGTGAAGTGGCTGAAACGCCTGTTGAGGCGCTCGACCTTTCCGTGCGCGTTTTCAACTCGTTGAAGCGCACCGGCATCACCACTGTGGGAGATGTCCTTGAATTGCTCGAAAAAGGCGACCAGGCTGTGATGTCCATCCGCAATTTCGGTGAAAAATCGCTCGATGAGCTTCGCCAGAAGATGCGCGAAAAGGGCTACTTGAAAGACGAAAAGACAACAGTGGAGTAATAAGAAATGCGACATCAGGTAGCAGGTTATCGATTAGGTAGAACTTCCAGCGCGCGTATCGCCTTGCGGCGTACCATGATCAAGCAGCTTTTCGAGCATGAGCGCATCACCACAACATTTGCCAAGGCCAAGTCCATTCGCGGCGAAGCGGAACGACTGATCACCATCGCACGCCGGTCCGGAGAAGCGAATGATGCCGGCAAGGTACATGCCCGGCGCCTGGTTGCGTCACGTCTGGGGAGCAACCAGCCTGTTGCGAAACTGTTTGACGACATTGCCCCCCGGTTCGCCAAGCGCCCCGGCGGCTATACCCGCATCGTCAAACTGGGACCGCGGCAGGGCGACGGCGCTCAAATGGTGGTTCTCGAGTTCGTGGAAGAATAGATTTCGACTGACGGAAGAACCGTCAGCCCAGGCGAATTTCGCCAGGAAACATGGCACGTTACCAGATTATCTTTGCTTACGACGGCACCCAATTCGTTGGGAGTCAACGGCAAGCCGAATCCCGGACCGTTCAAAGTGTCCTCGAATCCGCACTTAGGAAACTGGGCTGGGACGGGCGATCGATCCTGCTTGCGGGACGCACCGATACGGGTGTCCATGCATCAGGCCAGGTCGCGGCTGTTGATCTGAACTGGAGCCACTCGGAAGATGCCCTGCGGAGCGCTCTGAACTCGAGCCTGCCACAGGATGTCGCGGTGGCGTCAGCCCTGAAGGTGGAAGACAAATTTCACCCACGGTTTGACGCGGTGGCGCGACATTACCGTTATCGGTTGTATCTCCAGCCTGTCCGCGACCCGTTGCGGGAGCGTTATGCCTGGCGGGTCTGGCCTGCGCCGGAAGCAGCGCTGCTCAGCGAAACCGCAGCCACACTGATCGGCACGCACGATTTCTCTGCGTTTGGATCCCCTCCTCGGGCAAACGGCAGCACCGTGCGGACAGTCACTCGTTCAGAATGGACAAGCGATGGTGATCAGATGACCTTCGATGTTGTGGCGGATGGTTTCCTTTACAGGATGGTGAGGCGGATGGTGTTTGCCCAGGTTGCGATTGGTCTTCTCAGGTTTCCTTTGGATGTATTCCGGCTCGCAGTGGAAAACCAATCACCACTCCCGGCAGGACTGGCTTCACCGGCTGGACTGACGCTCGTCGAAGTAAAGTATTAGTAAGAATTTACCAAAGTTAAGCATTCAAGTATTGAAGTGGAGACACGAACGATGCAAAAATCGTATTATCCTAAAGCTGCTGAAATCAAACGCGACTGGATCGTGATTGATGCGAATGGGCAAACCCTGGGCAGAGTCGCGACACAAATCGCCTCGCTGCTGATCGGGAAACACAAGCCTACATTCACCCCCGGTGTTCCGCTGGGGGATAATGTGGTGGTGATCAATTCTGCCAACATCACCGTGACCGGCAATAAGCTGACAGAAAAATATTATCATCATCATTCCAATTATCCCGGTGGTCTGAAGTCCATCTCTTTGAGAGATCAGCTTCAGCAGCATCCCGACCGCGTCATTCGCGCGGCAGTTTGGGGGATGCTGCCTCACAACAAGATGGGGCGCGAGACCCTGAAGCGGTTGAAAATATACTCTGGTGCCGAGCATCCGCATGGCGCCCTAGTTGCCAAGCAGGTAAAGGAGTAGAAGGTAGAATATGGCACAGTATTTCGAAGGTATCGGACGTCGCAAGGAAGCGACTGCACGAGTCCGCGTCGCAAACGGTTCAGGAAAGTTCATTGTCAACGAGAAGGATGTTGATCAGTATTTCACCAGAATGGGCGATGTGCATGAGATCATGCTGCCGTTGACCACGACCGGACAGGAACGCGCCGGTTACGACATCACCGTCAAAGTGAACGGCGGCGGCGTCAACGGTCAGACGGATGCGGTGAAGCTCGGTCTGACGCGCGCCCTTGTCAAGATGAACGGTGATTGGAATTCCGCCATGCGGAAAGCAGGTTTACTGACCCGCGATGCCCGCATCAAGGAACGCAAGAAACCCGGTCTCAAGCGCGCCCGTAAAGCTCCTACCTATACAAAGCGCTAAATCACAACTCGCGAACTTCAAAAGCGCAGAACGAATCGTGTTGGCAACACCTTCCGCGATTACGTTTTGCGCTTTATGATTTAATAACCGGAGGAACCCATGCCCGTCCTTGAAATTATTTCCCAAGCACTATCAGCGCTTAAGTTGGAGAATATCGCTAGTATTTGCATTATAGAAGCTTCATTTCTTGAGAATCTCCATGTTCCTCCATTTTCACCGGCTGTTGACGCCTTGATTGTGGGGATTAATACGAGAGAGAGAACGAATAATCTAACAAAGATCCTTGGAGCTGTTTATCCGCCCGATTATAAAGTAAAGAGAGTCTCACTCTTTGACAACTCGCAAGAGGCTGCAATAGAATTCCCATTGGTTGATATGGCTAATGAATGTGATAAGGGTGATTATGCTATTTTTATTCCCGCCTTGCCGCCAGGATCCGCATTTGAGAAGTTCCAGGAGATTGTCGCTCACTTGCGCGCTCCGGATGGATGTCCTTGGGACAGGGAACAAACACACCTCTCGTTACGCAAGCATTTAATTGAAGAATCTTACGAGACTTTAGAGGCTTTGGATTCCGGTGACTCTCAAAAAATGAAGGAGGAGTTCGGTGACTTGCTCCTTCAGATCGTGTTGAACGCCCAGATCGCCAGCGAGGCGGGAGAATTCACCATGACCGAAGTCATTCAGGGGATCCATGACAAGATCGTCCGCAGGCATCCTCATGTTTTCGGTGATGTTGTGGTGAATGGGGTGGGAAATGTTCTTCAAAACTGGGAGAAGATCAAAGCGGACGAGCGAGAATCTAAAGGTGATACAGAAACGGGATTAATGGACGGTCTCCCGGCATCACTGCCGGCATTAGTCCAGGCACTGGAATTGCAAAGTCGTGCCGCACGGGTGGGTTTTGATTGGCCTGAAATCGACGGCGTGTTGGATAAGGTCAGGGAGGAAATTGAGGAAATCCGGGAAACTTCCAGTAAGGTTGAATTAGCCGATGAATTGGGAGACTTGTTTTTTGCATTGGTGAATCTCGCGCGTTGGAAGGGTATCGATGCCGAATCCACGCTTCGGGACGCTAACCGAAAATTCAAAAAACGGTTTGCCTATGTGGAGAATGGCGCGAAAGTTCAGGGCAGGATGTTACCGGATCTATCTCTGGAAGAAATGGAAACCTTATGGCAGTCAGCGAAGGACATGGAATCCTGATATTTCACAGCTTACTTGGGTTGATAAATAACCACGCAGTTTCTTCCCGCAGCTTTGGCTTGATAGAGTGCTTCATCGGCGCGGTTCAAAACCTGTTCTCCGTCCTCTCCATGATCCGGGAAGCATGCTACCCCAATGGACATGGTCGCATTCGTTGACCTATCCTTTCCACTAATTCGTATCGCCTCGAAATTTAATCTGAAATGCTCAGCACGTCGCGCTGCATCCTCCAGGGATGACCCGGGGAGGACGATCAGGAATTCCTCCCCTCCATAACGGCAGGCAACATCGGATTTTCGAGTATTGGCGAGAAGCATTTGCCCAAGGGATTCAAGGACAAAATCACCGGCTCTGTGCCCGAATTGATCATTGACGGATTTAAAGTGGTCAATATCCATCATCACAAGGGAGACCGTTGAATTTGCCCTTCTCGCCCGGTGAATTTCAAGGGTCAGTGTTTCTTCCATGAATTTACGGTTATACAGGTTTGTCAACGGATCCCGAATCGCCTGTTCGCGGAGCCTGTCGCGCAATATGGCGATTTCCTCCAGTTGAGTGACCAGCAATTGATTCGCCCGGATCAAATCCGCCTCGGTGGTTTTTAACAAGGTGATGTCCGAAATGATCAGAATGACGTTTTCAAGGGTTCCATCTTCGCGTCGAATCGCTTTTGCAGACGCTGTGCCCCAGAAAGTGCTTCCATCCTTGTTAAGAAAACGGTTCTCGACTTGGAAACTGTCCAACAGACCATCGGCCATTGAATCAAAATTTTCATGGATGATCTTGTTTTCATCGGCGGGGCACAATTCCCAAATGGTCATTTCGGAAAGTTCCTCGGATGAGAATCCGAACATGTTGCTCCAGCGGTCATTGACGAAAATGAATTTGGCATTTTCCCAGGCGACGCCGATCCCCGCTCCGGCATTATCAAATATCGCCTGGAGCCTTGCCTGGCTGTCGGCCAGCGCAGCCTCCGCCCGTTTTCGTTCCGAAAGCTCATCCTGAATCTCTTGATATAGCTGAGCGTTTTTCAGAGCGATGCCGACGTTGGAAGCGATCGCAGACATCAGTGCCACGTCCGGATTGGAGAAGGCGTTTTCGTTGTCATAATCCTGCGTGCTCATGACGCCAATGACTTCATCACCGACGACCATGGGAACGCCCAGCCAGGATTTTGGAGGACCCAGGTCGGTCGCTATCGAATAGATAGCCCCCAATTCCCGGCTTCGTGCTTCCATGCTCGAATTTATTACAAGTGGTTTGCGAGTTCTAATAACTTCACTGGTTAAGCCTTGCCCAAACTGGACGTTGGGCACGGAGATCCTTTTTCCACGGCTGACCAAATAGGGGAAGCTTATCGTCGTTGTATCCTGGTCATACAATGCAATAAAGCTGGAGTGGACGTTGAAAGTTTGCTCGATTTTTTGTCCGACCACATTAAGCAGGGATTCCAGATCGAGTTGTGTTGCAGCCTGGCTGATGGAATAGACGGTTGTTAATTCATCCAGCCTTTCCTGAGCCTCGAGGGTTGCCTTGCGAACCTGGGTGATATCCCAGTAAATCCCTTGAATTCCGATTATCTGGCCGTTTAAATCCATCATCGGTGTCTTGATCACATGGATTGGTATTCTTTTTCCATTCGGTAATACTTGTTCTTCTTCAAACTCGAGATGAGTCCCCAACCGGATAATTTCTTCATCTGTGTTTAGATAAATAGCCGCTAGTTCGGGCGAATGCAATTCATAATCGTTCCTGCCAAGAATGTCTTCAACAGGGATGCCTTCATTATCGGCGTAAAGCTGGTTAACAAACGTGTAGCGGCTTTCGCGGCTTTTCCTGAATATCGCCACAGGTAAGGTTTCGATCAACGTATGATAAAGACGCTCCGATTGCATCAGTGCTTCTTCGGTAACCTTTCGATTGGTGATATTTCGTAAGATGACGATACGCCCTGTGGTTTCTCCCTCCGGAGTTGCGATGGGATCTATTTCCAGTTCGAAGTGCCCATTAACGAATTCGGAGGATAACTTGATTTCGACTCTGGTCTGGAAAACCCGGCTGTATTTTTCCACTAATTCCGGGTAATCTGACAGAATTACTCCTGCAGGTTGACCTACCGCCTTATCGGGTTCGCTTAAGCCAAAAATCCTGGCGGCTGCAGGATTAATATCGACGATGAGATCATTGGAATCCAGAACAAACATGCCGTCCCTCATGCTTTCGATCATCATGCTTCGAGCAATCGGGATGACATTTAACAAATCGAGTCGAAATAATGCCCAATAATAAATGATGGCGGTGACGCTGAATGCAAAGGGAGTGGGATCGTATCCGGAAGTCAAATCCAGAATATAGATGAGATTTACGATCCATGGGATAAGTGCGCCGATAATAATTGCTGCGGATTGTTTTCGATACACTTGGGGGAAATTAATGATCGCCCAAATCAAAGCGATTGTGCCAATCATTAATAACATGTAACTATAGGCGGTGAATAGATAAAATCCGGGTCCATGTGCAAGTACCAATTGGAAACCCGGTGTTTCAAATGAGTATGAAATGTTAAGATAATGAAGATGGTGATAGTCGTTGGTAATTACCAAAAAATAGGAAATAATTGGGATAATCCATATCGCAAATTTATACCAGCCCGATCCCCACTTATCCTTGTGTGTATAGGTAAGGGAAAACAATAGCCACAATGGGGCTAAAGAAACTATCCCAATGTATTCCACTTTTATCCAAAATA
Organism: uncultured Chloroflexia bacterium; assembly: GCA_963829485.1. Taxonomy (GTDB): domain Bacteria; phylum Chloroflexota; class Anaerolineae; order Anaerolineales; family Villigracilaceae; genus JBGPQJ01. The sequence continues at coordinate 583,954 of CAWHIK010000010.1, forward strand.
TTTTTGTCGCAGGGGCAACCGCCAAAATCTCGAACGCATAGGTTAACGACCATAAACCTACTGATGCAAGCATCAAGGCGAACCATTTGGCTCCCGGCACTTGTTTTCTATGCCATGCAATGGGCATAAGGCCGATAGTCAAAATCCCGCTAGCTATGAGCATCAGGGCATAAGGGTTGACGGTCATGTCATCGTCATATACTGTTTCATTGAAGATATTTGGAAAAATATTGAGAGAGCCTGGAATTTTCCAGGCTCTCTCATGAGTCACTTATTTATATCTTAGGATCTCAGAGCCATTGGAGTCGTAATAAACCAGGTTGCCCGATCCGTCAATCAGGTAGGAATAAACCCTCCTGAGCGAATCTAGGTAGTTGGATGCTTGTGTGGCAGCATCCGGCAGACAATTGGTGACGCCGGCAACTTCTGAAACATTGGAGAATGAGAAATTGCTTCCACTCATTGACCATTGAGCGGTATATTGCAGGCAGCCGTCATTCCCGCTTGCTGTTCCATTTGATTCCAATTGCAGGGATACTGTGGTGCCTGAAATAGGGGGATTTCCCCCTAGGAGAATGAGAGTATATGGATATGAATAGAGAGGTGGTTTGGGTGCTGGGGGAACCGTAGGAACCGCAGTAGGCTGAGGAGCGGCAGCGACATTGACGTATACATTTTCAACATCCTTGCCGCCTGGACCGTATGCTCCCAAGCCATATTGGATTTGGCCCGTATTCCGGCGGGCAATCGGTGTAAGTGCCGGAAATCGGCGCGTTCGGCAGCAAATCCTGACCGTTGCGCTCAAAGACAATTTTGTCCACCGTACCGGACACAGACCAACTCGCATTGACGCATTGTCCCTGCTGGATGTTACCCGGAGTAACAGAAAAACTGCTTACAACGGGAGCCGGGATCGGAGCCGGAGTGGGTTGGGTGTTATCTACAACAGTTACGCCCACCCAAATCGTCTGGCCAAAGGCCTGCTTGTTCTGATCGTTCATCTGCCAGAAGCCCTGATAAGTGCCTGGGGTTTTCGGGGCAGTCAGAGTTACCGAAAGATCCACCGTCGCCCCAGCATTGACTGGTGCAGTAATGGGAACAGGTTGGCCGCCCATCTGAGCTGCCGGGGTATTTCCATAAGCGTAGGCTAATTGGTACCCAGGGACCCAGGTGCAGGTGCCAGAGTTCTTCACCCGCCAGGTTTTGACAAAGACCTGGCCGGGGGTAACTGCCGGCGGGGTTTTCATGTTGTTATCTGGGTAAGTTACATCTGCCACAAAGGCCATATCATTAATGCAGCTCGGTGGCAGGACTGTGCTTGGGTCAACATTCAAGTACTGTTTAGCCAGCTTACCTAATGTGCCGTTATTGTTTAAAGTTTTCAGCGCGCTGTTGATACTCGCTTGCAGGGTCGGGCTGTTGAGCGGCATGGCGACTGCATATGGTTGGGGGTTGATTCCGGTGCCGGCCATCTTAAGATTGTTTTTCTGCTGGAATTGTTGCGCAGCCGGAGTATCCATCAGCACAATATCTATCATATTGGCAACCAGGTTCGCAACCGCATCTTCAGGCTTCAGGAAGCGATAAAGTTGCGAAGAGGGCATGAGACCGGTCTGAACGAAGTTCTTCGTCATATAGCTGTCAAAGACTGTGCCTTGTTGGACACCCACCCGGTAGGCAGGCAGCTGTGAAGGCGAAGAAATCACAATTGGGCTACCGGGAGGAGCGAGTGCGGAGGCTGAATCCGTTAAATACACGTTGCTGAATAATACAACCTGTTCGCGATCAGATGTGACTGTGATGGCAGAGACTGCAATATCGATCTGTCCGGTTTGGAGCGCGTTATACAATCCATTAAAGCTGTAGTTGCGCACATCCATGGGCAGACCCATCTGCTCTCCAAGTGCTGAGACCATGGCGACATCAAATCCATCCGCTACGAAGTTGGTATCGATATATTCGTACGGAGGGTAATCCATTGACATGCCCACCACGATCTTTCCGTTCTTCTGGATACGATCCCAGGTCTCGTCGGTGGTCACTCCGGGAGTGGGTTCCACTCCCTGGCATGAGGTCACCAGCAGGGCAATTACGAGGGTAACGAAAAGAAAACGGATTGGTTTTTTCATGGCATTCTCCTTCCTGTTCAATTATACAGCATCTTGATATAAGGCTAGCTTATATGTTCTAAGAGTGATAATAATCCTGTTTCTTTGGTTTCATTCTCCCATCTGTCAACTGGAGGATCTTGGCTAATAGCAGGCTAATGCGGAGCTTTCTCCAGGCTCGAATAACTTCTCCAGAACGATCATGAAGGATCTGATGCGTGCTATAGGCTGATTGGACATATAGATTTGTAATTAGCCCGATCAAAGTTTCAGAATGCTGAGCTTCCAGCAGAGGAGAGCGTCTCGAAGCAAGTTCCTTGATTCTCGTTTTGAGTCTTGATGAAAATTCAAATGGAGTCTCCCCATAATTATCACCTGCCACCCAGCTGCCGTGCTTTTCCATTTTACGATACATATAGGTCAGACTAACGGAAGCAGGCTGCATGATTAACCACCCCGATTCGATCCATAACGAGGAAAAATAGATCAGGGATGAGAGGAGTATCGCCATTCCTCCAAATTGGATTATTCGAACAATGTATCTGGTGATTTTTACTTCCGTGCTTTCAATTGTCTCCTCTGACACTTCCTCCAGCTTGGATCGATAAGTGGGTTGATCAAGACGATTAATGGAGGGTAAGCCGGCAGTTGGTTCAAACTCCACCCAGCCGATATCCGTAAAAAAGATTTCTGCCCATGAATGGGCATCGGCTTCTGTGACTATGTACTCCGCGTTCGCAGAATCATAGGTGCCGCTCGCATAACCGCTGACAAACCTCGCTGGTAGACCAGCCGCCCTGGCTAGAACCACCATTGCCGTAGCATAATAATCACAGTACCCCTTCTTTAGGTCAAACAGGAAATAATCCGCGACATCCCTTCCCTGGGGAGGAGCCGGTACATCCAGTGTGTAAGGGTAATTTTCTCGAAGGTAGGACTCGATCGCCAACGCGCGGTCATAGGGAGTGGATTCATTGGCTGTAATTGACCTCGCCAGCGATAGGACTCGTTCCGGAACCGAATCCGGGAGCGAGGTAAATTTCTCCATCGAGGGAGGATAAGTGGCGCTCGAATTGCGCATCGTCACTTCGCTAATGACAGATTTAAGCGAACTGGCGACGTAGGTTTCGACCGGGCTTATGGCGCCGAGATAGTCCAAGCCTCCAAAAGGATCGGATCGAATTAAATTACTCGGACGACTGCGCCAGGCGACTTCGTAGGGTTTGTTGACGGAGGTAAGGTATCCCGTCCAACTGAGCTGCCCGCCCGTGTCTTTATAGAATTTCACATCCTGAGTTACCGGTTGATAACCGTCAGGGATGGTCTCGAAAAGCGATTCTCCGGTTTCGTAGTAATTCACTTCAACGGGGCTGCTTAACCAGCCGGAACCCGTGTATCGGTCGTAAATGATACTCCGCCAGTAATGTCTCGGAGCAGGTGGGGGATTGGAAATTTGAGGTCTTGGAGGTAGCTCTCCGGTGCGGATAGCCATAACGAATTGTCGACTCAGCTCCGGTCCTGATCCTACCAGATGGCTTCGAGGGAGTCCTTTAGGCGAGATGTAAGGAGCAAAATTCGACGGGGGAGGCGGAGCAGGATCCAGTCCGAAAAACTCGGCAAGTTCATCCTGGTTATCCCCCCAATCACGGATGGCTTCCGCCATAGCTCTGACTGAGATCGATGGGGTGATCCAGGCGATGGCTGCCAGTGCCACCGTGAGGGCGATGATCGCGCTGCCCGTGTCAACCGGGATGCTCTCCGAAAAATCGACACCGCTTCGCTTCCAGCGCACCCGGTTGAGATCGTAGCGGGATAGTCCCATCAGGATCAGGGTTGCCCCGAGCATCAACCAGAGCGGATTAAACCCATTCCCAGTGTAGTCGACGACGACAGCCAGTACGGCAATCATGGGTGAAAAAGCAATCAGGGGGTTGCGGTGACGGCCAAGAACCCAACCTGCCCAGGCAGCCAATATGTAAGCTGAAATGCTCCAGGAAAACGCTCTCGCAACCGGATCGTTCATGATCGCGCCTGCCCGTAAACCGTTCAACCAATACCAAACCCGGATAAAGAGGGCGGATGTTCGTTCAATGAAGTCGGTTAAGGGTGGGATTATCCCTGTCGGGTCAGGGAGAGGTGTCTGAAATCTAATCCAAATAATGAGTTGGTAACGGATTGCGTTGAGGGCATTTATGAGTTGAAAAATTGGCTCGATAAGGTTAGCGATATAAATGGTGATACCTGATATTCCCATCACCATTAGGAAAAATCCGGCAAGCCAGACATTGACCCGCGTTTTCGCCAATGCATACCCAGCCAAAGAACCAGCCACGGCGGTGACGGATAACAACCAGGTGATTCCGCCGCGAATACCGCTGCTCAATCCGTTGGAAAAACTCAATATTACGAAAATCAACAGAAACGCCAGCCACATGGAGCGGTCCAATAGAATGCGACGGAGGACAGGATTCATCCTGACAACGGCCTCCAGTTCGTATCGCCGGGAAGGTGTACCGGTACAGCGCGGCCGGTGACTGATACGCGCCACTCCCACTGACCTCGATGACCCGGTTTGGCTTCAGGCTTGTCCAGCATGCCGCGGTTGATGACATGGTTCGATATGCCCATGGCTCCAAGCGCAGAAGACATGCTACTGGCTGATTGGTGTCCTCCAAAGGAGGCCGGGTTAAACAAGATGATGGTCGGGATTATCCCGCGCCAGGAAAGTTTCACAAGAGACGACAACCATTCCGAATCCATATTGGGAGTGATAAGCAGCAGACTTGATCTTCGGCTCAAGTTAGGTCGAATCCGCTCCAGTACTTCATCAAGGGGAATACTGCCTGGTTCAACCAAAGCCAGGGCGCGAAGAATTTCCCAGCGCTGATTCTCGCCCGGTTGAGGGGGAAGCCAGACAAGGTCACTTCCGCTGGCGACCAGTCCAACCGCCTGCCTGGCGCGCAATCCCTTATCGGCGAGGGAAGCGGCGAGGACGATGGCATGCTCCTCTGTGGAGTCTTCATTGACACCGATTTGCTTTTCTTTTTGCAGATCAACCAGGACCCACCAATCGCCGGCGGGAGCTCCATCGAAAAGGCGGACGAATAATTTTTCTCGCCTGGCGGAAGTCTTCCAATGGACGGTTTTCAGGCTGTCGCCGGGAACATACTCCCGTACACTTGACGCCCCCACGGTATGTTCCGGTGAATTTGGTTGAGGTCGCCCTTCGCCGAGAAATCCGCCCGGCGTGATCTCGATTTGCGGCAGGGGGACGACCGGAGGCATGACCATCAGGTTCGTGCGCGACGGATCCTTGATGGTGACTTCGTAGATTCCGAGCGGGTCTCCGGTGTGGACAAGGGTATCCCCAAGCCAGTACAAACCTCGCCGCTTGCACGCTCCGGAAGTTACCCATTGACTGTTGCTGGATGGGTCTATTCCGGTGGCGATGGAGGCGGAATAGCCGGGGAGTGTGGATTGGTCTAATATCTCCACCCAGGTTGCAGGCAGGGAACTTGAATTTGCCAGGGTAAATCGTTCTTCGAGTTTGTCCCCGACCTGCGCCCAGCCGTATCGCATCTCGCGAGTGATGTGTATGTTCTTGGCTAAAGCGCGCGCCCAGAGATACGCGATCAGCCACGCTCCGCCAAACCCGACCAATAAAGTTGTCCAGATTTTGGACGGATCGATCAATTGCATGACCAAAAGGATTAGGACAATCGCGGGTAGGATGCGGGCTTTCAAACGAAAACTTCTAACCATATAAATGATTATATGCCAGATAACCCCGATGGATTCTGAGATTGGGATAAAAAAAACCCCGCTGATGAACGGGGCGATCGATGGGTGGGGTGTCCTCTAAACCGGTTTTTTCTGGTGAGTTTCTACGTTATGAATGGCATTGTCTTTAAAATGTCTTGGTGAAAGCAACGGGAGGGGGTTCATATCACCATTGGATTTTGCAGGGGATGAATTCTGCGGGGTTTGAATTCCCGCGAGAGCATCCTTAGGCGTCCATGAGTCGAATGGTTTATTCGGACGGTCAGATAAATCCGGCATAATTTTTCTCCCAAGATTTAAACCATTATATCGGTATACTGGGAATTTGTATTAAAATCAAATAAACGTTTCACCAGAAACCATCGGTAATTACGACTGATTCTCGTTGTAGAAAACTTTAAGGTAAATCACCCTTCAGTCCTCTTGAATTGCCAAATCAGTTATGTTAGAATGCCCCTAGCTTGCACAAGATATAGGGGATTCTTGTTACCAAACCGCCATATATGGCGGCAACATTTGTTCTATATAATATGGAGCTTTATGCGGTGCCCATACTGTCAGCATGACGACTCAAAAGTGCTCGATACTACCCATGACAGTCATGGTGGAATCCGCAGACGCCGCGAATGCTTGAAATGCAGCCAGCGCTTCAGCTCTTATGAACGCCCGATCCTGTCCACGCCACTCATTGTCAAACAGGATGGAACCCGCGAAGAATTCGACCGGGAAAAGCTGGCGCGAGGCATCCGAATTGCGTGCGCAAAACGACCTGTCTCCGCAGCAGACATCGAGAGGTTGATTGGCCAGGTGGAATCTCAACTTCAGCGCATGGGAAAAGCCGAAATTTCCTCCAGGGTTGTTGGGGATCTGGCAATAGCCGGATTAAAGGAGCTGGACCAGATTGCGTATATACGTTATGCAATTGTTTACCTCCGCCTTCACGACCTGCGTTCCATTCGCGGCGAAATAGATCGTTTGCTCGAAAGCTAATTTTGCAGCCTGTTTTTGGTGCAGCAGTTCCCTGGGAACATGTTGCATCTGTCAGCAGGCTGCATTGTCGTCCCTGTCAGATTGGTGGAAAAAATTCTTTAGAGGAGATGAGCGATGGTGACAAAAACTGCCCCAGGAAAACATGGCTTGCTGCCCACACCCCCGATGCCCAAGGGATTGCCCAATGTTGAATTGACTGACAATGCCAGGCAGGTTCTTATTCGCCGCTACGTCCGCAGGGGCGATGACGGCAGCCCCGCTGAGAGCGTCGAGGAAATGTTCTGGCGGGTGGCATACCACATTGCAAAAGTAGAGGAGCAATGGGGAACGGATGTCATGGCTCTGGCGGCGGAATTCTACACGCTGCTCACCAGTCGAAAATTTTTCCCCAATTCGCCAACCTTCACGGGAGCAGGCACTCCTTTGGGGCAGCTTGCGGCCTGTTTCGTCCTTCCCATCTCGGACGATATGGGCAGGGACCCGGCCGGCATTTTTCAAACGCTGCGGGATGCCGCGCTCATCCAACAGACAGGCGGTGGGAATGGTTTCTCATTCTCCCGGCTCAGACCTCAGGGTTCGCTCGTCAAATCCTCTGCCGGGCAGGCGACCGGCCCGATCGGATTCCTCAAAGTATATGACCATGCTTTCGGTGAGATCGCACAGGGAGGAACCCGCCGCGGCGCCAATATGGGCGTTCTCCGCGTGGACCATCCGGATATTGAAGAATTCATCAGCTGTAAAACAAACGAAAATGCCATCACCAATTTCAACATTTCGGTAGGAATAACCGACGCTTTTATGGAAGCAGTCAGGAACGATGCCGAGTGGGAGCTGAGGTTTCCCGACATCAAATCACCGGATTATCGCCGTTTCAAAGGCACACTTGAACAAGCGGAGAAGGACGGCATCCCCGTTCGAACTTACAAAAAGGTCAATGCAAGGGAGTTGTTCAACACAATCGTTCAACAAGCCCATCATAACGGCGAGCCGGGGATGCTGTTCCTGGACGCCGCCAACCGTGAAAACCCGGTCCCTCACCTATACCCGCTCGAGGCGACGAATCCATGCGGTGAGCAATGGCTTGGACCTTACGAAAACTGCTGCCTGGGTTCGGTGAACCTGGCGGAACACTGCGGTCCAGACGGTAAAGTGGATTGGGAAGAATTGGAGCACAGCGTTGCATTGTCAACCCGCTTTTTGGATGATGTCGTCGAAGCCAATGCTTACGTCCCTGCCGTTCCCCAATTGAAAGAAGCTGCGCATCGCGCCCGGCGGATTGGTCTTGGGATCATGGGTCTGTCCGACCTGATGTATCACAAAGGCGTCCGGTACGGTTCGACCGAGGGGCAGGAATTTGGCGCGCAGGTGATGGAATTCGTACGTTACCACGCCATGCTCACCAGTGTGAAGATGGCGGAAGTACGTGGTCCCTTCCCGGCCATCGAGGGTTCAATTTATGATCGAAATGAGATGCGCTGGGCACCTCCTCGCTCCATCGTCGATATCACCACGGATTGGGAACGACCCACCGTCGATTGGAATCTTATCGATTTGAGGGATTCGCGAGCACGGGATCCGTAATGCCGCCCAGACAACAGTCGCTCCAACAGGTACAATCGCCACCGTTGCCGGCTGCGAAGGCTATGGGTGCGAACCTGTTTTCGCTTTGGCTTACATCCGCCATGTCAATGACAACGGCAAAGACCTGCAACTGACCTATGCCAGCCCACGGTTTGAACAAGCGCTTCGTAAATCCGGGTTGGGCGAGGAAAAACTGCAGGAAATCGTCGAGCGTGTAATGGCGGAAGGTTCCTGCCAGGGTATTTCCGAAGTGCCTGAGCACATCCGGCAGACGTTCGTCGTCTCGGCGGATATCACGGCTGAAGAGCATGTCCGCATGCAGGCGGCTTTACAGGCTTTCGTGGATAACTCCCTTTCGAAGACGGTTAATTTCCCTGAGGATGCCACGGTCGATGACGTTGCCAGGGCATACATGCTCGCCTGGGAATTGGGCTGCAAAGGCATCACTGTGTATGTGACGGGTTCGCGCGACAAGGTTGTTTTGGAGACCAAGGCAACCCTCGAAAAGAAACAACCGGCAGGTGATTCCATGCCCGTGGTGGAAGTAGCCGGTACACTGTATGAATTGGAAGAAGACGATGATCAGGCAGTCCTCTGGTCGGAATCCAAGAAGCCACGCCCGAGGTCGCTGCACGGCGAGACGTTCAATATTGAAACGCCTCTTGGAAAAGCATTCATCACGATCAATGAAAATGGCGGTGAACAACCATTCGAAGTGTTCATCAATACAGCCAAGGCGGGGTCGGAAACCGCCGCGGTTTCTGAAGCGATTGGACGGCTGATCTCCTATGTCCTGAGACTCGCATCCCCGATAACACCTCGTGACAGGCTCCTGGAAATCGTACGCCAGCTGACAGGAATCGGCGGAGGCAGGTCGCTCGGTTTTGGTCCCAATCGGGTCCGCTCACTTCCGGATGGCGTCGGGCAGGTTCTGGCGGAATATTTACACGGGAAGGACTGGCACCGCGTGGAGACGGATGAGGCTGAAGGTGAAGGAAATGGTGGGAACGGGCATCGGGTTCCCTATAACCCGGACCCACCGCAGGCATCCCCGCAGCATAAAATTGGCGACCTCTGCCCTGAGTGTGGTGAGGCGGCTGTAGTAAACGAAGAAGGCTGCAGGAAGTGTTATGCCTGCGGATACAGCGAGTGCTAATGAATATCGTTCAGGGCGGGAGAAATCCCGCCCTGAATTTTTATCCCAAAGTCGGTGAAATAATCCGTTATACTAGTGGGGATAACAAAACAAGGAATCGGTGATGAACAAGACTGAGAACAGAATCCATAATTTGGGAGTTTTGACCAGCGGCGGTGATTTGCAGGGAATGAATGCAGCGGTTCGCGCGGTGATCAGGGCGGCGATCAACGAAGGTCTGGAAGTGTACGCCATCTACGAAGGCTACCAGGGGATGGTGGATGGGAAATCGAACATCCGCAAGATGAGCTGGGGCGATGTTGGAGGGATCCTTCATCAAGGCGGCACCATGATTGGGTCTGCGCGGTCTGATGATTTTCGGACACGCGAAGGCCGGCGAAAAGCAGCGCTCAACCTTATCAAAAATGGAATTGACGCGTTGGTGGTCATCGGCGGTGATGGAAGCCTGACAGGTGCCAACATCTTCCGCCAGGAATGGGACGGATTGTTGTCGGAACTGGTTAAGGCGGGTGAGATTTCCAAGGAGACGGCAAAGGCCCATCCGCACCTTGCCATCGCCGGCCTTGTCGGTTCCATCGATAATGACATGTTCGGCACGGATATGACCATCGGCGCTGACACAGCCCTGCATCGGATCGTCGAGGCGGTGGATGCCATCACCAGCACAGCTGCCAGTCATCAGCGCAGCTTTGTCGTCGAGGTCATGGGACGCCATTGTGGTTACCTGGCTCTGATGGCGGGTCTGGCTACAGGCGCGAACTGGGTGTTGATCCCGGAAAGTCCGCCCGAAGAGGGCTGGGAGGATGCCTTATGCGACAAGATCAAAGCCGGGCGTGCGGGAGGACGGCGGCATAATATCGTCCTGGTTGCTGAAGGAGCAACAGATCGATTGGGGAATCCCATCAGCAGCGAGCATGTACGAAAGTTGTTGACTGAACGCCTGGGAGAAGATACGCGCACGACGATCCTGGGCCATGTCCAACGAGGGGAGCACCCAGCGCGTTTGACCGAAATATGAGCACCATTTTGGGTTACTCAGCCGTTCAGGAACTAAAGAATTCCAGCGCCGACAGTACACCCAAATTGATCGGTATTCGCGGAAACCTTGTGGTCAGTTCGCCATTAATGGAAAATGTCCAAAAGACCCAACAGGTGGCTGACCTGCTGAATGACCACAAGTACACCGAAGCCATGACCTTGAGAGGGCGGGGGTTCGTTGAATCCCACGCCATCCTCAACACACTCCTCCGGGCACATCCTCAGACTCCGGAAAAAGGAACGAAACAACTTCGACTGGCGGTGATGCACGCCGGCGGACCGGCACCGGGTATGAACACGGCAGCCCGGGTCGCAGTCCGATTGGGGCTTGACCAGGGTCATGTCATGCTGGGGATTTACAATGGGATCAAAGGTCTGCTCGAGAATGAGATCCAGGAAATGAGCTGGATGAGCGTGCACGGCTGGGTGAACCGTGGCGGCGCTGAACTTGGAACCAGCCGGGATATGCCGATTGCAGGCGAACACGAAAAAATCGCAGAACAATTCGCCCGTTATGGAATCGACGGCATGCTGATCATCGGTGGATGGTCCGGCTATCAACTCGCCTATGATCTTCACTCCATGCAGAAGGACCATCCTTCTCTCCGGCATCCCATCGTGTGTGTCCCAGCGACGATAAACCATGACCTGCCCGGCACGGAAGTAACGATCGGTGCAGATACTGCCTTGAACAGCATTGTCTATGATGTGGACAAGGTCAAGGATTCCGCGGTGGCATCCCGCAGGTGCTATGTTGTTGAGGTGATGGGCCGCGACTGCGGCTATCTGGCCTTGATGGGCGGCATGGCTACCGGCGCGGAGCGTGTATACCTGCCCGAAGAGGGTATCACCCTCGATGATCTGAGGGCGGATGTCAATCGACTGGTGGATGGCTTCGAGCATGGCAAGCGGCTTGGATTGATCGTGCGCGGCGAGAGGGCGGACCCTTATTACACGACAGATTTTCTGGTGAGATTATTCGAGAAGGAAAGTCAGGACCTTTTTGATGTCCGTCGCTGTGTACTCGGACATACACAACAAGGCGGCAGACCATCTCCTTATGACCGAATTCAAGCGACCCGGTTGACGGCGCGTGCGCTCGCCTACTTGATCGAACAATCTTCGAGCGACCTCGCCCCCGCTGTCTGCATCGGACGGCAGGCAGGGCAGGTCCGTTTCACCAGTCTGTCTTATTTTCCTGACCTGGTGGAGTTGCATGCCCAACGTCCTCGCGAACAGAACTGGCTCGATCTAAAAAAGGTGGCAAAAGCCGTCGCAGATCATATACCGGAAAATGAGAAGTAATCCTTATTTAGTCCATTCCCGGTTGTTTGCGACCCGGATTAAAATCGACCATGGAATGATAAGGACGAAAAATGTCAAAACGCATCGTTGTGGTGGCCGGTAACATCGGCGTTGGGAAGACATCGCTCACAGAACGGATCGGCGCCCGCCTAGGCTGGCGTACCGATTTTGAATCCGTGGCTGATAATCCATACCTGCCCGATTTCTATAAAAGCATGCACGATTGGTCGTTTCACCTGCAGGTCTATTTCCTGGGGCACCGCGCCCAGCAATACCTGGATTCGGCCAACGATTCACGCTCGGCCATCCTGGATCGATCGATCTTTGAAGATTTCCATATCTTTACGCGAGCACTGAACTCTATGGGGAATATCTCCGAGAGGGATTATTTAACCTACCGGCGGATCTACGACTTGGTCGTTGGCACGCTCCCTTCTCCGAACCTGCTGATTTATTTGCACGCGCCTGTGCCTGTCCTGATGGAACGTATCCGCCGGAGGGCGCGCAACATCGAAACTGGCATTTCCGAATCGTACCTCAGCTCACTGGAATCCTATTACGACGAGTGGTTGAAAGCATTCGACTTATGCCCGGTCCTTACCATTCACACGGATAACCTCGATTATGTCCACCAGCCGAAAGCACTCAACCTTGTTATTGAACGTATCGAAGACAAGCTGGCAGGTAAGGAAGTAATGGAGTTATGATCGTATTGGTAGATTTAACGAATTGAGAGGTTACGTGGTTTTTGACGAAGTAATGTCCGCTTTGGAAAAAGCAGGGACTGCGCAAAATCGTAAGATATACACCCGGCATGGAGCCCGGCAACCTATGTTTGGTGTATCTTTTGCTGTTTTACGGCGATCTGGCGAACAAGAACCGAAACAATCATGAACTTGCGGTAAAACTCTGGAAGACCGGCAATTACGATGCCAGCCTGTTGGCTTGCCAGGTCGCTGATCCCTCACGGGTTGACGATGAGCTGGCTGAAGAGTGGGTGCGGGAAGTCTATAATTACGTTCTGTCGGGTGAATTCTCTCAACTGGTGGGCAAGTCTCCTCTTGCGCAGAAAAAAGGCGAGAAGTGGATCAAATCCCGGGAGGAATACATCAGTCGTACAGGGTGGTTGATTTTGTCCTGGCTGGTTGAACACTCCACGCTGCCGGATGATTATTTCAGACCCTACATAGGAATGATCGAAACGAAAATTCACTCTAGCCCGAATTGCACACGCGATGCGATGAACACAGCCCTGATCAATATTGGTCTTCGTCCTGCCCTTACAAAAGAATGCCTGGCTGCAGCAAAGCGAATCGGTAAAGTGGATGTTGACCACGGCGAGACGGGCTGTAAAACCCCCGATGCAGGCGATTACATAGTCAGAACACTTGATTACCGAAAAAAGAAGAACAAGAAATAAGGTATTAAAGGCTTGTCAAGCACTTAATGACAGGAGACGGAGAACTATTCCCGTCCCTGGTTTGTTTTTTAAGAATGTAATTACGCCCAATATTGAAACTTGAAAAGATGATAAATATTCAGATCAATGAGTATGACGAAAGTTTGTTTACCCCTGTCACGTTGTTGTGGCGGCGGGCACGCGAAGTCTCCCTGCCTGATTTCCAACGGCTGAAAGGGCATCCATTCGATGAGGATCAGGTCTATTTTAAGGACCACATCCTAGTTCAAGATTCAGTTTGGGTTGCTGGAGAAAACTCTCGGCTCGCCGGTTTCATCGCCATCCGGAACGACCTGATCGACCTGCTTTATGTTGACCCCGAATATTGGAGAAAAGGAGTTGGGCAGTCGCTCCTCGGTCATGCACGCAGGCTCTCTCCAAATCACTTATGGCTGTTCACCTTGCAAATCAACCATAACGCAAGGGTGTTTTATCAAAAAAATGGATTTACTGCTCAACGATTTGGCGTAAGCCCACCCCCGGAATCCGAGCCGGATGTCGAGTATCATTGGTATTCTTCATAGCACCGAAGAATTTGGTGAGAGATTTCCAATATTAGCAGTTATCGTAAATCAACTCTGATAAAATTCAACCAATGTCAACACATCGTAAGGATCTTCCTCGTTTAGAAATTCTCCGGCCGACGCATGCGGTCATCAATCTCACTCAGCTGAAAAAAAATGTTCAGGCAATACGCGCGGCAGTAAGCCCGGCTCGAGTTCTGGTCATGCTCAAAGCCAATGCGTATGGACACGGAGTGACTGGAGTCGCACCTTTTATTGAACCTTACGTTGATTACATCGGTGTTGCTCTTCTTGAGGAAGGAGTTTACCTTCGGGAATTGGGAATCACCAAGCCGATCCTTGTTGCGGGAGGGGTTCTCCCTGAACAGGTGCCATACTTCTTAAAATACAACCTTACGATGACAGCGTCCTCACCTGAACACCTTACTCTGGCAACATCGGCAGCCAGGGATTTCAAACCATCCCCTGAAGGTCCATTTGAAAATCGATACAGGTATGGAACGGGTGGGGGTTCGCTATTATGAAGCAGTACCGTTTTTGGAAGAATCTCTAAAAGTTAAGAATGTTGATATTGAAGGGATTTATACTCACTTTTCGAATTCTGAAGCTACAGACCTGGTCGAAGCCCGGCAGCAATTGGATCGATTCATCGAGGTCCTGGGTTTTTATGAGAAGCGGAGTTTGCCAAAGCCCAGGATTTGCCATGCGGCCAATTCAGCTGCTGTGTGCAATTTCCCGGAAAGTTATTTGGACATGGTTCGTCCGGGGATCATGTTTTATGGTGTTTATCCCGATAAGGATGTCAAACGCGAGATTCCTGTCCGCCCGGTAATCACCTGGAAATCCCGGGTATCCTATTCCAAAATTACAAGAGCCGGGCAATCAGTTAGCTACAGTTCGTTATGGAAAAGCGACCATCCTGTTAGAATTGTTACAGTTCCATGCGGATATGCAGATGGGTATTTTCGCCGGATGACCAATAATGCCAGGGTCGTGGTAAATGGGAAGAAATACCCTCAGGTTGGAAGGATTTGCATGGACCAGTTTATGGTCAATTTGGAAGATTTAGAGGCAAAAACTGGCGACGAAGTGATCCTGTTGGGCAGATCCGATTCGGGCGAGACCATCCTGGTCGAGGACTTGGCTGAATGGGCTGGTACGAATGCTTACGAAGTCCTGACCAATATCCATGAACGGGTCCCAAGAGTATATGTCGAAGAAGATGAACAATAATTAACTCAAGGTAAATTCCTATCGAATCCACCCAGGAGAAAAAGTGCAAAAGTTTCGAGATTACATCCTGTTATTCGTGATAGCTGGCGGCGTGGTCGCATTGGACCAATTCACCAAAATGCTGGTGAGAACCCACATCGCCTTTGCCGGTATGTGGTTGCCAGCGTCCCTGGAATCATTGCTTCCGTATATGCGTATCGTCAATTGGCATAATTCGGGAGCTGCGTTTGGTCTTTTTCAAAATGGAAATATGATTCTCATGGTTCTGGCATTTATTGTGATCGGCGTGATCATCTATTATTACCCGCGAGTATCACCCGAAGATTGGTGGCTAAAATTAGCGCTGGGGCTCCAGTTAGGCGGAGCGTTGGGCAACCTGATTGACAGGTTGAGATTTGGTCATGTTACAGATTTCATCTCGGTCTTTTCCTTCCCCGTATTTAATGTGGCCGACTCGGCAATTACCATCGGAACGTGCATCCTGCTGCTCGGCGTTTACCTTAAGGAGCGAAAGATCAATAAGAATTCGAAACAAAGCCCGATTCTTACGGATGAGCCGGCATCGCTCTCCCAATCAGGGGACACGAAGAGTGAGTGATCGTGTGGAGTTTTTTCAATTTAATAAGGACCAGCCTGAACGACTCGACCGGTTTCTGGTAAGCTGCCTGCCTGAGTTTTCACGCTCCCGGCTTCAGGGTCTTATCGCAGACGGCTTTGTTGAAGTAAATGGCAAAACCGCAGTAAAAGGCGGGCAGCCGCTCGAAGGCAACGGGGAAGTTGTCGTTCGCATTCCGCCTCCAGTTCCGAGCAAATTGGAGGGTGAGAGCATTCCTCTCGATATCATATTTGAAAACGACGACCTAATGGTGGTGAACAAACCTGCTGGTATGGTCGTTCATCCCGCAGCCGGGCATGATTCTGGGAACCCTTGTTCATGCTGTGTTGGGATATGATCCGGATTTGGAGGGGGTGGGAGGGGTGGAGCGTCCTGGCGTTGTCCATCGCCTCGACAAGGATACGTCAGGTCTGATCCTGTTGGCGAAAAACGATCGGTCGCACCACTGGCTTCAGGATCAATTCCGCACACGTAAAGTGGATAAGAGTTACATGGCGCTGGTGGACGGGCATCCTCCGACCCCAACAGGCCGGGTGGAAGCATCGATCGGCCGCGATCCCAGCCATCGAAAAAAGATGGCCATCGTCTCTGCTTCAAAGGGCAGGGAAGCGATCAGCGAGTATAAAACCCTGGAGACTTTTCCAAACCACACGCTATTGGAGTTTCACCCGCTAACAGGCCGAACTCATCAGATCCGGTTGCACTGTTTATTCCTGGGTTGCCCGATCGTTGGGGATGAAATTTATGGAAACAGACGACAGTCTTTAGAAGTTAGCCGGCAGTTCCTTCATGCCTTTCAATTAAGAATAATATTGCCGGGGGAGAAAAAGTCCAAGACCTTCGAAGCGCCGCTGCCAGGCGATCTTGTTGATGTGCTCGAACAATTGCGTAAAGGTCAGGTTTAGTGATTTCCAGGGTTAATCCACTGCATTAACTCTGACTGCTCTGGTCTTCTCTTCTTCTCAGCGGGATTGTTGCTTCCCAATACTTTTCATCAGGTTCCACTTGATTGCGGCCTCGTTCCTTGGCGACGTATAACCTTTTGTCAGCGATGTCAATCAATTTGAAAACGTCATCGGTCTCCAGGGGGAAAATCGCGATTCCCTGGCTTACTGTAGGCGCTGGAACCCTTCCCTTCTCTTGATGATTTAATTTCATATCAGCCATGGTGGCCTGGATGCGGCGGGCGACCATCAATGCCTGCTGGCCGCTTGCACCGGGAAGAGCAACGGCGAATTCCTCTCCACCCCAGCGACCGATAAAATCCGTGTTCTTTATGTGCGAGCGGATGGTGCTGACGAGAGTTTGCAGCACCGTGTCTCCGAAGAGGTGGCCATAGGTATCGTTGTATTGCTTGAAAAAATCCACATCGAGCATGATGATACTCATCGGAGCCTGGCTGGTCCTTCGGTGCTCCGCATTCTTCTCCAGCATTTTTATGAAAAAACCGTGATTATACACATTCGTGAGGCTGTCCAATTGGGATTGGATTTCAACTTCAGCATGGTGGTGGGCATTGTCTAGGGCAAATGCCGCTTGTTGGGCAAGGTTTTCTAGGAGTTGCATATCCATCCGGTCAAAGGCATTTGGATTGTAAGAAGCGACGCCTATGACACCCTTGTAATTGGATGTGTGGATGGGCACTCCCATCCAGGAGAGACTGGTCCTGTTCTTCCCAATTAATCTGACCTGGATCCCCTCAAGATTGGGTTCCTCCCTCAGGTCAGGGAGAAAAAGCGGTTGTTCATTGCGGATCACCCATCCGCTCAATGTGCCGGCGAGGGGTACCCGTTCGGGGGCGAAATATTCCCCGTCGTCATAAACAAGATCAAGTTTAAGATAATCATTACCGTCACACAAACCGACCCAATACGTATCCGCATCCATGGAGTTTTGAATGGCTGCACTCAGCAGACTTATCACTTGTTCGCTTTCGATCGAAGATGCGATTTTTCGCGCAAACTCATTGATCTCAGCCATCCTATGGATTCGTCTGGATAAAATGTCGGAGGACCTGATATAGGTTTCGGAGACGGCCACAGAAATGACTGGCAGTCCCAGGGCTTGCAGCAGGAATGACCAATTGAAGTATTCTCTGGATAACGATGCCAACGACATCAGGGTCACTATCCCGATCATCAGGTAGGTCGGTCCTCGGTCATTGCCATTTATTACAGCAATCACAATTACAGAGAGGAGGCAAAGGATATAGAAAATGCTAAAGACATCCCGGGGTATAAAAATGGCAATTAATCCCAGCCCCACACCGGTGATGATGGCGATCACCCATTTTAGCTTTTCGAGTTGGTTGGTCTTTGGCAGAATTAAGTAATAAAGAATGAATGCTGAGATAATTCCCAGACAGCCGATTATAAATAGTACTTTCTCATTGAAATCGTTTTCAAGAATAAATAAGGCGCTGTAGATCGCGAGAACCAATAGGAAAACGACTGCAGTGACGAGCACCGGCAACACCAGGCGCTGCTGATCCTGAGCAGTTGTTCCTTTGGGTGGCAATTTATCAGATTTCATTGATCCAGATACTGATCCATCTCGCCGTTTGCGGCAAGCCTTTCCAGGGCGTCGACAATCGTTGGGTCAAACTCAATGCCAGCCTGATCCCGAATATGTTTTATGGCCTCGTTAATTGTAACCCGTTGACGATAAGGGCGGGTGCTTGTTAGTGCATCAAAAACGTCTGCGACGGCGAAAACCCGGGCTTCTAAAGGAATAGCTTCAGCTTTCATTCCAACGGGGTATCCGCTGCCGTCCCACCTCTCCTGGTGGTATCGAATCACTGGAATGGCATCCTGAAGGAAGGGAATCCCTTCGATCATTCTGGCACCAATGTCGGGATGTTCCCGCATTGCCAGCCATTCCTCCTTGTTAAGTTTACCGGGTTTTAGAAGAATATCGTCGCTGATGGCAATTTTCCCTATATCGTGTAGCAATGCGCCTCGTTCCAAAGACTTGAGTTGATCGGCAGGAAGGCCAAGTTGTTTTCCCAAGTGGCAGGTTAGTTTACTCACGCGAACGCAATGTCCCTCTGTCTCTTTATCCCGGGCATCCACAGCGGTAGAAAGAGCGATGAGAGTCTGATCGTAGGTTGTTTCCAACTCGCGAAAAGCAACCTGGATCTGTTCGCGCTGCTGCTGGGTTTCAACGAGGAGAATCCCACGTTCCAGGGCAAGAGCAGCCTGATTCGCCAACGTGCGGAGGTCATCCGAATACCTTTGATTGGTCCAAATCGTTTCAGGAAGCGTCAACCATAAAACACCGTACTGACGCTGAGGCGTGGCGAGAGGAAGGCAGACCGTGGCCAATTGGTCCTTTATCTCAGCGATGGCGTGGTTTTGAATAAGCGCTTTCTTTATTAATCCAGTTGGCTGTTTTAGCCATCTGTGCAAACCGTCAGCATCAATTTGAACCTGTGCTTCAATTTCCTTATTCGGATTAAAAAGGACAATCCCGGCGATTTTTGCATATCCAAAACGATAAGCTGCTTCAGCGACCGACGCAGCGGCATCGTCGAGGCTTTCGGTCTTTAAAATCGCGTTGCTGAGATCATAAAGTCGCGTGGTGGTGTTGAATGCAGTACTTAATTGCTGATAAAGCCATGTCATCTCGATGGAGGCTGTAGCCTGGTTGCTGATTAATGTAGCAAGAGATTCGTCCTCTTCAGAAAAGTAAACCCCTCCTTGTTTTCCAAACGCCAGAATTGTGCCGATCTTTTGTCCACGCATTTTTAACGGGAATCCCAGAAAGCCGCGAAGGTTGACGTTGTCCAGATTAATCGAAGGTTCCAGTTTTCTTATATCATGCATACGATGAACGCGTAACGCATTTACAACCGTTTGAATAATGATGTTTGATTCCGGGTTAACCGTAAGGAAGTTCATCAACTTAGGCGCATAACCAGCCACCGCTGTTCGATTAAAAATCCGTGATTGGTCCATTAACGCAACGAACACAAATCGAGCCGCAAGTGTTTGCTGAACCATTGATGCAATTTCCTGGATTACAACATCGGTCTCGAGGGTGGTCGTTAAATTGATGCCAGCCCGGATTAACTCCTTCAATCGGTCGTCGTAACTACTTCGGCTCCATGACGATAAGATCATCGATCCGATGGATTCAAACGCTTCGATATCCATGATGTTAAATGCGTTAGCCTGATCTAAATCGACGACCAGCATCCCTTTAATTAATCCCTGATGGAGCAGAGGAATTACGGCTTCTGAAGGGAATCGCTGATCATTTAATGGGATGAAATCAGAATCAAGACGGGTATCAGGAGCATACTGAGTTTTTTTCAATCGGGCGGCGCGACCGATCAGTCCCTTCTGCATGGGCTGCCTGTATTCCGGGGGGACAAGCCCCGGAATTTTTCCGGCAGATGCCATCGAGACGAATTCATGACGCGGATAGTCATAAATAAAAACAGTAACCAGATCCAAATTCAAAGAGCGTTGAATCGCATTGGCTGTTAACTGTGCAACGACAGGAGGGTCAAGTATAGGCTTTAGCAGTATTTCTAGATCATTCAACAAGGTCAGGAGGTTCAACTGGTGCCTGTCCTTGTTGAGCTCTGAATTAATGGATGACAAATCTTCATCCATTAATTTCAACTGCACAGCCTGTTCTGTACTGCTTACCGGTTATCGGACTGGCTAATCTCTTTATTGAGTTAACCCAAGGTCCTGAGTTGTATAAAAAAGCAGGGTCAGAATCGTCGGGAATGACCGAGGGTTCTGGATAATTCGATACCAGGTTTATGGAAATGTTTATTGACCCTACCAGAATGAATGATGCGGTCAACAGGATGTTATCTATCAAAATAATGAAATTCGTGGATGTGATTAATTCAAGCGGAGTTTCAAAATAATAAAGCCTCCCCAGGTTCAGGGTGGTCGAAAATAACGCGAGTAGGATCACGTTCAATCCAGTTATAAAATAAAAAAACCGGTGACCAAGCTTGTCATTAGGGGGAAGACGAAACAGATTCCAGGGGATAAATCCTATAAGAAAAAGCGAGACAACCAGGCAGATAGGTAGGATTAATTGGACTACATCCTGAATTACTATTGCGGAGTAGAACGCCCAAAGCAGCCAGGGAATTGCCATCACCTTGTAATAGCGTCCCGGTTTTCGATTCTCGTTTTTAAAGAAAATAAATTTCAAGACTATCGTGCTCAAGAAAAGAAATCCAATTGAAAGTTCAAAAACATTGAGCGGTAAATTGCTGGATGACATTGCAGCAATAAATGAATGAATGATCAATCCGATTCCGCAAAGACCATTCAGGAGAAGGGTCAAGGAAGGCAACATGTCCTTTTCTTGTGCATACCCCAAAATGGGTAATTCAAACGCAGCGACAACCATTCCAAACGCGAGAACAAGAGATATCAGAAAACCCACAAACGCACTTTGCTGGAAGTAGAAAAAACCAATAATGCACAACAGAACTGCTCCAGCCAGGGTTATTCCCTGCTGGATGGGTTTTGGATGATCCATTATGGATAGTGACAACAGGAATGTGCTTAGCAAGAATAAAAACCACCCAACAGCCGGTACCCAGTCAGATGGAATGGTTTGGTAAGTGCCAGAATTTATATTGGGAGCAAGGAGCATGCTCTGGGACGTTAAGGATAGTATCAGCGCAACTAAAAATACGGTCGAAAATTGTAATTGCCTGTTCCTGGACATTGCAATAAGGATAGCATAGGTATAAGGTTTTTTCAATCCTGCGGGAAATTCATGGGAGAAATTCAATTACACACGACGAATAGGCGTAATTGGGTACGAATTGTGATGAATATCGCTTGGATAATCTCATAACGGCTAATCTGATATAATTCAACCAGCGGATTGATAATAATAAAGAATCCTGTTTACGTTGAGATTTTCATCAATTTAGCGTCGAGAAAATTATGCAACCTTATTTTACTTTAGAGCAGTACGATGAAATTGCGGGGGTAATAAAAGGAAAAGCGAAATTCCTTCCCGAAATCGCCATAATATTGGGTTCTGGTTTGGGAGGTTTTGCAGATTCACTTGAAGATCCGCTAGTTATTCCCTACAGCGAGCTCCCTCATTGGCCGGTTTCCACAGTTCCAGGGCATGCGGGGCGGATCGTGATTGGCATGCTTGAAGGGAAATGTCTGTTGGCGATGCAAGGTCGTATCCATTTTTACGAGGGATACACCATGCAACAGGTTACTCTACCCATCCGCGTTTTTCAGCGTCTGGGGATTGAATTGTTGATCGTTACGAATGCTGCCGGAGCGGTCAATCCGGAGTTTTCCCCCGGCGATTTAATGCTGATCACGGACCACATCAATTTTGTCGGGATGGCTGGATTCAATCCGCTATTTGGACCAAATATCGATAGTCTTGGTCCGCGCTTTCCAGACATGAGTCAGGCGTACGATCGGGAGTTACTCGACCTGGCACGAAAAGCTGCGGCGGAATCCCAGGTTGATTTACGGGAAGGAATCTATATTGGCCTGAGCGGTCCTTCTTTCGAGGGACCCGCTGACCTAAGGTTCCTCAGAATGATCGGAGCGGATGCCGTAGGGATGTCCACTGTCTCAGAGGTCACCGTCGCCCGGCATGGCAACACGCGAGTGCTGGGTATTTCAGGGATCAGCAATAAAGCCAACCTAGACGGAAGTTCCATCACCACTCATGAAGAGGTTCTGGAAGCCGGGAAAATGATCGCTCCCAAAATGGAACGATTAATCCGGTCGGTGGTAAGAAAACTATAGAGGAATCACGGGGTGGAATGGAGGCACTTTTTCGATTCCTTGCACATTATGAGGTGCTGATATATCTTATTCTCGCCGCAAGTTTGTTGATCACATCCCGTTGGTTGTGGCGGGCTGTTAGGGAAGGTCAGGATGCATTTTATGCGCTGGAACAACAATTCGCAATGCGTCATCTGACTTCAGCGATCATTGCCATAATATTAATAGTTTTGCTTGCTTTGGGAGAATTGTATATAACATCCTTCCTGGTACCGGACCTTCCCATATCCACATTCTTGTCAACTCCCACAGTTGATGTGGTTTCTGAATTTCCTCCCACCCCAATCAGCGAAGGGAATTCACCTTCTTCCGGGATTTCTGTAATCGCTGCATCCGCCATACCTGAAAGTAAAGGATGTTTACCGGGATCGATCATGATCACTAACCCTGCGCCGGGACAGGAGTTAAGCGGGGTGGTGGAAATTTATGGGACGGTGGTCGTGAAGGATCTGGGATTTTACAAATTTGAATTTTCTCCCCAGGGATTGGAAACATGGGCAACGTTTTTTGCAGGGCGGGAGATAAAACCTGAAGCGCCCATCGGAGTTTGGGACACCACACAATTGGTCCCTGGAGATTATCAACTTAGACTTGTCACGACAGATAACCAGGGAAGTGAATTTCCACCGTGTGTTATCAACGTTCGCGTAATCGGAGGCTAATAGTAAACCTGCATGCCTGAAATTGAGATTCGTCCCGCCGTCGCAACCGATATAAAAACATTGATATCCCTCGATCATGTCATCGAGAGTGACTATGTTTGGCAGGTGGATATCCATAGATCAAGCGGTGAAGTGGATGTATTGTTGAGGGAAGTCAGGCTGCCGAGGACTGTCTCGGTCCATTACCCTCGCGCAACGCAAACACTCGTCGACGATTGGAATAAATCGCCCATACTGGTTGCTGTCCATTCGAACCAGCTTGTGGGATACCTGCGTTTGACGGACCAAATGGTTCCGGGAACTGTCTGGATAACCGACCTCATCGTAGGGAAGAATTACCGTAAAAAAGGTATCGCCACGGCGTTGGTCATTGCCGCCCACCAGTGGGCTCTCCAACGAGGAAGTCGTAGGGCTGTGATGGAAATGCCGTCCAAAAATAGTGCAGCCATTAAGCTGGCTCAAAAACTCGGATACGAATTTTGCGGGTACAACGATCAGTATTACGTTTCGCGGGATGTGGCATTATTTTTCGGAAGATTAATTTGACCTTGGGAATTTTTGGCATAGCATCTCTGTAGACTTAATACGTCGATTGAAAGGAATATGATGTTTATTGGTTGGGACGAAGCCTTCCTGGCGGGGATAATTACTGTAAACCAGATCCTTACCGCAGGAATTGCAATTACAGCATTTTCTCTTCTTTTATATGCCTTGTCTTTCAACCTTAGGGACAGGGTAGCCAGGTCGTTTGCTGTTATTCTCGTTTGTGTTGTCGTTATTTTCTCTTCAGAAGCATTAGCCAGCACGGTTCAGCGCGAATTTATTGACGATCTGATGAGACTTCAATGGGTGGGATTGGTTTTTCTCCCCGCCGGGTATCTTCAACTTTCTGATGCCCTGCTGGTCACCGCTGGCCGCCCGTCCAGAGGCCGCCGCCGAATCGCGGTCCGGGTGATGTACGCCTTCTCATTCTTTTTCCTTGCCCTTCTTTTCGCGGGAGAACTGGTCGGACCACTCGTCGCCAACGGGCAACCCGCACCTCATTTGCAGCGCACCATGTGGACGGAGGTCTTCACGCTTTTCTATATGGCTGCCATGGTCTGGGCAGGATTCAATTTCATTCGCGCTTATCAGAGAATGCTCACCCGCTCCGGCCGGCGGCGCATGATCTACCTGATGGCCGGCGCTACAGCCCCAGCTCTTGGCTCTTATCCTTATCTTTTATTCGGGTCAACCATTGCTGTTTATTCCCCGTCCTTTTTCTGGGTCACGGCTGCCTTGATCAATCTGTCTGTTGGGGTATTGATCGTCATCATGGCATACGCAGTCGCTTTCTTTGGAGTATCCTGGCCGGACCGGGTGATAAAAAGCCGTTTATTTAAATGGATCATGCGCGGACCTGTCACAGCATCCATTACGCTGGCAGTTATGACGATTTTGCGCCGCCTGGGTGTGGAAATTTACGGATTGGAATACAACGCTGCGGTGCCGGTCGCTGTGGTGATCACAATACTGGTGGTCGAGCATGGCATTACCCTGGCTGCGCCATATTGGGAGCGATTCCTGTTTTTTGGAGGAGATCGCACCCAGTTACAGCTTATCCATAATATTGAGGAACGTCTGCTCACCCAGGGGGATCTGCGTCAATTCCTTGAGGTTGTGCTGGCTGCAGTTCGAGACCATATGCAGGCACCTTCCGCTTTTATCGCCTCTCTTGACGAGACGTCATTATCACTGCTGGTCACAGCGGGACGACCGTTAATGGAGGCGAACAACCTTACCGGAGCTCTGGAGGAACTTGATAAGGGAGACGAATCCTCTCAAGAGTTTATATGGGACGGATATTGGGTCCTGCCGCTTCGGCAAAAGCCCGGCGATGAGGATCTTGATCAAACTCCTCCCTTGCTTGGAATCCTGGGAGTGGCTCGTAGTGTCGACCAGGTGCTGGAGAAGGAGCAACGACAGGCCTTGTGGCTTCTCGCGAACCGGGCAACCCTGGCGTTGGAAGATAGAAAATTACAGCAGCGGATATTTCGTTCCCTCGAAGACCTTGAACCGCAGGTGGATTTGATTCAACGGATGCGGGCGGCAGGACGGTACGACAGTGGGACGAGTCTGCTGAGCGATGAGTTTGCTCCCGATTCGGACGTTGCCACCTGGGTCAAGGACGCCTTAAATCATTATTGGGGCGGACCGAAACTCACCCAGTCGCCTCTTCTTAATATGAAAATCGTCCAGGAGGCTGCTTCATCGGAGTATGACGGGAATGCACCCAACGCGTTGCGCGCAGTATTGAAACGGGCGGTGGAACAGGTAAAGCCGGAAGGTGAGCGGCGTTTTACTTCGGAATGGATTTTATACAATATTCTTGAAATGAAGTTTATTGAAGGAAGAAAAGTCAGGGATGTTGCCAACCGGCTTGCAATGTCGGAGGCGGATTTGTACCGTAAACAAAGGGTTGCGGTTGAAGCTGTGGCGAGGGCGATGATCGATATGGAATCCCAAGCCCAGGCTTTAAAGTAACCCAGGAGGTGGGATGTGATGGTGGTAAAAAAACAAACAGCTGCAATTATGGAAACTTCATCCAATGATGATGGGTGGTGGGCGTCGGTATTGGCTGATGAAGAGCGGCATTTGGTTCCGATCAGGACGACCCAGACGGCTTCAGCTACGACGAAAATGACGGATGACCCTGACAGAGGAGATGGTAAATCATCCCAGCAGGATTGGACCCAGGCAAAGTTGGCATACGAACAGGACAAGATTGTGCGGCTCACTGTGACAGGATGCAATAGAGGCGGACTGTTGGTCGAAGGCGAAGACCTTCAGGGATTCGTCCCATTCTCACATCTGGTGGACATGAACAACCACCCGGATGGCGACGGCCGCCTGGAATACCTCGCTGGTTATGTAGGTCGCACCCTCAGTCTGAAGGTGATCGAATGTGTCCCGGATGAAGGGAGGGTCGTTTTTTCTGAGAGAGCGGCAAGATCCGAGTCTGGGTGCCGAACGAAACTTTTCAGTGAATTGACAGTCGGTCAGACGGTAAAAGGCGATGTCACCAATATTACTGAATTTGGAGTGTTCATCGACTTAGGCGGTGTGGAAGGTCTGATACATATTTCGGAACTTTCATGGGGTCGCGTCGTACACCCTGCTGACATCGTCAGCCTTGGAGAAAATCTCGAAGTGTTGGTGATCGATGTCTCGCCGGAGCGCTGCAGGGTGGCGCTAAGTCTCAAAAGACTGGAAGCGAATCCATGGGAGACGGTCAAGGATCGCTACATGATCAATGATATAGTATCAGCGGTTATCACAACGATCGTCTCTTTCGGGGCTTTTGCTCGATTGGAGGAAGGACTCGAAGGATTGATCCATGTTTCCGAAATTCCACTTGAGAATGGACATACAATCAAGGAACACTTATCCACTGGCCAAAAAGTGAATGTCAGAATCCTGCAGATTGATGCAACCCATCAACGGTTGGGTTTAAGCCTGAAGTTGGAATAAGATAATGCCGCTGTCTGAACGTAAATATGATGCCAGTGAAGAACCACCCAGCCAGGATTGGTTTGGGTGGGTTGACCGGATTCGAAAATCATTTGGTCGTTTTTCATGGGATATCGGCGGGATCATTCTGATCGCCTTATCCTTGATGCTTCTGTTGGCGTTTACAGGATTGACCAGTGGCAGACTGCTTTCCTTTTTCTCTTCACAGTTACGTGTATGGTTTGGATGGGGAAGCTTTCTCTTCGTAATTGCCACTGCACTGGGAGGTTTTTTTCTACTTCGAAAATCCAAGGATCCCCTTTCAGTGAAGTGGGGAAAAGTGATCGCCATTGAAGTTGCTGCATTCCTGTTGTTGGCACTATTGTCCGTGATAGGCGAGCCGATTGGCAGGATGGCAGGAATTCCACTCAATGCATTGGAACGAGCAGAAACTGGTAAAGACGGAGGACTGATAGGGTGGGGGCTGGCCAATCT
The DNA here is from genome assembly GCA_963829485.1 of uncultured Chloroflexia bacterium. GTDB lineage: Bacteria > Chloroflexota > Anaerolineae > Anaerolineales > Villigracilaceae > JBGPQJ01. The sequence goes on from CAWHIK010000010.1 coordinate 611,196, forward strand.
TTTTGGCCGGTTTGTCAGCCCTGTCCTTTCTGTACTTCTTATCTTTGTGGCATTGACATTGACGACGATCGTAGCTCTTGGATTAATACCGAAAATCGAAGCCTGGCTTTACCGTATGGCCGGCGAAGATATCCCATCTCAGGTGAACCCGGTTGAAATCCCAAAAACAGCCAATAATGAACCATCTCCTTCTCAAGATGGTGTGACCGAAGCGGTCGGTTCGTCTCCTCCAAAGACCACTACCAAAAAAGCTGTTCCCCTTGAGAAGAAATTTCGGAAAGCGTTCAAGGTCTCAGATGCTCCGGATGAGAAGCCGGCCAAGCCGCTGCCCAGAGGCGAGCGTCTACCGCCCCTCAACCTGCTTCTCGGCGACCAATCGGTGCGCCCCGATGAAAAGACCATCAACCAGACTGCTGGGATGATCGAAAAAACCCTTTCGGAATTTGGAATCCCAGCTCAGGTGATAGGATTCAGAGTGGGTCCATCCGTAACTCAATTTGCTGTGCAGCCTGGTTTTATTAAGAAGCCAGGTTCGAATGAAGACGATCCTCAATTGATGAAAGTCCGCGTCGCACAAATTGCAGCATTGCAAAGGGACCTTGCCCTGACGCTTTCAGCTGAGCGATTGAGAATCGAAGCGCCGGTACCGGGCAAACCGTACGTCGGCATCGAAGTGCCCAACACCAGGACATCCGTGGTACGATTGCGCCCGATATTGGAAGGCGAGGCGTTTAATAAGATCGGAAAACCGCTGGCCATCGCACTCGGAAGGGATGTCTCAGGGCAGCCGGTCATCGCTGATTTATCGCGGATGCCTCACCTGCTTATCGCCGGCGCAACCGGATCCGGGAAATCGGTCTGTATTACGTCCATCGCAGCATGCCTGGCGATGAACAATGCACCGGAAGACATGCGCCTTGTCATGATCGATTCGAAAATGGTTGAATTAATCCGTTATAACGGTCTGCCGCATTTATTGGGCAAGGTTGAGACGGATATCAACCGGATCATGGGAGTGCTGCGATGGGTGGTGGTGGAGATGGAACATCGCTATCGCCTTCTGGAAGGCGCCCGTGCCCGTGACATAGATGTATATAACCGTCGGGCGTCTTCCCGAAAAGAAGGGTCCAGGGCGCTCCCGCGAATTGTTGTGTTGATCGATGAGCTCGCTGACCTGATGATGAATGCTGCCGACCAGACTGAGCATAACCTGGTTCGCCTAGCCCAAATGGCTCGCGCTACAGGAATTCATCTCGTGGTGGCGACGCAGCGTCCCAGCACGGATGTTGTAACCGGTTTGATCAAGGCGAACTTCCCGGCAAGGATTTCGTTCGCAGTTTCCTCCGGCGTTGACAGCCGCGTCATCCTCGACACGCCCGGTGCAGAAACATTGCTGGGACGCGGAGATATGCTGTTCCAAAATCCCGAGGTTGGCAATCCGCTGCGCGCCCAGGGTGTTTATGTAACAGATCAGGAAATTGAGCGGATCATTGCCTTCTGGCAAAAGATGGCTACCGGCGAAGTTGAAACACCTCCGTGGGAAGCCATCCTTACTGAACCTGAAGAGGGCGAAGATTCTCTTATCGAGCAGGCAATCGAAGTCGTTCGCCAGAGTCAGCATGCCAGCGCGTCACTCCTTCAACGGAGACTACGCGTGGGTTACCCTAGGGCTGCCCGATTACTGGACGAACTGGAGGAGATGGGCATTGTCGGTCCATCGCAAGGTGGCGGCCGTGAGCGCGAGGTGCTTGTAGAACCCGGTGACGGGAATACGGTAACGAATGATGACGATGATTAATCTTACTTTTTGAACACCGCGAGGACAATATGGAACAACCTAAGAAAAGAACATTCACTGAGAATATGCGATTATGGTTCAAGGGGATTCTCGACCCCATTGCCAATTTTTTCATCAGGATTGGGTTGACCCCCACGGCGATCACGTTGATTGGCGTTGCAGGCAACGTCGTTGCCGCATTTCTAATCGCCAATGGTCAGCTTCTTTGGGGAGGTATCCTGGCGTTGTTGATGGGTCCTTTGGATGCATTAGACGGGACGATGGCCCGATTGAGAGGGGAAGCCAGCAATTGGGGCGCATTCGTCGATTCGGTCAGCGACCGTTATTCCGAGTTGATCCTCATGGGCGGGTTGCTTTATTTCTATGCCAATGCGGATCCTTCGAACATGATCGGTGTGATGCTCGTCTTTGCCGCAGCCGCCGGGTCCGTTCTTGTATCCTATACCAAGGCTCGAGCTGAACTCGCTGAAGTTCGATGCCAATACCGGCATTCTGACCCGCATGGAGCGTTACATGATTTTAGCTCCAGGTATGGTACTGGGATATTATTATTCCAATATCTTATTGGTTGCCATCGCCATTATCGCCATTCTGGCCAACATTACCGCTTTTCAACGGATCTGGCGTGTGAGAAAACAAGGACACGAGTTACTCAGGCAAATGAAGCAAAATAAAAAATAACGGTAGGAGAAAATTATGCCACCTGATGGAATCACAATCCCAATTTTCGGCAATGAGTTCGTAATTCATTTCTACGGCATCATTATCATGCTAGGCGCTGTGGCCGGCGGTTTTCTTGCCGCGCATGAAGCCAAACGTCGAGGGCTTAACCCTGATATTGTATGGGATATGCTCCTCTGGTTGATCATAGGTGGTGTTATTGGTGCGAGACTATGGCATATTTTCACTCCCCCGCCATCCTCCATCGCAGCCGGCTATACTACTTCGTATTACCTGACCCATCCCTTGGCGGCAATCAATGTCAGGCTGGGTGGATTGGGGATTCCTGGCGCAGTGCTGGGTGGTGTGGCGGCTTTGTACCTTTTTACCCGGTATAAGAAAATCAATTTCGGTACGTGGGCGGATATCGCTTCTCCTGCTCTGGCGCTTGGCCAGGCCATCGGTCGGTGGGGAAATTACTTTAACCAGGAATTGTACGGCGCACCGACAGACCTGCCGTGGGCGATTTTTATCGATCCTGCTCACCGAGTGAAGGGATTTGCCGCATACGAGCGTTTCCACCCTCTCTTTCTTTACGAATCGCTTTACAGCCTTGGAAACGTTATTCTGCTTTTATGGATTAGCCGCCGGTTCGAAGATCGCTTGAAACCGGGCGATGTTTTCCTGGTCTACCTGATCATTTACCCGCTTGGACGTTTTCTTCTCGACTTTTTACGATTGGATGCATCCATCGTTGCCGGGATCAACTTCAACCAGACCCTGATGGCTTGTGTCGCAATCGCCTCCTCAGCTGCCTTATTTTGGCGGCATCGGCGCACAAAGACTTAATTTCAATATTGTCAGGATTTTCACAAGAGAACAGGAAAATCCTGTACAATCAACTAAAATCCTAACAAGAGAACACTCACCCTCACCCCGCGAATCTGAAATGGAAACAACCAATATACAGGGGGAGGGTGATGCTTATCATTTTATTGTGGGGAGAACCCATTCATGATCAGTTGCAATGACCTCAGCAAGCAGTTTGGGGATTTCTGGGCAGTCAATGGTGTTTCACTGGATGTTCAACCAGGAGAAGTGCTCGTGCTGCTCGGGCAAAATGGTGCAGGGAAGACCACAACTGTCCGTATGTTGACAGCTGTACTTTCTCCGACGCGCGGCTGGGCAAAAATTGCAGGCTATGACGTTGCCCGCGAACCGGAAAAAGTTCGTTCTTCGGTTGGCGTGCTGACGGAACAACACGGTCTTTACTCGCGAATGACGGCAGTCGAGTATCTCGATTTCTTCAGTCAGGTCTACGATATCCCTTCCGATGTTAAAAAGGCGAGGATTTTTCACCTCCTCGACTATTTTGGACTTAGTCAGGCAGCGAATAAGCGCACCGGAGAGTATTCCAAGGGCATGCGCCAGAAATTGGCGCTCGCCCGTGCTTTGATTCATGAGCCGCCGGTACTATTACTGGACGAGCCAACTTCAGCCATGGATCCGGAATCCGCCAGACTGGTTCGTGATCATATCGCAGATCTGCGCTCATCTCAGAGAACAATCATCATCTGCACGCATAATCTTACCGAGGCGGAATACCTCGCGGATAAAATCGCGGTCATTTATCATGGACGATCGATTATCCAGGGAACAGTGGAGGAGATAAAACACCGGTTGATGGGACCGTCGGAGTATGAGATTCGTATAGGGGGGGATTGGGCATTTGATCAATTAGAACTTCCCGTTGAAATAACAGTAACCAGCCGAGGTTCGCACGGTTTTTCCTATCAAGTGGAGCAGCCTCTGATGATTAATCCGCTGCTGATTCAAAACCTCACCAGGGAGAACATCCCCATTATCTCTTTGCAGGAGGTCCCGCGAAGTCTTGAGCAGGTGTACCTTGAAGCCATGTCCCGTGTCGAAAGAGGCGAAGCGCTATGAGACACGATTTAAAACATATCTGGCTTGTGGCTTCCCGTGAACTTCGTGATCAGATGCGCGATTGGCGAATCATCTTTCCCATGATCGCCCTTACGGTTTTCTTCCCCTTCCTGATGATGATGACTGCCAGGTTTGCTGTTGAATTCGTAAATAAATATGGCGCCGGTCTTGTCGGTGAGCGCATGGTTCCATTCCTGTTGATGGTAGTAGGATTTTTCCCGGTCACTGTTGCATTGGTCGTAGCCCTCGAAGCGTTTGTTGGAGAAAAAGAACGAGGGACAATCGAACCTCTCCTGAGCAGCCCGCTGGCGGATTGGCACTTGTACCTTGGCAAGCTATTGGCAGGGACTGTCTTTCCGTTGATCGCGGCATACCTTGGGATCAGCGTGTACCTGTTTGGACTTTGGTCCAGTGATATTCCGCTGCCGGATGCCTCTATGCTTGCGCAGACGCTGGTATTGACGACCGCGCAGGGGATTTTATGGTCAGCGGTGCGATCCTGATTTCCGCCCAGTCAACAACGGTACGAGGAGCCAACCTGCTGGCTTCCTTTATCATCATCCCGATTGCGATCTTGATCCAGGGAGAGAGCATCCTCATGTTCTGGGGCACCAATGAGGTCCTATGGCTGGCAGTCATCGGTGTGTCGATCATCTCAATATTGTTGATCCGCCTGGGGCTGGCCCATTTTCGCAGGGAAGGTTTGATCGGCCGCGAAATTGACTCGCTTAATTTCCGCTACATGGGATCGGTTTTTAAGGCTAGATTCCTAGGCTCAACGCGAAGACCTTGGGCATGGTACAAGGTAACATTTTCTACTCTTGCCAACCAGAAATATTCCATTCTGATAGTTTGCGTGATCGGCATACTCACCGCCTTCGCGGCTTATTACTTTGCGATGGCGAAATTACCGGGTCTGCTGGAATCCATTAACGGTGGTAATTCGAAGGAATTCCTTGATTTGGCGACTGAGAGGCTCAACCTGGATTCACCGCAGATTAGTTTTCGATATATCTTCCTCAATAATGTCAGAGCGCTCACGGTTATGCTCATCCTGGGTGTGTTGACATTGAGCGTCGGTGGGATGCTGGCTTATTTATTGAATATTGGATTAGTGGGAGGCGTACTGGGATTTGCCGGCGAGTTGGGTTTCTCGCCGATTACAGTATTCGCAGTCGGGGTATTGCCTCATGGGTTGTTTGAGATCACAGCCATCATAATCTCGAGTGCAGCCATTTTGCATATGGGTGTGACATTGGTCACCCCTGATCCAAACAGAACGATCAGTCAGGTATTCGTCGAATCGATAGCAGATTGGTTCAGGATTATGACCGGATTTGGCCTCCCTCTGCTCGTCATTGCGGCGCTAATAAAATCGTATATCACCCCTCAATTGATTCTGAACTACTTAAAGTGATCAAAAAACAACTTGAGTAGATGAAGAACATCAGGACAGGGGGAAAGGGGTTTACCAGCCGGAGATCCACGGCTCCCATTCGAGATTATCGGGGAGATGCCGGCCGAAGATGTAAACAGCGCTGGCGGGGGGTTCCTTGGGAGGATGCAGCAAGGACATATGCGCTTCGTCCAGCCGGCGGCTGCCCTTGTGATGATTGCAGGAGGCACAGGCGGTGACCACGTTTGTCCATACGTGCAATCCACCCAGGTGACGCGGCAGGACGTGATCAATCGTCAATTCCGGGACATGCCTGCCGCAATACTGGCAAATGTAATTGTCGCGGCGGAATACTTCCCTTCGGGATAACTTGACCCTTTGGTGTTCGCGATGCACCATGTGTTCCAGTCGAATCACCGATGGGCGTGGAAAATTCTGGGAAATTGTACGGATGTAGCCGCGACCGTTCGCCACGAGCGCAGCTTTTCCTGAAAGGACCAAGCCAATCGCCCGCCTCGTATTGCACACATTGATAGGTTCGAAATTGGCGTTTAGAACCAATACCTGAACCTGCATTAGACCTCCGTAATTGGCGAAATTATAGCATAATCAGTCGAAGGGTTATTTGCCTGCATCCAGTCATAATTCACCTTTTGGAGTTCCTATGCGTATTCTCATTGCTGGTGGAACAGGTTTGATTGGTCAACCGCTTATTCGATCCTTAGTATCGAATGGCCATACGGTCGTTGTCCTCAGTCGATCTGGAAGGAAAATCCCCGCATCTCCTGGGATATCGTGGATGACCTGGGATGCGAAGACAACTTCGGGCTGGGGAAGCATTATTAATGAAATTGATGGCGTAATCAACCTTGCAGGTGAAAATATTGGTCGTTTCCCCTGGTCAGAGAAAAATAAACAACAATTTCGACAAAGCAGGTTAGACGCAGGGTACGCTTTAGTGAAAGCCATTGAAGAGTGCCAGGTAAAGCCTCGCGTCTTCATCCAGGCGTCGGCGGTAGGTTATTACGGACCTCATGGCGATGAGTGGGTCGATGAATCAGTCGGCGCGGGAGATGATTTTTCTGCCAGTCTATGTCTCGATTGGGAAGCCTCCACGCAGGCGGTTGAGAAATTGGGGTTGCGTCGGATTCTTTATCCGTACAGGAATAGTGCTATCCAATTCTGGCGGTGTGCTACCTCAAATGGCATTCCCTGCGAAACTATTCATGGGCGGGTGTTTGGGATCCGGAAGGCAGGGAATCCCGTGGATTCATATCGATGATGAAATAGGAGCGGTCCAATACCTTCTCGAAAATGAGTCTGCGACGGGTGTATACAATTTATCCGCGCCATGTCCTGTTTCGAATATGGAATTTATGCACTTAATCACCCAAGTACTCAGACGGCCTTTCTGGTTTCATGTTCCCCGACAACTACTTATCCTTTTACTGGGAGAAATGAGTTCTTTGCTGCTTAATGGACAATTCATGGTTCCAAAGAGACTGTTGGACAGTGGCTTTAGGTTCAAATACAGTATGGTAAGGTCAGCATTGCAGGATTTATTGGTAGGAAAATAGGACGAAAGTCAGCTTCTTTAAAATAGGACGTTTATGCTATGATAAAAACTTGCTACCTGGCGTACAATTTATATTGCAAAATGGATGATTCTCGGGTGAATAATGCATAACAGCTCCATTAAACGGCTGACTGATATATATTTGGTCGCTTTTAATCGTTTGGGCGTGACCTGTTCCAGGCAGAAAGCCAGGAAACTAGCCCAGGTGGTCCAACTGGCTATGTCTGCGCATGGCCGGAATTATCACAATTTGGATCACGTGTTCAGCTTTGTTGACCCTGATGAACCCATCAGCACACTGGCTGGCATGTACCATGATGTTGTTTATTACCAGGTAGACCAGGGATTCACCCCCGAGATACTTGCCATAATCATCCCGTATATTTATGAATTGGAAGGTGAGTTCTATATCTCCAAAAACATTCCGGAGAAGGAACGCCTTGTTTGGATGACCCTTGACATATTCGATCTAAAGGCTGGGCAGAAACTTACTTCAGTGGATGCGTTAAACGAATTTCTCAGCGCCTTGGTGTTGGTGAAGGAACTGGGAGGCATCGTCGAAACCAAGGATTTGCTGCAGATGATCGTCTGTATCGAATCTACAATTCCTTTCCGAGGGAGAGGAAAGACCGGATTGACTCCGTTTGAATTAATGGCGAAAAGACTTCGTAATGTCACGAAGAAATATTGTGATTCCCCGATGAAGGCACGCGACATCGAAAAAACGATAAAAACTTCTGTCACCTTTTCAAACAAGGATATTGGGAATTTTTCAGAGTCTGACCCGGCTCGTTTCCTTGACAATACCTGGAAGCTGCTCCCAGAGACGAATGCCGCGCTTCGAAACAGGGATGCTTACAGTATCCGGTCGTACCGTTTAGCTTTGCAAAAAATGCGCTCCTTCATGTTGTTTGTTACTCCCGATCTGGTATTCAACCAATATCGCGGCGTCCCTTCGGATTCTGAATATCGGAATATGCTCAAGCTTGCTGAGGACAATATCCTTGTTGCGCGCGAATATTTACGAGTTCGTCTTGTCGCGATCGCAGTCCTTGAAGCGCTTGCTCAAATATCTGGAGGAGATACGCCATTGTCAATCTTCATGGGGGAACTGTCAGACCAGACTGGAGAATCACCAAGAATCGAAGATTTCCTGCCAGCCATTCCTACACCTCCCTGGGTCGATAATGCTCCTGTAATCCGCGATCTCTTGGAAGTCGGACGTGCCAGCGAGTCTAATTTCGACACCCGGAATTCAAGATTATCGCTCTTTGTGTTCAAATCCCTCACACCAGAGAAGATGGATGAAGCAATGATCAACTCTTCGGAGTATTTCTCTGGAAAATTATCGCCAGAAGATTACCTGGATAGAATGGATAAGAACATGGTTACTGCGATTGCCCATGCAAGCGCATCCATGGTGCTATTAAGAAGAGATAAGTTAATGAAATACGGCTCAGCAAGATGAACCATCTTCGGTTTTAATTGACAGACTTGTAATTTCCTCGTAATATCCTCTCACGACTTTTCTAAATTTATTCATTAAACTTTCAGTAAGATTCTGCTTACTAACTTTCGTTTTCCCTAAAAAAACTGCCCTCGTAATTGCATTATAATAATGTTATTGTGGATTCCAATTCCCGTATTTATCGCCCGGTGATCCAGTCGAGGAGATCTGAAATCGTCGCCTGGGGTTTGGCAATTGCCTCTCTGGCAGGACTATTAATTTTAAACCTTGGAGGGATGATTTTCTTCTGGGCTTCGGTTTTCGTGGTGTTCATTTTCTTTGCCGCGCTTAGTATCTCTTTGGGAAATTGGATGGATCGAAATACTCAAATAACAATCGATGATACGGGAATTATTTATAAGAATGGCTTAAGAAATCTCCAGCTGGGATGGATGGCGATTACCAGTGTAGAGACCAACCCCGCTCGGTGGGGAGAGAAAGTCCAGGTTATCGCCGCAAAATCCCACTTTGATTTCAACACCCTTGGAGAAGTTGTTTTTCAGGATAAAATTCAAGGGCAGGTTGGTTTTAAGGATGGAAAGGAAATCCTGGAGGTAATCGTGATGAAGAGTGGATTAACATCGGTTGCCAAGAAAGGTAACTCATATTATTATTCCCGTCCGTGATTACATTCTGTGGAGGGTGAATACGCCTGCCACAGCAGGCGTATTATTTTTAAGTTTATGCAAGCGATTACATATCGGAGGTCCACATGAAGATTGATGAACAAGTTGACTTGTTGATGCAAGGAACTGAATATGGTGATGACCACCTGAAGGGAACGATGGCGGAGGAGCTCCGCCAAAGGCTGGAGTCAACCCAAAAGGAAGGCCGTAGGTTGAGGATCTATTGCGGATATGACCCCAGAACAAGCGACTTGCACATCGGACATACGGTAACCATGAGGAAGCTGCGGCAATTTCAGGACCTGGGTCACGATGTCACATTTCTAATTGGAACATACACTTCGCTGATCGGCGATCCATCCGATAAGGACAAGCTCCGTCCATTACTCACACCTGAACAAGTGGAGCATAATGCGAATACTTACGCGGAGCAGGCATTTCGTGTTCTTGATCGATCCAAGACGATTGTCAAATACAACGCTGAATGGCTGTCAAAATTAACTTTTGCTGATTTGATAAAGCTCGCTTCGAATTTCACAATCCAACAATTCTTAACCCGCGAGAATTTTCGGAAAAGATGGGATCAAGGCGACGCCATCCATTTGCATGAGACTTTTTATGCAGTCATGCAGGGGTATGATGCATTTTCGTTAAAAAGCAGATGTTCAAGTTGGCGGCACAGACCAATTATTTAATATCATAACGGCTGCCCGTAAGGTAATGACTTCCCTGGGAGAAAAACCGAATATCGGCATTATTATGGGAATTCTTCCCGGAACTGATGGTGTCGTCAAGATGAGTAAATCCCTTGGTAATCATATTCCATTGAATTCGACGGCACAGGACATGTACGGGAAAGTGATGTCAATTCCGGATTCTGCCATGTTGAAATTTTCCAAGCTCGTAACCCGGTGGGGTCCTAAAGAGGTCGCCGAATACGAGGCTGGGATTAGTTCCGGGACAACTCATCCCAGGGATGCAAAAATGAAGCTGGCACTGGAAATTACGGCAACCTATTACAGCGAAAAAGAAGCTGAACACGCTCAGAAAGAGTTTATCCAACTTTTTCAACAGGGTAGTGCCCCATCAGAAATGCCCGATTATTCCTTAAGACCAGGTCAGAGTGTAATAGAAGTGCTGCTTGATTCAGGGCTTGTGGCGAGTAAAAGCGAGGGGCGTAGACTAGTCGAACAAAAGGGGGTTAAGCTGGATGGAGAGACTCTTTTGGAGTTCGATGTGGTTTTCCCTCACGCAGGTATTTTACAGGTAGGTAAGCGGCGTTATATTAATGTCAAGTAAATTGTGCTGAGATCCGGGATGTTCATATATTCCCGGATCTTTTTTATACTTCACCAGATTCGATCATTTCCATGAAAACATCCACGATTTTCGGATCGAATTGAATCCCGGATTGTTCCTTGATATATTCAATAACCTTATCCCTGACCCATGCGCTCCGATAAGGTCTGTCTGAGAGTAAGGCATCCCATACGTCGATTACTGCGAAAATCCTCGCTGCTAGGGGAATCTCCTCCCCCTTCAATCCTCTTGGATAACCATTACCATTCCAACGCTCGTGATGACAATAGGGGACGTCCAATGCTTTCTGTAAATATTCGATTGGATTGAGCAATGCATATGCAAAATCAACATGCTTGCGCATGATCACCCACTCCTGCTCGGTCAGAGTACCCGGTTTACGGAGAATTTCATCCGGGATACCCATCTTACCGATATCATGCAATAGTGCTCCACGTCTGAGATGAAGCAAATCATCACCGTCGAAACCAAGCCGAATCGCGAGATTGAGCGTCATCTCTGTTACCCGCTGCGTATGACCTTCGGTCTCCTGGTCACGAATTTCAAGTGCCTTCCCCCATCCTTCCAGCGTCGTATCGTAAGCCAGCTCCAGTTCGACATTGGACCGCTGAAGATTGGTAAATAACTGCGCATTGTCAATGGCAATGGCTGTTTGTCCTCCAAGAGAATGTAGGAATTCAAACCAATCAGGAGCGGGGGAGAAAGGCTGACGCAGGAATACTTCAAGGACACCCTTGATCTGGCCTTTGGCATTGAGTGGCACACTGAAATAGCTTTGGAATCCTTGATCAATAAATTGACCAGGTATGGAATCCATTTCACCAAGATCCGTTATCGCGATCATCCTGTTTTCAATCGCTGCATTTCCTGCCATCGACTGTGATAAGCGCTGATGGAGTTCCTGTTTTAAAGTAACTCTAAATCCTCTACTCACGGATAAATCCAAGGTTTGAGTGTATGAGTTGAACAGCAGGATTCTTGCCGCATCCACCTGAAGCTGGTTCATCACATGGTCTATAATGACATCCAGCGTCGTTCTCAGATCGAAGCTGGAACTGATGGCGATATCCACATCCCGTAATGCAGTCAAACGCTCAACTTGCTGCTCGCTTCGAGAGTACAACAGGGCTCGATGAATGGCATTCCCGGCCATTTCTGCGATTGTGGCAAGGAGATTAAATTCAGCCTTAGTGAGTTGACGAGGATTTCGAATTGCTACGAAGATGAAACCAAGCAATTCGTTGGATGTTCGTATAGGTAAACCTGCTCCATTCCAGCCTTCAGGGATCTTGCTTCGAATAATGTTCGAGAAGGTGAGGTCTTCACTGAAATCAAAAATGAGATAAGGTTTGTCCAGGCGTTGGGTGGATCCTGCCAGAATTTGATCCTGTTTTAGCTGGGAGGGGTGGAGATTAGTAAACCAATCCGCAGCAGCAGCCTGCTTGATCGAACCTGAATTGTTATCGTTCAACCAAATTGAGCCAGATGTCGTCCCTATCGCGTCGAGTATATCCTTTAATAGTGCAGGGAGCATTTCATTTTCTGTTACAGAAGTACGCAAGGTTGACGAAATTCTGTTGATCACTTCGAGCTCGCGCAGGCGGCGCCGGGTCTCTTCGTAAAGGCTTGCATTACTGATGGCAGCCGCAGCTTGATAGGCAAATGTCTGGGTTAATACAGCATTGCTAGTGGAAAAGGCATTCGGTTCCCAGCTATCCAAAGTAAGATAACCCATTACCTCATCTCTGGAGATCAATGGGACACCCATCCATCCGTGAATTTTCTCGGGTTCGGGTCCCCAGTTCATGAAGCGTTTATCGTTTTGAACATCATTTGCGATAACGACTTGTCTTTTTTCGAAAACTTCATTTATTAACATACTCGGTGTTGGGAAAGTCATTTGCATGACTTTGGCGTTATTCGAGAATCCCTGCGCGGCAACAATTCGAAGGGCGGGGGATTCGTTTTCAGCAAGGAATATGCACGCGCTGTCGTATGGAACCACTTTCTTAACTGAACTCAGGATTGTGTTCAGGACAATCTCCAGGTCCAGGGAAGTGGATATGACTGAAGCAGCCTGCCTAAGTGTTTCTGATTCCTGTAATCGCTTATGTTCAATATCCAATAAGTGAATTTTTTCCATTGCGGTGGAGAGTTGTCCAGCGATTGTCACCAGCAGTCGAAGATCATCCTCCGTATAATAAGCGGGGTGCCGGCTTTCGACATTAAGAACACCGATTACTCGATCTCCAATTCTTACGGGCACTGCCATTTCGGACCTGATTTCCGGATTTATCTCGATATAGCCCGGGAAGTGATGAACCTCAGAAACCAGAAGCGGAGCCGCTTTTTGGAAAACAGCTCCCACAACGCCTCTTCCAACCGGAATTGGTGCTACTTCTTGATTGCTGGTCAGTCCTCGATAGGACGGGTGGCGAACCAACCCGGGAATTTTGTCCTCAAACAAAAACACACCACAGTTATCCGGGTAAAGTAAATTGCCAAGAGTGTGCGTAGTGATCGAAATCAAATCATCGATCTGGACTGATTTCATTCCTGCTGCAGATACAGCTTGTAAGACAGTCAATTCGTTTAATTGGCGCTGAAGTGCAAATTCGGAATTTAATCGCTGAATTGCAGCGCCAAGAATATTGGCGGAGGTTTTTAAAGAGTTCGATTTCTGCGGGGCTCCAGATACGTTCTCTTTGGCATTCATCGAATCCGATGAAACCCCACCATTCCTGTGAGACAAATATCGGCATACAAGCAATGGACAGGATGCCCTGAGGTGAAAAAACGGATTGTTCATTCTCGGACATTTCTCTCACTATGCCAAAAATTGGCTGGCCTTGGGGCATGAGAGTAATCCAATGGTCAAAACCCGCATCCTTGAAATTGAAACCTGTCATTTCAGGATTATCAACCTGCGGCTGTATGTCGATCGCCGACCATTCGTATATCAACGTGGAAACGATATGCCCTTGAGGAGATTTCCTGTTTTGGAAAATGTAAGCCCTGCTTACGTCTGCTGCTTTTCCAAGCTGCTCCAGAACTGTTTGAATATTATCTCGCCAAGAGAACACGAGGAATTTTTCAGCAGCGACACTAATTGCCTCCATAATCGCGTCACGCCTATGCAAGGCTTCCTCTGCCTGCTTTTGATCGGTAATATTGATTAGCAACCCTTGCCAGTGATGAGGCTTGCCTTCTTCATCCCTCATGACGATCGCTTCGTCACGAACCCAGACAATCCTCCCATCCTGGGCGACCATGCGGTATTCCATCCTGAAGGGTTCCAGGGTCTGATTGGTCTGGATGTGTTCCTGGTAAACTCTGTCGAAGTCATCCGGATGGACAATGGACAACCAAAAATTCTTGTCTTCAAGCCAGCGTGAAATGGGATATCCGCAAAAATCTTCTATACGATTGCTCATAAAAATCGAACTGCTTGAGTTCATCTACAGCATCAATATAAGTTGCTGCAGGGCTTTGCTCGACAAGCACTCTATATCGTGCCTCCGCTTCCCTAAGCGCAGCCTGTTCCCGCAATAATTCCGTGCGATGAAATGCGTTTTCAATGACCGCCGGAAGTTTGAATAAATACCCTGGATTCTTAACAATATATTCAGATGCGCCCAGCTTGACCGCCTGAGACACCACCTCTTCATTTCCCCGATCTGTTATCAGGATAATTGGGATATCGATCTTGCGGTTCTCGTTAAGGTCTTTTATCACATCCAGTGCGTTAATATCGGGGAGGAAATAATCGAGGATGATCACATCATAATCTTCGCGAATATTCTCGACTGAAATTATCCTATTGAGATCATCTGAATTGGAGACAAACTCCAACCGTATGTGTGGGGCATGGTTGGTAATATGTTCACTTGTCAGTTCGCTGTCCTGTTCATCGCCTTCTGCGTACAGTACCCTTAGCGCGCGTGAATGCAGATCGATCTCAGCATGATGCCGATCGAGTGCGCTGACTAATGTGGCTGGAAGGCGGTTTAGATAATCTTCTCTCTTGGCAATATAATCATCCGCTCCGGCTTTCAGTGCGGCGATGGCGATATCTTCATCACTTTGCCCAGTGACAACCACGACTGCGTAGGGATAATTTTTTGATCTGATGTGGTGCAGTAAGTTAAATCCACTCCCATCGGGGAGGTTCAGATCCGAAAGAACCAAATCGTATTTCGTGGGGGGATTCTCCAGTTGTTTGTAGGCGTCACGAAGACTGTGAACGACATCGACGCCTATTGCCGGTGTCGCCTTGCTCAACGCCCGCTGAGTAAGTAAAGCATCATTAGGGTTGTCTTCCAGGTAGAGAATCTTCACAAATACTCCTGAACCAATAAGCTCGTTATGATTGTCTGGGTAGAATATTCAACCTGCACCAATAGTTCTCAATCTGAACTGCAATATCCAGGAATTTATCAAAATCGATCTCTTTTACGATGTATGAGTTTGCTCCATACTCATATGCGGTGTAAACATCCCTCTCTTCTGAGGAAGATGTCAATACGACCACAGGGATGTGCTGGTAAATCGAATGGAGTTTAAGTGTCTTAAGAACCTGCAGACCGCCAATTTTCGGCAGTTTTAGGTCAAGGAGAATGACCTTGGGAACCGATAAGCCGGCTTCCCATTTCTTGATATAACCGATCGCTTCTTCTCCGTCGCTGGCTACTTCAATTGCCACTGGTAATTTGTTCATGGCAAAAGCACGTTTGGTTAAATCGACATCCATGGGATTGTCTTCGACCAATAGTAGTTTGTTGATTAGGTTTTCTGGAGAATTCATTCCACGCAATCCTTTTTCATCAAGGTGAGACATCCATTCAAACGGGTCAGATATTTCATATCTTATATGAGATTATAGCATCTCCGCCAAGCGGGAAAAACATGAAAGATTGAGGGTTTTAATGCTTGCTGAGGGTATTCTTCTTGACAACAACATCCAGTAAGGCTATTATCTCGCCATCAAGGAAAGTTGAGCGTCAAATTATGCCGACCATCAAACACACGGATCCGGTGCCTTTTATCAAAGTTAAAGGCACACACAGAGAAATTGGGCGCCAGATTGGCGAAGCCTGTTCGAGACAGATTCAGCATTGTGTAGAAAATGCCCATGCGATGATTGATGCCACCTATGATTACATCGGATTGGACTGGCATGGCGCCACGATTCAAAGCCGAAAATATATCCCTTTTGCTCAGGAGCGGTATCCTCAATATGTGGATGAAATGATGGGGATGGCGGAAGGGGCTGGGATTTCTTTTGAAGACATGAGTGTTTTAGTTTCCATGGAGGCGGTCACCTCCGATGCACTTCACCTCGGTAAATGCACGAGCATGGCTGTCAACAGCGACCGAACTGCAGATGGTCATGTCCTGCTGGCCCATAATGAAGATTGGACCCCGGAAGAAGAGCTCGATGTATTCATTGTTCATGCGGAGCCTGATAATGAACCTCCTTTCCTTGCCATGACCTATGGAGGCTATCCGTCCGCGGTAGGGCTTAATGCTCATGGTATTGCCCAGGGATGTGATTCGGTCTATCCAAACGATACTCGTATTGGCGTTCCTCGTCTTATCGTTGCGAGAGGAGTCCTGGCGGCCAAATCTCCAGCGGATGCCATCAGCCGTGCGTTAATCCCTCAACGAGCAGCAGGTTACAACCATTTCATCGTTCATGAAAGCGGGGAGATCTATTCCGTTGAAGCATCTGCGCGCCGGTTTGCGCTCCTGTATGGTGATGATGGCTGGCTGGCACATACTAATTATTATGTAGATCCCCACATGTCCGCGATTGAAGATGAGCCCGATGAACTCGTAGCCAAACGGATTAGATACTATCGTGCTGTCCGCCTCCTGGCGGAAATTAACCAGCATACGATCAAAAGTTTACAATCCATCCAGCGTGACCATATCAACTACCCACATGCGATCTGCAATCATGACGAAAGCGTCGAACATCCGGCAGATCGTGAAAAAACCATTTGCGCTCTAATTATTGATTTAACAGCCCGCGCCATGCATATTGCATGGGGAAATCCATGTGAGAATTCCTACCATACCTATTATTTGGATGCTTAATTCGAATATTCCTTTTACAACAAAAAAGACCTGAGAAAATCAGGTCTTTTTTGTTTGAGGCGTCGACGGGATTCGAACCCGTGATGAGGGTTTTGCAGACCCTTGCCTTACCACTTGGCCACGACGCCACGAAAAATGCCGATCGGGATTGCTGATTGCCTAAACAATCCACAATCTTCAATCAGCATCCAGTCTGACCATGGAATTTTTTAGAGCGGGCGATGGGATTCGAACCCACGACCTTCTCCTTGGCAAGGAGACGTTCTACCACTGAACTACGCCCGCAAGCCGGCCATTTCCAGCCGAGAGTGCCGAGAGTCAGAATCGAACTGACGACACCGCGATTTTCAGTCGCGTGCTCTACCAACTGAGCTATCTCGGCGGTAGATACCTTTGTTTGTTAAGCGTGCGTGATTTTACTCGCACATGAAGAGATTGTCAAGCAATCATCCATCACGAGTAGCTTTCCCTTCATAATGACAGGTTCGAAGCTTTTTACAAGAAATTTACAATCAGGATACACCCCGATAACCCGCGTTGGCTAGAATTGTGATTGGAAGAAGTTCAACCTTTTTGTAATAACGGAGGATATATGTTCAAGAGATTGGTTATCGCAGGGTTAATTGTGTTAATGATGATGGCCATGATGCCCACCTCCAGCGTGTTCGCTGCACCGCTGGAAGAGGATCCAAACCCTGGAAGCGGCAAGGATGCCTACCCCCGAGTTGAAAAAGCATTTCAACAAGTGAACGAGTGGTATGCGCGCCAGGGAGAATTCCTTGCCAAGTCTGGTGAATTCATCTCCAGGGCTGAAAAGTTGATTGGTAAAGCGGAGGAGCGCGGTCTGGATACTTCCTCGCTTCGCTCATTGCTCGAAAGCTTTGCTGGCAGCATTCCCGCTGTGCAAGATGCGCATGATCGTGCGGGAGCCATCATTTCTGCTCATCATGGTTTTGATGAAAATGGTAAGGTCATTGATATCAATCTTGCCAGGCAGACCGTTAAAGATGCAGCCGCTGCATTGCAGGAAGGCAGACAGGCGCATCTCGGCAAGGGTAAGGCTTTAGGTGAGGCGATTAAGGCTTTTTGGCAAGCAAATAAGCCTCCGCGTCCATCAGACAAAGCACTCCCTGTTCCCAGTGAATAGCAACCCAGAAACGGTGATATCGAGTAGAGACACGGCTGACCGTGTCTCTACTTCTTTAGGGAATTATCTGTCACCCGAAGTCCTGGATATGCCTTAAAATCAAATAAAATCCAGGAAACCGAGGTGGATATGAAGAAAATTATCGTTTCAGAAAAAGCTCCCAAAGCGATAGGACCCTATTCTGTTGCAGTTCAAACAGGTCAACTGGTTTTTACAGCTGGTCAGATTGGACTTGACCCGAAAACAATGGAAATTGTCTCCGGGGGAGTTGAGGCGGAAACACGTCAGGTGTTGACCAACCTGAAGAACGTGCTTGAGGACGCAGGTTCCAGCCTGGGAAACGTTGTAAAGACGACAGTCTTTTTAAAGGATATGGGCGATTTCGCGAAAATGAATGCGATTTATGGAGAATTCTTTACCCAGAATCCTCCCGCCAGGTCAACAGTGGCAGTTGCCGGATTACCCAAAGGCTGCAATGTGGAAATTGAAGCAGTAGCCACTCTTCGGGAATATGCCTGACCTTGTCCTCCTGGTCGATGATGAACCATCGATAATTCAGCTCTCAAGGTTGTATCTTGAGCGTGATGGATTTCGGGTGGATTCAGCCGGGGATGGGGAAGCCGCTTTGGAAGCGGTTGCCAAACTCAAGCCCGGTGTGATGATCCTGGATGTCATGCTCCCTAAATTGGATGGGCTCGAAGTATGCCGGCGTCTTCGTGCGGAGAATAATCCCATTCTGATCATCATGTTGACCGCCCGCGATGAAGACGTCGATAAAATCATCGGCCTCGAACTGGGTGCTGACGATTATTTGACGAAACCCTTCAATCCTCATGAATTGGTGGCGAGGGTCAAAGCATTGCTGAGGAGAAATTCTCGAACGATAAGCTCCAATTCAGCCCCTATGCAGCTTGCGGAATTGACGATTGACCCGGAGAGCCGGGAAGTGAAAGTTGGGCAGACGAAGCTGGACCTGCGCACTCAGGAGTTCGAATTACTGCTTGCTTTGGCAGAAAACCGGGGCAGGGTGCTTAGCCGCGAAAGATTATTGCAGCTGGCCTGGGGGTTTGATTATTATGGGCAGACCCGCACCGTGGACGTTCATGTCGGGCATCTCAGGCGAAAATTGGCTGATAGTTCTGTCCAGATAGAAACTGTCCCGGGAATTGGTTATAAGCTCGTTTGTGAGTAAACGACACCTGGATAAATCCATGTTTACCTCTCTTCGGTCACGCCTTTGGCTCAGCTATGCTTTTGTGGTTTCGATCGCCTTGGGAGTGGTTTCGGTGGTGCTTTTCGTATACCTGATTCGCAACCCGCTTATTTACCGCCAGGAAGCCGCGAGATTGCTTGTTGTCCAGAACACCTTGCTTAGGAATCAGGACTCCTGGACTGAACTGCCTCCTGAAGAGAAGCAACTTTATATCGATCAGGTCGATGAGAACTATGGGGCGCGAGTTGTTTTATATGATCCATCGCGAAAATTAATAGTTGATTCCGGATATGGCAAATCATCACTCTTTCGGTTGCCGCGATTGTCCAGGGTTAGGGTGTCCAATGTCCTCCGGGATAGTGATGGAAGTCCATGGTTGTTTATGCTTCGACAACTGGAAAACAAGGACTGGCTGTTAGTTGCGGTCGAACGGCCTAATGTCCCATTCCAGACAATAATACGGGATGATCTCCTCCTTCCAATCCTTGGCGCGGGTGTGGCTGCCCTTCTCCTTTCACTCATTTTGGCATATTTAATTTCGAAGTGGGTGGGAGACCCTCTACAACAGGTTGTTTTTGCTTCCGGGGAAATGCCTGATGGGATCGTTGGTCCATTGCAAGAGAAAGGTCCGCGAGAGGTTCAGGAACTCATCAGGGTCTTTAACGATATGTCCTCGCGAATAAAAGCCAGCCGGCAATCTCAAAGGCAGTTTGTTGCGGATGTTTCCCACGAATTGAAAACCCCCATCACTGTCATCCAGGGTTTTGCCCAGGCGATCATGGATGGTACAGCAGATTCCCAGGAGTCCAGAGAATCAAGCTGCCAGAATGATCTTCGACAAATCCGGGCGAATGCATCGGCTGGTATTGGATCTGCTTGATTTGGCAAAAATCGATGCAGGGACAATGGTGCTCAGGCATGAGGCAGTTGACGTGAATCTCTTGCTTAATCATGTCGTTGAACAATTCACCCTTCGCGCTCAAAGTGAAAACATTCACCTGAATTATTCACCTCATCCTCTTCCAACCATCTATGGTGATAGTGATCGGTTGGCACAGGTACTTACAAATTTACTGGAAAATGCAGTGAAATATTCCCTGCCAGGCAGGGGTGTAACCATCTCGGCTGAAAATGATGCATCGCAGTTGCGCATAGATGTATCTGATGAAGGCGTCGGAATTCCTGAAGATGATCTGCCTCATATATTTGACAGATTTTATCAAGCAGACCCATCACGAAAAGGCGGCGATAGGCATGGATCCGGGTTGGGGCTGGCGATCGCGCGGGAAATCGTCCTTGCTCATCATGGTACAATTACCGCCCAAAGCATTCCGGGGAGGGGAAGTATTTTCACAGTAATCCTTCCGCTTGCATCACCCGATGCATCTACCGTCGTTAAGCGCAGAAACCCCAAGTAAAAAATCGCATCCTAATCGCCTAATAATCGTCTGGTAATGCCTTCCGTTTCAATTATCGTCCCATGCTACAATGAGAAAAATCACATCCAATTGCTATTGGATGCGATTTGCTCTCAAACATACTCTCTGACCCTAATGGAAGTGATCATAGCGGATGGGATGTCCACTGATGGGACTCGGGAAATCATTACTGAATGGAAAAATGATCATCCGGATGTAAAATTAATTCTGGTGGATAACGAGAAACAAATCATCCCTGCGGCTCTTAACAAAGCGATCGAGAATGCTAAGGGCGAGATAATTGTCAGGCTTGACGCCCATTCCCACCCTTATCCTGATTACGTATCCCGGATTGTATCTGCCCTGGAAGGCGGTCTGGGAGACAATGTTGGAGGCGCTTGGGAGATCAGACCAGGCGATGATACATGGGTGGCATATTCGATTTCAAGGGCAGCTTCCCATCCCTTGGGTGCTGGAGATGCTCTTTATCGTCATGGGAAAAAAGCTGCCTACGTGGAGACTGTCCCTTTTGGAGGATTTCGCAGGCAACTTTGGGAGAAATTGGGAGGGTTTGACGAAACTCTTTTGACCAACGAGGATTATGAATTTAACGCCAGGATAATCCGCTCGGGGGGTCGGGTCTGGTTCGACCCTGAAATTCGGTCCATTTATTACTCCCGTCCAACCCTGGGTGGCTTGAGCAGGCAATACTGGCGTTATGGTTTTTGGAAATACCGGATGTTAAAACGGTTTCCTAGTACCCTCCGCTGGAGGCAGGCGCTTCCGCCTGTTTTTGTGGCATCAATTTTGTTTGGATTGTGTATGAGTTGGAATTCCATGATTGCCTTCCTCCTTTTCGTCGAATTACTGCTATACTCGTTTGTATTGATTGTTATTGGCATTAAATTATCCGTTAAACTAAAGAAACCTTTGCTAGCAGTTGGAATACCAGCATCCATTGCCTCCATGCATATTTCCTGGGGCAGTGGTTTTTTGTGGAGTTTGGTCTCAGGAATATTCATTCACTAATGGCTTCAGATACAACCGTTCACCGCACGCGAATCCATCTTCGACCTTCAGAGCAACGCACGATATTATTCATCGGCGACTTGATCGTTACTTCTATTGCGTTAATTCTAGCTTTGTATTTCTGGGCTTATCAAGATGCTCAACTCGATTTTTCCATCGAATTCCTTCAGCGAGTGAGTGGATGGTTTTACCTTTTACCTATTGGTTGGCTGCTCTTGCTCGTGGACTTATATGACGTCCACAGGGCAGCAAATCTTCGCGAAACATCCAAGGGGATAGCGGTCGCTGCAATAGCCGGATTTGTTGTTTACGCAGTCATCTATATCCTTTCTCCAAGGGGTTCCTTGCCGCGACAGGGCGTAGGCGCATTCCTTGCCCTGGCTGCAACGCTGACTTTCTTATGGCGCTTGGCATATATCAGGCTCTATACCGATCCAGCCTTCATGCGAAAAGTATTGATCATCGGCGCTGGGAACGCGGGGTTATCACTGGTTTCAGCCTATCGAAAGTTATGGCCTCCACCTTTTTATCTTGCGGGATTGATTGATGATGATCCCGCGAAAATCAACACAACCATCGAAGGGTATCCTATCCTGGCGAATAGTGATAAGCTGTTGGATCTGATTGATGAACAGGGGATATCCGACTTAATTGTTGCCATCAACGGAGAAATTCAAGGAGCTACCTTCCAGAAGATTTTGGATGCCCAGGAGAAAGGCATTGAAATCATCCGCATGCAAACTCTCTATGAGGAACTGCTGGGCAGAGTGCCGATCCAGCACCTTGAATCAGATTGGATAATTCGTTCCTTCGTGGACGAAACTCGCATGCATGGATTATTCGAAGTTGGCAAACGCATTCTCGATATTTTTGGAGCGTTGGTGGGGATTTTAATTCTGGCATTTCTTTTCCCATTCATCGCAATTGTTACATTGCTGGATACTGGATTTCCAATTATTTACAAGCAAGTGAGACTTGGGAAAGGTGCCAAGCCTTATACGATCATCAAATTCCGTACGATGCGCAAGGATGCGGAGAGCGACGGCAAAGCGATACCTGCCGCCAAAAATGACCCGAGAATCACCCGCGCCGGTAATATTTTTCGAAAAACACGTATTGACGAGCTGCCGCAATTCTTGAATGTTCTAAGCGGCGACATGAGTATCATCGGTCCCCGGTCTGAACGGCCTGAATTAGTGGAATATTACCAAAGCCAGATCCCTTTTTATCGTGCCCGTCTCCTTGTTAAACCCGGCATCTCGGGTTGGGCGCAAATAAACTATGGGTATGCGTCGACCGTCGAAGATACAATAATCAAGCTCGAATATGACTTGTATTACATAAAACATCGAAGCCTGCTAACGGATATTTCCATCATTCTTCGCACGATTGGGACCGCGTTGGGATTCAGAGGTAGATAATCATGCCTTTTGCTCTTGTAACCGGTGGAGCTGGATTCATCGGATCGCATCTGACCGGGCAATTGCTGGCTGAAGGCTGGCAGGTGCGGGTGTTGGACAACTTCTCAACCGGAAATATGGGAAACCTAATGGGTTCCCTGAACCAAATTGATTTGGTTCGAGGCGACATCCGGGACTCCGCAATCGTCGAAGAGTCGGTGAAAGGTGTGGATGTCATTTTCCATGAAGCGGCTTTTGTATCCGTCCCTCAATCGATGGAGCAGCCCGGTGAATGTTTCGATGTGAATATTCGTGGCACTGAAAACCTTCTCCAGGCAGGCAGGGAGGCAGGCGTATCAAGGATGGTCATTGCATCCAGTGCTGCTGTATATGGTGATAACGAATCCATACCGCTAAGGGAGGATGCGCAGCCTCGATTCCTTTCTCCTTATGCAGCATCAAAACACATCAATGAAAACTTGGCAGGCTTGTATACCAGAGCTTTTAATTTCGAAGTAACGTGCCTTAGATACTTCAATGTATATGGACCGCGCCAGAACCCAGACTCTTACTACGCAGCAGCAATCCCAATTTTTATCAAGAGATGCCTCGCTGATGCACCCATTACTATTTATGGAGACGGCAGGCAGACCAGGGACCTGATATTCGTCAAGGATGTTGTGAGAGCAAATATAATTGCTGCCAAGCATGCAGACGCCCCTGGCATGATTTTTAATGTATGTTCCGGCCGCGAAATTGAAATTCTGGACTTGATCGAAATTATTCGAAAACAATTTCAAGATGCGCCAAAGCCTGTATTTTCAGAACCCCGGCCTGGTGACATATACCAATCAGTAGGAGATCCGAGCAAGGCTCAGCAGAAGCTCGGGTTTAGCCCAGCGACTTCTCTGGCAGATGGCTTGAAAGAAACCGTTGAATGGATGAGAACGTGAAGACCCCGCATTTCAATGTTCGAAATCGGTTTTTATTAATTGCCGATCTGGTTCTGATCCTTGTGTCGGTCCTGGTCAGCTTTGCGTTGAAATTGGAGCTGGATAATTTCTTTCCATATTACCGTACCATTTTCATCATGGTTGTGGTTTCGCTAATTATCAAACCCATTGTGTACTATTCGTTCGGTCTTTACCGGCGATTATGGGTTTATGCCAGCGTGAATGAATTAAAAATCATAGTGGCTGCGGTGTCTGTTGCCTCGGTTATTGTCTCTGCGGTGATGATTTTGACTTTTATCGCGGGAATCGTTACTGGACTTCCCCGTTCGGTGCTCGGGATCGATTTCCTGCTTTCACTCGTCTTCGTCGGCGGAATTCGGTTTGCATTAAGAATCCGCGCTGAATCCCGCGCCCCTCAGCGTGGAAATGGAAAAATTCGCAAAGCGATTATTGTTGGTGCGGGTGATGCAGGCGCTCTGGTTGTCCGCGAACTCCAAAAAAACCGGCAATCCAATCTGCAGCCAGTAGGCTTGCTGGATGATGACCCAGAAAAACAAAATCATGAGCTGTATGGCGTCCCGGTTGTTGGTAAGTTGGACGACCTCCTTGTCACATTGGAAAAGAGAAATGTTGATGAAGTGATCATCGCGATCCCCTCTGCGCCTGGGAGGATTGTTCGCAAGGTGGCGGATGTTTGCCGAGCGAAGGGAATCCCATTTCGCACCATGCCGGGGATATTCGAATTGATCGGCGGTAAGGTTAGCGTTTCCAGATTGCGGGAGGTGGATATCACGGACTTGCTCCGGAGAGAACCTGCCCGTATCCATGAAGAATGGATCGAAGATGTACTAAAACAAAAGTGCATCTTGGTTACAGGAGCGGGAGGTTCGATTGGTAGGGAGTTATGCCGGCAGATCGCGCGGTGGAATCCTTCACGGTTGGTGCTGTTAGGTCACGGCGAGAATAGCATTTTTGAAGCGCTGCTTGAGCTCAAGGAGAACAATCCAGCCATGGACATAATCCCGGTCATCGCTGATGTTCGGGATCAAGTTAGAATAAAAAATGTGTTGGCAGAATTCCATCCTCAGGTGGTTTTTCATACGGCAGCACATAAGCATGTCCCTTTGATGCAAATCAACACCGAAGAGGCAATCTCTAACAATGTTCTTGGAACACGCAACCTTGTTCGCGAAGCCGAGACAATTGGAGTCGAGCGATTTGTCCTGATATCCACGGATAAGGCAGTTCGACCGGTCAATGTTTATGGCGCAACCAAACGGCTTGCAGAAATGATCGTCCTGGACGCCGCTCAAAGGACGGGCAGGGCTTTTTCCGTGGTCAGATTTGGGAATGTGCTTGGGAGCCGCGGAAGTGTCGTTCCGATTTTTAAAAAGCAAATTGCACAGGGGGGTCCAGTCAAGTTGACGCATCCCGACATGGAGAGGTACTTCATGACCATCCCTGAGGCGGTGCATCTCGTTTTACAGGCTGCCGCAATGGGGAAGGGGGGAGAGGCTTTCCTTCTGAACATGGGCGAACAGGTAAAAATACTGGATCTGGCTGAAGACCTTATCCGATTATCGGGATTGGAACCCGGAAGGGATATCGAGATCGTCTTTACCGGTATCCGTCCAGGTGAAAAAATTCGGGAGGATCTCTGGGAACCGGATAAAAAATATGAAGCGACCGCACATCCGGAAGTATTTCGTTCCACGATGGAGAACTCGCCAACCAGTGATTCCCTGGCGAAGATAATTGACAAGCTCGATCAGCTTGCCTCGACGAACCAGCCTGATGCTATCGTCCAGGTTCTCGATGAATCAATTCCCGGCGCAGCGGTCAAGGACACACCGTTTGTTACGGATATGACTTCGGTTCTCTGATGCCGCTCGTTTCCCTGTCTGACTGGAACCAGTTCTTCAAGAAAATCCTCATGGCCATTTTTTACAAACCGGCGAATGGGGGGAACTGAAAGCTGCGTTTGGGTGGGAGCCGTACCGGTTTATTTCGAACGATACAGGCGTGCAGCTCCTTATGAGGAAACTTCCGCTTGGTTTTACATTAGCCTATATCCCCAAATCTAGTCTGGATGGATGTAAATCATTAATGGTGGAGATCGATTCGCTGTGCCGAATGAAGAATTCCATTCTATTAAAATTCGAGCCTGATGCATGGTCTACATCGGTTGGCGGGGCTTCTCCAGACAGCGCGAGCCCCTTCAAGGGTTTTAGGTTTAGCCCTCATGCCATCCAGCCACCTCGGACAATCGTTGTCGATCTGCATGGATCTGAAGAGGAAATCCTGAACCGGATGAAACAAAAATGCCGCTATAACATTCGCCTGGCGGAAAAAAAAGAAGTGGTTGTAAGGAAGTGGGATGATGTCGAAGCGTTCCATCGATTAATTGAGGTAACAGGAAGCCGGGATGGATTCGGGATTCATTCACTGGAATATTACAAGCGTGTGTATGGACTATTTCACCCAACAGGCATGGTTGAAATGCTCGTCGCTGAGTTCGAAGGCAAGCCTTTGGCTGCAATAATGATCATGGTGCGTGGAAAACGCGCCTGGTATCTTTACGGCGCATCAACAGACGAGGAACGTAACCGGATGCCCACTTATGTGCTTCAATGGGAGGCGATGCGGTGGGCGAAATCCAAAGGGGCGGACGAATACGACTTATGGGGTGTGCCGGACGAGGATGCAGATGTGTTGGAGGCTCAGTTTGAGAGACGCAGCGACGGGTTGTGGGGCGTATACCGGTTCAAGCGCGGATTCGGCGGTGTTTTGAATCGCGCCGCTCCCGTGATGGACAAGATCTATAAACCCTTACTCTATCGCCTTTACCTTTGGAGAATGTCAGGTAGGGAGATGGGATAATGCAGCCATTTACGGGCCGTCCTGACGAATGGGATGCTCTGATCGCTCGTCAACCTAATCCACACTTGTTACAGACCGCAGCGTGGGCACAGGTCAAGAGTGCATACGGCTGGCAGGCATTGCCGTTCATCTGGCATACTGATTCCGCGAGCGTGGAATCAGGAAATGGAATTGCCGCTTGCGCGATGATATTGAAGAAAAACTTATCCATTCGCGGATTTGATTCAAAATTATGCGTACTTTATTGCCCTAAAGGACCGCTCATGGATTGGGGAGATGGATCGAACTCGCAGCCGGGTTTTGACTGATATCGAGAATTTTTCCCATCGGAACGGTGGAATTTTCATCAAGATGGACCCTGATGTCATCCTGGGCGGTTGGATTCCTGGTGAGCCGGGAGTTGATGACGAAACAGGTATTAACGTGACAAGGGATTTAGGGCAGCGCAAGTGGCGTTTCTCGTCAAGTCAAATTCAATTTCGCAATACGGTTGTGTTGGACTTGTCTCCATCAGAGGAAGAGATGCTGTCACGGATGAAGCAAAAAACACGATACAACATCCGCCTGGCCGAAAAAAAAGGAGTGACCATTCGCCCAGGAACACTGGACGAGCTCCCCATGTTGTATCGGATGTATGCTGAAACATCCGTACGGGACGGATTTGTCATTCGTGACCAGGATTATTACATGACGGTCTGGACTTCCTTCATGAATTCGACATCAGCGGAACACTCCCCATCAGCAGTCCCCTTGATCGCGGAAGTAGACAGGGAAATTGTGGCGGCAATTTTCCTATTTCGTTTTGGAAAACGGGCATATTATTTGCATGGCATGTCTCGCGAGGCTCATCGGGAGAAAATGCCAAACCATCTTTTACAATGGGAAGCCATGCGCTTTGCTAAAGTTCAAGGGTGCCTCTCCTATGACATGTGGGGAGCGCCTGACGAATTTAATGAAAATGATTCGCTGTGGGGAGTCTATAAATTTAAAGAAGGATTTGGCGGAAAAGTTATCCGCACTCTTGGAGCGTGGGATTATGCTCCAAATCTTTTTTGGTATAAGATCTATACGGAAATCATGCCCAGGATGCTTGATGTCATGCGGAACCGTGGTAAACGTGATACTCAACACCAACTGGATAATTAAGTTTTCTAATTCATCTTTGAGAGAAAAATATGTATACTCCCCCTCGTGTCCATTTCGCACATCTTCCCACGCCGATTGAAGAACTGCCGCGTCTATCCGCCCAATTGGGCGGACCTCACCTGACAATAAAGCGGGACGATCAGACAGGTTTGGCATTCGGAGGTAATAAAACTCGAAAGCTGGAGTTTCTCCTCGCAGAAGCGAAATCACAGAACGCGAAAACGATCATCACTGCCGGCGCCGTTCAGTCTAATCACTGCCGGCAGACGGCCGCTGCCGCAGCGCGATTTGGTTTCGGTTGCATCCTCGTCCTTTATGGTGAAAGACCTGATAAACCTACCGCCAATCTGATGCTCGATAACTTGTTTAATGCCGAAATCGTGTGGACCGACCGCAGCCATCGCGACGAGGTGCTTGAGCAGACTTTTCAAAAAGCTTTGTCACTGGGACGCCAACCTTATCTCGCCCCGTATGGCGGATCGAGTGCCACAGGCGCTCTTGGATATGCCTTTGCAATGGATGAATTTGTCCGCCAGGGATTTCACGCTGATTGGATTGTATTTGCTTCTTCCTCCGGCGGAACCCAGGCAGGATTTGTGTTGGGGGCGCGATTGTTCAACTATAAGGGGAACCTGTTGGGAATCAGTATCGACGAACCTCAATCAGTCTTGCAATCGCGATGTGCCAACCTGGCTTCAGCTGCTTCCGAAAAACTGGGCGAAAGCATTCCCTTTGATCCTTCGGATATTCAAGTGAATTCAGATTATTGCTCGGCTGGCTATGGCATCTTAACCGATCTGGAACGGAATGCGGTCAGGCAATTCGCCGCGACCGAAGGGATCTTGTTGGACCCGGTTTACACAGGACGGGCAGCGGGCGGGATGTTGGACTTGATCAGCAGGGGATTCTTCAAGAGCAGCAATTCCATCCTTTTCTGGCATACAGGCGGAACGACTGCGCTTTTTGCCGATAAATATCAAAATAATATATAAATGGATTTCGTCCGGTCAATGATTTTGAGCACCCTCTCATTGAGATTGAGAGGGTGCCTTTCTATCTCTTATTGCTTTGGTAATTGTGAAAACTGCGATGCCAACCCATGCGATATTTACTCCCACTGAAGGATAAGCGCCAAAGTAGAAGGAATTCAAGATTAACAACAACGCTCCAATGATGTTGAGAGCTTGATATTTGATCGAGTCCCCCTGAACCCTCTTTGTGGAGACAAGCCAATAAGCAAACAATAACAGTGCCACGCCAGCCCAGCCAATAAGGTTAATTAAAGTTTCTGTCATCTTGAAATCATCCTTCGAAAATAACCTTGTTATAAGTCCTGGAGCTTGATGCGGACATCCACCGCGATGACGCCTTGTTGCAGAACTTTTAACGGATTGATCTCGCATTCGGTGATTTCAGGAAACCGATATGCCAACCAGGAAAGTTTAACCAGAACCTCAACGGTTGCGTGCCTGTCCACGGGTGGCAGGTTGCGAAACCCTGATAATTTTCGACCTGCCCAGGTCCTGGAAATCATTTTCTCGGCTTCGCGTTGCGTTAGCGGTGCAAGATTAAAAGTTATATCCTTCAGCCCTTCCACGTCTATACCACCGGAGCCGAACATAACCAGATGTCCAAACTGGGGATCGCGCGCGAAGCCAAGGATGACCTCCTGCCCGTTTAGAATTTGCTTTTGTAGAGTGACACCGTCCAGCCGCGCGGAGGGCATCTTTTCTCCGGCACGTGATAGGAGTGCGTCGAACGCATCCAGCGCATCCGATGTGCTCATTAAATTCATCAATACACCACCCACATCAGATTTGTGGGAAATATCCGGGCTGGCGATTTTGGCGACAAGTGGAAATCCAAGCTGTTGGGAGATCACTCCTGCCTCGGCACGGGAGGTAGCCAACCGAACAGGAGCAGTAGGAATGCCGATCGATTCCATTACACGGAAACCAGCAATCGGGTCGTCAGTTCCAGGCTGAATGCCTGAGAGGGTGCCTGTAATAGCCTGTGCATCAAATCCCGGCGGGGGAAGGGTAACTTCATGCATGTTCATGAGAAAGTCAGCCCTGTCAGCCAAACACGCAAGGGAGGAGGCTGCCTTCTCAGGGAAGGAATAGCAAGGAATATCACTGCGGCTGAACTCAAGGAGAGTCTCATAAATCAACATGGAACCCATGACAATGGGGAGTACCGGTTTATCAGAGGCTTTGATAATGGGAATAAGAGCCTGAGCGATCTTTACTGTTGGGGAAATAGGCGATGGAGGAATGATCACCATTACTGCATGAGTTTGCACGTCGGCGAGTAGCGCATTCAGGCAGGCAGCGTAATCATCCGCTGTGGCAGAAGCCAGCATATCGACAGGGTTTTGCGCGCTGGCAGCAGGTGGAAGTCTTTGTTGCAAGGCAGCGATGGTAAACGGATCAAGCCGGGATAGGGCGAAGTTATTGTCTGCCAGGGCATCCGCAGCGATGACGCCTGGACCGCCGGCATTTGTGAGTATCGCAACATTCCTCCCTGCAGGCAGCGGGAGGTTCGCCAACGCCTTTGCCCAATCGAAAAGCTGCTCGCTGGTATAGGCACGAATAATTCCGGCTTTTTCGAAGGCGGCATCCACTGCAGCTTCTGCGCCGGCCAACGCTCCCGTGTGGGATGCTGCGGCTTTCTGCCCGTGTAAGGTCCGACCGACCTTCATGGCGACAATGGGCACGATGGGAGTGATTTGCCTAGATGTTTCCAGAAAGCGGATCCCATCCGGAATGGATTCGATATACAACGTGATGGCTTTTGTATGCGGGTCTTTTGCAATGTACGGAAGAAGGTCGGTCTCCGTAAGATCTGCCTGGTTACCGAGGGAAACCAACCGCGAGAAACCGAATCCCTGCTGGCGGGACCAGTCAATGATCGCAGCGCAAAATGCTCCAGAGTGTGAGATGAAAGCGATATTCCCGGCTTCGGGTGGTGGAGGCGGAAGAAAAGTTGTGTCCATGGGTAGGTGCGAATCCACCAGGCCGATGCAATTAGGACCGATCAGCCGAATTCCATGCTCCCTGCAAATGGCGAGGACCTCCGCTTCCAAGAGCGCGCCTGCCTCGCCGATTTCCCTGAAACCGCCTGATGTTAATATGGCGGCACGGATTCCGCGTGAGCCGATATCTTTCAACGCCGAGGGTGCTGCCGAAGCGGGGACAATGACCACCGCCAGGTCAATCGGGTCCGGCACATCGAGGACCGATGTGTAAACCGGGCGGTCGAATAATATTCCCCCCTTGGGATTAACGAAATGGACCTCGCCCGGATATCCTCCCTGGACGAGATTGCGCGCGACGGCATACCCAAGTTTGCTTGTGTCGCTTGAGGCTCCCAGGATGACGATCCCACGAGGGTTAAAAAACAAATCGTGAAAGATCATCACCAATGATCCCAGTGCACGATTTCTTCAATAGCGCGCCGCCCTCCTTTTTTGGGGGAGGCCTTTACTGCGCTTTCATCATGGGGATAACCAAAAGATAATGCAATTCGGAGGTGAAGGTCCAACGGGAAGCCCAGGATGTCTCTCGCTTTATTAGGTTCATAGATGGAAGCCAGGCAGCTTGCGATACCCATCTCCCATGCCATAAGCTGCATGTAGGCGGCAGCCTGCCCTGCATCGAACATGGTCTGGAATTTCTCAGACGGGTCAGGCGTGAGTATCGCGACACCGAGGGCAGCTCCGGCCAGGTGCCCCGCCCATGTGCCGCATCCGGATAGGGATTTGAGCACGGTTTTTTCCTTGATGGCAATGAAATTCCAGGGCTGGGTGTTCTTGGATGATTGAGACCTCCTGCCTGCGTTTAGAATCGCAAGGATACTTTCCTCCGGCAGCGTTACATCCTGAAACTCCCTGACAGCGCGTTTTGTTCGTATGGCATCTGAAACGTTCATTGAGACCTCCCGAGCGTGAATCCATTCGACGGGATGATTCTACTTCATATCTGCGGGTATAATTCACCGTATGGATGAAAAACCTTCCTTTCGGCCTTATTTAATTCCCGCCATCGTCCTTGCCGCCATCGGTTGGCTCGGATTGATCCTGCTGCTCAACTTTTCCCTTCCCACCTTGTGGCCGCGATGGCTTTTGTTTACTCTAATGATCCTCGCTCTCACTGGAACTGCCCTCCCCGCGACGTGGTTCATCAATATTCGCTTCCCTTCACATCCCCCGGCTGAGCCTTTTGTGATTGTCAGGCAGGCAATTTGGGTCGGTGTATATGGAGCGACACTCGTATGGCTTGAGATGGGGCGTATCCTGACATTTGGGATCGGCCTTGCCCTTGGCGGGGGATTGATTGCCATCGAATACCTGATCCGCATGCGGGAAAAATCCCAAAAACCCATTTACAAATCCGGAAGCGAACCCGATGATTTATCCACCCCAAATGTTGATAAAGAGGACTTCGTAGGGTAATGTTTATCCGAAGGATAAGCTCCATGCCAAGCTGACTTGCATGAGTCTCCGAAACCTTCCATCTGTTGAACAAATTTTGCTTTTATCCGCCGCCGGGAATTGGGTGGCGGATTATGGTCGTCCGCTTGTGGTAAAAGCCATTCGAACAGTTCTGGACGAAATTCGATCCCAATATAAATCAAAAAATATTGCAGATGTTCCTCAAAAGGAAGTGATATATTCTCGGGTGCTTGCGCAGCTTGAAGAATGGACTCATCCTACCCTCGAACCAGTGATTAATGCGACAGGAGTGATTCTCCACACGAATTTGGGTCGCGCACCTCTCCCTGTTTCCGCCCTGAAAGCTGTAGATGAAGTCACGAGTGGATATTCCACCCTGGAATTTGACCTCGCATCTGGGAAGCGCGGGTCCCGGCACACACACCTGGAGGAGATCTTAAAATTAGTTACCGGTGCGGAAGCTGCGCTGGTGGTCAACAATAATGCCGCAGCTGTATTGCTTGTCCTGACTGCACTTGCGAAAGGCAAGCGGGTTGTCATCCCCCGTTCACAGTTAGTGGAAATTGGGGGTGGTTTCCGAGTTCCTGACGTGATGAAGCAATCCGGCGCAAAGCTGGTTGAGATCGGCACCACCAACAAACTGCGCCTTTTGGATTTTGAAGAAGCCTTGTCTGATAAGCCTGGCCTTGTTATGCGCGCTCATCGTTCAAATTTCAAGATGATCGGCTTCACCGACGAACCTCCAATCCGGGACATAATCCAAATTACGCACAAGCATAATGCCCTGTTCTTCGATGATATTGGTTCAGGGGCATTGTTGGATACTGCGAAATTTGGAATGGAACACGAGCCCATGGTCCAGGAATCCATCGCAGCGGGTGCAGACATCGTGTGCTTCTCGGGAGATAAACTGGTCGGTGGTCCGCAGGCGGGAATTATTATTGGAAAAGCGGACTTGATCGATAGGATTAAGAAACACCCATTAGCCCGAGCGCTGCGTGCAGATAAACAGTGCCTGGCGGCACTATCTGCGACCTTCCGGCATTATTTACGAGATGACGCTGTTCGTGAAATCCCGGTATGGCGCATGATCGCCATGTCTCCTAAACAGGTCAAGGCTGCAGCCAAATCCTGGAAAAGGCAGCTTGGAAAAGGGCGCGTGATTCGTTCAGAATCGACCGTGGGCGGCGGCTCGCTCCCCGGTGAGACGCTCCCAACATACGTCCTCGCCCTGGATGTCAAATCACCTGAGAAATTCTCTGCCCGATTGCGCAGGCAATCTCCGGCTGTGATCGCCCGGACTGAAAACGACACCATCCTTTTGGACCCTAGAACTGTCCTTCCCGAGCAGGAAAAACAGCTGCTGAGAATTCTAAAATCCCTCTTACTGGAGTTTGAATGAAAACTGATATTGATGTGTTGATGAAAGACAGAAACCTGGATGCGATTCTAATTGTCGGCCATGCAGAGCATAATCCCCCGATGTACTACATGACCGGAGGGGGGCATGTCAGTCACGCCTCGCTGATCAAACGGAGGGGGGAGCCAGCGGTTTTATTTTGTAATGACATGGAGCGCGAGGAAGCATCCAAATCCGGCTTGAAGGTTGTCCCTTTCAGCACCTATCCCCACAAGGAACTTCTGGAAACGGCTAATGGGGACGTAGCCCTGGCGGCAGCAATCCGATATCAACGGATGTTCAAGGATTGCGGTATGTCTTCAGGACGGGTCGGTATCTATGGAACATACGATGTCTCTTCCATTGTCGCCATGTTGGACCACTTGCGAATAATCGCGCCGGAAATGAACTTCATTGGTGAGCCGCGCGATAACTCGCTTTTCATGTATGCCATGGAAACCAAGGACGAAACCGAGGTCAACAGGATACGGCGTGTTGGGAAGGCGACGGTTGAAGTGGTGGGAAAAGCGGCAGAATATTTGACCCTTTGTGATGTGAGACAGGATGAGGTTCTAGTTAAGGATGATGGATCTCCCCTTACGGTAGGAGACATGAAAAGCAAAATCAGCCTGTGGCTGGCAGAACGAAGCGTAGACCCTGCGGAGGGGTTCATCTTTGCCATCGGGCGTGACGCCGGCATTCCTCATTCCACTGGAAATCCCGATGACCTGATGCGGCTGGGACAGACCATCGTATTCGATATTTATCCGGCGGAACAAGGAGGCGGTTATTTTTATGATTTCACACGCACCTGGGCGCTCGGTTATGCCACGCCTGAAATGGAAAAGCTGTATGGCGAAGTAAAGGATGTTTATACCAAGGCGACAGAAAACCTCGACCTAAACGCCCCCTTCAAGGATTACCAGCGAATGGTATGTGAAGAGTATGAGAAAAATGGGCATAAGACTCCGATGAAGAATCCAGAGACCACAGAGGGATACGTCCATTCGCTGGGTCATGGTGTGGGGCTGAACATCCATGAAAGACCCTGGTCCGGAATGACTGCGGGCGACGATAATTTGCTCAAGCCGGGAGTGGTCATCACCATCGAACCGGGGCTTTATTATCCGGATAAAGGTATGGGTTTCCGCATCGAGGATACTTACTGGGTCCGCCCCGACGGGAAAATTGAACTGCTGGTAGAATACCCCTATGATTTTGTGCTGCCCATGAAAAAGTGGAAAAAAAAATAACCTCGTGAATACAGAACTGGCTCCTGCCCGCATCCTTGCAATCGAAACCTCCTGTGACGAGACTGCGTCCGCGGTCATCGAAAATGGCCGCTCGCTCCTGACATCAGTGGTTGCATCGCAGATGGATATCCACGCGACGATATGGGGGCGTCTTCCCGGAAGTCGCTTCACGACAACATGTGCTGAGCATCGTGCCCGTTGTTGAACAGACGCTCTCACAGGCACACCTTGCCGTATCGGATGTGGATGCGATTGCGGTAACTCAGGGTCCCGGACTGGCGGGTTCGTTGGTGGTAGGCTTGAATCTCGCCAAGGGGCTCTCCATGGGCACTGGGCTGCCGTTGGTTGGAGTGAAATCATCTCGAAGGGCACATTTATTCTGCCTGGGTGCATAACGCAGACGAAGAAGCTCCCAAGACTCCGCAGTTTCCTTTGATTGCGTTGCTGGTTTCTGGTGGGCATACAGAATTAATATTGATCGAAGATCACCTGACCTATAAGCGCCTCGGAGCAACGCTCGACGATGCCGCCGGCGAGGCGTTCGACAAGGTTGCCCGGCTGCTCGGTCTCCCTTACCCTGGTGGACCTTCCGTCCAAAATGCAGCGGAGGCAGGCAATCCAAAGGTTTTTTCTTTTCCTCGCGCAAGAACTGACAACGCCTGGGATTTCTCGTTTAGCGGGCTCAAGACGTCGGTCCTCAGGGAGGTTCGGAAACTTGAAGAATCAGGAAGTTCCTTACCCGTCCCGGATCTGGCTGCTTCCTTTCAGGCAGCCGTAGTCGATGCACTCGTCCTAAAAACTTTTCAGGCAGCCCGTGAGTTCAAAGTGAGGGAAATTGTCGTTGCCGGAGGCGTGTCCGCAAACAGTGCACTTCGCTCAGCATTCACTGGTCAGGATGAATTCATTGTTCACATCCCCAAACTATCCTTGTGTACGGACAATGCAGCCATGATCGCAGCTGCAGGTTATTTCCGTTACGCGCTGGGTCACCGCTCATCGCTGGATATGGATGCGCTTCCGACCTGGCCGCTTTCCTAAACATGATCAAAGCTGAAGTTCTCGTCCCGTTGCTCAATGCCAATGAGCCTGAGGCTCGCCTTGTCGGCATCCATGTGAAGGATGGTCATCCGGTTGAAAAAGGCGCTTTGTTGTTAACCCTCGAGACCACCAAAGCCGCAGCGGATGTTGAATCCACGACGAACGGTTATGTTCGTCTCTTAGCGAACGAAGGCGATACCGTGTCTGTAGGGGACAGACTGGCTGTAATAACGGACACACCCGACGAGCCGGTTGATTTGAAACTGCAAGAATCTAAATCGCCTTCCAAAGCTGCAACATCATCGCAGGGATTGCGCATCACCAAGCCGGCCAGGGAACTGGCGGATAAGCTGGGCGTGGACCTGGCGAAATTCCCTTCAGATCAGTTGATCACGGAAGCGATCGTTCGCCAGGCTGCGTTTGATTCCTCTCAGCTGGAACTCCCTGATCTCCAAATCTCACGAGATTCAATTCTAATTTATGGTGCCGGCGGGCATGCCAAGGCAGTAATGGAAATGGTTAACGCGATTGGATCGTTCCATGTGGCAGGCATCATCGATGATAATGTGCCAGCCGGGTCACGTGTGCTCGACATCCCCGTTCTTGGTTCACGAGGTATTTTGGTTCAGCTTGTAGAGAAAGGGATTAAGCAGGCAGCCAATGGGGTGGGTGGGATTATTGACATTGCGATTCGCGTGAAGCTGTTTCTTTTGATGGAGGACACTGGTCTCACATTCCCTGCTTTGTTGCATCCCAGGGCAACGGTCGAGCCCAGTGCATCCATTGGAGAGGGTGTACAGGTTTTTGCAAATGCTTATATCGGCTCCTCGTCGGTATTAAATCCCCGTTGCATGGTCAACACGAATGCCGTGGTTTCTCACGATTGCAGAATTGGATCCTATACCCATATCGCTCCCGGCGCACTCCTTGCAGGTCATGTGCAGGTGGGTGAAAGGTCCTTGGTAGGGATGGGGGTCACGACAGCGATAGGGATAAGGATTGGAGACAATGTGCGCATAGGCAATGGTGCGATAGTTTATGCTGACGTACCCGACAAGGCGATTATCCCTGCAGGGAAAGTTTGGGCAGGATAATTATCTCAATAAAGAAAAGGAGTGGCTGGTCGAAAGACCAGCCACTCCTTTTACGTTGTGTAAATTACTTTATAGTGCTCAAGTAATCCAGAAATAGCCGAACCCCGAACCCCATGCCTCCTTTGGGGCAATAGGGGAGGTCTTTTTCAGCGCTCATGACTCCAGCGATATCAATGTGTGCCCAGGGTATGTCGTCCTCGACGAACTGCTTGAGAAATATTCCGCCGATTATGGGGTGAGCCTGTTTCGCGCCGGAATTCTTCATATCACTATCGTCGCCTTTGATCAGATCGAAATAATCGTCATCCAGCGGCAAACGCCAGAGACGTTCAAATGTCTTCTCGCCGGATGCTGACAACAATTCGGCTAAACCATCGTTATTTGCCATGAACCCAGCCCGTATCGAACCCAAAGCGATCACGACGCCACCCGTCAGCGTGGCAATGTCGATTATTGCGCGAGGCTTGTATGTTTTCTGGGCATAAACCAAGGCATCGCTCAACACCAACCGGCCTTCCGCGTCGGCTGAAATGACTTCAATCGTCTTACCGTTCATTGCCTTGATAATGTCATTCGGACGGTAAGAGGCGCCGGATATCATGTTTTCGGCAGCGGCAACGATCCCAACCAGCGGCGTTTTCAATCCAAGCTTTGCAGCGGCAACAAGCGTGGCGATGACTGACATTCCGCCGGACTTGTCGTATTTCATCCCTACCATGCCCTCGCCGGATTTTAAGCTGTATCCGCCTGTATCAAATGTGATCGATTTCCCAACCAGGATGATGGGTTTTCCCTTGGATTTCCCGGGGTATTCCAGGACGATTAAACGGGAGGGAGTTGCTGATCCCTTACCCACCGCGACGATGGCTCCCGCTCCCATCTTTTCAAGTTGCTTATCATCCAGCACCCGGCATTTAAGCCCCACTTCAGATGCCAGTTTCTGGACACGATTCGCCAGGGAGACAGGATTAATCACATTTGGTGGTTCATGTGCCCATTCACGGGAAAGGTTGACAGCCTCAGACGTAATGGTCGCCCGCTCGATAACCATACTCAAAGATTTCGAGTCTTTCCCGGTAAGCAAATGGACTCTGCTGACACCATGTTTTTTACTGGATTTGTACTTCTCAAAAGTAAAACCTCCGAGAAGAAGTCCTTCCACAAGCGCTTCCACTGATGATTCGAGCGGCAGGTTGTTCACAGGCAGGGAATTGAGATCGATACCGACCTCCTTCACGTCGTTTTTGGATATCCATTTGGCAATAGCCCCTCCAGCCCGCCTGATCATCTCGGGACTGACCTTTTCTGGATTACCCAGAGAAACGAGGGCATTTTTATTGGTTGGGTCAAATCGGATATCCCCGGCGTCTTTCCCGGCGGATACAACAGTAACGGATTTTGGCGCATTCGCGAATGTGAATACAACGCCTCCTTTCCAATCTGTTTTCTTTTTTGTAATTATTACAAGTTTTGCGGTCATATTCTCTCCATGGAATTCAGAAAGTCTCATCTGTTGATTAAGTATAGTCCTAATAAATGAAAGGAATAAGAAGTTTTGATTTCTTCTTGTAAGCCTCGAACTCGGGATAACGACTCAACGATTTTTCCTTCCGCCTGATGTTGGGTCCCCAAACAATGAAGAGATAAGCCGCGATGACCGCGAACGGAATCCAACTGACCGCCAGAAGAGCAAAGGAGCTATAGATAAGAAATTCTCCGAAGTAATTGATGTTACGTGAATAAGCCACAAGCCCGTCAGTGATCAGATGTCCGGGATTGTATTTGAGTTCGATATACATCTGCATATCCGAGGCGAAGTGCAGAAAAACGCCAAAAATGTTAATAAATAATGCCAACGCAAGTAACCAGGGCGGGACATTAACCCCTTGAGACGTGATCAACCAGGGAGCGATCCAGTAAAGAGTTAGTCCTGCCCAAATGTAAAGTCCATACCAAAGGCTGCAAGGTTGTTCCCACTGCTTATTCGGGAATACCCTGCTCTTGGTAACCCACATTAATCCATAGGTGCCATGCATGGCGAGATACACCCAGGCGGTCACGTTGTCCCACTGTTGGTAAATTCCCATCATGATCAGGATAGCAATAAAGGTCACTCCTTTGTGCGTGTCAATGTAGAACTTCTGCTTCATCCCTGCCTCCCACGAGTAAATGATATTATTTCACCAAAACTAACGAAGCGGTCCAGGACCGCCTAGTTTGGATTTCCAATTATAAATCAACAACTCTCAGGGATTCTGAACAATTATATTGATATAAAAAGGGTCGCCAAATGCCATGCCTTCAGGGCTATAGGCTTGCCACGTACTTTGATAATATCGATTTTCAGGTGGAGCAATAAAAATCACCCGCAGGTCAGCTTGAGATCCGGGCAATGCAGGATACAGGGCTAGTTCAGCTGGAGCACCGAGCTGGTCGCCTGATACCAACTGCATCCTGTAACGGGAATCCCAACTGCAGGTGCCATCGTTCTGCACCCGCCACAATTTCTCGATTTTTTCACCCGGCCGTACAATGGTTCCATCGGGGAAGTTGACATCTTCAACGAACCGCAAGCTGTTGGTGCATCCAGCCTGGACCGTGGGATTATTAAGTATGCTGCCTGGCACAGGAGTTTCGCCGAGGACAGTCGGAAGCGGAGGGGGTGTGAAAGGTAAGGCTTCCAGCGTTGAGGGAAGCGATTCGTTTCCTGGAGGAATGAAGGGAGAAGCAGTAGGAGCGGGCGAGCAGGCAGTTAATAAAAAAAGCCAGCGCAAGAATGATAACTGGGGACGAGTACATTCTCACGCTGGCCATCCTGGTGGATACGGAAAAATTGTTTGGACTATTCGTCCCCGCCGGAACTGCCGTCATCATCGCCTGAACCGCCGACGGGCAGAACGAGTTCACCTCCGAGGGCTTTCTGGCGGATTACCGTTTCTATCTCGTTGGAAACTTCCACGTTCTGGCGGAGGAACTCCTTGGCATTCTCGCGCCCCTGTCCAAGGCGGAGATCGCCATAGGAGAAGAAAGCGCCGCGCTTCTGGATAATCTCCAGCTGGGTGGCCAGGTCGAGAATATCGCCGGCTTTGGAGATGCCTTCGTTGTACATGATGTCAAATTCGGCAGTCCGGAAAGGTGGAGCCACTTTATTCTTCACTACACGGACTTTGGTGCGATTACCAATCACTTCGTCGCCTAATTTAATCGATTGAATGCGACGTACATCCAAACGGATGGAAGCGTAGAATTTCAACGCCTGCCCACCGGTCGTGGTTTCGGGATTGCCAAACATCACACCGATCTTTTGCCGAAGCTGGTTCGTGAACACGACCGAGGTCTTGGTCTGATTGATCGCGCCCGAGAGTTTCCGAAGCGCTTGGGACATGAGCCTTGCTTGAACCCCCATTGTCGCATCACCCATATCGCCTTCCAATTCGGAGCGCGGGACGAGGGCTGCCACCGAATCGATGACCACGATGTCCACTGCCCCGGAACGGACAAGGGTCTCGGTGATTTCCAAAGCCTGCTCACCGGTGTCCGGCTGGGAGACCAGGAGGTTATCGATGTCCACGCCGGTACGGGCGGCGTAGACCGGGTCGAGGGCGTGTTCCATGTCGATGTACGCCGCTGTCCCACCCAACTTCTGGGTTTCAGCGACGATGTGCTGGCAGATGGTCGTCTTGCCGGATGATTCCGGACCATAGATTTCGGTAATGCGCCCTCGCGGAATTCCACCGACGCCCAAGGCGATGTCCAGCGATAAAGATCCGGTGGGTATCGTCTCAACAGTCATACTGTGGGCTTCGCCCAGCCGCATGATCGAGCCGTCGCCATAGCGTTTAACAATATCTCCCAATGCCTTGTCTAGAACGGCGCGCTTGGCGTCGTCCACAAGGGGCTGGGAGGGGATGGGTTCGCGGGAAGAGGATTTTCGTGGCATGTTTTTCTCCAGGTTTAAGGTAACGGATTGTTTTGAGTGAAGCCAGTATAGCACAGATGTTCAGTAAGTCAAGGGGTGGGCGTCAGGGATTCCAAACCTGGGATTGGCGGCGGTTCGTCGAAAAAACCCTTGAACCCTTTGAATTTGAAGTAGGTGATCTGGCCGGGTCGGATTTCCACTTCGTGATCGAGAAGGCCACCCAGGTAGGGGACGAGTATCCGGTAACGGCCTGCAGGAAGATCGCTCAGGACGAGATTTTCGTTGTAATATCCATCGGAATTTACAGATTCCAATCCATATGAAAAAACGGACGTGTTGATGTCATTTTCCAGACCCTGCACGTAAACTTTCCTGCCGGAGAACAAAGCTCCATAGGTGGTTTGGATGCTGCCAACCAGCACACCCCATCCCTGAGGAGGCGCCAGCCACAGTTCCGGGTTGCGGCTGGTGAGGTAGTTCCCCGGCTCGATCCGCACTTCAAAATGGAGATGAGGACCGGTGGTGAATCCTGTATTCCCTACGAGTCCAATCTGCTGGCCGGCATCCACCCACTGGCCTTCGGCAACATCGATCTGGTTTAGATGAGCGTAGACCGTATAAAGTGCTTTTCCTTGATAACCAAAATCGTGACGGATGACCACAGCCTTTCCATAGGGATCGTCCTTGTTGGATCTTTTCTGACTGTACAGCCCGAACCCAGTCCAAGTGACAGTTCCGGGGGCGGAAGCGATCACGGGAGTCCCCAGATCAGCCGGGATGTCGATCCCCGTGTGGACGATGTTCGTCCCGGTGAAAAGACCGCCGTAACGATAATCGGGTAGGATAAAGTCTATGTAATTCACAGCGATGGGACGTTTAAAATAAAAATGGTCATTGGGAGAAACCGCCCAGGGAACGGGGTAGAGCGGAGGCCTCCACCCGGATGCTGGTTCACCATTCGATGGAGGCAGCACCAGCTGAAGGGGGGATCCCTGTTCGACCTCTTGAGTGAGAGTCGGTTCAGGCGAAGGGCAGTTCCCATCCGAACAAAGGGGAGTTGGTTCCTGGATTGAGGTCGATTCGGGCTGGGGTGGGACTTGAGCCTGATTGTTGGGTTGAATTCCTTCCAGTGTTGGAGAAATTATTTCAGAAGAAGGCGGTGTAGTACAGCCGAAAACGAATAAGCACAGTAAAAGTAAAAGTACCGGGCGGTTTCGCATGGTCAAGGAGCCGGCGTGAATGTCGGACGAGGAGTAGCTGTTTGAGCGATGGTCGGGGCTTTTTGTCCCCAGGGGGTTCGGGTCGGGGTGAACGTGGAGGGCACAACCGCTGTGGGAGTGATCAGCACTTCCGGAGGGTATACTTCGAGCATAGCCCGTTCCCAATCAAGACCGCTGGTGAGAGCGAACTCGTTGAACCGGGTCCCTTTAAAATAGGTACGCCAATTGCTAAGTGCAGGGAGTCTTTCCCAGCCATAGCTCCGGGCAATGTCTGTGAGATCAATCCAATACCCGGCCGGGACTGTATCCATCAGCCGGCCTCCCTCGTCGTACGCAACCGGATCGAGGTTGTACCGCGCATTAAGATCCCACGGTAGATCGGTGAGTGGTTTTCCCTGAGAGCCGTCCTGCGCAGTCGGACGAAGATATACTTTCCAATAAGCATCATTTCCAAATTCGTCTCGAACCACCAGCAACCACCCTGCGTTTAGAAGGACTGGATTTAATGAAAAAGCGCGCCCGGTGTAGATCCAATCTTTCCCCAGAGCGGGATCAGAAGGGGAGGTAAGAGGGGAAAACGCATTCTCGAGATTTGCCAGCACATCCCAGCCGGTTTCACGGATCAGCCGGTTGCGTAACGCAACAAACGACTCGTTGGTCAGGTCATTCAGCTGCGGAAAAGGCGCTTGCACATCTGGAATGGTGACCAGCCCGATCCGACCTGGAGGCAGGTTCTGCGTTGACGATTCCAATACTGGTGCCCAGACAGGAGTCGGCTCGACGGATGCTTGTTGAAGTGAATCCGGCAGTTGATCGGGGAACTCCAGTGCCCCGAGGCTGAACCCCTGCATCCTTCCCGGTAGGAGCGTTGGAGGCAAGGCAAGCAGCCCTGACGCGTTGTAGGCTGTCAGGTAGTCTTCATTTGGGGTCACCAGTCGAGTCCCTATAGTATCCGCCCTTGGAGACCAGACCGGTTGATCTCCGGGACCCAGGTAAATCGGTAATGAGCCAGGTTTAAGTGCATCGACAGTGAAGATCCCTGCCGCGTCATTTCCTCCGCTGCCTGCCCAGGCTAGACGTGTGCCATCGCCAGACCAGGTCGGATGATTCTCATCGCTCAGCGGACGATTACTTGCATTGATTAATTGCCCTGATGCAGCCTGATCGAGATCCAATAACCAGACTTCATCATCGCCGGAGCGGTTTGAGACAAAGGCAATCTGCCTGCCAAGGGGTGACCAGGCCGGGGAGCGGTCAATGAACGAGTCATTGGTCAGGAAGATCGGGGATTGAGCAGGATCGACTGCAGAACTTATCCGGATGTCATAGTTGCCGTTTTCATAAGTTTCATATGC
The DNA here is from genome assembly GCA_963829485.1 of uncultured Chloroflexia bacterium. Lineage (GTDB taxonomy): Bacteria > Chloroflexota > Anaerolineae > Anaerolineales > Villigracilaceae > JBGPQJ01. The sequence continues at coordinate 655,042 of CAWHIK010000010.1, forward strand.
GACCCATTGGCCATCCGGTGACCAGGACGGTGAGGCATCATAAGATAGCGAATCCGTGACACGTGTAACTTCGCCTGTTCCAAGATCAAGAAGGTAGATGTCGAAATAACCGTTCCGGCGCGATGAGAACGCGATCTTTTTTCCATCCGGGCTGATGGCCGGGGTGATGTCATCCCACGTGCCGGTGGTGATGCGGTTTAATGGGACAGCCTGAGGGGAATAAATAAAAAGATGCTGATAACCATTGTCAGCCAGTGAAAGGACGAAAAACTCATCCTGCGTTGGCGGCAGCGTAGGGAAGGATTCCGCTGAAGGGGAAGTGACCGATACAGTAGGTGTCTCGGTAGGAAATGGAGGTAACGGGGTCTCGCTCGGGAGGATCACAGGTTGGGTTGGTTCTCCCGCTGGTTGGGTGGGTGAACAGCCCGATACAACAATCCCGGCCATCAATAAAGTGAGAATACCCGTTAATAGTTTACACAAATTATGGCTCATGATCTTTGTTTGAATCTAATCCGCCCTGATCTCGAAATCGATTTCCTTCCGATCATTTTCCTGCTGTTCCGGGTAAAAGAGACGCGCGATCAATTTATACTGCCCGGCAGGTTTCTCCCGTTGAATGTGCAGGGTCAGTTCAATTTTATAATTGAGCGGCTCAATGACATTGGCTGTTGCGACTTCATCCCCTTCTGAATCCGTCAAGACCAACTCCAGCCAGGGTCGTTTCTGGAAGGGGGTCATTTCCAGTGTGATCCGAATGCGCTTCCCTTCCGGGTAGGGAGTGACAGTCATACCGGTAAAGCGCACTTCCTCGGGCGGGAGCGGATCAGCCTCCACGCTGTCGAAGAAGAATGCATTATTCATGGCGTAATTATAACCATAAACCCGTCTCAATTACATGGACGGGTTTGGTTTATGCTTTCGATCTGGTTTTAGCCGTGTTTACGCTGAAATTCCTTCATAAATTGCACAAGAGCCTGGGCTGATTCGATGGGCAGCGCATTGTAAATGGAAGCTCGCAGCCCTCCCACGGAGCGGTGTCCCTTAAGTCCGATCATATTCTGTTTCTTCGATTCACTGGCGAAAGCTTCCTCCAACTCCTCGTTGGGCAGCCGGAATGTTACATTCATGACGGACCGGTCAGACCTGGCGTGACCCTTGTAGAACCCTCCGCTTTCATCGATCGCTTGATAGATCAAGCCGGCCTTTTCCTGGTTGCGACGGGCAACTTCAGGGAGACCTCCGATCTCCTTTGCCCACTTTAGGACCAGACCGACAACATAGACAGCAAAGCAGGGCGGTGTATTGTGCATGGATCCGTTGGCTGCGAGCAGCTTGTAATCCAGCATGGCGGGTAAATTTTCGGGGGTTTTCTCCAGCACGTCTTCCCGAATGATGACGATGGTCACACCTGCAGGACCAGCGTTTTTCTGTGCACCCGCGTAAATTAATCCGTATTTTGAAACGTCCACTGGCCGGCTGATGAAATCAGAAGATGCATCGCAGACCAGGGGCACATTCACCGGAGGAGCCGGCTCGGTAAAATATTCGACACCGTGGATCGTCTCGTTCGATGTGAAATGCAGGTAGGCAGCTGCCGGGTCCAGTTGCAGATCTTTTTGGGCAGGGAGGTGGTTAAAATTGTCCGCCTCTGTGCTGGCAGCAGATTTGACGGCTCCCAGTTTTTTTGCTTCCTTGATGGCTGTTTTGCTCCAGGTGCCTGTGACGATGTAATCTGCAGATTTCCCTGTTGGGCGGAGGTTCATGGGCACCATGGCAAACTGGAGGCTTGCCCCGCCTTGAAGGAAAAGAACTTTGTAATTGGACGGGATCTGCATTACATCGCGCAGGTCCGCTTCGGCAGTCTGGATTACCGCTTCGAATTCCTTCGAACGGTGGCTTATCTCCATGACGGACATGCCCGTCCCACGGAAATCCAGTAACTCAGCCTGGGCTTGCTGTAGGACTGATACGGGCAGTACGGATGGCCCGGCGTTGAAATTGTGAGCACGTTTTGGTTCGATAGGCATGTGGAAATCTCCTGTGGGCTGAAGGTTGATTCTGGACGATTTGGAAATCGATGGACTTTGGTTAATTGGATTATATCGCATGAGCCTTTCACTGATACAGAGCCGATGAAAAACTTGAGAACATCATTTGACATCACATATTCTCATTGTTACAATGACATCTCACTAAACGATCAGCCATTGGAAACTGCGTGTAGCAGAGAAAATGAGGAGCGAAAAAATGAAAATCCTGGTATGCGATAAAACTGAGAAGGAATACATTGAGCAGATGCGCTCAGCTGGCTTGGAGGTCGATGTTCGGGACGATATCTCTCCCGAAGAATTGATGACGACATTGCCTGCTTACGATGGGATGGTCGTTCGCAGCCGAACGAAGGTCCGTCAGCCCTTGATCGATCAATGTCCCAATCTCAAAGTCATCGTACGGGGGGGTGTGGGTTTAGACACGATCGATGCGGATTACGCCCGCTCCAAGGGAATCACGGTCATGAATACCCCTCTGGCGAATTCTGTTTCGGTTGCGGAGCTTGCCATCGGATTTATGTTTGCATTGGCACGGACAATCCCTCAGGCGACCGCTTCGCTCAAGGCTGAAAAATGGGATAAGAAACAATTCGAGGGCGTTGAGATCGGCGGAAAAACCCTCGGCTTGATCGGTATTGGAAATATTGGCAAGGAAGTTGCCCTTCGTGCCAATGCGCTTGGGATGAAGGTATTGGCTTATGATCCTTACGTTAAATCAATGAATGGCGTGACTCTGGTTTCCCTGGATGAGTTGTTGGGTAAGTCAGACTACATTAGCCTTCATCTGCCCAAGACAACAGAATCTACGAATATGATTGGCGCAGCCCAGTTCGCCAAAATGAAGGATGGCGTGAGAATTGTCAATTGCGCCCGCGGCGGAATAATCAATGAAGATGCGTTGTATGCTGCGTTGACAAGTGGAAAAGTCGCCGGAGCAGCCCTGGATGTATTTGAAGAGGAACCTCCGGCTAATTGGAAACTGCTAAAGCTGGACAACGTCATCGGTTCACCCCACATCGGCGCGGCTACAAAGGAAGCCCAGGGACGCGTGGGGGCTGAAGTGGCTCAAAAACTGATCGAATTTGCCCGTTCGCACAAATAAAAACTACAGCTATGAAAAACTTCCCAGAAATCGGGTTACAGATACCCCGGGTTTTTCTTCCGAAACCAGGCATCGACCTTAACCGATGGGCTGTCATCGCATGCGATCAATTTACATCGCAGCCGGAATACTGGCAGAAAGTGGAGTCGATCGTCGGCGATGCGCCGTCCACGCTGCGACTTACTCTCCCTGAGATATTCCTCGAAGAACCGGACATTACTGACCGAATAAAGAATGTCCAGGATTCCATGCGCAGATATCTCGACGGCGGGATCATGCAATCCGCTGAGGGAATAATCTATGTTGAACGGTCGATAGGTAAGAAGACCCGTAAGGGGATCATTGTCGCGCTCGATTTGGAACATTACGATTACAACAAAGGGTCATCGAGCCTGATCCGGGCAACCGAAGGAACCATCATCGATCGGCTCCCGCCTCGTATCAAAATCCGACAGAATGCTCCGCTTGAGCTGCCGCATATTCTGGTATTAATCGACGACCCGGAGAATTCAGTCATCGGTCCATTGTGCGATGCCAAATCTCAACTGGAAAAAGCCTACGATTTTGAACTCATGCTGGGGAGTGGTCATCTCGCAGGGTACAGAGTCAACCGACAATCCCTGGAAAATAACCTGGTCTCAGCACTCAAGCAGCTGGCGCAGCCTGCAGTTTTTTCAGAAAAATATGGAGTGCCCGGTGATGCTCCAGTCCTCTTGTACGCGATGGGAGACGGAAACCATTCACTCGCCACAGCGAAAGCCATGTGGGAAAAGGCCAAGCCGGAGGTCGGCATGGACCATCCTTCCCGTTATGCCCTGGTCGAAATTGAGAATGTCCACGACGAAGCGCTCGAATTTGAGCCGATACATCGGGTTCTTTTTGGATTGAAGAAAGACTTCATCGGTTACACAAAGTCTGAAATGGGTGAGAGAGTCACTTTTTCGCCCGCTAGTACCGCTGAAGAGATGATCAAGCGCGTCGATGCAAGTGATTCAATAAACCAGTGCCTCGGTCTTGTGCTCGGACCGGATAAGTTTGCCACATTGGTTTTTACTCATCCGACCTCGAACCTTGCCGTAGGCACCCTTCAGCCAGAGCTTGATCGTTTTCTTGGAGAAAAGGGTGCCGAAAAAGTGGACTATGTCCACGGAGCGGAAGTCACTCTCCGACTGGGCACCCAGCCAGGAAACCTGGGGATTTACCTCCCGGGGATGAAAAAGACAGATCTATTCAAGACAGTAATATTGGACGGTGCATTACCGAGGAAAACTTTCTCGATGGGTGAGGCACATGAGAAACGATTTTACATGGAAGCTCGGGAAATTCAGTGACCAGTAACCGATAAAAGGAGAACCGCCCATCTGGGCGGTTCTTTTTGTTATGTCAATTCATTCAGACTGGAGATAGCCTGGTTAAAATCATCAGGGTAAGGGGCTTCGAAGGTCATTCTCTGATTTGTCTCAGGGTGGGTGAAGGACAGAGATAACGCATGCAGCGCAGGGCGGGCGATAAGGTCGGTAGGTGGAGCGCTGTAAAGCAGGTCTCCGATCAGCGGAATTCCCAGCGCATAAGCGTGTACCCGGACCTGATGAGTCCTGCCTGTCGCAGGCACGGCTTCCAGCAACCCACAGTTGTTATATCGTTTCAACACCTTGAAGTGTGTCACGGAAGGTTTACCATGGCTGTGGTCCACCATGGTTCGATGGCTGTGCCCCACATTGATGCGCAGAGGGTGGCGGGCGGTATGTTCAGTCCATTTTGGAAGTCCGTTGCACAAGGCGTGGTAAACCTTCTGAGTTTCATGCTTTTCAAACTGCATGTTAAGTGAACGGTGGGCTTCCGCAGTACGTGCAAAGACCATCACCCCGCTGGTGATTTTGTCCAGACGGTGGATAACCCATAGTTTCCCGAACTCCGATTCGAGCTGCTGGACCAGGTAGGGGACAGCAGGTTCCCAGCCATCGGGCAGGACGGAAATCCCAGCCGGTTTATCCACCACCAGGATTTGGTCATCCGCGTGAATTATTCCCATATTGTGAACAGCCATGTAGTAATTGTACCAAACCGCATTCCACCCCTTGACATTAACGTAACGTCATGGTTTATATTAATGCCATGTTCACGGTAAAACAGCTTTCCGACCTTGCAGGCGTGACGCCTCGCACATTACACCATTACGACCGGATCGGACTCCTCAAGCCGACGAAGGTTGCCGATAATGGCTACCGGTATTATGGCGATGAGGCACTACTAAAATTGCAGCAGATCCTCTTTTACCGGGAGCTGGAAATGCCCCTCGTAGATATTAAGAACATCATGGCGCGCCGTGATTTTGACGTGCCGGCTGCGTTGGAAAGCCATAAAGCCGAACTGGAAAAACGCATCGACCGCCTGATTCGCCTTATGGAAACGGTGGACAGCACATTATTGCATTTGAAAGGAAAAAAAGAGATGAGCAAGAAACAATTATTTGAAGCTTTTAGCGATGAACAACAAGCCGAGTACGAAAAAGAAGTCATGCAGAAGTATGACCCCGAAACGGTTAAGGCTTCTATAAAGAAGTGGAAAAGTTATTCGGCTGATGACAAACTGCGGATCGGTGATGAAGGCAATGCCGCCTATGAGGCCATCCTCGCAGCCATGCCAAAAGGAGCTTCCAGTCCGGAAGCTCAGGCTGGAGTTGAACTTTGGCGCAAGCACATGGATTACTTCTGGACGCCGAATCTCGATCAGTTGGTCGGTTTGGCAGAGATGTACAATGACGATCCCCGCTTCAAAGCCAATTTCGACAAGATCGACCCTCGCCTGGCTGAGTTCATGCGCGAGGCAGTACAAATATATGTTGCGAACGAAAAATCAAGAAACTCGGAATAACGAGAGATGCCGGCGGATCCGCCGGCATCTCTCATTTCTGGACTATGAGTCAATCAAGTCACGGTCATTCTGTCTTTTGGATATTTCTCATACCGCTTTTCCTGCATCACGATCCGTACGCGCTCCACGGTCTGCCAGATTTCGCCGAAGGTTGTGTATAGCGGCGCCAGGCCAAAGCGGATATTATCCGGTTCGCGGAAATCGGGGATGACATTCATCTCGTCGATCAGCGCACGGTTGATGCGGTAACCTTCCGGGTGACGCAGGCTGACATGCGATCCGCGCCGTTCGGGAATCCGAGGTGTCCCGAGAGTGAACCCGAGCGGCGTGAGAACCTCGTCAGTGAGGTCGATCATGTATTCGGTCATCAGCATGGATTTGCGGCGGATGGCTTCCATTCCGGCTTCGAGCATCGGGGCGAGTGCAGCTTCCATGGCAAGGAGAGACAGCATGGGCTGAGATCCCGCCAGGAAACGGTTCGCACCGGGAGCGGGGGAGTAATCCAATCCAAATTCGAACGGTGCAGATTGTCCCCACCAGCCCCAGATGGGAGATGAAGCCTGTGCCTGGAGTTTCTTATTCACGTAAAGAAAAGCCGGCGAACCGGGTCCGCCGTTGAGATATTTATAGGTGCACCCGACGGCGAAATCGGCACTCGCTGCGTCCAGCTCAATGGGTACAGCCCCCACCGAGTGACTCAAATCCCACAGGACCAAAGCACCGGCTTGATGCGCTTTTTCCGTGATAGCCTGCATGTCGTAGAGATAGCCGCTTTTGTAAACCACATGGGAGAGGGTCACCAGGGCGGTGTTCTCATCGATCGCTGCAAGCATCGCTTCGAGGTCGGGGGTCAGGTCTCCATCCTTGGAACCGATGCGTACGATCTCATGCCGGCTTCCCAGCATTTGGACAAGCCCTTGCAGGATGTAGAGGTCCGACGGGAAGTTCAGCTTGTCGGTGATGATCTTCGACCGTTCCGGGCGGAGTTGCAGGGCTGATGCAGTCAGTTTAAACAAGTTTACCGAAGTTGAATCACTCACCACAACCTGCCCTGGTGCGGCGCCGACCAGCTGCGCAATTTTCTCGCCCACCCGCTGTGGAGCTTCCCACCATCCTTTGTTCCAGCCGCGGACCAGATCCGTACCCCACTCATCCTTAACCAGGGAATTGATCCGTTCCTCAGCCGCGAGTGGCAGGCGACCCAGCGAGTTGCCGTCCATGTAAATCAGGTCCGGGTCGGTGATCACAAAGCGGGAACGAAATCCCCGCAAGGGGGTCTTGTTGGTCAAACTGAATTGCATGAGAGCGGTCAGAGATTGTTGACATGGTTTTCCTGAAAGTCTTATTTTTTATGATTTTACTTCAGAGAGTTCCATTGTTGGAGTATAGAAAAAATCATAAAAAAAGGGAACCGGTCACCGGTTCCCTTTGAGATTATCCTTTAGGGTTGTTTATTCTTCCCTTTATCTTTTTCCTTGTCTTTATTCCCTTTGTCATTGCCCTTACCGGGATCATTGGAAATAAAGTCTTCATCAACTGTTGAATCATTATCTGCTTTACCGGATTTTATTGCCCCTAAATTGTCCTTCGCTTTTTCCTTGTCTTTTAGCACAGCCTGCCTGAATTGCCCCCAATTGGTCGGCGTGGAGCCGTCCGGAAGCACAACAGCACTGTAATCCCCGCTCTTCTTGGCGTCCAAAATGAGTTGAAGCATGGCGGTGTCGCCTTCCAGAGACTTTGTCATCCACAACGCCTGGGCAATGACACCGAAGCCGATGCCGTCTTCATGGTAAGACATGACGGTATCATAATCCACTCCCAGGAGAGCGCTGAAAAAGTCTGACAGAGCAGAAGCAACCGGATGTAGATCTTCTTCAGTTTCTCCATCGGTTTCGTCGATGATGTCTGAAAGGTCAATGGTTACCTTGAGCCCTCCCTCAGGTATTTCAATGACCGCTTGTGCCAGATCCACCAAGCCCAACTTAGTCGCTGTTTCCAGACCAATGCGAACGACCTGGGTTTCCTCCGATTCATCCACGAGAGTTACGACAGCAGTTACGACATTAGTCACGGGATCTGTTTCCAGCACAACGGATTGGACCATGCCGGTCAAAGTGGGTGCCGGATCTTGGGCAAATACCGTACCAGTGACCATCACAATTAGGGCGAATGTAAGGAATAGTGCAGAAAGAGTCTTCTTCATTTCCAGCCTCCGTTCTTGAATTCTCAACCAATTCCATTTTATCCAAATAACAACCTGCTTCTCCAAACATTAATGCAAGGTCGAAAAATGCAGAAACTGTGATTTTATTTCCTGGATTGTGAAAAATGTGTCACATCCTCAATAGCTTGACTTTACTGCCTTATAAACTACAATTAGCCACTTATTAGACTTAGTGGATAGGAAAGGTAGATAAATGAAGAATATTAAGGTGGTCTCATTCGTTCTTGTACTCGTTCTAGCTTCGATATCCTGCAGCTTGTTTACACCGGGAATTTCAAATTATTCGAATAATGTCTTGGGTATTGATTTTGAAGCACCAGCCCAACCGATCAATGTTACGGTGCAACTGGATGAATCTTCCACCGTCAGCGAAATGATCTCGTCGAATGGCGGCAGCATATCCCTCACCGCGGCGGATGGGAGCGAATTTACTCTCGATTTTCCTGCCAATGCGCTCGAGACTGATACGTTGATCACCATGACAGCCGTTGAAAGCATCGAAGGTGCGCCGCTGGACGATGGTCCAGTCGCGGCGGTTCAACTCGAACCTTCCGGATTATTTTTCAACGAAATACTGACGTTGACCATTGTTCCCGCGCAGGAGATTCCCATCGAAAACCAGATCATCTTCGGCTATGAAGGAAGCGGTCAGGATTATCATCTGGCGGTCATAGACCCGAACAGCCGCGAGATCAAAGTAAAGCTCATGCAATTTAGTGGTGCAGGCGTTGGGAGCGGCGGCGATAAAGAGTGGGCGGCAAATCTAATGGTCCAGGCTGGTGAAGCAAGCGCGCGGCTTTCGCACAAAGTGGGCGAACTTTTACAGAATGAACGACAAGCTCAATTATTAGGTCAAGAAGGGAATCCTGAAATTTGGAAGAGTATAAAATCTTATATGGAGCAATACTACGATCAGGTCATTCAAAAGGAAATGGCAGCCGCAGAATTGGATTGTAAATATGCCCAGAAAGCCATACAAAGTCTCCTCGGACTGGAAAGACAAAACCAATTACTTGGACTCAGCGCGGATGAGAATGGCAACATAATTCCCATCGTAAATGATCTGTGGGGGAAAATTGACAAGCTCATGAAAATTGGAGAAAAGTGCAGGGCGGCGTATCAGATCGTCGGTGGTCTCGATGAATTCCAGACCAACACCGCGGTCTGTGACATTATGGGACCCTTCACGCTCACAGGCGGCGGATTCGCCCTGAAATTCTCCGGTGGATTATCAGGTACATACACCTACTCCGGAGGCCCATTCGGCGCCTCTGGCAGTGGAAGTTACACCATATCCCTGCCGAACGGACTTGGCCAGCCGGGCACGATGACCGGCGGCGGATCGGGTTGTGTTGAAACGGAGCTGGGTACCTTTTGTAATAGCGGTACCGAGAAATATTCCCTCTCGCCTCTACCTGAGGGTTCCTGTCCTTGAAAACTTGATCCTTTTTGGAAAAATAAAACGACCGCGGAAACCCGCGGTCGTTTTATTTAACCCTTTGTAGGCATCTTGCTCATCGCGTACTCCGCCAGGGCGGTGATGGTCAGCGACGGGTTGACGCCGGGGTTGGCAGGCATGACCGAGCCGTCGACGACGTACAGGCCGGGATAGTTGAAGACTTGAAAGTCCAGGCCGATCACGCCATCCGATGGGTCGCGGCCAAACGGAACGCCGCCCATGAGATGGGCCGTTGTGGGGAAGTTGAACAACGTATCCGTGAAGGCGGCGGCGGGGATCCCGTCCACTTTTTTGGCGAAAGCGCGGGTGATGTCGTTGGCCAGGGACAGGCTGTCGGCGCTGTGTTCCTTTTCATTCCGGATGACCAACCCTCTTCGCCCAAATGTGAAGAAACTGCGGCCAAGGCGGACACGGGTCAGGTTTTCTTCGGTTTGCATGACCAGCAGGATGGTCGTGAAACGCGCCCAGCGGGCAAAGAATTTTCCATAGAAGAAATCCCAGGGGTGACGGATGATCACCCATAGGGTTTTTAATAATCGACTAAGTATATTGTTGGCGCCGTCGATGAGGGGGGCGGTCATCACCCGGATGAAGGTCTGTCCATCCGAGTAACGGACCGGTTCGACCCGTGTGACTTCGTCCGCGCTGAAAATGGATGTTATGGCGATGCCCTTTGAGTAATCCACATCCCGTCCGCGCGCGGTAACCCCGAGAATATTCTCGCTGTTGGTGCGGACGTGGTCTCCCAAGCGTTGCGATATTTGCGCCAGCGATTGGGTTACGTCTCGGCAATGGAAGAGAAGTTCGAGCGTGCCGAGTGTCCCGGCTGAGACGATCACGTTCCGCGCCCGTACATGAGATAGTGGTCGGAAAAAAAACGCGGTTGACGAAGAATAGAACACTTCGTAACGGGCACCGTCATCTTGTTTGACGGAGAGCGATCGGATATCGCGTACCTTGACCTGCGGAATCACCTCCGCGCCTAACTTTTCAGCAAAGTAAAGGTAGTTTTTTACCAGTGTGTTCTTGGCATTGTATCGGCAGCCGACCATGCATCCGCCGCAGAAATTGCAGCCTGTCCGCGCCGGACCTTTGCCGCCAAAATAGGGATCCGGGACGGTTTTATCCGCTTCCCCGAAGAATACGCCAACAGGGAGAGGTTGAAAGGAGTCACCGCGACCCATTTCATCTGCAATTTCCCTGCATTTATCGTCCGCAGGCCACAAGCGCGGATTAATGGCAACTCCCAGCATACGACGGGCAGAATCGTAATGAGGTCGCAGTACCTGCTTCCAATCGTTGAGATGTTTCCAGGAAGGTGCAGAGAAGAGCCGATCGTCCGGCTCGATCAAGACATTTCCGTACATGAGACTGCCGCCGCCGACACCGCTTCCATGCAGCGCAAGAAGCCCGTTCATGAATGTCATCTCAAAGATACCGAAAAAACGCAATGCAGGCAGCCAGAGATACCTTGGAAGGTTCCAGTTGGTTTTAGGAAATTCGTGGTCCTCAAAGCGTTTTCCACGTTCCAACACAAGGACGGAATATCCTTTTTCCCGCAGCCGCATGGCGGATACAGAACCGCCGAAGCCGGATCCGATGATGACGTAGTCGTAACATTCCTGTAGTGTGGCCATGCTAATTGTACTTATAGAAACCGCGACCGGATTTTCTGCCCAGCCAACCGGCATCCACCATCCGGCGAAGAAGCGGGGCAGGGCGGTACTTGTCCTCGCCGAGATCACGCTGCAGAACTTCCATCACAAAAAGCACCACGTCCAGCCCGATCAGGTCAGCCAGGGTCAGCGGTCCCATGGGGTGGTTCATTCCGAGCTTCATGACCGTATCGATAGCCTCCGGTGTGCCAACTCCTTCCTGAAGGGCAAAAACGGCTTCGTTGATCATCGGACATAAAACGCGATTGGATATGAAACCCGGCGAGTCTTTCGCTTCGACCGGTTCCTTACCCATTTTTCGGCAGGCATCTAAAATGGTTGCTGTTACCTCGTCAGTGGTCGCCAACCCGCGAATGACCTCCACCAGCTTCATCAATGGAACCGGATTCATGAAATGCATGCCGATGACCAACTCCGGTCGTTTGGTCGCTGCGGCGATTTTGGTGATGGAGATGGATGATGTGTTCGTGGCCAGGATGACTCCCGGCCGGGCTTTTTCATCCGCATCACGGAATATCTTCAGCTTCAGTTCAGGATTTTCCGTTGCCGCTTCAATAACAAGGTCCGCCTCACCGATAGTTGCCAGGTCGCCGACATAGCGGATCTGCCCCGCGGCTTCTTTCTGGGCTTCGGTGATTTGTCCTTTCTCCAACAATTTTGCCGTGGATTTCGTGATGGTGGCTTTGGCTTTTCCCAGTGCCTCGGGGAAGGCATCCATGCAAGTGACGGTGAATCCGCTGGTGGCAGCTGTCTGGGCGATACCGTTGCCCATGGTCCCCGCGCCGATGATGAAGATGTGGTTGATATCCATGCTCAATCTCCCTTATTCGATTTCGATCGCCATCGCCACGGCTTCCGCACCGCCGAGACACAAACTCGCGACACCGCGCTTCAGTCCGCGGTCTTTGAGAGCATGGAGAAGTGTGGCTGCGATGCGTGCGCCGCTCGCGCCGATGGGATGTCCGAGCGCGATTGCCCCTCCATTGACGTTGACCTTCGTCCAGTCAAATCCCTGCTCCCGAAGGGCATATCCGTTCGCCAGCACCTGTGCCGCAAAGGCTTCGTTGACCTCGAACAGGTCGACGTCGGTGAGTTTCCATCCAATTTTCTGAAGAAGCTTGGGGATGGCATAAGCTGGAGCGGCGAATAGATACTTCGGCTCAAGCGCTGCCTGTGCGTACCCAACAATCCGCGCGAGGGGTTTGAGCCCATTCGCATCTGCATAAGCGCGGCTGGAGACGACCATCGCCGCAGCGCCGTCGTTCAGGCTGGATGCATTCCCTGCGGTTACTTTGCCATCCGGTTTGAACGAGGGCTTTAGTTTCGCCAGCAACTCCGCGGTGGAATCCCGCCGGGGACCTTCGTCGGCTGTCACCACGGTCACTTCCCCCTTGCGGCCAGGAATTTCCACCGGAACGATCTCATCTTTGAATTTACCCGCATCCATGGCGGCGACGGCTTTCTGGTGGCTGATTGCTGCATATTGGTCCATCGCCTCGCGCGTGACTTCGTATTCATCGGCGATAAATTCCGCCGCCATGCCCATCGCCCAATTCTCGAAAGGATCCCACAAGCCGTCGTGGAGGAGGGCATCCTTCAGTTCGACATGTCCGTAGCGCATCTCGCCTGTCCGCCCCGGGACCAGGTAGGGGGCGCGCGACATGGATTCCATTCCACCTGCGACGAATAGCTTTCCGTCTCCGGCGCGAATCGCCTGAGCCGCGGACATGGCCGCCTTTAATCCGGAACCGCAGACTTTATTGAGCGTGGTGGCTCCCACGGTAAATGGCAAGCCTGAAAAGATGGCTGCCTGCCGGGCTGGCGCCTGCCCCACGCCAGCCTGGACCACGTTGCCCATCAGCACCTCGTCCACTTCATCCAGCTTGGGGATCCCTGCACGCTCGACGGCGGCTTTGATGGCAATAGCACCCAGTTTGGGCGCGGATATTCCGTTAAAGGCACCTTGGAATTTACCGACCGGTGTACGGACAGCGCTCAGAATGACAGGTTCGGTTTCTTGGCTCATTTCTCCTCCTGGTCGTTGGTGGTTATTGAGTCGAAGGCAAGGAAACTCTTGTTTATAGTTTGGACTTCTTGTTCTCAAGCCACTTGAGAGCTTCTCGTTTACTGAGCGGGTGAAGCGGGGTTTCGGCGACAAAGGTACGCACGCCCTCCGGATCCACCCGTGAATATTGCCTCAGCGACCATCCGATGGCTTTATTGATGAAAAATTCCTTTGAACCCAGGTTTTCACGGATCAGATCGCACAAAAGGGGGAAGTCGGTATCCTTTTTATATCCTAATTGAAAAAGCAGAGTGGTCCGCCTCAACCAGAAGTTATCCGACTTTCGCCAGCGGGAGATGGTTTTCTCCTTCGTTTTTGGGAACCGTTTGAAATGAGTGCCAACGGTACCGCCGGCAATGCTGTCCACTGTGTCCCACCAGGATTTGGTAACCAGCAGGTACTCGATGGTTCGTATGAATTCAGCTGGAAGCTCCTTCTCCATCCTGCTCAGTAATCCAACTGCGGCGTATTGGTACTCCCGCTCCGGCAGTGCCCACAGGTCTCGCAGGATATTGTCCAGATCCGCAATGTCCGCTAGACCGTGGTGGTCGAGGAATTGTTTATTGAGTTCTGCCAATTCGGGGGATTTAATGCCCAGGTAGTCAAACTGGTCCCGCATGTACGCTTTCATCGGCACTGCCTTTTTTGGATCGGCATGCTGTTGGTAAAGCGTGCGTAGAGCTTTGACGTAAGGATGCATTCTGCTGTGATCCTTATACTCTCAGGAGTTATTCTGTAAATACTATAACCTGAATTTCCTCTGAGGACAATCGGCAAAAGAATATTACAGCTTTTATCCTGGCAATGCCGCCTCCGTAAACCTTACCCTTTCCAAGCTTCTTTTATTCTTTTATAGGTCTCATCGATCGTCTCGGGGAGCACTCGGACTTCTCCCACGGTGGACATGAAGTTCGTGTCACCCGACCAGCGCGGCACGATATGAAGGTGAACATGCCCTGGCACGCCAGCGCCGGCAGCCTCCCCTATGTTCGCTCCGACATTGAACGCCTGTGGCTTGTAGACCACTTTCAATGTGGCGATACTTTGCGAAACCAGCTCCATCATTTCACCGCGGGTATCGGGATCCAGCTCATCCAAATTGGCTCGATGGATCAAGGGTGCGACCATCATATGCCCGCTTGTATAGGGAAACAGGTTCAAAAGGGCAAATGACAATTTCCCGCGGGCGATCACAAGATTCCCGGAATTGTCCTGTTTGGCTTGAGCCAGGCAGAAAATGCAACCATCCTTCTCGTTACCTTTTGCGTTTTGGATGTATTTCATCCGCCAGGGGGAGAATAGTCGTTTCATGGATCCTCATTTGATTTCGTTTAACTCAGTGCTTTGGATTATAAAACAAATAGGCGCCGGAGAGTCTTTAACCATGTTGACATGCGTCTGATTGAAGAGTATCCTCATCTCATGAGCCAAATTCCGCTCTTCGAGACGACACCCCACTGGACGGTCACTGAACTGACCCGATACCTGCGGCAGGTGCTTGAATCTGACTCCAGCCTTCAGGATGTCTGGGTGCAAGGGGAAATCTCCAATTTTTCGCGACCTTCATCCGGGCATATTTATTTTACGTTGAAGGATTCAGGATCATCCCTTCGATGCGTGGTATGGAAGACCGATGCTTCGCGTCTGCGGCTCGCCCTGCAGGATGGGATAGCCGTTGAGGCGCACGGTGCTATAAGTGTATACGAAGTTGGGGGACAGTACCAACTCTATGTCAACCTGATCAAGCCAGTGGGGGAGGGTGTGCTTTTTCAGGAGTTCCTGCGGCTGAAGGCTTTGCTTGATGCCGAAGGGTTGTTCGATCCCGCTCGAAAACGTCCCATCCCGGAGCTGCCACATCGGATTGGGATCATCACCTCGCCCACGGGCGCTGCCCTGCGGGACATGCTCAATACACTGCGTCGTCGGTTGCCGCTCGCGGAGGTGATCCTTGCTCCTTCGCCTGTTCAAGGGGATGACGCTCCCCCCAAGCTGGTGGCGGCCTTGAAAGTCATGGACCGGCTCGGGCTGGATGTGATCCTCCTTGCCCGCGGCGGCGGTTCCATTGAAGACTTGTGGGCATTCAATGACGAAAGGGTGGTGAGGGCTGTCGCCGCGTCCGCAACTCCTGTGATCTGCGGAGTTGGGCATGAAACGGATTTCACGCTTGCTGACTTCGCCGCCGACCTTCGCGCGCCCACGCCCACCGCCGCTGCGGAATTAGCGACCCCCGTTTCAGCGGCTGATCTGATCGACTCATTGGATCAATCTCAGGAACGGTTGATTGGATCGCTCGAATTGTTATTGGATCGGTTCACATCAAAGTTGGAAACACTTGATTTTCGCTTGAAGCAATTTTCTCCATCCCGCCGGCTGCAAACGGACAGGCAGCGGGTGGACGAGATGAGCAGAAGGCTTGAGTCTGTGATTCGCCACAGACTGGAATTATCCACGTTGAAAGTTCAGGCTCACGAGCAAAGACTGAATGCTCTCAGTCCATTGGAAGTTCTAAAGCGTGGATTTGCCGTTGTAAATCGAACGAAGGATGGAAAACTCGTCCATTCTGTGAAGCAGGTGAAAGCTGGTGACGACCTGCAGATCAGGGTGTCTGGACGGATCGTTTGAAACCAGCGTTGTTTCGAAAAAAGAAGGCAGGTAGATAATCATGGCAAAACAAAAATCCGCGATGGACCTATCGTTTGAAGATGCCTCTAAAGAACTGGAGGCACTTGTCGCAGCTCTTGAAAGTGAGCAGAAAACTCTCGAAGAAGCAGTGGCATTATTTGAGCGGGGACAAGCGCTGGTCAAACGCTGCGCCGAATTGCTGGAGAAGGCAGAATTGAAAATCAAGGAGCTTTCAGGAGACAAGCTGGTTGACTACGAAGGCGATGCCTGATGGAATCGTCCAGCCTGATAACCATTTTTCAAAACCAGATACTGGTGATGGCACTCATCACCTGGTTTATCGCCCAGGCGGTCAAGCCTTTCATCGGCTATCTGATCACCAGGGAATTCGATTGGAAAATGTTCTTCAGCACCGGCGGTATGCCCAGCTCTCATTCCACCTTGGTTACCTCCGTGGCAGTTGGAGTGGGACTAATGGTCGGGTGGGCAACTCCTGTTTTTGCGGTTGCTGCAACGCTCGCGGTGGTTGTGATCTATGACGCAGCGGGTGTGCGCCGGCAGGCCGGGATTCATGCGCAGACGATCAATCTCCTTGTGCAGGAAGTCCTTCAAGGACACCCGATATCGGATACACAGCTTCGGGAAGTGCTGGGGCATACGCCTATTGAAGTATTTGGCGGGATATTATGGGGGAGCATCGCCACTTATACATTGTGGTACTTATGGTTGTGAGCCGTCAGGCACTCTCAAGTCAACCGTTTCTTTAAATAACCCAGCATCGAACGAAGCTCCGGGACGCGCAGAATAACAAGGCATAATCCATAAGCAAGCGCTCCCAGTGCCATCCCACCCAGTCCGATCAGCCAAAGATTCATTTGCCCGCTCAGCTGAATCCACACAACCAGAGTGAAGCCCATGACAAGGCTTGCGATGGCCGCTGCCAGGAGACCTCGTCCAATGTGCGAACCCTGGATCCCCTGAAGCCGGTTGTGCATAAGGATATAAAGAATAGCTGCTTCGATCATGGTCGCGGTGGAGTTTGCCAAAGCTAATCCGCCGAGAGGCATCCATCCAGCCTTCGAAAATAAATATGAAAAAGCTATACTAAAGACAATATTTAATCCCATCGCGATCGCGCCTATCTTGACCGGCGTTTTAGTGTCATGGAAGGCATAGAATGCCCTTGAGAGGATTTCCAAAATCGAGTGACCGATTAACCCCACTGTGAAGAACATCAATGCCCAGGCAGTCATTTCCGCGTATTGACGGGTGAACTCCCCCCGCTCGAATAACATGGATACGATAACCTGCCGGAGCATGATCAGACCAACCGTTGCAGGGAGCGCCAGCAGGATCACACCACGGAGAGTCGCTGCCAGAGATGAGCGGATTCCATCGATATCGTTCCGTGCCACCTGAGCGGAAAAGGTCGGCATGGCAGCCGTTGCGATCGATTGGGCAATCGCAGCCTGGGCGACGAGCATCAGTGCGAATCCGTAGGTCAACGTGGTCACACTGCCTTCTGCCATCCACGACGCGAGCCAGATATTCACCCAGAAATTTATCTGTACAATCGCCACGCCCAGGACGCGGGGTCCCATCAGGCGCAGGACTTCCCGGACAGCCGGGTTATCGAGCCCTAGGTCCGGCAGATAGGAACGCCCATTTAACTTGAGGATTGCAGGAACCTGGATTAGCAAATGCAAGCTGGCGCCCAGCAACACTCCCCAGGCGAGTCCATCCACCCCCAAAGTGGGCACTAAAAACAATACGCCAAGGATGATGCCAATGGAATACATGGACGGCGCAAGGGCGGGGATTAGAAAAACCTGGTGGGCGTTGAGAATTCCCATTAGCAATCCGCTAACGCCAAAAATGACCACGGAGGGGAGCATGATCCGCATCAAGTGGATGGTAAGCTGCTCCAGGCTGGGGTCATCCGCGAAACCGGAAGCCAGCAGGTAGCGGACGATCTGGGGGGCAAAGATCGCGGCGAGAAGCGCGAGAAAACTTAACGAAATGATGACCAAGTTCCCCACTCCGGAAGCCAGTTTCCAGGCGGATTTTCGATCGTCTTTAACCAGAAATCCGGTGAACGTGGGGATGAACGCCGAGCTGAGAGCGCCGCCAGCGACGAGTACAAAAAGCGTTTCAGCGACGCGGTTGGCGGCGATGAAGGGATCCAGCACGGTGCCTGCGTCAAACGCACCTGCGACAAGGATAATTCGCACCAGGCCGATGATCTGCCCGATGACCAGGGCGATCATCACCGTGCCGGCAGCGCGGGCAATCTGGCGGTTTGCGGACGATTGTTCCATCACGAAGAAAGATTATAACAGTCTGGTTATGAAAATTGAGACGACGTATAATGAGCGGAAAAGGAGAACGACATTGAGAATACTCTTCCGATTATCGGTCTATGCATTTTTCGTGTTTGTCGTTGCCTGCACACCCGTCGAGGTGCCTTCTGAAATTCCACTCACACCTGTGCCGACGTCCCAGGCTCCTGAGGAGATTCCTTTGCAGGTAGGTTTCGGTTTCGACGGAGGCTGGTATCAAGTTTATTTCACCGACCCGGGCAATTCCTTTTCAGACCAACTGAGCGGTGGGGTGGATGGTCCGCTTGTCGAAGCGATAAACTCTGCCCGGCAGAGTGTGGATGTCGCTGTGTACAGCTTGAGTTTGAACAGCATTCGAAATGCGTTGATCGACGCCTATCGCCGTGGAGTCGCTGTGCGTGTCGTTATGGAAAGTGAGAATATGGACCGCTCCGACCCGCAGAAACTGATCGAGGCTGGCGTGCCGGTGGTAGGAGACCGCCGCGAAGGTCTGATGCATAACAAATTCGTTGTGGTCGATCGCTCGGAGGTCTGGACCGGCTCCATGAATTTTACCGAGGGTGGAGCTTATTCTGATAACAATAATCTTGTCCGCATCCTGTCCACCCAGCTGGCTGAAAACTACACAACGGAATTCGAAGAAATGTTCTTAAGCGATATCTATGGATCTGAGCAGGGCGTCGTAACACCAAATCCTGTGGTCCGAGTTAATGAAGTAAGAATGGACAATTACTTTTCTCCTGATGATGGCACCGCAAAGCGGATGAATGAGTTGCTTAACAATGCGAGTGAAAGCATCCATTTCCTGGCGTATTCATTTACCAATGATGAGTTCGGTCAAATCCTCATTCAAAAAGCAGCTAATGGTTTGGAAATATCGGGAGTGATGGAAGAGGAACAGGTCAACTCGAATCAGGGTACCGAATATGATCCGCTCAGCCAGGCAGGAATCGATGTGAGATTGGATG
The DNA here is from genome assembly GCA_963829485.1 of uncultured Chloroflexia bacterium. Taxonomy (GTDB): domain Bacteria; phylum Chloroflexota; class Anaerolineae; order Anaerolineales; family Villigracilaceae; genus JBGPQJ01. The sequence goes on from CAWHIK010000010.1 coordinate 674,425, forward strand.
GCAACCCGGAATTGATGCATCATAAAGTATTTATCATCGATGGGAAAGTGGTCATCCTGGGCTCGTATAATTTCAGCAAGAACGCTGAAGAGAATAATGACGAGAATACGTTGATCATTTTTGATCAAGCCATCGCAGAATTGTACCTTTCAGAATTTCAACGTATTTACGACCAGTCCCAGAACCCCTAAACTCAAGTTGTCGTATAGCCAAACAGAGTGAAGGAATCTTCACTCTGTTTTCTTTATGCCCGTAACTTTTCACCCCAATAAGCGACAAAACTGATGAAACCTATCCAATCCGTTAGTAGTTCAAGGAGAAAAAATGAACAAGTTTTCCCGCTTTATCCTTATCAGTGTCTTCTCTCTGGCAGCGATTTTTCTGGCAGCCTGCAATGCAGCGCTTCCGGCCGGTGCGGAGGCAAGTGTCTCGCAGGATGGACAAAGCGCCCAGGTGGAATTCACCGGTGTTGTGGACTCGATTTCTGCTGACCAGTGGGTGGTCTCCGGGCAAACCTTATTGGTGAATGCCCAGACGATCATCGATGGCGTTTTTGCTGCAGGTGATTCGGTAAAAGTCAATGCAACCATCACGTCCGATGGTGCAGTAACTGCCAATAAACTTGAATCTCCATCAGCCGATGATTCAGTCTCAAGTGCAGATGACTCGCAACCATTACCTGGCACGTTTGATGATAGCGGAAATGAGTATTATGGTCTGGTAGAAACGATTTCCGCAGACTCATGGTCGGTAAGTGGACAGACTTTCGCAGTCAATGCCCAGACGGAATTCAAGAACAATATTCTGGTCGGGGATTCAGTCAAAGTCCATTTTGTGGTCAACAGCGACGGCACTTATACTGCCACGGAGATCGAATTGGCTGTGGATCAGGCACAGGATGATTTCGCAGAACAACTCAAGCGACCAGGAAATAACCGGCAAAGTGGAAGCCTTTACCCCCGAAGCATGGACTGTCAAAGGCCAGGAATTCAAGATCGACGCGCAGACAGAGATCAAGGATAACATCCTGCTGGGTGACGTGGTGAAAGTCCACTACTTTGTGAATGCGGACGGTTCGTTCACTGCCAGGGAAATCGAACTGGCTGGTAACAACCAGGCTCACAACTCGGAGAAGAAACTGACCGGTGTCCTTCAGCAATTGTCCTCCACCCAGGCTACCATCGGCGGTGTAGTGGTCCTGATCACGGACCAAACAATACTCGACAGCGGGCTGGTTATCGGTGAAATGGTCAAAGCGGAAGTGGTGACCAACCCGGATGGCAGCATGACCGCCCTGGAGATAGAAACCTTCAATAACTCCAATTCGGGAAATGACGATAACGGTGGTTCGGGTAACTCCGGCAAAGGCAGCGGGAACAGCGGTTCCGGTTCAAACAGTGGTTCTGGAAGCGATGACTCTGATGACAGCGACGATGACCAAGGTGGTACTCCTGAACCTGGTGATGACAATGGCGGTGATAATTAAGAAACCGCAACAAGGAATGGATCCCTCACCCCGAAAGGGGTGGGGGATTATGGCTTGGTCTGTGATGGTATACTCTGCTGGAAAGACTAAAATCACGTCCTTACAAATCCATTCCGATCATGCCGAACCCAGAAGAAAAACAGGAACTCGATGGTTTACAGCGGCTCGATCCGCAGGTGATCAGTTCGATTTTCGATCGCTATTTTCCCATTGTGTTCCGTTACGCCAGGTATCGCGTGAGTGATGTTGCCCAGGCGGAAGATATCGCAAGCGATGTTTTTGTCAGGCTGCTTGAGGCTGCACGGAATGGAAAGGGACCCGAATCCAATATCAAGGCGTGGCTGCTCGGTACAGCGTCTCATGCGGTCAACGATCACCATCGAGGCAAATACCGGCACCCGACAGAGGATATCTCCGAATCCATTCAAGACCATCAGGCTACTCCTGCCGAGACGTCCGAACACCGTGACCGGCAACGAAGGATCCGCAGGGCGATGGAACAATTGACACCCGAGCAGCAGCATGTGATCGCCCTTCGATTTGGGCAGGAGTTGTCTCTGGAAGAGACTGCTGTCATTTTGAAGAAGAATGTGAATGCAGTTAAGCAGCTTCAGCTCCGTGCATTGGCTGCGCTAAATCGGCAGATGGATGAAACATTATGAGTGACAACCTCTACACTATTCTGGATAATTGCCTCACCATGCTGGATCAAGGTTCCGACCTGGAGTCCTGCCTGTCACGCTATCCGGAATATGCTGCCGAACTTCGTCCGCTCCTGCTGGCTTCATTGGATGCCGCGACGCTGGTCGATATAGATATTTCGCCGGAAGTAATCCGCAGGAACAAGTCCCGGGTTCTCAACACAGCCGCAGAGATGCGTGAACAAAAAGCTTCAAAAAAGGCGGTCTTTTTCCTTCCGGTCAGGCGAGTTTTTCGATTGAGCTTTGCTGCATTGATCACTCTGATCCTGATTGCCGGCATTGGTGGAACAGGGTTGGTCCAGGCTTCCACGGTTTCGCTGCCAGGCGACCAGTTTTACCCCATTAAATTGACCTGGGAAAGCATCCTCTTGAAATTGGCGGTCTCCCAGGCGAACCGTGATGAACTCGAGGACCGCTTTGAGCAGGAACGTGTGGAGGAAATCGAGGGTCTTCTCACGGAAATGCGCTCTGAGAAGGTTAAGTTCTATGGCCAGGTGGAAGGCATCTTCCCTGACCAAATAATCGTTTCGGGGATCACAGTGTTGATCACGCCCGACACTAGGATCGATGGTGATGTCCTGATGAACACGTGGGTGCGGGTGGAGGGACATACGACTTCAGCCGGGTCGGTTCGAGCTGAAAAAATAAAAGTTGAAAACAGTCAGGAACAAGGTGGAGTGGAAGATCAGGATTCATCTTCGAGCGGAGATGATACTCAAAAAGAAGGTGGCAAATCTGGAGATAATAGCCCCGACCCCATCTTCGTCTCCGGAAAATGAAGAAGAGGATTCTCCGGAACCGGAACAAACCGAGGATCAAGCTACGAAGGGATCCGGTTCCGATGACGATCAAAAAACACCGAAGCCCATTTCGTTTGAAATTGAAGGGACAGCAGCAAATTACAACGGCGGTACCCTATCGGTTGGGAATAAGTTGATCTTTATCGTCCCAGAGACTGAATTACGAGGCAACCTGGCAGACGGATCTCGCGTGTCGATTCGCGGATATGTGAACGAGGATGGTGCATTGATTGCTCTCCGAATTGAGGTGAAATCCAATCCAGATTCCGGAGGTAGCGGAGGCGGAAGTGGGGGAGGGTCGGGGAGACTCCGGCGGAGATGACGACGACCCCACAAAAACTCCCGATCCGGATGAGACCCCGGATGATTAAGGAAAGCGATCTCCAAAGCAGCTGCGAAAAACCTTGTGCAGCTGCTTGATTTTTACGTACTTAAGATGATTGCCTTTTTCTCCAAACTGGGGTAAATTTTGAAGAACCAATCCTTTACTGAGGCTGACGACAATCATGACATCATCATTCTATCTTGGACGGGTATTCGATCTTTCATCCGGAAAATTGTCAAAGGAAGATGTCCTTTATGACCCGGCGGATCTAACGACTCATGCAGTCGTAACCGGGATGACCGGATCAGGCAAAACGGGGTTGTGCATTGGCCTGATGGAAGAAGCGGCGCTGGAACAGATCCCAGCTTTGATCATCGATCCCAAGGGTGATTTGACCAACCTGTTATTGCACTTTCCGGATCTTCTCCCAACGGATTTTCAACCGTGGCTTGACGCCGAAATGGTGCGCAGACAAGGGAAAACGCTGGAGGCTGTGTCGGTCGAAACGGCTGATCTATGGAAGAAAGGTTTGTCAGAGTGGAGTATCACCTCTGACCGGCTTCGCGATTTGGCGGCTTCGGTTGATTTTTCAATATTCACTCCTGGCTCGGACGCTGGCAGGAGGGTCAGTATCCTCTCATCCTTTGAAGCTCCTTCCGTGCCCTGGGAAGGCAACAGTGAAATCCTTAGGGAGAAAATATCTGCCACTGTTACAGCTTTACTGGGACTTGTGGGATTCGATGATATTGACCCGGTCAGGTCGCGTGAACATATTTTGCTGGCGAATATTTTTGAAAATGCCTGGAGTCAGGGTAAAAACCTGGACCTGACTGAACTAATTCTGCAAACTCAAACACCGCCGTTTGAGAAACTGGGCGCATTTCCGGTCGAAACGTTTTTTCCTGAAAAAGATCGAATGTCATTGGCTATGAGCTTGAATAACATCCTGGCTTCTCCCAGCTTTGAATCCTGGCGCGAAGGTCACCCTCTGGATATCCAATCTTTGCTGTTCACACCGGATGGAAAAGCGCGGCATACCATTTTTTATATCGCCCACTTGTCGGACACCGAGCGTATGTTCTTTGTCACTCTGCTTCTTTCCGCAGTGGAGACCTGGATGCGGACACAGGCGGGTTCGAGTTTCCTTCGCGCTTTGGTCTATTTTGATGAGATTTTTGGATACCTGCCTCCCGCTCGCAATCCTTCGAGCAAACAACCGTTGCTGCGCATGTTGAAACAAGCCCGCGCCTTTGGTGTTGGCCTTCTTCTAGCAACTCAAAACCCAGGAGATTTGGACTACAAAGCCCTTTCCAATACGGGAACGTGGTTCATTGGTAAATTGCAGACAGAATGGGACAAACAACGCCTGCTGGATGGGCTCGAATCAATCAGCGGTGGTCTGAACCGGAAGGAAATTGACAAGGCTTTATCTTCCCTGGGAAAACGGGTTTTTCTTTTACATAACGTACATGCCAAACGACCTTCTATTTTCCAGACTCGCTGGGCGATGAATTTCCTGGCAGGTCCATTGACGAGGACACATATTCCACTTCTAAATAAATTGGCTGGAGCAAGCGACGTGCCGGTGATCACTCCAGGAACTTCAGCAGCCATAGCGGGTTCATCATCGGTTGGCGCCGGAGCAGTGGTGGCTCCAAGGCAACCCGTGAAAGGAAGTGTTTCCAAACCAACCCCGCCTGCAGGTGTGGATGAGTATTTCCTGCCGCTAAGTTTTTCGGTCACCGAGGCATTCAAGGCAGCTGCAGAACCGGTTCCAACCGACGCCAAATTGGAAGCTGTACTTTATCGTCCGGTTTTGTTGGCTTCTGCAAAGTCACGCATCCTTGAACGGAGATACGGGATCGATACAGAAATTGAGTCTCCGGTGCTTGTTGACAGCCCGGATAAGAATGGATTAATTAAATGGGATGACTTTCTTTACAAAGGACCCTCTCTCGCACAATTGGAAAGGTCCCCGTCCCCTCAAGCTACGTTTGAATCCCTCTCCCTTCCATTCACCGATGCGAAATTGATCGCCTCCATGAGCCGTGATTTTATTGATTGGAATTACCGGACCGTGAAACTGACCATGCGGGAGAACAAGCTTCTTAAAGTTGTTGCCCGTCCAGGGATGACGCAGGCAGAATTCATGACCGAATGCACGGATGCTGCCCGTACCGGCCGCGATCTGGAATTGCAACGATCCTTATTGACCATCGATCGGCAGCTTGATTCATTGGAAAGAAAACTGGAAAAAGAACAGGCTGAATTGAAGAATGATCAGGAGGAATTGGACAGTCGCAAGATGGAACAGACCCATTCCATAGCAGAGAATGTTCTAGGTGTTTTCAGCAAGGGACGTACCCGGAGGTTGAAGGGTGCAATAGCCAAGGGCAGGATGAAGGATCAAGCGGAGGCGGATGTCGAAGAATCGCGGATTTCCATCGACCAGTTGAAAGAGCAGATCACAGACCTCCAAAAACAAAAAGAGCAGAAATCGCAGGAGATCACCGCAAGGTGGGGCGAGATGGTCGAAGAAGTCGAGGAGATATCCCTTACGCCAAAAAAGAGCAATATTTTCGTGGATCATTTTGGCATCGGCTGGATGCCGTTTTACCAGGTTAAATCCGGCGAGCGGACGATCGAATTGCCCGCGTTTGGGGGAGAATGACAGGCGTTCTTTTCATTTGCGTTTAATCAAGCTCCATTACCATTTATATTCCGGTCTGGGGTTATGGGAACCATTTTATTGATTCTTGCGTCAGCTCTTTGGGGATTTGTCCATTCCCTCACTGCTTCTTTAAAAACAAAGGAAGCGGTACGCCGCACTTTCGGTCACTCTGCGATGAATTGGTACAGGCTGGGCTATAATGTTTTTTCGGTAATTTCATTCCTGCCTCTGTTCATCCTTGCTGTGGTCCTTCCGGATCGGCTGCTCTACGTGATCCCGGATCCGTGGGCAGAGATCACGACAATCCTGCGATTAATGGCAGTGGTTGTCCTGTTTGTCGGAGTTATCCAGACCGATGTATGGTCCTTCCTGGGATTAAGACAGATCACAGGAGGGCAATCGGAAAGCACAATGGTGACCTCTGGACTTTACCGTTTTGTTCGCCATCCATTGTATTCTGCCGGTTTGGTGTTCATCTGGCTGACACCCGAAATGTCCATTAATATGCTTGTGCTTTATTTCAGCCTGACGGTCTATATACTGATCGGAGCGTATTTTGAGGAACGGAAATTGATTCGGGAATTTGGGAAGTCTTACGAGGATTATCAGATGAAAACGCCGATGTTGGTGCCAGGAATTATTAGGCGTAAATGAGATAAGATTGAACAACATGTCAACAACGACCTATTCAAGAAGAAACCCAGCTCACAAAACTGCCAACGCCATAGCGCAGATTTTTGGCATTCTGGTAAGTGGAACCATCCTTTTCCTGGTTGCATCCATACTTCTGGTGATCGGGTATAACGCCTGGTATTTTGGCCGGATCTTCCCCGGCGTTCGGGTGACCGGCGTCGATGTCTCCGGGATGACTCCGGAGCAGGCTGAAATGAAACTAAGCCAGGTTGTCCAATATCCCCTGACCGGAAAATTACTTCTTCGAGACGGACAGGATGCCTGGGTTGTCGCTCCTGCCCAAATGGGAATGTTATTCGATCCCTCGGCTACCGCAGAAAACGCCTACCGGCTTGGGCGCTCAGGAGGCATCCTGGCGCTGCTTTCAGACCAGTTGTATGCCTTCCAATCGGGCATTGACGTGGCTCCGGTGGTCATTCTTGATGAAAGGACCGCTTATCGTTTCCTTCAATCGCTTGCCGCTCAGGTGGACGTCTACCCTGTGGAAGCCACACTCGCGATAGACGGATTGAATGTGCTCGCTAACCCCGGACAAATGGGTAGGCTGTTGAACGTCGATCAAACGCTCGAGGCTGTATCATCCCAGATGCAAACCTTCACCGATGGAGAAGTCATGCTGGTCATGGATGACCGTTCTCCAGAGGTTCTCGATATCAGTAAACCTGCCGAAGCCGCTCGGCGAATCCTTCAGACACCGCTTAATGTTGTTTTGCCTAATCCCCAGCTGGGGGAACCGGGTCCCTGGCAGATCGACCCTGCCACCCTGTCGACGATGCTGACCATTGAAAAAATCAAGAATGATAATGGAATAGTGGAATACAAGATTTTAGCCAGCGACCAGATGATTCGACCGTTTGTCCTGGGTATCGCCCGGGATTTGGACAAGCAGCCTAAAAATGCCCGATTTGTATTCAATGACACCACCAGGCAGCTGGAGGTCATTGAGCCGGCAATTATCGGACGGTCGGTGCGGGTGGATGAAACCATCGCAGCGATAAATGATGCGCTCAATTCCGGCCAACAAACGGTGACCCTGACGGTGGATACGACAGAGCCCGCTGTCAAAAGCGACGCGACTGCGGCATCCCTAGGCATCACTGAAAATGTGATCACGTATTCTACTTATTTTCGCGGTTCGGGTCAGCCTCGCATCCAGAACATTAAAACAGCTGCCGAATCGTTTCACGGATTGCTGATCGCACCCGGAGAGACATTCTCCATGGGTCAGGCGCTTGGCGATGTCAGTTTGGATAATGGGTATGCTGAGGCGTTGATCATTTATGGCAATAAAACCATCAAGGGTGTGGGAGGGGGCGTTTGCCAGGTCAGCACGACACTCTTCCGCTCCGCTTTCTTTGCCGGCTATCCGATCGTGGAACGGGCGGCTCATGCCTATCGTGTCTCCTATTATGAACAATCCGACAGCGGGATCAATACAAACCTGGCGGGACTGGATGCGACCGTTTACTTCCCGCTGGTTGACCTGAAATTCGTCAACGACACACCCTATTGGTTGTTGATGGAAACGTATGTAAACGAAGGCGCTCGCCGCATAACCTGGAAATTCTATTCCACGAAAGACGGTCGTACGGTGGACTGGGAGACAACCGGTCCCATCAATCGCGTCGATGCGCCTGATCCTGTTTTTCAGGAGAATCCTGATTACGAACCGGGCGTTGTGAAGCAGACCGATTGGGCGGCTGAGGGAGCCGATGTACAGGTAGTCCGGAGGGTGAGTCGGGGCGGCCAGTTGATCAATCAGGACTATTTCAATACTCATTACGCCCCATGGCAGGCGGTCTGCGAATATGGTCCAGGTACAGACGATCCTGAACAACGAGCGGAAGACGAGGGGATATGTCAATAGTCAGCCGGCATGGTAAAATTCGCTCTCGAAGGCAACCCTCTCTCTAAGAGAGAATTGAGGTGTTATGGTAAGTAAAGACCTGTTGGATATATTACGTTGTCCGGCATGTGTTCGTGAAAAAGACGGTCTCCTGAAACTCTACAAAGATACATGGCTGATCTGCGGAGATTGTTCCCGAAAATATCCCATTGTTGACGATATCCCTGTGATGTTGATCGATGAAGGGGATAAATGGGTGGAAACTGCTGAGGGTTCGCTGCCTATCCCTCCTCCATCAAGGTAGAATGACCGAATTAGATTTGCTTTTGGAGAATCTTGTCTCCGGAGATGACGAGCTCGCTGAAGATTCTGTCAGGCAACTTGTGACTAGGAGAGAAGAAGCTACCCCTCGATTGTTGGAATTACGAAATTCATCTCATATGGATACCCGCTGGTGGGCTTATTGCGCATTAGGACAGATGCCTGATGCAGATGCAAGTTGGTTTCTGCCGGGACTGGATGATCCTACATCGGAAGTGCGGGAATGCGCAGCGATGGCGTTGTGTCATAATCCGGACTCGTCTGCAATCCCGAATTTAATCGAAGCTCTCGAAGATCAAGACAGGATGGTTGCCACGCTTTCCGGGCGTGTGCTTGTTGAAATTGGAAACGATGCTGTTCCGGATTTGATCAATATCCTCGAAACTGGCACTCCGTCCGCGCGAATAGAAGCCGCTCGAGCCTTGTCCGATATCCGGGATCCGCGTGCCATCCCTGTATTTATGACTGCCCTGGATTCGGACTCGGAACTGGTCAAGTTCTGGGCTGAACAGGGACTTCAAAACCTTGGTTCTGAGATGGTCTATTTCAAGCCGGGTTAACTTATCAAAGTGATAAATAATAAATTATGAAACTAAACTGGAAGCACTACACAATAATTGCTATGGCTCTCATACTTGCTGTCGCAGGATTTTTCCTGATGAGAGGTGTGATCGTATCCTGGTCGTTGACGGATCTTCCGGGCATTGCGATAGTTGACAACAATCCGGTTGACGGCACGGCTTCGCCCGATGATACGACACCGGAAGCTATCGTTCCTCCGTCGACACTGCCCGAAGTCTGGAATGGCGCTTCGCGCGTCAACATCCTCGTTATGGGGTTGGATTATGGCGACTGGTCAGAGGATCGGAATGGTGCCTCCCGAACGGATTCAATGATCCTGTTCACGATCGACCCGATCACCAAGACTGCCGGCATGTTATCAATACCCAGGGATATTTGGGTGACCATCCCTGGATTTGACCACGGGAGGATCAACACGGCTCACTTTCTGGGTGATAGTTATAAATTACCGGGAGGAGGTCCTGCCCTCGCTGCCAAGACCGTGGAAAACTTCCTGGGTGTCCCAGTTCAATATTATGCAGTGATTTCATTTGATGCCTTCACCCGAATGGTTGATGAGATCGGATGCATCAATATTTGGGCTTTCGAGGATCTCGATATCGATCCGGTCGGGAAAGGAAACACAATTCACCTGACCAAGGACAAGGGTTACTGCATGGACGGCGCTACGCTCCTCGCATATGCCCGAAACCGGAAGACCGAGGGTGGCGATGTTGATCGCGCTAAAAGGACACAACAGGCCATTATCGCACTAAAAGATGCGGTGCTCGATCCGGCAAACTTCACCACGATGGTAGCCAAAGCACCGGCGTTATATCGGGAACTGTCCTCCGGCATCAATACCAATCTTTCTTTTGATGATGCAATGAAACTAGCCATGCTGGCAAAAGACATATCGACAAATGATATTCAAACCGAAGTCATCAACTACTCCATGTCAACTCTGGCCAGTGTCCTGGCAAGCGATGGAAACGCAAATGAGCATCCTTGTGCCGATCCCGGATAAGATCCGCGAGTTGCGGGACAAGATGTTCGCTGAATCCGGGTCGATCAAGCCATTAGCTCAGGGTGAACCTTTTCAGTTGGCTCTTGATGAGGGAGCCACACTCGAAGTATTGAACGGCTCCTTTACAGATGGTCTGGCTGGAAAAACCGGAGATTATTTCAAATCCCTCGGGATGAATGTTCCCGTTGTTGGGAATCCGGAGCAGATCGGATATCCTCGCACGGTGATCATCGATCATCGCGGGAAACCCTACATGACACGATACTTGATGAACCTGTTCCAGACTAGCGCTGCTTCACAATTCCTCATAAAATATGACCCGTCATCCCCTGCTGATGTCACCGTTATTCTAGGTGATGATTGGGCATATAGCAACCCGATGCCATAAATATTTAACATCCACAATAACCCCGCCAGTAAGTCAGGCGGGGTTATTACATTGTGTCAATTATCACAGAGAATGAAAATATTGCCTAATTGTAGGTTATTCATATAATTGTCCCAAACTTCGCCAAGGAGAAACCATGTCCCCAAAACTGCGTCGAATTCTTTTGATTCTTACCAGTGTAGTAATAATTTTAGTTCTCATGGTGGGTACACTCGGATTTATCAACATAAGAAAATCATTTCCGGTCATCAATGGACAGGTGACCATCAGCGAAATCGAAGGCTTGTCGGCGATGGGTGTCCAGGGGATCGACCAGCCAGTGGATATTTATCGGGACCAGATGGGGATACCGCATATCTACGCCTCCACACCGCACGACCTGTTCTTTGCACAGGGGTATGTTCATGCGCAGGACCGTTTTTGGCAGATGGATTTCTGGAGACACATCGGTTCCGCGCGGCTGTCGGAGATGTTCGGCGAATCCCAGCTGGAAACCGATGCCTTTTTAAGGACCCTGGGTTGGCGTCAAATTGCAGAAACGGAATGGGAAAATCTGCCACCGGAGCCGAAGGCAATCTTGCAAGCGTATACTGATGGGGTCAATGCCTACCTGGCAGACCACTCTGGTACCGAATTAAGCTTTGAGTATGGAGTATTAAAGCTGATTAATTCAGGTTATGCGGTTGAGCCTTGGACCCCAATCCAATCGTTGACCTGGGCGAAAGCAATGGCATGGGATCTGCGGGGAAACATGGGTGAGGAAATTGAGCGATCCATTCTGCTAAAGACCTTAACGATGGAGCAAGTGAATGAGTTATTTCCTCCTTACCCATCTGACCATCCCGTGATTGTTCCCGAAATTGGGGAGTTCACTTCCCGGCAGCTTCCTGTTGCTGCATCCGCTCTCTTATATCCCCAAATTGACGCCGTATTACTAAAAAAGGTTCAAACGAATTTTGATTATCTCGACAAAGCGATCGGACCATCGGGAACCGGGATTGGATCGAATAGTTGGGTAGTCTCCGGCACCCTGACTTCAACGGGAAAACCGTTGCTTGCGGACGATCCTCACCTGGGGATTCAGATGCCTTCCATTTGGTATCAAATTGGACTTCATTGCAAGCCCAGTAGCGACGCCTGCCCTTATGAAGTGACGGGATTCTCTTTTGCCGGAGTTCCAGGTGTTGTCATCGGGCATAATGAAAAAATCGCCTGGGGATTTACAAATGTGGGTCCGGATGTAATGGATCTCTATATTGAAAGAGTCAACCCTGAAAATCCCAATCAATATGAAGTCAATGGAAAATGGGAGAATATGACTTTGCGGGAAGAGATCATTTCCGTTGCCGGAGGGGAATTGGTTGTTATCACCGTCCGTGCCACCCGGCATGGTCCTGTTATTTCTGATTCATATGCACCATTGATGCAGTCGGTGAAAACGCCGGAGGGAGATGCAACGCCAGAATTGCCATATACCGAGAAAACCGGCATCCCCGTGCCTGACCCGTATGCAATCGCCTTAAAATGGACGGCGTTGGAACCGGGTAGCGTATTTGAAGCAATTTGGGGTTTCAATAAAGCAAACGATTGGCAGGAATTCAGGGAAGCAGCCCAGCATTTCGAGGTTCCAGCACAGAACTTGATCTTTGCAGATGTCGATGGGAATATCGCCTATCAAATGCCTGGAAGAATTCCCATCCGAGAAAATGGCGATGGGCGATTACCCGTTGAGGGTTGGACGGATGAGTACGAATGGGTCGGGTATATCCCATTTGAAGAACTCCCTTACCAGGTTAATCCACCAAGCGGGTATATCGTGACTGCCAACAATCAAGTACCGCCATTTGACTATCCTTACCTGATAGCCAGTGATTGGGATTATGGATTCCGGGCGCAGCGAATCCTGGACTTGGTAAAAAGCTCTCCCGGCGGGATCGATGCAGCATATTTCCAAAAAATTCAGGGAGATTCCAAGGATCTAAACGCGGAAACCATCCTCCCTGCTTTGGCGGCCGTAAACCCCGAATTTGAAAATCCAAATGCAGCGACCGCTTTTGACATGCTCCAATTATGGGAAGGTCAAAATGCGATGGATTCCCAGGAGGCCGCAATATTCGAATGGTTCTGGTGGAATCTTCTTATGGTGACTTTCAAAGATGACTTACCGGAGGATTACTGGCCTGCCGGTGGTGACCGGTGGTTCGAAGTCATGCGTCATCTCGTGGATTCACCCGATTCCCCCTGGTGGGATGATAAGGCAACAACAGATTTGGTTGAGTCACGGGATGATATTCTCCTTAAGTCCTTCGCAGAGACCGTCGATCAAATAGAAAAGGAATATGGCAAGAATATTTCCCAATGGCCTGAATGGGGAGACCTGCACACTTCTACATTTAAAAATGCGACATTGGGAGAATCGGGAATTGCTCCCATCGAGGCTCTTTTCAACCGTGGACCGTTCCGCACTGCAGGCGGTCAGAGTATTGTAAATGCAACGGGTTGGGTGGTAGGGGAATCGTTCGAAGTCGATTGGTTACCATCCATGAGGATGATCGTTGACCTGGGAAACTTGAATAACTCGATAACAGTCCACACGACAGGTCAATCGGGACATGCTTATCATGATCATTACATCGATATGGCTGATCTGTGGCGAAATATCCAGTACTACCCGATGTGGTGGGATGAATCTTCGATCAAGGAAGATTCCGAAGGACATTTGCAACTCTTACCCTGAGATGTGAAGAAAAGGGTCGGATGATTATTTCATCCGACCCTTTTTTGTTTTATGCTTTTGGAGCAGGGATTTTCGCTTCGTTCTTTTTTTCCAACTTAGCCTTGATTATTTCATATATGGCTGGGACGACCGATATCAGGATTATTGCGATGATCACCAGTTCAAAATTCTTTTGAACAAAAGGGATATTTCCGAAGAAGTAACCCAAAGCGAGGAATATCCCCACCCATAAAACCCCGCCTACGACATTGTAGGTAATAAAATATTTGTAGGACATTTCCCCAACGCCGGCAACAAATGGTGCAAACGTACGAACGATCGGCACAAATCGTGCCAGCACAATGGTCTTGCCGCCGTATTTTTCAAAGAAGCTGTGGGTTTTTTCAATGTATTCCTTTTTGATCCATTTGATCTCCCCCGTGTACGCGCGGGAGCCAACGGCATGACCGATCCAATAATTTAATGTCTCTCCAAGGATTGCGGCTGCGGTTAGTATCACAAAGAGCAGGATGAGATTCAGCCATCCTCTTGCGGCGAATGTCCCGGCAGCAAATATCAGCGAGTCGCCAGGGAGAAAAGGCGTGATCACAAAACCGGTTTCGGCGAAGATCACTCCAAATAGGATCAAGTAAGTCAACGAACCATATTGCTGGATGATCTGGCCGAGATATACGTCCAGGTGTAAAAACAGTTCAAGCAGGCGATTGATTAAATCCATGTTGGTTTCCCTTGAATTATTCTAAGTTGCATCTTTCTAATCTGCACAAGGCGCGATTATACCGTTAATCTCTACTATTCAATCTTCTGTTCGCGAGTAAAAGTATCGACATATTAATTATTGTGAGTGTGACCAGCCCTATTGAGGATACCAAAGGGGCACTCTCCATCCAGCGTGATGGATTAGGTAAATAATCCAACGCTATTTGAGTAGCTGATGACAACGCGAGTGCATTCCAGAGTCCATGGATGGCGATCACGACCAGGTAGGTGATGCCAAGCTGAAGATATTTCCTTCCCTGCCAGGCACTCACGAGAGCCCATCCCATCAAGCCGGTTGTGACGATATGGACGACATCTGTCCCGGCTCTGACGATGGGTAGAATGTTTGACGTTCCCGGGATACCCGGAGACATGCCCAGGCTTTCCACCAGTGCAAAGGCTGCGCCGCCCAACACGCCAAGGGCAAATCCTTGTTTAGGTGAAGTGATTCCACCGGGAGTCAACCAGACTCCCAATGGCTTAATGATTTCCTCAACAATCGGAACGAGTATGGAAAAGAAAATCAGTCCCGCCAGCAACGTCGCAGGTTTGAATAGAAAAGGAGCAATCATCCGAAGGATCGCGTCGGGATTATTCGTATACATCAGCCTCGCACTCAAGGCTTCGAGAGAATTCAGCGAAGACGGATTTAAGGCTAATCCAATTACAGCTGCGATTAAGGCTGCGAGTATGAGCAACACTTCCACGATGCCGATAAAAATCGGGACAATGGTAATTCCGACGGCGAAAATCCCCCAGCGCTTTTCATCAGGACCTGAATCAAGCCCTCGTAATCCAAGCCGGATGAGTATCCACACCGGGAGGGTGAGGGCAACCACGTTCAACGGGACCATCAGCAGGGGAGATGCTTCCTTCCCGGTTAGAGACAAAGCCAGGGAAATGATGGCAATCCAGAGAACGATCAATGCTATTGTGGGAATCTTATGGAGAGGCAATGACCTGGCTGGTTTATTCAATATGTGCATGAAGCTGTAGTAGGCTGCAGGCAGCAGCGTTAGGCCAAGAACAAATGACCCCATTGCCAGCATGAGCGTCGATTCGGCATTTTGAGCATCTCCCGAAGCTAATTCGATCAAGCCGGCAATTCCTGTCAGAAATCCCGTGCTGAAAAAAACCACCAGCGAAAAGCAGCTTAAGGCGAAGAGAAGAATCGAAGGCCAGGGTGTTGGACGCGCTGCCTGCATTATTTCTCCTCAATGGTCACGCTGAGGATCTTATCTCCCGGAGGCAAATCCGCCCCGGATTGAGGGTCTCTTGGTGTCAAATCGGCCAAAACGTCCATTCCATCGATCACTTGGCCGAATATCGTGTAACCATTATCCAGGTTGGGTGCTGACTGAAAAGTTATAAAAAATTGACTTCCATTCGTGTTGGGACCTGAATTTGCCATCCCCACGACTCCCGGTTTGTCATATTTCAGTGTTGGATGAAATTCATTGTCGATATAGTACCCGGGATTTCCCATGCCAGTTCCAGTCGGATCGCCGGTCTGTGCGACAAAGCCTTCGATGACACGATGGAAAGTGATTCCATCAAACCATCCCTCGCGGGCAAGAAAAACGAAGTTGTTCACGGTGTTTGGAACTTTATCGGCGAACAATTCTATTGCGATTTCTCCCTTCTCAGTCTCGATCCGGGCGATGTATTGCTTGGTAGGGTCGATGACCAGCGGGGGGCAGGTTGTATACTGCCGTTCAGCGATGGCATGAAGGTTGACGATATCTCGCAGACTGTTGTAAGCCAGCGGTCCACCATAGATCTGACCATTGATGAGAATGAAAGGTGTCCCTGGCAGTCCGATGGTCTGACCGTATTCCCATGTGTCGGATACTTTTTTTACAATATCCTCCCGTGTCAAATCCGTCATGAACTTGGTTTCATCCAAGCCGAGTGATGAGGCTTTACCTGAAAGCCATTCTGAAAACGCTTCAGGAGTGAGGGAGGACCATTCCTGCTGAGTGGCGAAAAGCAAATCGTGCATCTCCCAAAACTTGTCCTGTTCACCTGCTGCCATGGCTGCCTGGGAAGACAAGGCAGCTTTATCGTGGATGGACATTAATGGGAAATCGCGGTAAACGATGCGTACGGTATCAGGATTTTCCTGCTGGAGTTGCGCCAACACGGGCGCAATAAATGAGCAAGCCGGTCACTGAAAATCGCCATATTCGATAATTGTCATGGGGGCATCCTTTGGTCCCATGACGTTATCCTCTTCGCTTACTGGAGGAAAAAGAGACGAGATTTTCGCATCCGGTGTCGGCTCCAGGCTGATCTGTTGACAAACGGATTCCTGTGAGAGCGTCGAAGTTGGTTTCGGAGCGATCGTCTTTGAAGGCTCAACAGTTGGCGAGGCAGGAGCGCAGGCTGCAAGAAGCAGCAGGATCGGTACGAAGATTATTTTATTTTGGTTGACCATGGTTAGTCCCTTCGCGTTTGTTATAGTTGGTAATCGTATTATGGTTTAGTTGCTTCCAGAAGATCATCATAGGATGTCATCCGGGAAATTTTATAGATGAATTCAGCCAGGGTGGAGCTTTTTGCCCTTAATTCCCGGACTGCGGGACCTACAGGGTCTTCACCGGCAGCCCCGCCTGGAATGTCTGCATAAGCGCCGTAGAAGGCAAAATAGGCCTGGTTCAATTTCCTCAAGGAGTATCCATTATCCCAGAAGTATTGCCGGCGTGATTCCATGTAAGTTTCGGCTTCGTCGATTTTCCCCTCGGATAAAAGTTTGTCAGCCGTCACTCTTGTTTCGTGCATTTCCTTTCGAAAATCGAAGGGTTCCACTACGGATTTTGGTTCAGCCGGCAGGGGCTTCTCGGATGCCAATCCCGTGATAACCGGCTCACGGACCAACAGTTCAGGGAAATACTTCTCGATAACAAGCTGCCCGATTTCATTTCCTGCGATGCTGGCGGTCGTTTCATTCATCGTCCGCAATTCCGGTGTCGTATCATAGCGTATCCCGAGCGGACGGATGGTCAGAAAATTGTGAATCCATTCATGTGAGACGACTTCCATCAACCATGGCAAATTGCTGGTGCGCATCACCATGGTGGGATAAGCACCGATTCCGCCGACCGGGACAACCAGCGTGGAAACATCAAGTGTCTCTGCCACTTTCTCCTCGATGAGTTCCCTTTGTTCCACGGTCAGATCGGGGAGCAGCGAGATGTTCCCGTCCTGTTGTATTCGATCCCGTGGCGAGATGATCAACGCCAGAGGCAGGGGGGAGACACGATATTGCACGGCGGGGACCGGCTGACCTCCGGTGGTTAATCCCAGGTCAGCAACGACCATTGCCACCTGCTCCTGGATCACCGCTTCAGCGATGGGTGCCAGCTTTTGTTGGGTTGAAGTCAGGTTTGAAAGTTTGTTTCGAAGACCGGCCGAGAAGCCATCCTTGTCCTGGATGGCGGGATCGGCATAAAGCCGCTCCAATTCGGATTCCACCGCCTCGATATCCCGCGTAACCTGAATATAATCTTGGACTACTATTTTTCGCTGCTCGTTTTCGAGGTAGGACGGCATTCCCATTGCATTGAATTGTGCCTTTTGCCAGATTGCCTTCAAGGTCCACGTGATGTAATCGAACTGGATGTCCGAAGACAGCATACCCGCCTGTTCGGGGATCGTCCCTGCCTTGGCGGAACTGGTGGTCATCAGGCAGAACCATGCAATGACCAACCCTGTCAAAAAAGGATAGCGTAGAATCTGCTTCACAGGGAGCATTATAACCACAAAGGTTGGTAGAGAATCTTGAAATCATTTTATATTAATAATGTAATCAATCACCTGGCGGATTATCCAGCACCTGCCAGGTGTCTTATGTGGAGTGTCCTCAAGTCGCTGCCAAGGAATGGTGATGGTTATTTTGACGTTAGATACTCGTCGATAGCCCAGCCTGATTTGCAGGCTGTCACCATGGCGGTTATACATTCGTTACCAATTAAACATTAGAGATATGTAAGTTTCACCCATAATACTCTGGCGTATTTCATTATTAAGGGATAAAAATAGCTTTTTACAGGTATTTTTGAATTATATTACACCAAAATGCTCGAAGAATTCATGAATGAAACAATGCGACTCACTGTGAAGTGGGGATGAATTACTACCATTCGGAGGAAATATGAAAAAGAAAACTATTTATATCATCGCGGCTGTAGCAGTCGTTGCTGTTGCCGTCGGTGGTTTTTTCCTGTACCGGAACACACAACAGAACAAGTTATCCGGTCAGTTTGAAACTGCTTCACTGGAAAAAGGGAGCCTGACGTCGATCGTTGGGGCAACGGGGACGGTCAGGGCAAACCAGACAGCTCTTCTTAATTGGCAGACTACAGGAACCGTTCAATCAGTCAAAGTACAGGAAGGTGAAAATGTGGACAATGGGGATGTCCTGGCTGAATTATCACCCACCTCGCTCTCACAAGCGATCGTCCTTGCCCAGGCTGATCTGGTGACTGCGGAACGGAATCTCATCAATGTGAAGGAATCCTCCTCCGCAAAAGCCCAGGCTCAACTCGCACTGGCAAATGCGGAAAAAGCGTTGAAAGATGCCAAAAATAAGCGCGATACCATGAACTGGGGACGCGGCTCGGAAGATAATGTCGAGTATGCCGAAGCACAACTGGCTCTGGCTGAGAAGGCATTGGAAAACGCCCAAAGGGTCTATGACAATCTGACTGAACTGGCCCCCGCTGACCCCCAGCGAGCCCAGGCTACCACGGCACTATATAATGCGAAGCAGGCTCGCAACCGGGCTCTGGCGAATTTAAATTGGTACAAAGGTTCGCCGACAGAAAATGATGTTGCTGAAGCCGATGCCAAACTAGCCGTAGCCCAAGCTCAGTATGATGATGCACTTCGCGAATGGACCAGGCTCAAGGACGGACCTGATCCGAAGGACATCGCAGCTGCACTAGCTCGTGTGGACGCTATCAAAGCGACATTGAACCTTTCCCGGCTTACTGCTCCATTTACCGGAACCATCACCCGTGCGGATCCGAAGACCGGCGATCAAGTGTCACCTTCCACGGCGGCTTTCCGCCTGGATGATCTATCCCATTTGTTAGTCGATGTTCAGGTCTCCGAAGTGGATATCAACAGTGTTGAACCCGGTCAAAATGTTGTCCTGACCTTCGATGCCAACCCGGGACAGGAATACCTGGGTGTCATTAACAAAGTCGGCCAGGTCGGGAATCCCGCCCAGGGAGCGGTGAACTTTGTTGTCACGGTGGAATTAATCGAACCCGATGAAAACGTCAAACCCGGAATGACCGCGGCGGTGACCATCAACGTTGAGGAACTGGAAAATGTCTTGTTGGTTCCCAACCGCGCCGTGCGTTTCCAGGATGGAAAGAGGGTCGTCTACGTATTAAAGAACGGAGTACCCACTCCCGTTGAAATCCAGCTTGGATCCACGTCGGATATGTACAGTGAATTGATCTCTTCAGAGTTGGGGGAAGGTGATGAAATCATCCTGAATCCTCCTGCCTTTACATTTGGACCCGGCAACGGTGGTCCCGGAATGTTTGGAGGAGATTGATGAGCGATTATGTCATCATCGCCGATAATCTGAGAAAGATCTACCAGATGGGTGATGTCGAAGTCCAGGCATTGCGCGGTCTTTCATGCACCATCGACCGCGGCGAAGTCGTGGCGATCGTTGGTCCGTCCGGCTCGGGAAAATCGACCCTGATGAATATCCTCGGCTGCCTCGACCATCCCACATCGGGAGAGTATCACCTGGATGGAGAACTTGTCTCCGAGCTGCGCGACGACCAGCTGGCAAACATTCGCAATCGCAAGGTTGGCTTTGTCTTTCAGAGTTTTAACCTTCTTTCACGATCGTCGGCACTGACTAACGTGGAATTGCCCCTGCGTTACTCCGGTAAACGCGAAGGACGCAAGGAACGCGCGCGGGATGCTCTGTCAGCGGTCGGGTTGCAGGACCGCATGACGCATCGCCCCACAGAGCTTTCAGGCGGTCAGCAGCAGCGGGTGGCGATCGCGCGAGCCATCGTCAACGATCCGGCCATCATCATGGCGGACGAGCCCACCGGGAATCTCGATTCAAAAGTCGGCCAGGAGATCATGGATCTGCTCCTGAAGTTGAATCAGGATCGAGGAACGACTCTGATCATTGTGACCCATGATCCCAAGGTTGCCGCGCAGACCAACCGTACCATCCGTATTAAGGATGGCGTGGTGGACACGGAGGGCGCATGACCTTTACACAGGTGCTTTTCGAATCGCTGGAAAGCCTTAATTCAAATAAACTCCGTTCCGGATTGACCATCCTCGGTATTGTCATCGGGGTTGCGGCGGTTATCGCCATGCTGGCCGTAGGACAAGGCGCGCAAAACACGATCACCGGTTCGATCAGTGGAATCGGTACCAATGTGCTTTTTGTTTTTTCAGGCAACCAGCAGGAGGAAATTCGCAATCCCCGCCCGTTGACCATCCAGGACGCCGAGGCGATCCAGGATCCCTTTGCAGCGCCTGCCGTGATTTCTGTCGCGCCGATTCTCCAATCCAGTCTCGAAGTGGCGGGCGGCGGTGAAAAAACGACAACGACCATAACCGGCGTCACGCCCTCGTATGCCGATGTGCGAAATTATGTAGTGACCGAAGGCGAGTTCATAACCGAGGAACAGATCCTTGGGCGCGCCTCCGTGGCTTTGATCGGACCTGAAACGGCTGAGACCCTATTTGGCCGCAGGGAGGGTTTGGTGGGCGAATCGATCCGTATTGCCGGGCAGCCATTCCGCATCACCGGCGTGCTTGAATCAAAAGGCGGCGGAGCGATGGGGAGTCAGGACGATGTAGTATTCATCCCGTTCTCAACCGCCCAGACCCGGCTCATCCGTCGTAATAATCCGAGCCGCGTGGATTTGCTTTTCGTCCAGGCGGCGAGTTCGGAGGAGGTCAAGGCTGCGTCCGAACAGGTTGCTCAGATCCTGCGTACCCGTCATCGCACCGAAATCGGCAAGGATGACTTCACCATTTTTTCGCAGGACGATTTTATTCAAACTGCTTCAACCATCACCGGAGTCCTGACCGTTTTCCTGGGAGGCATCGCCGCCATCTCGCTGCTCGTTGGCGGAATCGGCATCATGAACATCATGCTGGTCTCTGTGGCAGAGCGCACACGCGAGATCGGGCTGCGTAAAGCCCTCGGGGCGCGGCGAAGGGATATTCTCGTGCAGTTCCTGACCGAGTCCTCCCTGCTATCGTTCTTTGGCGGGATCATCGGAATCATATTTGGCTGGCTCATTGCTTTTGCAGTGGGCAAGGTGGCGGCTGCCACAGGGAATGCGTTTACTCCATCAGTCGGACTCAGCGCCATATTGCTCGCAACAATATTTTCAACGGCAGTTGGGTTGTTCTTTGGGATTTACCCCGCCAATCGCGCGGCCAGCCTGGAACCGGTTGAAGCACTGCGCTACGAATAATCTACGGTAAAATTGACGCCTGTAACAAATTATCAGGTCAGCGTAAACCACACTCTCACCAGTGGAGATGACGATGAACGAAAAATACGCGAAACTCACCGAACGGATCGCCGAAGTTCAGAATATTAACCATTGCACCGCGCTGATCGGCTGGGACCAGCAGACTTATATGCCCCCGGGAGCTGCCGAGGAACGCGGTCACATGATGTCAACGCTGGCCAAGCTTTCCCACGATATGTTCGTGTCGGATGAGATCGGAAATCTGCTGACGGATTTAAAAAGGAACTCCCCGGTCTTGATTCGGATTCGGAAGAATACCGGATCATCAAAGTGACTGCCCGGGATTACGATAAAGAGACTTGCGTCCCAGGCGAATTCGTAGCCGAATTTGCACAGGTCACCACACTCGCCCAGCAAGCCTGGATGGAAGCGCGAGGGAAATCCGATTTTTCCGTTTTTCAACCTCACCTTGAGAAGATCGTTGAGATGACCAGGCGTTATATCAGCTTCTTCCCGGCATCGGATCATCCCTACGACACCCTCCTGGATAATTTTGAACCCGGTATGAAAACGGCTGAGGTCAAGGGAATATTCGACGCCTTGCGCCCGCAGCAGGTCGAATTGGTGAAGGCGATCGCGGAACGCCCGCAAGTGGACGATTCCTTCCTGCATGTCGATTATGACGAGAAAACAATGCTGGCATTTAGCGAGGAAGTCGCGACGGCTTTCGGCTACGATTTTCAGAGAGGCCGTCAGGACAAGGCACCGCACCCGTTCACACAGAGCATGGGTCCGGACGATGTGCGCATCACCACCCGCTTCGATCCCAAGCATCCGTTCGCGTTGTTGTTCGGTACGATGCATGAAGTCGGCCATGGATTGTACGAGCAGGGTGTCGGGCACACCTGGTCCCGCACGATGCTCGAAAGCGGAGCCTCGCTTGGGATCCACGAATCCCAATCCCGCATGTGGGAGAACCTGGTCGGGCGCTCCCTTCCGTTCTGGGAGCATTTCTATCCGCGCGTCCAGAAATTGTTCCCATCACAGCTGGGTAATGTCAAGCTCGAAAAATTCTACAAGGGGATCAACCGGGTTCAGCCCTCCTTGATCCGGGTCGAGGCGGATGAAGCCACATACAATCTCCACATCATGCTGAGGCTCGAACTCGAAATCGCCATGGTTGAAGGCAAGGTGGCGGTCAAGGATTTGCCCGAGCTGTGGAACACCAAAATGAAAGAATACCTCGGGATGACACCGCCCAACGATGCCAAAGGCGTTCTTCAGGACATCCATTGGTCAGGCGGCATGCTGGGTTATTTTTCAACCTATGCCCTCGGCAACCTTATCTCGGTGCAATTATGGGATCGCTTCCTTGAATTTGATCCTGAGCTGGAGGACCAGATCCGCAAGGGAGACTTTTCGGCGCTGCTATCCTGGCTGCGGGTCAAGATCCACCAATACGGCCGGAAATACGAGCCGCAGGAACTGGTTCAGCGGGTCACGAAGTCGAAGATCGACTCGGCTCCTTACGTGCGCTATCTTAATAAAAAATATCGCGCGATTTACGGACTTTAGACACTCTCCGCCCGCAGCCCAAATTCTGCGGGCGGAAAAATAGTTATGGGACGCTACGTCATTTTTCTAGTGGTACTGATGGGATCTGCAGCCCTGGTGGGATGCGGAACGACTCCGTCACAGGTACCTCCGCCACCCTGGATGGTGGGAACACCCTCACCTTCGCCGGATTCCGTTATCGTGATTCCAACCGAGGCGACAATCCCAATTCCAACGGAGATTGCGTCTCCGACTGCATCTCCCTCATCCACGCCCGAACCTATCCCTTCGGTAACGGACACAGTTGAACCCGCTACACCCGAATCCACTGCAACAGAATCCCCTGAAGCGGTTGCAGTCCCAACGGTCGATCCATTTGCGGCAGCGATACAGATCTTTGCTCCCGGTCCCATGTCGAAGGTGTCATCGCCCATCGACCTGCGCATGTACATCGCTCCTCGTGCGACTGGTTTGACCAGCGTCGAACTGTATGGTGAGGACGGCAGGCTGATGGCACGCAACCTGCTCAGGTCTGTAAATTATAATGATCAGTTCGATAAGGTCATTGTGGAGCTTCCGTTCGAAACGAATGCTGCCGCCGAGTTGGGTCGTTTACAGATCAGCACCACGGACGAGTATGGGAATGTCCAGGCGGTAAAGTCCTTGCATCTCATGCTGCTCTCCGTGGGATCTTCCATCATCACAAATCCAGAATACTTGCGCGAGAGCGTTGCCCTTGTCGAACCGCCTCTTCAGCACTATATCACCGGGGGGAAGGTCATAGTGCAGGGCAAAATGCAGGTGTTCAATGACCTTCCGGTTATTCTTGAGCTGGTTGGGCGGGAGGGGCAGATCGTCGGTTCGCGAATTATTGCGCCAGGTCTTCCTGATGGAAATTATTACGGGATCAATACCGATATCCCGTATCAAGTAACGCAATATACGCCTGTTCGTCTCGTGATCCGGCAATCAGACAGCCGTATTCAGGGTCCTTACTACCTTTACAGCCAGGAGCTTTTCCTCAGCCCTTGACGGGCGGTGTGATTCGAGTATAATTCGCGGGCTATATAACCGATGCGGGGTAGAGCAGTGGCAGCTCGTCGGGCTCATAACCCGGAGGTCAGTGGTTCAAATCCACTCCCCGCTACTTTTCATCAACCATAGCTCGCAAAGCTATGGTTTTTCGTTAACCCTCTTCAAGGTGATTATTGGCTTTTTGGACTATAGTGGTTAAGATAAGCGATCATTCCCCAATATCTTTTCCAGAAATCCTGGCTCAACCTGCAATAGACTGTCCACAATGTAGTCTGCCTGATGTAATTTTTCAGGTGAATTTGTATTCGTTACGGCAAGGCAGAGCATCCCAGCCTGTTTAGCGGCTTCCACCCCGGGAACGGCATCTTCGATGACCAAACAATTAAGCGGAGGAATGCCAAGCGCTTCAGCCGAAGCCAGGAAAATATCTGGAGCTGGCTTTCCCAAGAGTGTGGCCCCCGAAACGAGCGCGTCGAAACTATCCCGTAAATTGAGTGCATCAACCAACAGGTCAATATTTTCTTGCGGTGCCGACGATGCGATTGCCTGGCGAATCCCTTTTGATTTTAGAAAACTCAGAATTTCGACAACGCCGGGTAAAGGCCGGACTTTACCTTGAATGATCTCTCGAAATATTTTTTCTTTTTGGTTGCTAATGGTATTTTGGAACGCTTGGTCAGGCTCATCTCCCAATAGCATTTTCAGGACACCTCTATTATTCATGCCAAAGGTCTCCTGGAAAAGTTCGCGTGAAAATGGGATATCGTACAGCGACAGAGTGTTTGACCATGACTGGTAATGAAACTCGCCTGTATCCACTAACACGCCATCCATATCCCAAAGAACGCCTCGAATACCCATTTTACTGAACTCCTTGATGTTTGAACTGTGAATATTTTATCAGGCAAGGATTTGTTCTCGGAAAACAAGTTGGTGCTTCATAAATTTCTCGAGCGGCTGTCTTCTTTATCCTCTGGCCGTATAATATGATTGTCAGACTGCCTTTTCCTGTTATGTCTGGGCAGCCTTTGGATGAAAGGATGATCAATGAAAGCAGCCTATTACGAACGCACCGGCCAGGCGAGCGATGTTTTATTGATGGACGAGTTTCCAACCCCAACGCCGGGTCCCGGAGAAGTTCGGGTCAAAGTGTCCTGGTCAGGGGTGAACCCGTCAGATGTTAAATCCCGTGCCGGCAGCCGGACCAAGTCTTTGCCGTTCCCGCGCATCATCCCTCACAGTGATGGATCAGGGATCATAGATTTGGTGGGACCGGATATCGCTCCCGCACGTATCGGCGAGCGCGTATGGACTTGGAATGCCGCCTGGATGCGCCCGTTCGGCACTGCGGCACAATATGTTGTTTTGCCATCCCATCAGGCCGTACCGCTCCCGAAAAACATTGACCTCGCTGTCGGGGCCTGCCTGGGCATACCCGCCTTGACGGCTTACCATGCAGTGACTATGGATGATGGGGTTGCCAATAAGAATGTCCTGGTGACGGGAGGCGCGGGGGCGGTCGGACATTATGCCATTCAGTTTGCGAAAATTAAAGGCGCAAAGCAAGTGATTGCGACTGTTAGCGGACCGGAGAAAGCTTCCCTGGCTCGAAAGGCGGGGGCAGACATCGTTTTAAATTACAAGTCGGATGATATTGTTGTGGCCATTAACGATGCCACAGCAGGGCAGGGGGTTGATCGCATCATTGAAGTCGATTTTGCTTCCAATGTCGAACAAGATATCGCTGTCTTGCGATCTGGTGGAGAAGTGATCGTCTACGGCAGTGGTGCGCCGGAAATTAGTGTGCCGTTTTCCCCTGCAATTCGCAAGGGAGTCCGGGTGGCTTTCTTCATTGTGTATAGCCTGGATCTTGATGTGCGCGAACACGCTATCGCAGATCTGACGAAGATGTTGGAAGGAAATCTCTTGAGCCATAACATAGCAGCCCGTCTCCCGCTTGCCCAAATCGCCGAAGCCCACGACCTGGTAGAAAGCGGACGTGCCGTTGGGAATGTCGTCCTTGAGATCGAGTGATGCGGTAATTCCAGACCGCCATCTCTCTTTTTTTTGTGAGAAGGATGGCGATCACCCGTTTCATAAATTAAGTTGAAAAATGGAAACTGCAAAAACGAGCCTCAAAAGGCTCGTTTTTGCAGTTTTTGGCTTTATTCAGCATGACGAATGTCATAAAAAAAGCGATATTCTTCCCGATTCTGTAAAAAATACTTGACAACCTATTAAAAATCGATAAAATTATCATAGTGTGATAAATTTATCATATCCAATTACCCCTAAGAAAAATATCTTTTTCGGATTTCCAAGATAAACGCAACAATTGAGGTCAAGAAAACTATGAGTGAAACACCCCTGCTCCAAATCGCCATGGATTACACCTCTCTATCCAAAGCATTGGTCATGGCAGCCTTGGTAGCTCCCGAAGTGGACATCATTGAAATTGGCACGCCGCTCTGCAAAGCTGCCGGCGTCGAGGCAATCCGGGCCATGCGAGAGATATGTCCAGACAAACTTATCCTGGCAGATTTCAAAACCCCCGATGTCGGCGGACTTGAAGCGACGATGGCCTTTGACGCAGGTGCGGACATGATGACGGTGATCGGCGGTGCTGCGATAGCCACGGTGGAGCAGGCGCTTGCGGTTGCCCGAAAGAGGGGCAAGGAAATGTTGATGGAGCTTACGGGAGTCCGCGATATTCTGGCGAGGGCAACCGAATGGCGCCAGATCGGCATCAACCGCATCGTTTACCACCGCGAGTGGGATGCCCAGTCAGCCGGCCGCGAATGGACGGAAGAGGACAAAGACATCATCCGCAAGTTGATCGCTATGGGTTATAAGGTTACAGTTACAGGCGGAATGACGAATGAACTTCTCCCATTTTTCGCCGATCTGCCAATATCCGTTCTGATCTGCGGGCGTGGCATCCGCGAGGCTGCTGACCCTCGGGCTGCTGCTCACCAGATGCGTGTCGCTCTCCATGATTTGTGGTCGAAATCCTCCCCCGGCGGTTCCACTTCAGGCACCGGAGGGTCAGGGTCGGCCATGGTTGATCTTGCGGCCAAGGCAATTCGTTGGGGCGTGAGCGAAATGGGATTGTCATTGGTCATCGACGGGCGCGAATGCCCCGGTTGCGATTCTCCGAGTCGTTTCTGCCTGGGGACACAAACCGATATCCAGTGCCCGGGCAATTTAAAATCCGATGATGTGGTCAGGGGAATTGCGCAGATCGTCCATGCAGATAAAGCTTTCGGACGGATATCAGAAAACACTTTTTTCATCGATCCAACGCACCTGAGCGACATTTCGCGCAATCGGGTGATCGACTTATTGAACGCCACCGGAGCTGCTTTTCGGAATTTGGGCTACCCGGTTGATGTCAATGCGGGCATTAAAGCCGCGAATCAAGTGCTCGGACTATCCTAGGAGGTAGGAAAATATGGCTACGACAAAACTTCAAATGACAGCTTTGGGAATGGTCGAAACAAGGGGGCTGGTGGCTGCGATCGATGCGGCAGATGCAATGTTGAAAACAGCCCATGTGTCGCTGACCGGCCAGGAAGAGATTGGCGGGGGCTACACCACCATCTTTGTTCGCGGCGAGATCGGCGCCGTGCGGTCGGCAGTGGATGCGGGTGCTGCGGCTGCCAAGCGGGCTGGGGAATTGGTGGCGGTGCATGTGATCGCCCGTCCTCAGGAAGCGCTCGAGCCGTTGCTGCCGCGAGGCGTGCAGACTCAGAGCAGCCAACCAACCGCTCCTGCCAAGCGGCCTTCCAGGTCACAAGGCAAGAAGACCAGCTAACCGGCAGCCGACCGAACGGAGGAAACCGCAATGCAACTACGAACTTACTTACTGATCGACCAGATGCAGCCGCAGTATGGCGCACTGACGGGCAAGACGATGCAAGGCGAAATTCCGGTGGAAGGGATGGCAGAGGTCTACATCGAGACTGCGCCGGCATCGGATATCTACAAGGTCATGGATATTGCTTTGAAGACGACCGATGTGCGAGCAGGTGCGCTGGCGGTCGAACGCGAATATGGTTCACTGGAGATCCATTCCTATCACCAGGAATCAGTATTGGTGGCGGGACGCCAGGCACTGGACGCATTGGGGCTGACAGAAAGCGACCGGATGAAACCGGAAATTTTGTCAGCTCTTTTGATTTCGCGAGTCGACCCATTTCAGGCGCAGCTCATCAACCGGACATCCTTCGGTGGACTGTTGCTGGCTGGCCAGACCTTGTGTGTGCTGGAAGTGCTTCCGGCGGCGTACATCGTTCTTGCGGCAAACGAAGCAGAAAAAGCGGCGAACATCACATTGGTTAACTACACCCCACGAGGGCGTTCAGGACGGTTGTATTTTTCAGGAACGGATGCGGAAGTACGCCAGGCGCGGGATGCAGCAATAAAATCGATAGAGGCATTGCCCGGACGCACAAAGTGAGAGGTGTGTAGCATGCGAACCTTTTACACGGGAAGCGATATCGAGGATATGTCTGCGAGGGGTGTTCGACAATTGGAGATCGGCTCGACCGTAGCTTTGACAGACGAAGCCAGGGAACGGGCAGAACAATTGGGCATTGCCCTGGTGATACCGGGCAGCGCTCCGACTGTCAAGCCGGCAGCGCCTGCGAAAGCCCCGGCTTTACCGAGCCGCCCAAAGGGCTGCCAGCACGGACCGTTGACAGAGAAACCCAGCCGGAATGAAATCGTTGTTGCAAAACCCTCCGGAGGTCCGGTTGTGGAGCAGCTGGTGGAAGCGGTGAGTGCGCTCAAGAAGCGAGGAGGCTAGGATGCGTATCGCGAAAGTGGTGGGCGTGGCGGTGGCCACGGTCAAAGACCAGCGCCTGGAGGGGGGCAAGCTCTTGCTAGTGACAGATGCAGACCCGGCGGGTAAGGCGCAAGGGCAACCATTCCTCGCCCTGGATACCGTCGGTGCAGGCGAAGGTGAACTCGTCGTGATCGTGGAAGGAAGCTCCGCGCGGATCGCAGCGGGAGATGCCAACCGGCCGGTGGATGCTGTCATCGTGGGAATATTGGACTCCTTACGGCATGACGGCCAGATGAAATACATCAAAAGCTGACTCAGTGATTTAGGAGAAAAATACTATGGCTAAAGATACAGTGGAAGTGATCGGAACACAAGCCTTGGGCCTGATCGAGACGCGCGGACTGGTGGCGAGTATTGAAGCCGCCGACGCGATGGTCAAAGCCGCCAACGTGACCCTGCTGGCCAAGCGGGCGATCGGTGGGGGTTACGTGACGGTGATGGTTCGCGGAGATGTCGGCGCGGTAAAGACTGCCCTGTCGGCCGGCCGCGAGGCAGCAGGACGGATTGGCGATGTTATTTCGGTGAGACTCGATTCCGGGTCCGCATATGGATCTGGAGCTGTTACTGCCGCCGGCGGCTGAATTATGAAAGGCGGCCGGGGATGAGTGAACCGGTCAAGATGACGGTTGCACGATTGCAGCGGAAGAAGCGCAGCGGCGAAAAAATCACGCTGCTGACCGCTTACGATTTCCCGATGGCCAAATTCATTAATTTGGCCGGGGTGGACGTAGTGCTGGTCAGCGATGCCGTGGGTACCGTGGGGTTGGGCAGACCGGAAGCGGTCTCGGTCAGTGTGGAAGAGATGATCTACCATACCCAGGCAGTCGCTCGAGGCGCGGGAACCACGATGGTGTTGACCACGATGCCGTTTGGTTCGTACGAAACTGTGGATCAGGCAGTAGCTACCGGGGTGCGATTGATGAAGGAAGGTCACGCCGATGGCATCCATATGGAAGGGACTGCCGCCGATGCGCCTAAAGTGAAGGCATTGGTCCATGCGGGCGTGCCGGTCATGGGACATCTCGGCGTCACCAAGCAGAAGATCGTGCGCACCGGGGCGATCCAAATTCAGGGCCGGACTGCGGCGAGTGCTGCGTCGGCTGTGGCGGATGCTGTAGCGCTGGCGAATGCCGGCGCTTTTGCGTTGATCCTCGAGTGCATCCCTGATCGGCTGGGGGACATCATCACCCGCAGCCTGGAGATTCCGACGATCGGCATCGGTGCCGGGAAGGGATGCGATGGTCAGGCGTTGGTGACTCAGGACATGCTGGGAATGTTCAAAGAGATGTCGCCGCGTTTTCTCAAGGTTTACCTGGACCTCACTCAAATCATTGTGACTGGATTGACACAGTTCCGCACGGAAGTGGAAAAAGGACAATTTCCGGGACCTGAACATACTTATACGATTGAAGATGAAGAATTGGGCAAATTGCTGACCCAACTGCAAAGCAAAGCTATCCAACACGAATCCAGATAAGGAGGAATAGATTATGGCTGAATCATTGAAAGGGAAAGTAGCGGTCATTACGGGGGTGGGATCGGGGTTTGGGAAGGCGACGGCAGAGCTGTTTGCCAAGCTGGACCAGGTCGGGCTTGTCCTGATCGACTTTAACGAGAAAGCCCTCAAGGATACCGCCGATGCCTGCAAGGCATCGGGTTCGAAGGTCATCGCTTTGACGGCTGACGTGACCAAACTTGAGACGTTTACACGCGCACTCAAGGAAGCATTGGATACATTTGGCAGGGTCGATTTCCTCATCAACTACGCGGGCGGCGCACTTAAAGTAGCCCCCATCGAGGAAATGGATGACGAGATCAATCGCCGCATCATCGACCTGAATCTCACCAGCGCCATCATGAGCTGCCGCACCTTTACGCCACAGTTCAAGAAGCAGGGGTTCGGGAAGATCATTAATGTTTCCAGTGCGTGTGACCGCCGATCATGGCCGGGGTGGTCGATTTATTCCGCCGCCAAAGCCGGTCTCAATGCCTTCACACGATGCCTTTATACAGAACTGCGACCTCACGGTATCGCAGTCACGCTCCTTGTGCCGGGTGGATCCAATACAGGGTTTCAAGCGGCGGCGGCAGGAGTCAAAACATTCGAGTGGGACGAGTCCCTTGCCGTGCGTCCCGAGCACTTTGCCGATATGGTGTACCAGACCTGCGCCCTCACCAAGGGTGGATGCGTCGCTGAGATGATGGTGTACGGATTGGCGCAGGATGTCAGTGGATATTGAGATTCGGAGAAGTGCCAGTTACAACTGAGTCCCGCGAGTTTTTGGAACTTTGGTTACCGGGCGAAATGGGTTGACCGAAAAAAGCTTGTTCGGGAAAAGGAGGTGGCAGAGTCTGAAATAAATCGAATCGAATGTGTTATTCCCAAACCGTCTAAGGTTAAAACTTTGCCCGTGGGAGGGCGCCACTAATCTTGAAAGATCCTTTTGAAAACATTAAATGAGGAGAAATAAACAAATGAAAAAGAAACTGTTTGCGATATTGGCTGTGCTGGTCCTTTCCAGTATGATTTTGGCGGCCTGCGGCACTCCTGCCCCAGCCACTGAAGCACCTGCCGTAGAGGAACCGCGCTGTTGCCGGATGCACTCCGAAGGAAGTCAAGAAGATCGCGTTCTTTGTATCCGACCTGAGCAACGTATTCCACCAAGGACAGGCTACTGAGGCGCAGAGGTATGCCAAGGAGAAATACGGCGTTGATGTGACCATATTTGACGGCAAGGCTGATGGAGCCGTCATGGCCCAGAACGTCGATCAGATCATGGCGCAGGGTATGGATGCTGCGACATTGCACATCTGGGATTACGAATCCGTGAAACCCGCTGTGCTCGAGGAACTTGGGAAGGGTATCATCCTGACCTCGTTCTTCAGCCCGTTGGGCGACAGTGGCATTCCGACCGCCCGCAGTGACGAAGCAGGTGTTTCGTTTGCGATGGGCGCAGAGATGGCCAAGCAGTGGAAAGCTGCCCATCCTGACAAACCGATCGTGATGGTGCAGTTGGGCTGGCCGAACCACACCGAAGTGAAGTCCGGGCGTACCGATCCCTTCGCACAGGGTGTGCTCTCCGTTGATCCCACGGCGACCGATCTGGGCGCTCTGAATGTTGAAAAGGGCACCGACCAGGCCAAACAGGTCATGACCGACCTGCTGACCACTCATCCCGAAGTCAACCTGATCTACTCTGAGGCTTCCGGCCAGACCATCGGCACGATGGCCGCTCTGCAGCAGGCAGGACGCGGCAAGTTCGACAATGGCAAGCCGTTGACCGAGATCGTGGCCAGCGTCGACTTCGACGAGACCGAGTACAAGCAGGTCTTCGACCCGAACAGCTCATTGAAGATGTCGATGGGTCTGCCTCCGGTTGAGACCGGACAGGGCCGTATTGACCTGATCATGGACATCGCGAACTGCAAGGTTGATCCGACCTCGCAGCCTGCGGAAGAATTCTTCTACAAAGCCTACAATGTCTCCCCCTGGACGATGACCCAGGCCGAAGCTGCAGCTTGGCTGAACACCCAGTTCGGAACCAATATCCGCCGCGCACCTGCTCCCGCGAAGGACGTCAAGAAGATCGCGTTCTTTGTATCCGACCTGAGCAATGTATTCCATCAAGCACAGGCCACTGAGGCGCAGAAGTATGCCAAGGAGAAATACGGCGTTGATGTGACCATATTTGATGGCAAAGCTGATGGAGCCGTCATGGCCCAGAACGTCGACCAGATCATGGCGCAGGGTATGGATGGCGCGACATTGCACATCTGGGATTACGAATTCAGTGAAACCCGCTGTGCTCGAGGAACTTGAGAAGGGCATCATCCTGACCTCGTTCTTCAGCCCGTTGGGCGACAGTGGCATTCCGACCGCCCGCAGTGACGAAGCAGGTGTTTCGTTTGCGATGGGCGCAGAGATGGCTACGCAGTGGAAAGCTGCCCATCCTGACAAACCGATCGTGATGGTGCAGTTGGGCTGGCCGAACCACACCGAAGTGAAGTCCGGACGTACCGATCCCTTCGTACAGGGTGTGCTCTCCGTTGATCCCACGGCGACCGATCTGGGTTGTCTGAATGTTGAAAAGGGCACCGACCAGGCCAAACAGGTCATGACCGACCTGCTGACCTCTGCATCCCGAAGTCAACCTGATCTACTCTGAGGCTTCCGGCCAGACCATCGGCACGATGGCCGCTCTGCAGCAGGCAGGACGCGGCAAGTTCGACAATGGCAAGCCGTTGACCGAGATCGTGGCCAGCGTCGACTTCGACGAGACCGAGTACAAGCAGGTCTACGATCCAAACAGCTCGCTGAAACTCTCCATGGGTCTGCCTCCGGTTGAGACCGCACAAGGCCGTATTGACCTGATCATGGACGTTGCGAGCGGCAAGGTAGCTCCGACCTCGCAGCCTGCGGAAGAGTACTTCTACAAGGCTTATAACATGTCCTTCTGGACCATGGCCCAGGAAGATGCCGCGAATTGGCTGAACACCCAGTTCGGAACCAATATTAAGTAAGAAAACGATTTTGAACGCACGGGAGGAGAACGAAAGTTTTCCTCCCGTCGAGTTCAGGGAGTTGATGCATGGAACCGACAGAGAGTGTGCTGGAGATCAAAGATCTCGTAAAGGACTTCCCGGGCGTGCGGGCGGTTGACAATGTCAGTTTCGATATAAAGCGGAATACCATTCACTGCCTGGTTGGTGAGAACGGCGCGGGGAAATCAACCCTGATCAAGATTTTGACCGGGGCATACACACGAACGAGTGGTCGAATTCTTCTAAATGGCGAAGAATACGATCCGCACAGCACCCGCGATTTCGAAGCAAAAAGGAATCAGCACCCTTTTTCAAGAACTTAATGTGGTTGACCAACTCACCGTGGAGGAGAATCTCACGCTGGGGATGGAGGATACGACATTAGGCTTTTTGAGAAAGACCGACAAGATCAACAAGATGCTCGCCGTTCTGAACAGCATTGAGCCGTCCATCAAGCCCAAGCAGCTGGTATCAAGCCTGAGCGTTGCGAAAAAACAGATCGTCGAGATCGCCAAGGCGGTCGCGGCAGAGTCCGACATCATTATTATGGATGAGCCCACGGCTGCGATCTCTGAGAGTGAAATCGCACGGTTATTTACGATCATAAAGAACTTGCGCGATAACAATGTCACCGTCATCTATATCTCCCACCGGCTCGATGAGATTTTCGAGATCGGGGATTATGTGACCGTCATGAGAGACGGCAAGCATATCGACACGAAACCTGTGTCACAGATCCAGGACCGGTCGGAGCTTATCAAGATGATGATCGGTAAAACTGTGTTTGAGCAGTACACGCCCAGGGAAGGTGATTGCCCGGATACGATCCTTCAGGTCAGCCATCTCTCCAACCACCGATTGAACGATATCTCCTTTGAAGTCCATGCGGGTGAGATTGCCGGTTTTTACGGACTGGTGGGCGCTGGAAAAACCGAGCTTGCGCGCGCCATCTATGGCGCTGATGAGTACGAAGGTGAAATTGTCTTCAAGGGCAAGATACTTAAAGG
This sequence comes from uncultured Chloroflexia bacterium, assembly GCA_963829485.1. Classification (GTDB taxonomy): domain Bacteria; phylum Chloroflexota; class Anaerolineae; order Anaerolineales; family Villigracilaceae; genus JBGPQJ01. The sequence continues at coordinate 709,202 of CAWHIK010000010.1, forward strand.
TGGTCCGGAGAACGCAATTGCGGAAGGCATCACACTGGTGCCGGAAGAAAGACGGTCGCAGGGGTTGTTCACCATCCTGACCATCCGAGGCAATGTGCCCGTAATGAACATGGGAAAGGTTTCCCGATACGGAATCATTAACGATGCAATGGAACGCAACGTTACACTTGACTATGTCGAAAAACTAAAGATCGCCACCAACAGCATCGAAAAAGAGGCGGCCAAGCTTTCCGGAGGAAACCAGCAGAAGGTGGTTCTCTCCAAATGTCTCTTTGCGAACGCCGATCTGCTGATGCTCGACGAGCCGACCCGCGGAATCGATGTGGGAGCTAAAAGCGAGATCTACAGCATCATCCGGCGGCTTTCCAGGGAAGGGAAGACCATCATCATTTTCTCCTCGGAACTGCCGGAAGTGATGAATATCTGCGACAGCATTTACCTTCTGTATGACGGGAACTTGAAATCCACGCTGCGGAACAGCTGTGATATTGACAGCGAGAAAATCCTGCACATCGTCACAGGAGGTGAATAATCATGGAAGCCAAAAAAGAGCGGAAACCAATCTTAGGTATCAGGTTGAGCGATGAGTTGTTCATCACCCTTTTTATGGTGGGCGTGCTCATCGTTGTATTCTGTATTGCCTGCCTTTTTGTGCCGAATTTCTTCTCAGTCCGGAATGTCATCAATCTCATTACCAATAATTGGTTTGTGATCGTTCTGGGTATCGGTGTCACATTCCTGCTGATCACTGGAAACTACGACATGTCGGTGGGCGGTATCATCGCGTTGACCGGCGTGCTTTCGGTCTATTTCTGCCAGGGCGTCAACGTTTCCAAGAATGTCCTGGCGAACGGCCTCGGACTGCCGTATGTCGTTGCGGTTGGATTAGCCCTGCTGATTGCGATGGGCGTCGGAGGGGTTAATGCCTTCTTCGTGACCCGGATGAAAGTCCCATCCATCATTGTCACACTGGGAACAGCGATGCTGGCGCGAGGTGCAGCACAGGTTATCACGCAAGGTGCCCAACGAAACACCAGCTTGCCGGAAGTCTTCGGCTTTCTGGGGAGCCTGGGTATCCCGGGCACCACGGTCAGGCTCTCGCTGATGGTCATGATCGCCTTGATCCTCCTCTCGTTCTTCTTTGAGAAGAAGATGGTCTACGCAAGGCGAATCTACCTGATCGGAGCCAACCCGGTTGCAGCCCGGTTATCGGGGATCAACGTGGGCAAGTATATTACTGCGCTCTATATTCTCAGCGCCCTGCTCGCTGGCATTACCGGGATACTCCTGGCTTCAGAGTACAAGGCTGGTATGGCGGGCCGCGCAACGGGCTATGAATTCGATGCGCTGGTCATTGCTCTGCTGGGAGGTGTGAGCATCGCAGGCGGGTTCGGTTCTGTGCTCGGTATGTTCGTCGGCGCCCTCATCCTTTCCGTTGTTACGTCGGCGGCCACCGGGCTCCTTCTTTCGCCGGACTGGCAGTACATCCTTAAAGCGGTTGTGACCTTTATCGCGATCATGGCCCAACGGTACGCACTGGATAAAAGAAAAGGCTGAGAACCCCCGTCATGCCTGGCGGAATTTCCTCAGAGGAGTAAAAAGTCGTGGCTAACCTAAAAAAAGAAACCCTCCAAATGCAGTCGGATCGTTCGTCAACCGTGCGAGCGAACATCAAGCGCTATTATATTTACGCGGTTCTGTTGTTGATCGTGTCTGCCTTCAGCTTGATGAAACTGGATGAAGTCGAGTTTTTCGGACGAGGACACTTCCTCAGCCCGGATAGCGTGATCAATATTTTCCGGAGCGCAGTGCCTATCCTGACCGTCAGCGGCGCCTTCACACTGCTGATGATCTCGGGATACATCGATCTGTCGGTCGGCAGCGCCATGAGCCTGAATGCCGTGGTCTTCTCATGGATGATCCTGAACGGATTTCAGTTTTTTACCCACCTTCCTGGTCACCTTGATCCTCGGTTGCTTACTGGGATTCTTGAACGGCTACCTGGTCATGAAGCTGCGCATCACGCCTGTGATCGCAACCCTCGTGACGTTGAGCTTGTTTAAAGGTCTTGCGCTGCTGATCGTTCCAGACGGCCTGTCGGCAATCAAGAGCAGTGCTGATCAGGTTATGCCAGGCTGGATCAACGATTATGCAAGAAAAGAAATTCTTTTCGGGCTGCCTGCCGCATTCTGGTTCGCAGTCTTCATTATCATCGTACTGATTGTCATTCAGCGAAAGACAATCCTTGGCAAGTATGCTGCTGCGACTGGAGGAAACCGCCTGGCAGCGGAACTTTCCGGAATCAACCCGGTTAAGGTTGTTTGGATTTTATACATCATGGTAGGTTTCTTTGCCGCGCTCGCCGGCATGGCCCGCGCCAGCTACATGTCGCTGGGAGACCCTCTCTCGGGCGACGGAATGGAGTTTGCCTGCCTCATCGCTGTGTTACTGGGAGGTACTGCTTTCTCCGGGGGCGAAGGGTCGGTCGCGAAGACAATGGTCGGCGCGATCATAATTATTTGCGTGACAACCGGTTTGATGACCGTCATCCCAGCCTATTGGCAGATGGTGGCCATGGGCAGTGTGCTGCTCATCGCGGTGGTCATCAATTACCAGTTGGGGCGGGATAAAGGGAAAGGGTAGATAACGGTTTTGCCGGGCTAATCCTGAGGAGAAATAGGAATGATTTGCGAACAGGAAATCCATGCATTGCGCAGTCTTGCCTCCCGGTGGATGGAGCATGCCAGCCATCCCATCATGGATGATAGGCGCAGACAGTGGAGAGCCATCAAGGACCTGAAGGCAGAAAAGCCGATGATCCTCGTCGAGACATGCATGCTTTCCGACTATATCGGCCCGGATGAGCTTGTTTGCGATGACCCCTATGCCCGCAACATCGAGAAGTCCTTATTCGAGATTGTACGCCACGCCGACGAGATCGGGGACGATATCGTCGTCGATCCATACTTTCGCATCCCCTGGGTGATCGAGATTTCCGACTTGGGGATACCCATCGAAGCGCATCATGCGGTGAGTTTGGATGGAAGCGACCTGGGTTATACCTTCGATTTCGGGTTCAAGTCGGACGAGGACTATCAAAAAGCTGCACCTGCGCACCCATTTATTGGATAGGGAAGAAAGCTATCGTAGAAAAGAATTTTTGGAGAATATTTTTGGAGACATCCTGCCCATCCGTTTGGGCGGCTACTCCTGGTTCGATACGAATCCCGGTTACCACCCCTGGCTGGGAAACATTTACGGTGGTTTAACCATGGATCTGTTCAAGCTGATTGGAAACAATAACTTGCTCACGTGGGTGTACGACAATCCCTCGATGATTCATCAATTGATGGGTTTGATCCGCGACGACAGGATAGCGCACTTCCAGTTCCTTGAAAAAGAAGGTCTCCTGTATCGAAACACAGACACGTGGATGCCCTGCCCCGGCAGCTACGGGTTCGTTTCCGATCTGCCTCAATCGGAAGCAGAGGAACGGGATGTGCAACTCAAGGATTGCTGGTGCTGGGTCGAATCCCAGGAGTGTGCTCCGATGTCCCCCAAGATGTTTAATGAGTTCTTCCTGCCTTACATTGCCGAGGTCACACGGCCATTCGGCCTCAGCTATTGGGGTTGTTGCGAAGCGGTGCATGACCGGTTTCATTTCATTGAGAAAGCGATCCCCAACCTGCGCGCAGTGTCTGTGTCGGGATGGAGCGACTTCTTCAAGATGGGCGAACTGCTGGGTAAGAAATATGTTTACTCCCGCAAGCCAACACCGGCGTATATCAGCGGTGCATATCCCGACTGGGACCTATGCGAGAAGGATGTCCGAGATACCCTCGCTGCAGCGAAAAATTGCAATCTGGAATTTTGTTTTCGGGATATTTACACGGTGGATGGGGATCGGTCGCGCCTCACGAAGTGGGTCGAGATGACGCGCGCGATGATGAATGGTTGAAAACTTTTTGGAGATATTGTAATGTTCAAGATGCCCATTGGTCTTTATGAAAAAGCGCTGCCCGATGCCATGTCCTGGGAGGAGCGCCTGGCTGCTGCAGGTGCAGGCCGGCTATGATTTCATCGAGATTTCGATCGACGAGAGCGATGAGCGCCTGTCCCGGCTGGACTGGTCTGCTTCCGAACGGGCGGCTTTGCGCCGTTCCATTGCGAACACCGGCGTGCGCATCATGACCATGTGCCTGAGCGGTCATCGCAAGTATCCGCTCGGCAGCCATTCGCCCGAGCTTCGCCGGCAAGGGCAGGAAATCCTGCGCAAAGCCATTGATTTTGCAGGAGACATCGGGCTGCGTGTCGTTCAGGTGATGGGCTACGACGTCTTTTACGAAACAAGCGATGATGAGACCCGGGTGAATTTCGTCGAAGGTCTCCGATTGGGAGCTCAGATGGGCAGGCCAGTCCGGAGTGATGCTGGGTCTCGAAAACCTGGATACGCCATTTGTTGAGAATCTTACCAAAGCCCTGGACATCATGCATGAAATCGACTCGCCCTGGTTGCGACCTGTATCCAGATATTGGCAACCTGGCCGCAGCTGGATATTACCCTCCTGACGAACTTGCACTGGCCAAAAATCAGTTGTTGGGTGTCCACGTCAAGGATGCTTTGCCCAAGATTATCCGCGGGGTGCCCTTTGAAACGGGGATCGTGCCCTTTCGAGAGACTTTTCAAGCTTTAGTGAGATCAGGTTTTTGGGGATTGATTGGTATCGAGATCTGGGGAAAAATGCACACCGGCGAAGACCCTATTACTTCTGTCGCTGCTGCCCGTAAATTTGTTGATGGTTTGGTAGCCGAAGCATGGCCGGATGCCAGTGCTCAAAAACAAAGGCAAAGCATTAACTGAAAGACAGGCAAACGAAATGCCTTCATACGAAACGATACGACTCACCAATACGATCCTGACCCTTTACTATGTGGAAGGACTGACTCAGACGGAAATTGCGAAACGCCTGGGTTTTTCCACGGCCAAGGTCAATCGACTGCTGCTACAGGCACGCGAGCAGGGGTATGTCAGTATCAATATCCGTACCCCGTTTCAACAACTGTTTGATCTTGAGGACAGGTTGAAAGCGGTTTTTGGATTGCAGGAAGCCATTGTCATTCCCGCTGTGGCAGAGAGCGGCAGTTCGCCGATGAGTGCTCTCGGCACTGTGGCGGCAAACTTTTTGCTGGCACACCTGCATGACGGCGATGTGCTTGCCATCACTCCCGGAACGACCGTCCAGGCTGTCGTCCAGTCGCTTGAGCCCACACGCCCTTACCAGGTCGTCGTCGTGCCAATCCTTGGCGCGATCCAGGGTCAAATTGAATCCGACATGAACTACTTGGCGACGATAATGGGCGAAAGGTTAGGCGCTAAATCGTACCAGCTCCACGCGCCGGCTTTTGTCGATTCCAAGGAGCATTGCGATGCACTGCGTTCCATGGGACCGGTCAAAGAGATCCTCGATATTGCCCGCCACGCAAACATTGCGCTTTTGGGTGTAGGCACAGTGGACCCGGGCTACTCTCGATTCGTCCAGTTCACCGCGCTGTCTGCCGAAGACTTAAAACAAATTTCCGATAGTTGTGGCGGCGTGGGAGAAATCGGAGCCTATGTGTATGACATCGAGGGTAAGCCGTGCAGTAAGGAATATGCCGACCGTGTCATCGGGTTGACCCTGAACGAAATCCGGCAAATCCCCTATAGGATCGGCGTGGCCGCTTCTGCCGCCAAGGCATTGCCCATCTTTGGTGCGCTGCGAGGCGGCTATCTGCATGCGCTCATCACTGACGAGGCAGCGGCTCGCGGAATTCTCGAAATATTCGAACAAAACTTCAGAAAAACACATTAAAAGATTAGGAGATTGGTTATGCTTTTAGAACAGCTTCGTGAAATTGTGTGGAAATGCAATTTGGAATTGCCCAAAAACGACCTGGTCAAAATGACCAGCGGCAATGTCAGCGGGCGCGACAAGGAATCCGGATTGGTCGTGATCAAGCCGAGTGGATTACAGCTTCGAGGAGATGACACCCGCGCATATGGTGGTGGTCAATATGGAGGGCAAGGTTGTCGAAGGTAATCTCAAACCCTCGACGGACACGGATACACACCTGTATGTTTATCAACATCGGCCGGATGTTTTCGGCATGGTTCATACGCACTCACCCTATGCGAGCAGTTTTGCGGTGTTGGGGCAACCTATTCCGGCTTGTTTAACGGCATCTGCCATGCTGGGCGGTGAAATTCCCCTTGGCGGATATGCTCCAATCGGCGGGGCGGATATTGGTCAGGAAATTATCAGCAAAATCGGGCGGGCGCTGGCTATCGTCATGCAGAATCACGGTGTCTTTACCATCGGGTCATCGCCGCAACAGGCGACCAAGATGGCTGTCGAAGTTGAGGAAATTGCCAGGATCACGCACCTGGCGATGCTGCGCGGAAAACCCATAATGCTCACGCCCGATCAGATTAATTACATGGTGGATTTATATAAGAATGAATACGGCCAACGGTAGCAGGCTAATTATAAATAATTGAGAGGTTGATATGACTGATTTTAAAAACTAAAGTTGATAAAAGTGCGGCATCCGGCAGCAAACGCCTGCTGAAGGAGTTGCCGCGCGAGAAGCTGGCATGGTTGCTGCAACGGATGTGCGAAATCCGCTACTTTGAAGAAAAAGCGGAAGATCTTTATGTGCGCGGCCAGGTGCATGGCACCATGCACCTTTCGATCGGACAGGAAGCCGGATCGGTCGGCAGTATTGCAACGCTGAGGGAAAAGGATCTGATCATCCACCACCATCGCGGCCACGGTCACACGATCGCCAAGGGCGCCAATCTGACGACGATGATGGCCGAGTTCCTCGGCAGGGAAACGGGTTACTGCCGCGGGCGCGGCGGCTCAATGCACATTGCCGATATCCCGGGAGGCAATCTGGGCGCCACGGGTGTCGTCGGCGGCGGGATCCCCACCGCGGTGGGCATCGCACTAGCGCTGCAGATGCATCGCTCAGACCAGATTCTTCTGTCCTATTTTGGTGATGGAGCTTCAAACGAAGGCGAGTTCCATGAGTCGTTGAATATGGCCTCCACCTGGAAACTGCCGGTGGTGTTTATTTGCGATAACAACCAGTATGGCATGTCGATGCATGTAACGAAGGTTATGAACATCGAGCATATTTCCGAACGCGCCGCCAGCTATGGCATACCCGGCACAACCGTGGATGGCAACGATGTGCTTGCGGTTTACGATGCAGTGATGACAGCCGGGGAACATGCCCGCTCCGGGCAAGGTCCCTCACTTGTTGACTGCCTGAGTTACCGCTGGCGGGGGCATTCCAAGAGCGACCGTAACCTCTACCGCACCCCTCAGGAAATCGAAGAGTGGAAAACAAAATGCCCTATCCAGCGCTTCAAGAAGGTTTTGGTTGATGCTGCTGTGATGACCAACGACGAAGTTGAAGCCATCGATCAGGCTGCCAAGGCAGCCATCGACCGTGCCGCTGAGGAAGCATTGACCTTTCCCGAGCCGTCGCCGGAGAATATGGAAGACGAGGTATACGCACTATGACCGCCGAAACTCAACGTGAAATAACTTATTTGGAAGCTGTACGCGAGGCGATGGTTCAGGAGATGCGCCTCGATAAAGAGGTCTTTCTCATTGGTGAAGACATCGGGACCTATGGCGGCGCTTTTGGCGTAAGCAAGGGCATGCTGGAAGAATTTGGCCCCGAACGAGTTCGTGATACCCCCATCTCCGAAGCTGCCATAGCGGGCGCTGCCACAGGCGCGGCATTGATGGGCATGCGGCCGATCATGGAAGTCATGTTCATGGACTTTCTGACAATTTCGATGAACCAGCTGGTCAATCAGGCAGCCAAAATGCGTTTCATGTTTGGCGGCAAGTGCAGCATTCCCATGGTGATCCGCGCCCCATCGGGTTCGGGTACCGGTGCAGCCGCTCAGCATTCACAGAGCCTGGAAGCCTGGTTCGTCAACGTGCCGGGAATCAAAGTGGTGGCACCCTCCAGCCCTGCAGATGCCAAAGGACTGTTAATCGCTGCCATCCGGGACAATAACCCGGTCTTGTTTATGGAGCACAAGCTGCTCTATCGCCTTAAAGGACCCGTGCCGGAAGAAACTTACTGCCTTCCCCTGCAGTCGGCAGAAGTCAAACGTGAGGGAAAGGATCTGACCATTGTCGCCTACTCGATCATGGTGCCGCGCGCGCTTGAAGCTGCCGAGAAGCTAGCTGCTGAAGGGATTGATGTCGAAGTAGTCGACCCGCGCTGCCTGAAGCCCCTCGACACGGAAACGATCGTGCGCTCGGTCTCCAAGACCGGCCGCGTGTTGATCGCGCACGAGGCGCCGCTGACAGGCGGCTTCGGCGGTGAACTGGCCGCCGTGATCGCCGGGAGCGATGCGTTTGATTATCTCGATGCTCCAATTCGTCGCATAGCAGGCAAGAATGTCCCGATCCCCTACAACCGCACACTTGAAAAGGCTGCCGTGCCTCAGGTTGAGGATATTATCGCGGCGGCGCGGGCGCTGGCGCAGGAGGGCAGGTAGTCATGGCCATTGAAGTCATCATGCCTAAAGTCGATATGGTCATGGAGACGGGGACCCTGGTTGAATGGCTCAAGAAGGAAGGCGAGCAAGTCAAAAAAGGAGAGCCCCTCTTTGTCATCACCACTGAAAAAGCGGCCATCGAATTGGAATCTCCCGGTGACGGCATATTGGCCGGCGTTACCGCCAAACCGGATGATGTCATCCCGGTCACCGAAGTAATGGCCTATATCCTCGCCCCCGGTGAAGCGCTGCCTACTAAGGCAGCTGCGAAGCCTGCAAATTCCGCCTCTGTACCAGCCCCGGCCAAAGTTGAACAAGTTGTGGAAACGGCGGCAGCCCCAGTTGTGGCGGCTGAGTCAGGCAAGGTACGTGCCACTCCGGTCGCACGACGTATGGCGCAGGAGCTGGGGGTGGATATATCTCAGATTTCAGGGCGCGGTCCACAGGGACGGATTCATAAAGCCGACATACTTGCCTTAAAACAACAAAAACCAGCTGCCGTGTCCGCTCCCAAGGCGGGGATGTCAACTGTGATCCCAATGCCTGTCAGCCAGTCAGGGCCGATACCGTTGCCGGATGCGCGCCGCAAACAAGTCGTACCGATCGCCGGTCCGCGCAAGATCATCGCCGAGCGGATGGCGCAAAGCGCATTCACCGCGCCTCATATCAATTTATCTTTGCGGGTGGACATGACCGAAGTGGTCCGCCTGCGCGAGCGGGTGCTGGAGCCTCTACAGGCTCAGACCGGGCAGCGCGTTTCATATACAGCCATTCTGGCACGTGCGGTTGCCACCGTTTTGCCGCGTCACCCTTATCTGAATGCCTCGCTTTCCGACGGCAACATCATTCTTTGGGAAGACATTCATCTGGGCATTGCCACGAGTGTGGATGAGAACCTGATCGTGCCCGTGATCCGCGAGGCGCAAAGCCAGAATCTTGGACATCTGGTTACAACTCTGGCTGATCTGACCGACCGCGCCCGCAACCGGCGATTGACGTCAACAGAAATGATGGGAAGCACCTTTACCATCTCAAACCTGGGCATGTTTGGCATCGAGTCATTCACGGCCATCATCAATCCCCCGGAATCGGCCATTCTCGCAGTGGGCAGGATGGTGGACACGGCGGTTTCGCTTGAAGGGCAGATCGTGATGCGCCCGATGATGGAATTGACCGCCTGCGCCGACCATCGTATCTCGGATGGCGCCACCGTGGCGCGTTTCCTGGCTGATCTCAAATCGACCCTGGAAAATCCATACCTTCTCATCTGAGACATGTTCACATGACCGAAACAGTCTTATCTCCATCCGCAGCCAGCGGGATGAATCAAAACGTCACTGATAAACTCTCGAAAATTACGCACCTGATCATCGACATGGATGGCGTCCTCTACCGGGGAGACCAACCCATGCCCCGTCTGGGCGAGTTCTTCGCCTTCATGCGTGAGCGTCCCATTAAATTCATCCTGGCGACGAACAACTCGACTCGCACACCTCAGGAATATGCCGACAAGCTGGCGCCAATGGGAGTGAGCGTCTCACCGGACGAGGTCCTGGTTTCAGGCCAGGCTACGGCGCGCTTCCTGGCTCGGGAATATCCCCGCGGGACACGCGTGCATGTTTTTGGCATGCCGGCGCTTAAGCAAGCCATGACAGAAGAAGGTTTCACCCTGGCAGATGAAGACGTTCAACTGGTCGTTGCCAGCATGGACAGGGCTGTAACCTATGAAAAGCTCAAGCGAGCCACCCTGTTGATCCGGGGTGGTGCGCGTTTCATCGCCACGAATCTTGACCCGACCAATCCTTCCGAAGAAGGATTGATCCCGGGCACCGGCACGATGATCGCTGCGCTCGAAACTGCATCCGGCACCAAACCGCAAGCCATTGGCAAGCCGGAGCCGACCATGTATCAACTGGCCATGGAGCAGATGGGCGCCAGTCCCGAGACGACTGCCGCCATCGGTGACCGTGTCGATACGGACATCCTCGGCGGGAAGAGGGCCGGCCTCACCACCATCTGTGTGTTGTCGGGCTCATCGGATCGCGCCGAAGCAGAGGCTGCCGAAACGGACATGATTTTCAACGATATCGCGCATTTGTTGGAGATCTGGAAGAATCAAAAACGCTGAACGGGGCAGGATTTGCTCAGAAAATGGGAATAGGTACCCCAGGAGGTATTAATGGACTATCTTGCGGGCATTGACCTGGGTTCGACAAGCCTCAAATGTGTGATCTATGATCTCACTGGCAATATCGTCGCTTGCGGCACACGACCAACGGAGCGTTATAACCCTTATCCTGATCACCCGGAATGGACGGTATGGCAGCCGGAGCAAATTTGGGGCGGAGTTGCAGCAGCCATGAAGGAAGCTGTTGCAAAGCTGGACGATCCGCGCCGCATTAAAGCTGTTGCTGTCACAGGTATGGGGATGGACGGTCTGCCCATCGATGAGCAGGGCAACTGGCTTTATCCCTTCATCAGTTGGCATGACCCGCGCACTGAACCGCAGCTTCAGTGGTGGGAGAAGAAGATCGGCGCGGAAAATACTTTCCGCTCCGGTGGTAACACCCTGTGGCGCTTCAGCACTGCCCTTCGCCTTTTATGGATGGCAGAGCACGAACCCGAGATCCTGGCTCGCACGGACAAATGGCTGCTGATCGAGGATTTCTTAAACTTTATGTTGTGCGGACGCCGGGCGACGGACTATACCATGGCCTCCTGCACGCTCTTATTTGATCAAAACAAACGCGACTGGTCGGAGGAAATCCTTTCTCAGTCTGGTATTGAGCGGCGATTATTGTGCGATGCCTATCCCAGCGGTACTCTTTTAGGCGAGGTGACAGCGAAAGCCGCCGAAGCAACGGGGTTGCCCGTGGGAACGCCGGTTGTTCTTGGGGGACATGATTATTTATGCAGCGCCCTGCCGGTTGGCGCTTTCAAGCCCGGTGTCGTCCTGGATGTGACCGGGACCTGGGAGATCGTTTTGGCTACCATTCCCGCTCCGGTCCTGACACCTGAAGTGCAAAGGCTGGGAGTCACCGTTGAAACCCATGTAGCCCGCGATACTTATGCCATCTGGGGTGGCGCAGTTGCCGCGGATATGCTCGAATGGTATCGAAAAGAATATGGCTTTGAGGCACAGCAACGGGCTGAAAAAGATGGGCGGGGTGGATTGGGATTTCCTTATGGCGGAGGCCTCCGCCTCGCCCGCCGGTGCCCGGGGTGTAATGTTCCTCCCGCATATGTCTGCTGCTGGCTGTCCGGTGGTGGATGCCCGTTCGTTGGGGGCCTTTGTAGGATTAAGCAATTTTGTCCAGCGCGGCGATATGCTGCGCGCGGTCATTGAGGGATTGGATTACCAGGTTCTCGATATCATGTCATCCCTCAAGGATGGAACGGGAATTGGAGCTGACCGTCTGGTTGTGGTTGGCGGCGCCACGCGCAATACCTTCTGGATGCAGAACAAGGCGGATGTCACCGGTCTGCCCATCGATGTCCCGGAAATTGAGGAAGCCACACCGTTGGGCGCAGCCATCCTGGCAGGCATTGGGATCGGGTTATATCGTAACGAGCAGGATGCATTTGAGCATGTCTACAAGCCGGGCAAGACCTATCAGCCGGATCCAACCCTGGCGCCCAAATACGCCGAATGGTTCAAAATCTACAAACAGCTTTATCCGGTACTTAAGCCGGTCAGCCATCAGCTATACGATCAATTCAGAGTATAAGTCAAGGAGTCCATGCCATGAACGAACCGAAGCAAGTTGTGTCCGCGCAGAATCGGTTGGGGGAGACACCCATCTGGGAACCTGAAGAGAATGCCTTGTATTGGGTTGATTGGGGCGGATTGCCAACCTGCCGGTTTGAGCCGGATACCGGCAAATTTATCCACCTATCCGGCGACTGTCCCGGTGACTTCTTTGGCGAGGCGAGCTTCGGGAGGCTGGGTTGCCATCGCCCAGGACGGGATATACGGTTGGACGCCGAAAACCAATGAGTACAAGCTTATCCATGGCCCGGCGAATCCAGCCAGGCCGGAGATCATTTACAACGATGCCGCAGTCGATTTAAAGGGGCGCCTGTTGGTGGGGACGGTCAATATGCAGGATCCCTTCCTGCCGGAAGGTTTGCTGTGCCGTCTTGACCCGGATGGTTCGTTCCATGAGCTCGACGCGGGGTATGCCACGGCGAACGGGATCGGGTTCAGCCTGGACAGCCGCACGGTTTATGTAGCCGATCAGCGGAAATGGGAGATCATTGCTCTGGACTATGACCCGGTTAAAGGGACGACCAGCAATCGCCGCATCTTTGCCAGCATCCCGAAAGACGAAGGGCAGCCCGATGGATTGATCGTGGACTCGGAAGGTTTTATCTGGAACGGGCACCAAGGCGGGTGGAAGCTTACCCGCTATGACCCCGATGGAAAAATTGAACGCCAGATCCGTTTCCCTGTAGAGAATGTCATTTCCATTGCTTTTGGTGGAAAAGATCTGGACGAACTCTTTGTCACAACGGCCTCATGGGGTTTTGATGATGAGAAGCGAAAACAACAACCCTGGGCTGGCGACTTGTTCTGCGTCGAAACAGGCGTCAAAGGGCTGATCGAACCTGCATTTGCAGGTTAGCGTTTACACGTATAAGGCGGAGATCATATGAAGTACCTGACGATGGCAGAAATTTTGCAGCCTTGCATGGGACAAGGCTGGGCGGTGGGAGCATACGATACCTGTAACCAGGAGATCACGCAAGCCATTGTCGATGCATGTGCTGCCGATCAGGCTCCCGTCATAATCATGATCTATCCGAATCATACGCCGCTTGCGGAATGGCCGACGCTGTTGCGTATCATCGAGGCGGAAGTTGAACGCACACGCATTCCCGCTGCATTGGTGCTCGACCACGCCAAGACACTTGACCAGATCAAGCATGCCCTTGAACTCGGATTCTCCGGGGTCATGATCGATGCGTCACTGTCTCCACTGGAAGAAAATATTGAGCTCACCCGCCGGGCGGTTGAACTTGCTCACGCAAAAGGCGTTTCAGTGGAGGCTGAGTTGGGACATGTGGGTCAAGGGGATGATATCAGCAGCGAAGACCAGCAATCAGCGCACCTGACTCGCGTGGACGAGGCCGAGCGCTTTGTGAAAGAGACGGGTGTGGACGCACTCGCGGTCTCGATCGGCACGCTGCATGGGCTGTATCGAGGTAAACCTCATCTTGATTTCGAAAGGTTGTCACAACTTCGCGCCGCCTGCCGGATTCCGCTTGTCCTTCACGGCGGTTCAGACACTCCAGACCAGGATTTACGCCGGGCAATTGAAATTGGTATTGCCAAGATCAATATCTGGACGGATGTGCGCATCCCATACCTGCAGGCTTTGAGAGGTGCTCTGGGTGGACCCATCGAAAAGACGGAAGTCCACGAAGTATTTGACACAGCCAGGGCGGCAGCAGTCGATGTCATCCGTCGAAAGAATAATTTATTAGGCTCAATCGGTAAAGCCAGCCAGTACAAAAAACTTTTTTAACAGAGGCAAATTATGGGAAAGTATCTTTTAGGTATCGACAATGGCAGTACGGTCTCGAAAGCCGCTCTCTTTGATTTCCAAGGAAAGGAAATCGCGGTAGCGAGCTGCAAGGCAGAAACCGAATACCCTCACTCGGGGTGGACGGAACGCAGCATGGAAATGCTATGGCAGAGCACGGCCAGTGCCATTCGCGATGTGCTCGCCAAATCGGGCGTCAAACCGGATGAGATCGCTGGGATTGGCAACACCGGACATGGAAACGGCGTCTATCTGTTGGACAAACAGGGACAACCGCTGCGGAATGGTATTCAATCCATGGACTCGCGCGCGGCGGAAATTGTCGCGCATTGGAATCGGGATAATCTCCACGCGAAGGTATTCCCGTACACGATCCAATCTTTCTGGCCGGCACAGCCTAACGCGCTGCTCGCCTGGCTCAAACAGAATGAGCCGGAAAATTATGAGCGCCTTGGCTCAATCTTGTTGGTCAAGGATTACATCAAATACCGCTTAACCGGTGAAATTTCAAGCGATTTCACCGATATGAGCGCCACCAGCCTGCTGGATGTCCGCAACAAATCCTATTCCCGCGAGCTCATGGGTATGTACGGTCTGGCGGAAGCTTATGATGCGCTTGCCGCCTCTCAAGCAAAGCAGTGAAATCGCCGGCAAGGTGACCGCATCCGCAGCTCAGGAGACAGGGCTGAAAGCCGGGACGCCCGTGGTGGGGGGATTATTCGATGTGGACGCGAGTGCGATCGGCGCAGGTACGATCAATGTGAATCAAGCCTGCCTGGTCATGGGAAGTTGGAGCATCAACGAGGTCATAACCAAGGACCCGATCGTTGACCCCAGGCTGTTCATGACCACCCTCTTCGCTTCACCCGGATTATTTCTCACCATCGAAGGCAGTGCCACATCTGCCACCAACCTGGAGTGGTTTGTGAACCAGTGTTGCGGCGACGAGCGCGCTGAAGCAAAGCGGCGCGGGATCTCGGTCTATGAAGTATGTAATGAAGAGGTCGCCAGTCTGCCTCCGGGCAGCACGAATATTATCTTCCACCCTTTCCTGTATGGCTCGAACGTGCAGCCGACAGCGCGGGCGGGATTCTATGGTGTGGCTGGGTGGCATACCCGCGCTCACTTGCTCCGCGCACTCTATGAAGGTGTCGTATTCGGCCACTTAAGCCATATTGAGAAACTGCGCGCAGCTGGCGCCCAAATCAATTCCGCACGGCTCACCGGCGGAGGTTCGCGCAGCGCGGTCTGGTCGCAGATATTCGCCGACACGATTCAGGTGCCGATGGAAATCTCGGATGGGAATGAGCTGGGTGCACGCGGTGTGGCGTTATCCGCCGGCATTGGCGCAGGCGTTTACAGCGATTATGAAGAAGCCGTCCGGGAGGCTGTGTCGGTTGTTCGTGTTCATGAGCCGATCCCTGTCAATAAACCGGTTTATCTGGAGCGCTATATAGAATATCAACGATTGATCCGTGTTATGCAGGAACCGTGGGAAGCGCTGAACAAGCTCGGTCGATGAAGTATGGAATTGAATAGCATCGATTCCATGGATTTGACACGTGAGCAGATTCTGGCTGAGGTGGCAGCCTGCGTGCGTCAGGTTTCTGCTGACAGCCTGGCTCAAGCCGGGGAGCTGATGGAATCCTCCCCTCGGATCTTCGTAGCCGGCGCCGGGAGGAGTGGTCTGTGCATGCGGGCACTGGCTGTGCGGCTGATGCACCTGGGAAAAACCGTCTACGTGGTGGGCGAGACCACCACACCGAGCATCTCAGCGAAAGACCTGCTGATCCTCGGTTCGGGTTCAGGGCGAACCGCCGGCCTGTTGACGATGGCTGATCTAGCGAGGCGCGTAGGAGCAAAAATCCTGCTCTTCACGACCGATGCAGACTTCGCCACTGGCTGAGCTGGCGGATCATCGGATTGTCATACCGGCGCCATCGCTCAAGGCAGATGAAGGTGAGCCAGGTCACACGTCGGTACAGCCCATGGGTACCCTATTCGAACAATCCCTGCTGATTTTATGCGACAGCCTTGTCTTGGGGATGATGCAGCGAACGGGAGTCAATTCCGCGCAGATGTTTAAACGCCACGCCAATCTGGAATAAATAAGGAGACACGTTAATGGTTGAAATGACATCGGAAGAGAGAGTATTGCTGTGCGCTGCAGCGGAAGGAACCTGATCGTGTGCCGCACTTCGAGTGGCTGGTGGATCGCCGGGTGCGTGAAGCACTTTGCCCGGGCAACAAGGGCAACAATGATTTTGCTGTGCAGATGGGACATGATGCTGTCATTGTTGATCCGATTTTCAAAAAGGAAAGAGTGAGCGAGAATCGCTGGTTGAGCGAGTGGGGCTATGTCAGCCAGGATACGGAAGAGGAGCACGGCATCGAAGTGGAATCACCCATCAAGACCATGGCCGATTTTGAACGATTCACTCCGCCTGATCCGCACCTGCCTGAAAGATTTACTGCTGTGGAGTCCGCACTTCAGACCTATAAAGGGCAGAAGGCTGTTATCGTACACCTGAATGATATTTTTTCGCTCCCGCGTTATCTCATGGGGATGCAGGAACTGCTCATGGCGATTGCGCTTGAGCCTGAACTGGTAAAGGGCTTGGTTGAGATGTCCGTTAAGGTCAACCTCGAACTGGCGAAGGAAATTGTCGCCCGTGGGGCGAAGATCATCTACACCGGTGACGACTACGCCTACAACAAGGGACCGCTCATGTCGCCCAAACACTTCCGCGAATTCTTTTACCCGGGTCTTTGCCGTGTCATGCAAGGCTTCAAGGAACTGGGGCTGTATGTCATCAAACATACGGATGGCAACCTTTGGCCGATCCTCGATATGATCATCGATTCGGGTATTGATTGTCTCGACCCCATCGATCCGCAGGCGGGAATGGATCTCGGCGAAGTCAAAGCCAAGTATGGAGACAGGGTGGCGCTGAAGGGAAATGTGGATTGCGCCCAACTCATGTCGTTTGGCACGCCGGAGGAAGTTTTTGAATCCACCAAAGAGACGCTGCGTGTTGGAATGCCCGGCGGGGGTTCATCCTTTCTTCGAGTAATTCCATTCACTCGGCGGTAAAACCTGAAAACTACGCCGCCCTGATGCAAGCCTGGCGTGAATACGGGCGATATTCTTAGATCCATCGCAAATTACTTTAGTTGGGATAAGGAGTAATAATGGAACAAATTATCAAGGAAATCCATACCAATGTCATGGAAGGCGATACTAACGCAGTCAAGACGAATGTTCAGGCTGCCATCGATGCCGGCATTCCTGTGGCAGACATATTGAACGAAGGAATGATCGCAGCAATGGCTGAAGTGGGCCGCCTGTTCGAGGAAGGCGAGTATTTCGTTCCTGAAATGCTGATTTCCGCCCGCGCCATGCAGACCGGGCTGGTGTTGCTCAAACCTTATCTAAAAAATGCTGAAATTGCGTCGGCTGGCAAAGTTGCGATTGGTACTGTCAAGGGTGACTTGCACGATATTGGCAAGAACCTGGTTGCCATGATGCTCGAAGGCGGTGGTTTTGAAATTATCGACCTTGGCACGGATGTCCCACCCGAAAAATTTGTGGAAGCTGTTCGCAATCAAGGCGCGCAAATTGTAGCCATGTCCGCCTTGTTGACCACCACCATGCCTGCCATAAAAAACACCATCGATGCGCTGAGTGCTGCCGGGGTGCGCGGACAGGTCAAGGTGATGATCGGCGGCGCGCCGGTGACTTCAAAACTATGCCGAACAGATTGGCGCTGACGGCTTCGCCCCCGATGCCAGCCGCGCGGTGACTGCCGCCAGGGAATTGGTTTCAAGGTTGTAGAAGTTAAGGAAGTAATGCTTGATTTCATGCTGTTCTAACGGGGGATGACCACTATGAAAACAACGATGCTCATCTCATTGCTTGTCATAGTTTTGAGCGCGTGTGCTCCGTCCATCACCCCGACCTCAGCTGCCACTGCTATCCCGCCAACTGCCATTCCGTCCGGAGCATTTTGGCCGACCGAAGGTTGGCGTACCTCGACTCCTGAAGAACAGGGAATGGACTCGCAGAAGCTCGGAGCCATGTTGGCTGAGATCAATGATAGGAAAATAGAGGTCCATAGCCTGTTGATAGTCAGGAACGGCTATCTGGTTAGCGAAACATATTTTGAGCCTTATCAACAAGACATCAAACAGGACATGCAATCCGTTGGCAGGAGCTTCACTTCGGCACTTATCGGGATCGCAATCGATAAAGGATACATCGATGGGGTTGACCATCAAGTTTTGGATTATTTTCCCAATCGTACGTTTGCGAACCTAAATAAGCAGAAAGAAGCCATGACGCTGGAGGATGTGCTGACGATGAGGTCCGGCCTGGAAGGGGAGAATGACCCCTATTATCAGGCTATGCAAAACAGCCAGGATTGGATCCAGTATCTGCTCGATAAACCAATCGTCGACCCGCCTGGAAGCCGGTGGTCTTATTGCGCAGGGTGTTCACATATATTGACTGCTATCCTGCAGGAAACAACAGGCGTGAATCCTCGCGACTTTGCGGAGCAAAACCTGTTCAAGCCGCTGGGCATTTCGGCAGGAACGTGGATGACTGATCCAGATGGGATTCCCTACGGCGCCGGGGGATTTAATCTAACGCCACGCGACATGGCCAAGCTGGGTTACCTCTATCTCAGGAAGGGCCAGTGGGATGGGCAGCAGATCGTCTCCTCCGAGTGGGTGGAGACCTCCACGCGGACTCCACGCGGACGTAGACGCGAATGCGCACTTCGGTTATGGGTATCACTGGTTCACGGTTCCAGAAATGGGGGGTTATGCGGCCTTGGGGGGGGGTGGACAGATCGTCCTTGTGATCCCGAAGTACGACCTGGTCATCGTCACGACAGCGAAAACCGAAGAAAGCCTCTTCGAGCTGTTCGACAAATACATCATTCCTGCAGTTCAGGAAAATCAGTGAGTTTGGTTTAGCTATTGGTGAAGGGAGTATGGTTTAAAAATTCTATAAAATAAAGAGGTTCTCAAAAGGGAGTGGCACAATAAACAAGAACGTTCGTTCTATTCGGGCCAAAAGATGTCTTTGATCAGCTAATCACGGTTCTTCGGGTTCTATTGAAATACGGGCCCGAAAGTACGTCGAAAACGCGCTCACTTCCTAACTTCAAGCTATCTTCACTGGCGGCTTCTTGGTTGGAGTCCTCACTGAGGGGATGTCTCGAAGGTAATTTTACCCCATTCTCCAGCGAGGGTTTGCCGGGTGAGTAAAGTGGCAGGTGAGATAACTGTCCTTGCGGATTATTGGATATATAATGAAGTATCTTAAACTATTCGATCAAGGAGGGTAATTTTATGACCGCAACTGAAACCAAAAAAGAAAGAAAGATGAACCTCGGCTACGAAATCTTCGTCGGCGTACTATCCATTCTGTCTATCGTAAACATATTTTTGGGATACTTTTACCAAGATGCGGACATGAAAGGGATCCTCGATATCATGAATGGTCTGTTCAGCATCATCTTTCTGGGCGACTTTGCCTACCGCATGATAACTGTACCATCCAAGAGCCAGTATTTCTTCCGGGACTTCGGTTGGGCGGACCTGTTCGCCAGCCTGCCGCTTCCTCAGTTCAAGATCCTGCGCGTTTTCCGGCTGTTCCGCGTTTACCGCCTGATGACGAAGATCGGTCCCAAGGTCATTTTCAATACACTCGTGAAGGACCGGGCGGGCAGTGCTTTGTACGTCCTGCTGTTGATGGGCATCATGGTACTGGAGTTCGGCGCCCTGGCTGTTTTGAAAGCGGAGAAGATCAACCCGGATGCCAACATTAAAACCGCCGCAGATGCTGTCTGGTATGTCATGGTCACCATCTCCACGGTGGGGTATGGCGACCGCTTCCCAACCACCAACTGGGGAAGGGTCGTGGGCTCCGTGACCATCATTATCGGCGTAGGCATTTTCGGTACCTTCACCGGCTTCCTGGCGAATTTCTTCCTCGCTCCTGCAAAGAAGGAAGATGAAGAAACCCCCGCGGAAAAGTAGAGCCGGCTCGATGTTTTGTCTTCGGAACCGCCCGGACTTTGATGTGTTTTGATTATCAACCCATCAAATAAAAAAGGAGAAGAAAATGAGACCCAATAGTGGACCAGGCTGTTTGACAGCGTTCGTCGTCGGCTTTTCCCGGTTCTTCCTTATCTTCGCGTGGATCGCCAGACCGCTCGCCTTTGAAAGAGTGTTCGGCGGTTCGTGGATCATTCCGTGTATCGGGATCATGATGCTGCCGTTCACTACGTTGATGTACGTATTTCTGGTAACCAATGGCGTCGGCACCCTTGGCGGCCTTCAGGGCATTGACTGGCTGTGGTTGTTCCTCGCGTTGCTGGTTGACCTGGCGAACATCGCCGCGGCCGGGGCTGCCAATAGGGATCAGATTCCCCAGGGCTACCCGGGCTCACTGCCCCCCAGGCCTCCCGAGGCGCCGCTCGACACCCCCACGACCTGATACATTTTCCGGTTTAACTTAGCAACCAATCATGGCTCCTTCATTAGGAAGGAGCCATGATTTTATTATCCGGCGGCAAGGACATCTAAAGAAGGAGTTATTGGGACAAGTTCCAACTGGCAGCTTAAACACGACTGAGGATAGTGTAAAATAATCCAAGCAGATAATTTTGATATTGCTTCCCCGTCGAATGATCGATTCCCTGCGTGGTTCCCTGCTCCTGACCAAGCTGAACCGTCCGCGCCTCAGCGGTGACGTGGTGCACCGGCCGCGCCTGTTGAACCAGATCCAATCACTCTCCCCCCTGACCCTGGTGGTCGCGCCGGCGGGTTACGGCAAGACCACGCTGGTGGATTCGTGGCTGGAGACCAGTCCTCTGCCCTGCGCCTGGTTGACCCTCGATGAGTCGGACAACGACTTCGCCACCTTTGTGAATTATTTAATTGCCGCGGTACAGACCTGCTTTCCGATGGTCGGCGACAGGACAGCCAGCCTGTTCAAGGTGACCTCCTCCCCATCCGTCGCGTCGGTCAGCAAGACCCTGCTTAATGAATTGTCTGTCATCAAGCAGGATTTCATCATTGCCCTCGACGATTATCACCTCATCCATAATAGCGCCAACCATGAACTGGTGTCCAATTTGCTGCACCGTCCGCCGCGCTCATTTCATCTTGTTCTGGCAGCCCGGCATGACCCGCCGATCCCGTTACCGGCATTGAGGGCGCGCGGGGTGGTGACCGAACTGCGGGCTTCTGACCTCCGATTTCACGCTGGACGAAACAGAGGTATTCTTCCACGATATCCTGAACATGGACATCCCGGACCAGGACGTCGTCACCCTTTCAAATAAAACAGAGGGATGGCCGGTGAGCCTGCGGCTGGCGGCGATCTACTTCCGGCAATCCGGTTCATCCAGCTTGATCGGAGCCAACCAGGACGGCGAAAACCGCTACCTTATCGATTATATGGTGGACGAGGTGATCTCTCAGCTTCCAAAGGAGATCAAGGATTTTCTTGTGAAAACTTCCATTCTTGATCACCTGTGCGGACCGTTGTGCGACGCGGTCATGGGTTTTGGCGCCAACTCAGGCAAAAGCCAAAAACACCTGGAATGGCTGCACCGTTCCGATTTTTTCACCACGTCGGTACACGGAGCCCAAGGCTGGTATCGTTACCACCACCTGCTCCGCCAATACCTGGTCAATGAGGTGAAGTCAAGCCTTCCAACCCGGGAAATTGCAGCGCTTCACATGCGTGCCAGCGGCTGGTTTGAAAGCCAGGGCTTGCTGGACAAGGCGATCTCCCATGCGCTCGCAGCCGGTGATATGAAAGATGCCGTCGAAATTTTTGTGCGGCACAGGCGGGATATCACGAACCTGGATGACAGTCAAGTCTTGCAGAGTTTGGTGAAGATGTTCCCGCAGGACGTCGTGGATCAGCAGCTGGAATTGAAAATGGCAGAAACCGCATTGTTTCAGGGCCGGGCACAATTTTCAAAAATGGCTGCTGCTTTGAATGAAGCCGAATCATTGATCGCAAAATCACGACCCGCTCGCTCTGACCGTGATCGTTTGAAAGGTGAGATAGCTGCCAGGCGGTCCATCATCTTTTATTGGATGGGAGATCATGAGAAAAGCATCTCTCTTGCACAACTCGCTCTGGAAAAGCTGCCTGTTGAATGGTGGCTGCCTCGTGTGCTGATGAGGTTGTACCTGGGCGCCAGCTATCAGATGCAGGGCGACCTGGCCCGGTCTTTGGATGTCTTGAATGTCACAGACGAACCCGATTTTGGTCCTGCCTACCAGGCTCGACTGATGGCCCAGGTCAGCTTTATCTACTTGTCGGAGGCGGACCTGTCTCTTATTGAGCGGGTGGCAGCTCAAACCCTAGAAAGATATGGCAGATCCATAAACAGCCTGGTGGGAGTGTTGGTGTCCTCCTATTTCCTGGGTCTCGTGCACTATTACCGCAACGATCTCCAAAAAGCGGAACAATATTTCCTGCCCGTTTTACTGCACCCTCAACAAGTTCAAACGCAGGTTTACATCCATAGCATCGCTGCATTGGTCCTGATCTACCAGGCTCTAGGGGCAAGAGGCAAAATCCATCGAGCTTGCGGAAACCCTTGCTGAATTTTCTCTGGAGATGAGCGTTCCCTTTCAAGCCTCTGATGCTTCCGCATTGAAGGCCGAATTGGATATGCGGCAGGGAAACCTGGCTGCAGCCGCCCGCTGGGCTGACCTTTATAAATTACCCAACGTGCTTCGTCTGCCGTTTTTCTATGCCCCGCCCATCACCTACGTTCAGGTGCTTCTTGCTAAGGATACGCCTCTCAGCCGGAAAAAGGCCTCCGCGGCGTTGGCGAAACTGCGAAAAATTTTCACTGCCGATCACCAGACCCGTTTGTTGATCAGCGTGTTTGGCCTGCAAGCGCTGTTGTCCCAGGCGGAGGGGAAGGAAGCCAGGGCACTGAAAGAGATGGAGAAAGCGGTTGCGTTGGCTGAGCCGGGCGGGTTTATCCGGGTCTTCATCGATCTGGGTGCGGCGGTTAAGCCGCTAATGGCCAGGCTCAAAAAGGAGGGCACAGCTCCCGCCTACATCGACAGGATTTTATCGGCTATCGAAGAAGAGGACGCCCGGAGGAAATCCATCCGATCAGAGAAAACCGGGGCCAAGCCTGAAATGCAGGGTGAATCTGGGGGTGACTGCGCGTGAGATAGAAGTCCTGCGGCTTCTGGAAAAACGCTATACCGACAGGGAAATTGCGGAAACGCTTTTCATCTCGAAGGAGACGGTCCACAGTCACATCGCGCATCTGGGGGATAAATTGGACGCCCGCGGACGCCGCGCGATCGTTCAGGCTGCGAACGGATGGGATTGCTCCACTGATCGATTCTTTTTTTACGTTCCCTGAATTTTCACCTTTTACTAGTGATGTAATCCTGTAATTTCCGCCGTATCCTTGGACTGGCGGACGGATTTTGTTTGTCGTTTACGCCTGCCAGGAGGCTCGGCATGATTCAATCGCAACACAGTTTCAAGATCACCATGCAGGGTACCTTTTAATGTGCGCTGGGCGGATTATGTCGGGGATAAATTGGTACACGCGGAAACGTGTGAAGGAGACCACCCGACCACCACATTATTCGGTCATGTGGTGGACATGTCTGCCTTTCTCGGCACACTGCATACATTCATAGACCTGGGTTATCCGGTGGTCGCCTTCGAATACCGGGAGTCAGGGTCGCTCGATGAGATGGAGGGAGAAGAGGGATGAGCCGGGACCATAAAGTGCGTGTGATTATTCTTCTTTCTCATGTAGAATTGAATAAATAAGAGAACGGAGGATGCCGCATGTTTAAGCAAAGAATGAAAACCTTC